>NZ_JBIWNJ010000002.1:140938-286397 GCF_044767165.1 Peribacillus sp. NPDC101481 | reverse complement strand
CATTTCCGCATACTACCATGATTTTCATTCCGCTTCCTCCTTCGAATATTTATGAACGTACTCCATAAGGACCGATTTATCTGAAGTGCTTAAGATTTCTTCTATATTGGCTGGCTCATTCAATAATTGAGTAAGCTGGATCAATGCCCGAAGATGCGAATCGTTATCTACGGCCGCCAAAATGATAATCAGGCGGACCGGTTTATCCGGCGCAAAGTCCACGGCCTCATCCAATTTCAGCAAACTCATGGATAAAGACCTGACCCCCTGCTCCGGACGTGCATGGGGAATCGCCACTCCAGGCGTTATCACTACATATGGTCCATTCGTTTCTATTGCCTCAATCATGGCATCCACATATCGTTCTTCGACGGTACCTAAGTCCACGAGAGGCTTGGCCGCGACTTGAATGGCTTCTTTCCAATCGGAAACTTGCTGCTGTAATTGGATTGTTTGCATATTGAGCAGTTCTTCTAACACAGGCTTCTCTGCCTCCTTTAAAGAAAATTGGGTTATTTTTGGTGTATGGGTATACACATTCGACTTCAAAGCCTTTTCAAGCTGATCCTGTTCATGGATGGTTGCATACTTGGCAATGATCTTTAATAAAGCTGCAACATCCACAGTTTCACTCGTATATCCATACAATTCCTGCATGACCTGCTGGCGTAATGTATGTTTGTCCTGCATTTCCAAAATCGGCGGTACAACGAATAATGCCGCTTTTGTTCTCATATGCACTGTCGAGAAAACAAGATCGTACGACAGTGGGTATTCAGCCGCATTCCTAACGGACAAAACATCCAGGAACAAAATATCAGGAAATAATTCCCTCAATGTATAAATGAGGATATTGCTGATGCCAATACCATTCGGGCATACGACAATCGCCCGTTTTCGATCATCCAATGTAGTTCCTTGCCTGCGCAGCCATCCGCCAAAATAGATTGTGAAATATGCCACTTCTCCTTCTGATACTGGACAGCCAACCTCTTTCTCCAACACCCACAGAGATTTTTTTGTCAAATGATGCAGTTCGGGATATACCTTCTGCACCCGTCCCGTCATCGGATTCATTTGCGGGAGGCCATACCGCAGGCGATGATATGCCGGTTTAAAATGAACGTATAATTGTTGGCATAGCTGCTCTTTGTCTTTTAGGTGAACAAATGCCAGCCTCTCGAACTCTTCCACGATTTCCTGCAAAAGGTGTTGAATGACTTCATCATCCTTAAGAGGGGAAATATCCTTCGTTCTATTCATGCTCAGTAAATGTAAGGTTGCGTATAAGTTTTCCGTTTCGCTCCATACTGATTGAAAGGCATTCGTCCTGGTCATTTCCTCAACCAGTTTGTATTCTTCCGTCGCAACAAACGGTGCCCAGCTCTCATCTGCCTGTAACTCTTCCCCTTTTCCTATGAGCTGATCTGTACATAGAAATAAATAGCTCAGTTCATGAAGCCGTTCATCCGTAAAGGTGATGCCCAATTTACGTTCGGCCCTTTCAAGCTGTAACCGGATCGAGCTGATTTGCTTTTCATGATTTCCCCATATGCACTCCATGATCCATTCACTATTGGGACTGTTCAGTACATCATGCACAAGACGTTCGATGATATATCTCTTTGTTCGGCTTTCCCCAATCACCACGTAGCCATCTTTTTTGGAATACTGGATTTTGAGCGATATGTCCCTGTTCTTCTCTTTAAGTCTTTTTAAATCCTTCAGCACCGTATTTCGTGAAAGCCCGGTGATCGTTTGGAAATGATAGACGGACAATTCCTCTCGGCTTAACAGGATCATGAGGTAAAAGACCTTTTCCCTATCTGTCTCTGAAAATATATAATTGCGTTTTGTTAGTTTTACATTCAATTCTTCATCCCTGATTGTTTCAGAAAAGGAGTAGCCCATTTCACGATTATATTGAATCGGTTGATATCCATGAAATTGGAGCCAGTCATTCGCTTTGCTCAGACCATATTGGATTTGCCTTCTCGTCAGACCTGTTTGGGCTTCAAGCTCTTTCATTTTTGAAATGGGCGAATGCTGTAATAGTTTTAGTAAATTGGCGCTTCTTTCATCTAAAAACATTCTCAATCCCTCTCCCTGCTTCTACGATATCTCACTTCTTATTAAAAATGTAGCGTTTCTCAGTCCGAATGTTGTCATAGGTACTGCACAATAATATACTCTATAAACATTTGTGCACAATACTGCACGTAATCAATTTTCAATACAGACAATATTTAGAAGAGGATATTATAGATATTATGTACTTCATACATTTTCGAATGAACCATTCAGTTTGGAGGCAAGTGAGGTCATGAGGCCAAGGTATAAAAGGGATTCGGGATGAAGCTGGGGGTTTAGAATGATGAACCGTTTTAAAGGTGCTAAACTTTTCTTTCATCAAATCAAAATGAAAGGGAAATCAACGTTCATATTTTACATAACCTCAAAAAGAAGTTCTAGCTAGATTTCAGAAATCCGCTCCCTTTCCGCCGACTGTCTGCCAAGCCTCCTCGACGCAAGCGTCTGTGGGTTCTCGGCTAGCCAGTTATTCGGCAGGAGTGTCGCAAATTTCTTCAATCCAATATGGTTTCGTCCCTTAAAAAAACAATAAAAAAATCATGAAGTATAGCAATTGTTTTAAAAGAACGGAACAGGAGTGCGAGACTCCCGTGAAATGCGAATAATTGTACTCATACTAAAAAACTGTAGGCAAACTCGATTTTCATCGAGCTTGCCTACAGTCCGAGAGGGAACAAATATCCCCTCTTTTATTCAATCGGTGCGTCATCTTTAGATCTGCTTGCTGAAATCGCGCTGAGCTCCCCTATAGCTTCCGATGATATTTTGATAACCAGGAAGCTGGCTGGAAAGTAAAGCTCCAAAACCTTCGACATCGTTGCGCCAATCACGTTGTAATTCGCACGCTACGCTAAACCAGTTCATAAGCTGCACACCGCCATGGGCCATACGCGCTAAAGCCGCATCAGCTACCTGTTTGCTTACTGTTCCAGAAGCATCAGTGACAGCGAATACTTCATAACCAGCTTTTAAAGCGGAAAGTGCCGGGAAAGCAACACAGACATCTGTAACCACTCCCGCGATGATAAGTTGTTTTTTTCCAGTTTCTTCGATTGCTTTAACAAAATCTTCATTATCCCATGCGTTAATTTGTCCAGGCCGAGCTATTTTTGGTGCGTGAGGAAAGAGTTCTTCCAATTCTTGCATGAGCGGTCCGTTTGGTCCGTTTTCAAAGCTTGTCGTTAAAATGACTGGTAAATCAAAAAACTTAGCTGTATTGGCAAGAGCCATAACATTGTTCTTGAATTCATCAACACCATAATCACGCACTAGCCCGGAAATAAGACCGGTTTGATGATCCACCAGAAGAACGGCAGCATCATCTTTGGAAAGACGGGAATAGAGATCAGACATTATTAAGTCCTCCTTTTATTAAAAGCTATCGAAGAAAGTTCATATGTAGGGAAATCCCCCCCAACTCCTTCGTTGGTTCCAGTCAGTTTATAACTTAACTGACTGTTGCTATTAGTTTATCTATAAACTCATAGCCTGTCAATCATATATAGATTAAGAATCATTGATTGTTAATCTATAATTGGAGTGTGATCGATCCAATGTATGAATTGTTGTAAATAACGCTCAAGATAACGTTTTGTTTGATCGTCAGTAAGCACTTTCCGATCAGGATCAATCTTTTTATGTACTTGCGAAATCAGCATTTTTTGAAATGGAAGAACATGAACTTGCATGGCTTCTAATACTTGCCTGATTTGCATTTGAGCAAATGCAGTTCCCATTCCACCAGGAGTAGCTCCAATCAGGCCAACTGGTTTTTTGGTAAGAACAGCGAACTCCCGAGGTCTTGATGCCCAGTCCAATGCATTTTTTAATACGCCTGGTATTCCAGAATTGTACTCTGGACTCACGATAATGATACCGTCGACGCCCTGGATGGCGGATTTAAATGATGCCACTGTTTCTGGAACCCCACTTATTTCTAAGTCTTCGTTAAACAACGGAAGATCATTAATTTCGATCCAGCGAAATTGATACGAATCAACCATATCTGTCAATGATTGAGCAATGATTCGATTATAAGAATTTTCCCGTAAACTGCCACAAATAAGGCCGATGGTTCTGGTCATCTACTTCCCTCCCCGTTTGAAATCATCTCCTATAGTACCATAATATACCAAAATTAAAAAAGTGACGTTATTCCTAATTAAATATTTACTGAATTTGGCTTAACTTAATATTGGGTAATTAGAACTTCTTATAATGGATCATGAATTCTAAATTGCTTTCCCCAAAGTTATATTGAACCCCCCTTCCATTTTCTGAATATTTCCAACATACTATAAACTATAAGGCGATTGGGAG
This sequence comes from Peribacillus sp. NPDC101481, assembly GCF_044767165.1. Taxonomy (NCBI): domain Bacteria; kingdom Bacillati; phylum Bacillota; class Bacilli; order Caryophanales; family Bacillaceae; genus Peribacillus; species Peribacillus sp. NPDC101481. The sequence goes on along the minus strand of NZ_JBIWNJ010000002.1, from coordinate 281,987 downwards.
GAGTGCAGAGATGGATGAAAAGAAAGTTACATGGTTAGAGCTCTTTTATGATTTGTTATTTGTGGCGGCCGTTGCTGGCGCAACTCATGTTTTACTGCATGTTGAAGATGGTTATATCCATCCAGAGTATTTATTAAAGTTCGTATTGATTTTTATTCCTATCTGGTGGGCTTGGGTAGGACAAACCATATTTATTAACCGGTTTGGAAAGGATGTATTTCATCAACGGCTATTTTTGATATTGCAAATGTTTTTTGTCCTGATCATGACATCAAGCTTATCTGCTGATTTTGATCCCTATTATGTTTCTTTTTTAATTGGTTATATTGGATTGAGAGCCGTGACTGCTATCCAATATCTTGTTGTACAGCGGATAGAAAAGGGATTTAGAAAAAAGGCAGCACTTTTTTTGGGAAGGTATTTTTGGATTGGAATCGCCATTTCATTATTCTCCGTCCTTTTTGATTCTTGGCTTCGGTATGCTGTGTTGTATTTGGGTATTCTGATTGATATCATTGTCCCGATCCTTGGAAGAAAGTGCTTAGAAAAGGTTCCTACAAATACGGCCCACTTGCTAGAGCGCTTTGGTCTATTTACCATCATTCTCTTTGGGGAAGCTCTTGTCAGCACTCTTGCGGTAATTCAACCTAAACAAGGAAATTGGGATTCGATAGCCTTTTCCATCATTTCATTTGCCCTGATAATAGCTATGTGGTGGCAATATTTTGATAACATGGAGAAGAAAGTCGACAAGTCTGTACAATCTTCCGGCCAGATCATCATTTACGGACATCTGTTTATTTTAATGTCTATAAGCATGATTGCAGCAGCCATCAGATTATTGTTTTTACATGAGGTCCATTATTCATTCATCCTCTATTTTGTTTTTGGTTCCGTATTGCTCTATTTCATTTCAACCACTTTTGTTTTCCACCAATATAGACACAAACACCAGCGGTTGCAAATTTATCATTTAGGGCTATTTTTAGGGATTTTAGGACTCTTTTTTATTTTTAATTTGTTTGTCGGTGTACCAAATATTGTGATTATAGCCGAATTAACACTGTTTTTTATTATCTTTGCTAAACTAACGACTACATAATAAAGAAATCAAAGAAACCAGTATCGTAAGATTATACTAGTTTCTTTGTATAGAAGTTGGAAGTTTTTGCATTTGACACCTAATTAGTTTATTCATAAACTGATTGGGACAAAGAAAGTATGAGGTGACATTCATGCATCCCTTCACATCTAATAATGAGGAAAGACTAGGTTTAATGTTATGGTTCCGAATCACACGAATATATAATCAGAGTATCCGGGAATCCAATCAACATTTAAAGAAATGGAATCTATCGGCAGCCCAATTCGATATCTTGGTTCAAGTGGGTTCCCATGAACGATTGTCTCAGCAAGAACTGGCAAACAAGCTTTTTGTGACGAAAGGCAATATCACTCAACTATTAAGGAAAATGGAAGAAATGGGATTGATTAAACGGGAGCAGGAATGGAAAACAAAATACCTTTCATTGACTGATGAAGGAAAAGAGTTTTTTCATGAAGTCGTTCCAAAACAAGAGCATTTTCAGGCATCACAGTTTTCCAACTTGAACGAGACGGAAAAACAACAGCTTTTAGATTTACTTAGTAAAGTTCAAAAATAATAAAAAAACAGATCACCCGTTTGAATGGTGATCTGTTTTTTTATCTTTGTTACTTCGGTTTTTTCATGAACAATGAAGCACCACATTCACGATGGCGAAAATCAAACAAATTTTAAATACAAGTGTTGAACCTGAGGCGGCAGCTACCGGTAAATCATTTGCCACATCAGTCAAGTAGCCATTTTGCTTCGCAGAGAATGGGGAAACCATGACCGCTATCCCAATTGCCCTTGGTTAATACAAACCGGTCTGTTTGCAAAAAAAATCTTTGAATGTAAGTCTTTTTTTTTCCTCTCTAAATAACAATTTAGACAAACTTTTTATTACTGCATTTTGATTATTCTACTCGATTATCAGTTGACATTTTGTATACAAATGTATACATTAAACAAAAGAGAAAGTGTATACATATGTATACATGGAAAGAGGTTATAACATGAGAGATGAAAAATTCAAAAAAGATGGACATCACGGTGGCAGGCATAAAGACCATGGTTCACACCATCGTGGCCCCAAAACGTTTCGCCGCGGAAGGGCAATTGCTTTTTTAGAGATGATGAATCTTAAACGTTCAACCATTATGGAACAGTTAGATAAACCAGAGTTTCAATCCATCAATCAAATCTTAGTCGGTGAATTGAAAGCAATTGATATGTTAATCAACGAGTTCATTCAATTATTTGAAATACAAGAAAATGAAGCAGCCAATAAGAAAAGTGAAGAAAAGGAAACTTCCAATGAGAAAGGAATGGAAATGAATGAAACAAATTAACAGTTATATCGACTCAGTGTTTTATACCGGAGATGCCCTTTTGGAAGAAGTCATTTCGTCCATACAAGAAAACGGAATGCCGTCCATATCGGTATCCCCCTCATCCGGAAAACTTCTTACTATGCTTATATCCATTTCAGGAGCTAAAAATGTATTGGAAATAGGCGCTCTTGGGGGGTATAGCGGAATCTGCCTTGCCAGGGGATTCGGCAGCGAAGGAAAATTAACCTCTCTTGAATTAAAGGAGGAATACGCAAAGTTAGCTTATCGCAATCTATCCAAAGCTGGCTTTGGCGACCAAGTATCATATATGACCGGAGCAGCTCTGCAAAGCCTTGAACAACTTGAGCGTGATAACAGGAAATTTGATTTTTTCTTTATAGATGCTGACAAGGACAATTATGAAAATTACCTGCAATATTGCATTAAACTGGCAGAACCGGGTGCTTTAATCGTCATGGATAACGTACTTGCGAGGGGCAGTGTCGCAGATCCGGATGCTGAACCTAAACAATACACTGCATTTATGAAGGCATTCAATGAAAAGGTGGCCAATCACCCTCAATTGGAATCCATGCTAATTCCAATCGGTGATGGGCTGACTATTTCAAAAGTAATTCTCAGGTAAGTGCAAACTCACGAGTAAAACTTCTTAATTCACGAGTAAACTGCCCAAACTCACGAGTAAACTGCTCAAACTCACGAGTAAACTGCTCAAATTCACGAGTAAACTGCCCAAACTCACGAGTAAACTGCCCAAACTCACGAGTATAGTGCGAATTCTTGAGTATTTCGTTCAAATTCACGTATATATCAATCAAATTCTCGATATATCGCTCAATCTCAAGTATATATCGACCAAACTTTCGATTTTATCGATCAAACTCTCAAATATATCGCCCAAATATCCTTTCCATGAAGAAAAAATAATATGAATTTCTATAATCTTGAATGAAAATGATTTTTATTATCAATAATAAATATGAAAGAAGGTAACCAGTGATGGTTACCCCCGATTGTTTAAATTTCTGGATCAAATGTTTTGCAATCCGTTTCTTTGCTATTTGATGCTTGGTTCCCTTTATGGCTGACAACATAAATAGCATCTGCACTGCATTTGTTTCCAGAATCCCAATATTTACAATTATTCACTTCACATAGAACATCTTTTGCCATCTTATCACACCTCCTCATTTGCTATCATTAACAAAGTTGGGGTTATTGATACTTTCCTTTTTCAGGTTTTGGTGTCTTAATTTTAAGGAAACGGTATTGAGGGCATTTTCTACCGTTCGCAACGAACAAAAATCCGGGCAGTTTTCCGCCCGGATTTTTTTATGCTCATGCTGATCTTTTCAATAGTTCTGCTTGAGGTATTTTCCAAAGCTCCCGCCATTTTTTCAAGGCGGCAACCAGAATGATCAAGCCCAGGATTAACATGGTGATCGATAATACTCCGTTCAAGATGCTGAATCCTGCAGAGTCCGGGTTCAGGTATACGTTTTTCACCATCCAGTACCCTGCTACATTAACCGTTACATATAAGTAGGCAAGGGGTACTAGGCATGTCCAGATATACCAGCGTTTGTCTGCGATTTTCAATACGACGGTCGCACCGATGATGAGTCCAATCGAAGCCATGAGCTGGTTGGATACGCCAAAGAGTGCCCAGATCGAACCGATGTCCCCAGAGTAAAGCAGGTATCCCCAGATAAAGCAGGCTAACGCGCTGGCGAAGATGTTCCCTGGCAGCCAGTCGACTCGTTTTAATGGTTTATAGAACTCCCCGAAGAAGTCCTGGATCAAGTACCGGGCAACACGTGTCCCTGAATCGATTGCGGTTAATATGAACACCGCCTCGAACATGATGACGAATTGGAAGAAAAATGAAGCCAGTTTGTCAAAGAAGGGTATTTCGGTAAAAATATAGGTCATGCCGACAGCAAGTGTAACTGCCCCGCCTGTCCGTCCCTCCAGATTAATGCCGATTTCTTCACTGAGCTCGTCAAGGTGTACGGTTTCCATGCCTAATGTTTGAAATACTTCAGGTGTGGAGTTAATCGCAAAATAATCTCCTGGCTGCAGCGAAACCGCAGCAATCAATGCCATGATGGCGACGACACATTCGACAAGCATCGCTCCGAAACCAACGGATTTGATATCACTCCAACGGTTTAACATTTTTGGAGTTGTGCCTGATCCGACAAATGCATGGAATCCTGAAATCGCCCCACAGGCGATGGTTATTGAAATGAAAGGCCAAACTGGACCGGCTACGATCGGGCCCCCGCCATTAATGAATTCGGTAAACGCAGGAAACTGGATTTCTGGATTCACGACGAAAACACCGATAATCAATGCGGCAAATACACCGATTTTCATAAATGTACTCAAGTAATCACGTGGTGCCAGCAGCAGCCAAACAGGCAATGCGGCAGCAAAGAAAGCATAGATCGGCAAAATGATGGCAAGTGTACTCGCTTCAAGTGTCAATAATTCACCAAGTGCCGTTCCTTGAATGTTCGGACCAAGTAAAATTCCGGCCATGATGAGCGCGAACCCGACGATGGTCGCCCCTTTCAGGTTGCCGGTTTTTTTATGGTAAAGCCCTACACCCATGGCAATCGGAATGGTGATCCCGACAGCAAACGTCCCCCATGGATTATTTTCCAAAGCATGCAGCACGACCATTGAAAGTCCTGCCATCGTGATCGTAATGATAAAAAGCATCGCTAGTCCTGTACAGAAGCCTGCTACAGGTCCAAGTTCCTCTTTCGCAACTTCCGAAAGGGATTTGCCGTCTTTACGCATCGACGCGAAGAGCACGACGGCATCATGAACGGCCCCCCCGATTACAGCCCCGATCAAAAGCCATAATAAACTTGGCAAATAGCCGAATTGTGCTGCAAGGATCGGACCCACCAAAGGACCAGCCGCAGCAATGGCTGCAAAATGGTGGCCGAATGCCACCCATTTATTTGTTGGAACATAATCTTTTCCATCTTCTAATTTATGGGCCGGAGTCGGCTTGGAATCATCAAGTTTTAATACTTTGAGTGCTATGAATGTCCCGTATAAACGGTAGGCAATCATTAATATACAAATGGAGCCTATGACAATTGTAACCGCATTCATATTTGAACCCCCTCTATTACTTACATCGTAAAAAAATGATATCACAATGAAAGCGAATTCAATGGGTTTTCAAGTTATAATGCAGATATCGAGGGATAGATTGCATTATCAAGAAGATAAAATGCAGAATTATGAAAATTTTTAAAAACCGATGAGCTGCTTTAGCTCCTTCACATACGTCCGGCTTACCGGGATGTTTGATCCATCACTCATAATGAGATTATAAGTCGAGTTGAACCAAGGCTGTATTTCAGAAATATGGATGACATTCACGATAAAACCACGATGCACCCGTAAAAATGAGCGCTTATCGAGCTTCTTTTCAAGCACGATGAGAGGGTCACCGATTTTATATTCATTTTCCTCTGTTTTAATGATCGTCTTTCCTTCCATGAGTCCTATGAACAAAATATGATCCCGGTCGATCAAAACGATCCGATCATCTATCACTACAGCCAATTTACCTGTCTGTTCCACCGCGGTTCGGCTGGCGGAAGCTGATGTCCTGGATTCGTCTTTCCCGATTTGACGCTGCTTCATGAGCTTATCCAATGTTTGCCGAATCCTTTTTTCATTAAATGGCTTTAATAGATAATCAAATGCATATAACTCGAAGGCTTGGAGGGCAAACTCATCATAAGCGGTCGCAAAAATAAGCGATGGTGCGGGGTCAAGTTCCGCCAATTGCTTAGCCAAATGCAAGCCATTTCCATCTGCAAGCTCAATGTCCAAAAAGACAAGTTCAGGTTTAAGTCGGGATATATCCCTTATGGCATCTTCTATCCCCTCAGCCTCACCCACGACTTCAACTTGCCTGCTTCTCTTCAATAGATATTTCAATTCATCTCTTGCCAGTGGTTCATCCTCTACGATAAATGCTTTCATCATCGTTGCCATATGCTCCTTTCGAGTGGTATTGATATTTTCACTTTTGTTCCGTGTCCCGTCTCACTTTCTATCGAGAGGCTGGCCTGTCCTTTATAGATCCCTTCCAGCCGTTCACTGATATTATGAAGGGCCGTTCCTGTACCCTTAGCCGATTCTACAGCATGCTTACCCAATTCATCTATTCTCCCGCTTGAAATCCCTTTTCCGTTATCTTCCACAACAATGCGCATCGCATCGTCTTTAAAGTATGCGTGAAGGATGATTTGACCTTTGCTTTTCACATGTGGAAATGCGTGGTGTACCGCATTCTCAACAAGTGGCTGCAACGTGAATGGAGGGATAAGAACTTCATTCAGCCTTGGCTCAATGCGATAGTCGATATGAAATTTATTTGGAAAACGCGCCTGCTCCAGTGATAAATAAGCATTAACATGCTCTAATTCCTTTTCTAGCGGCACCAGGATTTGTCGGGCTCCTTGTAAATTAGAGCGAAAGAAAGCACTGAGCTCCTGCAATAAACTTCTTGCCTTCTCGACATCCGTCCTGCATAGAACAGATATCGTATTGATTGCATTGAATAAAAAATGCGGATGGACCTGTGCTTGCAATGCCTTAATTTCAGCATCTTTCAATAATTTCGTTTGCATTTCCGCTTTAGCGAGTTCCAATTGAGTGGAAAATAGTTTGGCCAATCCTTCAGCTAACTCTTGTTCCACTTGGCCTAATTTATCCGGATGCTTGAAATACATCTTCAAAGTCCCGACCGTTTTCTGTTGGACCTGCAACGGCAGGACTACGGCCGCTTGCAATGGGCATTGATCATGAAAACAATAAATGTCCTTTTTTGTTTTGGCCACGATTATTTTCCCTTGTTCAAGGGCTTTTTTCGTTAAGCCTGTCGCTATTCCCACCTTAGGGACATGGTGATCAGACGCAGAGCCAACATGGGCAAGTACGCTATGATCATTGGTAATGGCCACGGCATCGGCTTCAGTCAGCCCCAAGATGATTTGGGCTATTCTCTTGCATGAAGTTTGATTCAGACCTTGCCGGAAAAAGGGCAAAGTCTGATCCGCAATCAGGAACGCAAGATTGGTTTGTACGGCCCGAGTCCGTGCTTCGTCCCTTGTGATCGACTGAATGATGAGCATGAATAGTAAAGTCCCGAACCCATTGATGATGATCATGGGAATCCCGATTACTTGTACGAGCTCCCACGCCTTTTCAAATGGTTTGGTAGTCACCAGGATGATGCCCATTTGGATCGCTTCCAATGCCATGCAAATGGGCAGGGCAAACCAAGGGGTAATCATCCCATGCTTTCGGCGCCTTTTCCCCAAAAGACCCGATAAAACCCCAGCCAAAATTGCAGCGATCGCACAAGCCCCCGCCGTAAAGCCTCCGAGAAAATAACGGTGAAGCCCCGCAATCAAACCTACTCCCAACCCAACAAATGGTCCCCCCAGTAAACCGCCGATAGCCACGCCCATAATTCTTGTGTTAGCAATCGCGTTATCGGGAGCAATCTCAGCATGCCAATCACCATCCGGCATGGCATGAGTTCCGATTTCGATTCCTGTATAGTTACTTATGATGCCGAATGTTCCAAAAAGTGCGATAAACATGATTTTCTTCGACATTTCATGTTCATGGCCTATCATTTGCCGAAACGGTTTCATATAAGAAAGCAGGAAGGCAGCAATCACGATGATCCCCACTTTTTCAAACAGCGACGGTAATAAATCAACCAAAGCATTCACCCCCATTTCTGGCTTTTTCATTCATCTTACACCAGCCATGAAATCCTTGTCGAATTTTGTTTTAGGTTTAGGAGATGGGTGTATAAGCATTATTTTTAGAATTTCATCAATACTCTGTGTAAATAAGTTAGCAATTGAATAAAATCCAAACCCGACGTGCCGTATCATTTCTGAAATAGCAATCATCATTTTTGGAACCCATCACAAGGTAAAATAGTTTATTGTGAAGCGAGGAGAGTAAACAGGTATTTCATTTTAGGAACAAGTATGAGGTATGAATATGGAATTGAAAAATCAAATCATTTATATCAGTAAAAAAGTATTGAATAGTATTAAGAATTTCAAGTTTAATTTTGAAACTACTATATTTATCTTTGATAAAGAGCTAAATATTTTATACTCTAAGAGTAATTTTGAACATAAAGATATATGTAATTTGGTTATAAAAGAATCTGTTGAAAATAATGCATTTGTTTTAAGTTCATTGCAAAATACTACTGTAAAAACTAAAAATCAAATCTCCGGGAAGTATTTTAGTGTTTTATCTTCCCCGATCCATGAAATTAAAAATAAGGAATTGCAAGGGTATGTTGGTATAATCACAAAGGATGATAATGGAAATTTCGAAATGATTTCTGAAATGCTCGCTAATCAAATCTCCTACGAGTTACATGTGTATCGTGAGAAATTATTAATAGAAGAGATAATAAAAACAGATACATCATCTTTAATCACCAGGGAACAACAACATGAAGTTGAATTGCGAATAATAAAAAATATAACTCAAGGTCTCAAAGATAAAGAAATAGCTGATAATCTGAATATAAGTGTTTCTACAGTTCGTAACTATGTAAATAAAATGTTTGAAGAACTAGATGTTACATCCAGATCACAATTAATCAGCTTACACTATGAAAATAAATTGTATGAAATTCTTAATGAAATAAAGATAAATAACCGCTATTTTTAGTACTTATAGGAGGAGTTATGATTAGTAGAGTCAGAACTTTTTATACACTAGGGGTTATATCATTAATTGGTGCTGCACTATTCCCAGTAGGATATGTAAAATCTTTCAATATATTTATCTCGTTGTTTATTTTAGGTATATTACTTATCTTAATCGCTCAAATTCAAAAAAAGAAAAATAAATTATGAAGGCCTTTTAAGTCTAAACTCTTGAGAGACCTTCATTATTTACCTATAAGTTGATACTATTTACTACTTGATGTAATCCTACAAAACACTAATATTATAGAGCTAGCCCATATAAGAGCTTATATGGGCATTCACAGTAGTATCATGAGCATCATAAATCTACACACATATATAACAATCAAAAATCAGCAGTAAAAACACCAATAAATTTAATCCCATTTCTTTTCTGCGAAATGGGATTTTTTATGCTTACCCGAAATATGTTATCTATTGTTAAGGGGGATAAAGCTTATATTATGGTAAAATTTAAAGGAATGATTATTGCGCTTGATAAAAAAGGAACTAAAGGGAATGTTTAAACTTCATTCGAACTTGGATCATTTGTTTATGCTTTCAGTTCAGGAAAATTTCATAATAAAGTAATAAGTCGGAGGCGATTAATGTGTTGGTAGTTACCACAGAAAAAATTGAAGGGTACAAAATTGTAGAGGTAAAAGGGCCTGCCTTCGGTCTAATTGTAAGAAGTAGAGGGATTGGCGGCGATATCATGGCAGGGTTAAAATCCCTGGTAGGCGGAGAAATCAAGCAATATACAGCGATGCTTGAAGATTCAAGAAAAGAAGCTATGGACCGTATGATAAAAAATGCCAATGAAATGGGTGCAAACGCAATTATAATGATGAGATATGATTCTGGGGAAATCGGTAAAAATATGAGCGAAATTGTTGCATATGGAACCGCCGTCATTGTGGAGAAAATATAATGAAATTCATCATAGGGTACTATATATTACAAATTATTATAGTTATCTTATGCATTTTACTTGGATACTTTATCTATGATAAACGGTTTAAACGCAATCACGGTGTAAAAGTTCCTGATGGATTTAAATCGACAGATGAAATAAATATAGACCCCGTGACTGGAGAAAAAACAAGGGTGTATTATAATCCTGATACGGGTGAACGCTTTTATAAAAAAGAAAAATAATTAAAAAGCCACGTTTTTACAATTAAAACCCCTTGTAACCATACAAGGGGTTTTGATAACGACATTATTTTTCCATTACAGGCTTATAGTGCCCTGGTATGTTTTGGGCTGAAATGGCCAATCGGTTCCAGCCATTGATCGTGATAATTATGGTAACGAGATCGATATATTGTTTTTCATCAAAATGAAGGCGGACCCTCTCATACAGTTCATCAGGTACACCGTTTGCAGAAATGACCGTGACCGCTTCCGTCAATTCCAACGCTGCCCTTTCCGAATCAGAATAGAATGGTGTTTCACGCCAAGCACTCAAACAGTAAATTCTTTGTTCCGTTTCACCCATCGCCCGGGCATCCTTTGTATGCATATCCAAGCAGTACGCACAGCCATTGATTTGAGAGGCGCGAATTTTAATCAATTCGATTAATGTGCTATCGATTTCCGTTGTTTTCTTGTACTCCTCCAAACCCATCATTAATTTGACCACTTCACGATTTGTCTTCATGTAGTTAATCCGTTGTTCCATGTCTATCTCCTCCATTATCTTTTTAGGTTCCACTTATAAGACAAAATAGAGGTTTGATTTGTGACATCAAAAAAAGAGAGCCCTCAATCTATCACAGGAATATGATTTAATTTATCGGGATTGGTGACAATGAAGATTTTGCGGATATTTTTTTGTTTTGGATCTAATTCAAAGCAGATGACTTTGGTAGGCTTTCCTTCTTTCATTTGCAAAATTCCTTCCTGACCATTGACCATAACCGGAAGAAGTTCTCCTATGAAACCACCTTTAGCAGAAACGCCTTTAAGAAAGGAGGATACGCGCTGTTTGGTTACAATTGGATTTAATGCAGAAAGCACTCTTCCTCCGCCGTCAGTAACAAGGACAACATCTTCTGTAAGAAGATCCAAAAACTCCTCAAAGTTTCCTGTCGCAGATGCTTTTATGAATTTTTTTGCCAAAAGATCGACATGTTTCGTATCCTCCGGATGGACAGGCCTATCATTCTGTAATTTCCGCTTAGCCCGGCTGTAGATCTTTCTGCAGTTCACTTCATTCTTTTCGAGCATCTCGGCGATATCTTCATAGCTGTAAGTGAATGCTTCCCTAAGCACGAAAACCGCTCTTTCAACAGGTGAAAGCTGTTCCAGCAAAACGAGGAAGGCATATGCAACCGTTTCATCCGTTACGACCTTATCTAGAGGCTGATCTGTTTCGTTTACCCGAGGTTCTGGCAGCCAAGGACCTGTGTAAACCTCTCTTCTCTTACGGGCTGATTTTAAAAAATTCAGACAGCGGTTTGTCGTCATTTTCGCAAGATATGCTTTCATGTCCTTAATTTCGTCGGTATCAAGCTTAAGCTGCAGGAATAAATCATGAACGATATCTTCTGCATCTGTAACCGATCCGAGCATCCGGTATGCGATGGAAAAAAGAAACGGTCGATATGTCTTATACAATGTATCCAACTCCACTTGCTTCACCTATTTTCTATCAAATTCGTTTTCGAAATCCTATCACTAATTATTCTCTAACCCAATCATTTATCCTTCTTAATCTGAATAAAGCAGACAATCCTATCATACAAAAAAGAGCAGCAAAAGAGCTGCTCTCAGACTGTAGACAAACTAGCTACCTACCGTTCAACAGGATTAATTTTTATGCCCACTTTTTAGACAAATATATGACCATCATCTGTCAAATGGTGTACCCATTTTTGGAAACTCATTTATCAAGGTGCTTCATACCATACGATATCATCAAACATTTTTACAACCCGCGGTATGAAGCCTTCTTCATATTCTTCCGGGTATTGAACGATTGCATAGTAAACGCGGTCGCCATGTTGAAAAACCGACACTGTACCCAATATGGAATAATTACTGCCCTTCTGACTAATGTCAAATTCCACCTCAGACCAATCAAATCGGTTAGGCGAATTATCAGATCGCTGTTTTATCTCAAAGTCGTTGCTTATCACAACTTCCCTCGCAAACTCCGCCTGTTCTTCTATTGTCGCATTCGTACCCTCACTTTTGGAAAATATCTGAACTTTGGCGTCCTCATTTCTCTTGCCTGCAAAGTTTGCAAAAACAATCATTGTATCTCCTTCACCAGAACTAGCCTCTTCAACGACCATGTCATCCACGATGTAGGTTGAGAATCCCAATGCCTGACTATGATGAAGCGTGAATTGGAATGGTTCTTCCATACCTTCTAATATGATCGTATCCGTTTTCGTATTTGGCAGATCTTTTGTCGGATTTTCACCCGATTCACCTGAAGAATCTTCATCTTGCCCGTCGGTTTGCTTAGGATTATCATTTGGCTTTTCTGAAATTGGCGGAGATTCCTTATTTCCCTCCTGGACTCCTTTACAAGCACTAAGTCCTGTTACCAAAAAAACGGCTGCCAAAATCAACAATATCTTTTTCATTGGAACCCTCTTTTCTTGTGTTTTAACAAATTATTATACGGTCCCATATGGAAAAAAGTTACACTATGCTTCATTGAAATATCAGAATTTATCGACTAAAAAAGATCGATACTCCACTCGTTCCGAAAAGAAAATATGAGATCGATTCACTTTGATGCGTCTATATCTTTATTTAAGTAAACTATTCAATAGATAGTTTGAATAGGGAGTGCTTGAATGTATGATAATGTAAAAAATCCACGTTCAAAAGGCCGCCAATTGGCGGCCTTCATAACTTCTACTAATTTGAAAAATAAATGTTTATGTATCGTTTATGGTTAAGATCCAATGCTATGTTCTACTGCAGTATCCCAACTAGGAAAATAATACAATGCATTCTTCATTAACTCCGGATCTGACTTCTTTACCTCTTTCTTTCGAGGTAGCTTCCCTTCTTTTTCTACTAAGTCAGAAATTTGATTTACGACTTCTTCAACACTCATATTTACTTCCATCTCTGTTCCCTCCTTCTTGTTATTATTTATATTTTTTCCCAATTGATGAAAAGTAATACAATTTTTCTATAGTTAAACTACCAGTTTAGTTTAAGTAGGTTATTTGAATGTATGATAATTGAAATGATTGTACAGACAAAAAGCCAACGAAATCGTTGGCTTTTGTCTAAATAATTCACAAATGCTTTTCCAAGTTAACGTTTGGTCCACCTTTGGTTAATGCTAAATACTTTCTAGAAGTAACATGATTAATAAACGACAAGCATAAGGAAACCGAAGCAATAATAAATACCATACTATGCTATATCGCTGTCCCTGTATCCCCATGTTTTACTTTTTATGAATAGTTTCGCAGCCTAAAATAATTGTTTCAGCGATCCCCTATCATTCTATGTAAAGCGATTTGCTGCTCCTCCTTCATATCAGCTCAGGAGTAGGTCCAGGGTTTTGCTTAAATAGGTTTTCATGATGAGCTTCAATCGTTTGCAAGAAGCTTTTCATCGAGTTTGTCATATAAGCATCTTTACGGTGAATGAAAACTGTCGAGATATTGCGGTATTCTTCCGGAATTGGATGCACGTGGACTTTTTCATTGGCTGTTAGGTGATTTACCGCCGAATGTGGTACGAGGGTAATGCCAAGGCCGAGTGTTACGCTGGTTAAGATCGTTTCCAATACATTGAACTCCATAATCCTTTTGGGCATCACTTCTTCTTCCCTCAGCCATTGTTCCAGTTTAGAGCGATAGCCACACCCCTGACTGAATACTAAAAATGGTTCTGTTATGATTTCTTCAAGGTTAAATGTTTCATTTCTTGTAACTAATACAAGTTTTTCTGTACATACATCGTATGGCTGAATGAGCGGATGTTTGATCGGTCCTGTAACAAAAGCGCCATCCAGCCTGTGTTCAATGACATCTTTGATTAAGTCTTCTGTTAACCCCGCCTTTATGGATAAATCGACATTTGGATACTGTTTATGATAGGAGGCTAGAATCTTGGGAAGATCGCTGACCGTTTCAACTGTACCGATATTCAATATCCCTGTAGGTGTTTCACTATCCAGAAATACTTGCTTGAGTTCTTCCACATCAAGCAAAATTTTGTTTACATACTCCAGCATTTTTCTGGCCTCCGCAGTTAGAGACATGCCACGTTTATGCCTGTTGAATAAAGGCGTCCGTAACTCCTGCTCTAAATGCTTAATCCTCGCCGTTACATTGGATTGGACGTAATTCAACTCAACGGCCGCCTTACTTACGCTGCCATATTTAGCGACGCACTGGAATATTTGCAAATCCCGCATTTCCATAAAAGTGCCCCCCCCTTTTCAACTATCATTAATAATGATGATTATATTCATTTTAAGTCATTTTACATGATAATGACTTTATCATAAGGTGTGTATAGGAATTAAATCAATCATTATTTTTGAGGGGAAGCTTTTATGAAAAAAAATCAAGTTTTAATCGGTGCACTTTTATGTCTGACTGCCAGCATTTCTTGGGGAGCGATGTTTCCAGTTGCAGAAAGGGCCTTAATGTATATTGATCCTTTTTATTTCGCTTTTTTGCGATATTTAGCTGTTAGCGTCATTTTAGGGATATTGCTTTTAATGAAAGAGGGTAAGAAGTCTTTTAGCCTGGAAGGGGAAGGAAAGAAATTATTGTTTTTTGGGACGATGGCGTTCACTGTATACAACTTTCTCATTTTCGCAGGGCAAGATTTACTGGGGCATAACGGGGTGATTGTTGCTTCCATCATGGAATCATTAATGCCCATGATTTCAATTTTAATTCTGTGGGTTTTCAAAAATGCCAGACCCATGAAGTATACCATCGCCAGCATGTTCCTTGCCTTGATAGGGGCCATTCTTGTCATTACCAATGGCAGCTTATCATTCGTATTTTTATTGAAAGATAGTATCATCCCTATCCTTTTCATTCTTATCGGGGTTATAGGGTGGGTTATTTATACGATGGGCGGCAACCAATTCAACGGATGGTCAACACTTCGCTATTCAACTTTAACGTGCATTTTAGGAACAGCCGTATCAGCCATCATAACATTCCTCGCAACGGCAATGGGCCTGTCCGTCCCTACGGCAGAGGTTATGCAATCCATTTATGGCGAGATGATTTTCATGATTATTTTCCCTGGTGCCATAGCTCTTTTAAGCTGGAATTTAGGCATTAAACTTTTAACGCCGATCAATGGAATCCTATTTATCAATTTAGTTCCAATCACCACGTTGGCCATCGTTTTCATCCAAGGAGGATCACTATCATCCTACGAATTACTCGGAACTTTTTTAGTGATATATGCTTTGATTCAAAACAATTATTTTCAAAGAAAGAACTTGCCTTCCCGGGTTAAGGAAATGATCCAATTGAAAAGAATCATTTAATTAAAGGTACACAACATCAATAGGAGGGCAACAATGGATTTATTAACGCTTATGCTAATCTTTGGATTGGCTGTACTTTGGGAATTGGCAACGATTAATAAGAATGTGAAAAAGATGAATGAGCAAAATGCAGAATTGATCAATCTGTATAATGAAAGAAGGAAAAGAATTCAATAAAATAGACTTTTGGCAATACAATGTAAAAAAGCCTCTCATTTAGAGAGGCTTCAGACTGTAGTCAAACTCGATGAAAATCGAGTTTGTCTACAGTTTTTTTGCTTGCACAAATTTGGATAGAACTCTTTTTGCCTGCAGCCTTTTTTGCATTTTTGATGATCGTACTATTCACCAAGCTTCTTCCGGATATCCGCTGCTACGTTCTTTAGCGCCTTTTTCGATCCCCGCTCTAAGTCATGGTTCAATTTCCTTTCCTTGTAGCTGACAAATAAAGTATTGAGATCATAGCCTTCAGGGTATAAATCGACGGCCTTTATTTCAAGTTCGAGCTTATTGGCATGAACTTCCTTGAAGGTATCTTCGAAAAGTACGACGACATTATTGTAGGAGTCCTTTTTCTTATAAACGATCGCATATCCATTCAGTTCGTTTACCTTCACTTTGTCACCGACTTCATATTCATAAGATGCTTCTTTAGGTACGGCTGCTGGCTTCGCTTTTTTGATTTTACTTTCCTGGACATGCTCCAAGTCGTAGTCTTTATTTTCGATATAGAGCTTTGCCTTTTGCAGAACTTTTTCACGGACATTCATTTTTTTGGCTATCCAAAGGGCATTGCTTTCCCCGGATTGACCGATCAACAGCTTATATTTTGGCTCAAGTGTTTCACTGTTGAATTGCATGGCCGCATTCATGAAATCACCGTGTATTTCCGAATAGCGCTTGATTTCACCATAATGGGTCGTCGCAACGGTTATGCACCCCCTTTGATAAAATTCCTCAAGGATGCTAATCGCCAATGCGGCTCCTTCATTCGGTTCCGTTCCGCTCCCGATTTCATCGAACAGCAGCAAGGAGTTATTGGTTATAGCCCCCATGATTTCCGAGATGTTTTTCATATGCGATGAAAACGTGCTCAGTGCATTTTCCATGCTTTGATTATCACCGATATCGACGAATACCTGGTCAAAGACGGCAAGCTCCGTCCCCTCTTTCCCGGCAACATGCAGTCCTGACATGACAGCCAATGTAAGGATGCCGATCGTTTTCAGGACGACAGTTTTCCCCCCGGCATTAGGGCCTGTAATAATCAAGCTGCGATAGTCCTTACCGATTTCAAAATCCAAAGGTACGCTGTCTTGCGGCAATAGTGGATGTTTACAGCTCGTTAATTTAATATAACCGTGATCATTGATTTTCGGTTCGATGGCATCCATACTTTTACTGAACTTGGCTTTTGCGAAGATCATGTCATATTGACTGATCAGCTCGATGTTTATCTTGATCGGTTTCAGCTGTTCGAAAACCGTTCCGGATAGTGTGGCCAAAAGCTGATACTCCTCCATCGATTCTTCCGCTTTTAAGCTTGCCAATTCTACATTCAATTTCGTAACAGAGGCAGGTTCAATGAACACGGTAGCCCCTTTTGCGGATACTTCCACGATCGTTCCGGCCACTTGATTTTTATAGGAGGCTTTGATCGGGATGGTGTAGCGATCATCCTTTTTACTGATGAAAAATTCCTGAATGAACTCTTTATTGGCTCCGCTCTTCAAGAACTTATTCAGCCGTTCCTCTATTTTACCTTCTGTCTTGATGATTTGGTTCCTAATCCGTTTCAGGTCCTTGCTTGCTTCGGAAACGACAGCATTTCCCTTTATCGTGAATTGGATTTCTTCTTCGATGCTCCTGAATTCAGTCATGGAGCGGGCATAGGAATGCAGTGTCGGTGCAAAGAACTCTTTATCGGTCATGAATTTCTTGATATTCCTGCAGCCTCTTAAGAAGTCTGCTATCGCCACTAACTCTGACGGCTCCAAAATCATTCCTTTTTCCAGTTTGTCGATATGGAGGCCAATATGAGAAATGCCTTTTAAGGGAATATGGCTTTCCGCATTCAGTAAGTTCCTTGCCTCCGTGGTCTCGTTCAAACGATTTTTAACGACCTTCAAGGTGCTGCTCGGCTTAAGCTGATCCAATAACGCTTTCCCTAAACCACTTACGCAATGATTTTTAACCATTTCCTTGAGTTGGATATATTGTAATTTTTCATAAGTCATTGTATTCATCTAATGATCCTCCTTGAATGAGTGAGTGATTAAAATTCCCGAATCCAAAAAATGCCCGCAATGGTCCCCCCTACCTTTACAAATGAACAAGCCATTTGAGTAGAAAGCTCCTGCGGGCATCGGCCTTATCCATGGATAAGTGCCTAAAATCGATAACAAATAGGGCAGCTCGAATAGACCTGCGTACACAAAAAAGCATGATAGGACAAATCCCACCATGCTTTTCGCCGTAACACCTGCATGTTACACGATTTATGGAAAAGGAAGCAGTCTTAAGGTAGGTATTCACAATGCAGAATTACACTGTGAAAAAAGGCATACGTAATCCACTGACATATCAGTGATTAAATACCTTATTCAACTAAATTAGTTGATACCTACTCCCGACATAAAACACCACACCTTTTCTTAGATTGGAATTAACATACCATATCAGTAAGAAAGAGTCAATTCGTTTTTTGCCATTTTCCAAATTTTTATTAAAAGATTCAAGAAAACAATGCAGCCAAGCCCATGGTTCTCCCCTTTTCATTGTCTGAATATTTACTTTAAAATCGGGGTATGTTATCCTTATATTGACATAAACTAAAAACAGCCTCATGCGCTAACATGAGGCTGACAACTAGCAAGAGTGGTTGGTCACAACTAACTTAATTAATCGTCAGAAGAAGAACCATTGCCATCTTGGGAGGATGAGTGGTTCTTTTTCCGTTTCTTGGCGAACATAGACAGGATAAGACTGGTTGCTACAGCAACAAATATCTCTTTACCCATATCTGTAATCAAGTTCAATAAGAAATGAATCAAGCGGTCACCTCCTTTCCAATCTATCATTAGATGGAAAAGCAAAGCGTGACCTACCACTCTATCCTCAGTTGTTCCTCTATTTTATCATATTTTTACCTTAATGGTAATTATATGAAAATAAACAAGTCCAGCTAACATTTGACGCCAGGTAAGTCATTAATAAAAGGGGATTATCCATTGGATAATCCCCTTTTCGGTTTAAGCTTCATCACTCATTATGAGAGGGACTGTTTTCCCTTCGTTCACGTTGATCAATCCATGGTCGGTTATTTTCAGAGCCGGGCTGACAGGAAGCGATAAGGTGCTTAATGACATAATGACATTATAATGTTCGTAGCCTAACGATTTAAGTGCATCTGTCAGGTGCTGAACTTGCTTTGATACGATGTCCATCGGCTCTTCGGAAAGAATCCCTCCTACCGGCAGAGGAATCATCGATAGGACCTTGCCATCGTGGACGCAGCAGACACCGCCTTGCTTCCTTATTACTTCGTTAGCGGCAATCATCATATCCTGCTTGTTATGGCCAATCACCAAAAGATTATGGTTATCATGCGAATAGGTTGTTGCGACAGCTCCACGCTTCAATACATCGCCGGTAATCAACCCGTGTGCCCGATTACCGTTTTTCCCGTATCGTTCGAATGTGGCGATTAAACCATAAGGGCTTTCCTCCCAGCTTAATTGACCATTCTTCCCATCTAAATGATCATTGGTTTCAGATGTGAAAGTAGAACCGTTCTGCACGTTTATGATCCGGCACTTGCTGCTTTCAAGCCTATCCGGGATCGTGATGTTAAAATCGTTTTCGGTAAGTTCCGCAAGCTTCACACTTTGATAGAAATGCTCAGGAAATTGTTCTTCCTTCACTTCTTGGACATATGGCCGTGAAGATTCATAAACTAGCTCACCTTTTTTGTATACTTGTTCAATTTCAAATGTTTCCAAATCCGATAGCAGCAGGAAATCTGCTGTTTTTCCAGGTGCAATGGCGCCGCGGTCATACATCCGCATCCGCTGTGCAGGTGTATAGGTGCATGCATAAATGGCTTTTTCCGGAGTCATCCCCATTTGAACGGCTTTCTTTAAAAGGACGTTCAGATGTCCTCTGTTTTGGAAAGAATCGGTCATGACATCATCGGTGACAAAGCAGAAATGTTCATCCACCTGATTTTCCTTCAAGTAATCTATCACTTCTTCAGTCATTGATTTCTCTTGAATCTCAATGAACATCCCGGCAGCGATCCTCGCATCCATCCCTTCCACAGTCTGGTGTGTATGATCTGAATTCACTCCGGCATTTATAATCTTTTGCAAGTCCAAGTCGAGCAGCTTTGGAACGTGCCCCTCTATGATCAAATCTGGATAACGGGAACGGATATGGGACAAGATCTTATTCGTTTTGCAATCCGGGTCGGTTATGACCTCATAGTAATTCATGATCTCGCCGAGACATATAATGTCCTCTGTTTGCATCAATTCGTCAATATCATCTATTTCGATCGAACCGCCTGTTGTTTCCATCGATGTGGCTGGAACGGAACTCGGGATGGCATAAAACATATCCGCTACGCAATCTTGACTTGCTTTGATCATTTCCTTCACACCGGAAATGCCGAAAACATTGGCCATTTCATGCGGTTCCGGCACGATCGTCGTCACGCCATTTTTGATTAACCCGTAGGAAAAAGTCGCAGGCGTCACCATCGTACTTTCAATGTGGAGATGGATATCGATCAGACCTGGAACCATATACTTCCCCTGTCCATCGACGATTGTATCCGGCTCGAAGGCATCCAATTCACGTTCTCCAATATAATAGAACTTTCCATCCTTGATGGCTGCATTCCCTTTAATGAATCTTTTAAAATAGCTGTTAAACACGTTGATATCCCTTACAAGCATATCCATTCGCATAACTTACCCTCCTAAGCTAGTCAACAAGCACCATCTGGTTTCTCGGAATTTCAAGGATGATTTCCTGACCCGTCCGATAGGATTCCGCCATTTCCTTGTTCACAGTGAAATCCCCTATTGGAGTTTCAACGACATATTGATAGCTTCTTCCAAGATACGTACTTACCTTGACTCGGCCAGGTAAACTATTTTCCTGAACAGCTCCCGTGTTATCTTTTTCCCGGATCAACAGATCGTCAGGCCTGATGGCGCCTATTTTTCCCGTTGAATTGCTCATCTGCGGATCCTTGTGCAGCACAAATGAGTATCCAGATTTGTTCAGTTCGATTTTACCGTCATGATCTGTCCGCTTATCGAAGTCAATGAAGTTCTTGAAGCCAATGAAGTCCGCGACAAATTTGGTTTCAGGATATTTGTAAATGGTCGCAGGGTCACTTAGCTGTTCGATGATCCCTTTGTTCATGATCGCCACCTGGTCGGATATCGAAAAGCATTCTTCCTGGTCATGGGAAACATATACCGTTGTAATCCCCAGCTCTTGTTGGATACGGCGAATCTCGACTCTCATATTCACCCTTAAGTTGGCATCAAGATTACTCAATGGCTCGTCAAATAAGAGGATGTCCGGCTCAATCACCAGCGCCCTGGCAATCGCTACCCGCTGCTTTTGCCCTCCGGAAAGCTCTTGGGGATATCGTTTTTCAAAACCTTTCAAATTAACGATCTCGAGCACATTCATTACTTTTTTTTCGATTTCACTTTTAGCATTCTTTCTCAGACGGAGACCGAATGCAATATTATCGAATATCGACAAATGCGGAAATAATGCATAGTTTTGGAACACAAAGCCAAAGTTCCGCTTGTTGACGGGCACTTTCGTATAGTCCTTTTCCTTGAATAAAAACTTCCCTTCATTCGCCTGTAAAAACCCGGCAATTAAACGCAGGGTCGTCGTTTTCCCACAGCCGCTCGGGCCAAGAAGGGATACCAGTTTCCCTTTTTCAATCTCTAGATTGAAATCCTTTAATATATTCTGTTTGTTATATGCTACAGATATATCCTGTAAAGTGAATAAAGCCACCCATCATTACCTCCTTTATCGTTTTGTGAAATAAGACAATCCCATGAGCCGTTCTACTATAAACATGAAGAAAGCCGTTATGAACATGAGCAATACGGAAATGGCCGAAATGGTGGGATCGAAGTAGTTCTCCACATACGTCAGCATCTGAATCGGAAACGTACTTACCCCAGGGCCTGTCATATAAACTGAAATGTCTACATTATTAAAGGATTCCAAGAAGGCGATCATGACTGCCGCCAGAATTCCTGATTTTATATTCGGGAGGACGACTGTAAAGAATGTGCCCAATTTACTCGCTCCGAGACTCTCGGCCGCTTCTTCAATGGAAAAGTCAAAGTTTGATAAGCTTGAAGAAATCACACGGATGATGAAAGGCAGCATGATAACAGTATGTCCCACAAACAGGGCCGCATATATCGGAAGCTGATAAGTCCCCACAATGTAACGTAAAAACGCAAAGCCCAGCACTATTCCCGGTATTAATATTGGCGAAACGAAAAAGGCATTTATCACGCTTTTCCCTTTGAAATCAAACCGGCTTAATGCATAGGCAGCCGGCACTCCCAGTAACAGTGCCAAGAGGTTGCCACCCAGTGAAACAAGGATGGAAGTTTTAAAAGCGACCAAAAACATGTCCACATTAAAAATATTTTCGTACCATCTTAAAGAAAACTCTTCTGGCGGGAACTTCAAAATATTTCCGCCTTCAAATGACGTAACGGATATGATAAGCAAAGGCCCTAGTAAAAAAAGGAACACCAGGAGTGTAAACAGGGCCAATCCTCGATTTTTTTCCTGCATACACCTCTACCCCTTTGGATTTAATTTTTTTGCCAAACCATTCATGATCGATATGATCAGAACTGTCACGGCAATCATTATCGTAGCGACTATCGATGCCACTTGCCATTCGTTCAATGTAATCGCGTTTTGATAAAGAAAGGTCGAAATGACCCGCTGTTTCCCGCCTAATAAAGCAGGCGTAGTATAAGCCGTGAAGCTTCCTACGAAAACAAGGATGCTGCCAATGACCAAACCTGGAACCGAAAGCGGAATGATCACTTTTGAGAATACGGCCAACCTTGATGCTCCAAGGCTTTCCGCCGCTTTTAATAAGTCAGTCTCGATGTTCTCCATCACACCCACCAGCGTCACGATGATCAATGGCAGGAATAAATGGACCAATCCGATGATGATGGCAGTGGGCGTGTACAATATATCAAGCGGCTTATCAATCAAGCCCATGCCCATAAGCAATTTATTCACCACACCGTTTTTACCGATGATCACCATCCAACTGAATGAGCGGACAACAGGGCTTGTTAATAGCGGGAAGATCGTCAGCAAAAGCATGATGGCTTTTTTTCGTTGTTTCAGTTTTGAAATATAATAAGCTGCTGGAAATCCCAATAGAATGCAAATGATTGTCGTGAACAGACTCACCCTAAGTGTCGTCAGCAGAATTTCAATAAAGTATCGGTCTTGGAAAAAGTCGAGATATCCTTGTATGGAAAAACCGCCGCCTTCTTGAAAAAAGGTCGTGCCAATCGTCATTAGGATCGGAATGATCATGAAAATCGTTAAAAATAGAACGCCTGGTAACAGCAACAGGTATAGATAGCGTTTCTTCACCTCGGAACCCCCTGTTCGTATTATTTATGAATTGATTATGCGAATGAACAGGTCGAAAAACGCTTCCGCATCGACGTCCAGACAAACTTGCGCATTCGGCTGCTTCACCAGCCTATTTTGAAAGTCGCAAACCATCTGTCCGTCACAAAGCTCGCTTTTTGTTTCAACATCCACATAATATTCTTCTCTGGTGACAAGATCTTCTTGCAAAGCAATGGCTACAGCTAATGGATCATGCATCGCACATGCCCATATGCCGTTACGTTCAAAATACCTTTTCCGATAATCTGATGTACTTTGCCTTATATAGTCAGCAAGTTCATGGTTTTGAATCAATTGGATATGCTCTTCACCCAATAAAACCTTTCTCGTGACATCAAGACCAACTTGCGTGATCGATGCGAATCCCGCCTGTAATACGATTTTGGCTGCTTCAGGATCGACATACGTGTTATATTCAGAGGTTGGCGTGACATTGCCAACCCCTTTGACAACTCCGCCCATGAAAATGACTTCTTTAACGAGCTTGGTGATTTGCGGACATTTTTTCACCGCCAATGCCAAATTCGTAAGAGGTCCCGTCATGACAAGCGTCACTTCACCAGGAAAATTCAAAATGGAATTGATGATGAAATCAGAAGCAAATCCATCATCAGGCCGCTTTTTGACTGGCACATCCTTCAAGGCTCCGCCAATCCCGTCTTCGCCATGGATCCGGTGTTCAAAAAAGGGGCTCCTGATAATTGGGCTATCTGCCCCCTTTATGACTGTAATGTCCTGTTCATTCAATAAATCCAATATTTTGCATGTATTCAATGTGGCCGTATCAAGTGATACATTCCCGTTCACTGTCGTGACCGCCAATATGTCGAATTGACGGCTTTTAACAGCAAGAATGATCCCGATTGCATCATCTATTCCAGTATCCACATCAAGAATCATTTTTTTCTTCATCAAGCACACCTCGTTTCTTTCTTAGTGTGTAAGCTCACGATTCCAACGATCGATCCATTGTTTCGAGTTTTCATTAACAAACTTCATGTCCAATACACGTAGGCTGTTAATGACTTCATCTCCATAGGTTAAGCCTTTCGCTTCCGTTTCAGAGAGCTTGACTTCCGTATTGACAGGAGAATCCACTTTCGCTTTCGCTGATTTTTCCTGAACTTCCTTGCTTAAGATGTAATTCATGAATTCGCCAGCCAATTCTTTTTGATCGCTGGCTTTAACAATATTCACTGTATTCATCACTGCGTAGCCGCCTTCTTCAGGGGAAATGAACTTAGCATTAGGAACGGCTTCCTGTAAATCGCCAAAATACATTTCCATGATCGGGCCTGCAGCGATTTCCCCTTGCGAGAACATGTTGACGAACTCTGATGTCTGCCCATATTCCTTAACCGCATTCGGCATGATCTTTTTCATTTGATCGAAGGCTTTATCTTCATTGAACTCTTTACTTCCGCTAACTTTTGAAGCGGCATCCAAAAACATCGGTCCAGTTGTTGAAGTGATGGATGGAATCGTGATCTTCCCTGCCAAATCCTTGCTCCAAAGATCTTTCCAAGAGGTGATCGGTTTACTCAATTCATCGGGATTATAGGCAATGCCAAATTGTGCAATCGTATAGGCTGGTCCAAACTCCTCGCCATTCGGTGCTTTTGCTTTGTCGTATATATTATCAATATTCGGAATTTTGCTGTAGTCAACTTTCTCAAATAACCCTTCATCGATGCCTTGCTGTGCATAGTAGTCGGATAAATAAATAACATCCACATCGCTATTCGCTTGGCGTACTTTGTTCAATCGATCTGCATTGTTTCCTGAATCAACAACAATCTCTACATTATGCTTCTTTTCAAATGGCTCATAGACTTCAGGACGGAAGAAATCATCGGCGAATCCCCAAGTGGAAACGACTAATTTGGCTGGTTTTTCCTTTCCATTGTCCTTTGAAGAGCATGCAGCTAAAACTAATGTGAAAAGCGATAACATCATCAATATTTTTTTCATCATCCAAACCTCCAATTTTATATTGTTTAAACTTTCCTTTTTACTTATATAAATGTAAAAAAAGACAATCTTAAATAGAATTGAAATTCTACCCAAGATTGTCTTTTCTTTGTAAACAAAGATAAAACTTATCATTTGGTTCTCTAGCGGCGTTCCCTCCAGATAAATCCGAAGGGAAATCCATTTATATGATTATATAATTTTTTCCTTCAATACAATATTGGTGAATGACAGCTGTGTCGCTGAGTCATAATCCCTCAGGACAGCTTCGATATCCCAATTCGTTTGCGTTTCCAGCTTTTGTTTCAGTTTCTTTTTATAAAGCAGGGACATATGAAAGTCAACCTCCTGCTTCAGGCTGGGAACTTCCCCTTCTAAAGCTTCAGAGCGCGGGGCACGTCGATGTTTGGCCTGA
Source organism: Peribacillus sp. NPDC101481 (assembly GCF_044767165.1). Taxonomy (NCBI): domain Bacteria; kingdom Bacillati; phylum Bacillota; class Bacilli; order Caryophanales; family Bacillaceae; genus Peribacillus; species Peribacillus sp. NPDC101481. Next base: position 256,162 of record NZ_JBIWNJ010000002.1, on the reverse strand, counting down.
AATGTAATCACATTCTGCTCAACAGTAACCTTCAGCAGCGTCGTACCAAAGCCGAACAATTCCTTCGATACCTCATTATACATATGAGAAAGCAATTTCTTCGTTTCGTTAGCGTTTATCGGTAAGATGACTATCACCTGCCAAACTATCGTTTGAGGTAATTATATATACTTTTTCTTAATTGCACAAGATAATATTCGGATTTTGGATAAAAAAAATGTTTTTTCTTATTAAATAGTACGTTTACTCACCAATACACGAATTATAAAAATAAGCAATAAAGATTTCAATATATTCATATAACTTTTTATCCAATCCAGCACCTTCTATTAATGAAAACTTTTTCAGAGAAATAAGCACAAGATTGAAAACAGTTGATATAACCTTGCATCGCATTGAAAACGCTCTCAAAGGGATTTAATATAGCTAGTATAGAGCGATAAAAAATAAAGAGTATCAAAGGCTCGTTAAATGAGGGAGGAATCATTATGAAGAAAGCTTTCGAGAAAGCGCAGCAATTCGGTAAATCTTTTATGCTCCCGATTGCCGTTTTGCCAGCGGCCGGTTTATTGCTGGGAATTGGCGGTGCTCTTTCCAATCCAAATACAGTTGAAGCCTATCCATTTTTAGACTTTGCTTGGCTGCAGGCCATTTTCACGATAATGAGTTCTGCAGGAAGCATCGTATTCGGCAACTTGCCGGTTATTTTTGCCGTAGGTGTTGCAGTAGGATTGGCACGTTCGGATAAAGGTACCGCTGCACTGGCTGCCATGATTGGCTATTTCGTCATGAACAGTTCAATAAATGCACTGCTTCAAATAACCGGGGAACTTGCCAAAGACAATTTGGCAGGTGCCGGACAAGGAATGGCGGTCGGGATCCAGACACTGGAGACCGGTGTGTTCGGCGGTATCGTAGTAGGGATCGTTGCCGCACTTTTGCACAATAAATATAATAAAATTCAGCTTCCGCAAGTGTTAGGGTTTTTCGGGGGTTCCCGTTTCATTCCCATCATCGTTTCCTTCGCGTCCATCTTGGTTGGAGCCGTGCTTTTTATCGTATGGCCTTATTTCCAACTTTTCATAAACCAATTAGGTGCGCTGGTAACGAGCACAGGTACGATCGGGACTTTCTTTTACGGATTCATATTACGGATGCTCGGGCCGTTAGGGCTGCACCATATCTTCTACCTTCCCTTCTGGCAAACAGCTTTAGGCGGAACGATGGAGATTAAAGGGCAGCTTGTCAGCGGGACCCAGAATATCTTCTTTGCGCAATTGGCCGACCCAACTACCGTCAAATATTATGAGGGTGTTTCCCGGTTCATGTCGGGACGGTTCATCACGATGATGTTTGGTCTGCCTGGCGCGGCATTGGCCATTTACCATTGCGCTAAACCTAAAAATAAGAAAGTCGTGGCCGGTTTGCTGCTTTCAGCTGCCTTGACCTCTTTCTTAACAGGCATCACCGAACCGCTTGAATTCAGTTTCTTATTTGTCGCACCGATCCTTTATGTTTTTCATGCCTTGTTTGACGGACTTGCCTTCATGATGGCAGATATATTCAATATAACGATCGGTCAAACCTTCTCTGGAGGATTTATTGATTTTACCTTATTCGGGATACTCCAGGGCATCAGTAAAACAAACTGGATTTATGTACTTCTCGTCGGCATTCCGTGGTTTTTCCTATACTACTTCACTTTTAAATTCTTGATCAGGAAGAAGAATTTGAAAGTGGTTGGCCGTGAAGATGATGAGCAGGCCGCTGTTACACAAGTAACGGCATCAGAGAGAACCCAGACCATCGTTAATGGATTGGGCGGACAGGAAAATATCGAGATCGTCGATTGCTGTGCAACCCGTCTCCGTGTCACGGTAAAGGATGAAACATTGGTGAAAGAAGACGTCATAAAACAAACCGGTTCAAAAGGTGTCGTAAAAAAAGGAAACGGCATTCAAATAGTTTACGGTCCCCAAGTGACGATCATCAAAAATGAAGTGGAAGAATTCTTGGGACATTGAGAATATAGACAACGATAAGGACGTGTTAAACATGCAACAGGTGCTGGATAAAATTCACAAGGGCTTAATTGTATCATGTCAAGCATTGGAGAATGAGCCGCTGCACAGCTCTTTTATTATGGGACGCATGGCCATTGCTGCCAAAGAAGGCGGTGCGAAGTGCATTCGCGCAAACTCTGTAGCTGACATAATGGAAATCAAGAAAAATGTGGACCTTCCAGTCATAGGGATCATTAAACAGGTGTATGGACAAAACGATGTCTATATCACTCCCACCATGGCCGAAATTGATGCATTGATGGGAACCAAAGCGGAAATCATTGCGACGGATGCTACATCCCGTGTAAGGCCGGACGGTAAAACGCTAAAGCAGTTTTATGGTGAAATAAGAGCAAAATATCCGGACGTCCTGCTAATGGCGGATGTATCCACCATTGAGGAAGCCAAATACGCTGACGATTTAGGATTCGATATTGTGGCGCCCACTTTATACGGCTATACGAACGAAACTCTCGGCGAGAAAATATATCAGGATGACTATGCTGTGCTCAAAGAGATTGTAAAAGCAGTGAACAAAGCGAAAGTGATCGCTGAAGGAAATGTCATCACACCAGAAATCGCCCGCTCTGTTTTGGATATGAACGTCCATGCAGTAGTGGTGGGCGGTGCCATTACCAGGCCGCAGCAAATCACCAAAAGATTCGTGGACGCCATCCAAGAATAGAAAATGGCACATGGTAAAGAAAAGACCCAGACTGGCAGCAGTTTGGGTCTTTTTTTCGATTCAAATTGCTGCAAACGTTCCTCCGGTTATTGACGTCCCTACTGGATACATTAAACTATAAATACAGATAAGAAATCCGAAATGGGTGATCAAATGGAATACCTAGCAGAAAACCTCATATATGGCATAGAATGCAGCATGGACAAGTTCACCAAAACAGAGGAAGAATTGGCCCATTATATTCTGCAGCGCCCTGAAGAAGTAAGTCAGTTAACGATCAGCCAAATAGCTAAAAAGCTCCATATTTCACCTGCAACCATTACGCGTTTCTGCCAGAAATTAGCCTTTTCTGGGTTTAATGAGTTCAGGCATGAGTTAAAAAGGTTCGTCGATCTCCGAAATACGCCGAAAAACATGAAGAACATCAAGCAGGTGGATTATTTCGCTAAACTGTATCAAGATCACTTAGGTATCATTGATAATACCTTTCATATAACGACATATGACAATATCCAAAAAGCTGTCTCTTTCCTTACAAAGGCAAATAAGATTCATGTATATGGAATAGGGAGTTCTGGTATAGCGGCCCAGGAGTTCAAGTCTAAGTTCTTTCGTATCGGCTTAACTGTCGAAGCCATTACAGACCCCCATCAGTCCATGATGGATGCAGCTTTAAGTAACGAGAATAGTGTTGTCATCGGCATTTCCATTTCCGGAACGACGAAAGAAGTGATTTCTGCAGTTAAAATCGCAAAGAAGCAAGGCGCATGCATCTTGGTCTTTACTGGAGATAAGAATTCCGAGCTCTCCCAGCTTGGCGATCTAACACTATTGGTCACAAGCAAAAACAGCATGCATATGGGACAAAACATCTCTCCATTGCTTCCGCTCCTATTGCTTTTTGATTTATTATATACAGAGTTGGTAGCAAAAGATTATAAAAACCGGATAAGCATCAGGGAAAAGACTTTAAAGGTATTAACCGAGACCGACTGACTTTTGGCATCTAAAAGTTATCAGTTTGCTTGTTTAGCTGAACCTGAGCGATAGTCCTTTTCGTTATTCTTCATAAAAAAACTGCATCTCCAATTGGGGTGCAGTTCACTTTTATTCCTTTTAAACTAAATTCCTTATTACTGGCATGGAACGTTCTTGAAGGCTCTCGGAAAGAAGACTATACGCCACTACTTTATTCTTGTACTGTTTGACTACGTCCACATGGTCGTTGTACATATACACATATAATCTAACATCGTTTTTTCCTCTTTTTACATCAATTATAATGGGAGTCCCACTGTTCTCTGGATGCAAAAACAATTTCTCGTTCCCGGGAAATATATGATTTTTTTTCAAAAACTTAGCTTCGTTAAAGTAATTAAGCACTTGAATTTTATCTTCACCTTCCAAGCGCTTTCCATCAAAGGTCACGATTGCATCCGCGTCACTAATTTCAGAATGTATTTTAAATTTACTCATAATCCAATTCACGGCATCGGTTGGAAGACAGGTAACTAATAATTTAAGCAAACTTAAGATAATTGTCAAAATCAATACAGGCCATGTCATATTTGATCATCTCCGCTACACTATTATTTAATGATTCATCTATATATTTTTCATCCATAATTATGTCGAAAGGATTGTTCACTCAGCTTACAAAGGTGATTGTTTCAAGGCATCTATCAGATTCTTTTTGTTCATATTCCGTAACATTTGTGAACAAATTCACATTTTTTCACAAGCAAATAGAGTATGTCTTACGAATCAAGGCAATATTTCTATGCATTTTGATATACTATTATAATAATCATTCACGCTTTCTTAGGCTGATTTTATTACGAAGTAGATGATACCCACAGTTAATACTAGCGCAAGACCAATATAAATATAACTAAGGTTCAACAAATTCCCTCTCGTTGCTGCAGAATAATTACTATCACTCTTCCCCGTTAATGAAAGGGTGCCAACCAGAGCAACTAAACTAATGGCCACTACTAATATTACACTTATCGTCATGATTCAACGCCTCCAAATATTATTATCCATTACCTTGATCCATTTAAAATCATTCCGATTCCCATCGTAGATCGCGCTTCATGTTTAATGAGTAGATATATTAGAAAAAGCCCACTTCTCTATAATAAAAGAACAACCAATTTTTGGACCATCCAATTAAGTGAAATTTCCACCATCCACTTGCTGAATTCTTTCGTAATATACATAGAAAAGTGCAAAGTGCTACTGAAGAAATGGCTAAGATACCGCGGATTGCAGGAACTCATGCCTAACTTGTATCCACAAAAAAGACCTTCAACCCCTCGGGTATGGTTACAATTTTTAGATGTTGATTTCCACTTCAGGCACTCGCTTTCCGCGGGCTGTCCGGGAGCCTCCTCGGCGCTCGCCTGCGGGGTCTCCCTTCGACGCGCTTTTCCCGCAGGAGTCTCGTACCTTACGTTCCAATCAACTTTGTTTTAAAATCATGGTTCGAAATGGTCTCATCCTGAACCATGATTTTAAAGAAGACCTGATTATCCTTCATGTTTTTTTATTTTTTATATGGATGGAACCCTCATTAGGTTGAAGAAATTTGCGACACTCCTGCCGAATTACTGGCTAGCCGAGACCCCACAGACGCTTGAGTCGAGGAGGCTTGGCAGACAGTCGGCGGAAAGGGAGCGGATTTCTGAAATCAACACTTTTTAATAAAAAAAACTGCAGGCAAACTGAGTTTTCATCAAGTTTGTCTACAGTCTGGAATCATCATGACTCTTTCTCGTGAATATCAAAGCGTATGATTATAAACTTTTTACCGCCTCTGCAAACCTTTTGATGCCTTCGTGAATGGAAGCCTCATTTTCCCTTGCAAAAGTAAATCGTACGTATCCCTCATCTGTACCTAGCGTTGAACCCGGAACATATATGACTCCCCTTTTGATGGATTCCTCCAGTAACTTTATTTCGTTCAATGCCACTTTCAGCTTACACCACAAATGAATTCCGCCATTTGGCGAATAATATTCAACTTTTTTTGACAGGAATTGTTGAAGACTCGAAACCATTGCATCCCTTCTATTTTCCAGATGCCCCCTTAAGCCGGCAATATGGGCAGGAAAATACTCTGAATCCAAAAAATCGTTTGCTATCCATTGAGTGTATGAGCCATGACCGAAGTCAACCTGCTGCTTAGCATCAGATAGTCTATCTATGACTGGTTTCGGTCCAATGATCCACCCAATTCTTAAACCGGAAGCAACAATTTTTGACAAAGAGCTTATATATAAAACATTTCCGTTGTTGTCCATCGATTTAAGAGTGGAAATTTCTTCACCGGCAAAGGAAGTTAAACTATAAGGATCGTCCTCTATGACCGGTATTCCATATTGGGATGAAAGTTCAAGAATCCTTTTACGACGGTTGATATGAAGGACAGTTCCTGTAGGATTTTGAAATATAGGGTTCAAAAAAATCATCCTGATCCGATGTTTTTTATGGAGTTCCAGTAAATCCTCTGGGTTGATGCCATCTTTATCAACTGGTAAAGGAAAAATTCTTAGGCCAGCGGATTGAAAGATGGGAAGGTTGTAACTATATGAAGGATCTTCCAATACGACTGTATCACCTGGCTTTAACAAGCATTGGACCACCAGATGCAGGGCTTGCTGTGCACCAGAAGTAATGAGTATGGAAGATGGATCCGTGTCAATTCTCCTATACTGTTTCACATGATTGGTTATCGTTTCCCTTAAAATTGCATTGCCTTGAGGGTGATCATAACCCAAGCTACCAATGAAGGACCTATTGGAAATGATTTCACGTAAGGGTTGGACTGGAAATAAGTCCTCTGAAAGCTCCCCGCTAGCTAAGTTAATAAGGTTATGCCCTTCCGCCTCTCTACGTATTCTTTGGGTTACTGGCATATTGGGCAAAAAAGAACCCGCTTCGATATATCTATTCCAGCTGGGTATGCGCTTTCGTGTAATTCCCCAGATATCCTTGCTGATCATCGTTCCGCTACCTTTTATTCGTTCAACCAGTCCATTTGCTTCCAATTCATCATATGCCGCAACAACTGTGCTTCTGTTAACTCCCAGTTCACTTGCCAAGAAGCGTTCAGACGGTAGCGGCTTATCCAATAAAAATGTTCCATCAGCTATTCCACTCTCGATGTAAGCCGCTATTTGTTTATATAAAGGCTTCTTGGATTTTCTGTCAGTTTTCCATTCCATAAGCTACATCCTTTAAATTATTTAGTTAAAAGCATACTAAATTATTAACTTTATATACTTATTCATTCCCAAAAGCAGTAAAACCTCTTATTTCAGTATAATCTTCAGCAGAGATTATTGCACTCTGCCGTACTACAAAATAAAAACGAAAGCCTCCATTTCTTAAATGAAATGGAGGCTTTCGTTTCATCTTCTTCAACTATGCAGACTCCCCTTTAGCCAAGGGCGATTCAGATAGTGTCCGATCGGGATTTGGATCAGGCTCGTTTTCCTTTGCGGTCCGTCTATCTTATAAAGTTCATCACACATATTCACATCAAAGCCGAGCAGCGGGTGCCCGTTCATTCCGAGGGCTGATGACGCTAGCAGTAGCTTCTGAACGAGCATCCCCGCCTCCATTTGCTGGATGCGGTATCCTCTATATCCAAGTTGCGTTTTGGATTGGTCCCGCTCACCAACTACATGTATGCAGATCGGCACTTGCTGAAAATTCATGATATCGAGGGACATTCCGTATTGCAATAGGAGCCGATGATCTCCTGGTTGTATCTGTCGTAATGAATGGGTCGTGCTGTCATAATGGTATGCACCATCTTGTATGTCTTCCACATTATATAAACAAGCATAGAGGGAAACGCGATTTTCGTTGTTCTCGTTTGTTCCATCCAAGTCATTTCGATAGGAGAACGAAGCGGTTGCCTCCTGCAGGAGAGCGGCCAGCTGCGATTGACTGACTTTCCCGAGTACAAAGTCCATTTCAGGTGAAAATCGCTTCCGGCAAACTGATGCCAAGTCATAGGACAACCGCTTCACGATAGGAAGGGCTACAATTTTCCCTTCGAATTCCGTCCCATTCTTTGGATTGACCCGCCGGAATGATTGAGTGGATGCCATCATGGATGCTTCATTCATTTTGGTTAGCATCGGAAATTCCCTGATCCTCTGCGACCGAACATAGTGTTCAGGCTGGATATCCGTCAATTCCAGCAATAATTCCGTCGAGGTGACATTTCTGTCCATACTCCTTTCTTCTCTAAATCTAAAAGAAGGTTCTGCCGATAAGGGGATCACCGCATACGTGCTCTCTTCCTCTTCCGAAAGCCCAAGCAGATGATTGATGGCCCGATCAAGAAATTGGAAGCACACTCCGGCGGCGATTCCAAACCGTTTCGCCACTTCGAGCAACTGTCCAAGAAGCACGCCCGCATCCAGACCTTGCAGACGGTATGAAAAGTTATTATATTTGTAGAAGTTTTTCCAAAACATCGTCGATACGAAAACCGTGCCAAAGGATGCTGACATATCAAAGGAATCACCAAGAGCCTTTGTTAAATAGGAATCAAAATTCCCTTCCCGCAGCAAAACCAACCGGTGGTGTGCTGCATCATAATGGTATACGCCAGCAGGTAATCCCTCCATCTTCAAGTATACGTACAATTCACTTGGATACAAAGCTCCCCCTGATGGCGGAAAACGCCGGAATGACTGCATGAGGTCCTCAGATTCCGAAGATCTCGGGACCTGGCTGACTTGGGTCAGGCCATATGCGTACCAGAGGAAATGACCGATTCCTTCAAGGTCCTGCCGTGAAGGCCCGCTTCCCCCCTCGAGCGTCAGCGGTACCTCCAGTGAGAGTGGAAAAACAGGCAAGTCACGGTAAAGCTTATACGTTAGCGGTGCATCTTCCCAATCCACTTCCCAATCCGGCGGACTTGCCTTTTCGATATCAAAATGCAAATTTTGCAAAAATGCCTCTAGACTCATCCTCCAACCTCCTAAGTCACCGCTTATGGAAATGGATGCGGATGCGGATTGAGCTGTTCGAATTCAAGCGGCCGTTTTGCATATCCAAGTTCCATCGGAACCCTCAGTATTCTCTCAAGCCCCGTTATGCGGGTAAGATGATGGCCGAATGTCATCGGCAGCATCCCCGGGATCATCACTTTCACGCAATGTAGTCCATTTCGTGCAATTTCCGGTGTCGTTTGATCCACCACAATCACCTCGAGTTTCAAGCGGCGAAACTCCTGAAGGATTTCCTGCAAATCTTCCGTCAAGTCCGGATGATTGACCTTTTCCCCGTATTCTTCAGCGAAAGTTCGCATCGAGCGGTCATCATCCAGCAGAAACTGCAATCGCTCTTCGGCTTGCGGTAAACCGTACAGCATGCCATGATCATCCATTTTCCGTACCAGTGAGGAATCATGCAGCATTTTCTCAACCTCATCCTGATTCTCTTCCAATTTATCGTCAAGGGTCAGCATCATGCCAGCCAGCTCGAAGACCGCGCTTTTCACCGCCCGGACCGGATCCAGATGGGCCCCTGCCGCACAAATAATATTCAACCCTTTTTGTTTCCTGTTTTTTGCCAGCGCCCATACGCTCGGTATACCATGTTCCATCGTTGAGTTAAATAAATGGATATCATATCCCGCTGCCGCCCTTGCCCTGTCAATCATCAGCTCCAGTTCTTTGTCTTTTGCTGAATAAGGATCAAGCCGTGTGAGGGGCAGCTGCGCATACCAGGTCAGCAGGAACGAATCACGTTCGACCACTTCCATGATGCCGTAGAAAATGGCCTCCTCCAAACTTCCCCCTAGAGCACATCCATTGGAAGTTTCATAGACAAATCCATGACCGCAGCCCAAGCTGTAATAGGAAAGCAATTCCGGGACCAAGATTGGCCGCTCTTGCAAAAATGAGTGGCCCCACACCCAATCTATCGAGCGGTCAGGATTAAACGGTTGAAACGGGAAATCCCTCTGTGCATAATTTTCCTTCGAATGTACCCCTATCCTGATGGGATCGAGCGCAAAATCTTTCAGGTTGTTGTAGCTGTCATGAATGACTGTCCGTTTGCCGCGGGGCTCCATTCCGCAATACCTTTCCAGTCCCTCCAATATGGCAGTCATCTCACTGACCTCATATGATAGAGTCCGGCCCGCCGATCCCTCATCTCCTATGAACAAAGGCAAATTAACACTTACATCGGCAAATGGCGGTACAAGGTCTATCATTTTATTATTCAAGAATCCTGTTCGGTGGTCCAAGTAATCCTTGGCCAGAACTTCATTCAGCTCCTCCATCGAACGGGTACGGTAACTTTCGGGACTGATTTTTGGACTTGGCTTCAACGAAATCCTTGCACGCTCCTTCGAGTCATCAGGTAATGTTGAGCAAACCTGACACAATGGGTCAGGTAAAAAAGAGTGCCACGAACCATTCAGCGTTTTCAGGCTGATTAATGATACATGCCCTTCCGACCGGGCGCGTTCTCCTTTCATCACCTTCCTTACCTCTGCACAAATCAAGTGGGCCATCTGTAAAAGGCCTGTGCGGGATGCCGCCGGATCACGCTCTATCCCCCCATTTTCCTGCAGCTGTTGGCGGATTCCCCACATTTCCTTTCGATCACGCCCAGCCATGAGATACCTTTGGTCCGCGCACTGTGAGCAGCCAGGAACACCCGGGCGCACCAGCGGACCTATCACTCCCTCTCCAAATGATACAAACCCCCGCAGCCATGGAATGCCCGCTTTCCCTATCACCTCTTCCGCCTTTACATGGTCAGCGGGATTCCAAGCGTCTTGCAGCAGAAGGACCATTGCCGTCGTTTGCGGGATTCCTGCCTCGAAATCGGTATGGCGATTTACCTGATATTGGCCGGACAGGTCCCCATGAACATGGTCGGCCAACACTCCTTCCCCGACAACCAATACGTCAGTTTTCACCCTGATTCCTCCTCTCGCAAAAACACCCCAAACACACCTGCAATTTCTTCCTTCAAGAAAGGTTCCAGATCTATTTCGAAAACGTGGATTCGCTTACTGTTCTTCTTCAAGACTTGAATGGCGGACTGTACCAATTCGAGATTCCCTTTCACCCCGCATGAAGGAATCACAAGATCGACCTTTTCTTCTTCAAGAACAGGCGATGCCACTAAACCTGGAGCTGTTAAGCAAACGGTCTGGTTTTGGACTTTCATGACGGCCTTTTGCAATGCGTTCCGTAATGCGATCGTAACATTCAAACCGACAGCGCCGGACCAGCCATCGCTCGTTCCTGCCCAAACTACCGGGAAGCCTGACACTCCCTCACCCAAGGCGATGATCGGATCTCCCTGCAGCCGGGTCAACGCTTGTAGATAATACCTGCAGCGCTCATCTTCCACTTGAGCCAATTGCACTGTCACAAGTTTCTCTTGGTTGAACCGCTTATTTAAAAACTCTGTATCCAAACTGCTTTGCAGTCCACGGCAAACACATTCAGCAAATGTTTCCCCTGCTCCGACACCGATCGATTCCTTTATTTCGTCTGCTCCCCGAATCGGAGGAAGAGTCGCAACAAGTTGGCTGAGTGTTCTGGATACATATGCTTCAACTCCTGCAAGACCGCATTCCCTCCTCGCTTCCTCATGCGTCAAATCTGAACGGATGATTTCGGGCAGGAGTTCTGCCGGACCGGACGACAGCGGATCAACAGCCTGAACGCGGCATTGAGCCAGCGGCAGCTGTTTTAAATCCCCCTCATCCCAACGATGAAAGATACCGGATTCCGAGGATGTCAACCGGCTGAAATACATAAATACCTTCCCCGGTTCAACCGGGTCCAAATTCTGTTCAAGCCGCCGTTCAAAATCTTCAATCCATGCAGCAGTCCCTTTTCCCGTCACCCCCGGGTGGGGAATGAACGGATGCCACTTTCCCTCCAATGTATCCATATCCAACAGATAAAATTGATTGGCTTGTTCTGCTTTCATAACTCCTGTAGCGTCTTTAAACCATTCGAATACCATTATATTGGCTAACATCGCTCCGGCTGTGGCGGAAAAAGAAGATGATGTCTGATTCTTTTCCAGTTCAGCTTGATGTAAACGATGCCAGGCTGACTCCCAACAACCATTTGAATCTGGATGGACAAGCGGACCAGCCATGCCTACTTGATTGATGATCATTGCAGGAAACAGGGTCTTTTCCTCTTGCCTGCAAACCGAATGAAGTTCTCTTAATTCCTCTATATCACCCTCCTGTGACACATATAATATCGAGTCAAAGGGCTGCACGATCTCCCGCCATTCAATCTCTGTTCCCTTTTCAAGCACGACCTCCTCTATCACAACCTCGTCGTCCGTCTTACGTGCATGTGCCACGATTTCATTCAATCTCTTTCTATTGGTCGGTACCGTGTCCGTAATGAAGATATGGAATGTGGACAATCCAGATTCAATCAGTGAGGACACCAATGAAAGGAACAATGGACCAGAGCCTATAGCCAACGCCTTTTTCTTTCGATAAGTTTCAAAACGGTAAGCCCCGGAATCGCCGCAACTTTCCAGGAACTCGATTTGCGAAGCATACCTTTCAAGAACTTGTTCCCTTAATTGATGGGGACTGTCCTGACTTACATCCCGAACAAACCCATTACCATACAAAACCTCGGCAATTTCCATCACCCGGTTCCGGTATGGGCCAGGCAATCCATCCGTCAACTCGCTTAATGTATGGTTCCCATTGAACATCGGTAATAACTTTTCAATCCATTGAACGATCGAGCTGCCCTCCATACGGAATGAACTTATGTTATTCCTGAAATACACACCTCTGTTTGGTTCCGGAAGAAAAAACGTATCCCTTTTCACTTTTAAACGCATAGAAGGGGTCAAATTCACCATTCCGCTCCTCCTAACCCGAAGCATTCTAAGTACTGCTATTAGCACTTCACTTTAATCCTATGTACGACAATTTGTCCCTTATGTCTCATGCTATAAAGAAAAGTCCCTGCACATGCAGGGACTTCCTTTAGAAAACCTGGATACTTAACCGGCGCAACGACCGCAACGACCGCCGCAACCTCCGCAGCGTCCGCATCCACCACAGCGACCACAACGACCGCAGCGACCGCCACAACCAAAGCAACCAAAGCACAAGAAACAGCCAAAACAGCCGAAGCAGCCACCCACACCAATGAATTGTCGGGACGAATCATCCAGATTGTACTGGTTTTGATCCCAAGGAACTGGCTGAGTCACCTGGAAATCATCTACATTCAGATTTTGCAATTGATTTTGAAATTCATACATTTTATATAACCTCCGTTTTTTTTTAAAGGTAATGCTTAGAACAGGAAACCTGAACGAAATGGTCAGGGAATTTAACACCACATCAAGTATTCCCTCCAACAAATTATGTCAGGGGAGTGGGTATTGCCACTGATTAAAGCGCCTAATTTCCTTGAATCTCCTTAAAACGGTTCAAGACGGAAACAGGATAATCACTATATTAATTATGTGGCTTAGTACAAATGAAAAACTTCGAGACAAAGCTGAAAGAACCTGGAACTAAGTTGGCAAGCCTATAGGAGCTTAGCTTATCAACTCGAAAAGGGGTCCTTTGCTAGTTAGAAACATAGAACCTCAATATCCTTTTCATCTATGAATTACGATGCTACTCCAAACAATAATGTATGAAATTCAATCTCGCTTCGAACCAAAATAAAGCCCTTGCACTAACTTATACAAGGACTTTATTTAATCACTTTGAATTTTCTTTTGGTAAATCTAATGTTGGAGTACGATCAAAGAAATTCCACGGTTTTAACATGGCGTGTACCCATTCTGTTGGCATCATTGGCCATTCTTCAGCTCGTGCTATATGAGTTGCACCTGTGGTCATCCATACCACATTATCTGTATTGTCAATGGAACCATTGTCTGCCGAATATTGTCCTAATCCTGTATCTGTTTTGCTGCGGTTCGGATATTTACCTTCCGGATATCGCTCGTCCGGGTCATAATTTGTGACCCACAACTGCTTGTCCATAAAGTTAACTCGCTTAAAAAGCCAGTCATCATCACTAAATAAGGCTCCTTTGGCAATCGGGTGAGTGCCTCCTGCAAAAGGGATGATTTGATAGGAAACAGGATTTCCTACCTTATTCTCCTTATTAAGATTACTGAACAGTCGAATAGTGGAAGAATCAAATTTTTGAATCGACTCTTGCTCCGTCTTTACTGTTTTTTCTTCTGTTACCATAACACTTTTGCGTGGACCGCCCTCTTGATTTTTTTCTACCTTTGGATTAATTTCCATTAGGGAATTACTTTCGCCATCAACATCTAGGTCAAGCCTGAAATTGTAAATGTGCTGGTGAGTGGTTCCGACAATATTATTATCAAGCAAAGTACCATATTTTGTATCCTCTTTTGCAGTTTTGTCATGCATTGTTTTTGATTTAACACCTTTTACTGCTTCAATACCGGATGCTCCTACATCAATATTAATTATTCCATTTTGTGATAACTTCCAATCAAAGATATAATCATAGTTTCCTATTGTACTAACCCAGCGAACCACTAATTCACGGCGTTCACGGCTTTGATTTTCTTCTTTAAATGTCGCAAGGTCGGCATGTTTATATTCTGGCCCCGCATATTGTTCAAATACTGCAATGGCATTTTTAATAACGTAAGGATTGCCCGAGTTATCTGCAATTGTTGCATCTAGCAGCACGGCGTTTTCTGGTACGTCCGCTCCAAGTTCCAGCGGTGCAGTTAATGTGCCCATTCCATATTCACCAGCATCCAAATAGGACTTGAAGTACCAGCCAACGTCAGGATCTCCGTAAGGAACTATCATCCCACCGAGTGATCCTTCATACATAATTTTTCTTTTTTTCCCATGGTCATCATAAGTAACGGTTGATAACACAGGTCCTACCCGAGTATCCAATCGCAAATGGAAATCCCAGTTTTGCCAGCTAATCGTATTTCCTTTTATTTCATAGTTCTTGCCTTCTGGCTCGGTAATATTAAGCGGTTTTACATCGGATTTCTTCTCATAATCTCTACCATCATATGCGTTTAATTGCATCGGGATTGGAATGACACCATCATCTTCTACTTTAATAACCGCTTTCTTTTCAAGATCTACAACTGCGACCAAATTTTCAATTGGATGCGCCCAAAAATTCCCATCACCTGTATCCAAATAAGATACTATTTTCAATAGACGCTTATCATGCTCCAATTTATCTTCACCATCGAAATAACCTACTGTCAAAGGGGTCGCAACGACCTTTTTAGGGTCATCTATCCCCCGCTTTTTTAGCGCTTTTGCATAGTCTTCACTTGCTTCAATGGCTCCTTGGACAGTAGCAAAATCATCCATAATTACCATGCCCTGAACGCCGTCCATTTCATTCCATGAAACTAGTTTTTTTGATGATATATTCACTTCACCCTCAATAACTTGTTTGCCATTCAATGCAATGAACTCTGCTTTTCTTGTAAATGCGTTGTCTTTTTTCTCTTTATCGTACTCCCACTCCCACACTTTCTTTTTTTCGGGAAGCTTCAGTGTAATTTCTGTAAAACGAAGAGTATCTTTATATTTCCCTGCCTCTTTGATTACATTAACCACTGCTTTAATTTCTTTAGGAGTTAAAGGATCTAAAGGATGATAAGCTTCTTTTATTTTAGCTGTTTGCTTGATTTCAGGGAGAACTTCATTCACAAAATGATCAGTTACGTAGATTTTCTCATCTTTTTCTATCACGTTTGATTCGAGTGTAATCGCTTTTCCATTAATATACGCTTTATCAGAATCAGGTATTATTTTTATGACCGTATCATCTTTTTCGATGGTGATTTTTTTTGTGAAAAAACTCCAAAAATCAGATTTAACAGTTGCACCAGTACCTTCTAAAGCTGATTCTAGCTTAATTAATTCCACTTCACCGCCATGAGCAGAAGCATTGTTATTATGAATTAGTGAATAAGGAGAGAATATGAAAGTTAGTGCAGTCATTACAATAATTGCTGCTTTGAAAGTTCTTTGCATTGTTTTCATAGAATGTTTCCTTTCATTTTATATTTTTAACTTTCATTAGAAATAATAGTCTTAGCCACCGTACCAATTTAAGCCTTTTTCACTTAAATCAATCCATACACTCTTTGAGTGTGTATACATATCCATGGCTTGTACCCCTAATTCTCTACCAAATCCACTTTGTTTCATTCCTCCAAAAGGAGTTGTACTATCTAGCATACTGTACGTATTAACATAGACAGTTCCTGCTTGGATACCGCGCGCCATACGATGAGCTCTTTTTAAGTCATTGGTCCATATCCCTGAAGCTAAACCGTAAATAGTATCATTTGCTTGTCGTAGAGCATCCTCTTCATCTTTGAAGCGAATAACCGACACGACTGGTCCAAATATCTCTTCACGCGCAATTGTCATTTCGTTGGTTACATCTCCAAAGATGGTAGGTGTGAAATAATATCCATTTTTCTTGCCTCTTTTGCCACCCGTCACTAATTCCGCACCTTCTTCAAGACCAATCGCTACATACTTTTCAATCGTCTTTAACTGTTGTGCGGAAACTTGTGGACCCATTTGTGTTGTCGCTTCAAGGGGATTTCCTACCCGTATTGATTGTACTTTACTAGCAAAAAGATCCATAAATTTATCATAAATACTTTCTTGGACAAATAAACGAGAACCAGAAGCACAAACTTGACCTTGTGCAAAGTAAATGCCAAACATCGCTCCATTAACTGCATCTTCAAGAGTGGCATCGTCAAATACAATGTTAGGTGATTTCCCTCCCAATTCTAACGAAACTGGTTTCAAGTTTTTTGTAGCTGCTTGCATAATTAAGCGACCCGTGTCCGTTGACCCCGTAAAGGCAATTTTATCGACGTCTGGATGAGAAGCTAAAGCAGATCCCACGGTTGAACCTGGACCGGGTACAATATTAATCACCCCATCAGGAATACCGACTTCTTGGAACAGTTTAGCCAGCTCTAAAATACTTGTTGATGTTTCTTTTGCTGGCTTAATTACAATTGTATTTCCAGCAGCTAAAGCAGGAGCTAATTTCCACATCGTCAGCATTAAAGGAAAGTTCCAAGGGACAATGGCGCCAATTACACCTAATGGTTCTTTTAGTGTGTAGTTGAAACGATTATGAGGTGATGCTAATGTATCACCCTGAACCTTGTTTGCAAGTCCTGCATAGAACTCCAGTACATCTATGGTAGAAGGAAGCGCTATATGCTTGGTTTCATTGATTGGTAAACCATTATCTTTTGATTCTACTTCCGCTAAAAAGTCTGAATTCTCCCGCATTTTCTGAGCTGCTTTATACAGAAGTCTACCTCGGTCACTAGGAGACATAGTCGCCCATGGTCCGGATTCGAACGCTTTTCGAGCTGCTTTAACTGCATGGTTTAAATCTTCCTCGCCCCCTTGTGAAACAAGGGCATAAACTTCTCCTGTGCCAGGATTAATCGTTTCAAATGTTTCTCCTGAGAGTGAATCTGTCCATTTTCCATCGATAAATAGTTGATATTTATTCATTTTCTCCACCTCTTATTTATTTTTTTGATAAAAAATCGAAATTACTAACCATACAATTTTGAAAAAAATAGCTAGGTTTCCTTATGTGATGCGTATCTTGAATAAGCTAAAAGCCCCTAACTTTGTTTACACACAGAGTTGAAAGCGACTACATTATTATGATTTTTCAACATGGATAATGAACTCTTAAGTCTTGTTTTTTGGTAAATGGCATCCATTAAAATTGAATGTCATCAGGAGTAATCCTTAGCTCTTTAAACTTCATTCGATAAACTCTATATTCAGATAGATATGTCATAATGTAGTCTGAAATCTGCTCATTTACAGTGCTTCTATTTCAGCACGAGTTAGCGTTTCAATTTCTGAATTGTCCATGAAAGCATACCTCTTCCATTATTTTATTGATTTTTTTAAAGAGATAGAGTAATTAGTAACTCTAAAAATCACATAAATATACCTAAAAATTCAACAACCGTTACAAAAACGTTATATAAATAAACATTACTCTCCTTCAATTACCCTTAATTCAATAACTCAGAAGTGTACTATGCATCCACTTATTCGGTTTTGATAAGGAGATGTTTATTTTCCTACCTCACACACTTCCGTTCCTTTCATCTCCTTAGGTTAATTTTAAAAAGTCTTTTAATTTATGAACTATTACATGTTAGTATTTTATATTATCCAGAAAAATCAAAAAATTTACTATTACCCAAATGGGTCATTTTATATCAAAAAGTAATTCATTTTATTTTAAAATGTTATATAATCAAAAAAAGTTAACTTGGAGGAAAGCCTATGAAGGATATGTCTAACCCCAGCTATAAAAAAATTTTATCTTTTATGGATGAAATTACTTTTTCTAATGTAAATTTCCGTGAAAAAGTACTACAGACCTTTGAAAATTTATTTGGTTACTGCCAATCTGTTTTTTGGTTATGTGATGATAATAATGACTTGATCGAACCTATTACGTTAAATATAGATAAATATGTTATGGATGATTATCTTAATAACTTTTATCAATTAGATTTGCTAGCCCCAAAATATAATAGGCTAAAAGCAAGTAAACAAACTGTTATAAAAAACCTTGATTTACTTCCGCCTGAATTATATGAAAAAAGTGTATACTACAATGATTTCATGTTTAAATATGGATTTTATTATGATGTGGGTGTTTTTTTATATGATAGAAACAGCATTAAAGGTGTTCTGAACTTCGTTAGATCCAAAAAGGAGAAGCCTTTTAGTACATCCGATATTATGTGTTTAGAGGTTATTTCTAGGTTCTTATCGCAAAAAACAAGTGATTTCCCTTATCCTTCTGTAAGCGTTCCCAAAGAAAACATTAATCCTTTGAAAAATAAGATTCTGGCTAGTTCTCAAGATCTCAGACAACCAGATTTAACATCAAAAGAAGCAGAAATATTACAACTGGTTCTAAAAGGCCATACCAATATCACCATTGCCAGCGAACTATTTATTAGTGTTAATACAGTAAAAAGACATTTGCAAAATCTTTATAGAAAGTTTGATGTCTCAAACCGAACAAGTTTATGCTATAAAATTGTTAAACCTTAAACACAATCAAAAAAACCAGAAGGCCCCAACACCCTTCTGGTTTTCATATTAATTGCCTTACAAGTACCTTTTTTCTTCGTCATTTACAATGAAAAAATCCTTATTATAAAGATTGCCCCACCCTTGTTGATGGGAGAATCACTTATGTACTGCCGTATCCAATCAGGCGTTTCTCCATGTCTTTTAAAATATAAGAAAGCTGTATAGAATCTTTAATAGGAAGTTACCTCTTGTGCTTAATAAGAATTCCACACATCACTCTTTCCAATTAGTTCTGCAGTTGTTCATATCGATTCCAGTTTACCGATTTTTCCAGCACGATTGATATTAATACGCCCATTATGAGCCCATTGGTCAAAAAGGGCTGTAGAAGCGCGGGAACGTTCGAAAATGCATTAGGAAGGATGTTCATCAAACTTACTCCAATCAATACCGGCACGGCAAGCCTGAAAATCGTATCTGAGGTGAAATGCTGACCCTTGACGCTGTTGAAAGCCGTACCGAACAGCTGTAGATAAGCAACGAACAATACTGCATTCCCGACTGTTATCGGCATGGTGGCCAGGAAAGAGATGAAAGGAGGAATGAGCCCAATTATGGTCAATAACATGCCTCCAAGTAAGAAGGGCCTCCGCTCATAGATTTGAGTGCTCTGCAAAAATCCGATGGATGAAGTAAAAGGTGTATACGGAACAAGACCAAGCACCGGAGCGAAAATGGTAAAGCCGCCAGTCATGAATAAAGAATTTCGATACTGCTTGTGTTCAGCTTCATCGCCGATTAATTCCGATGCAGCCTGAATCGAAGCGAACGTGTTGCACAAATTCAGTAATCCTGCGAAAAAGGAAATCGCTATGATCCCGAATTCCAGGTTTGGAGCACCTAATGGGAAAAATGAAAAAGCGGCACCCGTCGAGCCTATTTCTCCCCCGGCCTCCGGAAATAACAGCTCGTAAAAAATCCATCCCACCATAATTCCGATCAATATCGAGAAATTGCTTATGGTCCTTGGACCTTTTATCTTTAGTATACTTACTAAAAGTACAATCCCCACTGATAGGAAACTGACCGGGATGTTGATTTCCCCATTCTCCGTTATCCCCAGCATCCCCTTAAAAAAGACAAAAATGAGCTGGAACGTCAGAAGGAATAAATAAACCGTCATGACCATGGGAGTGAAAATCTTCTGGACATAAGAAATAAGGTTGAAGGCAGAAATAATGACAGTCACGACACCAGCGGCAATGAGTCCAGTAGCAATTCCCCCTCCTATCTCGGCATAACCTAGCCCTATGGATGGTGCAGATAGTCCTAAATTCAACATCACTCCCCACAATAGACCGGAGTGACCTTCCATAAGTGGATACTTATGCCCCTTCCACCCCTGAAACACGCAAGCGATCCCGGTGAAAATGAGCGAGCTTCTCATGGTCATTTCCGTGACATTGGGAGGAAGATCAAAAGCTGCGCCAATAGATATGGGCACTACTACCGTATTTGCAAAAATAAAAAACAACCATTGAAAAGAAGAAAATAGAGTCACAGAAGATCTCCAACTTTTCATAGATTCCATCTCCTTTGAACATGATACTTTTTAAAGCTCATGGTGAATTTCAATTGCCCTTCCCTTCAAAGGCGATAGGGCAACATCATGATAGTAAACGCGGTCCCCCGAGGGTCGCTGCCATTGCTGGACAGATGTTTTATGGCATATGATCTTTGCAGATCGTATGCAAGATGATAACGTTACCATTAATAGTAACAAAGACTGAGTCTCCCTGCTAATTTGTTGGCTTGACTACTGTTGCAAGGCAAATGGGCAATCAGAAGCGAGACCGTTTTAAATAAATTGGGGTATAACAGTAATGAAATGAGAGCAAAAAAAACACTTCCTCAGCATATAACATAAGTAAGTAAAAGTACATGGAAGCCGTTCCATACCCAAAACGAAAAAGGAAATCCGGAAGTATCCAGAATTCCTTTTTCGTTTAGTACTACCGTTAAATTGACTGCTTTTGTTTATATAGTGAACCGGCAACTAAGTTCCCCTTGTAAATGACCGCTTTACGTTCAGAACGCCTGGCAACTGCCTCTGCCGAACAGCTTGCGTCAATCAACACAAGACTTGCAGCATCCCCCGCCTTCGGCCAGACCTTGTTACCCTTTTCATCCAATGGGGTTTTTCCCCCAGTTATATACCCGAGTGTTCGGGAAAGTGAGACTTCATCAATCCATTTGAAACGTTCTGCGAGCCTCCCTGCTCTCTCTAGGATGTCACCATTCCCAAGAGGTGACCATACATCAAAGATATTATCATTTCCTACCGATACTTCAACCCCTCTTTCTTGTAATAAATCGACAGGGGGCATCTGCCTGTTAATAGGGACACTGGTGACGATGGAAATCCCCGCATCCCTCAGAACGTCAGCCAGTTCATAGGCTTCTTCCCTGGATACGTCCCCGATACCGAAAGCATGGCTTAATGCCACCCTGCCTTCCCAGCCCGCTTGCTTTGTCAGAGCTGCCAAACGTTTCATGGTGAACGTGCCCAGATGGCCTGGATCATGTAAATGCAAATCCACATCAGCGTTCGCTTCCACTGCTAAATCCATCAATTGAACCAGCGATGCTTCAATATTGTTATCGACTGTCGCTGGATCCACCGCCCCGACGATTCCTGCTCCGTTTCGCAATGCCTCCCTGACAAGCTTGACAGAACCGGACCGCAACAATCCGTGCTGGGCAAATGCGACTATTTCCGAACTGAGTCTATTGGAATAGCCAGTAAGCGCCTGTTGTACTTGCTCTAAGTTTTGCAAGCCCACTTCCGGATAGATATCAACGTGAGTACGGATATGTGCAGATCCAGAAGCTAAAAGGATTTCCAGTAATGATTCTGCACGTTTACATGTGCTTGTTGCAATGGAAGGCAGCACCCTCTTCTCATTTTCAAAGCGTTCAATGACACTTGAAGAAGGAGTGCACGCCCTCCAAACATCCCCCATCAGTGTTTTATCAAGATGAACATGCTTTTCAATGAAGGATGGTAACGCCAGCAATCCTTTTGCATCTTCCACTGGTAAATCATCACGTATGGCTTCTCCATCTTTGACAATCTTCGTGATTCTCCCATCCTCGATCAACAGATGAAATAGCCCGGTCATCGTTCCTGTAACTCTACCATTCTCTTTTCGGTAGCCACATTCCAAACGAACATTCTTTAACCAATAGATTGTATTCATGATCTTCATCCCTTCTTGATATAGACCTTCAATTCTTCTTCAAGGCAAATTCGCGATCGAGTCCGCCAAAAACCACATTTCCATCGACCATAACGGCAGCACGCGTCGATCTCCTGGCAACTGCCTCGGCAGCACATGATGCATCCACAAAAACCATACTTGCGTCATTTCCCACATTCGGCCATAAACGATTACCTTCATGGTCCAGTGTCTTGACCCCGCCCGTAATGAATTGAAGCGATTGGGACAATGCATACTCGTCCTTCCAGTTATACCTCTCGGCCAATCGGCCGGCCTTTTCCAGCATATCTCCGGTACCGAATGGTGACCAGGAGTCATAAAAGCCATCGCATCCGAGAGCAACATGGACACCTTTTTCATGCAGTGAATCAATCGGGGGAATGACCCGGTTAATCGGAACCGTAGACATGACGGCTATCCCCAGGTTTGATAATTCACCGGCCAGTTCATTTGATTCTCCGATTGAAACATCACCAAGTGCGAAAGCATGACTGATGGCCGCTCTGTTTTTCCACCCTGCTTCATCGATCAAAGAAGCCAGTTTCTTGATCGTATATAAACCAAGATGACCGGGATCATGTATATGAATATCAATATCTGCATCAAATTCAACGGCCAGATCAACCATTTCATATAGGGAAGCTTCTATATTATTATCCACTCCGCCAGGATCCAGGCCGCCCACTAATGACGCCCCTTCTTTCATCGCCTGTCTCATCAGCCCTTTTGAATTCGTTCTTAGCAGTCCATGCTGCGGGAAAGCCACGATCTCGTATGTCATTTTCCCACTGAAACTACTTAGCGCCTTTTGAATTTCTTCCAAGTTCTTCATACCGATGTATGGATCGATGTTAACATGCGTCCTTACATGCGTTGCCCCGCCGCTTAACAATAGTTGAAGCATCCGTTCAGCCCGGAGCCGCCCGGTTTCAGCCAGTTCAGCAAGCTCTTTTGCTTCTAATTTTAAGCGTTCGATTAAGTTCGGAACCGGAGTGCATGATTTCCATGGCAGTCCTAAATAAGTCTTGTCAAGATGGTTATGCATCTCTTTAAAAGGAGGAAGTGCAAGCAGCTTTCCCGCGTCGTGAACAGGACCATCCGTTTTCAAAGGCATAGTTGAAGCCAATTGCAAATCCTTTATGACCCCATTTTGTATATACATGTTGTATGTAGCTGTCTTCGTCCGATCAATTCGTTCATTCTCAAAAACAAATCCACTATCAAGCGTAACGTTTGTAAGCCAGTATGCTTCATTCATCAAATCACTCTCTTTAATAGAAGATTAAACACCTGTCGTCTCAAAAGATGAAATAGATCCGCTAACAACATTGCCCCTGAAGATGACAGCGGCACGCTTTGCCCTTCTAGCCACCGCTTCCGCTGAACAGCTTGCTTCAAGCAAAACGATATTTGCCTCATCCCCGACATTAGGCCATGTCTTGACCCCGTCTTGGTTTAATGGGGTCTTCCCACCTGTTATGAATTGCAGGCTTTGCGCTAAGGAACGTTCTTCAATCATGCGGAACCTCTCTGCAAGGCGACCGGCCTTTTCCAGATTGTCCCCGATGCCAAAGGGTGTCCAATGATCAGTGATGCTATCATTACCCAATTCGACTTTCACCCCTTTTTCATGAAGCAGGGGGATGGGGATCGTTCTGAAGATGGGCACTGTGGATGTAATCGATATGCCTGTTTCCGAAAATCTTTCGGCGATGCCCGTTGCCTCCGGGACTGAAAGATCTGCCAAACCGCTGGCGTGGCTAACCGTTACCCTTCCTTGCCAGCCTGCGTCTTCCGTAAGTGAAGCTAGGCGTTGCATGGTGAAGAGACCAAGGTGATCCGGATCATGTAAATGGACATCGATATCGGAATTGTATTCAACCGCGATATCCATGATCGTTTCAAGTGACCGCTCTATGTTTTCATCAATGGTGGCTGGATCCACGCCTCCTACCAGATTTGCCCCATTCCTCATGGCCTCCCTTACTAAACCAGCGGAATTGCTGCGTAATAGTCCATGCTGCGGAAATGCGACGATTTCATACGTCAATTTATCACTATATCCTTCCAGTGCCTGAATGGTCGCCTCTAAGTTTTTCAGTCCTATAACGGGGTCAATGTTGCAATGTGTGCGTATATGGGTAGATCCGAAGTCCAATAATAAATCCAGCATTTTCTCTGCCCTTACTTTAGCGGTAGGCAATAATTCTGGCAGTAAAACCTGCTCTTCCTCTATCCGGGTTTTCACGCCATTAATGGCAGGCATGCAAGCCTTCCACGGACCGCCATAGTAGGTTTTATCTATGTGGATATGCATTTCCTTAAACGAGGGGACCATCAGGAGACCATGAACATCATGCTGCGGGTCCTGATCCGTTATCGATTCCTTCGCCAATAAAATGGAGGATATTTTTCCATTTTCAATCTTGATGTGGTAATGACCGGTTTCAGTGCCGGTGATCGTTTCATTTTCATTATAAGTAAAACCATTTTCCAAGCGTACATTCGTCAACCAATACGATTGAGACATTAAACTCACCCTTCCATTTCAGATTGAACATGCATCACTTTCATTATAGTTTTAAAGATCAGCAAATAATTTCAGAATTTTTACTCGTTTTTATGTTATTTTTACTTATTGTGCCAAAGAAAAGGCTCCCTAAAATGGATGAACTCTTTCAGATTGGAGACAACTCTATGAAAACTCAGTTTGCCTGCAGTATTTTATTTAATAAGTTCAATTGATTTAGAAAGCCGCTCCCTTTTTTTGTAGACGTTGATTGAATCGTAAGGCACTCGCTTTCCGCGGGCGGTCCGGGAGCCTCCTCGGCGTTTGCGCCTGTGGGGTCGTGCTTTTCCCGCAGGAGTCTCGCACACCCGTTCCAATCAACTTTGTTAGAACATTTAGATCGTAACCTTATCTGAGGAAATGAAAATGCTTTGGGTCAATTGGTTCGGGAACATCATTTGATTAAATATCGTTTTCCGAACCCCATTCGTTTACAAAATGAAAGGCTCACCCTAAAATGGATGAACCCTTTGTTCTTATCTGCGCATCACTTTATCGTTACGTCATTTATCTCCAGATAGCCTGAAGGGCTGATTGAAAATCCTTTTACATCTTTCGCGACTGCAGCAACATTTTCTATGACCCTTACAGGAATATACGGGGTGTCACCCATCTCGATTTCCTGTGCCTCTGCGTATAGTTCTTTGCGCTTCTCTTCTTCTTTTTCCTTCCTCGCGGCATCTATTAAACGATCAACCTTTTGATTGCTGTAAAAGAATGTATTGCCTGCCGCTCCCTGTGAATCGGTATGAAATAGATTATATTGATTATAATCAGCATCGCCGGTCGCGTTTCTCCAACTGATGATGAACATTTCCGATTGCCCTTTATTCACTTGTTCCACGAACGAACCGTACTCCATCACCTGTACCTTCAAATTAATGCCGATACCCTTCAGTTGGGATTGCAGGACCTCGGCCAAGTTAACTCTTTCTTTACTGTCCATTGTCAGGATGGTTGCATCCAGTCCCTCAGAATATCCAGCTTCGGCCATCAGTTTCTTTGCTTCCTTCAGGTTGTAATCATAGGCTTCGAGATCTTCGTTGTACCCGAATACTTTAGAGCCCATCAAGGAGTTCGCCTTTACTCCCACATTATTAAAGACACCCTTGATGATCGAGTCCATTTCAATGGCATGAGCAATAGCTTTACGTACCTTTACATCATTGAACGGTTCATTATTGACATTGAACCCTAAATATTCGGTTCCATACCCTTCACTGCGGTAAACGTCCATTGCCGGTGAAGATTCCACCTGGTCCATTACAGCAACAGGAAGAGGCTCTGCGATATGCGCTTCACCGGTTTCTATCATCGATATCCTCGTGGAGTCTTCCGGGACGACCTTGAATAGGACCTTGTCCACTTTTGGCTCATCTCCCCAATAGCTGTCGTTTTTCTTCAATATGATTTCCTGGCCCGGGGACCATGAATCAAAAACGAAAGGACCTGTTCCATTCGGTTCCTGGATAATCTTTTTGCCATACTTTTCAATCGTTTTCGGACTGATGATTCCGCCTTCATGATTCGCCAATATGGAAAGGAGAGGGGAAAAAGGTTCCTTCAAAATGAATTGCACGGTAAATTCATCAACCGGTTTCACCTCTTTTACCATATCGAATACTACCGCTCTGGGAGAAGCGACCAACGGATTCAATAGTCGATCAAACGTCTTTTTTACCGCATCTGCATTAAATGGTGTGCCATCATGAAACTTTACATCTTCCCTAAGCTTGAATTCCCAGGTCGTGTCATTTATTTGCTTCCATTTTTCTGCTAGCATTGGCTGTATCTCACTATTCTCATCCCGTTGTACAAGACCTTCATAGATTTTATGGTGAGTGACGCTAGCGGCGTTAATCGTGGACATGAACTGCTGATCCAAATTCTCGGCGTCGGATAAGCGGGCAATAACCAATGTACCCCCTTCGTTTGATGCTTTGTTCGGATCACTTGCTGTTGTGCTTACGTCATTGTTAGAAGAACAGCCTGTAATGATGATGGCCATGATCATGACTAGAAAAAACTTTCCTGTCCCACGTTTTAACCCCATAGACTTCGACCTCCCAATTTCATTTTTTGAATACTTATCTAATTATAGGAAATATTCTGACTATTCATTTCGAATATCTTTACTATGTTTTTCATTTTCTTTACTTGTTTTCATAAATGGCTTCTGGATCGCTTATCGATTCCACGACCTTGAATGATGGCTTAAACAATTCTTTCTCGGGAAGCTCCTGATAATCCCTTTCCATATATCCTTTTCTCATCTTTTTAAAATATTGCTGCCCCTTATATTTGATTTCCGTTAAATCAAGTTCGGGGATTATTTGATCCTTCATGACCACCTTTCCATTGATGATCGATAATTTAACGTCCCTCCCAGACCCGCTTAAGAACATGGTTCGAATCGGATCATCGATTACTCCCATATGGAAACCGTCCAAGTCAATCGCGATGATATCCGCCTTGGCCCCAACTGCGATGCGTCCTAGATCGTTCCTGCCAAGAAAAGCGGCCGCATCAAGTGTGGCTGACCGAAAGAAATCGGCATATACAGAGCCTTCCGTTTCTCCTTCCGCCAGCCGTGAGAGCATGCTGCCTGTCCTAACGTTCTGGAACATATCCGGAGGGAATGTGTCCGTTCCAAGGGCTATATTGATCCCAGCCCGTTTATATTTAGCGAAAGATTCCAACCCTTCCCCATGCCTACCGATGATCAGCGGGCAATGAATCACCGTTGTATTCGTTTCAGCAAGCAGCTTCAAGTCATCGCCCTGGCCATATTTCGCTTTACTATATCCTGATACAAAGTGGGAGTGCGGGATCCCTGTTCTTGGACCGAGAAAGCCAAGGTCGTATAAATATCTGATCGGTGTAACCTGATGGGCTTCCCATATGGTGTTGAATTCAAAACTTCCTTGTGCAGCATGAAGCTTTATGGGTACTTCCAATTTTTCGCTGTAATATTTAATCTGTTTTAATTGCTCTGCCGTTTGAGACTCTATACGTTCTGGAGCAAGCATACTCCTGACCATGCCTTCATAGGCTCCATCGAATTTCCCCACAAACTCGACCGCTTTCCGTAACCCTGCTTCACCGGCTTTTTCATCCCAATGCAGTTTAATTTTCCCGTCAGGCTGGATGACTCTCATTCCTGATTGGAAACTCGGACCAAGGTAAATCCTTAATCCCAATCCAGCGGCATGTTCTGCCGCAGCTGCCAATTCATTATAGGTTTCAGCCCAGCTTTTATAAAAAACGGAAGTGATGGGCATCGCCGTCGTCACGCCATGAAGAATGAGTTGTGAATAAGCATATAGAGATTTAAAAGCTTCTTCTTCCTCGGTCATTAATTCAGGATGTCCGCTTTTTATATAATTCTCTGACCAAAGAAGGTTTTTCTGTCTGTCGGCACCGGCCTCAAAATGTAAAATATCATGGTCAATGTCCCCTAATGCATTTAAATCTATGAACCCGGGACTGATAATGGCGTTACCGGCATCCATTACCTTGTCCACTTCTTCAGGATAATTTTTTCCGACATACAGAATCGTGTCTTTTTCATAAACAATTTCTGCGTTTTCCAAAATGACATGATCGTATCCATCATATCCAATTACATATCTTCCTTTAAGCTTGGTTTTCATCTTATTCCCCTTTCACCATCACGGCAGCGTCTTCGCGTTCGTCATATCGCTTTTCATCTACATAGGCCCTGGCATGCCCCCAGAAGTATTTCGTCGGCTGCATATACTTTTCGAGCCCGGCACGCTTTATCGTTGAAAAGGCCTCCTCATTTGCTTCATCAAGCACTGTACTTTCATGGACCGTCCGTACTTTCCTTCCTTCCATGATCAATTTGCCATCCACGATGACATGCTCCACATCATTCGCCACTGCTTGAAATACAAGCCGGTGAACATGCATGAATTCAGGGGTCAGATGAGGCTGATGCAGATTGACCGTAATGACATCCGCTTTTTTCCCGATCTCAAGGGAGCCTATTTCATCATCCCAGCCAATGCATTTCGCAGCATCTATCGTGATCATTTCCAGTAGCTTGCCTGGAGGTAAATAATAGTAGTCCCTAAGCGCTGCCTGGTGAACAAACTGTGTTTTCCTCATTGCCTGAAACATATCAAAGCTTGTGGAAGGGGAAGTCCCATCCGTGGAGATTGCCACAGTTGTCCCCATCTCCAATAATTCGGTTATCGGGGTACGGGCATGAACCTGGCCAAAACCAGGTGATGCACTGACGTTGGTACCTGTTTCAGCCAGTATTCTTGCCTCATCGAAGGAAATGCCCCGACAATGCTGTAAATGGACATCTGGACCCAATAGGGCATTTTCCTTATCCTGTATCGCTAAATGAATCATCCCGCCAAAGGCATCTGAGTGAATGCGTGTTTTATATTTCCTGGCAATCTCCCTTATTTTCTTCGCTTGATAAAGGTCATGATCAGTCAGCCCATAAAGCCTGTCCGGTGAGGTGGGATTCGAGGGATCCACTGATGTAACGATGACAAATGGTGTAATGAAGGCTCTCGTGCGGTCTTCATTCGCATGGTTCAGCGCCTCGATTACAGCTTCCGCCCCCTGTAACACTTCTTCATAGGAAACTTCCCTTACCACTCGCTTTCCTTCGATCCACCGGCTGAATGAATGGGGCCATGGAGGGTTGCAAGGACCCGTGCATACCACATCCCTGATTCCCACTTCGGCGTATGCTTTTGCATGATTGATGGCGAAAATCGGTTCATCGGACCGCGGCATGGATCCCAACACGCTAACCCCAGTTGTCACGCCCGCCTTTAATCTCTCAAGCGAGGATAGCTTTCCTTCGTAATACCAAAAGTCATCCGTAACAAAATGCTTATACGCATTCGTCATGATCGGCATCCAAAAATCAATATTCTCCATTGCAATCGTTTTGAACATGGAATGCCCCCCATGACCATGAACATCTATCAATCCAGGCAATATGCACTGATGGCTGCAATCCATGACTTTAACTGCCTCATACTTCAATTTCAGTTTTTCCGTTGAATCTACGGCTAAAATCCTTCCTTGATGTATGGCAATGGCGCCATCTTGCAGAATTCTCCTGTTTTGATCCATGGTTATCACGGTCCCATGGATTAGCAGTAAATCTATCATATTTTCCCCTCCTAATTGAGAAGGCAGCATAACTTCCTTATGCTGCCTTCCTTTTGTGATGAATTCCTACTTCACGGTTACGTCATCAAGCATTAAATAATTTGCCGGATTCAGCCAAAGTCCTTTAACCGTCCCGCCATATACGGCCAAGTGTTCATAGTTACGGATAGGAACATATGGAACTTCTTCCCTTTCAATTGCCTGAGCCTTGGAATATAGTTCCTTACGTTTATCTCCATCCGATTCTTTACGTGCACTTTCAATCAATTTATCAACTTCCGGATTGCTATAGAATGAACTATTTCCCGCAGCACCTTGGGATTTGCTATTGAAAAGATTGTATTGATTATAATCTCCATCCCCGGTAGCATTGCCCCAGCCGCCTATCGCTACCTGGTGCTCACCTTTGGCTGTCGCATCAATGTAAGCCCCGTACTCAAGGACTTGAATCTTGACCTTAATTCCAATTCCTTTTAACTGGGATTGAATCACCTCGGCCATATTGATCCTTTCCTTACGATCACTCGTCGTCAATGTAAACTCCAAACCATCCTTGACCCCCGCTTCAGTCAAGAGCTTCTTCGATTCATTAATATCATAGTCGTAGCCTTTTATATCCGGATCATAACCAAACACCTTCGGGCTCATTGTTGAATTCGCCCTCGTACCGACGTCGTTATAAACCCCTTTGATAATGGAATCAACCTCGATGGCATGTGCGACCGCCTTACGGACCCGTACATCATCAAAGGGTTTTTTCTTAACATTGAAGCTTAAGTATTCAACTGCAAGTCCCTCCGTGCGATATAAATCCATCGTGCCTGACGCTTCGATTCTATCAATCTCCGTCACTGGCACTTGATCGGTCACATGTGCTTCACCCGTTTCTATCATTGCAATCCTCGTGGCATCTTCAGGGACAACCTTGAATACCACCCCATCGATCTTAGGCTTATCCCCCCAATAGTCCTTGTTTTTCGAAAGTGCGATTTCTTCACCAGGCTTCCACGATTTAAAAACGAATGGCCCTGTCCCAACGGGGTTTTGAGCCAGTTTGTCACTATTTTCCTTAATCGCTTTAGGGCTGATGATGCTTCCTTCATTACTCACTAAAATCGATAACAGCGGAGCATAAGGATATTTCAGCTTGAATTGTACAGTCGTTTCGTCAACGACTTTAATTTCTTTGATCATTTCCAATTTACCAGCCTGCGGAGAAGCTGTTGCCGGATCCAGTACCCTGTCGAAATTGGTTTTCACCGCTTCGGCATTGAATGGAGCTCCATCATGGAATTTGACTCCCTCCTGCAATTTAAACTCCCAAGTGACATCATCCAGTTGTTTCCACTCTTTTGCGAGCAGCGGTTTAGGGTTCATGTTTTTGTCAGGAACGACCAATGTTTGATAAACCTTTTCATAAACGACGTTTGCAGATGGAATGTCTGTTATGAAATGAGGGTCAAGGGTGGTCGCATCAGATAATCGCGCGACGATCAGCGTTCCTCCTTCCTTCGCTTTTTCTACTGTTTCCTTACTGCCGGTTTCTTCTGTTGCACAGCCTGATAAAACGGATGAGATGCCTAATAAAGAAGCAAAAAGCAACCCAATCATACTTTTTCTCATTCTATTTCCTCCCTTTTCAACCTGCCTTTGTTTCTCCAAGTAACTTTCAGCTATGAGTACATCGGGCTTAATGTAAATTATAAAAAAAAACCGAATTTTATATTTTCAGAATCTTTACTCATTTTTTAATTATCTTTACTGCTTTTCCGCATCATATTTACTTCAATACCTTTTTTGAATAAATTGAATGAAAGAAAAGGAGGAAATCCAATGAAGCCAGAGGTCGTCATCAATAATACCGAATTGAATGTAAAAGAAAGAAAAACTCCGAAACTAAGACACTGGAAAGCTTTTTATAAAAAATTCAAGCGAAATAAATTGGCATTGGTAGGCGGGTACATCGTACTTTTTTATATTTTATTGGCTATCTTTGCACCTTTGATCTCACCTCAGGATCCCTATGAAATTGATTTAGTCAACAAACTCCAGACTCCGTCAGCCGAACATTGGATGGGTACAGATGATAAGGGAAGGGATATTTTAAGCAGATTATTATATGGAACACGGCTTTCATTAACGGTTGGATTTGTCTCTGTATTCTTCGGGGCGTTCATTGGCATACTCCTCGGGTTAACAGCTGGTTATTACGGAAAATGGATCGATACCGTCATTATGAGGATTGTCGATGTTCTGCTGGCTTTCCCGGGAATACTGCTTGCACTTGCGATCATTAGTGCCCTTGGTCCAAGTTTAATCAATGTAATGGTAGCGGTCGGTGTCTTTTCCATACCGATGTTTGCCCGGATTGTACGAGGTTCCACATTGTCAGTCAGGAAGCTGGAATATATCGATGCCATTCGTGCATTGGGAGCAACTGACTTCACGATCATCTGCAAGCATATTTTTCCGAATATTCTATCTCCCGTCATCGTTCAAGCCACATTACGTCTGGCAACGGCCATTCTGTCGGCAGCCGGATTGTCATTCCTGGGACTGGGAGCCCAGCCGCCCTCACCAGAATGGGGCGCGATGCTGAGCAGCGGACGGGATTATTTGTTCAGTGCCCCCCACATCGCTTTGTTTCCGGGGATAGCGATATCAACACTGGTACTTGGTTTCAACATCTTCGGGGACGGACTTAGAGATGCCCTGGATCCAAGAATGAAAAAATAAGGAGGAGAGAAAATGTTCGTATTCATTATCCGACGGGTACTTCAAACCATACCGGTTTTACTGGGTGTAAGTCTTGTTGTTTTCCTCATCATGCAAATGGTCCCGGGAGACCCGGCAACACTGCTTGCAGGTGAAGGAGCGACTAAAGAAACGATTGAATCACTGCGTCATGAGCTTGGATTGGATCGTCCAATCCTCTATCAGTACGTTGACTATGTCCTTCATGCCGTTCAAGGTGACTTTGGAGAATCACTCCGCAGCAGCCGCCCTGTTTTGGACGAAATCATGGTCCGCTTGCCCATTACCCTTGAACTGGCACTTGCCAGCATTTTCATAACCGTTGTGCTTGGAATGATCGCAGGAATCATCTCGGCTACCAAGCAATACTCGGCAGCTGACATTTCCATCATGATCGTTGCTTTATTGGGAATCTCGTTACCTAGTTTTTGGCTGGGCCTCATGCTTATCTACTTCTTTTCCGTGAACCTTCATTTGTTTCCGGTTTCAGGTTGGGGAACTTTCAGCCACATGGTTCTCCCAGCCATAACCCTTGGGGCCGGCGGTGCGGCCATCGTTGCCAGGATGACCAGGTCGAGCATGCTTGAAGTCGTTCGCCAGGACTACATCCGGACCGCGAGAGCCAAGGGATTAAAAGAATATATCATCATTTATAAACACGGCCTGAAAAATGCGCTTATCCCCGTCATTACCGTAGTTGGCCTCCAGTTCGGTGCACTCCTTGGCGGTACGGTATTGACAGAGTCCGTTTTTGCCATCAATGGACTTGGGAGATTGATAGTCGATGCAATCAGAACGAGGGATTTGCCGATGGTCCAAGGCGGGGTCCTCATCGCTTCCGTTATCTTCGTATTCATGAATTTAGCGGTGGATGTCCTCTATCGATACTTTAACAAAAGAATAGACTTGAACTAAGGAGGTATGATGATGAAACAGGATGATGATAAAATACTGGAGGTAAAAAATCTGCAGACATACTTTTTCACTGATGAAGGAACGAGTAAGGCAGTCAATGGAATCAGTTTCTCCCTCAATAAAGGGGAAACGCTCGGAATCGTCGGAGAGTCGGGAAGCGGGAAAAGCATAACATCACTATCATTGTTAAGGCTCATTCCATCGCCACCCGGTAAGATTGCCGGTGGCAGCATCCTTTTTAAAGGGGAGGATCTGCTTACGAAGTCTGAAAAACAGATGCGGTCCATACGCGGTAATGAAATTTCGATGATATTTCAGGAGCCGATGACATCACTGAATCCCGTATATACAGCGGGCGAGCAAATTGCAGAAGCGATCAGGCTCCATCAAAAGCTGGGAAAAAAGGAAGCATGGAATAAAGCGGTCGACATGCTTCGGCTCGTCGGGATCCCCTCACCTGAAAAAAGGGCAAAACAGGAGCCGCATGAGCTAAGCGGCGGAATGAGGCAAAGGGTCATGATTGCCATGGCACTTGCCTGCCATCCTGAGGTTTTAATAGCGGATGAACCGACAACAGCACTGGATGTGACGATCCAAGCCCAAATTCTCGAACTGATCAAGACGCTGCAAAAGGATTTCGGGACGGCTGTCATTTTGATTACTCATGATTTGGGAGTCGTATACGAAACCTGTGATCGGGTTGCTGTCATGTACGCAGGGAAAATCGTTGAATACACCTTGGCCAAGGAAATATTCACAAACCCAAAACATCCTTACACAATCGGTTTATTAAACTCCCTTCCGCGTCTTGACATGGACCAGGAAGAACTGACTACAATTCCAGGGACCGTTCCAAGTCCTTACAACATGCCCAAGGGATGCAGCTTCGCTCCCCGCTGTGCACATGCGAAGAGCATTTGTGAACAAGCCGTACCGGATCTCCAGGCTATCGGCCCAAGCACCGAGGTCAGCTGCTGGATGTTCACCCCCCAATGGGAGAAGGAATATGACGCTCAAGAGAAGGTAGGGGTTTAATGATGGGTGTACCAGCTGCAGAGAAAAAGGTCCTGCTTAAAGTGAATCAATTGAAACAGTATTTTCCGATCAAGGGCGGATTTTTCGGAAGAACCATCAATCATGTAAAAGCCGTTGATGACATTACCTTCGATATCAAACAGGGTGAAACCTTAAGCATAGTCGGCGAATCCGGCTGCGGAAAATCGACTACCGGAAGGGCAATCCTTAGATTGGATGAACCGACAAGCGGGAGCATTCACTTTCAGGACAGGGATTTACTGAGTTTAGGAAAAAAAGAAATGAGGCGTACCAGGAAGGATCTGCAAGTTATTTTTCAAGATCCATTTGCCTCCCTTAACCCGAGACAGACTATCGGCCAAATTCTCGGAGAAGCTTTAGCGATACAAAATGTAGTCCCTAAAGAAAAACGAAAGAGCAGGATCGAAGAATTATTGGGACATGTAGGGCTGAGACCTGAATCCATGGAAAGATACCCGCATGAATTCAGCGGCGGCCAGAGACAGCGGATCGGCATTGCGCGGGCTCTGGCAGTGGATCCAAAATTGATCATATGTGACGAAGCAGTTTCTGCACTGGATGTCTCCATTCAAGCGCAAGTGCTGAATTTATTAAAATCCTTACAGCGCCAGTTCGACCTTACCTTTCTTTTCATATCACATGATTTAGGTGTGGTCAGACATATCTCGGATCGGGTGATGGTCATGTATCTCGGAAAGATAGTCGAGATAGCCGATAAAAAGTCCATTTTCGAACAGCCCCAGCATCCATATACAAGGGCATTGCTATCGGCCATCCCAGTACCGAATCCTGTGCATGAAAGAGAACGGATCCTATTGACGGGTGATGTGCCCTCACCCATAGACCCTCCAAACGGCTGCCGCTTCCATACACGGTGCCCTTTCGTACAGGATATCTGCAAAACACAGCTACCCGAACTGAGACAATCTGCACAAAATCATCAAGTCGCTTGTCACATTGTGTCATAAGCTGTAGATTTCCGGAGGGGTCTTTAGTATGATACTAATAAACAGAATAATTCAAGTTATTTAAAAATATAACCAGCAGAGGTTCTCCATGCTAAGTTACGAGGGATTCACCTTAATTATCATGCTCTTCATTTTAGCTCCCATCATGGGAGCTATCGCTCTTTTATTTCTATTCATATTCGAGAAAAGGATCGACCTTCTTGAAAATAAAAACAAAGAGATCCGCCTGGAGCAAGCACTGCAAGAAGCACAATATAATAAATTGAACCAGCAAATCCAGCCACACTTTTTGTTTAATACACTAAATGTCATATTGGGCTTGGCCCGCCTGAACAGGACGGCTGAATTGATACGGGCCTTGGAGGCATTTTCGCAATTCCTGAAATTCAAATATAAAGCATCAGAACCATTGATCCCCCTTTCCCAGGAAATTCAGTATACCCAGCATTATCTCGACATCCAGACCCTTCGCTTCGGTGATCGGCTCAAGATTGACATGGATTGCCCGGAACCATTAGCAATCGCACTTGTTCCCCCCTTCATTCTTCAGACATTGGTGGAGAATTCGTTTAAACACGGTTTGGAAAAAAAAGTGGGTGAAGCCCTGCTGCATATCCGGTTTTATCTGGAATCGCAGATGGTGTATCTGGAAGTGGCGGATAATGGGTTAATGGGAAAGGAACCATTCGTTACGGACGAAGGCGGCCATGGCCTGGATAATATCCAAAAGCGCTTATATTTGTATTTCAATGATCGTGCACAATTGAATATAGCTTCTACTGATTCGGGAACTAAGGTAGAGGTATCATGGCCACTGGTTTTTGATAAGAAATCGGAGGAGGCGGAGCCGGAATGAATGTATTATTAGTTGATGACGAACCATTGGTCCTTGAACAAATGGAATATATGATTCAGTCCATATACCCTTTTTGGAAGTTTCATAAAGCTGCTGATGCCTGTCAGGCACTGACCCTCAACCAAAATCATAAAATCAACCTCGCTTTCCTTGATATTAACCTGCCGGGGCGATCGGGTCTTGAATTTGGTGAAGACCTAAGGGCATTAAACAAAGAGGTCGAAATCATCATGGTGACCGCGCATCAAAGTTTTGATTATGCCCAGCAATCCATCAGGATAGGCGTGGTTGATTATTTAACGAAACCTGTAATAGAAAGTGATTTGCATAAAGTCCTGGCCAAGTATGACAAAAGGGAATCTTCCCACAATTATTCAACCCTTATTCACCATTCTCTTTCATTCATTCATGAAAACTATGCCGAAAAACTCTCCCTTTCGGACATCGCCCGTGAAGTGCATACCAACCCGACTTATTTAAGCAGGAAATTCCATGAAGAAGTCGGCACTTCCTTTTCGGAATATTTAATGCACTATAGAATAAAGGCCGCAAAAAGGACCTTAACCAATAACACCAGCTGGAGCATATCAGACGTCGCTGAAAAATCGGGTTTCAATAGCCAGCATTATTTCAGCACTTTATTCCGGAAGATAGAGGGAATCACGCCAAAGGAGTTCCGCGAGAAAGGAAAATGAACATTGCGATCACGTACATTTCAAGAATACGTACAAGGCCCCATTCAAATCGGGATGGGATTAGGGATCATCTCCCTCCTGGCACGCTGGGTGACAGGAACCACGATATTATCCTCCCCCGAATCGATGGTGAAGTATGGAGTTTTCGGAGGGATCGGATACGCCCTGATGGGAGCGATCGCCCTGTTCATGTTCAGCTTCATCGGGAAGAGGGTCCGGCAGGACTTCCCCATGGGCTTGACCATTGGGGACTATTTAAAAGCCCGGCTCAATCCCCTCGGATATTGGATATTGATCGTGATTCTGGTCATAACCAGCTTACACATTTTATTCATTCAGGGAATGGCTGCGTCCACCCTATGTCAGTTTCTTTTCGATACGCCACTCTATGTCGGGCTGTTCTTTTTTTTCGGTTTCTGTGTCCTTTATGCTGGATTCGGCGGGTTAAAGCTCATTCATGGATTCGCAGCTTTTCAAGTCGTCTTCATGTTTGCCGCGGTTATATTAATCCCCTTATACTTTTTCGTCAAGGAAGGGATTCAGCCCGTTTATGATGGAATCCGTTTATACCATCCATACATGCTCGTAATCAATAAATATGATCTATGGAGTTTTCTTTTTGCAGGGCTTCTAGTCGGGTTCGGCCAGTTTTTCTTTGACCTGACATCATGGCAGCGATTATTCATGATAGAAATGAAAAAGGTTCGATTGACATTCTCTTTATCCGGCCTTATATGGATCATATTCCCGCTCTCCTTTTCATCCCTGTTCATCATGGTTATCTTTACGGGCGGCTTCACTGATATACACTCGATTCTGGCTGGATTGGCAAACAAAATAACGACACCATTCTTTTTCATCCTTTTTGTGCTCTGCGCTTTCAGTGCAATCACCTCAACATTCGGTGCCTGCCTGCATTCATTGGTAAGCCTGATCGTAGCCAATATACTTGAACCATTACAAACAAAAAAAAGCGACCAGCAAAAAATAAGGATGGCCTGCCTGCTTTCAATCTGTATTGGAGGATTGGTTTTCATTGCTACACTCTTCTATTCCCCCAACCTATTGGAGCTCTTATTTTACTCAGGCAACATATACTCGGCATTACTTGCACCAATCCTTGTTATCGTATTCAGCAAAGGGAAAGTCGCTGACTACATACCGATAAGCGCGGTCCTGGCCATTGTCGCTTCATACATCATCCAGCCTTATGTAAGTGAATTCCAAAGCATATGGTTCAGCGGATTAGCTTCATTTACGATCCTAGTGATTTGTATGATCCTTACGCTTATCAAGAACAAATGGATATCCGTGAAAACAAAACGGGATTGATTCCGAAGCTGCACGGCAAAGTGGTTACATAACAAACTATGTAATCTGATACACGTAAATAGATAAAAAAAGAAAGGTCGCCGACATAAAGTCCCAACCCAATGTTGATTGGAACTCCTGTGGGGAAAACGTGTCCAAGGGAGACCCCGCAGGCGCAAAGAGCGCCGAGGAGGCTTCCGGACCGCCCACGGAAAGCGAGTGCCTGGGGTGGAAATCAAAAAAGCAAATCAGGTTCATAGCAAAATATACAAATCAAGTGCCCCTATCAATCACGTAAAAACTTAGACTGCCACCTTTCTGAAATACCGATAAACCTTCTCTAGCTTTTGGGTTTGTTTCCCCTTTGGACTTTCCATATTTCCGAATTCAAAAAATTTCACTTTTTTGATTCCGACAAAATTGAATAGTGCTCTTTTCATCAATATTTTATGCGCATCATTCAACCAGAGAAGCGGATACTTTGCAGGTCCCTTCATCGTGGACACACATACGACCGACTTTCCTTTCAGTAGGCCTTCCGGGAACAATCCCTTTTTGTCCCTGTAGGCAAAATTCGCAGAAAATAATTGATCAATGTATCCCATCAGCATTGCTGGAGGCCTCCCCCACCAGATTGGATAGACAAAGACAATCTGGTCGGCCCAGGTAATCTGATTTCTATATTTTTCAAGCTGAGGATCACGATGCATATCACGCCTTCGTTTATGCTCATTGAACTCCAAGATCGGATTGAAGCCCTCATCATATAAATCCAAGACCTGAATCCCTTTTATGTTAGGGTTCTCCTGACTTCCTTGAATGACTTTTTCTAAAAAAGAATGGCTTAAGCTTTTATGATTAGGATATGTGTAGATGACCAGCATGTTCATGACGTACCCCCTATTTACTTATCATTTGATAACAATCATATTACACCCCCTTTTTTGTTGTCAAATGATAATTGTATTTTGATAACACTTTTGTTATCTTCTCAGTAAGAGGTGAAAGTTATGGACAAAAAAGCTCTTTTTGAAAAAATGGTCACATTTACGACTTCCGTACATCAAGTCACACACGAATTGACACAAAACGCCAAATCCGATTCCATCACGCCGGTACAATATAAAATTCTTGAATATATAACAGTCAGTCAGCCTGTCACACCAAGTGAAATCAGTGACTGTCAGCATATCTCCATGCCTAACACGAGCCGTGAACTGAAAAAATTAAGCGAAAAGAATTTAATTGAAAAAATAAGTGATTCGGAAGATAGAAGGAAACAATACATCCGCCTTTCCAAAGAGGGGGAAATGATGATGAACGAGGCTTTTGCAATCGTAGAATCCCGTTTCCAAAGCCGGCTGCAACATGCATCGAAGGAAGATTTAGCGGAAATTGACCGTGCCCTGGACATTCTTCAAA
Organism: Peribacillus sp. NPDC101481; assembly: GCF_044767165.1. Lineage (NCBI taxonomy): Bacteria > Bacillati > Bacillota > Bacilli > Caryophanales > Bacillaceae > Peribacillus > Peribacillus sp. NPDC101481. The sequence continues at coordinate 216,271 of NZ_JBIWNJ010000002.1, read as the reverse complement.
CAAAACTTTTTTACTAATGAATACACAAAAAGGCTCCCGCAATTGAAGTTGACAAAGAATCGACTTCAATCGCGTGAGCTGCTTCATACATGTTTCATAATCAGGTGCCGCAAAAAGTTCGGTAAGGTTTTGTTGACAAAGGCAGTGCGGCGTATTCAGCTTGTTCCTCGCAGTGTGCATAAGGATTTGCAAGAACATCCAACAGCCGTTCCATCACGCCGTAGTCCCCTTGCTCCACTGCCGCTTCCAACGCTTCTTCCACCCGGTGGTTCCGTGGGATCACTGCAGGATTGCTGTTCTGCATCAACTGATTCGAAGATTCTTTCGATTCCTTCTGCCTGCCCAGTCTCGCCTTCCAAAGCTCTTGCCACTGAGCGAATTCCGGTGTCCCGAAAAGGACCGTATCCTCCACTTTATCAAAGGTCAAGGCACGGAAGGTATTAGTATAGTCGGCACCATGCTTTTTCATCATACTGAGGATGCCATTAATAAGCGCTTCATCCTGAGTCTCTTCGTTGAATATCCCCAGTTTCGACCTCATTCCCGCTAACCAATTAGAATGATACAGATCATTAAAAACGGAAATCTTATCTTGGGCCAAAGTAACGGCCTGATCTTGGTCATCATGCAACAGCGGCAATAGGGATTCAGCGAATCGCGCAAGATTCCAACCTCCAATAACAGGTTGGTTACCATAGGCATAGCGGCCTTGTCTATCAATTGAACTGAATACCGTTGCAGGGTCATAGGCATCCATGAAGGCGCAAGGTCCATAATCGATGGTTTCCCCGCTAATCGTCATGTTGTCGGTGTTCATCACCCCATGAATGAAGCCAACCAGCTGCCATTGGGCAATGAGCTCAGCCTGACGCTTGACCACTTCCTGCAGCAGCGAAAGATAACGGTTTTCATCGGATTCAATGTCTGGAAAATGACGCTTAATGGCATAGTCGGCAAGTGTCCGGAGTTCCTCGATCGTGCCCCATTTTGCAGCGAATTGAAAAGTGCCGACACGAAGATGACTCGAAGCCACACGAGTCATGATGGCACCAGGCAGCCCGGTTTCACGGATTACCGTTTCACCGGTCGTCACCACTGCCAGACTCCGGGTGGTAGGAATGCCGAGCCCGTGCATCGCCTCACTGATGATGTATTCGCGCAGCATCGGTCCAAGTGCAGCCCGGCCATCGCCCCCGCGGGAGTATGGCGTTCTTCCTGGACCCTTCAGCTGGATATCGACCCTATCGCCTTCGGGCAAGACCTGTTCGCCAAGCAATATCGCCCGGCCGTCCCCTAACATGTTAAAATGACCGAATTGATGCCCAGCATATGCTTGAGCAAGCGGCGAAGCACCTTCGGGAATCTCATTTCCCGCAAATACCGCCACACCATCTTCGCTTTGCAGCGACTTAACGTCCAAACCAAGAGAATCCACCAAACGTTCATTTAGAATGATCAACTCCGGTGAATGTACAGGAGTCGGGTTCGTGCTCGTGAAAAACTTTTCCGGAAGACGCGCATAGCTATTGTCTAAATTCCATCCTGTTTCATTAGTCATGGTTTCTCCTTTTCTTACTTTGACTTTTGTATAAATGTTCTTTCTCTCAAGATTCATATTAAAACACGCGGTATAACTCTGTTGCAGTCCATATTAATGTCTACTTCTGCCAATTAATTATACCGTTTCTGCATTAAAATGGCTCTTATAAAGTCGTTTTAAATCCATGGCGCCCCGGGATTTCATAGTACGATTGTGTGGAAATATCCTCATCGGTTCCCTTTGAATGAAAGAAGCAGGAACCCATAACGGTTCCTGCTTCTTCTCCTTTAAATATCAGCTTCCGTTTTACACTTGTGAAGCGGGTTAGCTCCCGTATAGATTTTAAGAATCTGTTTTATTCATTATTAAGCTCATCTTCATTTATATTAATCATCGCAGTAAGTTTCCCGCTACTTAAAACTATTTTGATGATTCCTTCTCCTGACATTGATTCAAATGCACGAATTGTATCTCCTTTTATTTTTTCAGAGTATACCTTTTCTCCCGTTGAATCGATTACTATATATTCTAATTCACTACCAGTTTGATCTATGTAAATTGTATTCTTTTCTTTTAAAGTAGTTCTGATTTCTAGCGTTTTCTTTTTATGAATATAGCCAGAGACACTCATTTCAGCCACTAATTCTTTCGAGTTTTTAATATATGATGTATTAATTTCAAGTCCATCACGTGCCATTGTTCCTGAATCAGTATAAACATTCATTAAGATTAGTCCAAACAGCAAGGATCCTATTAGCACTATTAATTTTTTCATAATTAAAATCTCCTATCTCATTTTTTAAATCATGATATGAATACTCACTTTAGTGGCCTCGTTCAATATTACCCGCATTACTAACCAGGAAAATTGCATCTCGCTCAGAACTCCATCTCCCCCAATTTCATATGCCAATAGTTATAATTTCATCATGAAACATTATGCATCAAAAAAGCCTGCCATTGATTCGGCAGGCTTGTTTCTTTTCTTCTTATTGGTTCCGTCCTCCACCCATTCAAAGGTAGTCTTAATTCAGTAAAGTCAGGCTGATAAAGGCAATGCCAAATATACAGTACAGAATGAGGGTAAAGGGCTGGGGAAAAATAATATATACGATCATACTAATGATCATCAGCAGGATGCTGAAGGCATTTATCCTATCTCTCCACATACTCACCTTTGGTCAACTCCTTTTCCACAAGCGTAAGGTACATTTTCATCGCAAACTTCTTCCGGTGCTGAGGAACCACTTCTCCCACAGTCAAAGCGAACATCAGCAAAAATAGAGTTTCTTCTTCATCCTTCGTTCCTCTTTGTTATAATGGCTGTGTGCCTAATTTGGATTTTTTTCATTTTTCGTTAGTAAGTAAGCGACTGATAATTTATAATTATAAAATTGAACCCACTAAACAGCCATGTAGCCAAAATGATAAATTCATGAAAATAATTTAAATTTTCAGATTTTTAAGGGGTATGAAGTGAATGATCTATAAAACTTTCAAGGTTGTATTGAGAACCATGCACAAAGGCCAAACCGAGGAATTCGCCTATGTATTTGAAGGGAAAAGCCTGCTGATCGGCCGAGCAAGCCAGCACTCCAAAGCTGATTTCAGGCTTTACAATGACTTTGTTTCCAGGGAACATTGCCGGATTTATATGGAGGAAGGGCAGCTCCTCATTGAGGATTTGGCAAGCAAACACGGCACCTCCGTAAACCAGATGCCGCTCGTACCGGGCAATCCATGTCACATTGAACCGGGGGATTCGATTACTTTGGTCAATGGATTGATTGAATTCATAATCTCCATCGACAACGATTTAACAATGGATTTCACGCCGGTGAACCCCGAGTTCCTGCAAACCGTCGCTATCAATGAGCACCTTCAGACTGTAATCATCAATGAAGAAGCACCCATTAAAATGCCGACCAAGGAATTCAATTGCTTTAAGCTCCTTTATGAAAATTTGGACAATCTTATTTCAAAGGAAGAAATTGTTCAGCAAGTCTGGCCAGAGCGAGTCGGTGATCCCGAGCAAATTGTGACGGCAGAGGAAATCGCTTCACTTCTGTACCGCGTGCGGAAACGGTTAAATGAGCACTTTGCAATAAAAGCCGTCATTCAAAAGGGATATTATATGGAATCCATCCATTCATTCAATTTATCGGACTTATCATGACAATCATTCGAAAACATGAAAAAAGCATTGCGGATGACAATGCTTTTTTTCATGCTTATATTGGAGATGGCCAGTTTATATGTCCACGATCCATTATCATTTCCTTGGCAAATCCAGATTAGTGAATTCATCGACTGGAACGATGTCTTCTTCCATATCCATCACCTTCAGCACAACCCTGTCTCCTACATTCGTCAACACAATATCAGATAGCGCGTTGACACCAGGGTCCACCGAGAACCTCTTGAAATTGCCTTCGACGATTAAATGGAAGACGTATCCATTTGAAAGATTGGCATCATTGATCCTTAATACCTTCCCTTTTATTTCTTTCATCTCAAAACCTTTTTGAGGCGTCACACCGCTGACTTTCCCTAAAGAGGCAATCAGCTTTTTATAATTACGGAAAGCTTCGTCTTTCGTTTTCCCAAAGACCACTTGGGGATTATCGCTATTTGCGTAAACGATCGCCACACCTTGGAACTTGCTGCCCTTTGTAACTGGAATGACATAAGTGGGAGCACCGTAAATCGTATAGAAAATTCCATTAGTGGCTTTCCAGCCTGGATATTTAGACAAAAACTCACTCGCATTGGCGTTGGATTTTGCTTCCTTTCCTGTCAGAACGGAAGTGACGCCTTTATAGTACGACATTTCACCGGTTTTGGCATTGAAAACACCATAACCTACAAGGGTTTTGGAGTTGCCTTTTGATTTAGCCCGGGTAAAGTCCACTACATAAATCAATTCGCCTTTTTCGTTAAACGTAACTTGCATATTATCCTCATTAGGAATCAGGACATCTTTCTTCGGTCCAATCAAGGACTGGTTTTTCCACCCGTGAACATATTTTCCCCAGTAAGTCCAATATTCCAGGGCTGTTTCCAATGTGAATGTCCGATCTACCCATTTAGGTTCTTTTCCTTTTGGATAGTATTTCGTGTCACCCGTTTCCGGATTAACCAATACCACCCCGTCCACCACTGGACCGCTGCGGTATTTCAAATAATGTCCGACTGAAGCTACGAAGAAGGGCTTTCCATCTTCGTTCGGTTCCAAATATGAATCATGGATGATTTTATTCGGATATGCCTTGCGGATGGTCCTTTCCAAATCATGATCGAGGTACTGTGAGGGAGCATACAGCATCTTCCCTTTGACAGTACTTGCCCCTTTATCCGTCGATACGGCGGAAATCAGATTATAACCTGGCGTGTATTCCGCTTTCCAGGCTTTTAAAAACCCGTCAATTTCAATTGGGGATGTATAAGCCAATTCATCATTGATATTGGTCAGACGGTATTCGCCTTCAGTGAAATATGATGCATTTTCTATTTTATTAATCGCTGCATCGCCTTTTGCGTCAGCCATTTTCACTGTAACGAGCGGCATGGTTTTTATATCTTGAACTTCTTCCAGCTCTTTTTTCTTATCGACCTTCGCCAATCCATGCAGATCTGCGGCAAAAGTGAGCGGGTAAAACAGCATGATGACCCATGCGGCAATCAACACGACACCCATCAAACTGTTGAAATGTACGTTCCAAGGTGTTTTTGGCTGCTTTGTCGCTTCATTTCCCCTCCGATTCCGTCGGGTGCTTGAAGATTCACTGGCACTGTACATATACATTCTTGAATCGATGATGAGAATGAGCCCGAGAATAATGGCAAAACACGAAAAGAATGCAGCGGCAGTAAGATCCAGCAGCATGATATCGATAACAAAAAACAATACGGCAGCAGAAACTAAAAGTCTCAGCACTTGTTCAATGAAAAAAGGTATATCTTTTTTGGTGATTGCGTTTGTCCATCTCTGCGGAATCAAGGAAAGTCCCAATATGGCAAATGGCATTTTCATTAAAATTCCTTTTAAGATGAAACCGAGTAGTGAAAGTATCATGGTTTGAAATGTCTCTCCTTGTCATGTATGTTTCCATTTACCCATTTTATCACTTTTGTGCAACTAATTTACTATTTTTTTAATATAGCGAAATAACGTCAAAATACTTCCAAAACTATTTACCCCAACGATGCTACTTTTACCGATTTAATGTTTATATAGACTCTATAAAAGGATGGATGCCAAAGGGGACGAAGCCTTATGATTTATGAATAAACTTACCAATACCTATTAAGGAATGTATCTTCCACTGAATTCGATACGTGATTGTATGCATTGCTCCACAGTGATTGGGACGGGGCCATCCAGAGCCCGCTTCATATGATGGCCCGGGAGTCAGAACGACAGAAAAGTACTTAAGGCAGATCATTCATATATTCACCGCACCACAAGGATCACTAAAAAAAGTGTTTGTCTCTCATTACCTAATCCTGCTATTCATAAGTTTTCCAAGGGAACGGGTCCGTTCTCTTTTTTTGCTTGTAACGAACGCCTGTGGATTGAAGAATGACGATTGTTGTTTGGTGATTGGCCCATTGTGGATTTCTCCTCTGAATTCGCGTGTTGCATATGAATCTTGTGTTAAGCCAACTTGGTCATCAAGTTGTTTTGACAGCAGGTCATAACCCCTGTAAGGACAGGGACATTTATCTGGAGTTATTCTAAGGGGAGAATGGGTCTATAATAAGGAACTTAAAAAGGTTCTGATTCATCAGTATGAATAAGGTATTGAATGTGACAGGACGCTATACAGGTAAAAGAAATGGGCCCCATTTAGAATGGAAAGCCCCATGACCTGTTATGGTATTAATAATATTTTCCCCGAACTCTTCCGGCTTTCAAGAAGTCTATGCGCATCCGCCCCATTTTCCAACGAAAAAAGAGTCGGTTCTTTGATGTGGATTTCCCCTGACAGAATCCATTGGAATAGCTCTGCTGTTCTTCTTGTCCGTTCTTCATGAGTAGTCAGGACGTTCCAAAGGTCACCACCAATTAATGCCTTGGATGTATCCATTAACATTCTCGGGTCGATTTTTTCTGGATCACCGCCTGCCATCCCAAAAAATACAACAGTTCCTCCAGTCTTAGTCGCACTGAAACTATCCATCAAGGTTTGACCCACTGATTCATAAACAACATCAACGCCTTTACCACCGGTTACATCCTTAATGGAATCCACCCAGTCCGATCCGTAAAGGATAACATGATCCGCACCCATTTGTTTGGCAACAGCCGCTTTATCATTCGATGAGGTCAAGCCAATGACCTGACCGCCCTTCATCCTGATCATCTGTGTCAGTAATTGACCGACTCCCCCTGCAGCGGCATGGACCAGAATGGTTTCCCCTTTTTTAACTGGATGGCTGTCATGAGTTAAATATTGGGCAGTCAATCCTTGAAGTAAAACGGAAGCGGCCGTTTCAAAGGAAATGCCCTCAGGCAGCGGTAAAAGTTTATCAGCTGGAACTGAAACCAGCTCCGCGTTGGCATGGGGAACATCAGCGAACCCGACGCGATCACCCACTTTCACATGACGGACTTCTTCCCCGACATATTCGATGACCCCTGCTCCTTCATACCCTAGAATGAATGGGGGATCACCCACCAAATGATAATTCCCTTTCCTTCTATATACATCAGCAAAATTCAATCCGATTGCTTTCATTCGAACGATCACGGCTGATTTTGAATGTTCAGGTTCTGCAATTTCCCTTACAGACAGAACTTCCGGCCCGCCGAAATCCTCAAAGACAAGTGCTTTCATCATCCTAACTCCCTTCAATGGTTCTTCATTCTTTAAGATATAGGATGAACCCTTTGATGGCAAGAAACACAAATGACCGCCCTGCCCTTAAAGGCTAGAGCGGTCACTAGGTTACTCAATCTGTATTGGAGCCAGGACCGTTCTTTCGTTTATTCGCAGAGTATTCTTTACCGTGGGCTTCATGTTCTGCAATGATATCCGCTTTCGGAATATGGTTATTCTTTTTCGGTGAAGCGATACGGTTGCGGTGTTTTTTTCCCATGATCTATCTCCCCTTCATTAATGCTTTTTTAGGTTGAACTGTTTAATGCATCTAACCTTTTTAGCTTGTCCGATTATCACCGAAATCACCAGAAAATTAGGCACTTCATAATAAAGGAAAAACCTTCGTGGAGCCCGAATAAATAGAAAACTGATATAGGAGGAGGAGAAAAAATGTTTCCTTTATTGAACACGGAAAGGTTACGCTTACGGGAAATTCATGAAAGTGATGCGGAAGCTCTTTTCCAATGTTTATCAAAAGATGAAGTCACCCGCTTTTATGGCCAGGACTCATTGGAAAATGTCGAACAAGCGAAGGATATTGTAGCATCTTTTGCGAAAAACCATCGTGAAAAACGAGCCATAAGATGGGGAATTGAAAGAAAAGATACGCAGGAATTGATTGGCACCATCGGTTTTCATGCCCACAGTCCCAAATACAGACGAGCGGAAATCGGTTATGAAATCCATCCTTCACATTGGCGCAAAGGATTTGTGTCAGAAGCGCTTAAAGAAATTATCGCTTACGGTTTCAACGACCTTGATTTAACCCGAATCGGCGCGGTCGTTTTTCTGGAAAACCAGCCATCAAGTGCGCTCTTGCTTAAGCTGGGCTTCATTCGGGAAGGAATATTAAGGAGTTATATTTACCAAAACGGTATCCCTCATGATACATATGTCTATTCCTTGCTGAAGTGAAACCAACCTTCTTTGGAAGGTTGCATAGAAGAAATTGGCGCACTCCTGCCGATAACTGGCTAGACGAGACCTGCTAGATGCTTGCTTTGATGAGGGCTTGGCAACAATCGGGAGCGGGATTTAATGCGTGGACCGCAAGACAAATGCTCCGGAATCCGAAGTAGAGTCGAATAAATTTGTGAACGGTCGAATAAACCGCCGGGTAGGTCGAATAAACTGCTGGGTAGGTCGAATAAACCGCCGGGTAGGTCGAATAAACTGCTGGGTAGGTCGAATAAAGTTTCCGGCGGAGATCAAATGGAATTTTTTTAGAAAAAACTGGAGGCAAACTGGATTTTCTTGAATTTATCAACAATTGGGGGTTCGGAATAGATTCACTCTGAAACCAAGATTCAGTTCTTTTCGGAGCATCTGTTCCCCATTCCATATACTTATTCGGATATGATAAAACAGCAAATAAATTACCTTAATATTCCAAATTACCCACAAAAAAAAGTCACCAAACCATGGCGACTCCACTTCACGATTTAGGTGACTACAAGATAGTCCTTCAAGGCCTGCTGCAGTGTACCCTTTGTTTCTGCTTTATTATCGAGCTGAATTCCTGAACGGATCATTTTCGTAACAACCTCTGGGCGTAATCCAGTCACCACAGCTTTACACCCCATCATTGCTGTACCATCGAGGATTTTCATCAAATCATTGATCATTTCAACTTCCATTTCGATGATACCGGACAAATCCAAGATCAAGGTCTGTATCCGCAGTTTACCTATCTCCATCAATACTTTTTCTTCGATTATCTGTATTCGTGAATAATCAATTGTCCCGATTAAAGGAAGGACACAGGTGGTGGAAGTGACGGGAATGATAGGGACGGATAGATTTTCCACCAAGTTTTGCTGAGCGAGAATCAATTTGTCTTTATAATCGGAGTAACTGACGAAAAAGGATTTAAGAAAAACATCAACACTCTCATTCACTTTTTTCTCTAATTCAAAAAAGACCTTGGAATCCTCAATAAACGCTTTCTTATCTTGTTCAAACTTATAAAGAAAGGTCCAAAGCGTTCTGCGAAGGGCTTGAATCCATTCCAGCTTGAATGAAAGCGTCAAGGAGTGGGTTGCCCACGTAACTCCCTCTTTTTCGGCAAAGGCAATCATATCCGTTTCATTCTGTTCCACTATATATCGAATGAGCTTATGTGCATTATTCAAAAGGTCGACATTTCCAATCAGTAAAATTTCTTCGATTTTATCCCTGACATTGACCGCTGCTGATAAAAGATATTCTTCAAACTCACTTTTATTTTGCAAAAGGAATTCCATTATTTTATCTTCCTCATAAACAAAACTCACTCTCTCCACTCCCTTTTTGAACATCCAACTGTGATTTTTGTTACTATTTACTTTCTATATTGGTGGAGTTTTTTCCTGCTAATTGGTCATATATTAAAAAGTTGGCAAGTAAATGGGTTAAAGCCGGTTAGATCTCATCTCCTGAAAAAACATTTTTCGATGCGGAAGAGAATATCAGATGGGTGGACGATTTCCCATATTTAATGGCTTCATCGACGAAGTCTTCCAGCGTTTCCATGGAAAATGTACTTATTTTAATAAGATAACTGTATTGACCGGCTAACCGGTGGCATTCCAGAACTTCCGGATGGTTCAAGCTGAATTGATAAAAGTCTTTGCATCGATCCGTTTCGAATAATATGAATGCCGTTATGCTTCTATCAAGTTTTTCAAGGGATATTTCTGTTTTATAACCTTTAATCACTCCGCTTTCCTCTAATTTATTCACACGTTCTTTCGTTGCTGGAGCCGTTAAGGAAACTTCATGTGCCAGTTCTTTCATGGACATGCGACCATTATTCTCCAGTAAGGAAAGTATTTTTTTATCCGTTCGATCCAATTCAATCACCCCTACTTTTTTTATAAACCGATTCCTTTCAAATACATTATAAAATAAATATAAAAGGAATGATTACGTATTTAATCGTATGTATTAGGGGATTTGCTTTTTATATAATTAATTCAAATATAAACAAGGGGGACACTGCTATGAAAAAAGTATTGCTGCTGCTATCCAATGGATTCGAAGCGGTTGAAGCAAGTGTGTTTACAGATGTATTGGGATGGAATAAATTAGAGGGTGATGGCACCACAGACCTGGTTACGGTGGGACTTCACGAACAATTGAAATGCACATGGAATTTCATCGTGCAGCCCGAACTGACCCTCGATCAAGTGAACCTGGATGACTTCGATGCTTTGGCCATTCCAGGAGGTTTTGAAGAAGCCGGTTTCTATGAGGATGCCTATGATCAGAGGTTTCTTGATGTGATCAAGCATTTTCATAATAAGAACAAAATCATAGCAACCATTTGTGTAGGTTCTCTCCCACTAGGAAAAAGCGGGATATTGAATGGAAGAAAAGCCACAACATACAACCATCCAGCCAGTAAGAGACAAAGGCAGCTAAAAGATTTTGGTGCGATTGTCGTAAACGAACCGATTGTCGTCACGGACAATATCATTACATCCTACAATCCATCCACAGCTTTCGATGTTGCCTTTACGCTCTTGGAAATGCTCACTTCAAGAGATAATTGTGAACATGTGAAGGAATTGATGGGTTTCCATTAAGAATGTATTAGGAACCTATACAATTTGGATGTTGGGTTCCGATCCAGGCGCTCGCATTCCGCAGGCAGTCGGCGGAAAGGGAGCCGAATTTCTGAAACTAACTAAATCTTTTTTAAGGGAAAAAACTGCAGGCAAACTCGTTTTCTTCGAGTTCGTCTGCAGTCTAAGGTTCCTAATTTTTTTCACGTTACTTCCAATATGCCAACGAACGGGTTTTCATGGATTCACGGAACTGTTTCGTTGATTCTGGCAGGACTTTATTCGTTGCATAATCGATGATGACACCATACTGGCGAATGACATCGAGACTATCCAGCTCTCCCTTGCCGAATTTATCTTCCACGCTTTGTATGTTTTCCTCAAGCCATTGTTTGCGGTTGTTTTTGATATTTTAAGTAAGCATAACTGTTTCGCTATGCTTACACAACAATATTAATTATCAGGTGTTACCGATGTGCCTTCCTCACTGTTTTTGAGGTAAACTTCAGAAATTCCATTCATACCTTCCGATAGTTGCGCTTTGGTATATTCCATACTGCCAACCAGTTTATGAAGCTTCTTATCATTATTCTCTTCTGTAAGTTTAGATTCTGAATCAGTCACATTTTTTCACCTCCATCATTTAGGATGGCAAATCAAGATGGAAATATGTATGACAGGCTTCGATGTTAGACCCCCTCTTAAAGTCCATTATAGGTAAATAATGGTAACTACCATTAGAATCTGTACTTAAAATAAGCAGGAAAAGATTATTTTATGAATCTTTTTTAAAAAATCAGCTGTTTTCAAGCCACTAAAGGGATATACTATAGGATAGCATTTATTACATTTTTGTTAGTATTTTTTCTGGTCACACATTGTGTAATATTTTACAAGTTTTTCTATTTACCTCAACAAAATGCTTATTGCAAAGGAGAATTGGATATGTCAGAAACGATTACCCAATCACAAACTGAACAACTTAATGCCCGCCAAAAACAATTAGATGTACTGGACCAATTATTAAAGCCTGAGGTTCAGGAATCATTGAACACTTTAGTTGAGCAGTTACCAAAACTGACTGAGTTAGTGAATATTTTAACAAAGTCTTATGATTTCGCTCAATCGGTTGCGACTGATGATGTCTTGAAAAATGATACGGTCAGCGCCATTTCGGAGATCGCTACACCTGTAGTGGGTTCAGTGAAAGGTCTTGCGGCTAATGCCATCGAAGCTAAGGATCGTGCAGAAGCGAATACTGATGTGATCGGTCTTTTTGGTCTGTTAAGAATGATGAAAGATCCGCAAGCACAAAAGCTTTTCCGTTTCGCCCAAGCTTTTCTTGAAGTCTCTTCAGAACGTAAAAACCAAAAATAATTTGATTAATTTTCAATCAGTAAGGACGGGGGATTAACTATGTCAAAACAAATCGTCATCTTAGGTGCAGGTTACGCTGGATTGCTAACTGCCTTATCCGTACGTGAATATTACAAAAGAGATGAAGTGCAGGTTACAGTGGTGAACCAATTTCCAACGCACCAAATCATCACCGAATTGCACCGTCTTGCAGGCGGATCCATTTCCGAACAAGCCGTTTCCATTCCGTTGGAAAAGCTTTTCAAAGGAAAAGATATCGACCTTGTCATTTCCAAAGTGGAGTCTTTCTCAGTCGATAACAAAGAAGTGAAACTTGCCAATGGTTCCACTTTATCTTATGATGCCCTAGTTGTTGCTTTGGGAAGCCAAACAGGATTCTTCGGCATTCCGGGACTTGAGGAAAACAGCATGGTCTTGAAATCCGTAAATGATGCAAACAAGATTTACAAACATATCGAAGATCGCATTCGCGAATATGCACAAACGAATAATGAAGCGGACGCAACCATCGTGATCGGCGGCGGCGGCTTGACGGGCGTCGAATTAATCGGTGAAATCGTGGATCATTTCCCTAAAATCGCCAAAAAGTTCGGAGTGGACTTCAAGGACTTGAAAATCAAGCTTGTGGAAGCAGGTCCAAAAATCCTTCCGGTCCTGCCTGACCACTTAATCGAACGTGCGATGACAAGCTTGGAAGCACGCGGCGTTGAATTCTTGACAGGTCTGCCTGTAACGGGTGTTAAAGGCAATCAAATCGAATTGAAAGATGGACAAACGATAACGGCCAATACGCTTGTTTGGACAGGCGGAGTTGCGGCTCTTCCTATCGTAGGCGAATCAGGCCTTGAAGTGGATCGCGGCAAAGCAACCGTTAATGAGTATTTGCAATCCAAATCCCATAAAGACGTATTCGTTGTCGGCGACAGTGCCGTGGCTTTCCCTCCAGAAGGCGGCCGGCCATACGCTCCTACTGCTCAAAATGCTTGGCAAATGGGTGAGCTTGTTGGTTACAACCTATTTGCAGCCTTTGAAGGCAAGAAACTTGAAGCATTTTCGCCTGTAAACTCAGGTACGCTTGCGAGCCTTGGCCGTAAGGATGCGGTGGCAACGGTTGGGGCCAATAACACGTCCCTTAAAGGACTTCCGGCTACATTGATGAAAGAAGCAAGTAATGTTCGCTATCTATCACACATCAAAGCCCTATTCAGCTTGGCTTATTAATTCATGATCGCCGTGACAAGTTCACGGTACATGCCCTTTATTCCCATTTGGGAGTAAGGGGCATTTTTCATTTCAGAAAAGGCAGACACTCTAATTGAAGTGACCCGCCATAACTCTACATTACTATTTTAATCTCCGCCATTTTTATTAGCCCTTTTGTCGTTAACCAGTGTTCAAGTTTGTACCATACTGCATATCATGAAATTAACCTTATTAAAGGAGGGGTCTTTATGCCGAAAGGAAAAAAAGGAAAAGGCGGTTCATCTGGCAGTAGCAGTAGCAGCAGCAGCAGCTGTAGCAGCAGCAGCTGTAGCTCATCTACTGGCAGCAAGTCCACTGGCAGCAAGTCCACTGGCAGCAAGTCCACTGGCTGCACATCCACTGGCAGCACATCTACTTGCAGCACATCCACTGGCAGCACATCTACTTGCAGCACATCTACTGGCAGCACATCTACTGGCAGCTCATCTACTTGCAGCTCATCTACATCTAGTACATCCACTGGAAGTGGAAAGAAAAAAAGAAGAAGATAGTTAAATCTAAAAAGCTTCAACTTGATCAATCTCTGGTTGATTAAGTTGAATTTTTTCATACATTACATGTTTGCGCTTGACCATAATACATCTTCAAGAAAGGAAGGTGAGTGTATGCCTTATCATATTCCATCTTATTTCTTAATGATTGAAGAAGAAGATCTAGAAGATTTACGTGCGGACGTATGGAGTAATGACCCCATTCCCGCCTATTTGAAAGTGGAAAACGACATTTATGATATCGATATTGCCTATCGGGGCTCTTATACCCGAAAATTCAGGAAAAGATCCTATTGGATTGATTTCATCAAGCCAGAAAAATTCTTTGGTGCCCACAAAATCCATCTCAATGCCGAATACAAAGATCCTTCCCTCATTCGCAATAAACTCTCACTCGATTACTTCCAAGACCTTGGAGTTCTTTCCCCCCATAGTCAGCATATTGACTTATATCGTAACGGCTCGTGTAAAGGGGTATATTTACAACTGGAGTCCGTTGATGAATTCTTTTTGGAAAAAAGAGGACTTCCTACCGGTCCCATTTATTATGCAGTCAACAATCATGCCAACTTTTCATTGGAAAGGGATGGGAAACCGAAAGATTCCCTTGTATCAGGCTATAAACAAGCGTTTGGAAAACCGTCCGACGATGAATACCTTATTGAATTGATCAGAAAAATCAATACCACCCCGCTTGCCAAATTTCCTGAAGAAGTCTCGCAGCATCTTGATATTCATAAATACTTACGCTGGCTGGCTGGAGCTGTATGTTCAATGAATAACGACGGTTTCACTCATAACTATGCATTATATCGCAATAGTGAAACAAACTTATTTGAAATCATTCCTTGGGATTATGATGCCACTTGGGGACGCAAAGTCAGTGGCGGGATCATGGAACACACATATGTCCCTATTGGAGGAAAAAGGACAAATCACCTTAGTTATCTTCTATTGCAGGTTCCGGAATACCGCAAGTTCTACAAAGACCTCTTGGTTGAACAATTGGAAACCACATTTACTGTGAATCACATGGAAAATAAAGTATTATCACTGCACCAGGCGATACGCCCCCACATCCTTCTTGATCCATATAAAAAGAATAAAGTGGATCTATTTGACAAGGAACCAGAATTCATCTTCGATTTCATTCGCAATCGCAGTGATTACTTAAATAAGCATCTTGGTGACCTAGACGAAACAAAACTGAAAGCCAAGCAGGACTGGAAAAAAGCAATAGAGGCCGTATCACCAATCTGTATTAAAAATACGGGGAAATACGGCAGGGGAATATATGCGGTAAGGGATATTAAAAAGGATGAACTCATTGAGGCATCACCTGTCATCATTTCACCCAAAAGAGAATGGAAATATTTAAAGAAAACGTCACTCTTTCATCACTGTTTCTATTGGGGAGATGACGATGAAACGGCCATTGCCTTAGGAAATGGATCGCTATTCAATCATTCATACACTCCGAATGCGAAGTATGATAATAATTTAGATGATTTAACGATAGACTTTTATGCACATAAAGACATAAAGGCTGGCGAAGAAATCACGATCAATTACAACGGTGAAATTGATGATAAATCCCCCTTATGGTTCGATGTCATTGAATAAGATTTTAAAGAATCCATTTTGAAAGTTCAAAATGGATTCTTTCATTTTACCTTTACATTTTTTTCGGCGCGGAAATTCCCAATAAACTTAGCGCATCCTTCAATACAATCGCTACGGAAAAAGCGAATGAGAGTTTCATTTGTTTCCATTCGTCTTCAACTAGAACTTTTGTATGTGCATAATACTTATTGAATGCACGCGATAAATGCAAGCTGAATTTCGCGATTTGTGATGGGTCGGCTTGTTCAAACGATTTTTGGACAATGCTCGGATATTGCTCCAGCAGCTGGATGACTGGCCACGCATATTCACCTAAAGCGTCAAAATGGATGGCCTGCTCGTTAAATTCACCTTTTTCAAGCAATGAGGAAATTCGCGCATATGTGTACTGTACATATGGACCTGTTTCTCCCTCAAAATTCATCATTTGTTCTAATGAAAAATCAATATCGTTCATGCGGTTATTTTTTAAATCGTTAAAAATTACCGCTCCGACACCGACCTGTCTTGCAACCAGTTCCTTCTGTTCAAGCGCTTGATTTTTTTCTTCAATATTGCGCTTCGCAGTTTCGATCGCCTCTGCCAATACATCCGCAAGGAGCACGACTTTCCCTTTACGAGTCGACATTTTCTTACCATCTTTTAACATCATGCCAAATGCTACGTGCTGCAAATCTTTTGACCAATCATACCCCATTTTTTCAATGACGTTAAAGAGTTGTTTAAAGTGCAGGGATTGTTCGTTTCCGACAACATAAAATGTTTTCTTCGCCTCATACTGTTTTTTACGATACATGGCGGCAGCTAAATCACGCGTGGCATAAAGTGTCGCACCATCCGTTTTCGTAATCAAACAAGGCGGCATATCTTCCAATTGCACGACATAGGCACCTTCGGATAGGGTAAGTAAGCCTTTTTCTTTTAGTTCCCCGACAACCGCATCCATTTTGTCATTGTAAAACGCTTCGCCGGCATAGGAATCAAAACGGATGCCCAATAAATCATAAATCGTCTCAAACTCTTTTAGAGACGCATCCCTGAACCATTTCCACAATGCCAGTGCTTCCTCGTCCCCATCTTCAAGCGACTTGAAGCTTTCTCGTGCTTGTTCATTCAACGATTCATCACTTTCGGCTCTATCATGGAACTTCACATAGATCTTCAATAATTCCTGAATCGGCGAAGCTTCGATTGCCTCTTTGTCGCCCCACAGCTTATATGCGACAATCAACTTGCCGAATTGCGTGCCCCAATCTCCTAAATGATTAATACGCACAGCATTGTAGCCATTTTTTTCGGCGATGTTAGCCAGTGCATTCCCTATGACCGTTGAGCGTAAGTGCCCCATGGAAAAAGGTTTGGCAATATTCGGGGAGGAATAATCAATCACGACATTTTCCTGTACAGGCTGCATCGAACCATACTGATCCTTTTCACTTAATATCGTTTGCAGCACGTTTTCCGTCACCAGCTGTTGATTGACGAAGATATTCAGATAACCACCCACAACGTTCACTTCTTGGATCAACTTACTATTTAATTGTTGGGCTATTTCAGACGCAATCACCTGAGGCGACTTTCTGAATTTTTTCGCAAGAGTAAAGCATGGAAAGGCGACATCGCCTAATTCCATCAATTTTGGCTTTTCCATTAATTTTTCTATTTCACTAGCTGGCATTTCATTGTTCAAAGCAGTTGAAATCAATTCTGCAATTGGTTTATTCATCGTCATTTTCCCTCCTAAACAAAAAAGCCCCCGCCTCTAAATAAGAGACGAGAGCATGAATTCCCGTGGTACCACTCTAGTTGCCACAAATTGTGACCACTTTCCATTGTTAACGAGGTGACTCCCCGATATTCCCTACTAAACGGTTCAAGAAATTTCTCCAAAGTGCGCTTCATTCATCCGTCCTGCATTAGGCTCCCACCATCCCTAACTCGCTTGCCATTTCAAAATGAACTACTCTCTTCATCACAGAATTTTCAATATTATAATTTAATCCATCGTACACAATTTAAAAAAACGTGTCAACAGGATTTAAGAAACAAATCCTAACCAGCCGGTAACTTCATTTTATCTTTGATGGTGGAAAAATATTTCCTTACTGTCCCAATTGTGCCGCTTTGCTGATTTGACGGCTCAATTTTTGATTGACCATCGGCTAACAAACCTAACACTCCCATTTCCCGGCCATTATTGCTGGAAGTCTCATCTATAAGTTCTGGGGAATATATTCGCTTGCCATCCATTATGCTGCGAATCGAGCAAGCTAACTCTTCACCCGGGCTATCCTTCAATAAATAACCACTTACATTAGCCTTTATTGCGAGTTGAAAATAACCAGTTCTTCGGAATGTCGTTAAAATGACCACTTTACATCCAATTGACCTTAATGCTTCTGCTGCCTCAAGTCCGCTCATTACAGGCATCTCCATATCCATGATACACACATCAGGCTGTAATTGGTGTACAAGGGCCACCGCTTCTACTCCATTACCGGCTTGCCCGACAATTTCTATATCTTCTTCAAGATTGAGTAGAGAACTTATTGCCTCTAACAGCATTTGCTGATTCTCTGCAATGACAATTCGAATCATTTTAAGTTCTCTCCTTTATCGAGTTCCTTATATGAAGCAAAGACTCCCCCAAATCCGAGGATTATTAAGGGAGTCTGGAATGATACTGAACGTTACAGTTCAGATTTCACTTGAGCGGGAACGCTTTTTTTCGTTAAATATTTTATATCTTTGAAACCGATAAAATTCTTGGATTCCTCATCCCATAAACGGAAACGGAGTGAGCGCAAGCTTGTCGCAAGAGTAATCGTTGGAACGTTCTCTAAAGGCTGCGTATTATTGTGCGCCATTTCCAATTTATAGTTAGGTACCCTTGGACTTAAATGGTGAACATGATGGTAACCGATATTACCAGTGAGGAACTGCATCAGTTTTGGAAGCTTATAAAAAGAACTTCCTTCCACTGCTGCCAATACATATTCCCACTCCTCATTTTCTTCAAAATAAGAGTCCTCAAATGTATGCTGGACGTAAAACAGCCAAATGCCGACTGAACCAGAAATCATGAAAATGGAACCTTGTACAAGAAGGAACGACTGCCAGCCTACTGCCAGGCAAAGCAATGCCGCTAAAACGACGATTAATGCATTCGTCAAATACGTATTATTTTTTTCCTTCTTTCTAGCGCCTTTACGGTTAAATCTATTTTTAAGAAGGAAAACATAAATCGGACCCAAACCAAACATAACAATTGGATTGCGGTAAAAACGATAGGCAAAACGAAGTTTAAACGGTGCAGCCAAATACTCATCGACCGTAAGGGTCCAAATATCCCCTGTACCCCGCTTATCCAAATTACCGCTTGTTGCGTGATGAACAGAATGCTCATGTCCCCATTGATCAAACGGGAATAAAGTCAAAACACCCATAATTGTACCGACTATTCTATTCGCACGGCGGTTTTTGAAAAATGAATGATGCGTACAATCATGAAATATGATGAATATTCTTGTCAAGAAGCCAGCAGCAAACACAGCTGGAATTAAAGCTAACCAATAAGAAACGGAAAGACTTATATATGCTAGGTACCATAAAATAATGAATGGCCCCAAGGTATTGATGATCTGCCATATACTTTGCTTTGTCGTTGATTGTTCAAAAGGAGCAATTTGTTTTTTCAAGTTCTTCGTATTTTGCAAGGTCATTATTCAATTGCACTTCCTTTTATTTGTCGTTATTACATAGTATAAAGAAATCAACCTGAAATTATTAGTACCAGGTGTCATGACTAGAAGATGACAAATGTCATGTACTAGTCATTTCCAGCTGCAAACGTAAAAAAGGCCAACCAGTAAAAACCGGTTAACCTGCTCACATGTATAGGATTTCATTATCTTCAAAATGACAGGTAACCTCACATTAAGAACAGGACTGTCAATTTTTCATGTCAGGCTAAAAGTCCCAGCAGTAAGCAAATGAAATCCAGTTACTCTCCTTTAACAAATAAATAAAGACCGTAATCCGTTGAAGTAGAGGCATAACCCATTTGTCGCAACATAGCTGTGATATTGCCACGGTGATATGTTCCATGATTCACGACATGCGGAATCAATTCGGCAACACCTGTTTTCATTAGACCGCCAGCTGGATTCTCAATTATAAGAGGCTTATCTAAATTTTCTTTTTGGCTAAGCAGCGATTTGTACCGACCGGACAACTCAAAAAACATGGCCTCCATTTCCTCTAATTCCTTTGACTCTGTTTGTTCCTTCAGTTGTTCAGCCAACTCCAATGCATGTTTCATGCTTTTACCGGAAAAAACCTCCACCCACCCCAGATCGGAAAGATACACATGGGCCATCACACTCGATATCGATGGAAACACACTTTGTACTTCTTGATGGTAAACATCCTTTGGAAGCTCTTTTAAGCGGTTAAAGATTTGTTCGTTTGCCCATGCGTTAAAATCATGAAACTGTAATGCAAAATGTGACATATGAAATCTCCCCTTCTTCATATATAGACTAGAACTTACGAATTAACGGTCTTCATACGGAATAATTCGACCTACAGCGAAATTATTCGACCTACTCATGAATTAATTCGACCTACAGCGAAATAATTCGACCTACACATGAATTAATTCGACCTACAGCGAAATTATTCGACCTACACATGAATTAATTCGACCTACAGCGAATAATTCGACCTACACATGAATTAATTCAACCCACACGAGGTTAGAAATGCCTTTCCACAATGTACCTCTATTTTTAAAGCTATTCTCCATAGTAAACTAGTAAAGTTAAATTTTACAAAGGGGAATAAAAAAATTGTGAAAAAATTCTTTGGATATTTTATTATGTTAATCCTTCTTTGTATGTGTCTCTTTCCAACCAGTGGTCATTCATCAAGTAAAACCCAATACATAGGTTCTGTTAAAGTGGACAATACAAAAGTTTTTAGTTCTCCTAAATTAGGTTCTACTCTATTAAAGACTTTAAAAAAGGGCGAGGCGTTTCCCGTCATTTCTTCTTCAGTAGGGGATTCCGCTGGGCCCATCATTCATAAAGTAAAGACTGGAAACACACTATGGAAAATAGCAAATCAATATGGTGTTACAGTAAGTGCGCTACAAAAAGAAAATAAATTAACATCTTCCGAAATAACTGTCGGCCAAAACCTGAAGATTCCCCAGAAATATAAGATTCATAAGGTTGTATCAGGAGATACATTGTGGAAGATTTCTACTAAATACAAGGTAACAACAAGTGAATTGACGAAATTAAATAACTTAGGTTCGGTTACCCTTAAAGTGGGCCAAAAATTGAAGGTTCCGGATTATTACTACCAGGTCCAATTGCTTGGCGGAAAAAAGGGATGGATAAAGAAATCCCAACTTCAAAAAAAGGCGCAAAACCGTATCGTCATGGGCTGGAAGCATAATGGATCGAAAGAAAACTATACCCAGCAACTTAAACAACCCAATTTGAATGTAGTTTCTCCCCGTTCTTATACACTGACGGATACCGGTAATTACGTTTCGGTTTCTGTAGATACAAAATACATCCAAGCTGCACATAAACAAGGAAAACAAGTTTGGCAGCTAATCGGGAATAAATTTGACCCTGTTTTAACTGGTTCAGTACTAGGCAATACAAAAAAACGCCAGAAAATAGTTTCAACTTTACGGGATTCACTTGTTAAAACGAAAAGTGATGGAATAAATGTAGATTTCGAAAACATCGACCCAAAAAATAAGAAGGACTTTGTACTTTTCATAGGCGAACTAAAAAAGGCACTAAAACCGCATGGAATTAAAGTGTCTGTGGATGTCACCCGAGAAAATGACGACCCTTATTGGTCAAAAAGTCTAGATAGGAAAGCACTTGGCAAAATAGCGGACTATATAATCATAATGGGTTATGACGAGCATTGGGGAGGGAGCCCAGTAGCCGGGTCCGTTTCCTCGTTACCTTGGATCAAAGAAGGAACCAAGCTTTTAATGAAAGAAGTACCTGCTCATAAGATCATATTGGCTGTACCATTTTATACGAGAGAATGGGTAACCGATTTGTCGACCAAAAAAGTGATAAGTCATGACCGTACCATGGCTGAGGTCAACAAAATCATTTCATCTCAAAAACTTAAAAAGGTATGGGATAAAAAGACTCAACAAAATTACGTGGTGTATACTTCCAAAGGGAAAAAGCATCAAATTTGGATAGAGGATAAAAAATCGATCAAGCTCCGGATTGACCTGGTAAAACAAAATCATCTAGGCGGTGCAGCTGCTTGGTACATTGGATCAGAAACCCCTGACATTTGGGATGTCTATCATTTTAATCAATAGGTAAATTCATAAAGGAAAAAGGCCTCACATTGTGTGCGGCCTTTTCTGCATGACATCATTTTCAGTCGGTCTAGTCGTTTTAAGTGAATAGACCACCCCAATAAATATCAAGGAAATACCCAGAATTTGAATACCGTCCGGTTTAAATCCTGAAAGCAGAATATCCAAAAGGATGGCAACTGCCGGATCGACAAAAATCATGAAAGATACTACATTTGTAGGCAAATGGCGAATACTATTAAAAAACAGCAAATACACGACGCCTGTATGGATGATGCCGGTAAGAACCGTATAAAACCATTCGGAAGAATTTAAAGTTGTATATACGGAATAATCGACAAAAGGAATCAGTAATAGAAATCCAATGAACATTTGCAGAAATGTGGTCGCATATACACTGGTCTTTGTAATGCTCTTTCCTAAAAGCATGGTTGCCGCATAGAAAAATGCAGCAATGATTCCATACATGATGCCCTCCCATTCAGGAGATGATGATCGAAATCCATCTGTTCCCATAATGAGTAATGTGCCGATGAAGCAAAGGGAAATGGCTAAGATGGAGAATAAATTCATTTTCTCCCTAAAGATGAAGCTCCCTATAATGAGTACAATGATCGGCGCTAAATGATAAAGCGAAATGGCGATTGTCACTGATATCAGCTCAAAAGATTTAAAGAGGAATATCCAGTTTAACAAGTTCGCCACCGCGCAGAAAATGATGAGCATTACCTCCCTGCCATTCCATATTTCGTTCTTGAAATGTCCGGTAATCATCCAGGCTGCACATAAGAATACGGCAGCACAAATACAGCGAACAAAAACCAATTCCAATGCAGGAAGTCCTGATAGTTCCGAAAAGAAACCGACAGAACCGAAGATTGTCATGGCTAGAGACAGTTGAAGAAGTGCTATTTTATTCATTTAATTCCCCTCATGAAATTTCCATTTTTTACATTAATACTATCATTTCTCGGGCATGCCGTCACGAGTAATGATATTCGCCCACATTTGATCCGGAATACTTAATTTACACCTGCTATCTCGCGGCAAGATTGTCATGATCTCGTCTTCCCTGCCTTCCTTTATTTTGGCGGCCTAGTCCGGTTCCATCAGTAATTCTCTTCCTAAAATGAATAAAAAACAAGAATCCCCTTTTCATGAAAAAGGGGATTCTTGTTTTGCCAATGATCATCCCAAGAATAGATCCAGCAGATTACTGCCTGCAGATGATTGCTTATTATAAAACTCCGAATAACCGCACTGCTTGCAATACACAACCGTAAATTGATTATTCTGGACATCGAACATTTTTGACAAGCCTGTTCCTGTCATGGCTACATCCTTCTTAGCCGCATCATTGCTTCCGCATTTCATACAACCCTTTTCGCTCATGATCCTTCATCTCCCAATTTATTAAAATGATAAATGCCGATAAATACCGGTGCTCCTAAGCACCGTACATACTTAGATATACGGATAAAGTAATAAATGGTTTCGGAGATCATGAAAAAAATGGAAATTTTTTCTGTTTCCCCTTAGAATTTATAGTAGGAAAAGCATGATACACACTTATTGCAAAATAATAGAGTAAAACCATATGCAGAGCATCATTTATAGGAACCGGGGTATCATCAAGTTTGAAAATGGTAAATGCTGCATATACCCCAACAAATATGATTGGAAAAATGATGTAATGATAGATGAAATTTTTTATGAACATATTATTTATCGCATCGCTTTCTTATTCACTTAAACAGCCAAGACCCTTAATCGGGGACGCTGGTGAAAAAACATTACATGACATCTGCATCATCCAATCGTATTTCTGCGACCCTTCCACCTGGTACACACCAGAATTCTAAGGTAATATTTCGTTTATGGTCAATGTATCCGATAATATCCGCTCCCTGTTCATAACTTTTATAATAATGATCCCCGTACTTCGAAAGGACGTCCGCTTTCTTACTTCCTAATTTAATACCTTTGCTTGTTTGAAGGGAGTTTTCAAATTGGGCGTCGTCCGTACTTGAAATGATCAACCGCATGATTTTCCCTTTATCCTCGTCTGTATTGATAGAGGCCGTTTTCAACCCGCCCTTCCAATAATAATAATCATAAGCATTATTATTATCTTGATCGATGGGTTCACCATATTCCCTAATGAATTCTGGACTCGATATGTTATCCAACACTTTAAATCCCCCGATGGATTCATCAGACAAATCTGTTGATTTTGTCAATTTTTCAGAGAATGCCGAGTACACATAGAGCCCTAATGCTGTTCCAATAATTATAAATACAATGACTAACTTTCGTTTATAATGCATTTTCCCCATCTTTAAATCTGCTCCATCTCTATCAGATTATTTCCGCGAAGCCCGCAATTAACTAGTGTATTGTTCATATGTACATGGAGCTACTGACTAGCAAGCAGGTAGGAACTGATCCACATTATGAACCCTCCGCCTATCCCGATCACTACGCCAGCAACTGTCCATTGTGAAATCATCATGCCTATTAGAAATAAAGAAAATCCTATAAGTCCAATTCATAGAACCTTGTTTTTATTCATTTTTCACCCCTACACCCAACTGAATATCCTCATATTATCTTATACGGATAATTTTGGATAAAGGTTTCACTTTATGCCAGATTCTAAGTAGCAACATTCCTTTTGCATAAGAAAAACCGAAATCAGCCACTGATTTCGGTTTTTCGCTCTATTTAATTAGTGATATCTTTTTTCTGGAAGAAGAAGAAAGTTAGCGCTAAAAAGATAAGATAATAGATGCCGAGTACACCCATCGAGAATCCAAGTGTAGCTCCATCGAACATTTCTATGGTTCCGGAAATATAGCCCCTTAAATCAAGGTGGGGGAATAAGACGAATTTTAACCACTCGTATTTTCCGATGAATGATTGAATGACCATATTTAATGTCGAAGATGCAAATAGGATGAAAATGGATATCCCTACTGCAAGTGCTTGGTTTTTAAATAATGTGCTTAACATGAAAGCGATGGTCGTGATGACTAGGAATCCTGGTATCCAGTAAACGATCATGTCTACGAAATATTCGCCGACTACCACCGGACTGAATTCGAAAGATGCAGGATCCATGATTTTATCTGAATACGAACCATTGCCAAAGAATATGATTCCGATTAGATAACTGAATATAAGAAGGCTCGCAAGTAGTAACGCTGCAAATAACAGGGAAGTAATATATTTGGAAAATAGGATCTTCCAACGTTTATAAGGCCTGATCAACAGTTGTTTAATGGTGCCATCGGAAAATTCCGAAGAAACGAGCGAGCTGCAAACTATAACGACGAATAAAGTGACAAATGATGTTAGTGATGTAGTCCATTCAGCCATATAGGTCCAATTCGTGTTTAAGTCAGGGTTTATATTATCAGCCAACAGTTGCTTGTTGTAATTAATGTCTTCCATGATGGCGGCTTTTTCATCTTCACTGATTTCCTTAGCTTCCAAAGCCTTTTCCTGTTCTTGGATATCTGCGTTTAACTCTTGCTTCCAATCTTTATTCGTTTCGTCAGGACTTAGTTTATAATCGATGACCGCAGCCCCTAATGCTGCCAATAATAGAAAAGCGATGAATATATAAGTTGATACTTTTGAGAAGATTTTCATCCATTCATTTTTTACTAAGGACATCATACAGACTCCCTCATTTCCTGCTCAGTGATTTCGAAGAATTTATCTTCCAGCGATTTTCTGGTTATGCCAATTTCAAAGACATCCAGTTCATTTACATTAAAACTCCGGTTTATATTGGCCGTTTGTTCTCGGGTGGCCGATACGGAGATTGTCTTCGCACCATTTTTTAGAATCGTAATATCCGCAAACTGTTCTTGAAGGATTTTTTTAGCTAGCTTCCCATCACTGACAGTGAATGAAACTTCATTGATCGTTTCGGTTTTTTCATCAACAATATGTTCTTTCGTATGGATCAGTTTTCCCTTTTCGATAACGGCAAAACTATCACACATCAATTGCATTTCCGATAGTAAATGTGATGAAATCAATATCCCGACGCCTTCACTTGCCAGTACTTTCAAATAATCACGAAACTCGCGGATCCCTTGCGGATCCAAGCCATTCGTCGGTTCATCAAAAATCAATAACGATGGTTTATGTAAAATGGCCTGTGCCACTCCAAGGCGCTGGCGCATTCCCAATGAATAGGTTTTAACCTTCTTATCGATGGCATGATCCAGTTTGACAAGCTTAATGACCTCTTCTATTCTCTCAGTGGATATGTCATTGGATGACATTCGGGCATAATGCAGGATATTCTTTCTGCCTGTCATGTACTTATAGAACTCCGGGTTTTCAACAATGGCCCCCAATTGATTCATCGCACCTTCAAAATCATTATCCAGGTCACTGCCATTGATCATGACAGTACCGCCCGTACGATTGATGAGACCTGTGATCATACGGATGATCGTGGTCTTACCCGCTCCATTCGGACCAAGCAAACCGAATATTTCATTGCTTTTTATTTCAAAGCTAACATTGTCTACGATGGTTGCTTTTCCAATTTTTTTAGTTAAGGATTGAACCTTAAGAACCGATTCAGACATATAATACCTTCCTTTTTTTATAAATTTCCAAAATCACACAAATTCAACATTACCATATTATGCATATTATTACTATACTGATATTCTTCCATTTGGATATAAATACCCCTTGAATCAGCTGCAATCAATAGATTTGAATTTTATGGTTTCCCGTTCTTGACCTTATTGTGAAATAACATCAAGCCTTCCGTCTGCGTCAACTTCCCGCCCCAATTATCCTAAACACTGCCATCACTTTTTTTCCTCGAAATAGCAACAACTCCTATATATCGTTACCATTTAATACGATTCCGCAAGAATAAAGTTTCAGGATTATTTAATCTAATAAGGAAAATTTTTCATAACTTAATCAATATATAGGTAAATCCGATAGAAATGGACAGACCCAATGCAAAAAGAAGGATTTTTCTAATACTGGAAGGTAAAAGCTTATATATCATCATTAAAACTACATCGATGAAATTCGTTGGTATGCCGATCTCTTTAATCTCTTTCTTTTTGCCAAAAATGGCGAACCACATTACAAATAGACCGCATAAAATAAAAATGATCGAAAAAATCTTATATCCCATTGTCTGTCACCCGTTTCCTCATAGGCTAAACGATATTGTTATTATTATCTTAACTTTCAAGTTTCAAAATGAATTCTTCAACCTCTTTGCCTCTTGCATGGGAATAACCTTTGTCTTCATCAAATCTTTCAAATCCGCATTTCTCCAGCACCCTGATGGAACCAAGATTATCCTTGGCTGCGCGGGCATAAAGAGGGCGGACTTTTATTTTCGGCAAAAAATGGAGCAGTGCCCCTGTAGCGATCCCTTCCCCCCAATATTGCTTCCCGATCCAATAACTCACTTCCGGGTTACCAAACTGTTCAAACTTGAGAATACTGCCCGCAACACATCCGTTGTGGATTATGGTCATTTTTTGAATATCCCGGTTCGATAAGATGTTCTTCCAGTGTGTCAAAAAAACCGCCTTGTCTGATGGATCTTTAGATGTGAAGGCAGCCATATAGTTTGCGGCAGGATCCAATTGCTGCTCGAAAAAGATTGGAAGATCGCTCTCATTGACCTCCCGCAGCCGGACTCCTTCGTCATTGATATGCAATCCCATAAACTCACCCTCCCCACCAAAATATAACTTTCATTAAAACCAGAAAAACCGAAGACTCTGCCATCTTCGGCTCGGTTTCATCCCTTTATCATACTATACTTTCCTTCGAACGCTTATTGCTCAATATGTTTTATGACGTCAGACAAGCTCTTATCCATCATGGAACGGAGGCGTAAATGATGATTTTCAAAAGCTAAAGCTTCCGTCACGGGATTAGGAACGATCACACATTTTAAACCTGCAGTCAGGGCCGCTTGAAGCCCATTTAACGAATCTTCAAATGCTACGGCTTCTGTCGGCTGAATGGCCAGAACATCAATTGCCTTTACATACAAATCAGGCGCTGGTTTTACTTTCTCGACTTCATCCCCTGTGATAATAACTTCAAAATAGTGTAACAGTCCGAGTTCCGCCAAATGATGAGTGACCCACTCTTTTGTCGAGCTTGAAGCGAGGGCGATTTTATATCCATTTCTTTTTGCTTCTTCTAAATAATCCTTCACACCTTCACGTGCCTGTGATGTTTTCATCTTTACTTCATGGAGGCTTTTTGCTCTGGATTCAATTTCTTCAATATTACACCTTGCCCCCAGCTGATCTTTAAAGTACTGATTAAGCTCAGTATTATCCGTTCCGATACATGTAACAAAATGTTCGAGGGGCAAATCAGATTCATAAAAAGCCATCGTTTCTTTATAAGCCTCATACCAAGCCGTTTCCGTGTCTAAAATTAAACCATCAAAGTCGAAAATAACTGCCTTAATCAAATGATTTCCTCCTTTAACCTTAAAATAGAACTTCTATTAACTTAAACGTACATGAATGAATGCCCCTGTTCAACCAAACGGTTCCGGTCCGTTTCCATATGAAGGTGATTTTTCCCATAATTAGTTAATCACTAAGGATATGGTAACCCGATGTCCGCCTCATTTCTTTTTTATATGTTACATGTTTTAACAATTACTTAGTGCCTTCGCGGTGTTTTTCCTTTACTGCGCCTAAAAGAGTGATAGTTTAACGAATGGTTTAATTGCAGGAAACAACGAGGAGGATAAACATGAAGAAAATTTTATTAACGATCCTAACGACTTCTGTATTCATTCTAGGAGTTTGCATGCCAACAAAAGGCGAAGCCGCTGCTTTGGATCGCACACTTTCATTTGGGATGAGTAATAGTGATGTAAAACAATTACAAGAATTATTACTGACAAAAGGGGTTTTTCCCTATCATGAAGCAACAGGTTACTACGGACCGATTACAAAGGAATCCGTAAAGAAGTTCCAGGAAAAATCAGGGCTGAAAGTCGATGGAATAGCAGGAACACAAACGAATCAGAAAATACAGGTACTGAAAAGCGGGGATATGGGAAGGCCTGTAGCTGAACTGCAAAGGCTATTGAAAGCCTGGGATGTTTACTCATCAACGGTCGATGGCATTTATGGTTCAGGTACAAAGCAAGCCGTTATCAACTTTCAAAAGCAAAAGGGCTTATCCGCTGACGGTATAGCCGGTGCACGGACCATCAGTAAATTAGAAGAAAGAGCCAGTTCGGCAAGCTCAGCCGTTAAAGAACTGACGGTTACAAGTACAGCATATACAGCAAGTTGCGAGGGATGCTCAGGCACTACAAGAATGGGTGTCGATTTAGAAAAATATGATGATGCCAAACTGATAGCAGTCGATCCGAACGTGATTCCGCTAGGCTCCATCGTTGAAGTCGAAGGCTACGGACAAGCTATCGCTGCAGACACGGGCGGTGCGATCAAAGGAAACAGAATCGATGTCTTCATCGCGAAGGAAGCGGATGCTTTAACGTGGGGAAGAAAGCAAGTGAAGGTAAGAGTAATTAAATAATGCATGACATAAATATCGTTTTACTATAAAAATAGATACATAACCAAACCGGAAGAGCATGTAATGAATCCATTCATGCTCTTTCGGTCTGATCAAACCATTTTGTACATGATAATATCATCAACGTATTCACTTTCGCTCATCTTGAATTCTTTTATTTTACGGCCTTCTTCAACAAACCCCAGCCTTTTATACAATGATATTGCCCGATGATTTGTGGAAAAAACTCCTAAACTCACCTTCTCAATCAACGGATTGGCTTCTGCCCAATCCAATAACGCTTCAATAAGCTCCTTTCCCAATCCCATCCCTCTGAAATTTTTTCTGATCATCACCCCAAATGAACCCTTGTGGGACATTCTCTTCCTATTCTCCGATTGAAAGGCTATCCATCCAACCACTTTATCATTTATTTCGGCCACGATGATGGTTTCCCGTTCATTTTCCAATAACCTTCGTATCCAATCTCGTTGCTGTTCATATGTTTTATTGAACTCCTCCGATACGGCAATAAAATACTCGCCTTCGGAAATAACGGAATTTTGCACATCCAAAACCGCTTCCGCATCTTCCAATACACCAGTCCGAATTCTATATGCAAGCCCATTATTTTTTATATCTGACATTCCAATCCCCCTTAATGAACCATGTTCGGATCGAAGTGAACAATAGGACGGCTTTCGATGATTCTTTGTTCGATTTTTTGAACGGTTTTGTATAATGGACTATCCGCATTCTTCAAATCGTATTTTTTATGGAAAAAATTATATAACGTTAAATCCCTTAGCTTTAAAAATAGAGGAATCGTTTCATATTCTATAGGCGCAAGAATATTTTCCGTCTCATAGCCTTTTATGAATTCCCTCATGAACTTGGCAGCATATTCATCGAGCCCTTTTGTCCCTTCACGTTCCAAGCTCCACATCAGATAGTACAGAGGTATGGCCAAATCACTGGCAAACCAATGATAAGAACAGTCATCAAAGTCAAAAACATGAATCTTCCCCTCATGAAAATGGAAATTGCCGTTATGTATATCAGAATGAATCAATCCAAAATTATCTTGATGAACCGGAAGGGCATTTAACTTCTTCGTGACTAATTCTTGTTGGCGCATCAATTGCTCCGGTACATCGGATTGAAAGAGCTGAGCATTCAATAATTCTTCTTCATGCCAATCCAGCCTTTTATATTCCGCTTTTGGCTTATAACTTTTAGTTTGTTTGTGCATTTGGCCAATGGTTCTTCCCCATTCAAAAAATAAAGGTTCATTGAAATTTTCATCGGTGACTTTCATTCTTACACCAGGAGCTTTTTCAAACAGGCAACAATAAAATTCTGAACCATCCGAGCCCTTTACAATTTCAACTAAGTTATTATCTTCCGAAAAGAGAACCTTAGGAATTTCACTACCATTATTCTGTAAATGCTCAATCCACTTTAACTCAGCAAGCACTTGAGCTTTTGTACGATGTGATTGATGTGTCATTCTTAAAATGTATGGCGTTCCATCCCTGTAAACCTCAAATACGTAGTTCTCTGCATCTCCAAGTTTAACCGGATTCCCCGCATTCACTTGAAAAAAATCTCCAGCCAATTTCACCAATTCATTAGAAAAAATCCGTTCTACAGCAGCTTCCATGATCTTCACTCCCATAATGATATTGCTAACTTATTATTAAAAACGATTTATACTATGCTTTATACGATACCAAGATGCCTTTTCCCTTTATTTGTATATTATTGTTTTTTATAAATCTAAAAGATAAAGCTTTTGAATAATAAGTTATTAGCAGCTCCTTCTTCCTATTTTCAAAAAAAAAACGCCCTATAGGGCGCGTACAAAAATCAAGTTTCCTTTTCTTCTTCATTCGCTATTTTATTGAACTTCAAAATCGTTTCTTCAATTACTGGATTATTGAATTCCTCTTGGATGGCTGATTGTACAAACTTATCTTCACCATTCATTTCATCCCAAGCATTAACTCTGTAATCTGGATCCCGACAACTTGATTTACCGTTTTCCTCATTATTTGACAACTATCTTCACCTCTTAAATATAGTGGAATTCGAACCATTCATAAGCCTTTTAATAATCTTCCTTGATTGAAATGGGTGAACCCGTTGATGTATGTTGATTAACCCAGTCGAGCGACACTTTTGAAACGGCATCCCACTCGGGTATTTGGGCTTTATGTTGTTCCACCCAGCTCATGCAATACTGCGGATCTATATTGCCTTCTTCGGATTTTGCCAAGAATGACTGAATTGTGGTTTCCGTACAATTTTCCCAAGAACCACAGGTATCCTGCCAAATATGTTCCATTTTCATTTGTATATTTTCGTTAGCCATTTGGTTTCCTCCTTAATTAAATGTTACATTTTGATATCTTAATTAAGTATGTCCAAGGCTAAATAAATCATTACAAAAATTTGGGTTTTTCAGCGAAAGAATGAATTTACAGTCGTAAAGATGATGAATAAACTGATTCCGATGAACAAAATCCGCCAGAACCAATAACTGCTTATGAAAGGAAAATCATTGTCTTCTTCAATCTCCTTTACACCCTTATACAGCCAATTGTATTGAAACAAACTAGCATTTCCAACACTTCATCGAACTCCTCACTTTTCATCCTGACGTAAACATCAAAATAAGGACTTTTGTTCAAACTCTGCAGCAGAAGGATATTCTCGTTAGTAAGATGAGTAGTTCAATATATTTTTTCAAAGGAATTGGATTCGTTATTATACTTGCAATAAAAGTGCCAATTTCTATAAGTTGTTAAATTTCGTGGGTATTGGAGCATTTGCGGTGAGTTTGGGGCTTATTCTTGTGAGTTTCAGCGATTTACTCTTGAATTTCGAACTTTTACTTGTGAATCGTCGGGAGTTTTGGCAATTTACTCGTGAATTTCATGTGTTTACTCGTGAATTTATCTTTAATTGATCTCTTCTTACTAAAAATGTTTATAATCCAATACACATAGTGGACAACGTGTCTTACATTCACTCCATTTACTCCATAAAATGGCACAAAAAAAGCTGAATACTCAGCTCTTTTACGTCGCTATTCTTACTCACAGCGTTTTTCTAAATGAGTAGCACCATTTATCATAATCTAATTTCTCTTCATAGAAACGGTGGGCTTCGTTTCGTTGGATCCCAGATTCCAATGCCACATATGCAGCTCCGTTTTCTTTTGCCCAGTTATGTATATAACTTAATAACTTCTCTCCATATCCAAATGAGCGGTGTGCAGAATCTGTTACAAGGTCATAAATAAACACGTGACGTTTATTATAAAAGTTCACTCTCCAGCTTAAACCAGCCAAGGATACAACCTGGTTATCTTTATATAAAGCAAACAAACAGTATCCGTCCTTCCTCATTTCTTCAAGTAACTCCAGATATGTTTTTTGAGTTAAGTCAGTACGCAACTGTTTCATGATTGGAAAGGATTCTAACCATTGTTCTTTTTTGGTCAATTCTTGTATTGTTCCTGTCGAATTCATATTTCACCCCTGAAATTTTTATTTAAATGTAATTCAACTTTGAACACCGTAAGTCCTTCTTCACTATATTTTTGTAATCGTTTGCAGATGGAATCGGTGGGAATGTCGATGTTTAACCGTACTTTTTACCGGCTAAAGTATGACTAGATCAATAGTTTAAAAGGAGGAGATTTCATTGAATATATATGAACAGCAAAAGAATGGACAGCCCGGACAAACGCAGGAAAGACAGCCTGGTATTGAATCTGAGATGAATCCACTTCCGATTCAGCCAAAGGATTACATAGGAAGCGGTAAGCTTAAGGACCGCGTTGCCTTGATTACAGGCGGAGATAGCGGCATCGGACGTGCGGTTGCCATTGCTTATGCAAAGGAAGGCGCCCATGTGGTTGTGAATTATTTAGATGAGCACGGTGATGCCGAAGAAACAAAGCAGCTGATTGAAGCGGAAGGCGTTCGCTGCCTCCTACTTCCAAGTGACGTTTCCGTGGAGGCGAATTGTAAAGAATTGATTACTAAGACGCTGGACGAGTTCGGAAAGCTGGACATCCTCGTCAATAATGCTGCGGTGCAATTTCCGACGGAAAACATTGAAGATATCACGGACGAGCAATGGGACAGAACGTTCCGCACCAATATTTATTCAGTATTTTACATGAGCAAGCACGCGGTTCCTCATATGAAACAAGGCAACTCGGTCATCAACACAACATCGATCAATCCTTACAGAGGCCATGCAACTTTGATGGATTATACAGCGACAAAAGGAGCAATCGTCGGATTCACACGCAGCCTTGCACAGAATGTGGCTAAAAAAGGGATCCGGGTCAATATGGTTGCACCAGGACCGATTTGGACTCCGCTCATCCCTGCGACATTCGACGAACGATCCGTTGCCGAATTTGGTACCGAGGCACCGCTTGGCCGCCCCGGGCAGCCTGCAGATCATGCAGGTGCCTACGTGCTGCTGGCATCTGATGAAGGTGCCTATATAACAGGACAGTGCATTCACATCAATGGCGGGATCACGATGTCCTCATAAACCCAAAACGACCGAAAAGCATGGTGCTTTTCGGTCGTTTTCATTTCAAAATTTAATTTCCTATGCCGGGCGAATTCATCAATACAATTCTCCAACCATCCGGATCTTCAAAAGTAACACCTGATTTTTCCCAATATGGATTTTCCGGAGAAACCGGTTCATATCCCATACCTTTCAACCTATTCGTGATTTCCTCAATGGTTTTACGTTCAGGAATATAAAAGACAAGCAGATTATCTTTTGATGGGGCAGGACAAGGACTGCCATCCTTATGTTGAGTAAACTCCAGATGATAGCTGGAATCAGGAAGACCGATCATGATACCGTCATATCCCTCGTGCCCTTCAAAAGAACCGATTTTTTTCAAGCCTAATCCTTCACAATAGAAGTTTATAACCTTTTTTAGTTGATCAGTAGGACGTGCAACCCGCATTTGCGCTACTTTCATATCATTTGGCCATTTACTTTCCATTGTCCCATCCCTCTCTGAAATTCGAATCATTAGCCTTTATAGCTAACTTGTCCAGTTTCAACCAGTTCCTTCAGTCCCATAAACATTAAGTTCCAGCCATGTTCAGATCCATCGTGATACTCTCCAAGAGCTTTTTCGATATCGGATTCTGTCCAATTTTCTTCATGAGGAACGATGATTTTTTGTGAAAATGTCATTTCACAGCCTTGTTGAAGTTCTTTCAGCTCAACTGTAATTGTATCTTCTGATTCACTGAATTGCGGCATTTTAAAAGTGAACACTAATTTATTGGGAGGGTCCATTTCAAGGTACTCCCCTATCGCCCGATAATCTTTTCCATCGCGATGATCAATAATTTCCCAAGTACCTCCCACTTGAGGATCATTTTGTGCCACCTTATTTGTCCCTTCCAATGTAAAAAACCATTTTCTCATCATCTCAGGGTTCAGCCATGCATCAAAAACCATTTCAGGCACTACATCAAAATTTCTTGTCATCTTTAAAGTGGTTGTTGAGTATTTTTCCATTTACATGCTCCTTACGTCAATTTTATGGGTTTACCTTTTTACATACTTTTCAATTCCTCTTTTGAGACAGCACGCCAACCGTTTGCTTCCAGTTTCTCTATATAGGTTTCCATCCTGATTTCCTTAATCTCAATCGCAAGCGGGTGCAGCGAAACAAAACATTCATTTGAGGCATAATTAATCGAAACCTTTACAACTTCATATCCATTATGAAATCCTGAATCGAATCCTGGATCATCCATTATATCCCCTTTAACAGGACGAATATCAGATTCAACTGTTTTCATCATTGATATACCATTTTCTTGTTCTTTTATTGATGTAATGAAAATCATTAAATTTATTTTCATTGCAGTCTCCTTTTCTCTATCCTTTAGCGCCCGGCGCCCTTGCTCCAATTGAGGTAAAGAGCTTGTTGGTTCTTTAAGACTTAGGAATTCACTATTTCCTTTTTCATATTTTGAAAGGAATAGATATCATTTGCAACTTTAAATAGTTCCCCGTTCTTGGAGAAAATCGCACTTCCATTTGGTATAGCATATATCTTTCGTTCATTTGATAGGGGAAATAATTCTCCATCTATACTTTCATCGTAATGGACTTCAACGCTAAACCCAACTAATCCTAAGCCGTTGATCACTACCGTTACTGGGTAGTCTTTATCTTTTGTTATTATGCAATCATTACTGAAGACTAATGAACCCGCACTATATCCGATGATTAAACCTTGAAAGTCTTTGATAATGGGGACAAGTCCTTTTTCTTCTATAACATGGATTAACCTTTCTGGCTTTCCACCAATAAAGTAAAGAATATCATGTTCTTTTATAGACTTTTTCATTTCTTTGTCTGAAAGATCTTCATTTAATAAATCAACGCTTATATTATCCATGATTGAAAAGACTTGTCTGATACTTGCCATCCAACTTTCATACCTGGAATTGTCGGTTGCAAAAGGAATGATTAAAAGCTTAGCATCACGTTTAATCATTTTTGAAAGTTCCAGGAACACTTCGCCTAATTCATTATTCATGTGATTTCCACCACCAATAAAACAAATGTCCATATATGTCCCCCATTTATTCACATGCTATTCTCTTAAAATATTCTATGTAAAAAAGACAATACCTTTATATGTCACTACTCTTCAGCTAAATTGCCCCTTTAGCTCAACAAAAAAAGGCTGCCGCAGCAACCCTCAATTAAACCCTTGCCTATTTTCTCAAATATACGACAATGTCATTTCTGTCTACTCGAAATTTTAAATCATCCTTAATTAGCCAGCATCCTCAGATTCAAAAATATACCATATCCATTATTCTTAGGATAACCATATAAATAGCAGACCACTTTTCCATCTTTCAAAAATACAAATTGATTCATTCCTTCATTTACATTAAAAAAAGAATTGCCACTAAGAAAATGCCACCGATAATTTATTTTAAATATCGTATTGACCTATAAATTCAAAAATCTCATCAACAGCTTGGTGATATCCACCCGATTTTTGAAAGGATTCGCTTATATTTGAAACAGATTTATGGTAAGATGGGTCGTTTAAAACATGATCTGCGGCCTCACGCAGTTGATTTGCAGTCAAGCTTTGCATTTGTAATTTAATACCGGCTCCGATATTGGCAACTTGCCCTGCAATTATGGGCTGATCCGCGCTTTGTGGGATTACAATTAGCGGAACCCCGTAGTAGAGACCCTCATTGGTACTATTCATTCCACCATGTGTGATAAATAATTTAGTGCATTTTAGCACTTCCGTTTGTGGAACATATTTTTTCACAATGAAGTTTTGGGGGATCTCTCCTAATTCAATTAGTGGGGTTTGTTGACCGACCGACATGACAACCGTGTGATTGCTATTTCCAAATGCTTCAAAACAAAGCTTATAAAAATCAAGAGACCGGTTAAAAACTGTTCCAAGAGAAATGTAAATGGGACTTTTTCCTTTGATATCAGCAAGGTCAAAGTTATCCTGCTTTAACCGTGAAGAGATGGATGGACCTACAAATTTGTAAGTTTGGTCGAATGCTTCTTTAAAAGGTTGAAACTCCCTAGTTGTATAAACGATTGAAAGTGGTGCAGGATTACAAAAAACTTCGTAAGTAGAATGGATCTCCACATCATATTTTTCCTTCACCATTACCGTCAGTCTTTGAAATTCATCGTGTATAGGTTTAACTATTTCTGGAGGAATTTCTTTAGAAAGCTGTTCCAGCATTTTATCGAATGATGCTTTTGTCTGCGCAAAAGAAGTACAAGAATTGATTGCGGGAAGCTTAAGGATTTGGGCAAGTAAACGTCCACAGCCAAACATGGAATCATGGATGATGTAATCAAAATGCTCTCCTTTGATCTGTTCAAGAACGCTAGGTATGACGATATCTACCGTATTTAAAAGACCGTTGATTCTTTCGAGTAAATAATTTCTTCCGCCTGAGAGAAAAGCTTCTATAAATTTTTCACCGTCAATTGTTCGTACAGTAGCTCCCGTCTTCTCGATACGTTCTCGAAAAGATTCTATCGTAAAGTACACTACCTCTTCTCCACGCGAAATAAGCTCTTGCACAACTCCAATAGTTGGATTGATATGTCCTTCTGATCCAGCATTAATAAATAAAACACGTGCCATTTTACCACTCCTTAAATAAATCTGTAAGAGTATGGTCACTGCCCCAAACCCTTCCAAACTCAAATAATATAAATTTATCATAGTACAATACTGGAAAATCTCAAATTCTTAATCACCCTTGTTTTGGTACATTAGAGGAGCTTAGCTGAAAACGGCATTCCACACATTAATAAAGACTAAGTCCTCAACTCACTGCATAATCGGAGATTAATCAACCCGTAAGCTTATAATTTTCAAGTTAAATCAATAAATAATACATCAATGCCACCGACTGCTGAATCATCATAATTGGAATATTAATATCAAATGGATTATTGAACAGCATCTCAAAGACTATGTAATTGTGCTCATTATGTGACTGGTTATTTTACCCAAGAAAAATATCTACAATTTCAACCATTATAATACTTGAATGGATAATAAAAACGAATAATCAATAATATTAAACCTTAAATTAATATTATTGAATTATTTTATTAAAAATTTAAATTTTATTATTTATATTTTTAATTCCTTGTTTTATAATCGAATTAACTAAAAGGAAGTGATTTCATTATGGCTTATAAATTAATCACAAATTGCCCTGTTTGCAGTAAAACATTGAAAATTACAAAGTTGCAGTGCTCTCATTGTCACACTACGATTGAAAATGAGTTTGAAATATCTAAGCTGGCATCCTTATCAAAGGATCAGCTTCATTTTGTGGAAGTATTTTTAACATGCAGAGGGAATATCAAAGAAGTTGAAAAGGAACTGGGGATTTCGTATCCAACGGTTCGAGGCAAGCTAACTGACATCATTTCATCCCTTGGATATGTACAGAAGAAGAAAAATGAAGTGGACGAGAAAAAAGTTGTCACCA
This sequence comes from Peribacillus sp. NPDC101481, assembly GCF_044767165.1. Taxonomy (NCBI): domain Bacteria; kingdom Bacillati; phylum Bacillota; class Bacilli; order Caryophanales; family Bacillaceae; genus Peribacillus; species Peribacillus sp. NPDC101481. The sequence goes on along the minus strand of NZ_JBIWNJ010000002.1, from coordinate 177,534 downwards.
TGTTGGAAAATGGCGAAATCACAACAGAAGAAGCCATTAAGCTCTTAAAAGAGGAATAGGGAGGAATTTATCATGAAAGAGGAAATTACAAGAGTGTTAACAATGGTTCAAGAAGGGAAGATTGATGCAGATAAGGGATCAGAACTGATTCAAATATTAAAAGAGAAAGAAGAAACAGGTAACAAGCTTCTTGAAAAACCGACTAAATATTTAGATAAAACCTTAAAAGTTCGTGTTGTATCCGCCGAAAATGATAATGTCACGGTCAATTTGCCTATAAAACTTGTCAAGGCAGTATTAGTGGCTGGACACAGCATCGCAGCGAGTATTCCTCAATCGGAAAAATACGTTAAAGATATAGACATAAGTCTTATTATTGAAGCAATCGAAAACGAATTAGATGGACAAATTGTTGATATTAAATCGGCAAACGGGGATACCGTTTCAGTCATCATTGATTAGTGATTCGCTTATGATGCATGTTAAAGTGAAAGCGAAAGGCGTTCGGTTTACCCTTCCAATTCCATATGCCATTTTAAACATTGTTATTTCAATTTTATCTTCAAAATTTATTCAGCAAAATGCAAACAAATGGACAAAAGTGCACTTCGAAAGAAAAAAACTGGACTTTACCTTTCCACTAATAGACAAAAAAACGCTAAAGCCTATCGTCAAGGAACTGAAAAATTATAGGGGGATCGTGCTAGTAGATGTCAAAGCTAAGGACGGCACTGAGGTTATGGTTAGACTATAATTTTCGCTTACAATACCGAGAAAATTGCACAAAGACAACAAAGTTATTTAATTTTAAAACCTCAAACAAGCATAACCCCGTTCTAAATATAGGACGGGGTTAAAAAAACGGAAAAATCTTTATTGATACCGTACCAGTGCCTTTTTGCTTTTTTCAACCATTTTCAAATCCCTCCTATAAAAAGCGACTGATTGTTTCCACTAATTTTTGAGGAAACGATTTAAGGTCAGTCATATCAAGGAATCTCTCTCTTCCGTGTAATTCTGCAATCTTTTCTTTATCTTCTCCAATAGCAACAGATAGGAATAGCACGTCTTTTCTTTCATATTCTCTAATAACTGATTGGATATCCACCCTCGCTGCATCCCCTGAATAATTAGGCATGGCTTTTGGTTGTCCATCACTAATATTTATCAATAGCTTGGTAGAAGCGATTTGTTTCGATAGTTTGTCTGCCAATATTCGTAAATTAACACCATCACGATTATTTTGGCGAGGCTTCATTGTCGCAATTTTCCCTATAGCCCCATCGTACCCATCATCAAACTCTTTGTACGAGTATAGTGAAGTCATTTCCCTTTGACTAATATCTGCAGTGTCTCCATAAATCATCAAAGGAACATTTAACATTCTACAAAACTCTGTTAAAGCGATTATTGCTTTTTTGGCACTCTCCATTCGTTGAGCCCGAACCATGGAACCAGACTCATCTATACGTATCGCTATAGCTAGAGAGGGATTTTCAGTTGGAGGATTTTTTTTATCAAAGTAACGATAGTCTCCCATCGCAACCTTAGAAGCATTAAATCGCGTACCGTATAACTTCCCTGGAGTGTATGTTACTGACTCTTTTTTTTCTAATACAGCAAGAATTTTTCTTGCCATACTCTCCACAAGAGGTGTTATTTCCTTTTTAATATGTTCTGCTTCACTCATACTTTCCTTCGTTGCATGAGGGCGGTGGATAATGATCCCTTCTTTTTGATGAATCGTGTTTTTCATAAGCGTTCGAGCTTCTTTATTCAACTCTTTTTTCTTATCAGCTTCTTGCTTCTCTAGTATTTCCGGCAACTGTTTTACTTGTTGCTGAGAAATACCTGTTTGAGATTCCTCATGCTCTTTTCCTTTATTACTATCGATTTCAATGTCCTTTGATCTCTTTTCAGAAAAAATCTCTAAGGGTTCCCCTTTTTCTTGTTGAGGCAGAGCGGAATCACTATTTTGAATTTTCTCCTCTTCTTTTGTAAAATAAATGGAAGATGTATCTTTTTGAAGTTCCTCCTCACCGTCTTGTTGTTCCTCATAATTATCTACCATTGGTGACCCTGGAGGAGCTTGCGGTTTATTCATTGGATTCTTTTGATTCAGTAAATAAGATTGAATACGCTCCAATAATTGACTGCTTTCTAATTCTTTTTCTAGTATTCTAATCTCAGTTTCATCGGTGGTAATTTTATAGATGACTTTTTGATAAATAGAATCAAAGATATTTTCTCCTTGATGCACTGCATTCACCCAATAGAAATAACTTCTCATTCCTGCTACACCCTTGATTCCATTAGCTTTTGAAGTAGCATCTAATAAAATAATGATTTCAGCCATCATTGCTAATAGCTCTTCATCTGCAAAACCAACTTTACTGAGAGCCCGGTTGACCATCACTCCCTTAGAAGGAAGATTCATTCGTTCCGTGTGTTGAACTCGATCACGTAATGATTCATTAAGGGGTCTATTCCCCTGATAATTTCTATTGGTTGTAATAACTACTACAGCATCATGGTGCCGTTTGATCATTCCAGTTGGAGTATTTAAAATACCATCAATTTCAAGAGCAGAATTCAATGCAACTAAAACCGATGCATCTCTAATGACAGTAGGTTCTTGTATCTCTAACAGGTAGCCTTCATGTAGTGCACGAACGATTTCTGATGGATAATACTTATATGTTACATTCTTACCGGTGTCTTTGATTTTCTTTTCAAGTTTTGCCAAGTATTCTTTCGTTTCTGCCATATTTAACTGTAGATAGGAAGACAAATTTTCTAAAAACTGCTGCGCCGTGCTATTATTTTCAAAAAACTGAATTATTTTTTTATCTTCCACTTGTGCTTCTTCCATTACTGGCAAAAGTGAGCCGAAAATATCTGATTTATCCATGTCGGCAAAACAGGTAATTTTCGTATATGGCAATCGAAGATCATGAGAGAGAGCTTTGGCAAGTTGTGTTTTACCTGAGCCAGCATCCCCCTCTAGCAGTACATTGATGACTCGCAGTTCTCCATTATGCCAATTCCTATTGATTGTATCTGCAACACGTAATTCCTCCACACTTTCTTGATGGCTAGGAGACTTTTTCCAAATCATTTGTTTTTCTTCTTCTGTAAATTTTCTGCCATCTGAAACGACAAATCCTCTTATCATTATGATTCTCCTTACCGATATCCCATTTCCTTCATAATATCGTTGATGATTCTAAATCTTTCTCCCAAAATTTCGCCATCCGATTGCAACATATCATAAAAATATTGAATATCTTTATCTAAATTCTCATTTTTTGTGTCAATTTCTAATTGCATCTTATTTCCCTGCAACCCTAAAGCTGTAACGATTGGATTTTCAGGATCATACAGTTTTTCAAATTTATAAGCATCTCTAAAATATAAGTTGGTCGATAAAATAAGGATGGCTAAATCTAAAATTCTAGTGGCAGATAACTCAATTTCTTGAGCAGAATCATCAATCATTACAATTTTTCCAACGATATCTCCTGTTCTGGGCGATTTCCCCTGTAGCATTCCTGTGCTTAACGATTCGATTTCTTTACCATAGGCAGCCTTACCATCTACTTTGTCGTAATTTTCAACAGTGATAATTGATTTATACTTATATTCACCTTTATTCATATCATTGCTCCTTTTTATTTTTTCGTTTTTTTCCTTCCCCCAATACGATGTTCCGTCAGAAATTTCTGCTTAGAAATCCTAATTATCTTCTTATTTAAGATTTCTGATAAACATAGGACAGGCGAAATTCATATTTTAAACACCACATTCTACTCCCGCTAATTAACAAACATTATATTATTATGTTTGTTATATTGCAAACAAAAGTTAATTACGTTTATTGTTATGCATAATAAAATTGATTATGTTTAAATAATGAAGATTTCACGATTTTTTTGGAACGCATTATTAGAAGAATTACGGGGTATATTCGAGAGTCTGATTTATATATGTCTCTTATACGTATTTATCCTCATGAGACGGTATAAAAAAAGGATCTTCAAAACTGAAGGATCCTTTTTACTGCTTGTTTAATATAAGTGGAGGAGATAGTTGAAGAAGAAAAGGATTTTCAATACAACTATTGCACTTTTGTATATCTTTATTAATTGATTACCTTTGCTGTAGTACATTTTTTATCCTATAATGATGCGCTCTTTGGGATAGTGATACGGATGTTTAACTGGTTTGCCTCCCATACTGAATAAGAAGGTAAACATCCCGATTTTCCCTATAAACATTAAAATCATGATTACGGCCTTCCCAGCAGTACTCAATTCCGGTGTAATGCCAAGCGAAAGGCCTACAGTGCCAAAAGCAGAGGAAACTTCAAATAAAATTTCCATTAGGGAAAAGGCAGATTCAATGCATGCAAGAATGATAACTGCCAAACTGCACAGTATCATACCTGTTGTGAAAACGATGAATGACTTGATGATATCTTCCTCATCGATCTCCCTTTTGAATATTTTTATTGTTCTGTTCCCTTTCGCATAGTTGTAAATGGTAAGCAGCATCACAGCAAACGTGGTGGTTCTTATCCCACCCCCAGCACTGCTGGGGGATGCCCCTATGAACATAAAAATACTCAGTAACAAAATGGTAGGCACTGAAAATTGGTTGACGTCGCTGATCGCCATTCCGCCAGTCCTTGAAGATATCGAATAAAACAAAGAATGGACAAAGGATTGATGCCAGGTTTCTGAATAGAAATGACTGTACTCAAACAGATAAGTGAAAATGGCTCCGATTACGATCAGTATGAAAAAAGTTACGGTTGTAATTTTTGTGAACAAGGTGAACCGGAATGGCATCTTACCCTTATGCCTCAGCCACTGACTTACCTCCATTAGAACAGGAAACCCAAGGGATCCGATAATAAAGAGTACTATATTAAGGGTCAGGACAAAATAATCGTCTGCAAACGGAATCAGTGATTTTCCTGTGATATCAAAACCGGCATTTGTCGTAGCAGACACAGAGGCGAAGAAACCCTGTAAATATGCCTCTTGCCATGTTGGGAAATACTTCAAAAAATATGTACCGAAGACAATAGCCCCTAATAGCTCAATCATGACAAAGAAAAAGAAGATCATTCGTATGAACCGAACAATCCCGGAAAAAGTGGAGCTGTTTTGTTCCGTCGTCATGAGTATTCTTGCCCTGAGTCCTATTTTCTTTCCTGATGCAAGCCATAGTATTGTTCCGAAAGCCATGATCCCAATTCCACCAAACTGGAGGATGATTGCAAAAATAAACGTACCGGGAACACTAAGCAGCTGGCTTACATCTACCGGAGATAATCCTGTTACAGTTACCGCACTAATAGAAATGAATACTCCATCAATAAATGAGAGCTCTGCATTCTGCGTTTGAGTAATAGGAAGCAGCAATAAAATGGTTGAAACCACTACAGCCACTAGGTAATAAAAAACAATTATTTGAGCAGCAGATAGTCGTTTTGTTAAGTTCTCTATTTTACTATTCATTTTTCTCCAATTTCTATATGTTTTTTGACTAACATAAACCTATTTGTACTAACGTACCATTACACAATTCAACTTATAATAATTTGTCCATTAAATTAAGAAAATAAACTGCCCCGTTGAAGAAGACCTCAAAGGAACGAATGCATATGTTATACAACTCTATTTTAGGTAGTAGCTAAAAAAGCCAAACCCATGTGTATCAAGGGTTTGGTTCTTAGTCATTTATTATCGTATATTCAGGATTTTATACAACCTTGATGTAGCAAGGGTTTGCTAGATGATCAATAAAACCACTAGATTAACCACTAGAGCTTTTTCTATTTCAATCATTGATTTATCTAATTATGAATGCTGTAGGTCCATAATAGTGTAATTTAACGAATGTAATTAAGCAGCATGCTAAAAACCCCTTAGGCCTCAAGGGGTTTAATGTCTTTCGTTTTTATTGTTTATGTATGTATTTATACATCGTTGGACATTAACATTTTGACTTCTGACCGCATAAAAAAACTAGTTTTAACAAATAAAAAAGGACATTGCCTAAGCCCTCTTCCTAGTATCGGCCCCGCCTACGCCAGATACTATGACAGCCACACATGCCATCCAACCCATTATCATTATAATAGAAAGCGCTTACATTTTCAAGGATTTAATAAAAAACAATGACTTTGATTTACTTTCAAAAGGCCGCCAATTGACAGCCTTTTATGGTTGATACATCACTTTTGACCTCGTGTTCCTCATATTCTTGTTGATTAATTGATTATACCTTCTTTAACTAACCTTCCCCGATATTTTAAGTGCATTTTTCCACAATCTTATGGTTTGACCAGTAAATATTAAAAAAACACTCTAAAAATATAATTTTTTTTAACACATAATTGAGGATTCGTGATTAATTTAGCTTTCGCCATTCCTCGCTTAAATCTTACATTGTTTAACCATTCAACAATTGCTTTTGCATCATAATTAGGGTGAATTCTTTCCCCATTTTCTAAAGCCCAATGTTCTGTATTCTTTTCCTCGTCAAAAATCCAATTTAGAAAGTCCTCCTGAATACTATTCATCTTCCTACCTACTTTTGTTGAACAAGAAAGGTATTGAATAAAATCGTCACCAAAGTCAATTTTTATTATCATAAGAGTTTAACTCCTTAAAATCGTTTTGAAAATTAAGGCTATTATAGCATTCCTTATTAAACCGTTAGTTCCATAAGAAACAGCTGCCTTAAAGACAGCTCCGATCTTGAATTAACGCACCAAGTTTAAGACTTTTTAAAACTAATCACCTATGGCAAATATATGTTTTTTTCGCTCTAACGCTTCTATGCAAAAAAAATTTAATTCATTAATCTCGTCTCTATACAATATTGTTTCACCATAAATATTAAGATTTAGAAGTAAACATAACTCGTTATTAGAGTCCTTTTCCTTGCTTAAAAGATATGAATGTATTCCCTCTTCAAATTCTACATATGTTTCTTCCTTATACGTTTCTTTATAAGTGTTAGCTAAAATGAAATTGATTCCACACATTTACTTCACCCTTCCCTGCCTATTTCTAACTATTTTAGCAGCTTGTACTCAAGTCCCTTATTGAACAAACCTGCCCCCGATAGTTCCATAAGGAAAAGCTGCCTTAAAGACAGCTCCGATCTTCAGCTAACGCACCCGTTAGTTTATGTACAATATTTCACAAAGTTCACATTAAGTGGGCTCATTTTTCTTAAATCACTAAATAGTGCCTTCAATCCAAATGGGCGAGGCACTATTAGTAATTACCTAATTACTGTTCTAAGTAACGATTAAGGCATGATTTTGTTATTCATCTGTTTTTTTACTAGTTAATCAAAATAAAATCTAATTCACTTCAGTTCATGGTTCTTCTTATTTATATATATATAATATTTATCCGCTAAGGGACCAATATAAACTAAAAATCCGAAACAATACGATGTAGACTAAACCTTATATATATCCTCTTCGTTTGGTAGAGAAGAAATCGCTCCTACCTTCGTACACACGACGGCACCCACTTTATTTGCAAAAAGAATGATCTCTTTAAGTTTACTAAAATCACTAAGAATTGTGTCATAGGACTCAAGATTTGCAAATTGAAATAAAGCAGCACCGACAAATGCATCACCAGCACCAGTTGAGTCAATTGAATTTACTTCGACGCTGTTTATTACACTCATTCCACTTCCATTTGAAAGAAGAGTGCCTTCCCATCCAAGGGTAACAGCCACTATTTTTGCCCCTAAATGATGGAGCATTGCTATTCCATCATATTTATCCATTTTTCCCGTGATTAGTTCAAGCTCTACTTCGCTTACTTTTACAAAGTCAGCCATTGATATACCCTTTCTGGCTAAACTAATAAATTCAGCCATTCTATTTTTCCATAAATCATGTCGGAAGTTAGGGTCAAACGATAGAAATATCCCCCTATTTTGTGCAAATTCCATTGCCTTTAAATAAGTTGTTTTAAAAGGGTTTTCCAGAAATGCAGTTGCAGATCCAAAGTGAATGATCTTTGCACCACTTAATCTATCTGGGTATAAGTTATCCTCTGTTAAATTTCGATCCGCTCCTCTATTGAATACAAAATCCCTTTCACCATTTGCTTGTAAAGAAACAAATGCCAAAGTAGTTGGTGCCAAATCATCAGTAACAATCATCGATGTATCAACCCCCACCTCTTTTATCGTTTCTATTAAAAATAATCCAAATGGGTCATTTCCTACTTTTCCAATAAGACTTGCTTCCCCCCCTAGCCTTGAAATAGCAGCTGCGACATTCGCTGGTGCACCCCCTGCTTTCTTTAGAAAATGATTACCTTCCATTAAATTAACATCAATATCTGTACAATAAAAATCGATCAAAAGCTCCCCAACGCATATGACTGCGCGGTTTGTTTTATTCATTTACATTACATCTCCATTCTTGTGATTTAGGTAAAATGAAAGGCTATCGATCATTTTCGACAGCCTTCATAAACTCTTACTATCAACCCATCTATCTTTTCCATATACTCTTTAAAGGGTATATTTTCAAAGACTTTAATGTAACTTCTCCACCCTTGCTATAAATTTGTAATCCTTTACTTGATGGATCCGGGAAAATTTGATCAGAAATAACCGTTTCACCTTTGTTTCCAAACACTTCTACAGCAGATTGATCAATGAAAATATGCATTTTCACAGTCCCATTTAATGCATTTAACGGTCCGTCATGCTTACCGACTACATTGTTCCCATAATCAAAGCTTCCTGAACTTGAACGGTCTACGAATAACTGTTTGGTGGCAACATCATAGCCAATAGTCGTATATTCAGTTGCCCCTTTACGAACTTGAAAGCCGAATTCAGTTGCTTTTATATCATCTACATCAAACTCAGCTATCATTTCAAATGTATCTTCTGATAGTTTAGATAGGAGATTACTTTCACCAGATATGACTTTATTTTTATATGAAATTTTTTCACTTTTATCTCGAATGGTTTTTAAAGAAACTGGTGTTTGTTTTAAACGTAAACCTTCATCTGTCTGAGTTAGTTCCATCTTTCTTGGCAATGTCGTTGAACTTCTCCAAGTCGAAGTTGGTGTATTATTTGCATATTGCCAATTACTCATCCAGCCAATCCAATATTTCTCGCCATTCTTACCTTCAATTCCGCTCCAATCTACTGCGGCATAATAATCTGCCCCGTAGTCAGTCCATAACACTTTATCGGAAGGATTTTCATTTCTAAACGTTTTCCCGTCAAAGGTACCTACAAAATATTGCATACCTGACCCGCCTGCAGGAGCGCCATCATTAATGCTTACCTGTAGTACCCATTTTGTTTTTGAAGGGTCACCATCAATTGGTAATTCGATGAGAGTAGGACATTCCCAAATCCCTCCGTTACTACCATGAGTAGAAGGTATCCACTCTCCAGAAACAGCAGACCAGTCTGTAAGGATACCGCTTTCTTTCGAATCGTCTTTCTCAGGCTCTTTGGCAACTTGGTCTACTTCATTTGGCATGGCCCCTTCATTATAAACATTAACATCATCCATGTTTATATGACCCCAACCACCTGTAGCTTGGTCTACAGCTTTAATATATAACACTTCTCCAATGTATTTAGAAGCATCCCAGACGTATTTTTGATATTTTTCTTCTTTAAATTTGGTATTGGTTTGTCGAATTAATTCTTGATCATCAGAGGCTCTCACTAACGAAACATAGCGGTTGTTGATATCATTACCTCCGCCCAACAGAAAGTTGATTTCTCCAGAGCCATCTAGTTTAAAATATGAGGAGTGCAGTTCACCTGTTGCGTCATCTCCCTTTTGAAGATCAGTAAACCCCCATAAGTGGTAGTTTCCTTGGTGGCCGAAATCCCCTCCCCAGTATGATGGTACATTTGTCACATGGTCTTTTGTGAAAGCATTACCTTCGATTGTACTCCACCCAGTTAGATCACCTGTCTCAAAATCATGATTAATAATTTCCTTCTCATTTGTCATGATGTTCTTACCAACTTGAACATCTTGGAATAACGTGGATGAATTCCAAACATTTAAGCCAAAATGCCCTGATGAAAAAGTTGAATCATTTACATCATGAATGAGATTTCCATCTAAAGAAATTTTAATATTTTTTCCATGGGTGCTTGCTTTTAAATGGTACCTTTTATCTGTATCTAGATTTATTGTTTTTTCAGCTAGAATGGATATGTCTCCATTTTCGATTTTCATGATTTTTATTGTATCGTTTAAAGCATCGACATTCGCCATATAACCGTTTGTTGCATTAGGATCTGCACGAAAAACGAGCGAGCCAGCTCCATTGCCACCTTTTTCCCCAGATATCTCAATGTTTGCTTCATAAAAGAAGTTATCCCCTGTTTGACCACTCATTACAAAAGCATCCTCCGTAGAGGTTCCACTTTTTCCATCCATCGTGTTCTCCCAGCTTCCGTTTACATCTGTCCATTTTGATAAATTGGTTTCAAAGTTAGATGTATTCTTGAACTCCACATTTCGAAAGGCAGCCGTTGAATTCCACGCTGACAATCCGTAGTATCCATAATCGAATTCTTTATCTGTTTTGTTTATAACAGATTGATCGTTTACAGAGACTTGAATTTGATCTCCATCTGTTTCCACCTTCACCTGGTAGGTAGTTGAAGTTTTGAGGGTAAAAGGTTTTCTCGCAATTTCCTCGTTTGTTCCATCTACATTCTTACTTAATGTTATGACATCGTTTTTGGCATCTAAGCTCGCAACATAGCCGTTCTTTGCACGCCTATCTGACCGAAAAACTAAACCGCCTACCCCTTCTCTCCCATTCTTCTCATTAAGGGTAATATCTCCCTCATAGCTAAATGATTCACCTGTCTGGGATGACATGGTATAAGAAGTTCTGTCTAAGCTATTTGCTTGTATTCCACCATCTTCGCCGAATTCACTTGCATACTCCCACTCTTTTAAATTAGGTGAGGTATAAAACATGATCTTATCCTTAGCCGCTAACGACATAACCCATTGGTTTGATTCTTCATGCCAAAATACTTTAGGATCGCGCCAATCTTGTGAAGGAGGGTCTGGCATTACGGGATTCCCTTTATACTTTTCCCAAGTTCTTCCTTTATCTAGGCTATACGCTATACTTTGGACTTGCTTATCCCCTGCATGCGTAAAGATGGCAACCATTGCTTCTTTTCCAAAGCCAGCTGTATTGTTCCAATCAATAACAGCACTCCCCGAGAAAATCTGACCGTTTTCATCCGGCGATAAAGCAATCGGCAAATGCTCCCAATTAACAAGATCTTTACTGACAGCATGCCCCCAATGCATCGGTCCCCATGTCGTTCCATACGGATGATATTGATAAAACAAATGATATTCACCTTTATAAAAAACCATACCATTCGGATCATTCATCCAGTTAGCTTCAGGAGAAAAATGAAATTGATTACGGTATGGTTCATTATAATACTCAGGGTCTTCTGCATATGCACGATTAAATGGTAAACAAGTGACAGTTGAACATATTAGTAGAATACTAATGATCCTCTTCACTTTTATTTCACATCCCTTTTTTTAAAATCTAAAATGATATGTGATCGTTATGCTGGACTATTTCCGCGCAATCGATCTAATAGAACGGCTGCTACAATGACTCCACCTTTTACAACTAACTGCCAATAATAGTTGACATCCATTAGAGTTAACCCATTACTGATTACCCCCATAATTAAAACCCCAATAATTGTTCCTATTATTTTCCCTTTTCCACCTGTTAAACTTGTTCCTCCTAGAATAACAGCAGCAATTGCGTCTAACTCATACATTTGACCAGCAGTTGGCTGTCCAGAAAACAACCTTCCCGCTAAAACGACTCCTCCTAAACCAGCTAGTAAACCACTAATCGAATACACATTGATTAAAGACTTTTCAACCTTAATTCCAGTTAACCGAGCTGCCTCTTCATTGCCACCAATCGCATAAATATGACGACCGAACATCGTATATTTAAGAACAAAAAACATCACGACATATACTAAAGACATGATATAAATAGGAGTGGGGATTCCGAAAATACTTCCACCACCGATGAATTTAAATGTTTCGTTTTGTAAAACAATTGGATAACCGCCACTAATGACATAAGCGAGTCCACGAACATATGTGAAGCTGCCTAGTGTAACAATAAATGCTGGTAACTTTGCTTTGGCTGTGAGAAACCCATTAATCAGTCCTACTGCATACCCTACTAGTACGCCTGATAACATCGCAATTATAGGATTAACTCCTGCAGAAGAGACCATGACTGAGATAACGCCAGATAGAGCAACTGTTGCACCAACTGATAAATCAATACCACCAGTTAAAATAACGATTGTCATCCCAGCAGCTAAAATAGCAATAATGGAAACTTGTTTTAATACATTCAATAAATTGGCTGTATCTAAAAAATTTGGTGCTGTAAATGAAAGTACTACACACAATAATAATAAAATCATGATCATGCCAAGCCTATTCCATAAAGAATAAAGGACATTTCCTATATTTAGGCGTTGTGAATGTGTAATAGTTTGCGTATTCCCTCTCATTTCTCTCTTCCCCCTATGGTAGCTAAACGCATAATAGTTTCCTGTGTAGCTTCTTCCTTCGAAAGCTCGCCTGTTAACCTTCCTTCACTCATGACAAGTATTCGATCACTTACCCCCAATACTTCAGGAAGTTCAGATGATATCATTAAAACGGCCAATCCTTCATCTGCAAGCTTTGAAACAATCTTGTGGATTTCAGTCTTGGCACCTATATCAACCCCTCGTGTTGGCTCATCAAGTAGTAATACCTTTGGTGCAATTGATAGCCACCTAGCGATCACTACCTTTTGTTGATTCCCACCACTTAAGTTTGATACTTGCTGTTCTGGGGAAGCTATTTTTATATTTAAGTCTTCAATATATTGGTTAGCGCTTTCATTTGCTTGCTTCCAACTAACAATTCCTGCTTTAGCGTGTTTTTTCAATTCAGCCATTATGATGTTTTCTTTTACGGACATTGATAAAAATAACCCTTGTTCTTTCCTGCTTTCAGGTACATGTGCAATCCTATTAGCAATAGCATCTATTGAGGATTTGATTCTAACAGATTGACCATCAACCAATATTTCGCCACTTTTCAACTCGGACAAACCGAAAATGGCCCTAACCAATTCTGTTCTGCCAGCACCAACAAGCCCCGCTAAACCAACAATTTCACCTGGGTAAATTTTTAAAGATACATTCTTTACAATTGTGTTATCAGAAACATTTTTCAATTCAAGTACAGGTGAAACTTCCTTTGGATTTTTTGTGCCAAAGGCTTTTGACCGATTAAACAAGTCCTTTAAATCCCGTCCTACCATCAACTTTACGAGATGATCAGGATTTGTCTCTTCAATCGGCCCACTTGCAATCCATTCGCCGTCACGTAATACAGTGAACCTATTAGAAATTTTAAAGATTTCTTCCATTCTGTGAGAGATATATACAATGGCAACTCCCTGCTTTTTCAAATCATCAATAATTTCAAACAGCTTTTTTATTTCTTTATCTGTTAAAGAGGCGGTTGGTTCATCCATTATGAGTACCTCTGCATTAAAGGATAATGCTCGGGCGATCTCGACCATTTGTTGTTGAGCAACACTTAAGGTCGAAACCAATTGGCGTGGATTTAGATTCGACCCCATTGAATCTAACACCTCTTGGGCACGTTCATGGACCTTATCCCATTTCACCATTCCTAAACCATTTCTAGGAAAGGTGGAACCCATTAAGATATTTTCACTTATTGTTAAATTAGGAGAAAGGTTTAACTCCTGATGAATAACACTAATTCCTTTGTTCCTTGCATCAGTAGGGTCCTTCCATAAAATTGGTTGACCTTTCAAGTAGATTTTCCCACCATTGTCATCAGGTGTATGAATGCCTGCGAGGATTTTCATGAAAGTTGACTTTCCAGCGCCATTCTCTCCCATTAATGCATGTACTTCACCTGGATAAAGTTCAATTCTCACATTGTTCAATACGGTTACACTCGAGAACGTCTTACCAATTCCTTCCATATTCAACACTGGCTTTTTTAGACTTTGTTGGCCTTTAAGGGACATTTCATTCACTGCCATACCTTTATCTCACCCCTTATATTGATTTGAATCGGCTGATTAAAGGAGGAATCCTTATCAGCCTATTTATTGAAAGATTCTTACCAACCTTGGTAAGAATCTAATGTATCTTGAGTTACAATCTCAACTGGAACTTTAATAAGCTCCTCAACTTTTTCATCATTTTTCACTTTCATTCCGATTTCAACAGCTTTTTTGATCATGTTACTAGGTGACTGAGCTGAAGTAGCAGCAATTGTACTTCCTTCCTTTGCCATTGCTTCTGTGGCTTCAGGAGCACCGTCCACTCCGACAATGAAAAATTCATCTTTACGATTCGCTTGCTCTTGAGCAATTTCAACACCAATTGCTTCTGGATCATTAATCGCAAATACAGCGTCAATAGAGCCTGATGAATTAGCTTGTAAAACACTTTCCATCACCGTTAATGCCTTTTCGCGATTCCCTTCTCCATTTTGCTTCGCGATAACTTTAATTTCGGAATCCTTTATTGCATCTTCAAATCCTTGAATACGATCAGATACAGCCGAAACAGGAGGTCCATCAATAATAACTATTTTTCCTTTTCCATCTAATTTTTCAATCACATATTCTCCGGCCAGTTTACCAGCTTGATAGTTGTCTGAAGTAACAGTGGCATCGACACCACCTTCAGCATTGGTATCTACAGCAACTACTGGAATATCAGCCGCTTTGGCCTGTTGAACAGCTGCCGCAATTCCTTTTGTATCAACAGCATTTAAAAGAATGATATCTACCTTTTTCGTAATAAAGTTTTCAATTTGAGCTGCTTGTTTGGCTAAATCATATTCAGCGCTTTCAACTAGAACTTCAGCACCTAATTCTTTTCCTGCTTCTTCAGCACCTTTAGCCATGGAGACGAAGAAAGGGTTTGCTAAACTACCCACCGCTACACCGATCGTTAATTGTTTGTTACCTTTTTGTCCTTCGTTACCGTCTGTTGATCCATTTGATGATTCACTAGCCCCACTACATGCCGTCATCGCGGCAATTACAAACGCCAAAACTAGCATTCCTATTACTTTTAAATATTTCACCATATTAGTCCCCCCTAGTTTTTGAAGATGAAAATAATTAGCTGCAGAACGAGAAATTGTTAACGCTCTCAATCTCTTAAACTAGATCACCTCCTTAAATAAATATTTTTGGTTGAAACAATGGAAATATGGTTGATTTTGATAGTTTTTAAAATGACATCTTAATCGATTGATAACGCTTTCATCTTTTGTATAACAATATAATCACCCTTTACACATTAGAATTATAATTGAGTGAATTTGATTGATTTTGATTGATTTTGATTATATTAAAGCTGTTTGTAATTGTCAATGGTTCCAATTATTACAAAAAATATATTGATAAAACAAAATATTAAACGTTTCAATGGAATGTTTAATAGATGGAGCAGATTTTCCCTCATTGTTAATTGGCCACATTACAATAAATCAAGCATTCTTTATTATATTGATACAACAAGGGGAAAATTTTTTATAAAATAATTTCGGAATCTTCAAAAAAAAGCTAGTATTCTAAATGTCTGAATCAGACAGTTCGAATACCAGCTTTCCTTCAACGATAGCAAATTTAGTTTTTAGTCCTTCACAATAATTATCTCCGTTTTCTCCTTATATTTTCCTAACGTTATTGTACCTTCTTCATTCGTAATAACTTTTGTCTGGTTTAAATCTGCAAACTTAGAAAATGATACTTCTCCAAATTTTGTATGATCTGCTAATACAAAGGCCTCACGTGACAAAAAAATGGCTCTTTCTTTAATTTGCGCCTCTTCTGGATCTGGGGTAGTCAATCCAAAATTATAATGAATAGCGTTCGCACCCATGAAACACTTATCAAATCTGTATTTTTTTATACTTTCGTATGCATAACGCCCAACTGTTGCTTTGGTAATCTTTTTAACAAATCCACCAATAAAATATGTACAGATATCATTTTCAAGTAATGCATCTAAATGATCAATTCCGTTTGTAATGACAACGATATCTTTTTGTCTTAAATGTTTGATCATCTGATACGTTGTTGTTCCAGCATCAAGATAAACACAGTCGCCGTCCAAAATTAGTTCTGCCGCATATTTTGCTATCTTAGCTTTTTCCTCAAGGTTCTGCGTTATTTTCTCAAACACACTCGGTTCGTCTCGTTTACTATGTAAAAGTGAAGCTCCACCATGTACACGTTTTAAGTAGTTCTGCTTTTCTAATTGATCTAGATCACGACGCAAAGTAGATTCTGAAGTATTTGTTAATTCTACTAGCTCATGAATCTTAACATTCTCCTTTTCTTTTAATAGCTTTAAAATTAATTGATGCCGTTCCGTAATAAGCATGATATCTCCTCCTCGTATTACACTTCTATTTAAAGATTCTTCGTGTATTCTAGTTTAATTAATTTTAGTATATAGAATTTTGCAGTGACATGTGAGAACTATTAGGGTACCCCCATAAGAAAAGGAGCTGTTGATCAGCTCCTGGTAATTTTAAGTAAGCACCTGTTTGTTGAATAAACAATTTAAAATCCATTACCCTGGAATATTATTCTCATTAATTCAACAACCATAAAGTAAACTAAACCAACAAATCTACTAAGACCTAAGCTAATTTTCTCCAAAGTCCTTTCTCACTGAGAAAAGAGAAAGAGAAAGATATAATGATTCCACATATCATCAATACACGAAAAGTTGTTACTCTAGGGTCAACCACTTGTGTTATATTTCTAGAAAAGAAACAAATAACCAAGATGATTAAAGCCTCTAATTAATTTTACCAAATCTCGTTATATATGTATTTTTTTATTATCGGATTACCTCCCCCTTTAGTTGCATAAAGAAAAAGCTGCCTTAAAGACAGCTCCGATCTTCGGCTAACGCATTCGTTAATTGAAGATGATTATTATCGGTAATTATTGTGAATAGGTTTAAACAATTCTTCATTAGAATTTCTAACAAGTGAAAAATTGTCTACATTATAGTGACCGTGAAGGGTTTCATTGTGATGAAGGATTATTTGTTTTGCAGATAAGTTTTTGGAGTCAGAAGTGGAATGTCCATCACCAACTAATGTTACATCAAAATGATTGATTGTTGCTGTTCTAACAGCTGAATCAATACAATGTTCCGTCTTACATCCCATTATTACAATATGGTCTACATTGTTTTTACTTAAATGTTCGTGTAATGGAGTTCCATAAAATGAATTTGTGGCAGCTTTATCAAATATGATAGCAGTTGATGGTATTTTAATATCCCTGTGTATCTGGAATCCAGGTCCTTCTCCATTTGAAACATCTAAATCTCTTATAAAAACAACGGGGATACTTTCATTTATCGCTTTTTCAATTACAGTATTAATGTTATTAACGATTTTTTCTTTCTCAAAGACTCCTTGTTCTTCTTTATTACCTTCTATTAATTCCTGTTGAGCATCGATTATCAGTAATGTTTGTTTCAATATTTTCCCCCCTAAAGTTTTTAGCAGTTAGTTTTTTCCTGTTTATTATTAAATGGTATTTTAAGCGCTTCTTACTAAGCTCTTTATATTTTCGTCAAAAGATTTACTAATACCTTCTTGAACTAACCTGCCCCGTTAGTGCCATAAGAAAAAGGCTGCCGAAACAACCCCTGTTAATGAACTAAAGCACCCTATAGTTTAAGTACAATATTTCACAGACTTCTAACTAATAAAAAAAGACGGTGACTTATATAAGTCATCGCCCCGATATTACTAATTATTCAATGCACTAGTAGCATTCCACTCGTCAACTATATGGTCCCTAAAATGAGCTGCTTTAATTGTTTATTCATTCCCCACTGAAAGTACAACAGTAAATGGTTTTAATTCCTTAGCTGGGACCAAGCTTGAAAAATCAAATAGCAACATTGTATTTTCCAGCTTAAAATTCTCAATCCTTTCTTCTCCGTTTAAGTCAAAGGTAGATTGGAAGTGTGCTGTTTCCTTATCAATCATTTTTACTTTATTAAAGTGAATACCGTGGTTTTTAGGAGGCCATGGATTTTCCGGGTCGATCTTAGTTAAATATTCCTTATCAACCAACCAGAAAAGGTATTTCAAATTATGGTTAATTATTTCAAGTTTACCTTTACTCAAATTCTTCGGAAGCCCTGTAAGTTGATAATCTATTACCAATTTCTCATCTTTTTGAGTAACATCATTTACCTGCAGGCCTAAATTGAACCGTGTGCTTTTTAAGGTGAAAGATTTAATATTCAAAAGCTGTTTTACTTTTGGATCTGCGATATTTATCTGCGGATTAAAAGTAAGGGAAGTAATAGTAGAATTCAGCTTGGTCATCTCTGTCCGAACGGTACTATGATATCCATCTTTTTGTTCAGAATCCTCGAGAACTGTTTGGTTTCCAAACCTATACACATTTCCTTTATCATCAACAGCTTTTAATATAATAATGTCATCACCCTTGTATTTCTCCACGGTCTCATAAACAAGCGAAGATGACGCTTTTGCGGTAAGAATCTCTTTAATACGAATTTTGACCTCATCGTCCGGGTATCCTTGCTCTTGATTAATAGCTAATGTACGATTTTTTTCTTGTTGAATTGGAATATCAAAATTCCATTCACCTTTTATCCCGTTGATATTATGAATCGTTATGGGAAGAGTAGAATTCTCCTTAAATGATTTATAAGGATATACCATTTTCCATTGAAAGTTATATCCATTTTCCACTTTCTTAATGTCATTTGACTTTCCATTTAACCAAGGGTCATGATCCCCTTTATTGTGTTCAAAGTTTACATCAAAGCTTACTTCTCCTTTTTCGTTATGCCCCTTTTCAACATCTTCATCTACAAATCCTGTAATTGATACTACATTGCCATCAAAGTAAGCGCTGGTCAGTCTTACAGTTACCCCATTTTTTGTAATTGATTGGTTTAATTCTGTAACTGCATCCTGGTTAGCTAATTCCACGCCTGTTGAATCATTAAATTCTTGAAAAATCCCGCCTATTAAAGGGGTATTAGCTAATACTCTATTCATTGTAGGATTAACAAATCCTGAGGCTACGGTGATTCCAAGAAGAGCAGCAGCAGTCGCCACACCTGCAAGAACCTTTTTTTTCTTTGCCTTTCCACTATTACCTTCCTTGTTTATCCCTTTGGAAATGGCACTAAATACTTTTTCTTTCGGTACAGCTATTTGTTCGATTGCTTCTTTGAGTTCCTTCTTATCCATGGCATTTGTCCTCCTCCTCATTTTTATAGGACTTTTTTAACTCCGCTTTCCCTCTGCTTAAATAAGTTTTTACGGTATTCTCTGGAATTTCCATGACACTGCTAATCGTTTTTATCGAGTAGTCGTAATAGTAAAATAGAATAATAACAGTACGGTAATTCTCTTTCAGCTGCTGAATTGCATCAATCAGCTGTAATGATTCTTCAATGTTTGGATTTACTTGACCCGGCAGGTTTGACAATATCTCATCACTCAAAGGAACGACATTGCTTTTTCTCTTTAGGACATGTCCCGAACACCGTATGACAATCCTGGTGAGCCAGGTCATAAAGTACTCCGGATTTTTTAACGAATGGATAGATGTAAAGGCCTGATAGGTTGCTTCTTGGACAACATCCAACGCATCTTCTTCGTTATGTACATAAAGATAGGCAGTACGGTAGATTCTTTCATAATGTTGTTGAACTAACTTTTCAAAGGCGCTTTTATTACCTTTGATTGCTTTTTTAACTAGCCGGTGGCTTTCTATTTCCATCTTATTTGACCCCCTTTACTAATTAGTGGAATCTATAAACAAGAAAAGTTTCAAAAAGTTTAAGTATTTTCCAAGAAAAGCATATCATGCAATTAAAATCCTAAGTTCAAAATGAACAAGCGGAAACCATTTTTGGTTTCCGCTTTCTATTTTTCTTGAAAGCTGTACCATTCTTTTAGTGTGTGCTGCGACATCTTATTGAACTATCCTGCCCCGTTTGCTCATTAAGACTTATTGTAGAGTGACACAAACTCTGCGTAAGTTAAATAAAGAAGTAGTTTGGTGGAAGTAAGGTGATTAATAAAGCTTAGTCTTTTTACTTGAACATAATAAAAGGCAGTGCGGGATTTCCCCTCACTGCCCCATTTCTTTATTTTGTTAAAATCTTCGTATGTCGTTTTCGAAAATTAATAGAATTATTTTCACTAATAAAAGTTGAACCTAAAAGGAGTGTGCCACCTATAATTTGAACAATTGTCATTTTTTCTTGTAAGATTACAGCAGAAATCAGTATAGCTACAAAAGGATCTACATAGCTTAGCATAGCAATGCTTTGTCCCTTTAACTTTAGCATACCAGAAAAAAATAACCAAAAGCCAATACCAGTGTTAACAACGCCTAATAGTATTATAAAAGGAATGGAAGATCTTGAGACTTCCAAGATACCAAATCCCTCAGTGAATAATACATAGGGAAAGAGAAGTAAAGCAGTTGTTCCAAGTTGAATGATTGTAATCTCTAACATGCCCATGTTTTGAATGAATTTATTTAATAACATTAAGGCTGCGTAAAATGCAGCCGCAACTAATCCGAAAAGGATTCCAAGTAGATCATCTTTACCAGAGGCGCTAATGCCGTTTCCAATAATCAATAACATACCTAATATCGCTACACCAATACAAACAATTTTTTTAATTGGTAAAAGCTCCTTAAGTACAAATGGCGAGAGAACCATGACAAACACTGGCGCAAAATAATACCCCAGTGTTGCATTAGCAAGTGTTGTATGATCGTAGGATTGATAAAGAAAAATCCAATTCCCTCCTAATGCAATAGCAGAAAGAAAAAGGGCAGAAGCATTAACTTTCACTAAATTCCATGGAATGGATTTCTTCATAATGAAAAATACAAACATTAAAAATAGACACCCAATTGAACTGCTTAGAAAAGCTGTTTCACTCGAAGATAAATCAATGTATTTCACAACTAAACCCATTGTACCGAAAATAATCATTGATAATATAAACTGAATTTTAGATTTCATCGTCTACTCCTTCGAATCTGCGAAACAGCTTATATATTTCGCAGATTCTTAATCTGTTTTATATATAAGCGTATATAAAGGAGTAAACGGTGGTGGTGGTGATGTAGAAACGGACTTTGTAATATATGGATTTATAAATGATATTGGCATAATAAGCCTCCTGATTATTCAAATGTAAGATTTATAAAAAAATATAATTAAAATCTTATTTTTTGAATTGGATATTTTTAAGATTAGTGCTTTCATTAAACATTTAGAAGGTATTTATTAATGGTTTTGGTGTTTGATTTAATTATATTTTGTTTCCTTTAGTTACAAACATATTGTCTCTTTATTTAGTTCACGATGTAATACATCACCCATACGCTTCATGCCTTCAATGATTTGCTCTTCAGGCATATTCGAGTAATTTAAACGTAAAGTGTTCTTCTGTGTGCCATTTGGAAAGAATGGAACACCAGGAACACAAGCAACATTATTTTTCAAGCACTCTGAAAATATATGTTTGGAATCAATCCCCATTGGGAGCTCAATCCAAATAAACAATCCACCTTCTGGCTTACTGTAAGACAAATCTTCCGGAAAGAATTCTTTTATGCATTTTAACATTATTGTACATCTTGCTTTATAAACTGCTTTGATTTTTTTAATATGCTCCTCCATATCGTAAAGTTCCATATACTTTGCTGTTATCCTTTGAGCAAAGCTGTCAGTATGTAAATCAGCTGTTTGCTTGAAAGCCACGTACTTATCAATAAACGATTGATCTGCACAAATCCATCCAATTCGCATGCCTGGAGTGAAAATTTTAGAGAACGTGCTCATATAAATTACTCTGTTCTCTGTGTCAAAATGTTTCACCGGCGGTATCCCCTCTCCAGCAAACCTTATAGCTCCATAGGGATTATCTTCTACAATCAGTACATCGTATTGATTAGCAAGTTCGATCATTCTTTTACGTCTTTGAAGTGTTAATGTACGACCTGTAGGGTTCTGGAAATCGGGAATAGTATAGATGAATTTTGCGCTTGGATGCTCTTGCAGTTTCCTCTCCAGCTCTTCCATTATCATCCCATCATTGTCCATAGCAACTTCCACAAAGTTTGCATTGTATGATTTAAATGCATTAATTGCTGCAAGATAGGTTGGGCTTTCACAAATAATAGTATCTCCTTCGTTGATAAATAGTCTTCCAGTAAGATCTATCGCTTGCTGGGACCCTGAAGTGATAAGAACATTGTTAATAGCAGAGTTAATCCCAATGGCTTTCATCCTTTGACAAATAGCTTCTCTCAAAGGACCATAGCCTTCAGTGGTACTATATTGAAGAGAAGCCGCGCCCTCTTCATTCAATACAACATTGCAAGCAACTTTAAGGGCTTCAACAGGAAACAGCTCCGGAGCTGGAAGTCCTCCCGCAAAAGAAATGACTTCTGGCCTTTCTGTTACTTTTAATATTTCACGGGTCTCAGACGAATTAACTAGACGGGCCCTCTCAGCAAATTTATTATCCATTTGTAAACCTTCCTTCCTTTAACATTTCAATTTTTTTTACCTACCCAATTCCGATTTTATTGGAATATTCAGATTTTTTATAATAAACTTATTCCAATGATAAGCTTATGACACCAAAATTAATATTGCCTTTCATCCCCCAACTAAGTTTGAATTATCATAACACGTAAAAAAAAAGCCATACAATATAATTATTGTATGGCAAACAATATTTATTTTACATTTCAATTATTTTTTTAAGTATAATAAGAGCTTTTTCAAGTTCCTCTCTCGTTTCTGGAGCACAAACCCCCACACGTACGGCATTTGCTGGAGCGACATTACCTACCGCAAATCGCCGTCCACTATATACCTGTACACCTTGTGCTGCAGCTAGTTGTTCAAATTGGTCACCTGTATACTGATGCGGCAGATGTAACCAATGAAAAATCCCTGTTTCTTCACCTAAACAGTTCTCTTTACCTAAATATTGATTAACCAACTGATTGCGAGCTTTTGTTTCCTCTTTATGAAATGCAACAATGTTTTCAAACTGATTCGATACAATTACTCGTGATGCTAACTCTGCAAGTAGTGGCGATACGGAAATATTTAAATTATAAAGAGCCTTTCGAGTAGAATTCAGGTATTTTAAAGGAACTGCCACATAAGCAAGACGGAGTCCAGGTGCCATCGATTTCGATAAACTCGCTATATAAATCGTATGCTCAGGGGCATATGTCGCTACAGCCGGCAAGACTTTTTCTTGGATTAAATGGTACGCTCCATCTTCAATAATAAATAAATTATACTTTACAGCAATCTCAGCAATAGCCTTACGAGTTTCAACGCTCATCGTATATGTCATCGGATTCTGATAATCTGGGATAATATATAATCCTTTAATATTTTCATTTTTACATGCATAAAGAAGTGCTTCCGGACTCATTTCATCAGACTCTGAACGAATCGGTACAAGCTGAATCCCCAGCATCGCGGCTGCTGTCTTTAAGCCTGGATATGTATGGTGATCTACTCCAATTCGATCTCCATGCTGACAAAGGCTTGCAAGTGTTGCTGTGATGGCGTTTTGTCCGCCATTAGCAAGTAAGATATGTTCTCTGGTCGTTTCAAAACCGGCAAATTTCAATAATTTGACGCCTGCATCTTTTTGCCAAATCGAATCGCCTGGCCGACTGTATCCAAACCATCTCGCACAATCTGATTCTTGTAACATCGATTGCAATAAGTCAAATAAAGGCCCATACGACACACGATCTGGTAAAATTGCTCCCATTTCAATTAAATGCTTTGGCTTTTCTTCTGCTAGCAAATAAGCGTTCGAAATCGCATCATACGAAACATAAGTGCCGCTACCTATGGTCGCACTGACCAGTCCTTTTAACTCAGATACTTTAAAAGCTTTCGAAATAGTACTTAGATTCACCTCTAAGTAATCCGCTAACTCCCTTTGTGGTGGAAGTTTCGTGCCAGGCACTAAGCGCCCCTCTATAATGTCATATTCTAACTGCTTAGCTAATGCCTGATAAATCGGTCTGTCTTCTCGATTTATTGTCGGCTTCCATGTCATTGGATAATCCTCAAACGAATTAATCGGCACATTCCTCATCCTTTTTCATACAATCATTAATCATACAATTATAAAATTGTATGGCAACAAATTCAAATCCATAAATTCTTTTAAAATTTTTTACTAGTAGAGTGCGGAACGCTCGTGCCTGGAATATTCACGCAGCATGGATATTTCGGAAAGGAACCCATTAGTGGGGGAAAAACTATGGAGTTACTTGCAGACTTAGTGTTACCTTTTTTATCCACCAGTTTCTTTTCTAATTTTAGTCATTTGCACAATCAGTTACTCCAGAATATGGCCCAATTAAAGATCAAACAGCCCTCTCCCCCGATAGTTCCATAAGAAAAAGGCTTGCCTTATTGAAGTAAAGCACCCATTAGTTCTAAAAGGCTTAGTGTAGAGTTGACACAAACTATAAATAAAAATAAGGTACAAACCTTATGGTCTGTACCCGTATCCGAATCCAAAGAAAAAAGTAATAATTAAAAAAATAGCAGTTGCTGGAATGAAACTAACAACAATCCATCCTTTTGCTATCCTGCTTTGTACACTTCTATACCATTTGTAGTAAATAAAAAGGAGAATTACAGCCAAAGGCCAGAAATAATAACCAACCATTGTATTAACCCATCCTGAATTCATATCCCAATATGTATCTGGTACAGGAAGTATATTCTCATATTGTTTATCAATTTTGTTTTTAGTAGTGATAAAGATATAAGAAATCACAAAATAATAGGCTGCTATTGTGGCTTTTATCCACCAAAATAAATGCCTATTGGAAATTACTATTAAAAAGATAATTGCCAGCATTACGAACAAACCTGTGTATCCCAAAACAAAATCACCTCGTAAACATTTTAACTAATTAATGTAATTTTTTCCATAAAATGTTCGTGTTTGTTTTTACACAGTACGAACATACTACGCTTATTAAACAAACTAACCTGCACCGTTAATTGGATAAAGAAAGAGCTGCCTTAAAGACAGCTCCGATCTTCAGCTAAAGCACCCGTTAGTTCATTAAGGACACAGTAAAAAAAGTCCCTTATTGGGGCTGTTTTTATTTAGATAATATTAAATTAAATTAAATAAAAGCCTATGACCAAAACCAAAAGGTATATAAACATAGAGTATAAAGTTAAGATGTATTCTTTTTCTTCCCTTTTATATTTCCATTCCATGAAAGCACGAAAACTTAATGAAATAAGAAAGTAGCCAATAAGCCAGGAAATAGGATTATCAACAAACCATATTAAAAAAAAAATGCTATTATCATAGCAATTTCAGTCCACCTCTGAAATGGATTGACACCTTTATAAAATGCCCCCTAACTTTTATCAATCTTCAATTTCTTCTTCAACCAACGTTCAAACACTATTCACCTGCCCTGACTACCAATTGTAAACCATTTAATGATGTGAATTATTTACCCTGATCTTTTTTCCAAGCGAATATACTGTCGCTAAACCAATTCCAATAATCATAGAATAGTCGAAATAATTTTTAAGTGGCATACCACTAGAAATAGCTTCAATAAACAAAAGTAAAAAGAAAACCGTATAATTCTTTTTCATAATTCCTCACCACCCTTTTATAGAAATGTTAAATAGCTGGCGAGACCTCAATAAGTAAAACAAAAACCCGAAATACAGACACTCATGTTTGAGTGTCTGTATTTCGAGTAGTCATCCCATTGAATGGGTGCTTTTTAATTCCATTTATTTTTCTCTTTTTTCCGTTTTCCACCATAGGGAATCTTTTGGATTTTCAACAGCTTCTTGATATTCAGATTTAGAAGCAACTGTTGGGTAAGAACCTTTTAGGGATTTTCCTGAAGTACTATTGAACAAGAATAATATCACTAAAAATCCGATAATATTCACGGCTGTTAGATAGAAACCAGGTGCTAAGTTATTCCCCGTTTGGTGAACTAACCATGTGGAAACTAAAGGGGTAGTTCCACCAAATATTGAAACCGAAACATTAAATGTCACTGATAATGTTCGATATCGAATATCAGTATAGAACATGGTTGGTAACGATCCAGGCATTGTGCCTTCATAAATTGAAAGCAGAACACCTAGAATTAGAACACCTAACGAAATAAATACTAAAGCATTCAAGTTTATTAAATAAAAAGCAAAGGCAGATAATAGACTTAAACCGCCTAAACCGATTAAGAAAACAGTCTTATTTCCAATTTTATCACTGAGCTTTCCAAACATTAAAGTAAGTGGCACCATAATGATCATTAGAATCGTAATTAATAGGGTTCCTACTGTACTAGATAATCCAATAATCTCATCTAAATAAGAAGGCATGTATGATAATAGCATATAGCTTGTAATATTAAAGAATGCAACAGCTACAAAACATACAAGAATATCCTTTTTGTGATTTTTAAAAATAGATAGAAAGCTTTCCTCTTGGGCTTCATCATCAGAAAGTTCATTTTCAAAAATCGGTGATTCTTCTAAACTTTTTCTTAAGTACAACCCAATAAGCCCTAAAGGTAAGCCAAGTAGAAACGGTATTCTCCAACCCCATGAGGCCATCTGTTGATCAGATAGAGTGATAAAGAGTGTACTGGCAAGTAGTGAAGCTAATATATAACCAATGAGCGTACCAATTTCCAATCCACTTCCAAGCATATTACGTTTATTGTCTGGAGAAGACTCTGCAATATAGACCATTGCACCAGCGTATTCGCCACCAGTTGAAAAACCCTGAATAATTCTAGCTATTAATAAGAGTATAGGTGCCCATATACCGATTTGATCATATGTAGGTAATAAACCAATTAGTAATGTTGAAAAAGCCATCAAAATAATCGTGGTTGTTAAAACGACTTTTCTTCCTAATTTATCTCCGATTTTACCAAATATGATACCGCCTACCGGGCGCATTAAAAAGGCAATCGCAAATGTTGCAAAGGTGAACACTAATTTTAGCTCATCATTTTCAACGGCACTAAAAAAGTTTTGACTAATGATAACAGCTAAATAGGAATATAAGCCAAAATCAAACCACTCCATAGCATTTCCTACCCCTGTAGCAAACACACTTTTCTTCGCTTTTTTAATATCTACAACGTTGATTTTTTTCTTGTTAAATTTCATTTTATCATGTCAACTCCATGGAATACATTTGTGCAAGAATGAGAAATAAAGTCAAACTGGAGGATAAGCGGGTTTTGGGAGTTTTTCCAATGGTATCCCAAATGAAATTTTGTCTTTTTATGGAAACAGTTCCAACAACATTAGACTAACTTCACCAGAAATCGAATCGAAAAGCCTTTAGACATTAGTTATTAGGGTTCTATAAATCGCCTCTCGTTTTATTAAATTCAAGGTTATCGCCTTTTTCCATTTGTTTATCTGTTTGATCAGGGTTTTCATCATGCTTAAATGATCGATTATTATCATCATTATTATTTGGATTCGTGTCAGTGTCATTTCGAACAGGACGATAATCTACTTCCTCTTGATCATTAAAGTCGTTATTACCAGCGTTACATGCTGACAGAATACTTACCGAAAGTAATGCGAATAAAATAGTGATTTTCCATTTGCCTTTCATTTTATAACCCTCCGTATCTTAAGTTTTTGGTATTAATTTTAATATGTACCTTAAACGATACCCTTAGTCTTAAATGGAGCATGCATGTTTGTTTTTTTTAGCATCCTAAAATTAAAAAACTGCCCCCAATTATTGTGGGAGCAGGTCATGATTTTTAGGTCAAAGAAAAGAACTTATACGAGAGAACCCCCTTTTTTAAGGTATTTTACAATTCCCTCTGCCGCTCTATATGAAAAAGCACCTAATGTACCAGTTGGGTTAAACGAACTGTTATGAGGAAATGCCGAAGAACCAGCAACAAATACATTTTCAGCATCCCACATTTGCAGGTAAGTGTTGACTGCGGAATCTTTAGGATCAGCCCCCATGATGACGCCTCCTGTGTTATGCGTATTCGTATCTGTGTTTACGTTAAAATCTGCTTGTTCTGCGACCGTATCAATATGATCTGGACTCATTTTTTTAGCAATCGATCTTGTTACCTTCGCCATGTATTTTACTAACTCACGGTCTTGGGAAGTATAATCATATGTCATCCGTAATAAAGGCATACCATATACATCTTTATAAGTAGGATCCAGATCAAGGTAGTTTTGTATGTGTGGCATGCTTGCACCTTGTGATTTGACTTGCAGGATACTATTGGCATATTTGATTGATTGCTTTTTGAATTCTGCACCCCAAGAAGGTGTCCCTATCGGTGAGTTATTATTTGCTATAGGTCTATTCCCATATTGGGTTGTACGAATTCCTGCTCCGTGAAGGAAGTTTACATCCGAATGATCAAAATTATCACCTGTGAATTCTGCAATCTCAATCCCTAATGCACCTGCACCTCCATATATATTGAACTCACGGTCATTATAATAAAGGCTTGAATATCCTGAACTCACTTGGTAACAATAGTTTTTACCAATTACCCCATTTCTGGTTTTTGGATCATAGGGTGTTCCAAGATTTGAATTAAGTAAAAGTCTAACATTATTAAATACATAACTCGCTAAGACCACTACTTCTGCCGGTTGTTCGAATTCTTCACCCGTGAAGGTGTCCACATAAATAACACCTGTCGCTTTCGTACCATCATTTAAAATACGGGTGACATTTGAGAATGTGCGCAAGTCAAGGTTACCAGTTTTTTTTGCAACAGGAATGACCGTAACAACTGGATCTGCTTTTGCACCATACTCACAACCGAAGTTTTCACAAAACGCACAATATTGACAGGCTGAACGTGAAATACCATCAGGGTTTTCGTAATTCTCTGATAGATTTGCAGATGGAATCATATATGGTTTGTAGCCAAGCTTCTTCGCTGCTTGTTCGAATTCCGCTAAAACAGGTGTTTTTATCATCGGTCCTGTTGGATAAGGATTTGAGCGTTTTCCATATAACTTAACAGTTTCACCAGATATTCCTGCCATTTTTTCAAATGTATCATAATATGGTTCTATTTGGTCATATGTAATGCCCCAGTCTTGAATCGGATAGTCTGATTTAATTTTATTTTTACCATACCTTTTTTCAGTTAGAGATTTAATTTCAAAATCATAAGGAAGAAAACGGTAGGTCTGTCCATTCCAGTGACTACCAGCTCCCCCAAGACCTTCACCTACGATAAAAGTTCCATAATTACGCATAGGGAGTGCTCTCATTTTTTGGTTATTACGATGAGTAATAGTTTCTTTTGATAAATCTTGCATTAACTCTTCACGATGTTGGAAACGCAGTTCGTCATGCACCATTAAATAATCACTCATATCCCGTTCTTTCCCGCGCTCTAGTCCAATGACTTTGATTCCTGCCTTTGTTAATTCCGAGGCAATAATACCTCCAGCCCAGCCCATCCCGACAACAACGACGGGTACCTTAGGTAGTTTTTTTGCCATGTTTTTCATCCCTTTCTATCATGAATGTTTCATATGACTTTGAAGGCTATTTGGATCTAGCTTTAAAAATTCTTTACTTTGGATTTCTTTTGTATAACTCATTCGAGAACCAGGATACTTTCGCATCTGCCAGCCTAGCATTTCCTTATTTCCTCCGTACAATGGGTCGGCATAAACACCTTCAATGGTCAAAGTTCTTAACAATTGGAAAAATGCCGAAGAAGATGCACCAGAAAGTGAACTTGCTTTACCTTTCTCAAACGCAGCTAAAACTTCATCCTGTTCATTAGCCTCTAATTCTGTAAATTTCTTTTTATAGTTTTTGTTACTATATGTATTCAATTCTTTTAAGCCTAGCCGAAACAAATCTTTTCGGTAAAGCTTATTCTGTTCACCTTGTGTTATTTCTGGCTTATAATAGGGTCCAAGTTTATAATCCTTTTCATTTACTCCCCACCCACTGTTAAGTTGATGGTCAATATAAATCGCCGCATTTAATTCCATAGCCCCTGGTCCAAGATCGTCCTTTGGGAAAATACGTTCTGCCGCTGCCGCTGTCGTCTGATATTCTTCTGGATAAAAAAACATCAGGGCTTCATTCGGATTATTAGCTTGAGTTTGAGTTTGACCTTTCCGTTCTGTTGTCACACCACTTTCCGAATTTCTATCAAACATGCTTCCAACTGCTCCACCTAAAATGAGGCCTCCAACAGCTAATCCAGAGTTCTTTAAAAAGGTACGTCTCGTACTACCTTGTTTTTCAATTTGACTTTTCTCTTTATCCGACAAAAAAAACCCTCCTATTTTTTAAAAAAAGGTGTGAATTCCCTTATCACATTAATGCATCGCTTACTATCTTTTTCTTATACACAATCCTGGATATAGTGACACTCAATTCGTAAAGAACCAGTAAAGGAATAATGACCAGCATATCCGATATGAAATCTGGAGGGGTAATCATAATAGATACGACTACCAGAAAAAAATAGGATATCTTCCTCGTTTTTGCCAACCTTTCTGGATTGAGAATTCCTAATCTTGTTAAAAACATCACTACCAATGGCATTTCAAATAGAATGCCAAACGGTAAAATCAAATTAATCATGAACCGAAAATATTTATCTGCTGTAAACATCATTTCAAACTGCCCCGCTGACATATTTGTTAAAAATCCTAGCACAATGGGAAATAACAAAAAGTATCCAAAAGAGATTCCGATAATAAACAAAATGAATAATCCTGGGATAAACCTTAGAGTCACTTTGCGTTCTTCTTTTGTCAGGGCAGGTGCTATAAATTTCCAAGTCTGATAGGCAACTACAGGAATCGTAGCTGCAATGGCAAAAACACACGAAATAATCATATACACCCATAAAATATCACTTGGTCCTAGGATAGCTAAATCCCTCCCAAGATCTCTAATTACCCAACTATAGATGTCTTCAACAAAAACTAACGCACCAACGAAAAAGATAACGAAGGCTATCAAAGTTTTAATCATTCGTTGCCGAAGTTCATCAAGATGTTCAATGAGATGTGAATCTTTGTTTTCCATGGTGGCCTCCTCCTGTTATATGAAAAATGCCCACCTTCATATCCACTATGGACTCTACTGTTTATCCAGCATCTTCTTTTCAGCAGTCGATAACTCATGTTTTTTCTCTTCCTGTTTATCCTCATCAGAAATTAATCCATTTGTTGCACCCTTGAATTCCGTTAATGTCCGTCCAAATGCCCGACCAATTTCAGGTAGTTTTTTCGGACCGAAAATAACAAGTGCAATGATAAGAATTACGACCAAGCCTGGAATCCCAATATTCTGAAACATCACGTCAATCCTCCATAAAAAACATCAGTTACATTTACTAAAAACCGTTTGTAACCTTTCCAGTAAACTTTATTATTTACACCAAAGGGTGGTTAGTTGCCTTTTTTATTCCTTATAATATATTCACAAAACTGCTCAATTTTATACCTAGCTTATATTTATACATGCCTGTTTTGTTTACAGTTCAATATCCAAATTCCTCATCTTTCTAATAGTTCATATTAGTTTTTCAGTAATTCGACCATATGTATTAACTTTTATTAAATACCATGCAGAAAGTTGGAAATGTTATAAAGGAATTTTTGGTACCCGAGATTAGATTAAAAGAACCTCACCTTTTAGTAAAAATGTATTCATGCAAAAATAACTTTGGGGAAAGATATGAATTAAATAATAATGCTTAAGTACTTTGGAAGAGTAAATAAAAACTTAGAGGTTTATGTATTTTCCACGGATTCTATTATTATGTAGAAGATAAATTAGAAACTTTCTTTGTTCTTTTATCAAAAAGATTTTTACTCCACTCTACATTAAATACGGAGGTATTTATGAAAAAAATTTGGTTTACTTCTGGAGTCAGTATTGCTCTTGCAGGATGTTTAATATTTTTACTGTTTTTTTACAGAGGCCATCAACCCTCACCTTCTCCAAATTCAAATGGGGGACCACAGGATACTTCAGCTGGTAATCCTGAAGAAATTGTGAGTAATAGTTGTATATCTTGTCACGGAGAAAATTTACAAGGAGGAGCTGGTCCAGCTTTAAATAAAATTGGTTCAAAATATTCACAAAGTGATATAGAGGATATTATTAATAATGGTAAAAATGGGATGCCAGCAGGCGTTATTTCAAATGAAGAAGCTGCAATCGTGGCAGAGTGGTTATCACAGAAAAAGTGAGTAGGCAATTTTCTAAAAAAAGGCCTTAATTAAACTTAAAATAAAACAGCCAAATCCAATCAATATGGATCAGGCTGTTTTGTATTTTTCAGGAATAAATATATTTAAAAAAATGAGGACCAATTCAAAACAATAGACCAAACAACAGTGTTCAATAATAAGCCTGTAATAAAAAGAGACCATTGGTTTTTCTTTTGTTCCCAACAGTAAATCATGAGGGCAAGACCTATTGAAACACCAATAAAGGAAAGCCATGGAAATGAATCAGTGAACTTTGTGAGAAAAACCGCAAGGCAAGCTGTGAATAATAATGATACAAGGTACTCGGTGAATAATGATAATTCGCTTTTAATATGATCGCTCAATTTTTTCCTCCTTCGAAATAGATATTATCTTCCTATAATACTTCATGGTGAATTTTTTATACGAAATTGCCTGCGCCCGTTTTAGATTTATAAAAGACAATAGTCTATTTATTCAATCGTTACAGGTGTTATCATCAGTGCTAAAACACCGGCTCCAAATTAATGTTATAACTTCTTAGCCTTTGATTCTAACCGAGACCGCCGGCATAAGGGAGGCCTTCCGTTGTTAACAGAAGGCAGTGCCTCCTCACACTAATCTGTACCTTCTATTCAAAAATAAAAAGCCGTCTAAGAACAGCTCTGATTATTAATTAATATCCCGTTTATTATCGCCTTTTCTTTACCTTAACTTCGGCTATGATATAAACTGTGCAATAGGAGGAGAAAACCTCTACATCAGATTATTTGCTTTTCGGAGCTTCTGAAACCCTTACCTTGCCGGTGGCTTCAATGTTTTCCTGTAACTCTTCCCTTCTAGAGCTACAGATGAGTTTAATTTCACTTAATCACTGCCTTGATTTATTTTAAATTCTATGCATATAACTCTTAACAATATCAAAACCTATGACTAGCAACACATTACATTCATAGGAGCTGACAACATGGCTAGAAATAACAACAGTAATCAATTAGTAGTTAATGGCGCAGAGCAAGCTCTAGAACAAATGAAATACGAAATCGCTAGTGAATTCGGTGTTACACTTGGCGCTGATACACCATCCCGTGCGAACGGATCTGTTGGTGGAGAAATTACAAAACGTTTAGTGCAAATGGCTGAACAACAATTAGGCGGAAGAACTCGTTAATCGAAATCATATGTAATGTTAGGGATAGTCATTGGACTATCCCTATTTATAATTTTACAAATTTTAAAAAAGAAACAGAAACAATATTTTGCTATGTCGCATTAGGAATACACTACGCTTATTCAACTAACCTGCCCCGATAGTTCCATAAAGAAAAAGCTGCCTTAAAGACAGCTCGATCTTCAGCTAACGCTCATGTTAGTTCATTAAGAAAAGCGATTCTGGAATATTGAAAAAAAGAGGCCATCCTTTTTGGACAGCCCCCCTTCCGCTAATTATAAAATTTCTCGATATAATTATATTGGTCACTTCAGAATGTTACCATCTATACTTCAGAGAAGGTATCTCCAAAATGAATTGGCTTTCAATCTTTGAAAACTATGAGAATACTGCAATTTTACGTGCGATAGATTCTGTTAAACGAGATGCTACTTTTGGAACAGCCCATTTAATAATTGGTGTTAACACCGCACCAGATAATCCGCCTGCATGTATTTCCACCGTACAAGTCATTATTGTTTCACCATTAACATCTTCTGCAGTAAAGTGACCGCTTCCTGTAAAATTATCTGATAAACCTTTTAATTCAAACTTAATATTTGAAGGTTCATTCCATTCGGTAATATCTACCTGTGCTTGTATTGTTTTTTTAATACCTTTCACACTACCTTCAAACGTCCAAATAGATTGCTTGTCATTTATGATTTCATGTTCTTTATAGGCTGGTACTGTCGTTGCCCATTTTTCGAGATCACTGACATAATCCCAAACTGCTTGTACATCTACTGGAACTACTACAGTATGCGTTCCCGTTGCCATCATGATCCCCACCTTCACTATGTATGAATTGTAACTTTACATCTCTACAAAATAATTATTACATAAAAAGCATAAACTTACATCACTAATTATACATAGCTTTCCTTCTTCCAATCCCCCATTTTTTTTGTAGAATCAAAATTTTCCAATCCTCCACAATCCGGCCCTTTAGTTCCATAAAGAAAAGGCTGCCTTAAAGACAGCTCTAATCTTAAGTTAATGCACTCGTTAGTTTAATAATTCCCTATATAAACGTGATCGGAAAACATTGGCGTATTCCACTTGATTTGTGATTCCAAATTGGGGAATTTATTAGCAACCCACGCCAAAATTTCCTCTGTTCGTTCGCAGTGCTCGGGGTTATCGATACCCGCTAAATATTTCGCAAAAACTTCCATGTTGTTCCCTCCTAAAATAAAAATTAGGTCGTTCAGAGAAATTCCTCAAACCATTCGTTTGTAACTTTTTAAACTTCTACAAATAATACACAAACTCCTTCTTCCATAAAACTTCCTTTTACTCGAATAAGAAAAAGCGATCCTTCATTATTGGGAATCGCACCCTTAGACATAACAATTCATATTAAATACAGCTTTGTAAATCCATTACAATAAACATAAGAAGGCAACTCCCATAAGGGTTAGTTGCCTTCTTTTAAAATGAGCTGCGAGACACATTCAACATGTGCGGACTGCTGATTGTAGAAAAAATAATAAAGTGATGATGTAGCTTTGTTCACCTTACTATAAGCGTATTTTTACGCTTTTGAAATGGCATTTTTTAGATTATCAACCTCTCAAGGAAGATGTAACGGAACTAAAAGTAATGGTACACCTTAATTGATAAATTGTCCGTGAAAAGAAAATAGCCCCCTCCTGTATGAAGTGGGGGCTTTGATTTTGTCAGCTTTTTATACATATTCAGGTAATAATAATTAAGGTTTGGCACTAATTATTGTTGTCCAACCACTGTATACCTTTGCTGTGCCAACCGTTCTATATGCTCTTAATTTATAATAATATGTCTTTCCTGTTGTTAAACTACTATTTGTATAATATAAGGAAGTTGTGCTTTTTAGTAGATTATATGTTCCTGAGAATGATGTAGACCTGTAAAGTTCATAGCCACTTGCTCCAGATACAGAGCCCCATGTCAGTTTTAAGCTGGTTGAACTTATTCTGCTTGCCTTAAAAATAGTTGGAACAGTTGGTACTGGTTTTACAGTAACTACAGTTGAATAATTACTATATACCTTCATACTTCCTACGGTCCTGTAAGCTCTAATTTTGTAATAATATGGTTTATTCGTTGTAAGTCCTGTATTAGTATAACTTGTTGAGGTTGTTGATCCTGCAAGAGAATAAGTCCCTGTGCTTGATGTGGCCCGATATACTTCATACCCACTTGCTCCACTTACTGCGGTCCAACTAGTTCTTACACTATTATAAGACAATGAAGCTGCTTTGACTGAAATCGGTGTTGCGGGTATCGGTTTTACCGAAACAATAGCTGAGTAATTGCTATAAACTTTCGTACTTCCGACCGTTCGATAAGCTCTCATTTTATAATAATACGATTGATTGGTTGTCAGGCCGCTATTCATAAAACTTGTGGATGTCGTCGTTCCAACCTTAGAATACGTACCTGTGCTTGATGTCGATCGATAAATCTCATACCCTGATGCACCGCTTACTGCCGCCCAGCTAGTTTTAATACTATTATAGGAAGAAGATGCGGCTTTAACTGAACTTGGTACAGCTGGTAACGGTTTTGCCGTAACAATAGCTGAATAATTACTATAATCTCTGGTACTTCCAACCGTTTGGTATGCTCTCATTTTGTAATAATACGATTGATTGGTTGTCAGGCCGCTATTCATAAAACTTGTAGATGTCGTCGTTCCAACCTTAGAATACGTACCTGCGCTTGATGTCGATCGATAAATCTCATACCCTGATGCACCGCTTACTGCCGCCCAGCTAGTTTTAATACTATTATAGGAAGAAGATGCGGCTTTAACTGAACTTGGTACAGCTGGTAACGGTTTTGCCGTAACAATAGCTGAATAATTACTATAATC
>NZ_JBIWNJ010000002.1:0-140849 GCF_044767165.1 Peribacillus sp. NPDC101481 | reverse complement strand
TACGTACGTGCTTGATGTCGATCGATAAATCTCATACCCTGATGCACCGCTTACTGCCGCCCAGCTAGTTTTAATACTATTATAGGAAGAAGATGCGGCTTTAAACGCGACTTGTTTCTCGATATAAGCCGATGAAACGTATCCACTATACTGTCCATCGAGTGTTTTCGCTGGAAACCAGACAAATTGATTTTGACTGATTTCAGACTCATCAAATTCAAATGTGCCTTCAATTAGTAAGGGTGTATTGATCGGCAACCTTTTATAATCCGGTGACCCTGGTTTTTTTCGTAATTTAACGTCATTCTCAGTTGTCAGTACTCGGTCCCCTGCTTTTAATTTGATCGTTGTCTCATGAACACCCTGTACGATATATTCGGGCTTTAGGAATTCAATGGGCTTATCACTTTCTCTGTCGTATTTGAAATCCTTTACGTCAAATGGATACCTTGCTAAGATGGTATCGCCCCTGTAACTTTCTTCTTCGATTTTTCCGAAACTGTCTTTTTCGATTTTTCCGAAAACTAATTCTTGATAGGCCTCATGATTAATTTCTCCTGTTTCTTGGTATAGAGGGCTATTCA
This sequence comes from Peribacillus sp. NPDC101481, assembly GCF_044767165.1. Classification (NCBI taxonomy): domain Bacteria; kingdom Bacillati; phylum Bacillota; class Bacilli; order Caryophanales; family Bacillaceae; genus Peribacillus; species Peribacillus sp. NPDC101481. The sequence continues at coordinate 140,265 of NZ_JBIWNJ010000002.1, read as the reverse complement.
CTGGCACGACCCCATTGTATGCCATGACAGGAAAATACCAATTTTCAATGATGTCTCGTCCTGCTCCTTTGATGCTCGGAAGCGTAGTCAAACTGGCCTTGCTATTGAGAATACGTACGCCTGTTTCGATATTGTAAAGAATATCATTCTTTAAGCGCTCTTGCTGTTCCTCTGGTAAGGTTGTATCTGTGATTTGCATAATCCCAATTCCCCCGTCCTTCGAGATGAACGGCTTACCATCGACGAATTGTCTCCAGTATGATTCTCTTGTGGCAATCCCTTTTACGACTTCAGGCGGAATATCCGCTTGGATTGCAGCGTTTGTCAACAAACAATTGATATGTTGGTAAGTTGGGTTTTCATTTGGTTTAATGTCACTATATTGTTCACAATTCAATGACCATTCTGTTTCCGATTCTGCTGTCGCTTTACCATGAAACAAACCGACCATACATGCCACTAGTAACCCTGTTTTTACTAAAAAAGATTTCATGACTCCATCTTCCCCACTCTATTTGTTTATGTAGTTACCATTCTATTTATTTATGTAGTTATCAATTTATTTTAACATACTTAGTCCAGATTAAGTGTTTCACATTGTTGAAGTAAAAGTTTCAATGAAGCACTTTTTTAAAAAATTATTTAAATCAATCTTCGATAGCAAATACTTCCTCAAAGAAATTTCGATATTAGATGGGTAGCATCACTCTTGATGTAACCCAACGGATTATGTTAATGGAAGGTTTTATTCTATACGTCTTTAACCCACCTACCTCCTTACTCCATTATAAACTGCAATATTGCAGCTAGCCCTTCCAGTTAATCGTAAACGTTAAGTAGCCCCCAAATACTACATGGATGGTGTATTTCGGGACTATGTTTTGTTTACTTCACTTTTTATCGGTACTCTGCATGCAGAGGGTAAACTAGATGACCACGGCAAGACTTTATCTATTTCTTTTTTATTCGTTAGATCCATATTTGGTAGCGTTTCAAACAAATAGCGAAGATAATGATAGGGACTCAAATCGTTCTCTTTTGCCGTTTCAACCACACTATACATGATGGCACTCCCTCTAGCACCTCGCGGTGTATTAGAAAACATCCAATTTTTTCTCCCAATCACAAACGGCTTAATGGAACGTTCACTTCTGTTGTTGTCGATTTCTAAATGTCCGTCCAATAAAAAAGCTTCAAGATGATTCCATTGATTCAAACAATAAATGATGGCTTTTCCTAGCGCGCTTTTTGGTAGAACGAGATCTTTTTGTTCATAAAGCCATGCTGAAAAATGGTCCAGAATGGGCCTGCTTTTTTCCAGTCGCTGCTCATATCGTTCTGTAGAGTCGACATGTTTTAGCTTTCTTTCGATAGAATACAGTTGATTACAGAAATACAACCCTTCGCTCGCCTTCACCTTTTTTCCCTGCTGTGAATCAGGTAAAGCCTTTAAGGATTCATCAAACTTACGTCTGGCATGCGCCCAACATCCCACAAGGGTGACATCCGGTACTTGATTGTAACCACTATATCCATCCACTTGTAAATAACCTTGATAACCCGTTAAAAAACGTTTCGGGTGTTCGCCTGCTCTTGTTGGTTGATAGTCATAGAGAACAATGGGGATATCATCTCGCCCTGTGCGATATAACCACAGATAGGACTTGGTAGTTGCGGCACGACCAGGTTCACGTAAGACTTGGAAGGTTGTTTCATCCGCATGAAGGATGGTTCGAGCAAGTAGATGCTCATGCATCCTTTTATACAATATCACTAACCATTGATCAGCCCCGTATAATAACCAATTTCCCATCGTTTGACGCGATAAGTAGATTCCCATTCGTTCAAAATGCTTTTCCTGACGATAAAGAGGCAATCCTTCTACATATTTTTGAGTCATGATATACGCCATAATGGACGGGGAAGCTATACTTTTGGAAAAGGCAGGAGCTGGCATATTCGCAGTCACGATCGGTGTGGAAACCTCATCTAGTTCACACTTGCGGCAAGCATATACGTATCTCTTATGTTCTGTCACCTTTACTTCTGCAGGAACAATCGTCAGTTCCTTACGGACTTCTACACTCATCTCATGTAGAGCACCACCACAGCACGAACAAACCTGTTCCTCGTCAGCCAAACGATATTCAATCGTTTCGATAGGAAGGTTTTGGACGGACTCATCCCTATGACCGCGTTTCTTTTTACGACGATAGGTGATGGTTTCAACAGCTGGTTCGGGTACTTCGGTGTCACTTTCTTTCTCAGCTTCATTAAACAGTTCTAGAGCGAGTTGATTTTCCGTTGTTTTTTCGCTAGACGTACCAAACCGTTTTTGTGGCTAAGACGAAATTGTTCTTCATACCATCTCACTTTTGCCGTGAGTTCTTCTACTTGAGCTTGAAGAGATTCAATTTTAGGTTGATTTTGATGAGAGGATGTTGTTTTCATAGATGAATCCATTCGACAAAATGAATCAAATCCCTTCTAAATATATGAATTTTTCACACGATTGTTCTCGCATATACAGCTTGATGCCCTTGTTTTTGTTCAAATGGAAATCCATCAAGAAGCCATCTCAGTTGCCTTCTTGATATGGTAAGTGGCACATTTGGATGTTGAGTTGGCCAGTCAAACTTTCCTTTTTCCAATCTGCGATAATGCAACCAAAAACCATTATGTTCCCACACGAGAATCTTTAGTTTATCGCGTAAGCGATTGCAAAAGACAAATAAACAAGAAGAAAAGGGATCTAAATCAAACTCTTCCTTTACAATGGCTGCCAGTCCATCAATAGATTTACTTAAGTCTGTAGCTCCTTGTGCGATACATACCCTTTCAATGGCTGTTTCTGGTATCTTAGCTGTTTTACCGTCTGCATCACTTGTAAAAGCACTTGTGGAGTAAAAGGTGCATCTATTTCAACTGTAGCTTCTTTAAAATGAATGCGGATGGTGGTATGTATTTTTTCTTCTATTGGAGGGATATTCACAGATACCCATTTTGTACGTTTACTTTCAGTTGGACTATCAGCTTGAGGAGATAATTTCTTGAGCCAATAATATAGCCGATGAACCGGCAGGTTCTGTTTTTGACACCAAGCAGCTTTTGATAATCCACTTTCTTTAAAATCTTGGATGTGAGCTTCCCATTCTTTCTTTATAAGGCGTTTTTTCATAAAAAAACCTCCACATGTATGATGTAAGGAGATTATCTCATGAGCTATTTACAAGTAGTAGGTGGGGAATATTTGACGCTTACATATAAACTCATATCGGTTTCCAATTTGGATCCTTTATATCGGAATTATTTGGTTTTCTTACGTTTTCCGAAAAATCTAAATCGCTAACGCCAAATTTTATAAAGTTTTGTTGTGACTCTCTAAAAGAAATTTTATTTGCACCATCCTCATCTGGATGTTCATATTGGTAACCATCATCTTCCAAAAAACAGATTTCACGAATATCATACGTTCCTGGAGGTTCCTCATCTAATGTTTTATATCCACAGCAAGGACAAGTATATTTCATACAATCACCTCTTAGTTGTTTGTTTTTCTTTTATATAGTTAAACATAATTCTTCAACTAACCTGCCCCTTTAGTTCCATAAGAAAAAGCTGCCTTAATGACAGCTCCGACCTTCAGCTAACGCACCCGTTAGTTTAAGTACATTTATTTACAATCATAAAGTCTAAATAAGGCTTATAATTTTAGATACTTCATTGTTTAAATTAAAGTGTGACAATAATCGGACCATTTTTAGTAAGAATAATCGTATGTTCTAATTGAGCTACATAGCTTTTTTCTGTAGCATAGGTCCAATCGTCTTCTTTTTGGAATACTTCTTCTTCAAAGGTTGAGATGAATGGTTCGAATGCGATAACCATCCCTTCCTTTAACATTTCATTATCCCATGGATCATTATAATTTAAAATATGGTCAGGTGCTTCGTGTATTCTACGACCAACACCATGTCCTGTAAGGTTTTTGATAACAGTGAATCCATGCTGTCTCGCAGTTTCGAATACTGCTTTTCCGATTCTGCTTTTTTTTGAACCGGGTTTTGCTTTCTTAAGACCTGCTTCAAATGCCTTTTTAGCAACGTCGCATAATCTCGTTAATACTTCTTCTCCTTCTCCTACTACAAATGAGATTCCTGTATCTGCGAAATAACCGTTCTTTGAAGCAGATACATCTATATTTACTAGATCCCCTTCATGAATAACCCGATGACCCGGAATACCATGTGCCACTTCTTCATTAAGACTAATGCAAGTGTAGCCAGGAAAATCATATTCACCTTTTGGAGCTGAAACTGCACCTGCTTTTTCTAAAAGTTCTCCGGCTATATCATCAAGTTCTTTGGTCGTTATGCCAGGAATTGTTCTTTGTACCAATTCATCTCTAATTGAGGCAATAATTTTGCCAATTTCCTTCAAACCGTTAAAATCTTCTTCTGTTTTTGCAATCATTTTTTTACCTACCTCATTATCTTTTATCATCATAAAACTATATAAGTACTAATTGTACCTTTACTTTCTCAAAAAATAAAAGCAATGTAAATTATTTGGTACAATACCCCTCAGCTGAATTTTTCTTCGATCAAGAAAAAGACCACAAAAAGGAGCTGTTACATATGACTATACTATTAATTGGATTTACCTTCCAATTTTTTATAGAGTTAAACTGCCCCGTTAGTTCCATAAGAAAAAGCTGCCTTAAAGACAGCTCCGATCTTCAGCTAACGCACCCGTTGGTTCAACAAGAATATATCAACATTTATTTTACCACTCAAAATCCATATAAATTTCTGAAAGTAGTTTTTCTTCGATTGTTCCGTATTTAAAAAGAGCCTCAGAAGTTTCAAACTCTTGAGTATAGGCACCTCTGACTCGCGTAAGATAATATGCACCTGGATTTTGGCTTATCCAATATTCTTCATTTTGATATATAAATGAGTATTCTTCCCCGATTGCTATACCTTCTTGGAACTCAATAAACTCTTTTAAAGTCATCTTCCCACCACCTGTGAGCTTTTATAAAATTATATCTCTTATTACTAACCTGACCCGATAGTTGCATAAGAAAAGGAGCTGCTGATCAGCTCCTGATAATGAAGTAAAGCACCCGTTAGTGGAATAAGAGCACGCAAGGAGGTGACCAAAGGACATCCGCCTTCCAATTATAACGGAATCTCAAATTGTCCCTTTCGCTTCTGCTCCAAACTAACGATAAAGGAACGCATCAGCTTCATGGAAAACTGAAAGATCGGGCTTTGAATAAAGGTATATGCAAACGTCATAATAAACACTGGACCTCCAAGGATGAACCCGATAATCAAGATGAGGCTCTCGACAACGATTCTTGCCCAACTGACCGATAACCCGGTTTTTTCCGAAACGGAAAGCATGAAACCATCCCTAGGACCAGCCCCAATTCCCGCAGCCACATAAATTCCTCCGCCAATTCCGGTTATGATGATACCCATCAACAAGATGAGTATATTCAACCACCAATGCTCCGTTTCATGAGGAAGAATGTCAAGATGCAAAAAGAAATCCATGATCGGGCCGATTGACAAGGCATTTAGAAAGGTACCAATATTAATATACTTCCTATCCACGACAAAGGTGATCAACACAAGTACTAAACCACACATGACACTCCACGTACCAATTGTGAACCCGAACCGCTCGAACAGGGCGACGTTTAAAACCTCCCAAGGATGCAGCCCCAAGGATTGAACATTCACCGCAATCGCATTCCCTAATCCAAAGAAAGTTAATCCAAGAAAAAAAATAAAATACCTTAATAGCCGCAATGCCATCTCTTCACCTCTACACCTTATATATCCATCTACTATAGATTAAGAAGGTTAAATGAACAAGATTAAATGAACCCAAGATGATCTATCCAAATCAAAAGTTGTTACCAAATGATTAACAGTGAAGTATATAAAGAAGTTCCTTAAGGTGGTAGGTTATTGGAGAACTGCCGAAGAAGTTAATATAATATTCCATTCCCTAGATAGGAGGGTTACAAATTGGAAAAATAATTATTAACTATGGCTCAAATCGCAAAACAATTAAACACATTACTTTAAGAAAAATAGTCAGTCCACCCTTCGGGATCTAGTAAACATTTGTATTTGGTCCAAATTATTTTTATAAAAAACATTCAGCAAAATTCTTGGTACATCAAAATGAATAAAATTACTTGAAGAAAATAAGAAGTCATTAGTAAAGATTGTTTTCCCAGTCAGTTGTGCATCTTTAATCACCCACTATAAAGTCTATTCAAGAATCGCACCCGATTACTGAAGAACGAATATAAAACCTTGGTACCAAATGGCATTGTCATTTATTTATGATACGGTTCACCGCACCTATTCAAGCAGTGATTTTTTAAAAACTGTCAGCCTTTTAATTTTACACTTCTACTTTAAATCGACGCTGCTGAGAAACTATCCTTTAACTATAAATTCCTATCTAACAAAAGCCCCACTTGTTCTGCCACGACTTGAGTCGGTTCTGATAATCCATTAGTGAACCACGCTTCTACTATTTCTACTATAGCTGCCCCAAAGAATTTAAGAATTAAATCCTTACTTAAACCTTGATTTTTCCCTTCAGTTACATCTACTTCACCCTCTAACTCTTGGATTACAAATTCCAGGAAATGACTACGAAAAGCAGGGGCTCCTTTACTCCCTAACATTGTTGAAAAGAATGAACTATTAAGTTCAAAGTATTCAAACCAAATCAGATTTCCCTCGACAAAATTCAATTCAGATGCCGATTCGCACAGTATCCTTAGTTCGTTAATATGTTCTTCAATAAGCTTATCCAGTAAATCAAATTTATCCATGTAATGGTCATAAATCGTTCTGCGACCGACATTTGCTCTGTCGGAAATATCCTGTATCGTAATATGATCAAAGCTTTTTTCAGACATTAGTTCAATAAAAGCATTTTTTATTGCTTCTTGGGATTTTTGTACTCTTCTATCTACCCTTGACATTGTAGTTTTCACCAAACTTTCTTAAAAATTATCGCACAATTTCAATTAACTTGTGCAATAACGCACAAATCCTGGCGTTTTGATTGTTGCAGACATCCTCTTTTCATTTTACATTATATACAGATGTGCGATACCGCATCAATATATGATTTACTAACACATCAAATTTTACTACCTTGGAATAATAGAAGAGTTAATTAATTCCAAAGAGGGGGTTTAGTTATGGACCGTGTTGAAAAGAGCCAGGAAAAGTTCAAACAGCTATTTGGTGAGGGAGTAACTGCCGCACATGCTACTGATCCTGATTTTCAGGACATTCTAAGCCATTTCATTTTCGGGGAAGTATTTTATCAAGGTAACCTTGACGATAAAATGCGTGAGTTGATTACCCTGGTGGTTCTTGCGACCAATCAAACATTGCCCCAACTAAAAGCACATGTTAGTGCTGCACTGAATGTGGGGCTAACAGCTGTAGAGATCAAAGAGGCTGTTTACCAATGTGCTCCGTACATTGGATTCCCGAAAACGTTAAATGCTATCAATGAAGTCAATGAGGTTTTCAAATCCAAGAATATTGCGTTACCAATTGAAAGCCAAAAGAATGTTGTTGAAGATAATCGTTTTGACAAGGGACTTTCAGTACAGGTAGAGATTTTTGGTGATGTCATTGCAAAAGTGAGAGAAGGCGCACCAGAAAATCAAAAGCACATACAGGATTATCTCTCCTCTTTTTGCTTCGGAGACTTCTACACCCGGAGCGGACTTGATTTGAAAACACGAGAGTTGTTAACACTCTGTATCATAACTGCTTTAGGTGGTGCTGAAGGTCAAGTAAAAGCACATGTGCAGGGTAACAAAAATGTGGACAATGATAAGGAAATTTTAATCACCGCAATCACCCACTGCCTTCCATATATAGGTTTTCCAAGGACATTGAATGCATTAACATGTGTGAACGAAATTATTCCTGAAAATTAAGAAAGGGTGTTATTTATTATGTCAAATATTCAAGATAAAGTTGTCATTATTACAGGTGCTTCTTCTGGGATTGGAGAAGCTACTGCAAAAGAACTTGCCTCTAAAGGTGCAAAGTTGGTACTTGCAGCTCGTCGTGAAGATCGTTTAAAGAAATTACAAGATGAAATTAAAAACAATGGTGGAAAAGCTATTTATAAAGTAACAGATGTTACTTCTCGTCAACAGATGGAAGAACTCGCTGCATATGCTCTTAATGAGTTTGGAAAAATTGATGTGCTAGTCAACAATGCTGGAATCATGCCACAAGCTTTTCTTGCAGAAAATAAAGTTGATGAATGGGATATGATGATTGATGTTAACGTCAAAGGTGTATTGTATGCTATCGCTGCTATCGTTCCATCTATGAGAGAACGCAAATCAGGTCACGTTATTAATCTTTCTTCTGTAGCTGGACATAACATCTACCCTGGTGGAACGGTATATTGTGGTACTAAATTTGCTGTAAAAGCCATTTCTGAAGGTTTACGCCAAGAAGAAGCAATGAGTGGCACGGATATCCGTGTAACAAATATCTCTCCTGGAGCTGTTACAAGCGAATTGTTAGAAACTACAACAGACCCAGCAATGAAAGCAGGATTAGATGAATTTTACAAAGCTGCCATCGATTCTGACCGTATCGCTCGTGCAATAGCCTTTGCCATTGAACAACCATCTGATGTAGGAATTAATGAAATGATTATACGCCCCACAGTTCAAGTAGGTTAATAATAAAAAATATAGTTTCATGGAGGAGTTAAAATGGCAAAACATGAAGAAGTAAAAAATGGCGTCATTTTCCCAGTGGGTGAGAAAAATGAAGCATATGCAGAATATTTCGTGGGACAAAGTTATCTTAAATCATTAATTGCTGACCCTAAAGTGAGTGTTGGTGTAGGGAATGTGACCTTTGAACCAGGATGCAGAAATAACTGGCATATTCATCGTGATGGATTCCAACTTTTATTAGTAACTGGTGGCGAAGGTTGGTACCAAGAAGAAGGTAAACCTGCTCAATTCTTAAAAGCTGGAAATGTTATTGTCACCCACGATGGTGTAAAACACTGGCATGGTGCTACAAAAGATAGCTGGTTTGAACACATTGCAATCACTGCAGGTACACCGGAATGGTTGGAACCAGTAACAGATGAGGAATACAGTAAAGTAAAATAATAGTTGAGGATAAAAAATGCCCTGTTATTCAGGGCATTTTTTATATCAATCCTAGGATTATGATGTGTTCTTATAGAAAGGAGGAATACTTTGGAAAGGCCATATATAATATGCCACATGCTGACATCATTGGATGGGGAAAAATTGGGGATTATTTGGAAGAAGAACGCACCCAATATTTTATTGACGAGTATGAAAAAATTCATGAACGTTACGGATGCAAAGCATGGATGTGTGGCAGGATTACCATGGAGGAAAACTTTACCTTTGGACATAAATTAGATTTAACACATGAAAACATTCCGTCAATACCAAGAACTGATTATGTAGCAACTACAGATGCTAAAACGTATGCAATTGCAGTAGACGCTTCTGGGAAATTAGGATGGACAAAAAACTACATTTCAGAATGGAGTGAGAATAGGACAGAAGATCATATAGTAGAAGTTCTTACAGAGCTAGTCTCTGATGCTTATCTTGCTTATTTACAAAAAATAGGTATTTCGTATATTTTCGGTGGAAAAGAACAATTAGGTCCCGATAGTTCCATAAAGAAAAAGCTGCCTTTAAAGACAGCTCCGATCTTCAGCTAAAGCACCTGTTAGTTCTATAAGACTTATTGCAGAGATGACACATACTGTGTCATAAAGTATTTATATAAAATCAAAAAATAACTGCTCCTCAAAAAGCAGGAGCAGAAAAAAAGATGTTATTTCACAACTTTAAGAGGAACAAGTACTTTATTAAAAAAACACGTTTCGAGCTTGGCTAACCAACCGTTTCCGTTTTCTCCATTAGCTACTTGAGCAGCGTGTTTTTTGTGAAATTCTGCTACCCGTTTATTATGCTCTTTATGCCATTGGTGCATAGAATTATGTTTCATTCTTATTGCCTCCTTTCCGTTTCATTATATTTTTAGAAAAGTTAAATAGAAAGTGCTTTTTATTCAGCTTTTGAAAGAGAGGAAATCGATAAGTTAATAAATATGAATATGCACAGTTCGTATACAACTAACCTGCCCCGTTAGTGACATAAGGGTTTTTAAACAACATTATTATTTTTTAATGACTTTATTGTAAATTAAACAACTTTATTATCTCTGTACAGTAGCGTCAGGAAAATGCGGATTTACAACGTTAAGGAAGTTTCAATATTAAAAAACCTAATTTCTCAGCATTAAATGAGAAATTAGGTTTTTTCATTAATAGAAAAAGACTTATAAGTATTTATCACTAATCACTTTCATATGGTGTAACTCGTGCCCGACAATGCCATATGCAAAGGTACCTATCGAAACTGGGCTGTTCATTACAGTTCCATAACGATCCCACGCTGCATCATCAATGGTTGAAATAAGACTTAACGTGTTGGAGCGTACCATGTCTAAACCAGCTAGTAGCTGTTCCCAGGATAATTTGTTGAAGTTTGCCGCAGAAACGTATTGATCCTGATCCATTGCCGAGAGTGGTGCACTTTCATTTCGTGCAATGGCAAGCATTCGATACGACATCACACGTTCCACGTCGGCCAAATGCCCAATCACTTCTTTTAAAGTCCATTTCCCTGGTGCGTACGCCTTCCTTGCTGACTCCTCTGATATGCTGCTCAAGAAGGTAATGGTCTTAGTTCGTTGCTTACTAAGTATTTCTTCAATATCTCCATCTGGCACAAGACTAACATACCTATCATACTCTGGATTTTCAATAGATAATGGTCGTGGACGCACAAGAATCCTCCTCATCGGAATAGTTAATTATGGTTCTAGGCTAATATTCGACTACAAGGAAGATATTTCCTTTATTTGATATTTAATTTCATTACCGCAAAATAATTGCAAATTAAACAACTTTATTATCTCTGTACAACTGATTTATGCAGTTAACATAATACAGATAACAATGGATTAATTAACTTTTTATTCCATTAACCTGCCCCTTTAGTTCCAAAGAAAAAGGTTGCCGCAGCAACCCTTTGTTATACTATCCGGATCAGTCGAAGAATGGTTAATTTAAAACTTAATGTCTAATAATTCATACATTTCAAGAAGAACATCAAAATGTTTTTCTTTTGATAAATGCATCATTTTCTGCCCTGCTTGGTTCTTGAAATAATATTTATATCAACAATTGTAATGAAGCAATGATTTTAATAGTATATTAGGTAACTCTTTTTTAAAAGTCCTTTGACTTACCTTTCTTTTGTTTGGAAAGGGCAGATAGAATGGACTGTTCGCCCTCTACTTGATTTCCTAAAAATTTCTTAGTAAGACTTAACTTAAGAACAATTTTGTAAACGATCGTGGCTGAAATGATACTGATGATAGCTCCGACAAGAACATCTGCTGGATAATGGACACCTACCCAAATTCGCGAAATACCTACAAGGACAGCCAAAATTCCCCATAAAAACCCCCAACCCTTTTTGAACAACCAGAAGGTTATACAAAATGAAAAAAATATAATCGTATGGTCACTTGGAAAGGAATTATTGACCGCTTTTTCAACTAACTTATTAACGTTGGGCAACTCAGCAAATGGTTGATAATTCGAGTGGAACTGCCCTGCTATTTTGGCCAATATTTCCGAGATAACTAGTGTAATAAATGCACAGATTACCATGATTCTATTTTTATTTCTTCGAGAAAACAAAAACATCAGGACTGCCAATACTAAGATAAAAATCATGTATTCAGCTATGAATACAAAAAATGGATTTAAATCGGGGTATTGTTTACCTAGATCATTAATCATTCTAAACAATTTACTATTCATTTCGGACAAAGCCATTGAAAAATTCCTCCTGATTGTTTTTTCACTTTAACCTTTATTAAGATCCATTATGTAAATAAGATGAACTTCAATTAAACCTATATTTTACATCTTTCAGACAGAAAGTCCATCATCAACTTTCAGAATGAATGTATTTCAATCCTCAAATACAAATATGGTTCATCTTGTAGATAAAAAAATCGTTCATTCCCATTTGTCTGATGAAAACAGAACCCCTTATTCGATAAGGGGACTTTGATTAGCGTTTCTTTTCCTTTCACTTCTAAAGAATGTACATACAAATGTTATTGACTTTCTTTTGGGAGTTAAGCTGTAGCCGACAGTTGAGATAAGGGTTTTGTAAATGATAACTTTGACAACAGTAATGACGTTAAAGACAGAAATGCTACGATTAGCTGCCTATTTTTCTAATAGAGTAATAATTGGAATAAGCTCAGTAATATGATAAATAACAAGTAGTGAAGTATTAAACTTGTTTGTAACCCAACGGTTATTAGTCTTATCGCCATACATTAAAAAGGGAGATGAACAAATGAATACTACCAAAAAGAGCGCAATAATTGTAGGGGTTCTGTTCATACTTGCAGCAGTTACAGCAATATTAGGTCTAATTTTATACAAGCCTATCCTAAATGGTCCGGATTATCTGATTAATGGGTCTGACCATGCCAACCTGGTGACACTTGGAGCGCTTATGGAATTAATTCTTGTCGCTTCAGCGATTGGTACTGCAACTACAATGTTTCCAATTTTAAGAAGGTATAATGAAACTATAGCTCTTTGGCATGTTTGCTTCAGGTTTCTTGAAGCGATTGTCATCATTATTGGTGTAATCAGCGTACTATCCCTGTTGACCTTAAGCCGCGAATTTGTAGCAGCAGGTGCCCCGGATACCGTATCTTTTCAAACTTCAGGTATAGTATTAAAAGCAGTACATGACTGGACATTTATGCTTGGTCCCCTCTTCCTGTTGGGTATAAACACGATGATGTACAGTTATATATTTTATAAAACCAAGCTCGTACCCAGGTTTATCCCGATCTTAGGTATGACCGGGGCAACTCTTGTTTTTATTTGTGCCCTGTTAGTAATGTTCGGTGTAATTCAACAAATTTCTGTTTGGGGTGCTATTTTGGCACTGCCAGTAGCAGCTAATGAAATGATTTTAGCAGTTTGGCTCATCGTTAAAGGGTTCAATGAATCTGCGTATGCTTCCATGTCTGCATACAAGAAAACGAACGAGAGCTGATGGCAACCACCATTTAATCATCTGAACTTAAAGGAGAGTCGTTTCTTACCTTTAGAGTTAATGCTAATTAAATAAAAGACGTTTGGAAGAATTTCCAAACGTCTTTTTGCCTAATATTTACATACTCTGCCCCTTTAGTTGCAAAACAAAAAGGCTGCTGCAACCTTCCTTATTACCGTGTCTAACATTTTTCTAATGCCATATTAACGGATTCGATGGCATGTATGACAGCTGTATCGAATAATGGCACTTTGGAATCCTCGGGTTTTACTAGTAATCCAATTTCTGTGCAGCCTAGTATTATTCCTTCCGCTCCATCATCAACTAACCCCTTGATAACCTTTTTGTAATAATCCCTTGATGATTGTTGAATTTCCCCTAAACATAATTCTTCATAAATCACTTTATTGATGACTTTTCTATCCTCTTCACTTGGTATCAGGACCTTGATACCATTAGTCTCAATTCGTGTTTTATAAAAGTCTTGCTCCATCGTATATTTAGTGCCAAGTAAACCAACCGTACTGATTTTGGACTTTTGAATTTGTTTTGCCGTTGAATCAGCAATGTGCAAAATCGGTAAACTGACTTTTTCTTCAATATATCCAATCACTTTATGCATCGTATTTGTACAAATTAGAATCATTTCGGCACCTGCCTTTTCCAAAGACAGAGCTGCATCGCCTAATAATTTACCGGAGCTTTCCCAATCCCCTTCAGCTTGGCAGCGTTCGATTTCCTCAAAGTCCACGCTATATAAAATGCACTTGGCTGAATGCAATCCTCCTAATTTGGCTTTTACCTCTTCATTGATGATTCGATAATATTCCAATGATGACTCCCAGCTCATGCCGCCAATAAGGCCAATAGTTTTCATGAACATTCCCCTTTTCATTTGAAGATGGCTTACTTATCAGTCGAAAAACTCCATATGGGCTTTTTCTTGTTTGTAGTAATCTATTCTATTTTGTAAAGTCCCTGTATGAAACTCAAACTTATGACCATCTGGATCAGTGAAATAAATGGACTTCTTATCTTTTTCATCTCTTGGACGTCCTGACAGGATGTTTACATTCAATCCGATTAATTTCTCGTACATGTTCATGAAATCGGCTTCATCTATGGAAAAGGCGATATGTGTGTATGATTGGCTTATTTCATTACGGGGAATATCTTTTTCTGCATTCAGGGCAATCCACATTCCATTCAAATCAAAATAGGCTGTGGTTCGGCCCTTAACTAATAATTTCGCATCAAAAACCTTTTGATAAAATTCTATGGAACTGTCTAAATCAGAAACTGAAAATAAAAAGTGATTCAAACCTTTTATAGACACATTACCACCTCATATTAAGATTTCCTTTTATTCGCCATTAAACGCTTATAGAGAGGATACCCGAACATGTAATACCCGGAAAACGAGAGCAGGATTAAGGATAAACCCGTCAATGTGAGGATACTGTATCTATACCAATCACCAAAGAAGGTTCCATCATGCAATGTAATCAGGAAAGTCGAGTAATCTGGATTAGTGGATAACACTTTTCCTGTACTTACATCTATTTGAACACCTTGTCCGTTATTAAAGCGAACCTGGTACACATTTGCACTTGGTCTATATTCAATTCTAAATATATCTTCAACCGAGTCCGCACCTGGAAGATCCTGAGACGTAGCAATGGACACGGCCTTCTCCATAGGTATCGCTTGATCTGGACTCGCCTCTTTCCCCGTCCTTAACTCATCAGCCACTCCGAGTGGTATCATATAAACAAGTACTAGGCCTGTGACTGCGATGAACATAAAAAAAACAGATAAAACCAAACCAGTCCATTTATGTATTTTTCGGCTTAATTGATACAATTTTACAGATTTCGACAATTCCATCACCCCTTGACTACTTATCATCAAAATAAAATTTTCTTCATAACCACCCTATCTTCATTTACAACATAATCATTTTTCAGATAAAATGCTTCTGCAAGACCGTCATTAGCCGTTAATAAATATAGACTTTTAATCTCTCTCTTCTGCAGTTCAGCTTCTAAAGAACGAAGCATTTTTGAGCCATGCCCTTTGCCTTGCATTTCATTATTCACACAAAGCTCTGCCAAATAATAAATTAAACCTTGATAAGACACCTTACTATTTCCAGCAATGAAACCAACTGGATTGTGATCAATATGAAATAAAAAGCCAAGAAATTTAGGCGTATGCAATAAGTCGGAAAGTCTCTCTTTAGCCGTTTCATATGTCCACCTTTCATTCCATGGTTCACGATTAAATACGTTCATGTAGAGATCGATACATAGCTCCAAATTTTCCGACGTCAGTGGTACCATTTCTGTCATTTTCATGCTTCCCTTCTTTTTCATTAAAATTTTGTATATTAATCCAAATTATATCTTATCTTCGTTTAACTAACCTGTCCCTATAGGACCATAAAAGAAGAGCTGCCTAAGAAGCAGAAAATCACAAAAAAAACCAGTCAATCATGAAGGGGGCATACAATGAGCAGATTAGATAATTATGAGGTTCTTCAGAGAAATATTACAAGAACGGGTATTGTACGTGCTATTCCAGGCAGCATTAGGAATGAATAAAAAACGCTTTAGCTGACAGTCCTGCCTTAGTGGATTCTATAAAAAAAGGCCGACCGGATTTTTACTGGTCCACCTTAGTTCATTGATAACTTTTTCAAGAATAAAACTCTATCTTGTTTATGTCCGTCATAGTCAGAGTGGACTGAAACATCATCAATGAATGTATCTCCCTCTTCCATTTCAAATCCCATCTTGGTATGATAGGCGATTGAAGATTTGTTGACCGGAGACGTTACACAACGGACAACATTACGGCCATTTTGATTAACGACATCGAAAAATTGATTATATAACTTTCTGCCGATATCATTTTTTCTGTATTTGGGATGCACTCCGACAAAGTGAATATATGCCTCATCAGGCTGAGATTGAGATAAAATCCCTATTAGGAAACCGACTATTTCCCCTTCCTTTTCGGCTATGAAACTTGTATTTGTAAAATGATCAAAGAATAATTTCGGTAGCATATCAGACATTTGCCTTCCTCCCCACCATTCATTGATCAGCGGCGATATGGCATAGTAATCTGACCCTTTCACTGAACGAATTTCCATCCTTCTCCCCCTTTAATGATTAAGTCCTTTTTCACTAAATTCATTCAATAATTAACATACCCCGTTAGTTCATTAACTTTTCATATGATAAAATTACAATTCCACATATTACTGAAACTCCTAAAAATGATAAAACATAAAAATGAGGCGGCGTAACACTCACAAACTCTACCTCGTTTTGAAGGTTTTCTACTTTCCCCCATGCATTCTCAAGATCCGGTTTATAGTTTTTTGTTTTTATATAACCGACTAACATCATAACGACTACATAGATTATATGAATGAAAATTGAACCTATAATTGCTTGAAGAACCACTTTCATATTGCCCCTCCTTTTTTACTCATTTTACCATATTATTGCATCAAAAAAGGAGCTGCTGATCAGCTCCTGGTAATGAAGTAAAGCATTTGTTAGTTCATAAAGAAAAACGATTCTTATTAAAGAATCGCCCTTTAGTGAAAGATTGATTAACCCACGATTCATGGCTTAACTTCCTCAAAATCTTGAATTTGTATAGGATCGATATGACTGTCAATGTGTCAATGCAGTATATATCGAATAATCTACTTCACCTGAGATATTTTCCAACCCATTTTCACACAACTCCATAGCCATTAAATTCTCAATAGAAGGTGGAGGATTTTTCTTGGACGCATAGATTCCGAATTCAGTTGATGTTCTAAATCCAAAGCGTTGATAGTATCGATCATCTCCTTCAACAATAATTCCCTTATACCCCATTTTAGCAGCTAATTTAATACCTTCCTGCAACATATACGTACCAATACCCTGACCTTGTTTATTAATTGCCACCGAAACTGGTGATAACATCAACATTTCATTTTCATACCTATTACTAATTGGAAGTTTTGAAAGGATAAAGTGACCTATAATTACCCCTTCTTCCTCAACAACTAAATCAAGCTGTGGAATATAATAGTGTTTTTGCCGGATCTCTCTCA
This sequence comes from Peribacillus sp. NPDC101481, assembly GCF_044767165.1. NCBI lineage: Bacteria > Bacillati > Bacillota > Bacilli > Caryophanales > Bacillaceae > Peribacillus > Peribacillus sp. NPDC101481. The sequence continues at coordinate 122,899 of NZ_JBIWNJ010000002.1, read as the reverse complement.
CCAAAGCTTTTTCAGCTAATCCATTTGAATAAGTGGTATTTTTGAATATCTCATATACAAAGTCTTCAATAAAACTATATTCCTCTTTTTCTACTGGTCTTATCTCCATTAATACACCTCCACTATACAGCTACCTCTTTGTTCTAAGATTCTACAATCATTCCAGAATTCCTTTATCAATTATCTGGCCTAATTAAAGGTCAAAGAGCACTCTTCAACTATCCTGCCCCTTTAAATTGCAAAAAAAAAAGAGTTGCCAATGCAACTCCCTTATAGCACCTGTTCAAATTATAAAGTCAGTATACTATATTACAAATTTTATTCTATTAAACAATAATGTGTGTAACTGTTAATTTTATAGTAGATACAGTATCATTGATTTTACAAACAAAGACTAAATATTCTTACTTTTCATTATGCATTAATGAAACATTCCCCATAAAAATAAATAGGAGTGACTAAAGTGAAAGCACAAATTATTCAATCTTTTGGTGATCCATCCGTATTTCAGCTTGAAGAGATTTCAAAACCCGAACTAAAACCTGGACATGTACTTATTCAAGTCAAGGCTTCAAGTGTAAATCCTATTGATACGAAAGTCCGTGCTGGTGCAGTTCCAGCCGTTTCCCCCGAGTTCCCAGCCGTTTTACATGGTGATGTCGCAGGTTTGGTATCTGCAGTGGGTGAAGGAGTGACTGAGTTTAAAGTTGGCGATGAAGTGTTTGGATGCGCGGGTGGTTTTAAAGGGACTGGCGGTGCACTTGCAGAGTTCATGCTTGCAGATGCTGATTTACTTGCTCACAAGCCGAAAAACTTGACGATGGAAGAAGCCGCTGCTTTACCACTAGTTTCCATTACAGCATGGGAAGCTTTATTTAATCGGGCAAATCTTGTCCCTGGACAAAATATACTGATCCATGCAGCTACCGGGGGTGTAGGACACATTGCCATTCAGCTAGCCAAATGGGGAGGCGCAACAGTCTATACAACTGCCTCTTCGCAAGAGAAACTGGAGATTGGCACGCGTCTTGGTGCAGATGTAACTATTAATTATCGAGAAGAAAGCGTTCACGATTATGTACAAAAATATACAGACGGAAAAGGTTTTGACGTTGTTTTTGACACGGTAGGCGGAGAAAACCTTGATCGCTCTTTTGAGGCAGCCGCGGTACATGGAACAGTAGCAGCCATTGCTGCCCGTTCGACTCATGACCTCTCCCCCGTGCATTCAAAAGGGCTCTCCCTACATGTTACCTTTATGTTGTTGAAGATATTAAACAAGGACATGCATAAGCAATATGGAGAAATTTTGAAGAAGGTTGCCAGTGTGGTTGAGGAAGGTAAGCTGCGCCCGCTTGTGGATCCAAACAAGTTTACGTTTGAAGAAGTCTCAAAAGCCCATGAGTACTTGGAGTCAGGCAAGGCGATGGGAAAAATTGTTTTGAGAAATAATTGGTGATTTTATTTTAATGTTCATTCAAAAGCAGAGGTACAGAGAGAATTTCTATAGATCTCTCTGTTTCGTCTGCTTTTATTTTTTATTACCGTAAAACATCCACTAGTTCAACATTCCACTGATCTATACTTCAAGAAAAATTCAATTAGTTCCTAGTTACTAGGATAGATGAAAGCGGGAGACGATCCCATGTAACTGAAATCGTAAAAGAAGATATATTGATATGGTATGAAACTTCAGCTTTAATAGGTACAATCGTTTCGTGGCTCCAAAATGATATGCCATATACACCAACTTTTCTAGCGAAACAATTCTCTTTGCTTCACCATAGGGGGCTAAATGCAGAAAGTTAATAAATCATTTATAAAATGCAACTAAACCTTTACTCTCTGCATCATGGTTACTAACTCTTGTATATCTAATAGAGTACGTAAAAAATGGGTAAAAAAACCCCAGAAGATTTTCCAAAATTAACTGGCTTATTTTTAGTGGGTTTTGGTATAAAAACCTTAATTTATATTAATTTTTCTAACAAACCTAAAATGTGTTTACGTTCAGAAAACTGAACGGTTTTTTTCTTTATTTTCATCAATTTTTTCTCCCTTGCAACAAACTTTCTTCTTCAACTAACCTGCCCCGATGCATAAGAAAAAGCTGCCTTAAAGGCAGCTCTGATCTTTGTTAACTTATTAGGAATTCCAGCAAATCTTACTGGACACCATTACATAACCGACCGATATTCTCGACTTCAACAACGACTTCATCCCCCGACTTGATCGTGCAGCTGCCAGATGGTGAACCCGTAGCCAAAATGTCACCGGGCTCCAGTGTCATTACCTGTGAAAGCCAGCTGATTAGAAACGGAATGCTTAGTGACATTTCATTGGTATTTCCGTCTTGGACAACACGGCCGTTTAAAGTGGTCACAATCCTTAAATTTGTAGGATCCACCCCGGTAACGATGCACGGTCCCAAAGGTCCGAATGTATCAAATCCTTTGCCCCGCGTAAACTGCGGATCTTTTTTTGTTAGATCTCTTGCTGTGACATCATTAAATATCGTGCAACCAAATACATAATCAAGCGCATCTTCTTCTTTGATGTTTTTTCCGCGCTTTCCAATGACAAGGGCCACTTCCCCTTCAAGTTCCACTTGGTTGGATAGCTCGTTTGGAGGAAGGATAATATTCTCCTTGTCTGCAATAAGCGAAGATAATGGCTTTAAAAATAAAAATGGTTCAACAAGGTTTGCCTCTCCACCCGTTTCCTTCGCATGACCAGCATATGTCCAGCCGAAATTAACCACTTTCGATGGTTTTACAGGTTCCAAGATTTTCACGTCACTATATTTCAGCTCGACCCCGTCATACTTTATTTCCTTGTTGACAAGTTCAGCAAAACTGCTAGACAGTTGTAATATCATGTCATCCTCAACAATACCGTAATGTATTTTGCCCTGTTGATTCTGATAGCGAACTATTTTTTGTGTTTTTTGTAGCACATGCATTATGAATAAACTCCTTTGATGATTAAGATTACCACAGATCATATAAAATCCGGTTCTCCTATACTATAACATGCCTGTTCTTTTACGTGAAAAAAGAGCTCTCGTCGCGACTCACTCTTCAACTAAACCGACCTATAGTTAATTAAGCTTAAGTTATTTAACTATTTATTTTATGGAACCTACCATTTATATGTAATTTTATCTGTGTATTGCCTTAGGCCGCAATCAATATTCCGATTGATAGACCTAGTATACATTCCCCATGAAATGTTCACTTAATTTTATACATACCTAAAACCAAGCACAAATCAAAGTCTTGGTGCTTATTGATTATCTCAAAATATCAAAACTTTTGTACTGGTAATTCGTCCCTTATTCAGCTAGCCTGCCTCCGTAGTGCCATAAGAAAAAGGCTGCCTGAGCAACCTTCCTACCTGTTAGATTAAGTGGATAACTTCACATATAACCCTGATATAGGAGCAAAAAAGTATGTATTGCAGCTTTTATGTATCTGTACTTATTTCCTCCCATTCTTGATCCATATAATTCACTAGCCAATTAAGAGTGTAGTGCCTTTCATATACAACGCCTTCATCTAGAGATGATGGAACTTCCAAATGATTTATTTGGGCTTCTCGTACCGCCCAATGTGCCCTATAAATGAAATCAAGACTATCTAATATATCACTGGTTGGTTTTAAAGTGGATTCACCAAGCAGCTCTTGTTTAGAATGAAGAGAAAAAACCTTCTCAAAAACATATTCAGCATTGCACGTATCGGCTGGGACATCTATATCGGATATTAGATTTACAGACCAAAGCAGCAGCCAAATACATTCTAACTTCCAAGAGTATTGGATCAGCTCGTTCTGATTAGGTTGTTTTTTCTTTTAAAAATTTTGTTCCTCTTCTGTGAATAATTCATTAGCATTATACCTTTCAATAAATTCCTCAATTTTTTCTGGCGGAGCCTCCATGGCTTTTGCTGAGACTATTGCTAATGAAATAATTCTGTTTATAATTTCTTCCTTTGTTCTAAGGGAAACTTCTTCTTCATTTTCCGTTAAGGGTAAATGTTTATTTATTGGTACCTTTAGGGTCTTTAATATTTTTTCGGATTGTTTTTTTCTCTTTTTCGAACTTTTCATTCCGCACCTCACTATTAGCTGATCCCGCTTCTTTAAAATTATTATTAGAAAAAATTTCCGCAAACCGTCTTTTATTGTAACATGCTACTCAACTTTCCTGGGTATTTAGTTGCACAAAGAAAAAGCTTCAGCTCCGATCTTCCGTTAAAGCACCCGGTAGTTCCAGAAGGATTATTCGTCTAAACTCCCCTTTAGTGAAATCCACTTTTATTTCTCAAAATAAAAATAGTGCCAACTTCTCTTTAATAGAAATTAGCACTTCGGTTTATTCACTATATGTTATCGTGCCGCTTTAGGCGGTTGGCACACATCACATTTACGTTGGTTATTATTTTTGAATTTCTTGAATGTTTTTTCAAAGTTGCTGCCACATGTACATTTAAATAGTAACTTTTGAGAAAAACCGTGATATTCCGTCGTCAGCAACTTACTTTCCGAATTGTTCTCAACAAATTCTTTAATTTTACCAATCGTCCATTGTTTATTCATTCTCTTACACCTCCATATTTTATCGCTATGCGGAGGCTTTTCTGGCATCCGTTCAGAAACAGTAATTATCGTAAGCTATTCATTATAACATGAGCTGGCACTCAATTAAACAGATGGATATATCTTAATCTGCCCCGAAGTTGCAAAAAGGAAAAGCTGCCTTAAAGACAGCTCCGATTTTTCAGCTAAAGCACCCGGTATGGTATAAGTTCAAATTATCCAGCCATTGAAAACCATACCCAAGTTGATAACAATGTGAAAAACTATGGATGGATATATACTATCGCTCTTTAAAACTACTATTGCATAAAAAAGCCCCCCAAAAGAAAAAAGTAAGCTTATTAATACAGGAATTCCAATTGATATATGTAGTAGCCCGAACCCGATACTGGTTATTACGACAGCATAAAAGGTGGAAACATTTCTTTTTAAACTAGATAACATAATACCTCTCCAAATTACTTCTTCAAGTGTAGCGTTTATGATGGCAAACAATATACCGAAAAGTAATACTGTTTTTAAATCGCTCATTTCTTGACTAAATAATGGTATAAGTAATGTGCTCGATACCATTAGCCCAATAAGTAAAAAATACGGTAATTTAATTGTATGAAACGGCATTGTGATACGCCTGTGCCAATCTGGTAATAGTGTGTAGAAAAATATCTTCTGCTTAGACAACAATAGTGAAATCATTGTTCCAATCATAATGAACATAAGTAAACATCTGTTTATTATGATTTTCATTTCTTTGGATATGTTCCATTCATTGATATAGCTGCTTCCGAGTTGATACACCAATGTACCTAATAAGAAGAAAATGAACAGAGAAACTGATGAACGGTATTTATTAGGTGAGATGTAGAGAATAAGCAAGAATATGAGTGGCAATAATCCCCAAACAAACAACCTATATGAAAAAAGAATAATACCTGCGAAAAATAGGATTGCCAAAAATAAGAGAAACATATTGGTCCGTGAGCGATTTATGCTAATCCCCCCTTAAGAAAGCACAATTCAATCGTTTCAGATAAACGTTTGTAATAACTGCTCTTTAGCTGAATAAGTCCCTGTATTTACAATACCATAAAAAGTAAATTACCCCTCATGTTACTTAAAATCAATAAGCATTATGAAAAGAGCTTTGAACAAAGATCAAATGTAACTCCTATAAACTGACCAATAGCTGCATAAGAAAGAGCTGCCATAAAGACAGCTCCTACCTTCAGCCAATGCACCCTTTTTTCAGTAATTTTACCTAAAAAATCACCTCACCACTAAAACTAGAGGTAAGGTGAGATGAATTTCAATAAAATCTTACATAATCCCCTTCTTTAATTTGATTCTTTTCAAACCAGCCAAGATTCACTTCAATTGCATAGTGATAAGAAATTTCTGGATCATAGGTAGGACATATATCTTCTTTACAAGGCTCCATATGTAGTATTTTTAGAATTTCCCCATCTGAATCAAGAAAAGCAATGGATAAAGGAATTAATGTGTTTTTCATCCAAAAGCCACCATATATTTTTACTGGAAACACAAATAACATCCCCTCGTTTTCGGGTAATTTCCCAACAAACATTAAGCCCTTATCTCTTTTTCTTTGAGTATCTGCAACTTGAACGGTTAATCTAGTTTCCCTGTTTCCGCTGAGTATTTTTATCATTTTTGTTTTTATTCTATTTTTCATGTTCACTCACCTTAGGGTAGTTTTATAAGCAGGAAAGAAATTCAAAAGAAGAAAAAATAACTAAGGAAATCCCTTTTACCATCTAATACTTATTCTATGGTTTCAAATTTAATTCTTCGTTTTCAATAAACACTGCAACAATATATATGTAGGTTTGTTCAACAACCTCGTTTATTGCATAAGAAAAAGCTGCCTTAAAGGCAGCTCCAATCTTAGCTAACGCACTTGTTAGCTGAAGAAGTCGATTACTTTTCAGAGTTCTCATCAACAGGTTTTCGTTTATGTTTTTCATTAATTATTTTTTTATTAAATATCTTAACTTCCCCAACCATTAGTAACCTCATATCCTCTACAATATACTTGGCTAACTCTTGGTCAGTAATGTCATCTCCATCAATATCAAGGCGGAATTCCTGCCCTTGAAGCCCACCGCCATTAGTAAACTCTATTTCAAAGTCAAATTGAACTCTTTTATCCATTTGAATCCCTCCTAAAATATTGATTGATACTGAACTCGGACTTAAATACGATTACAGCATTTCCCGCAATATTGAAAGCTGTAAATATGTTTTCTAAAGCTAGACCGTCAATCACCGCACCAAAACTTATACTACCCTGCGTCATTATAATTTTGTAATCATTATCTTCATTAATCACATCGACTGGTAAAATGCCGGCACCAGTTTTATGATAAACTTTACCTGTATTTAAACTATTTTCAACTGCACGAGCATAGTGGGCAGCAATAGTCGCATGTCCACAGATGGGCACCTCATGAGTTGGCGTAAAAAACGAATATGTACATCAGATTCGCTATTGTCTGATTTAAATATAAATGCCGTTTCCGAATAGTTAAGCTCTCTAGCAATCCTATGCATCTCACCCGAAGATAGACCTTCTGCATTTGCAATTACGCCAGCAGGATTACCCGATAACTTTTCTTTCGTAAATGAATCAATTTAATATAATCGGTACTTTCTTGCAATGTCCTTTCCCACCTTTAATATAGTGAATTTCCGGTCCTTTATACTATCTATAATTCTTATTATATTAAATATTACCCCGTTAGCTCCACAAGAAAAAGAGTGATCGTCACAGCTCTTAAAGAACTAACGCACCCATAAGTGAAATAAGGACCCTTTCAAAAATAATAAAAGACTACCCAATTATGAGTAGTCTTTTGTTATTTTTGTATGTGTTTATGCAAAATGGGAATTAATTGTATCTTCAACTTTCTTTAACATACCTTTATATGCTTCTTCATCAAGGTATCCAATACTTCCGAACAGTAAATGGTCCACAGGTTCAATTCCAGTAAAATCCCATATTCCAATATCAGAAGTTACTTTCAAACCTGCTGTCATACCGATTTCATCGTAAAGCTCATTAGGAGTACCATGTGTATTGATGATAAAACCTTTTTTACCTTCTAATAACTTAATTACACCTTCTGGTCCAGCAGAATAAGCAAACCCAAATGCAAATACTCTGTCTACATATCCTTTAAGAATAGCTGGAAGACCTGTCCACCAAATAGGGTAAATAAATGTTATTACGTCTGCTTCAGCAATAAATTCTTGTTCAATTTTAATATCATCAGGAGTTTTTCCTACTTTCATAGCTGCTGTATCTTCTGGTTTAAGTACAGGTTGAAAATCAAGTGCATATAAATCACGGACAACAACTTCGTGACCATTTTTCTTTAATGTATTGACTGTTGTTCCCAAGATAGAATGATTTAAGCTTTCAGGGTTTGGATGTGCATAAACAACAAGATGTTTCATTTAAAATAACCTCCAAATATTTAATAACCTTTTATATGATTACTAATCGTAATCTAATATTATAGTGTTAGACGTTTTTTTAAAAGTAGTCACTTTTTTATAACATAGTCACAAAAATAGTACCATCAAGAAAGAGAGGTATTGATTATGGCACGAAGTAGGTTCGGTGAACCTCCAGAGGACCAAATAGAGGTTTGTCCAGTTACAGAAACTCAAGACATAATTGCAGGAAAATGGAAAATAATTATCTTATGGCATTTAAGCAGACAGACAAGAAGATTTAATGAACTACAAAGGCTTTTACCTGATATTTCAAAAGGAATACTGACACGTCAGTTGAGAGAATTGGAAGAAGACCAAATGGTTCACAGAGAAGTATATAAAGAAGTTCCTCCAAAGGTAGAATATTCGCTAACATCTTTAGGGAAAAGTTTTATTCCTATACTAGAGAGTATGGGCGAGTGGGGGAAAAAATATAAGGAATTAAGAAAAAGCTAAAGCCTATACTGATCTTTAGCTTTTTCTTTTTAATGATGTTTGCATGGTTTATCTTAAACTAACCTGCCCCGTTAGTTCTATTAGCAACCTCGATAAGTTAAAAAAACAAACACTTTCTACAGGTTTGTTAGATAAGACTGATTATTTCAATTTAAGTATTATTTTTCCCTTTGCTCTTCCAGTCTCTGCATACTCCAATGCTTTTTGGGCATCTTCGAAAATAATAACTTTATCAAGTGTAGGCTTAATTACTTCTGACTCTAACATTTCTGTTAAAATTTTCAACTGCTCCCCACTATGCTTCATAAAAAGAAACGTGTATTGGACATTATGTTTTTTTTCTAGCTTCGTAAGTTTATAACTTGCAATGGAAAATAAGGTTTTTTTTAATGAGCTAAATCCGTTTTCTTTAGCAAAGCGACCATTCGGGATTCCAGATATAGAAACAATCTTTCCTCCTTTTTTTAATGTTACAAATGATTTCTCTAACGTCGCCCCCCCAATGGTATCAAGAACTGCGTTGTAGTCACGGATAGAATGTTCGAACTTTTCTGTCTTGTAATTAATAACTTCGTCAGCGCCAAGAGATTTTACCAAATCACTACCATCACTAGCTGTAGTTGCGACAAAAGCCCCCATATGTTTTGCAAGTTGGATAGCAAATGTTCCTACTCCCCCTGATCCTGCATGTATTAATATTTTATGTCCTTTTTCAATTCGCAGAATATCATGTAAAGCTTGGTAGGATGTCAATCCGACTAGAGGGATGGAGGCGGCTTCTTCAAAACTTAAATTTTTAGGTTTTAATGCAATATCTTCTTGGCTGACAGAGATATATTCAGTAAAAGTTCCCATTTTATTTGCTCTAGGTCGACCATATACCTCATCACCGACTTTAAACTTCGTGACACTAGTACCTACTTCGACAATTTTTCCAGAAAAATCGTTTCCTAAAATTAACGGCATCTTGTATTTCAATATTAATTTTAATTCACCTTTTCGAATTTTTGTATCAAGAGGATTTATACTTGCCGCATATATCTCAACTAAGACCTCGTCATTATTTATTTTGGGCATAGGGAAGTCTAAAAAATTTGGATTTTTACCGTAGGTTTCAATTGCTAAAGCTTTCATTACAATCCTCCACATTTTTATTTAACGCACATGTATCTTTTCATAACGAACCTAAGAAAAAAGATTATGAATATCCCTAGATGGGATATTCATATTAAATAAATTATTTTAAGAAAGGATAATCTGTATAACCTTCTTTTCCTCCTGCATAGAGCGTGTTTTTATCAGGTTCGTTTAGGGGAGCCCCTGATTGAATCCGTTCTACAAAGTCTGGATTAGCTAGTACCCAAGTGCCTACTGTGACTACATCTGCAAGATTATTATCTACATCAGACGAAAGTTGATCTAGAGGACGACCTGGACGGTTAACAAGAAGTGATTGATCCCAAAGTTGACGCACATCTTTTAGGAATTGCTCGTTTCCAAAGTGCATTAAATGCAGATATGCAAGGTTAAGCTTATTTAATTCACTTATTAAATAACGATACATCTCAAGGCTATTTTCCCCCTCATCAATGCCTTGCAGTGTTCCTTGAGGAGAAAAACGGATGCCTGTTCTTTCTGCTCCTATTTCATCAACAACTGCTTTAGCTACTTCAATAGCGAATCGAGAACGCCCCTCAATCGTACCACCGTATGCATCTTGACGATGATTGGAGTTTTCACTAAGGAATTGTTGGATCAGATAACCATTCGCTCCGTGAATTTCAACTCCGTCTGCACCAGCTTCAATTGCTGAACGTGCTGCTAAACGAAACTCATTGATAACATCCTTTATCTCAAGCCCACTCAATTCTCTTGGTGTTGGAATATCTTTCATTCCTTCTGCCGTGAAAATTTCTACACCAGGTGCAATAGCTGACGGTGCAACTGCTTGGCGGGGGTGAGGTGTGTTATCAGGGTGTGATACACGTCCCACATGCATAAGCTGAACAAAAATATGACCGCCTTCACTATGAACTTTAGAAGTTACTTTTTTCCACCCTTTAATATGATTTTCTTTATAAATACCAGGTGTATTAGTGTAACCTTGCCCATCATCTGAAGGTTGGGTTCCTTCGCTTATAATTAAACCGACTGAAGCACGCTGACCATAGTACTCTGCTACTAAATCGCTCGGCGTACCATCTGGTTAAGCTCTACTTCTAGTCATCGGAGCCATTCCTATACGATTTTTCAGGTCAATGTTTCCGATACGAACTTTTTCAAATAATCTGCTCATATGAATCTCCTTTTTAATAAGAATTAGAATCAAGGAATGAATTTACGTGTTCTGCAAATAGTTCTGGAAATTGAAACAGGTGCCCGTGACCAGAATCAGGATATATAATCAGCTGTGCTTTGGGTAATTTCTCTGTTAAGATATAACTGTTTTTAGTCGGTACCATCACATCATTAACACCATTAGTAACAAGTACAGGGTGTTTGATGTTTTGTAACCATTCATAATCATGATTGGATCTTTGTTTAGCCCATTTTGCAATGGCTTGTAATTGTGCCTCTTTTACTTGTTCTGAACTGTTAACTTTTTTCTGATTAAAAATTCTTTGTAGTGAAGCCATTCCTGCAGATTTACTTGTTTCGGTTTGTCCGTAGAAAAAGAACATAAAATCATTTATTTCATCTTCTTCCGTTCCGCCGTGACGATTCATTCTTTCAAAAATCTCTGGATTTGGATTAATACCAGATTCAGGCGAAGTACCTGCCATAATAATTTTTCTTACTAAATCTCCTTCTTGTAGAGCTAGCTCTTGTGCAACCATGCCACCAATGGAAAAACCAAGAATGTCAACTTGTTCTAATCCAAGAGTTTTTATAAATGTTGCTGTATCTTTTGCCATATCAGCAATTGTAGTAGGCGTTAGTCCATCGGTCTCACCAACCCCTTTATTGTCAAATAAGATTACTGGGCGTGTATTTGCAATAGGTTCAAGCATGTTTGGATCCCAGTTTTCCATCGTTCCTCTAAAGTGAACAAGAAATACTACTGGTATACCATCTTGTGTACCAAATTTTCTATATGCGTAACGAGTTCCATCTGCTTCAATAAATTCTGATTCTGTTGGTATTTTAAAGTTTGTCATTTTTGTGTTCCTCCTTAGAAATTAAAAAACGATTTTATAAGTATCATTATGATGGTTTGTTTCATGCTAATTTTAGAATGAACGTTCTAAAAAGGGTAAAAAAAGAAAGCTAGTCCAACACTGAAAGTGCTAGAGTGATGATGCCTTCTAATTCTTTTTTATTGTAATTAGTTTTTATTAGTACCCTTATACCTACCAAATTGTTGTGTAAGAAACGAGATGTGTTATCAGAATCGATTTCTTTTGATAGCTCTCCACTAGTCTGGCCCCGTTTTATAAGGTTATTAAACATATCTTCAGTACGGTTAAACATTTTAGTAACTATGCGTCCAATTTCTTTGTCCAGCAAAGATAATTCTATGGCTGCATTTACTGATAGACAACCTTTTGGGTATTGTTCAATGGAATTCAGTACGAAAATAAAAACATCACGTATCGTCTGTTTAATGGATGAAGTGCTACTAATTATGCTTTCCATCTCATTGACGATGAGCTCTTCATAGTGATTAAGGGAAGCTAAAAACAATGAACGCTTATCACCAAATGTATCATATATACTCCTGCGGTGTATCCCCATATGATCCACCAAATCTTGCATGGATGTTTTTTCATAACCCTGTGCCCAGAAAAGCTCCATTGCTTTTCTTAATACTGCTTTTTCGTCAAACTCTTTACTTCTAGCCATTTTATTTCTCCTTAAAAAAAATCCATGAACCAATACTAACAAAAACAAACGTCATAATCCATTGTAGAATGAACGTTCTAAAACAAACACATGAATTTCAAACCATGATTAAATAATACCCTTTTTAGAACGATTAGTAAAGAATTATAACTACCCAATAATCCCCAACACATTTGCTACATATCACAATGTTATCCTTTAACTTTCACCTAGGGGTACCGCCAAGCATTTCTTTATTCGTTTAGTTTCTTCAGGATTGTTTTCTTCCACTATACAATTAATGGATCAAACTCTTTTACAGATGCACTCATACCAAATAAACAAGAAACAGCAATTAGAAAAAAAACATCTGAGTCCTTACTCAACCAAACTGCCCCTTTAGTTGCATAAAGAAAAAGCTGCCTTAAAGACAGCTCCGATCTTCAGCTAACGCACCCGTTTGTTCTATAAGGTTTATTTAAAAGAAAGGGACAACGTTTAACATTGTCCCTTTTTTTGTTACCCTTTTCTAATTTTTAACATCGAGTTAGCATTTGCCTGAAATTCATATGGCACTTTAACTTCTTCGACTGTATATTCATTATTATCAGCGAGATAACTTATTAATTTATCTAAATGTTCATATCGTTTTCCTTCCAAATCAACTAATGGGAAAATACGAATTTCCTCTTTAGTAACTCTCAATAACTCATTTAGCGTTTTAATATGAAATTGGTAATCTAATCGGTCAGCATACATAAATAAAAAATGTGCAGAAAGAAGAATATCAAATTCCCCATCCTTAAACGGTAAAGAAGGCAAAGTGACGGGAACGTATCGATCACTCGATTCCCTCATATCCTTAGCACAATCTTTTAAAGCACTCAAACGATTATTTCTAAGAGTATCTATATCTTTGAAATAATCCCAAATATAATTACTTTTTGCTTTTCGCATATGCTCCATAGCGTGTTCAATATCCTGAAGACCTTTATTTTTTAGGTCTTCACCCGAATGATAATACGCAATATCACAAGCAGTAACATCCAAACCTGATTTGTTACCAACCGCAGTAAAAGAACAAGCCCCTGCTGGACAATCCATTATTTTTTTCCCCTTCAGTTCTTCTACCGAAAGTGACTTCAAAGGTTCTTCCAATAAAAATAATTCTTTCTAAATCTAACTTTGTACTCTGCTCAACTCTACTCAACTAGACTCACCTCTTATAATAAGAATTAAATTTATATTATCACAATGAATTGGAAAAAATTAACCTTTTTTCACTTTTCTTAATGAACTAACCTGCCCCGTTAGTGCCATAAGAAAAAGGCTGCCTCAGCAACCTCCCTTATTAGTAAAGCTACCCATTAGTTGAACAGTTAGTAAAAATGAAGCTTTTCACTAACCAATCAGGAAAAACGCGCCTACTTAGTTAATGGTATTTTAATTTCATCTCCAACTTCAAGAATACAGTCTTGGGGATCCTTAACCGGAGCAAAAATCATAATATATTCATCGTCTTCGCCTTCTACTTCCCCTTTACTAAAAACCGGTTCAATTTTTTCACCAGCTGATCTTAGAAATACACCGGATTTCTTATGATTCACGACATAACCGTCTTCTTCATCTACTCTCCTTGCATTAAGGAATTGATGTTCCAATTTACTCATCACTCTATATTTCATTCCGGTTTCATCCTTCATAGGCTTAGTATCATTTCCTGTAACAACAACTCTTGTTTCTAGTGCTGAAAACTCTACCTGCTTAATCTTGTATGTTACTTTTTCAAAAACAAAATCTTTATTTACTGCTACTGTTTCTCTTTCTGAGATGGCAGATTTATCGAGCTTGAAATCGAGTGGCCATGTTGTTTGTACGCTGTCCATCCCACTGTCATTCCAAATTGTCAAATTTTCGATTTCTAAACGAATGTCTTGGCCTTCATATTTTTTGATTGATTCAAAGGATAAGGCTTCAGCCATCTTGTTTTCTTTACTATCGTAATAACTACTTCCCCATCCCACATTGTCTAACTTCTTTCGTTCATCTCCAACAATCAAGTAGATTGAACTTACACCCTCAAAAAGGTCGATATAAAAGTTTTTTAAATTTGTTTTTTTACTTTGATAGGTTAATAAGAGTTTTGTCTCCTTATCATCCATCATCACACTCTCAAAATGCACGGTTATGTCATGCTTTTCATCATAAAATGTTTGATCAACAGCTTGACCATGTCCTAGATTAATTGCAGTTCTTACACCTGTATCATCAATATGCTTACTCGAAAATATTTTATCATATACCTCTTGAATAGCTGCTAATACGGGTGTAAAAGTTAATGTCGAAACAACAATCAAGCAAACTGCTGCAGCTATTGAAAACCTTTTGTAAAGTGTTCTTTTCTTGTTGCTTCGTTGCTCTAATTTTACTTTTTCTAAGCCAAGTTTTGTTCTTTCGTGTAATTCTTTTGGAATCTTAATTTTTTCTAACTCTTGCTTTATATTACTCACGAAAGATCAGCCTCCTTAAATTGTTTTCGAAGTTTACCTAACGCACGATATAACACCGATTTTGCTGATCCTATAGGCATATTTAACAAGTCTGCTATTTCTTTAAATGAATAACCCTCATAGAACTTTAAAATAACGATACTTTTTTCATCTTCATTTAACTGATCTAGTAATTCTTGAAGTGTTATTGAAAGAGGAATATCTTCATCCTCAAAGCTAATGCACTCATCATACTCTGGTTTAAGTTGGACCACATTTTTATTCTTTCTAACTAAATCAATGGAACAAGTGATTGCTATTTTTATTAACCACGTCTTGAAATACTCTGGATTTTTCAATGTTTCTATTTTTTTGAATGAGCGATATGCCACCTCTTGAACCACATCTAAGGCATCACTTTCATTTTTGACATATACATAAGCCATCCGATAAATATCTTCTTCATATTGTTGGAAAAGTTTTAAAAAGGCTTTATCATCACCTTTTTGAGCTTTTTTCACTAATTTAATAATTATCATTCACCCTCTCCCTTTTAAGTCTTACACTCATTAGACAAACTAGAGTTTCATTTGGCTTAGATTTTTTTATTTTTTCTAAAAAAAAAAATCTAAGCCAAAATAAACGAAGATTAAATGAGCTTGTCTTTATCTATTTTGTAATCCTTATTGCACAATTCTGCCCCTATAGTTGCATAAGAAAGGAGCTGCTGATCAGCTCCTGATAATGAAGTAAAGCAACCGTTAGTTGAATAAGGTCTTCTATCTTTTTACTTGGTCTTTATTTGCTTTTAGATACCACATTGGAACTTCCATCAAGTCCCCTTCATCTTCCTCGTGACCTGTAAATAAGACTTCAAATACAATTGACTCATCTTTAATTTCAATTACTTTGACCCAGATTTCTTCAAACTTTAAAGTTTCACCTAATATAAAGTCCATCTGATAATAAGCTCTCCTTTTATACCATCTATATTTTCATTTTTCTCCTACTTCTTTAAGTAACCTGATTCGTTAGTTGTATAAAAAGAGCTGAAATCGATAGCTGCTGGATATTCAACAAAAGCACCTGTTAGTTGAAGATGAAACACTATTTATTATTTATTAGTTTTCCGCCCTTTGATTGATAAAGTTTCAAGGACTTTCCCAGTTCAGTTCGTGAATAATACTCCACTTCGCAGTAGTAGCTGCCTTCTTTTGCACCCTGATAATTCTTAGGAAACGATATGCTATGGTTTCCAAAGTTGGCTTCCTGGTGTCCTCCTCTTACGTTACTGAATATAACGATCTCACAGTTCCCATTGTATTGTTTAGTCTTATCAGCTAAAACGTTAGGCAGGTCTAACAAAGAATAAACAAATAGGGACCCTGATAGGAGAAATAAAGAGGCGACTCCAAGAATGTCCTTGATCGGTATCTTATACATCTCCGTTTTTCTTTTTCAATTTATAAAAATGCCAAAAGTAAGCTGACATTCCCACAAGCATTACAAATGATAAGATTAGTAAAGAGAAATACTGTGCCAAAATTCTTCAATTCCTTTTTTAGAGTTTCCTCTTATACGTTTTCCGAATCAATGATGTTTCAATTCATTTATTTCTAAAATAACCCATATAAAGTAATGAAACCTTATTGAACTATACTGCCCCGATAGTTCCATAAGAAAAAGAGCTGCCAAAGCAACTCCCTTATTGAAGTAAAGCACCCGTTAGTTCATTAAGAAAATCGATTTTTATTAAAGAATCGCGCCCTTATCTTGAATAACAAAATTGTGCTTTCAATCCTAAAATAACTTAATCTTTACAACTAAAGTTGATAGTTTCTTTTAGCTAGATCAGTTATTCATTGAAAAGTTCGTCAATCGCTTGAACAGCCAGTTCCAACGCTTTAATTCTTCGTTCCAAAAGCGTTCTTTGGGGACTACTACCCGCCTTTAACTTGGCATAACTGCTCTCAATTGATGGAAGTAAACCAGTAAGAACATTGCGAGATCCTACTAAATCTTCCTGGGTGTATTGATGGGGTCTTTGATTCCAAACGTTTTCTAGTATGGCCAAGCCGATATAATTAGCTTTAAGTCGTTTCTTTACTAACGTAGTATTTGCGCCTTTTTTAGTCATCGTATCCAAGGAGTTTTCAAGTTTTCTAATTGTCGATTTAAAGGACTTTATTAATTCCAATTTATCTACATTTGATTCGTTATCCATGTTTGCACCTTCCCTTCTTGTCTCTGTTTTTCACTTGCAATATTTTAACATAAATAAACGCCCCCCTTTGAAAGAAATCCTCAAGAATCTGGCCCAATTGTTGAACAAAGATCAAACGGCACTTTTCAACTATCCTGCCCCGTTAGTGCCATAAGAAAAGAGCTGCCTTAAAGACAGCTCCGATCTTCAGCTAACGCACCCGTTAGTTCTATAAGGTATTACTACTTATTCCAATCCTTAGCTAACATACCGTAAACAATATGGTCAACATAATGGTCATACAACCATTCTGCTTGTCTTATACAACCTTCATTAACAAAACCCAATCTTTCGGGAATTCCTCTACTTTTCTTATTCTCCTCAGCAACCCTTATTTCCACTTTATCTAGTTTCAATTCAATAAATGCATAATCAGTCAATGCCTTAGCTACTCTTGTCATAATTCCATTTCCTTGATATTCTTCTCCGAGCCAATAACCAATATATGCAGTTTTATTTGACCAATTAATTTGATTATAACCTGCTACACCAACAATTTGTCCCTTATACATAATAACTGTATTGACACTCTTGTTTTCAGCAAAACCTTTTAAAGACATATTAATAAACCCTTTTGTATCTTCAAGTTTTGTTGTATTATCCAGCCAAGGAAGCCATTCTTGTAGGTATTCCCTGGATTGATTTGTTATTTCGAAAACTCTTTCTGCATCCTTTAATTCTAACAGTTTCAATGATAACTCCTCATCAATCTTATGTATGAACATACTCATCCCCCTAAATTTTTGTATTGGTTTATTTTGTATATTAACATATATGATTAATAGATAAATCACTTGTTTATTATGGAGCTAACCTGCCCCGATAGTTGCATAAGAAAAGGATCTGCTGATCAGCTCCTGGTAATGAAGTAAAGCAACCGTTAGTTCATTAACAATTGAGTTAATAAATATATCTAAAAGTCTCATATTTTCCATACTTGATAACAGTTTTAAATTCTTCTCCACCATTTTTATCATTTAACAAAGCATCCATCTTATCATCTTTAATATTGTAATGTCTCTTATTCAGAAAGCCTACACTTCGGATTGTTGGATGGTCTAAAATTGGTGATAAGTCACCATCTAGCACAGCGTGGTACACTGTCTTTTTTTATTTGTTCACTATATGTCTTATTTGACGGTTACTGAATTATCCTGCCCATTAGTTCCATAAGAAAAAGCTGTCTTAAAGACAGCTCCGATGGGTTCAGCTAACGCACCCGTTAGCCATCCATGAATCGCAAAAATCGGCGATTCACCACAAAGAATGAAAATGGTTAGGAAGTGTCAATACTGATACTGACCTTAATCCAGTCAACCCTAATCCATAGACTAATTAATTAACGCTCTCCTCTTTTTTTAAAACGATTGAGCAGGGTCTTCTTAAGTATTGTTATTTTTCATTTTTAAAGAAACTTATTTTCATGGTAGTTCAATAAAGACTTCTTCAATATTAGCCTTAATCCTTTATGGATTAAAGAACGTTATCGTTCAAGCGTATTTCGTCACATATTAAGTAAATTAAGGCAAACAGAAAAAGCCGTGATCACATTTACTAAACCACGGCTTTAACGTCTGTTATATAAAAAATACAATTTAATTTATAAGATAACGCGATACCATCCCCCCTTAACTCCATAACAAAGGTGTTTTCCTGCTATTTATTTACCTTCAACAATTTCCTTAAAGATTTGATATGACCGCTTTTGTTTCTCAGGATTAAAGATATAGGAAACAGCCATTATTTCATCTACATTATACTTCTCTTGAAAATTTGTTAATTGTTCTCTTACTGTCTCTTTACTTCCCAATAACGCTACACTGGTCATCGAGGAAGCCATTTCTTTCTCAGGTTCGCTCCATAGGTTATCCATGCTATCTACTGGTGGCTGCAATGGAAATTGTGTACCTCGTACTACATTTAGGAAAAATTGTTGCATCGTTGTTGATTCTCTTTTCGCTTCCTCATCTGTTTCAGTTGCAATCACATTTAAACAAACCATCATGTATGGAGAATCAAGATAGTCAGAAGGTTGGAATCGATTTCGATAAATCGAGATGGCTTCCTCCATATGCCTAGGTGCAAAGTGTGAGGCAAACACATACGGCAACCCTAATTGAGCAGCTAAATACGCCGAATCTGTCGATGACCCCAAAATATATAATGGGATTTTAGTACCAACACCTGGATACGCTTTGACATAACCCTGTTTTTCTTCAGGTCCAAAGTATGTAAGCAAGGAATTTACGTCATTAGGAAATGTATAAACTGAATCTTTCTGTGAACGTCTTAACGCACTTGCCGTCATCATATCAGTACCAGGTGCTCTTCCAAGTCCTAAGTCCAAACGGTTTGGATAGATGGTTGCCATCGTTCCAAATTGTTCGGCAACGACTAATGGAGAATGATTAGGCAGCATAACCCCGCCAGATCCAACACGGATGGTTTTCGTATGCTCCAATGTATGCTTAATTAAAATGGAGGTAGCTGAACTTACAAGTGTAGGAGTATTATGATGTTCTGCAATCCAATAGCGATTATATCCCAGTTCCTCCGTAGCTTTTGCTAAATCAACCATCGCATCAATTGCATCCTTAGGTTCCTGTCCTTGACGAATCGGGGAAAGGTTTAAGACAGAAACCGGTATTTTTATATTTGTCATTTCATTGGCTCCCTTTCTAAATCAAAATACATCACTATAGTCAATAACAGGTTTAGAATGAAACTGTATACTTAGGACAACAGTGAATCTTTTGTGGTAATTTTTTGAATACCTGTTTAAATGATGAAGAAATTTCACAAAGATACTGACTTGACATTGGAGAAAAAGTGCTATTACTTGATAACATTAATGAATATATAAATGATATAAGTGACAGGGAAGTGAATCCCTCACTCAAATATTTAAATGCATGCGTATGCATATAATTGATGGTTAAACCCTATCATGGATAAAAAACAATGTCAACGATTTATCTAATATGTGCGTTCTTTAATTAACTTGTATTTAAACTAACGCACCTGTTAGTTGAGTATCTATTTGAAATCACTTTATAATTTTATCCAATATTGATTTCACAAAATTAGTTTTATCATTCGCATACTTATGTTTATTATCTTTATTTATTTTTGATAGTTCCAATTTAAGTTGTTCATATTAAATTCTGGCTGCTTCATTAGTCCTTATATAATCTCTAAAATTCAACTGTTCAAGAAGATATTTATTTCCACTTTGGTATATATGAATTTGGTGAGTTCTTGGTTCACCTTTGTTGAAATAATGTCTATCTGGCAAAATATCTGTCCCCTTATATGAGTAACCCAGTGACTCTAAAGGTTTGACACACTTTTCACCCTCCTGGAATGCTTTGATTTCGACGGCAATATCAATAATGGGTTTTGCACTTAAATGTTTTACTGCTGTACTTCCAATATGATGAATTGCTAATATATGCTGACCAATTACCTCGTGAATTTTCTCTTTCTCTGATAAAAATTCCTTTTGCCAATCATCTGTCCAAGGGATACATTTTTAACCATATTTTCAATCATTATTTATTCGTTCAATTATATAAATAAAAAAGGATAATCAGCCCTCATACTAGACTAACTATCCTACATTCCATTTTTCTTCTTTTATTTTGAATATTTCAACTGATTACATTCCTTGCAAAAACAAGAATAAGAAGAGGGGCAGGACACAAACTATGCTAAAAAGGAGAGTGTATATCATGGATGAAAAGGGTTTAAAACAGAACGCTAGTAATACTTTACGTACGAATAAACAGAAAACTTTGGATATAATAGCAAGTGTTGATGAGTTGAAAAAAGAGCATGAACCAGAGTATGTCTTTTTATATTGGGATGAATTGAGATAAGTATCTTTAGAAGAGAAATTGAAATGGATATTGGATAGAATAATACCAAAATAAAGCAATTCTCCTTATTGAGAATTGCTTTCAATCCAGTAGGATATTCAAGTAATGCACCCGCTAGTTTAAGTACAATTCTTCACAATCTTTAGTTTTCGCGTTAAATAATCCTTTTACTTCTTCTCAACATATAATGTTGAGAACCTAACTAAAAGGAGTGAAATCACATGAGATATTTCCCACGCCAGGGGACAATGAGTCCACAATCCCCTCCTCCAACATTCATTCCACCAAAACCTTCTGTGTCCTATATCGTCGACTGTCTATATCAAAACACTTATGTATGGCTTATAAATGGCAGACAATTTTGGTTTTACCCTACTCGTGTGGAATATGGAGAAGTATCTGGATATAGATGGAACGGTGCTTTCTGGCAATTCTACGGTATTGACCCAAGACTTATAGATGCTGTTACCTGTCCTCCTATCCCTACATTATACTAAAATCCTAAAAAAGCTTTATCTCGAATAGTCTCAAAATAAAAGATCGCCCCTATCTTTTAATTTTGGAGGTATTGTATGACAACTTTTTATTCATTTCATGGAACTGTCACGGTGATTAGTGATTTTTTTACAGGTCAAAATGGTGAAAGAGAAGGTTGTTATAAATTATTTACAATAGAAAATGAATTGGGTTCAATAGTAAATTTCGTGGTTTCACCCTCAACTTACTTCGTTGACCAGGAAATGGTCATAGTAGGAGATCGCGTGACAGGATATTATGATGGAGATTTACCTGCTATTCTTATTTACCCTCCACAATATCAAGCGCTTGTCATGGTAAAAGATAACCCAAATCAGAATGTAAAAGTTGATTATTTTAATAACCAATTGGTGAGTAGTGATGGACAATTACTATTAAAATTATCTCCCTATACCCAAATATTATTAACAAATGGGCAACTCTTTTCAAGATATCCAGCGAACCGAGATTTAATTGTTTTCTATGGACCTGCCACAAGAAGTATCCCTGCTCAAACCACACCCTATCGTATAATCGTTTTATGTTGAGCGCATTATTATTTCAACCAGCAATAAAAATAGGTATTTAAAACTCGTTCAGTTTTTGGCGAGTTTTTTATTATATTTTGTTCTTCCCATAACCCAATAAAATTAATATTCCTTTTTCAACTATCCTGCCCCGATAGTTCCATAAAGAAAAAGCTGTATTAAAGACAGTTCTGATCTTAAGTTAACGCACCCGTTTTGAAAAAAGCATGTCACGATTCAGTGCCGTCACCCTTCTTCATGTTAAAAGTCTTCATCCCACGTGATGTAGGAGGTAGTGGCCTTTGATTATCGCCTTCCCTTTTCAAATTATTATCGGAGCTTAAAAATTCGGGTCTGTATTTTAACGCCCACATTGGTCTCCTAAAGAATGTATCGCCTAGTCCTTCCGGGTTAAGTGGAGCAAGTGGTGACATATAAGGAACTCCGAATGAACGTAGGCTACATAAATGAACTACGACGACAAAAAATACTAAAATCATACCATATAAACCCATTGTGCTTGCGCAAATGATAAATACGAACCGCAGCAAGCGAGCCGAAATTGCCATGGCGTAGGAAGGGGTGGCAAAACTTGCAATGGCCGTAATCGATACGATGATGACCATTGCCGGTGATACAATTCCAGCTTGGACTGCCGCCTGCCCAATCACCAGAGCACCAACAATGGACATAGTCGCGCCAATGGCTTTGGGCATCCTTAGGCTTGCTTCTCGTAAGAGTTCAAATATTATTTCCATTATGAATGCTTCGACAACTGCCAGAAAAGGAACGGAATCACGTTGGGCTGCAAGAATGACGAGCAGCTTTGTTGGAATCATTTCTTGATGATACGTTGTAGCTGCCACATATACAGATGGGGCAATTAGCGAAATAAAGAAAATAAAAATACGTAAAAAACGTATAGATGAGGCTATATCAAAGCGAGCAAAATAGTCCTCGACAGATTGAAAGAACTGAATAAATAACGCAGGTGCCACCAAGACAAAAGGTGTTCCGTTAACAAAAATGGCTACCCTTCCTTCAAGTAGATTGCCTGCGACCTTATCCGGTCTTTCTGTATGATCCAGGGTGGGGAATGGGGTCATGACCTGATCTTCTATCAATTGTTCAATATATCCGGATTCAAGAATACTATCAATATTTATTCCTTTTAAGCGCTTTTTAACCTCCTCGACGATTCCTTCTTTGGCAATCCCATTTATATACATGATGGAAACATCCGTCTTTGTCACCGTCCCAATTTTCATCGACTCTATCCATAAATCCGTACTATTAATGATGCGGCGTACCAGTGCTATGTTTGTTACATTCGATTCCGTAAATCCCTCTCTTGAACCGCGAACTACCGAATTTGTGCTAGGTTCCTGAACGGAACGCCTTTCTCCCCCTTTTGTACTTGCAACCAGGGCTATGTTTATTCCGTCAACAAAAATGATGCTATCTCCTGATAATAATGACAAAACCATTTGTTTCCAGTCCGTTACGGATTCTACACCACCGAGAGAAACCACGTCTTTAGAGATTACCTCCAACGCTTCTTGTGCAAGTAGTTTTTCTTTAAGATGAGGATTTTTCATGATGGATTCAATTAAAAAGTCAGTAACGCTTGGATTATCAATCAGACCCTGCACAAACAAAATAGCCGTTTTAATCTCAGGATTTTGACTGATTTTCAAATTTCGGATAATAATGTCGGGGCTGTTACCTGTTTTCTGCCTCACCTTTTCCAGATTGGCTGAAATGGAGCTGTCAATAAGTTCAGTTGTTATACCTTTAGATTGGTCCTTTTCATCAATCCTTCGCTTCTCACATTTCTTCATTTGTCCTTTTTGTTTGAAAAAAGAAACCATAGACCGGACCTCTTTCATTCCTTTTTCTTTTTATCCTGTCCAAAAAAATTGTCTTTTATGGATACCATCATTCCCAACGATGCTATTAGATCTAATATTTAGATATTCTTTATGTATCTAACCTGCCCGTTAGTTCCATAAAAAAAAAGCTGCCTTAAAGACAGCTCCGATCTTCAGCTAACGCACCCGTTAGTTCATTAAGACACATATTAACCCCAAAATTTAAAGTATTACACCTGAAAAATCCCCTTTTAATACTTCTTTTTCATACTGATTTTTACATAAAAAGAATGCAATAATAGCTGTTCTATTATTTTCTTGCCTTTCATATTTTTCAATTTTAACTTCACATATTATTGTATCCCCGGTAAACACAGGTCTTAAAAACTCAAAATTCATAGTACGAGCCATTACGTGATGATCTCCACCTATTTTTGTTGGTAGAGTTGCCGTTAATAACCCTTGAATTACAAGTCTTCCCTGTTCATCTGGGGTTATATGATGATTCCCTTCATCACCTGAAATCTCTGTAAATAATTCAACATCCCTTACTGTAAAAGTCCGTTCAAACGTAATGATATCTCCTACTTTTAATGACATATAAAATCCCCCCTGAAGGATTAATAAAGTTGATTAATATCCGCGGACAAAACGCGAATTTTATATCTTAATAACTAACAGCGTCGTTGAAGTATTGTTTTGGTAATTTGTTTTCGGATTTTGGATATAAGATAATTATCTGAGGAAAGGAAGATAATTACGCTGCATAGAAACCAGAAACGTTTTTCAGATATCCTTATGTGAGAAAATCTTGAGGGTTCCAATCTTTCGGCTTTATGTTCTTATTCATCCATTTCTTTTGTGGTGCTTGGTATGGGGTGGAGGCAATTAAATGATTATTGTGCCAGCTTGCTGCTCCGGAACGAATCATTTCATCGAGCAGGATTGGGATAAATTCTTCTGGATGAAGTTGGAAAGAGTAGTGTGCAAAATCTTGGAACCAACCACACTTTAGTAGGTAGTTATCGAGTTCTTCTTTTGTCAATCCGTTTTTAATGATTAATGTGAATGAAAAAATCCTTTTGCAGGCATGCCATGCAACTTTTTCTGGCATTCTGTGCCACTTTTCAAACCGTTTCCTTGCTGCATCAATGGCAGTCAGAGGATTCTCTATTTGCGGTCCATGTCCTGAATATGCCTGTTGAATTCGAAGCATGGACAACCGATCCAAACTTTCTATCGATCGTTGGATAGATGAAACACCCTCTCGAAAGATATTTAACCATCCGATATCACCTTTGTGGAAGAGATCCCCGCAAATTAATACTTCTTCTTCCGGTTCATATAAAGAAATATGTCCTAACGTATGTCCTGGTGTGTGCAAGATTTTCAACGTTCTGCTTCCTGTATTAATATCATCGTTATCAGAGAACTTTAGATCGACTCGATAAGGTTCTACAGGCTGATCTAACCATTCTGAACTACAGGCTTCCGAGTCGCAAGAATTAATTAATTCTGCTTCCCATTTATGAGCACCAATCCTTACTCCAAAATTTTTTTGAAAATGAAAATTGCCTCCTACATGGTCACTATGATAGTGCGTGTTCACAATAAGGTGTAATTCTTCTGGTGAAATGCCTACTTCTTTAATTAATTGCTCTGTATCTTTCACATCACTTCCAAAACCAGTATCAATAAGGACCGGGAGCTGATCCTTAATAAGGATCATGTTTGCACTTGGGAATTTTCTTTCAAAGAAAATAATACTGGATTTTTTAATAAGCCATTCCTCCTTAAATTCAAATAGACTAACCAATAATAATCGAACAAACTACTAATCAATTTAAATGTGAAATATATTCAAAGGCTGTTGTTCCGTATACGCTTTTAAAGTGTTTATTTAAATGGGTTAAATCAACAAAACCACATTCAGCTACAGCTGAATGAATATCTCTATTTTTTTCTATTAACTGCTTTGCATATTCTATCTTGCAGTTAAGAAAGTATTGATATGGTGAAATGCCAGTATGAGTCTTGAATAACCGGATAAACTTAAATTTCGATAAATCAAGCTCTTTACATATCTCGTCAAGTTTGGGTATAGTTTCCAAGTTGGTGTGAAGCATATCCTTCGCTTTTCTAATTAGAGTGTTATCTTTCTTATAGTCTGTAGAAAGATCAGTTTGAATAAGGTTATCTGTGAGGGATAACAGTAATTCACTGCACAATGCCTCGTCTTTTTCGCTTAATATTGCATTAGAAAGACTTAGTATTCCTTGCTTAAGCCTATAATCATACACAATGGGGGTTGAAAAGCGTATGATATCCTTCTGCTCAATAACCTCCAGAAGCAATTGTGGCTCAATATATAGCATCACATAATCTAGTCCTGTCTCATCATGTGCCATTCCGTCATGTGCCTGTTCCGGATTAAAAAGCATAACGCCATTTTGATAAGACAAGTGTAAACTGCCATCCAAGTTATAGTGTTGAATGCCACGCAATGTGACTCCTATTGCATACTCTTTATGAGAGTGCTTCTTATATGTGAAATCAGTAATACTTGCTGACAAAGCCGTAATACCCGCCGATTTTTTATAGATAAATTTATCCATTTCATTCACCTCTTAAGTAGCTACCTACATCCAGATCATGATTGCAGCATAAACTAAAAACACTGCCATCAATATATTAACAATCTTTTTATGCTTCAGTAAAAACTCCTTGAAGATTGCACCAAAAAGTACCCATGTAATAAATGCTAAGAATCCTATAACAGTTATAGCGATAACGCTTATTGTAACCGCAGGCATTGAGACATAATAGGGCATAATATAGGTGGGAATGACAGTCATTGTAAATAGTACTACCTTTGGATTTAAAAACTGCGTAAGAAATCCAGACATAAAGGTACCCGTTTGGTTTACAGTTGGTTTTGATGAATCCATTTTGTAAACTTGATAAGCAAGATACAACATATAAAAGCTTCCGATTATCTGCATAACAATTAAAATTTTTGGTATGATCGTTGCAAGTATCGTATTTAACATAGCAGAAATAGCAAGTAAGAAACCAAAAGCAATCGTTGCTCCATACGTATATTCCATTGCCTTTTTTGTCCCAGAGTTATGCACGGTGGATAATATGACGATATTAGTGGGTCCTGGTGTAAATGTAACAATAAAACAGTAAAATACAAAAGATGTAATATTCATGAGGTAAACTCCTTTCGAGATATCCTCATGTAATTGTACATCCTAACTTTAATAGCATATAGTATGTTATTGCAGGGTTATATATTGCTTCTGTAAAGATAACTCTATAAATTCAGGGTGCTGATACGTCAAAACCCTGATCTCCTTATGTAAGCAGGAAAACGGGGTCTTTATATAATTTCTATGAGATGAACCGAAAAAATTTACAACCATCAAACTTTATTCTGAAAGTATTTTTATTGCAGCCTTCCTTACATAATGGGGGATTGTCTAAATAGTTGATTTGAAGATAAAAATTTTCTTGTGATATTGCAAAATTTTAAAATTCCATTTTCTAATTCACTATCCGATAAATAAGAAAAGTTTAACCTTAAATGATGGTTTTCGGGTTCTCCAGCGAAACAGGCTGAACCAGGAAGAAAGTAAATATTCTCTTTTTGACATTCGATTAATAAATGGTTCGTGTTCCACTCTGATGGAATGGATACCCATATATTTAATCCACCTGTTGGTTCTATCCATTGAACTTCATTCGGCATATAGGAATTGAAGAGCTCTATAACTTTATCCCTTCTTAATTTCAAAGCAAATCTCAGCTTTTCCATATGGTCCTCCATCCTTTTCGAATGAAAAAATGGGAGAATTGCCTTTTGTGTTAATAATGGACTACCAAGGTCCGTATTCACTTTAGATGCCACTAAACGATTAAACAGAGTGCCATTTGCGGCCAGCAGTCCTATCCGGCAACCAGGAACCAATGTCTTGCTTAGCCCCTTTAAATAAATGACGAAACCATTTGTATCAAGACTTTTTATAGGTGATGGAGGTTTCTTGTCAAAAAATATCTCACTCCAGGGTTCGTCTTCTACAATGATTATTTGATGTTCTTGGGCAAATATTAATAATTGCTCCCTTCTTTTTCGACTTAAAACCCTTCCAGTTGGATTCTGAAAGTTAGGGATGGTATATATCATTTTGGGTTTATATATTTCGCAAACTCTTTGTAACAGGTCCATTCTCATTCCTTCTTTATCTAATGGAACAGGAATAATAGTAGCCCCACGAGCACGAAATGTATCAATTGCATTAGGATAAGTGGGTGCTTCTGTAACCACCACATCTCCTGGTCCTATAAAAGTTTTCGCCACCAAATCTATTCCTTGTTGAGTGCCATTAGTTACCAATATATCTTTATGGTCAATATTTAAATCTTGTTTGCGAAGATACTCGCTCATAGCTTTTCTAAGTTCCTCATCCCCTTGAGCAGGTCCATAACTTGATAAAATACTGGGATTCTTTTCTAAATTTGAATGGATTTCTTTCTCCAGATAATGATTCGGAAGTAAGGATGGACAAATCGCTGCAACAGAAAACTGAATACAGTTTTCAAATGAACCATAATGTGTACCAAATTGAGTCCGGGGAAGATAATCTAAAACGGATAATTGCCACTCGAAATTGTTCTTTTTATTATTATCTTCTGATGTAATATTAGCTTTAACAAATGTCCCCTTCCCTTGTATCCGTTCAATTAACTCATTTTTTTCTAACAATGCATACACTCTTACAACCGTAAGTACACTTACCCCTAATTGTTTTGCTAACGCTCTAACGGAAGGCAAACGTTCATCTTCCGATAACCCCCCTGACCTTATTCTATCCGCTATATTCTCATAAATTTGTTGATTAATCGGGATATTGGAGTTCCTGTTTATTTCAATCTTCATAATAAAGCCTCCATCAGCACTGTGTTGAAAGTTAAGTGTTATATGATCAAGTTGACTGTTATACATATATACCCATTAATATAAGGATATTCAAGTATAACACCTGAACATTTTACGTACAATTTGATTAATCTAGGAGGAAAAAATTATGAAGTATTATGTGGTTGATGCATTTGCAGAAAAAGTCTTTGAAGGAAATCCTGCTGGGGTTTGTGTTATGAATGAATGGATTTCTGATGATATTATGCAAAAGGTTGCTATCGAAAATAACCTTTCTGAAACGGCATTTGCAGTAAAAGGTGCGGAAAACTATAAACTTAGATGGTTTACGCCTGGAGGAGAAATCAACCTTTGTGGTCACGCAACTTTAGCAACTGCTTTTATCATTATGAACTATGTTGAAAAGCAATTGAAAACCATTCAATTCGACACGATGAGTGGGGTACTTACAGTAAATAGAAAAGATGATTTGTATGAACTTGATTTCCCAACTGTCCCTTCAAAGGAGATACCTATTACTGAACAAATGATTGATGCTTTGGGAACCACACCGATAGAAGCATATCTAAATAGAGATTTGTTATTTGTAGTAGAGTCAGAAGAAGCAGTGAAAAATCTAAGTCCTGACTTTTCAAAACTAGAACAGTTGCCAGAGGGTCTTGGAGTTATTGTTTCTGCCAAAGGAAATGATTATGATTTTGTTTCAAGAGCATTTTTCCCAAAGTTAAAGGTAAATGAGGACCCAGTATGCGGTTCTGCACACTGCGGTTTAGTGCCCTTGTGGGCAGAGAAACTAAAGAAACGTGAAATGGTAGCAAGACAGTTATCCAATAGAGGCGGTACACTTTTTTGTAAGCACGAGGACACACGGGTAAAGATGGCTGGAAAAGCAACACTCTACTTAATAGGGGATATAAATATAGGGTAATGACTATGGAAGATATGAAATATAGTCAAACCAACGTACTAACCAAACAAATAATAATAGCTTGGCGTTTTTTTCCAAGCTATTATTTCAGCTGCAAATCGACACAGTTATTTAACAGAGCCTTGTAAAGTTATTTCTTATTCAACTCTACTGCTTCGTTTGTTGAATAAGAAAAAGAGATGCCGAAGCACCGTGTGCATTTATGACAGTAATAACAGAGCAAAAAGACAATTAATTAATTTAATTGTTCACAATCCTGTTGTTGGAAAAAGCGATCTCCATCTTAAAGGATCGCAAGATATTTCATCAATAACCTTTTGTGTATAAGGTTGCAAAATAGCCTGTTTGAGGACGCTATGGCTTTTTTATTTTCTTTCAAGTTTTTTTGGTTGTACTTTCTGACTTTCTCATCACCCATTACAAACAAAGTACGTGCATAATTCCTGTTCGGCTTGCCCGTACTGCCACTCAAACGTAGTCTCCTCTATCCTCGTCGTAGTTTTTTTTTATACTCGATGAAGTCTTTTCTTGGATGTTTAGCTACATAATCCTGCCCCTGAAAAATAAACATATACTGAATGATACTTGTGACCTGATTAGAAGGGAGAAATCAGCTTTGACAAAATATCGGATCATGTCCTTTGATGGAGGCGGCACCTTAGGTGCTTTAAGTTTACAACTTTTGAACAGACTGGCTCAGCAAAACCCAAAATTAATTAGTCGAACCAATGTTTTTTCGGGAAATTCAATCGGTTCATTCACTGCCCTTGCGTTAGCAAGTGGAAGATCGCCGAAGGAGACACTTCAGTTTTTTAAGGATAAAATCCTGCCGGCTTTCAGCGTTTCCCGACCAGGTGGACCTGTTTTCAACCAACAATTGCCATATTCTGGTTTCATTAAAGCGGTACAAACATTTTTTCCATCAGATCTTCTCCTCAAAAACTTAAAAAGACGAATTGTTGTCCCTGCATTTCATTTATTCTCACCGGAGCTGAATCGTTGGACTCCTGTGTTATTCCACAACTTTCCTGGATCTCCCTATTTAAATGAGAAAGCGAGTGATGTAATACTACGGAGCAGTGGTGCTCCCGCGACGCAACGAGCCTATCAAAACTACGTGGATGGGTATACAGTAGCAACTAACCCCAGTACAGCCAGTATCGCGTTTGCAGTGGGGAAAGCCAAACAGCCGTTGGATCAAATTGCGGTATTATCCATTGGAACAGGTGAAGAGCCGACTCGATTAAGAAGAGATACGAAGGGGTGGGGGATGGTAAGTGCAGATAACATACGTCCCGAAAATATGAAAAACCTTCCCCCAAATTGGGGAGTTCTTTTGGACCGATCGCCCAATGAACCCTTACTGCCATTTCTACAGATTGTCGCTAGTGGATCCGGTTACTATGAATCCATAGTCAGTTCTCAGCTTCTAGGAAATCGTTTTTTTCGGTTAAATCCACGGATCCCTAATTTCTCCAAAACGGACCCTTCTGTGGTTCCAGCTGTCATTTCAATTGCTAACAAAACAAATTTACAACCCGCAGTTCAATTTATAGAGAAAAACTGGAATTAATATAATGATCCCATAAGTCTGCTTGAATTTTAGTTTTTATTTCAAGCATTTGGATTTTTCATATAAAAACAGCCAGAACCTGGCTGTTTTTATTTATCAGTTCTTCTTCAACTATCCTGCCCCGTTAATTGCATAAGGAAAAAGCTGTCTTAAAGACAGCTCCGATCATAAGCTAAAGCACCCGTTAGTTCAACAACGTATATTATTTATGATGTCAATTTCAACCCCACTACCGCTACTAAAATTGCCCCTATAAATAAAATTCGTTTCCAATCTTTTGATTCTCCATAAAACAACATTCCAATAATTACTCCTCCCACAGTTCCAATCCCTGTCCATACCGCATAGGAGATTCCCATAGGGAGAGTTTTCATAGCCAGACTTAGAAAACCAAAACTAATTATAAATCCCATAAACAATACTATATACGACTGTAAGTTTTTATCTTTAACAACTTTATTCATACCCGTAACCCCAACTACTTCAAAAGTTCCAGCCAAGATAAGATATAACCAAGCCATTTATACTGCACCTTCTTTCTTGCTTGATTCAGTTGTGACAAGTTTTAATCCTACTACACCAGACAGAAGCAGGAGAATAAACAATATTTTTGTCCAACTGAAAGGTTCTCCAAAAACCACCATTTCCACCAAGACTGTTCCCGCTGTTCCTATTCCTGTAAAGACAGCATAGACAGTAGCAACGGGTAGTTTTTTTGTAGCTTTCATCAATACAACAAAGGATACATATATAAGAAAAAATGTACCGGCCCAAGTAATCAAATTATTTGAATACTTCAACCCCATTGCCCACATTACCTCAATAATACCGGCAATAATAACATATGCCCAATTTCGATTCATAAAATTCCCTCCAAGATCATTAATCATTAGAAAGTCCACGCCAATGCAAATACCAAGCAATAATACCGGCAATGATAACATATGCCCAATTTCGTTTCATAAAATCCCCTCCAAGACCATTAATCATTAGAAAGTCCACGCCAATATCCATTTTGTGCGAAATACTTTAAGGCAACTTCTTTAATTCGCTCTGCAGTCAATTTCCCAGCCTTCCGACCGTTCGTTAGTTAAATTTAGCATTAACTTTTTCTCTAGTCAATTTTTATTTATTTTTCTTAATAAAATTCAACAATTGTTATTCAACTAACCTGCTCCTTTAGTTTCATAAGAAAAGAGCTGCCTTAAAGACGCTCCGATTTTCAGCTAACGCACCCGTTAATAACATATGAAAAAGGTTACCTCAGCAACCTTGAGTCGTTTCAAGATGTAGAAATCCTTTTCACAGCTTGTTCTACATAGAACTCTAAATACCCACATTTAGAACAAACATAAGAAGATACTTGCTGTAAATCGGACTATCCGTGAAAAGACCTCTTGGTTTTTTGTTTATCAGAAATTCTCCTTGAAATCCAGATATAGGCTCTCGTAAGTTCGTTGCCGCATTTACTAAAAGTTTCAATTACCACCACCCATAATCGTTTCCTACCCGCCACTCTCTTTTAAACGATTCCTAAATTAATAAAGCTTCAATCCTTGTTCAACTAACCTGCCCCATAAGTTCATTAACAAAATATCAAACTTTAGTTCATGTCTACACAAACACCATTTAGCTCGACACCCTTTGTAGCGTTTGTAACGTACTAGTCATGTCAGTAAACTTCACTTCTTTTCCGTAAAAGGCAGTGGTAAAGCTCAATCTTCGTAAAAAATTATACAAAATTACTTAGAATTAATTTATTTCAGAAACTTTTCATATAAAAAAAGCTACCCATCAAGTGTGGGTAGCAAGTAATACAAGTTATTTGAAAACAATCTGTAGTTTTCCAGATACTTTACCAGAAGAGTATCCATCTTTCACATCAACATAAAATTTACCTATTTTCATATCTGTGAATAATGACTTTCCACCTGCTAAACTATGATAGCCTGTGCACTTTCCAGTACTAGCATTGCAGAGACGAGACCATATGTTACTATAATTAGTCAATAACTTACTTCCAGAAGAGGTCTTTAAATAGATTGGGGAAACCAGTTCTACCTCTAAGTCACTACCTTTGTTAGGATTTCCAATTTCACCATCCCATTTTCCATCTTCTGTTTGAAAAGAATACTGAGGAACACTTGCTTGAGCAGCAGAAGTACCAAATACGATTCCACTTACCAGAACTAACACAAAGGTACTTAAGATTAAAAATAAGCTTTTTATGTTATTTCCTCCTCCAATCTTTATCCCTTTCATAATATCAGAATAAACTGACTATTAAAATGATTAAAAATGACTATAGTTTCTTAAATTCAATCATCTTTTGTTGCGTCATCTTCATCAACCTTGCTTAATTAAAGTTCATCTATAATTTCGGTTTCTTCTTATTTATATAGGTTATTTAATTAAATCATGCTCACAATATTAAAAAGCCTAATTTCTGAGCATTAAGAAATTAAGCTTTTTCATTGCACCATTAAAGCGCCCAATTGTTGAAGGGAAATGACAACAATAACTATCGCATATTTACGAATGAACACTATAATTAATTTTCATTCAAATGATATATTAGTTGCACAACGCCAGAGGAGAACGTTCTTGTATTAACCAATTTTAGATTCAACCTCTGCTTTATATCAATAAACAAAGGTTTTCCTTTTCCCAAAATAACAGGATGAACAGATAATCTAAATTCATCAACAAGCCCTAAATTGATAAATGTTGTAATAAGACTTGCTCCGCCATATAGCCAGATGTCTTTACCAGGTTTATTCTTTAATTTATTTACTTCTTCAACAATATTATCATTTATATAGATCGCTTTATTATCAGTCCCTTTTTGCGTTCTGGAAAACACGTATTTTTCTTTACTATGAACCATTTCCCAAAGTTCTTTTTCAGTATCGGCATCTTCAATTCCTGGAGTGAATTGTCCCCATAAATCATAGCTTTTTCTTCCATATAAAATAGTATCAATTTGATTTAAGAAATTAATAAACCCCATCTCAGGGTCCATGATGCACCAATCAACTTCCCCATTTTCCCCTTCTATAAAACCATCTAAAGTAACTGCTAAATCTAAAATCATTCTTCTTGGTCTTACGTTAATTGACATAATTCTTCCTCCCTTAATCATTTAAATATTGTTGATCACGCCAAGTTTTTTTATATTTTCATTATTTCTGAAAGGTACTTATGTTACTAATAAGAAAAGGAGATGCTGATCAGCTCGTGATATGAAGTAAGTAGTTGAAGAAGGTTAAGTAACATCTTTAAAAAAACAGTTTATATAAAACATATCCAACTATTAAAACAACAATTAATATCCCCATTCCTTTCCAACCTAAACCACCAACTAAGTCTGCTAAATTGCCATTTCCATTAAATCCATCTTTTAATGTACCTATTGGATTTTTTTTAAGTTCTTCTTGTCTTAATCTCTCTCTTTTCTCTTCAGGCGTTTCATTGTGATTATTCAAACTAAGCACCCCCTATGAATAGGTTTTGTTGGAAATATTCTGTTATTCTATACCTTCTTACGCTAAACTCCCATCACAATTATCTCCCCATATGTAATGTTCAGCATTTTGTTTACTTTTTTTCATCATTTCTATATATCCCCCCTTGTATTTATAATACAATCTCTTACGCATTCTAACCTGCCCCGTATATAAAAGTAATTTTGTATTTATTTTCTTTTAGAACGCATACCTTTAAGTTTTGTAATGTCAGCTTGCTTAAGCAATTGGTTATACATTTTACTGTTAACATCATATATGGCAATTTTCCCTTGATTATCATAATGAATTCCCCAACCATAATTTTTCACCAAAGGAGAAGCTCTGAAGCATGCCTTGGGTTTTGAAAAGAACTGTTCTCGAAGTTCAGCTGTATTTTCCTCTTCTATTTGACTCTTGATTAAAAAAGTTTTAAATTGGACGTCTTCTTGTGTAAATTTATATGGGTTATTGTTAATTAAATCATGTTCAATATAAGCAATTGTGGGTTTTTCGTTTTTTATGACAGGTACCTTTGCTGAAGTAACTTTTGAATCCTCTGAAATGGTAATAAGTGTGTTCTTATAACTCATATAATAACCTCCTTATTCAGCAGTTTGCTTATCTATATACCATATCATTCCATTGCTTACTTCCGCTATCCCGCTCCTTTAGTGCCATAAGAAAAAGGCTGCCTCAGCAACCTTCCTTCAAACAAATTTATATCAGAACCAAGTTTAATTTACCTTTTAAATCCACCTTCAAAAAGCACCCGTTAGTTTTTAAGTTTACTCAGGTCAAATCTTGCTATTTCTTGATTATCAATTGTCACAACTAAAAAAGCATCAAATGCATACTCTTTAAGTTTAGCTAATTTTTCTTTTGAAGGTACCCGCAGTGGAACTTGGGAATTTTCTTCGCTTACACCTAAATCGTAGTTAAGAGTATACTCACCCTTTTGATCAGGATTAAGAACCGGTAAAAATGAATGACCGAACCCTACACCACTCCCGTTATAATCTTCAGGATCATAAATATTGAAGCCTATTACGTCTTCCGACACGGCTTTTAATTTGTCTTTGGGCTCAATCTTAAGTTCAATTCCTTTATCAACTTCTTCAATATCTGCTGTTTTATTACCTGTATTTTTAATGGTGAATTCGTAAAATAAAGCTGTCGGGATCAGCTCATCTCCCTTTCTTTCCCCTTCAGTTATCACAATTGCACCGAGCAAATCCTTATCTTTAACAATATCAACTTTCGCATCCACTAGTTCCAGAGAAGGATTTGATGAACAAGCTGATAAAAAGAATAAAACAAAAAATAGGCTTATAAAAACAAAGCATCTCCTCAAGTAATCACCTCTAATTTTAGATTACCATAATTTACCTATATTTCAAACGAATTTCTTTTAAATGCATATGAAAAAGGCTGCCTCAGCAACCCCCTAATTGTTTTAAAGAAAATAAAAACAGTTCTATTGAAAACACTATACCCTCTCAAGTGGTGTATGAGGTAACGGTGGTAATTGAATTCTAACCAGGTCCCCGGGGTGAACCACACCACTTTCCAAAACTATGCTCATGATTCCTGCTTTACGTATCAAGTTCCCATGCAGATCCCGGTCCAAAACAGCGTTCATAAGTCCTGATTTAAATTGATCAATCTGGGCACATGGATTTCGTAGGCCTGTTACTTTAATAACTGCTGTTTCCCCAATAAATAGTAACGAATCCTTCGGTAATTCAAGCAGATCGATACCTTTTGTGGTAATATTTTCACCCATTTGTCCAGTTGAAACATTAAACCTGTCTTTCAATTCATCTAATAATTCTGAGTGGATTAGGTGCACTTGCCGCAGGTTAGGTTGATTTGGGTTCTGCGCTACACGTGAACGATGCTTAACAGTTTTACCCGAAGGGGCATCTCCTTCAACGCCCAAACCCTTCAACAGTTTTATACTATTGCAATTTTCCTTGCTGAATGTGTGTTTATCACTTTTACTTACAGCTATTACTACTCCGCTAGCCGAGCCGATATTTTCGTCATTCATTTTCTTTCAACTCCCCCAATACTTATATTTGATATCTTTATTCAACTATCCTGCCTAGAAAGAGCCAAAAAGAAAAAGGCTGCCTCAGCAACCTCCCTTAGTAAGCACAATTAGAATCTTATTGGCACCAATCTTGTAATCCATCCTTATACACACCTTTTATATTCTAAGAGTAAGTATTGGAACAACCTTGATCTGTATGTATACTTTTGTCCATAACCTGATATAATCCGAGGTTTTCTGAACATATATAAAATTATTGAAAATTAGCCATTTATTGGTTTTTATTATTACCGTCATAACACCTTTTTTGATAAGAGCAGCTTTTGCAAACCAGTAAAGAATTCGTTTTCAAATACTTTTTTGGTTCTTGTAAAAGATTCTTGATTATGTTGAGGTATTCCAATCCATCCGAAACATCATTCATGGTTGGAATATAAGTTTCTATTTTGCCTTCCATAAGCGAGAAAATCTCTATTCTTGCCGGTAATTGACCAAATGCCCTTTCACAAAACACCGAAATCATATTAGTAAATAATAAGTTCATTTCTTCGTGTGTATCAACTACATATTTTTTTATGATGTATGAGCCGCTGGACCATTCTGCTACTTCAAAAGTCAAGGAGAGTTCGGTCCCCAACTCCTCAATATTGATGTTAAACTTTTCATATAAAAATAAAGGTGGATTTTGAATTTTTTTGGAAGTTAAAAATTGGAGTAAATGGTCAGTTATATTAGCAAGAGCCATATAATAATGACTCCTTGACTCGAACTGACGTACATCAATGGCACTCCAATGATCATCTATTAACTCCATAACTTTCTTAGATGTCTGACATATTGGAGGCAGTTTATAATAGCGGCTTACAACTTGATTAACCACAGCTTGAACCATTTTCCTCCAATCCAATCGAGTTGTGATTTTTCCTTCTATATGATGAAAGTAAAATTGATAAGGACATCTTATAAAATCTTGTAAATGGTAATCAGTTAAAGTAGCAATGGAAATCCGATGTTCCTTACCCATCATTCCCCTCACCTCTCTTTCCTCATAAAATAGCTAATTCTATATTGAAGAGACAAGACTATTCTTTATAAAATCCCTCCCGAAATTTCGGCAGTTTTTGATATCCTCATCATCTGGGTTTAATTCTACTTTTAACCCTTCCAGGACGATATCAGCACCCTGTTCCCTTAATTTTTCGGTCAAAATATCTACGGCTGCACCATATTGTGAGTACGATGAATCGCAGGATCCAAACACCGCAGCTTTCTTGCCAGTTAAATCAATATGATCCATTTCCTCATAAAAGTCTAAAAAATCATCCGGTAATTCTCCGTCTCCCCACGTATATGCACCTAATAAGATACCATCGTACTCTCCAAGTATGGAGGCTTCAGGACCTTCCATTATATCTATCCTTTCGATATTCACATCACTGATTTCTGTGATTCCTTCTATAATGATATCCGCCATTTCTTCTGTATTTCCACTCATACTGGCAAAAATCATAATGATTTTAGACATGATAAGTTCCCCTTCCAACACTGATGATTATTAGTAAAAATTCAAACTACTCAGCAGCATTATCACCTTTAATTAAACTTTGGTGAAATTGAATTTCCAGACCTATTAGCAAAAAAGATAGGTATCGTTGTTTTTAAAATATAAAAGTCAATTACATCTTTATTGAATATGTTCATAAAATTGTCGTGTTTTCCCAAAAAGCATGTAAATCTCCAGTGTTGATTTTATTCTTTATTTTCTGTATGTTACTCAGTTCATCGGCAAATGAAAGAAACGACTGCCTATCATGTGCATCGAGGGCTTCGTTTATTTTAAAGCTTAAATGGTTAATTTTTAGATTCAAATCCAAAATGGAGCAAATGCTTCCCTTGAAATACAGTTCCTCAATATCTTCCACATGCATAAAAAACTGAAACTCGTTATTGATATCTATTAAAAAGTGCCATCCTAAGCAATCAACATACTTCCGCTCGTTTGTAATTGTCCAAACATCACCTTGAAGGAACTCAATCATATGTTGGTGCTTTTGCCCAGGACAGCAGCAGCTTACTTGATGCTGAAATTGTTCCAATATTATAAATTTTTTATCCACAGATTTTCCTCCTCCACCCATATTCAATATTTATTGAATTTTATTTGTTATCGCTAACTTAGTCAGTTGACTGTTTTTTGTCAGACTTACCTTTCTATTCTTTTAAGGTTGAACTATTTTCATTTTTCTTCCTGATCCAAAACTGTTTACTCAATATGTTGATGCCTTTTTAATTTTCATTGACAGAGAATAGGGGTTTGGAAGAGGATTAATTGAAAATGATTATCAATATCAAATATTACTTTATATAATAATGATAATGATTATCAATGTCAATCGGTTTTTAGCCATTTAGGTTATATAATCGATCCGTCAGTTAAAGCATCTTACTGAAATATTCTGGTAAGCTCGTAATTTGTCCAATATAAATATTGGACAATCATAGTCCTAAAGTTTTTTTCCGAAGTTATTAACACTAGCTTGGTTCATTTAAGCCCCTCATTTGTTTCACTCAAATTTCTCATGTTAATTATCTGGATACATGTGAAACTATTCAAAAGATATAAAATCCATAATATTATATCGAATTTTATCAATTGCCCTCATGCAAATAAAGAGGTGATTAGATTGATTCCAGTAGCCTGTACTTTATTCTGAAGATAATATCGGCAATAAAAATTGCCCCTATAATTACATAAAGAAAAGCTGCCTTAAAGGCAGCTTCGATCTTTAGCTAAGCACCCTTTAATTCAACAAGAGTGTAGTATATTAGTATGTACTCATTATATGTAATCGATATCGAAATGAGGGGATATTAATTCCATGATTTGTAAATCCCATTCAAAAGTAAGGATGGCTGATTGTTTTGATTTATGTGTCAAAAGGCGTACTCCATTTTTTATGATCATGCTTTCTGCATCCCAAAAACGGACAGTTTCGTCTTCTCCAGTACGATTACAGACAAATACGGGCAGTCCTGTTTCTAATGACCTTTGTTCCCATTCTCCCTCTGGACCGTGTAATCCGGGACCCCAGGAAGACGGTGCAATTAATATTTCTGCTCCCTTTTCAAATAAGCTGTAAGCAATATCTTTGGGATAGGCGTCTGCACAAATCATAATACCAACCTCAACATTGTCTGTTTTTATTGGCTCTATTACATCCCCTGATGCTGACCAATCATCAATAACACTTATTTTTCTCTGTTTGCCTAATAAATGACCTTGTTTATCTATGACAAACACAGAATTATACAACTCTCCGTTACTGCCTTTTTCAGGGCAACCCAAAAATACAGTGCTTTTCAAACTCTTTAGTTTACGGCTCAAATTACCCATCCAAGCATCAGGTTGCCGGTTAATCCATCCAGTCCCAATCTTATGATTGAATTGAAGTCCGCTGACACATAGTTCGGGTGTTATAATCCATTCGGCATTATTATTTGATGCTATATGAATGGCTTGTTCAATTAGTTTTTGGTTATACTCCACATCACCAGCGATAGGCAATAGGTGTAATAAAGCTATTTTTATTTTTCCCATAGTGATCTCCCAAACATCAACTTATATTAATGGCTATGCTTGTAATTGTAGCATAGACATTGATTTGCTTGTTCAACTATCATGCCCCGTTAGTTCCATTAGAAAAAGGCTGCGGTAGCAACCTCTGCATTACAGTAAAGCACCTATTAGTTGAATAGTTTTTTTAAACCAATCATATTCCACAATGGTACAAATAAAATTCACCTTTAGCCAAAGCTTCTGACATTAAAATCATTTTTTCAAATTTTGTAATTACTTCATCCCGGTTGAAGACTGATTTTTTATAGTCCCCCTCCTGATTGTCAGCTTCGCCGTAAACGAATTTTCCAGTGAGTTCAAATTTATCAGGTGCATTTTTAATAAGACTCTTCCATGACGAAAAAATACTTATTAAAGTTTCAGAAGAGTGATTATCAAAAAGGGTTTCTCCATGATAGTTAATACCCCTGCCACTTGGAGTTGCTTGCAATGATGGGTTTTTACTTGGAATCCATTCCAATGAGTCCATAATATATTGAATCAAATCATCATGTATAACAATACTATCGATTACACTGCTATTTCTTTCTCTGTACATCCAAAAATCCTTTATGCCAGTTGTCTTAGAAATAAGATAAAACTCATGATCCAAGCTCATGTTTGCCTCCTTAAAATAGGTTTGGTTAGGTCTTATAATAGCCCTTCTTATTGAACTAACCTGCCCTTTAGTTGCATAAAGAAAAAACTGCCTTAAAGACAGTTCCGAACTTCAGCTAACGCACCCGTTAGTTTAAGTGTACTTATTCACAAACTTAGTTGGCTTTGCATAAATAAACCGATTCGTTCATTACAGGAATGCTGCCCCTTTAGTTGATGAAGAAAAAAGGATTGCCGCAGCAATCCATTCTAGCGAAAAGTTCCAATTAGCAGCTAAGTCAACTTCTCATGCATTCGCCTTCCAACTGTTTTG
Organism: Peribacillus sp. NPDC101481; assembly: GCF_044767165.1. Taxonomy (NCBI): domain Bacteria; kingdom Bacillati; phylum Bacillota; class Bacilli; order Caryophanales; family Bacillaceae; genus Peribacillus; species Peribacillus sp. NPDC101481. The sequence continues at coordinate 81,410 of NZ_JBIWNJ010000002.1, read as the reverse complement.
CAGTTTCCTTATATAAATAATTTGACCGATATGATATGCATTATGGGTAGTTGCATTTCCAAGAATTTGCCACCACTTAACTTTTTCAGGAAAACCTATAACATCACTTTCTATTTTTTCATTAGTTAATAACCCTTCCCACTTTAAAAGGACTTCTAATAAGATTTTTTTCAAATCGTTAAAGCACATATATTCAGTACTTAAAAAGCTCCGATTATTATCTCCGATTGAAGATACAGCGTCTACGTTGGATTTTTCGTACCTGGTTTGCCAAGTTTGATTCCAATAAATCAGATGTTGTACAATTTCAGCTATACTGTTACTATCTTTGCTTGGCTTCCATAAAGCCTGTTCTTCCGTCAAATTTTCAACTGATTCTGAAAATGGTTTGTACCAACTAGGGTCATTAGCATTCGCTAAGAACTGGTCAGAAATAATATCTTTTACGTTGGTCATTCTATTCACTCCTCAATTCTAATTAGAATATGGATCCCTAAATTAAGTACAACAGCCATCCTCCCTGATGTTAAAATGATTTTCCTACTCATTTAGTTTCGAGATAACCACCACAAAAACCTTTTACTTGTTCAACTAACCTGCCCCTTTAGTTCCATAAGAAAAAGCTGCCTTAAAGACAGCTCAGATCTTCAGCTAACGCACCCTATAGTTTAAGTAGAAACCTTCACATTCTCTTATGTGTATCATAAAAAAGGATGGAACCAATGCGATCCCATCCTAAAAATCTTTATTGTTTGTGTTTCTTTTCCTCTTGTTGTTTATGCTTCTCTTCCTTTTGTTTGTGTTTCTTTTCCTCTTGTTGTTTATGCTTCTCTTCCTTTTGGTATTTCTTTTCCTCTTGTTGTGTATGTTTTTTATTGTCTTTATTTCCACCAATATAAAATGGTTTATCTTTATTATTTTTTGTAACTGGTGGACCTTCTTCAGGATTTGCACCTTTAATGAACAGTTCATTATTCACCTGGTATACATCACTAGGCTGCTGGAAGCTACTTTGGTCTGTTCCAAACGCTTCCAGCATGACCTTAAACATTTGGTGCGAGATTTTAGTTGTATTTCCATCCATATAATTACCTGGACCATTTTTAGTATATCCAGTCCAAACCGCCATAGTGTATTGCGGTGTATAACCAGCGAACCAACTATCATTTACCGAACCGGATGGATATCCATATTGTGCTCTGGTTTTACTGTCAAAATTAGTTGTGCCAGTTTTTCCAGCCACATCTAGTCCAAGGACATTTGCTGTTTTTCCTGTACCAGATTTTACGACTGTCCGTAACATATCCGTCACCAAATAAGCTGTGTAATCATGCATAGCTCGTTTTGGCTTTGGAGTTAAATTAACAACTCTGCCATCAGGATAGACAACTTTACGAACAAAATGTGGTGTATTGTATTCACCGTTATTTCCAAAAGCACTATATGCCCCTGCCAACTCTAATGGATTAACCGTATTACTTCCAATTGCATATGATTCGTACACCTTATTATTATTAAAAGTAATACCCAGATTTTCTGCAAAGTTTTGTGCTTTATCCATCCCTACTTCTTGAAGGGTAAGGAGTGCTGGAATATTGTATGACCATTGAAGTGCTGTTCTAATAGACAACATTCCGTGATATTGATGATCCCAGTTAGAAATAGATTGACCATTTGAGTAGGTTATCTCATGATCATTAATTTGGTGTGCTGTAGACCATTTTGAATTTTCAATAGCCGGACCATAATCAAAGACTGGCTTGAAAGTAGATCCTGGTTGACGTTTAATATCAACCGCAAAGTTGTTGCCTCGGAAGGAAGCTTTATATTGGTTTCGACCGCTTCCAATAGCTCGAACTTCTCCTGTTTTTGTATCTAAAAATACGAAGGCTCCTTGAAAATTGTCATTTGGATAAGAAATAATCGTATCGGTGTTCATTATTTTGTCCGCAAAGGTCTGAGCTTTTGGATCTAGCGTCGTATAAATAGATAATCCATCCGAATTGATATCTACATTTTTCAGCTTTCTTTCAACTTCTTTTACAACAGCGTCCAAAAACGCCTCGTACGGCATTCCTTGTTGTTTCGTTTTTGGAACAAGTCCTGCTGTAACTGGAACCTTCTTTGCATCCTCCAATTGCTGTTTCGTAATATACCCTTGTTTATACATAGCTTCTAAAACAATATTACGACGATTTGTTGCAGCTTTCACATGTTCGGGTTCAGTGGGATCGTAATAACTTGGACTCTGTGGGAGCCCCGCCAGCATAGCGGCCTCCGGAAGCGTTAATTTATTTAGATGATCGGCATCGATTCCGTAGTAATTTTTGGCGGCAGCTGCTACACCATATGCCCCGTCTCCAAGGTAGATCTTATTTAAATACATCATTAAGATTTGATGTTTGGAATACTTTTGCTCAAGCTGATAGGCCAAGCTCCATTCCTGTACCTTTCGCTTTATTGTTTTCTGAGGTGACAAAAAGGAGTTTTTAATGACCTGCTGTGTAATCGTACTTCCGCCTTGAGATCCGAAATCCCCTTTTAGGTTCTTGAAGATTGCTCTCGAAGTTCCTTTTATATCAATGCCATTGTGTTCATAAAAATGTGCATCCTCCGTGGCAATGAAAGCATGTTCCAACATTTTTGGAACTTGAGAATATTTAATTTTTGTCCGCTTTTCTTTACCATATTCGTAAATGAAATTCCCGTTTTTATCGTATAATTTGGTAGAAAGCGGGTCGACTAGTTTTGAAGCATCTATTTCAGGTGCATCCTTAATCATTGCTGCAACCGTAACTGCCCCTATTCCAATTGAAACAACACCTAATAATAAACACCAAAGTAAAACTTTTTTCAAGAAAGACCTTCTTTTAGGGGGGGTTTTACCTTTTTTTTGATCTTGTTTTGTTTTTTCCACTTGTTTTCGTTCCTGACGAGAACGATACGTTTCTGACATTAATCTTCTCTCCCATATTCAAGTTACTCAATAAAATTGAAGAAAACTATGCAAATAACCTTTTATTTACTCACTAGTCATTGATGATCAGTATGGTATTTAAAACAATGCATTTCATTCAAAACCTGTATATAACGTATTAAGGAAGAATTTATCCTATACTCTCCTTGGTCGGTTTTCGCAATAAAGTAATTACTTCGTACTATCTTATCTAATACATCTTTTAGAACGTCTTCCTTCTTTACATCTGGCCCTTTTATTATTTTTTCTCGTTTAATATCATTATCCAAGGTATAACAAACAATAAATTTCTTCAAATTAGATCCCCCTTTCGAGAACAACTTCTGATTGTCTTAAGTAGGGAAACACGTCTACTTATTTGAAGCGAATAGTCTTAAAATTTATACTGAATAAGAATGCAATTATCGACCAGCTTTGTCTTTCAAAGACGTTATACATGAAGCAAATACCCATGTTGATAAATGCTGGATAGCGTTCCTACTATTTTCGAAAAATACCTTTGTGTACCATCTAAAATTTTTCATGAATACCATAGAGATACAGCCTAAAAAGATATATATCAAAGCGTGTATAGAAAATTTCATTTTTTTAAGTCCATTACACAGTCCATTTATATTAATTCGAATTGAACCTTAGTATTAAGGGGGCAAAATATTTAATCCTCGATTCCCCCCTCTATATAAAGACCAAATCTGCACCTTAGTCAATAAAAAGGCCACCAATTATGGCAGCTGGATCTTCGACTTTTGTTCCCGTTTAACCAAAGCATCCAATCTTTCTCCTCCTAAAAGGCTGTAATTTACATCATTTTAGCAGATAACAATCATTTAGCCTTTGAATATGGACATTCTTCTTCAATAAACCAGCCCCTTTAGTAAAGTATCTAAACTGTAAACGGATTGTTACGCAAATAGCATTGTTGGAGGAGACTTCAATGTATATAATTAAAACTCGTTAAGGAGAGATGAAAGATGATAAGCGTAACAGTAGATAAGTTAAAATTTAAGAAACAATTATCGGTGATTGAACAAATCACACTGAAAGATTTTCTATATACCTGGGTAGGTAGCTCAAGCAAGGGATTGGATGATTTTTTTCACCTTGAGTACACAGTAGATGTATTTGCCAAAATGGAAAAAACGACGAATGAAACCGATTTGTTGATTTCTGATGATGATTATTTCAGATACATAACATTGACGGAAGATAATCAAATTGTGATAGGTGTTTTAGATATGAATTCAGAATTAAAACATAGAATCATTTCACCAGATGAGATTTGAAAAATACAAAAAGAGGCAGCGTGGTACACTGTCTCTTTTTTTCGTTTAATATATGCCTTATGCCACGATACTGAATTAACCTGCCCCGATAGTTGCATAAAGAATAAGGCTGCCGAAGCAACCCAAGTTAATGAACTAACGCACCCGTTAGTTCATTAACGGCTTTCGAGGGTTTCTCAACAGCCTGAGCCAATCACTGTATTAATGATCGGCTTTTTTCTTACCAGAATCTCCAAATAACCAAAGTAAAAGTGAAAGAAATGCTACGAAATAGAATGCGTATGCTAAATTCCCTAACCAATTTATCGTTTGTCCCCTGAAGTATTGCAGACCAGAGCTTGCAAGATACTTGAGTATGATAACCACTATACAAATAATGAAGAATCTTTTCTTTGTTATTGCCATAAATTCAAACCACTCCTATTCTTTGGCTGGCAATCCAACTAAACATCCCCTATTTTTTTATGATTATAACAATAAATGAACTTTTTCCTTGTTAAACTATCCTGCCCCTTTAGTTCCATAAGAAAAAGCTGACTTATAGACAGCTCCGATCTTAAGCTAACACACCCGTTTAAGCAAAAAAGGCCAAATGGCAGCCCCCGGATCTCAACAAGGTGATGTAGAATAGAATCATAAATAGAAAAATAGAACAAGAACTATAATCCAAAAACTCCAAACTTCAAATACTCCAGAGGTTTCCCACATAACAGTTAAAGGATTATTTCAAGTAAGTAGAGTTAATATAAATGCTCCTAGAATAATTACTATTTTTTTAGACATAATAAATCGTCCTTTTCTGTAATTTATAACGATCACTACGAATGAAACAAAACTTCAGTGAAAAACACTAATATTTTCAATACGTTATTTGTTTCGGTAATGATATAGAGCAAGGTGACCAAAGGGTGAGAATGATACAGGATCCGTTGCAACCTTTAAAATCATACCATAAAAATCCAAAAAGTTATGGAACTAACCTGCCCCGTTAGTGCCATAAGAAAAAGCTGCCTTAAAGACAGCTCCGATCTTCAGCTAAAGCACCCGTTAGTTGAAGAGTGGGTAATAGATTATTAAAAAAACTCCTAATAAAATAAGACCAAAGATAATGATTAATTCACTTGTATCTAGTAAGACACCTAATATTACCCATAATAAATAGAAAATTTTATTTTTTGGACTTTCACCCTTATTATTTTTGTAGGCTTCTTTAATTAGCCACCCTAAAATGCTACAACCAACAACAACCAATATTATGCCAATAGTCATTATTTTCATAAATTTACCCTCGGTTATTAAATAATTTTTTTAATATCTTATTTAACTATTCTGCCCCTTTAGTTCAATAAGAAAAAGCTGCCTTAAAGACAGCTCTGATCTTCAGCTAACGCACCCGATAGTTCTATAAGACTTATTGTTGAGTTGACAAGTGAAGGAGGGAGTAGGATGGAGAAGATCATTAGAAAAGATAGAAAAACGCCACAAAAAAGGCGTTCAATTTAATCATCTTTATTTATTTTACCGTCGTTCCCCTTGTCAATACCAGTAGCGTTATTAACTATTTGTGGAAACAAGTTTAACCCTTGATCCAAGGCATTCATTGAATCGGATTTTTGGCCAAGATTTTTTGATTTTTCTTGTTTTTTCATTTTTGTCGCCTCCTAAAATTAGGATTCGTAGTAGATCAAAAAATATTCCAAAGTAATTTAAAATGATTATGTTGCACAGTTCGAATAAACTATGCTACCTGAACTAATCTGCCCCGTTAGTTGAACATGTAAAAATGCACACTAGAGTCATTTAATGCTTTCATAACACAAAACCACAATTACACAATTGAAAGGTGAATAAAAAAAGAACCTCTAAAGAGATTCATTAAGGTGTATCTACTAATTTATCTATTTGAATTAAGGAAAAAAATCTGCCAAATTAATTGGAGGATGTTTAGGTATATCTTCTAATTTATCCACTAATTTTCCATTTTCATCGAAAAGGTAAAGGGATGGTTTCCAAGTCATCCAATCTTCGGATGCCGGAATCAAAAAATAGGCACAGGCAAGAATCAAAGATAATTTAAGTAAATTTTTCATTTACATCCTCCCGGTTAGTGTATTAATAAAAATCCTTTATTTTATATTTCTTTTCCACGTTTTTCAGGTATTGAGTGGTATTCTTATTAAATACTTTTATAATCTTGTTACAATAACTCATCTGATTAACAAGAGTTTCATATCTATCAGGATCGCAGGGTTCCTCGATGAGCTGATCATATGCAACAGTGACCGAATGGATGGCACTTACGATTGTGAAGTATCTGGTTGTAAAGTCATAAGGAATATTTGCTCGCTCTTTTTCTAATAATGTATGTTGTTCTTCGAAAAAACCTTTGCTGTTTTTAAGAATTTTTAAAAGTCCTTCGTTTCTATAACCTTCTTTATCTATCATTTCTCTTAATACTTTCAATGTCAATTGTTCCCATTGAGATAGATAAACCAAATGATCATTAATAACTTTCATTGTGCCATAGCAACGAAAATTAAATTCCTTGTTCTTTTGCCAGTTGTTGTAAATCAATATGCCTACTGCTACCGAACCTGATATAAATGAACCGATTAATGAACCATAAAAACTGGGTGGTAACCCTGAACTTTGAACTGCTGCTCCGATTAAAAACATATCTCTCCCCCGAAATTAGCTTTTTTTCCTTATTATCGCATGTAAAAAAAGAATAGAAATTGATACAAATAAAAAAAAGCCCTCTAAATTCTTTGGTTTAAGGGTTGTCCAATCCAAAATATTAGTTGATTATATGGCGTACTTTTCTTACTAAATCTGTAATGTCATTTTCTCCGTTGTAAACAACTCTAACAATTTGAAAGTCGTCTGGATAGCGAACAGTGTTTTTTATCTTTTGTATCCACTCATATGCTGATACAGCAGCAGTCCATTCCGGTTCTTTTCTAAAGTCAGTTGTTATTACTGAACAACTACCAGACTGTAAGAAATTAGCACCGTTCGCAAACAATTGAACCTCAATTTGAATCTTTATTTGTTACTCCTAAATCTCTGTGCCTTTTTTTGTGTATTCTTCATCCTTAAGTTCAATAGTGTTATTTGAAACAGTTAAAGTTATATCAGCTAAATGAACTTTTGAGCCCTCAGGCATTTTATGAAGCCAACTAGAAAGATCATCAAATTTTTCTAATTTAGCCAGTGTAGGTGCTTCAAATTTGGTGTCCTCATGATCATATCCAAAGAAATCAACATCAGTCTTTGTAGATGCAGGATGAATATATATAAATAGGTTGTCTTTATTCATTACTCTTCTTCCTCCTTCTCATTGAACCCGAGTTCTTTAATTTCTTCCTCAGTTAATTCTACACTTACTACAAAATTACCTGCCTCATTCGAACCATTGAATCGAAGCGACATTCGTTATATGAAAAGCAAGAATTGTAAGACCGTAACTATTAACACGCGTTTAAGGGAGATAAGAGCTTTCTTTAATTTCCTCGTTAGAGAACGGCTAATAACGAAGAAACAAAATCCAATGAGTGAAATAAAGCTGTTAAAAGATAGGAAGTGCGCTGTTCCAACATATACAAATGATGAACTTGACCTTCTCTTTAAACAACCTAATCACAGAAAATTTACAGGCATCAGAGACTTAACAATTATGATGCTGCTTGAAACAGGTATAAGGGCATCTGAATGTATAGGAATCAATATAAAAGACATTGATTACTCGCGCTCAAGAATACTGATTCAAAACACAAAGGGATACAAACAACGCTTCGTACCGATTCAAGACAGGATGAAAGAACAACTCCAACGATACCTCTCGATTAGAGAGTATTAGAACATGATTTTCTATTTGTAAATATCGACAATGATCCATTAACTAAAAGACAGATGCAATCGCAAATATCCAGATACGGTAAAGCGATAAATATCCAAGCTACTTGTCATAAATTCAGACATACTTTTGCTCGATTATCTGTAGAAGCATCTGCTGGTATCTTTGAACTTCAAGCAATTTTAGGACATACATCAATGGAAATGGTAAAGCACTATGTAAATTTGTTTTCTTAAGACGTTATCAGAAAGCACAAAGAGTTTTCACCGATTGAAAATATAAATAAAAAAAGGGTACGAAATTAAGTCGAATGAAAAAAAAAAGACAAGGTACTCGCAATACCCTGCCTCCAAACATTTTAAATCAATAATCCTATAAAACTAAATATGGAATTTCCTTACCCCTATAGTATGGAAAAAAATTCGATGTTGCAAGGTGTCTTTAGTATTGCCTTTTTTAGGGTATTCCCTTGTGAGCTGCCGTTAAGCACAAGTTAATAGACAAAACAAAGGAAAAAATAGCTGATTTTAAGCAGGAGAAAACTGTTCTACAATTCGATTTTTCTAGCTTTATCGACAGTGAAAAGTTAGAACCGTTTACTGTAGAACTGCCAAAATAATGCACTAGCATCTATTATGTCCACATGCACTTAGTGTTGCAACAAAATATAGTTAGGACCACGAGGACAGCGTACATTTTGGTTAGCTGTCTTTTTTATGGCAAAAGAGAACATTAAATCTAGATACAGTCTATATTATCCTTATTCAAGGGAACTATATAACCAATTAACTTAATGATGTCAGGAGCAGGGGGATTAATAATGAAAGTACTGTCGATGATCCAGCCTTGGGCAAGCTTATTTGTCCTTAGGGAAGCCGAATATGAAACAAGGACTTGGAGAACGCATTATCGGGGTCCTCTTGCTATTCATACGAGCAAAAAAGTAGATAAGCCCGCCTGTAGACTGGATGGAGTTGCCGAGCTGCTGGCTAAGCATGGGTATACAGAAGATAATCTGCCGACCGGAATGATAATTGGAGTCTGCAAGCTGAAAAACTGTTTGAAAATAGAAGAAAACAATGGAAACTGGGCGGTCTTAGAAGATAGTCGGGTTATTTCAGGGAACGACTTGTTTTTAGGGGATTACAGAATTGGCGGCTATGCCTGGGAAATTGAGGACATGCGGATGCTCGATGAATATATTCCTGCAAAAGGGCAGCTTGGGCTGTGGGAGTTTAGCGGAAAGATATAAGTATCAAACCATAGTGGCACTGAATCTGGAAATTCTATGCTTGTGGTTCTCTTTGGGGTTGCCATTTGATTAGGAATTTACTGTTTTTTTGGTGGTTTTTCATAGTTCTGAGACTAATTTTTGCTTGTTTCCCCATTGCGCGGTTCAAAAAGAGGGAGAAATATGATGGTTTTTAAGGGATATCGGTTTCCGCAAATGGGGAATTTAACATTTTTTTGCCCGACTCAAAATCGTGTTCCTCTAGAGTGCCGGTTCGACCCCGGCCACCGGTATCACCAATAGCGAAGAATCGCTATTACATCAAGCTCGCACCCGTTAGTTCATTAAGAAAGCCTGTATGGAAGCAAAGAAAACAAATAAAGAGATAGCAATATTAATATACCCCCAAAATCCTTTTCTACATGGCTAATATGTGCTCTCCTTTATTTATTAAGTTTTTTTTATAATTTAGGTCTTGATACGGTTATTAATTTTCAATATACCAATGCATTAATAACCGGATTAAGAATAGACAAAATTGGTTTGCTTCTAGGAATTGAAGAAAATAACCGGATAAAGCCAGCCGGCATAATGGAGTTTGTCACTCCTGCAGACAGGAAACAATTCTATAGCTAGTATCAGGATATAATTGTTGGTGAAATTCATTTATAGCTCCGAAGATTAGCTGCAAGGGGAAGGCTCAGAAATTATACAACGGAAAGGCTATTGCGTATCCCGTCCATATTGTTGGATTGAAAATGAAATTTTTCAGAAATATTTTAGTAGATGATTTTATAAAAAAGTAACCGTTCGTAAAAGTGTACTTTTAGGAACGGTAAATCTGTTCTTTTGATTTCTGATTTGAAGCAGCGGGAACTTTTCGTGTCTTATAATTTATCATATCTGAAGAGTAAACCATGATACTTACCATTCCTCCTTGGGTTGTAGCTCGGATTAGAATAGGTTGATTGTATGTGTTTTTAAAACTAAAATCAGGACCATACCAGCTTACTGTAGCATCGCGGCCAGATGGAACATACGGAACGCTCCTAGTATGGGAATAGCGTTGAATAGTTTTCAATCCTGCATTGTCGATAGCATTAAACAGGGTGGATGACACCTGACATATCCCTCCACCAATCCCTTCAGAAAACTCTCCTTTAACGATAACTCGAGCGAGCATATATCCTTTATTTACTGATCTCTTGCCAACGGCTTGATTAAAAGAAAATACCTCTCCAGGAAACACGACATAATTATTAATGGCTTCTGTAGCAAGCGAGATATTATTTGTACGATTTTTGTTGTTCACATTAAAATAAGTTCTATATTCACCTATCTTTTTTTCACGAATCTCTGCAAGTAATTCGCTGTCAACTTTTGGATGAATAGCAAGCAAAGGTACTTCTAGTTTATATGCTTTACTACTGTACAAAAAGGAATAAAATTGCTCTTTAAATGCTTGATGGTATAGCTTATAACCTACCCGCCCAGGAAGAATATTACCTTGTTTGTCTATTGTGGCATCTACAGGTTTTTGGTACACTTGTCGATCTATTTTTTCGACAAATTGATTGTATTTATCCACGTCCATGATAGGAACATTCAGTAAGGGCAATGTAATATCAGCATGGTTGACACTGGCAATCGTTTGTCCTTGGTGGGTTACCGATAAGCTTTCAGAAATATTCACAGGTTGAACGAATAGTAAAAGTCCGGCAATCCATGTTAATCGCATAGAATGCACCCCCACAATGGATTGGAATTTATTTTTCCGTATCTTCACAAATCTTATTTTAAGGCTTCATAGATCGCCTCTTGATCAATGAACCAACGATCAGTCAAACTCTCCCTCCGGATCATAAAATGGATGATTTTGCTTTCACTCCCTTTTCTCTCTTTATAAACCTTCACTTGAACCGGTACATCCACGAATATTAACCCGTTTGCGTCTTCAAGTGGTTGTCTTGAAAAATCTCTAACCCCAAAGTATGTAATATTTTCAGCAAGTTTAATGAAACGATTGGAATGATCCGAATTTGATAAGGTCATTGATAATAATTTTCGATCTCCTTGATTTATGGCAATGGTAAAAATATGGATAAGTTCGTAGGGACTTATCGTGCCTAAATATTCATCAAGCTTACCGGCCGCTTTCAGTATCATCAATTTATGCGCGGAATCTTCGTTTTTTAAACGATGCGTTAAACTTCCATAGAAATGAATACAGAAGTGGCCTGGAAAACCATTTTGAAGAGAACCGGCACCATGTGGCATTCCATTCATAGAGGCAGCGATCATTTGATTATTAATTAATACAATAATCGCTCTTCTTTTCCAGCTCCATTGATTATGATAAATTTTCTTCATAATCTGAGTATCATCCTTGGTTATTGGCTGAGCATCGACATGATGACTACCTGCTCTTCGTTGAACCTTAAATGATAATCCCGTTTCAATGTCTATAATGGTGAAAGTCGTTTTATTAGGAATAGTGTTGTTTACTATCTCCCAAGGTAATATCTCAGTTTTAAAGTTTATAGGTACTTCTTTATCTTCCCATTCATTCGCATAGACCGAGTGACTCAACATTAAGACAGATATAAAAATAGCGATAAATCCTTTATAACTTTTTTTGCTGTTCATATTATTTCTCCTGCTTTTTTTTTATTATTTCAGGATATGATCATTAAAATACCTTAGAATATTTGGAAGTTTTTCAAATAAAACTTTGAAATGTTAATTTATGTTGTAAAGCTGGGAGAATCAGCTATAAAGGCATAAATTGGCTCAACCCCCTGATCTTTCTCTCTGATAAGGGATCAAAAAGTTATATGGTCATATTTCATTACTCTTAATCATAAGGAACAAGGAGAACATTTATTAGGGGGTGGTCTTTATGAGAACAAGTTATAGAAGATGGACAGAATTTCCTTACCCAGGGGAAAGTAACCCCCCTAAAGGTTCTCCAGAAGCAGGAAATTGGCCAATGTTTTTTATTTCAAGGGGAAGAGACAATGAGTTCCTGGACCCCTTTCATCAACGAATCATTTGGCGAATTAAAAATCCTCTAGATATTGATTGGGTAACAGAGTTATTCATTGTAGAAGATACATTAAAGTCATTGACTTCCCAGCAAATAAGCATCGCACAATATTGGGGAACAGGTGAATTAACGGCGAAAATTACCACTCTAATTTTCAATTTAGCTGAAAAGTATATGCTGGGATCACCGAGTGTTGCAAGGGTTCAGAGTTATTTCCACGCGGCTATGAATGATACCTTTGTTATCACGTGGTTTCTTAAATATCATTGGGATGTTGCACGTCCAAATCAATATGGCAGAAATCTGTCTACTGTGTTGTTTACCCCTCGTTTTCCCGCTTACCCTTCTGCACACGCAACTGTGGCAGGATGTGCAGAAACAGTATTAAGTTATTTCATCCCTCAAGAGTCTTCAGAAATAAAAAAAATAATGGAAGAAAGTGCTCAATCTCGTTTGTACGCTGGCGTACATTTTAACGTGGATAACAATGAAGGCTTAAGGTTAGGCAGACAAATTGGAGAGGTAGTTGTAAGTTACTTAAGGGCACAAAATTTAAATACGCTTCAATAATATTTTGGGTTCAGGTTGTGCTAACCTGAACCTTTTTTATAATCAATTGAATATATTAAGATCTTAAGATCGCTTTTTAATCTTAGTTCCCCAAAGAAAAGGCTTCTTTAAAGACAGCTCCGATTTTCAGCTAATGCACCCGTTGTTTAATATCTGTTTAAATTTGAAAGGATTGAACCAAACATTCTTCATTATCGACAATTTGCTTTTTTTCTTCAAAATCTATATTTAGCTCACTAAAAATCTTTCTCCAAAATATAACAGCAGGGATATTCTTGGCTAATTGAACAACAAAGTAACTACCTTTTTTTTGTTTAAACAATTCCTTTAATAATGAAATTGCAGCACCTTTTCTTCTATATTTTTTCAAAATAAAAATATCATTAATGCTGTAATCATAGTCCTTATTTAAAAACGGCCTTTCTAACAGTAATAAAAAACCGACAATTTTCATATCTTTTTTCAAAAAATATGGTGTTAATCCTTCCCTCTTCCAAATTAATTCAAATGAATCAAATTCAAATGAACCATCTGTTGATATGTCTAAACCGTCGGTAAACTCCGAAAGGTCATGTAAATAAAGGGAATATAAATTCTGAAGAATATGCTTTTCATCTTTGGAAATGGGGTTGATTGAAACAGCCATTGTTCTACCTCTTTTACATTTACTTAATCTCTTACTTAATTAATTTCGATATAAAGTTTCATTTGTCCTTCATGAACTAACCTCCCGCGATAGTTGCATATAAAAAAGCTGCCTTAAGACAGCTCCGATATTCATCTAACTCACCTGTTAGTGGAATGAGGATTAATGATTTTTATTGGCATACTTCTTGCCATTGTCAAAGGTGAAAATTTAATTCTATATTTCCCTTCAAGTTCTTTCTTAACTTTCTCTGTTAAATTTAATCCTTGTTTATTGTGTTCTTCTTCAAGTTCAATCCCATTATGAAGCAATTTATCTTCATCCCAATCAATCCATTCACCATACATATTTACCCATTCAATCAATTCTCTACTTAACTTATTTGAAATCGGAATATCCTCTATTTCCAAGTTACAACCACATTGATTGCACCATATACGGTCCGCCCCAACATCACCTTCAACTTTTAACTCACTTGTTTCTTTTTGTTCACAATGACATTCCATATTATTTTCTGACTCCTCTACTACACGCTTTTTTATTATATATTACATTACTTTTGTTAAAGTAATCTGCCCCGTAAGCTCAATAAGAAAAGCGATTCTTCTTTAAGAATCGCGCAGTTTGTAGACAAAAGGGTTCTTTCTAAAAGTTAAAACAAAGTTGATTGGAGCGGGTGCCCTACGTACCAATCAACTATCAAATTGTACAAGCCCCTGTATAAAAAAAACATCCGAACTTACGAGTTGGATGAAAGAGTAAATGGGATTAAGATTGAATATGCAGAAAAATAATCACTATTCATAAAAGGTTTCGATGCCTCATTTTGCTATAATATTTCGTGCTAATAATACACCAGAAAACAGTGAGAAAGTATATGTTTTTCCCTCAAAACTCCCATTGAGGGAACCTCATGCCTTTTCCCTTATCCCTTTTCGATCATGTAAAATTTCTTGAATGATTTCAATATGAACAAAAGACCATGATCTTTCATGAAAGTGAAGAAACACACTTATGGAAAGAATCGAAATATATATTATACTAAAGACGACCCAAAGCAAACTCCCATCTTTAAAAAGGAAATCTTGCAATTGATTTGAAAACAGAAGAAAAAGCCAAGGCCCAGAGGATATTATAATAGGAATGATCCCCGATCCGTTTTTCTCTTTTATCATACAATAATAAATTTTTTTTAACGTATCACTATCAATCGAACTATAAAAATTTTGAATTTCTTCCACTTCAATCAGTTTCTTCATCCCTTTGAAAGATCGGTCTTTGTATGAGGCTTTTTTTAATTGAAGATAAATTTTATGAGCATCTCCCCGTAACGAAAACATATATCTAATCTTTCCCCCCTTCCAAAAAACTCCTTACTAAAAGGTTTTGTAATAATCCGCATTTTTATGTAGTCTTTGTCTTTTACAGTATCTACTTAAGGGGATGACATACGAATCATTCTATTACCTAAAAAAAAGCCAGCTCGTATATATAAACCTAAAAAGACCATAATCATCGATGATTATGGCCTTTTAGGTAACGAAAAGAGAACCGTTTTACTTAGTTTCAGATTCATTTTTGCCCGTATCTTCAGCTAATTGTTCAAAGGAATTGACCTTACCATGTGGATTCTGAGATTGTTTACGATCTTTCCATTGGCGTTCTTGCTGTCGCTTGGATTGAGTCATCTAAATAAGCTCCTTTACATAAAGTTAAGTAAAAAGTTTGAAGCACGATAAGCGTACTCGAGCAGGCATCAATGCATGCCTTTCCACTCACCTTGATTTTTAGATGCTTTTTCTTTTTTTGCTTTATTTTTATGTGCCTGATTAGCATTTGCACTGCCGAATTCCTTAGAGAATTCAGAATCAGTTTTGCTTGAATCAAACCCTTGTTTGTTTTTTTGATCTGCATCATTTTTCTTTGTTCGTTTTGCCATGTATACCCCTCCTTCTTAACTTTAGTATGAGATCAGAATGAAGAAATATACTCCGAATAAAACCGGCAGTAGCATGAATCCGTCATGTAATTCGGGTAAATAATAAAGTGAATAATGAGTTCCAATTTGTTTTTAACCGTTCGTGCAGTACCATCCAAAATTATTGAACCTGAGGGTTAAATAAAAGTGGGCTATATGTGATTTTTTAAATCTCTTTTCCATCAGATCTGCCATTTGTTTGAATTTGGATTTCCTTCATTATTTATCAATGATGTACCTTTCAAGATAAATTATATGAGTGTTTTGGTCATTATAAAGTCCGTTTGTTCTTCATCACCCATATAAAAAGAATGGGCCCCAGTTTGTACAAACCCAATTTTCTGATAAAAGCCAATAGCATTTTCATTTTTTTCCCATACGCCCAGCCAGATTTTCTTTTTATTACGTTCCATTGCGATTTCCATAGCTTTATTTAACAGATATTTACCAAGCCCAAGTTTTTGAAATTTGTTCTTTATATAAATCCGCTCGATTTCAAGTGATTCATCACCCATTCCTTCAGTCTGAGCATCATTGGTATTGACCTTTAAATATCCAGCGACTTCATTATCAAAATAAACAAAAAAGAATTGTGAAGAAATATTGGATAATTCTTTTTCTAATTGTTTTAAGTTAAATGCCCTTTCCAAATAGGCATTCATATTCTCGGGAGAATTCTGATGCTTAAATGTCTCATTAAATGTTTCATAACTAATTTCTTGAAGTTTGCGTGTATCTTCAAGGGTACACTTTTTTATAGTCATTTAAATATATCGCTCCTTTATATAATCAATAATTTCTCTTGTTCCCTTTTTTACAAATTCCCAGTCTTTTTCTATATTTTTTCTAAGATTGAAAATGGTTTCTACTTCTCTTTTGGAAAATCCCACTAATGCAACGATATTGGAATAATCATTTTCGCTTTTTATGAAAGGATAAACTTTATTTCCTTTCTCTGTTGGAAAGAGTTTTTTATTTTTTTATTATGTTTATCTTCTTTCTTTACAATAAAGCCATTGATTTCAAGTTTTTTTATAGCACGAGCTGCTGTTGTTCGATCTACTTTTATCATCTCAGCTAACTTTTCTTGAATGACGCCTGGGTTTTCACATATTCGAACAAGGTACAAATACTGCCCTTTTGTAAGGTCATATTCTTTAAATTCAATATTACTTATGGAATCTAATGCTCTTGCTATCATTCCAATTCCACGAAGAATTTCCTTCATAATTAACCCCTTAGTGTGTATTTTTGTTGCAAATGCAATAAAAATACCATATATTTAATTTAACTCAGCTTTGTTGCGTTTGCAACAAAAAAATATGATGGAGGGGCCTAGTAAAGTGAAATATGTTTTTTATGTATTGGGAATTATAATATTAACCCTTGGTATTTCTTTCACTATACAATCAGACCTTGGAACTTCACCTTTTGATGCACTTTTGGTGGGACTGTCCATAAATGTGGGGCTTACTGTGGGAAGTTGGGAAATAATAATAGCTTTAATATTGATATGCAGTAATTCATTTTTAAAAAGACAAAGACCTGAAGTATTGGGATTGTTAACAGCATTTATAACTGGTATCGGTATTGATATGTGGCTTTTTTTATTCCACAATTTGATAACACCTGAACTTTGGTACAGCAAAGTTGTTTGTTTTGGAATTGGCTTAGTTGTTATAGGATTAGGAACTGCAACATATTTACACACAAATTTTGCACCGATCCCAGTTGACCGATTAACATTAATCATACAAGAATTAACTAGAACAAATATATTCCTTTCGAGAACATTCATTTACCTCCTATTCTTGATATTGGCAATGATTTCAAATGGACCAATTGGCGTTGGAACTTTATTAACCGTTTGTTTAGGGGGGCTAATACTTAATTTCTTTATGCCATTTACTGAAAAAGTATTAGACCGCATATTAACACACTCCAGTACATCACCAAATTATGATAAAGATAAAAACCATTCATTATAGAATGGTTTCAGACTGTAGACAAATTCGAAGAAAAGCGAGATTGACTGAAGTTTTTTATTTAAAAAACGTTCCAGTTGATTTCAGAAATCGCTCCCTTTCCGCCGACTGCCTGCCAAGCCTCCTCGCCGCGAGCGCTACGGTGTCTCGGCTAGCCAGTAATTCGGCAGAGTGTCGCAAATTTCTTCAATCCAATAAGGATTATAATAAAAAAAACATTAAGTATAATCAAGTCTTGTTTGTTTTAAAATTTAGGTAGAACCCCTTTTTGTTTCTTGAACTAACCTGCCCCTATTAAGAAAAACGGTTAAACTTTTTTTAAATCGGTACGACTTTATTGTAAATTAAACAACTATAAGAATAAAATAAGCCTACGCCCCTTGCTATTAAAGGATGTAGGCTTTCTTTTATTTCAGTTATTTTTTGGCTTTTCTCTATTTTTTAAATGGAATACGGGGTTCTTCTTCTTTATATCGAGAATAAGTCGTTCCTGCGCTTTCCATTTCTGAGCATTGTTCATTACTGCAAGCAAACAGATAGGTTTGTATGTCAGTACGGACACTTACTCCAAAATAGTAGGGGAATATTCCACCTTTACTTTTATCCATGTTTGCATCAATAGCAATGATATTCTCTTTTTCTGCTATCTTTTTATACTCTTCACTCTCAACCGTTTTTTGAACCATTTCACTTAAAATAACCTTTTCTTCAGAGGAAGGTTCATACCTTTGTTCAGTCAGAAACCATTTTCCGAATATATAAAAATTCACTCCTAAACTTATTATCAATAGAACAAGCAAAATCTTATTCTTCATATATCCCTATACCTTTGTCTATCTCGATATTCCCCATATCCTGTAATTCATTTAAACGACTTAAACTCTCTTCTTTATCAAAAGAACTATGCCAACGATAATCATATTGATCCAATATACGGTAATGGTTACTAATCAAATTTTGTTGCAAACGAAAATCCCCTCTAGACTCGATTTCTTTCCACCATATCTTACCACCCATTGTTTTTTCTTTAGGCGTACCACCATTTTTGCTAGCAATTAACTGAACAAAATCAACTGGATTGTCACCAATTGATGATATCAATAATTGGCTATGATTAAACAAAGCACAAAAGGCAACAACGGTGGTCCAATTGGCTTCTATTCTTCTTTTTTCAATTTGAACTAGTGTTTTTTTTGAAATCCCTAGAATTTCAGACATCTTATCCTGAGAAAAACTTTGTTCTGTGCGAACAAGTTTCATTTTTTCTGATATTAAATTGATGAAGTCTTCTTTTTCCATATATACTAAATTCTCCTTTTTAGTGTAATTTTACACCAAAAGTATTGTTTTTCAACAAAAAAATACCTATTTGAATAACTTAAATTGTTTGAAGTCACTGCCCCTTTAGCTGCAGCTGCTGATCAGCTCCTGATAATGAAGTAAAGCACCTTTTAATTCATTAAGCACTTCTTATTAAAGAACCGTTCCTTTTGGTTGAATACCGACAGCATTATTAAAGGCCATTGAAGCCTGTTCACGTGTTTATTGCAATAAAGAAATCCGTTAGATGCACTCAACTATAATCTTCAATTAATGATATTTTCCCTTCATAAAGTCCAAATATTGACTTTCCTTTTAATTGAATCTTATCTCCACTCTTTAATCCGTTAGGCAAATTAACAGCAAGTGTTGCTTCATATTCAATTTGCACTTCTGCTTTATCATCTATAGCACTATAGTCAATAACCGTCTGACGGCGACTAGAGAAGATCTTTGACGACTTTTCCGCCAGTTCTCTGAACTCTTGTATTCCTCTGGTCTCTGTGTTCATTTCGCCATTCGTGAAATTCCTAAATATTATCTCTTTATGAAGGAGTTTAACCATACCTTCAATATCAAACGAATTGTAGGTCATAATATAATTTCCAATGATTTCTTTGCTCTTTTCACTAATCATGATATATCCCTCTCATCAATATAATTTTTTTCAATATATATTCTTTACGACACATATATTCCCTTCAATTCCACAAAATAATACGATGAAGTATGTAGAGCATCACTTGAGTTTCCGAGAGATGTTACTCGTTTTCAGGGCTATTTTGCAAAAGTAATTTGCTTCAGTTTCTTCAACAATCGGGCCCAATTGTTAAACAAATTTCAAATAGTACTCTTGAACTTTTTTGTAAATAATAAGATTGTCAAACAATAAATTGAGGAGGACTTGTATGCAACAAAATCAACCAGCTAAAGGAAACTTGGGTTCAATTATGAAACCGGAATTTGCCGGATCTGATGCACAAAAAGTAAAACAACAAATTCAAAAAGATGTAAGCGAAGGACAAGGTGCAATGACTTCCCGAGAGGCAGGAGCAATGCGCGATTAAAAAACACTCTGAGTGGATTTTTATTTTTCTGCTTGAAAATTAATGAGTTAGCCTGCCCCTTTAGTAAATTAAGGATGTTTTTTACATTTAAAAGGCCATCAAATGATGGCCTTTTTTTAAGGTACAAACACCGGTGGGAATTAAAGAATAGACTTTTGTGACATTATTTCTAATGTGCTATGGAAATTGGGGTGACCGGGCGTAATGTCCACAGAGTAATACTGAGACAAGCTTATAGTTTTATAAACCGTAAAAAACTTCTAATTCACTTCTAACCAAACTAAAGCACCTGTTAGCGAAAAAATGCTTCCCTACACGGCAGTTTTAAGGGCAGATTCTATTCCATCCACTTTTTGTAGAGAGCATCAAATTTCCCTTGGAGCTTCATTTCATCCATCCACATTTCTAAGTAGCTTGCATAAATGAAATCGCCTCTTGGGATCATATAACCTTTTTCACTGTTTGTGAAAGGCTTGTCAGTTTGAGCCGCATACAATCTTGGATCATCTTTTGCATACAGCATTGCTTCTACTGTGTCTGTGATCATAACATCATACGTACCTTCTGCAACAAGATGTGGGATATCAAGATTGTTTTCTACAACCGTTACGTTAGCATTGCTTAGATACTGACGGACAAATTCTTCGTTTGTTCCGCCAGGATTTACGCCAATGCGTACAGAAGGCTTGTTAATATCTTCAATGGTAAGATACTTGTCTTTATTTTCCTTGCGAATCAAAGGCACCTTACCGAATGAAAGGTAACCTTGGGATACATAAGCGCTTTTTTGTCTGGCTGTGTTGCGAGTCACACCGCCCACAGCAATATCAAATTTGTCCGCTTGCAAGTCTTTCATCATCGCAGGCCATGTGGTAGCGACAAATTTCACCTCCACACCAAGGTCTTTTCCAAGCTCTTTGGCAGCGTCCACGTCAAAGCCTTCATACTCATTTGTTTCCGGGTTCAAATAGGTAAAGGGTTTGTAGTCCCCGGTCATTCCTACCCTGATGTATCCACGTTTGATAATTTCATCAAGCTGGGAAGACTCCACTTTTTTCAAATGCCCTGGTGCATTTTTAGCTGCCGGTTCAGCCGAGACGTTTTGCGAGGAGATCAGGTCGTGACTGGCGTACCCAGTACCTAGCAAGGATAAGCTGATCACTCCAGCCATCAGTGTTTTTTTCCAATTGTTAAACATTTGATTTCCCTCCGTTTGTTGTATTTTTATTAATCCATCAATTAATAAAAATACAACAAAATAAGAGAATCACCTTCAAAAAACAAACATTTTCCACAATTGATAGGAAAAGGACTACACATATTAGATATCTAAAATGTGTAGTCCTCATTTAATTGTATCTAGTTATGGTCCATAAAAAATCATAAATAGCATTAGAAATATGTTTAATACTAACAATATCTTACCAAAGAGATTTTTTATAGCTAAAACAGAAAATACACAAGAAATCAAGAATGCGAAAATTGCTATTTTTGGTGTAAAGTACACAAGGTCTAAAATGCCTATCATAGGAAAATACAAAAGAAAAATGCTAATAAATAGAAATATCATTGAAAATATTAATGCTATCGTGATATAAGTAAAAGTCCTAAGTTTTTTGAGATGTTGTTTCTCATAACTATTATCAACCATTTTCCCCTCCTGATATTAAGTTAGTTTATTCCTTAAAATCAACCTTTACCGAATACTATTCTTTAGCTGAACAATAAATACCTTCTTCCACTAATCTGCCCGATGGTTGCATAAGAAAAAGCTGCCTTAAAGACAGCTCCGATCTTCAGTTAACGCACCTTTAGTTCAACAAAACTCGGTTTTTACCGTGATCAGTTTATAGCTGCTTTTATGACAGCTCCGTTTTACCATTAGTGGGAAATCCATTAGTTCCTTAACGCTTTTCTGACTTTCCTTGCAAAAACTAATGGATCATCAACAGCTTCGATATTAACGTAAACCAAATTTGGATTATCGAATAGCCACTCATTGTGTACGGATGAAACTATTATTCCTTGTTTAAGAATGGAAGCAACAAAATTCCCGACTTCTTTTTGCAAGAGTGCTACCCTGCCTAGGCACAATGCTCGTCCAGTCTGATTATCTCTGGATTCATATGAGAAAGAAGAGGTTACACTAAAACGTTCCCCTAAAATTTTTACTTTTATTTCATTTCGATTTATGGTTGCCACACATTTGCCACCCGCAAATCCTTCTTGGCCACCGATAATCCTAGCAAACTTTTGACAAATCAATTCATCATTAGATGCCAATCTATTCATCTCCTCCCTAGTATTAATAGGATATGAACTAATGAATAGATCCGAAACGGATATGCATCTATTTTGAAATATTAATGACATTTTTTATAGCTAATTAAAACTACCCTGCTTACATTAGCTCCATAAGAAAAAGGCCAATCGCCACAGCTATTAACGAACACACCCGTTAGTTCTATAAGACTTATCACAGATTTGACACAGACTGTGAATAAAAATATTTAAAGAAAACAGGAGAATCAACTGCCTTTTTTGAATATAATCTTTGAACTATAATAAGTAGGGAGACGGCGTAGTGAGCGATATAGACAAACGAAACAGATTAAGTGAAGAACCATTTACTTATCGAATAACGAAAAAAGGAACAGTAGTAATCTATTACAAAGGTAAACAAATTAAATTTTTAAAGGATAGGGAGGCTCTTCGTCTAATAGAAAGAATCAATGAAGTTGAAAATAATATAACAGAACTACAGTTATTGTTAGCTAAAATTACGGGTAACGAGAAGTTGGGTAAAAATAAATAAACTAAGCCTTCGTATTTCGAGTACACAACGCTTATGGAACTAACCTGCCCCGTTTATTGCATAGAAAAGGAGCTGCCTAAGTAAACTCCGATCTTCAGCTAACGCACCCGTTAGCTGAAGTACAATAATTCACAATCTTACTTTTTTAGATAAAAACTATTACTAAAAGTTTTATATTGTATAAATATTTTAAATATGTAAAAAAGCTTACTCAAAGAGTAAGCTTAACCTCTATAAACACTATCACATGTTCCAGGTTTTGGTTCATAAAAACAATGGTCTTTAAATTGACCAGTATGTGGCTGATCATACCATGTTGGAGGGCATGGAGCATATGGATTAAAATACCAAAGCGCATATCTAGCCGGATGCTGTCTCCAGTGCTTCAAATTCTGTTCTGCTAATCTTCTTTCAATACCTCTCGCTCTTTGATAAAATACATTCCCTTTTTGAACAGCTTCAAAAGAATAATTTCCTCCTTGTACTTGATAAATGACTTGTGGAATTGTTCTTAAACCTTTAAAGTCTAAACAATTAGCTACAAGACGATTCACAATTACATTTCCAACATATAACATTCCTAGTTGTCCTTCACCTTCGGCTTCTGCTCTCATCATCCTTGCCATTAAGTCAACGTCTGAACTTCGGTAGTTTGCTCTTGTCATTTTTTTCACCCCAAAAATATTGTATGAAAAATAGCCTACAGTCATGTCATTATTAATGTAATATAAATGCTTAGTTATAATAACTTACAGCTTTTAAGTAAAATGAAAACTATTGCATTCTTTTTTCCCCTTTAATTCAACTAACCTGCCCCGTTAGTTCCATAAGAAAAAGGCTGCCGAAACAACCCCTGTTAATGAACTTAGGCACCCGTTAGTTTAAGTACAAAATTTCAATTACTTTTTCTATATAAAAGCTATACCGTATTCACTGTTTTTTTAGTAAAGATCAGCAAAAAAAATTAATTATTCATCTGCATTACCCATTGCTATACCAAGGCCTACTAAGCATCCTGGACTTCTTTTAAAGCTTTTGTACGCTGCTTAATCCTGGTGCATTAGAAGTTAATTAAAAAGTAAAATCAACTTTAGTACTTTATAAATAAGAGTGAAATAAAATAGTTACAATAATAAGTAATTCTAGACCAATAAAAGAGAGAGCTATTTTGAATTACTAGCTCTCTGCAATTTATTATGTTTATATGATTAAATGGATAGTACTCCGAACAAAACACCAACAATTATCATAACTAATGCTGTACCTATCGCATACTTGGCTGTAAAGCGAATATGATCACCTATTTCTATACCAAGAAGCCCCATTAATATATAGATAGAACCTTGGAGTGGACTTAACAAGTGCAAGGGTTGTCCTAATAAAGAAGCTTGTCCAACTTCCATCGGATGGATACCGAAGTTGGCAGCTGTTTCTGCCATAATCGGAATAATCCCGAAATAAAAGGGAGCATTAGCCATGAAAAATGTAAATGGCATGCTTATAAGTGCAACAATGACTGTTAATTTTGGTCCGAGAGAGTCTGGAATAACTGCTATTAGGGTATCTGCCATCGCGCTAACCATGCCAGTACCATCTATAATCCCAGTAAATACACCTGCTGCAAATATCATGGAGACAACAGTTAATATATTACCTGCATGTGCGTGTAAGCGATCCTTCTGGTCCTGCAAGTTTGGATAATTTACAATCATAACGATGGCAAAGCCGAGCATGAATAACGCAGGCAACGGTAGGAAGCCCGTAAGTAAAGCTGCCAATACTAAAATCGTAAGGCCTAGGTTAAACCAAAATAATTTAGGTCGTTTTATTGATGAGTCCATTCCTACCTCAAGTGCAGCAGCAAGTTCTTCTTCATTAAAGCTAGCTTCAATATTGATAACTCCTAATCTCTTACGCTCACGTCGACCCAAGAAGTATGCCACTCCTAAAATCCATAACACACCCGCAATCATAGAAGGAATGATTGGCAAAAGCAAGTCTATTATATCCACTTTTACCGCCGCCGTAGCTTGGGCAGCTGGTCCACCCCACGGTAACAAGTTCATAACCCCCATCGCTAACGCAGGAATGCAGGCCAAAATGAGTTTATTCATACCCAGTTTATTATATAAAGGAAGAAAAGCTGTTACTACAATAAGGTAGGTAATAGTACCATCACCATCTAAAGCAACTACCAATGATAAAATCGCAGTGCCCAGCACAATTTTTAATGGGTCACCGCCTACCATTTTTAAAATTTTTGATACTAGTGGATCAAATAATCCTGTATCAATTAATACACCAAAATAAAGAATGGCAAAAATAATCATAATAGCAGTAGGAGCTATAGTCTCTAGACCTTTTAACATCATCGGTCCTAAATCCGTAAATCCTGCAATTAGCGCAAAAATTATTGGAACAACCGTAAGTGCACTGAATGCTGATAAGCGCTTACTCATGATTAAATACATAAAGACCACAATCATGGCAAATCCCAGAAATGTTAACATAGTATGCCCCCTCTTTATCTTCCCTGACTTTTTAGAATACATGTTGAATACGTTATTTCGAATCATATATGAAAATTTTCAATAATATAAGTTAGCACTGCTTAATGGACTCTTAACACCACTTCATTGTAAGGGTTTACAAAACTGACATTATTGAATTCCCCTGTAATTGTTGCTATGAACCATATCTTGAAGTACTAGTAATTATACATCCAATTGAACATTAGATCCGTTAAGATAATATTACCAATACGCTGGTATCTTGCTCTTTTAATAGTCTGATCTGATTTTTACAGTTTTAAATTATTCACTTAATTACACCTCTTTTTCATTTAAAATTTTTTTATGAATCACCACTTTAATTAAAGAGTGCTCATTACATGTAAGAAATTTTTCTAATAGTTAAAGTAACATAAAGATCATTTATTATCTGTAAACAAAAAACTCAAAAAGATAACGTTTTCAAAAACCTTTAATTTTAAAAATAAAGCAATATTCGATGATTCTTAGATTCCAATAGTCATTCAGCATATTATAATAATTTCTTTTGTAAAAAAATTCAGGCATATACTGGTGATATTTTTAACAAAACCATAAATTGGAGAAAACTAACTATATCTCTAAGAATTAACGTCCTTTTTCGTAGTAATATTTTTTACCTTTATAGTTTATGTTGTAATATTTTTAACTATTAAAAGCATACTATCATGGATGCTTATTGAAAGTAAACCTTTTTTTATCAAGCAGAGAGTAGATGATGGTGAGTAGGATATCTGGTTAAGAAGAAATAAAAAGATGATAGGAGCAAGGGTTCAATTGAATCCTTGCTCCTATCATCTTTTAAATTTAATCACTATAGTGATAATTCATTTTGGTAAGAATTGAATTAATTTCATCAAGACGATTTTTTGTTTTTTCAGGATAATTAATGGCTATTGCGCTTACAAGATAATCTGCTACAAGCATAGATGCTATTGGTGAATTATGAAAAGCGATACTACTAGAATTACATGGCAATACTAAATCCGAATACTTAACTAGAGGAGAAGAATAACTATCAGTAATAGAAATAATTTGTGCCTTATTGTCTTTAGCTACCATCGCGAATTCAACAATTCTTCTAGCGTATCTTGGAAAAGAGGTTGCGATGACTAAATCCTTCGAAGTAAAATTAATTCCTTTGTCAACCCAATCGCTTAAATCAGCAACAATCAATTCACAGTTTCCAAGTAGACGATTAAGTCCAAAAGTTAAATGTTGTGCCACTGGTAATCCACTTCTCACACTGGTACAAAATATTCGATCTGCAGACACAATCATTTCCATCGTTTTATTTAAACTCTCCGTGGAAATCATCTCTACTGTAGATTGAATATTATCGAGTTGACTTTCTGCAGAGCGAATCCACAAATCACTTTCATTTAAATCTTTCAAATTTGCCTCTAATCTAATTTGAGGAGCTGCTCTATTACGTAAAAGTTCCTGAAGTCCTTTTTGAAATTCAGTATATCCCGAATAATTCAGACTAAAAGTCAATCTCATAATGGTGGTAGTACTAGTTCCTACAATTCCAGCCAACTGATCAACGGTTAAAAAAGCGACATCCACAGGATTTTTAATAATATAGTCCGCAACTCTTTGTTGTGTTTCTGTTAATTCTGATATCTTGTTTTTTAATTTTATTATTGGGTTTTCCATAAGATTCGCTCCAATTGAACATATTATAGTGTAAATTTTATATTTTTTTATTCCAATAAAGTATTTATTACGATATTTAATTGAATTTTAGCATTTTTATTTATTAATGTAAAAAGGAGTCCCTTAAATAAGAGTATTAATAATTTCCTTATCTGAAACTTCTAGAACGTATCCATAAACGTTATGCATGATTACTTCATAAGTAGTAAATAAAATTAATTTCTTTTAGAACTTTGGAATAAATGAGCTAATAAAGGTGATTGAACCTTTCAAGTTAACAATCTAATTCGCTTTCTTTGTTCTTAAGCCCTTTTTCTTCTTAAAATTCAGTTTCTTTTCAATGTCATTAAAAAAAAGGGTTTACTTTAATAAATAACGCTGTTAGTATACATTTAAGTTATTAGTAATAAATATTACCCCCAAACTAGTTTTAGTAATATTTATTACTCTGAAACTGAAGTTAACAAAAATAGTGGATTTTCCAATGACCTACAACTCTTTTTTTGTCAATAAACTTAGTAAAATAACGTGACAAAGTGTTGAAGAGACAGGAGATACACTAAAAATTATGTAATTTTTGAAAGCGTTATCTTAGTTGATAGTACATCAAAGATAACAAGTTACATTTAGTAGCTAATTGTTTAGTTATTGGAAACATAAAAAAGTAAAAGGAGTGCATGTCATTGAGTAACTTAGCACCGTTATTGTCGGAAGAAATTATCGAAAGAGCAAAACGTCTTAACACTACACTTATATCAGATGCGATGGGATGTACAGGTTCTATGGATTATAAAATAAAGCCTGTAGCACCAGGTATGAAAGTAGTTGGTACTGCTCTAACAGTAAGCTTAAGACCTGGAGATAATTTGTTCCTTCATCAAGCTATCTATGATGGGAAAGAAGGTTATGTATTAGTTGCGGATGGAAAAGGACATACTTCAAACGCCTACCTTGGAGAATTGATGGCAGGAGCTGCGAAAGCCATTGGACTTGAAGGAGTCATCATTGATGGATTAGTTCGTGATAAAGAAACACTTAGCCAATTAAAATTCCCTATTTTTGCAAAAGGATTTATTCCAAACGGTCCTCTTAAAGATGGTCCTGGTGAGCTTCATAAACCTATTTCTTGTGGAGGGGTATCTGTAATTCCAGGAGATTTGATCATTGGTGATGATGATGGTGTTATTGTGGTTCCAAGAGACAAGATTGAAGTGGCTCTTTCTAAGGCAGAGAAAAAACTAGATTATGAGAAAACGCGCATAGAAACCATTACAGCTTATGAAACAACCCGCAAGCAAGGTAAACCAGAAGGAAGCATTGAACCTCCTTGGTTGAGAGAACAAATAAAAGCGTATGGACTATAAAAAGAAGGGAGAACTTTAGAATGAAATTGGGTTTTATTGGATTTGGAGAAGCAGCCTTTGAATTATCCGTTGGATTAAAACAAGAAGGTTTAGAGAAGATCCTCGCTCATGATGTCATGTTAGACCATCCTACTTTCGGTCCGCAAATAAAAGAACGGGCTATACAAGCGCAAGTGGAGCTTCGTTCCGATCCCGAGGGCGTATTAAATGAAGTTGATGTAGTCATGGTAGCAGTACCAGCTGATAAAGCTTATGAGGTTAGCGAAGTGTTAAAACTTCATCTGAAGAAAGATTGTATTTACGTTGATGTATCGGCTTCGACTCCTGTAGTAAAACAAAATATTAACAAAAACATACAAGAAAAAAAAGCATTTTTTGTCGACGCAGCAATGTTAGGACCCTTACCAGTTTATAAACATAAAGTTCCTATTTCAGCAAGTGGTAACGGAGTAGATCGGCTTATCGCCTTAATGACTCCATACGGCATGGATATAACTAAGGTGAGTGAGAATCCTGGCGACGCTTCTGCTATAAAACTAGTCCGTAGTATTTATATGAAGGGAGTAGCCGCGCTTTATTTAGAGTTGTTAGAGGCCGCCCATGAATTTAATATAGAAGAATTGGTTTTAGATTCGATAAGTGAAACTATGGATAGCAAGAGCTTTAAAGAAACCATGAATCGATTAGTAACGGGAACGTCTATTCATGCATTAAGAAGATCAATTGAACTAGATGGTTCTATCCAAATGTTAGAAGCTTCTAATCTTAATTCAGTCATGTCTAAGGCAGCAAAAAACAAATTAGAAAGATTAGCTACATTCAATTTGAAAGAGAAGTTTAAAGGACAAAAGCCGAATCATTGGTTAGAAGTCATTAAAGCATGCAAAGAAGAAAATACAATTGTAAGAAGTTAAATGAAATAAGCTATATCACTAGGGTACCACCATTGGTACCTGTTCCTTTGTGCTTCGAATCAATAACGCCTTCCCTTTGATTTTACATTATCTACCTAAGAGAATATTGATTTTTAGTGCGACAATTTTTTATGATGGTAACTTTGTTTATCTTCCCAACGCTATTACACAAAACAGAGCAACCCTTCGAAGATGGAGATTTTATAACTGAACTTCAATTATCAAGACCAAAATTATAAAAACCTTAATATTAAAGGAGAGCACATATTAACCATGAATAATATGTACTCTCCTTTTATCTTTTTACGAACTAAAGCACCTGTTAGTTAAAAAGAAAATGGCCTAGCAGGATGAGAAAAGATTAGCGATTTCCTGATAACTAAGTCATACAAGTAATTAGCTACATTGCCCATTCTCAAATCTATTACTACTGAACTAATTGCAATTACAGCTAAACTCAACTCACAACTTTTATAGTTCTAATCTCCTCAATCTGAACTATTTATGAGCATATATTCTGCAACGAAAATAATTAAGCCTCGTGCAACTATCATGCCCCCTTAGTTCCATAAAGAAAAAAGCCACCACATGGCAACTCTATATCTCAACTAATGGACCTGTTTATTCAAACAATAATATCAAATCACAAAATTCATAGTAACTATCTAATAATTCTTCGCTTCTGTTTTCTGCTTCTTTCTCATCCATTTCCTTATTTTCTAGCCATTGTTGATAATGGATTATTTCATGAGCCGTGCTGCGTAAAATTGCCCATAAAGCATTATTTTTTCCTTTCTGAAACTAATTCTTCATAATCTCCTGTTGCAATTCTTATGTAAGGTTCAACAGTTTTATCATAAGGTGCAAAAAAAGTAGCATTTGCCAGTTCTCTTGTATCTCTGGTTTTAAGTTGAGAATCCGTTTTTAGATATACAACAACCCTTATAGGAAATTCCATGTATATACGTAACCAAACCGCAAAGCTTAAACAAGTTCGTATTACTGATGGATTTACATCCTTCTCACACCTGACTCTTAATCCTGAGCGTAGATATTGCACATCATTTGTGGTCATAGCTAATCACCTTTAGCTTCATTTTATTGCATAATTCGCTATCTTACCGAAATTTCCTTCTCCCCAACCTTCCCCGATAGTTGCATAAAGAAAAAGCTGCCTTAAAGACAGCTCCGATTTCCTGCCAACGCACGCGTTAGGGAGAACAACAACTATAAATACCTCGCAGATTCTAGGGATCAAAAAAACCAGCTAAAGAGAGTGTAAATTCCGATTAATGTAAAGAAAATGATTAATATTAATATCGTGATACACCCAATAGTAAATAACTTATCCTCCAATGTCTCATCAGGTTCTTCCGTTAATTTTTCTTTAACTTTATTTTGTATAGGAGAAATTGCTTGATCTTGCAGTCTTTTTATTATTTCACTATCTCCTTTAAATTTTAGAACTCTTGCTATTCTAATAGGATCGTTACCCATAGAATTTTCAAACTGAATACACGCATCTACCATTTCAGGTGTCTTATTCTTTTCTAGATACCAATATCGACCGGCCATCGAAGGGTATTTTAATACAAAATAAATGTCCCCCAACTTTCTGCGAAGTTCTAACTCATTAGGATAGGTGGAAATTAACCCGTGTAGTCTATCCCTTGCTTTCCCTAAATCATTTTTTTCAATGTCCTCTTCTATCTTCTTAATCGTTTTAACAGGTACCTTTTCTATACAAACACCTCATTATCCTTTTTCTTTATAGTCTTTACTTCTAGATAGTTCAAAATAGTTCCTTCTTCAACTAACCTGCCCCGATAGTTCATTAAGGGTATTTTTTCACTTTAATGCGAATGTATGATAATGCTAAGAATCGTATTTTCAAAAGGCCGCCAATTGGCAGCCTTTTGAAGTTTAAACTAACTCTAAGATTTCTTTGAAATTATTCACTACAAAATCAGCTTGTTTTAATTCATCTTCTTGAGCAAAGTCAAAGTTCACACCAACGGCAATAAGTTCATTATCCTTAGCAGCAGTTATATCTGAAGAACGATCTCCGACAACGTAACCTTTTCCAATTTGATTTTTACTTTTCACCATTTGCACTAAATCAGACTTATGCCCAGATTTAATCAGTTGGATACTATATGTATTTTGAATAAATCTATCCAAATTATAGGTTTCTACAATTGCTTGTAAATATTCTATCTGTCCATTGCTGGCAATAAATAAGGGATACTTTTTACATAACTCATTTAATGTTCTCTCCACATCAGCATATAATGCACCTTTTTGTGCTTGGATTAGTTCAATAAGCTTTTTATGAAAAATCTCATTGCTCTTTACTCGTATTTCTAGTGAGTGGTTTGGGCAAAGTGTTTCCCATACAACTGGTAGAGGGACACCCATAATTCCCCTATATTGCTCAATCGGTGTTATTGTATCCCATAAACTTTCTTTTCGTAGTACATCAAATGTTTCTTCAAGGGCAGGTTCTAAAATTAAATTTGTTTGAAATAAGGTTCCATCCATATCAAAAATAATTGCTTTACTCATTGAAAATTCCCCTCCCTCTATCTCTCAGTAAAACATAATATAATTTTTAAAAAGCGCTGCCTTAAAGACAACTCCAATCTTCAGCTAACGCACCCGTTTGTTCTATAAGAAAAGCGAACCTTATTCAAAAATCGTGCCCGATTGCAATATAAAATTATGTCATCATATCTTTCATTTTCATATTTAAATCATCATAATCTTCTTTTTTAAAAGATACTGTTACTCTAGCCAGTCTTTCCGAATTTGGATAGTGGTACATTTGTTGATTGAATCTTATCCCTAAAGGTCCAATTATTTGGTAAATCAGATTTAAAATATTAAAACAATCTAAGTCTACTCCATCTTTAAATGGTTCTTTATACTAACAACCATTAAGTTCTCGATAACTTCAAATTTAGGCTTCCGGGGAGAAATATTTTTGATTTTGCAAAGTCTCTTTACAACTTGCTTAAAAACATCTGAATCCCCAATATTTCCCCCAAAAAAAACACCCCTTATTTTTTAACTTTTATACTTATATATTCCATTTTACGGAAAAATTTTCACCACTCAAATTCAGGATTAAACTCTTCCGGATCCATCATTGCTTTTGTGTAGGTTACCGGTTTTTCGTTCGGCATAGTGATAGTTAATTCTGTTCTATCCTTGTTTAACTCTAAAGTTATAAATGAAGTCCGATTGGTCTTTTCTTTGCTGTATAATACCGCAGTCATTTTGTTTCCCGTGGATTCAGCTAATTTAAAGTACCTGATATCCTTTTTTTCGTTTATCTTTTTGATATTTTCGTACTTTAGCTCATCGCCATTAGATGAAATCACTATGTATGACTTATCTGTCATCCAACCGCCGTAAATATGATACTTGGTTACTTCATAAGATGGAACGCTGTTAGTTCTTGTGGGTTCTTCCTTAGTTGTTCCTTCTTGGTTATCTACCTTATCAGTATGTTTGACTTGTTCTGTCTCACAAGCAGCAAGACTACCTAAAAGCAGGAGCCCCACTGTGATCTTTTTCAAAGTAAACAAAGGCCTATCCTCCTAAAAAATGGATGTGAATTCCAAACCATTAAATGATCCACCCTAACATTGAGTGTTGAAGACAATAACCTAAATATAATACCACAATATTCCAATTTCTTATAGAACTAACCTGCCCATTTAGTTGCATAAGGCTTTATTGAGTTGACAAAGACTGAGACATAAAAAAAAGACGGTTTTACCGTCTAATAAATAGCTTTCTTTATAAAAACATACTTAGAATTAATCCTGGAATACTTAGCCATCTTAATCAAACATAAAGGTTTTTTTTCGATAGCTTATTGAAAAGACTAACCCCATCGCTAACATATTACCAATTAATGAGCTTCCTCCATAACTTATAAAAGGTAATGGTATTCCTGTTATAGGTACTAGGCCTATATTCATCCCTATATTCTCAAAAACATGGAAAAAAATCATAGAAGTAACACCGGTACATATGTAAGATTCAAAACTATTTTTTACGTCTAGAGCTAACTTCACTATACTCGAAATAAGGAGAAAATAAATTGTTACTAAAATACTAGCTCCAAAGAAACCATATTTAGAAGAAATAACGCTAAATATAAAATCCGTATGTGCTTCAGGAACATATATACCCTTTTCCAGATAACCATATACCCCTCCTGAACCAATGGCTAATAATGCTTTGGTTAGATTATAGCCTTCACCTGATGCATAAGATTCTGGATCGATCCAAGCATAAATTCTTCCTAATTGATATGTTGCGAAACCCATTGATTGAAGCATTTCAGGGTTGAAAAAGACTAAGTATATAAGAATACTAGAAATCAAGGAAATAATAATAAAAATAACACTAATAATTTTCCATGAAATGCCCGAAATAATAAAAATCCCAGTAAAAATACATATTAATACTAAAGACGTACCTAAATCTGGTTGTAGCATAATTAAAAGTATAGGAAGAGCTGTAGCAGCTCCCATCTTAATTAACAGTAACAAATCTGTTTTTAAAGTTTTATCTAAATATTTTTCATGATGTTTTTGTACTAAGAAACTTAAACAAATTATTAAAGATATTTTTGTGAATTCAGCTGGTTGTAGAGATCCGATTCCCGGAAGTTGAAACCAGCTTTTGGCTCCATTTATTTCACGAGCTATTGATTCAGGTGCCAAAATTAACGTGATTAATAGAATTATGCTAAATGAGTATATAAACCAATTCAAGCGAAAGATCTGTTCAGAATCTAAATACATAATTCCTGCAATTATTCCGATCCCCACTATATACCAGGTTATTTGTCTAAATAAAAAATTCCCTTCATATTGACCAAAATCTTGAGCATTTAATATAGCTATACAACTTGTTATAAATAGTAAAAGTAAAAGTGTAATTAGGTTGTAATCCAACTTTGAATTTTTCATTTTTTCCCCTTGTAAATATTATCTTTTAACTTAACTTAATTTTACTAAAAATGTAATTTTTTAAATAAAAGTATGGAGGATAACCAATTAAAAAAGGCTTAAAATGTTATCTTTTTTTGTTTTGTTTTATGATTTTATTTTTTCTTTTTATTTGTTCTGTGATTAAATTTTTTCAGTAACATTTCCACATTTACATATTATTTCACAAAAAGTAATTAAAAGTATACAAGTAATTCATAATATCAATAATAATTCTTTAGAGAAGAAATTCTTATTAAACTAACCTGCCCCTTTAGTGCCTAAGAAAAAGGCTGCCTAGCAACCTTCCTTATTGAAGTAAAGCACCCGTTTCTATTAGCATTAGAAACCCGTAAAGCCACCAAATACATTATTTATTAGATAAGATGTAATCTTGGTCATCCAATCAAAAAATAAGACAATCCCCATAATAATTGTTATATAACCACCAAATTGAGCTATTTTGTGGTTATATTTTTTTATCCATCCTGATTTTCCTATAAAAAATGACATTGTTAAGAAAGGTATGGAAAACCCAAGAATATAAGCAATCATATATAATAAACCTTGTCCAGTCGATAAACATTCAGGCATACTTATCAGTATTCTCTTGTTATTTGGCTGAAAAACGTGAAAAAACTTAAAACAGGAGATTTAGCAGAATATAAAATATGTATTAACGGATGTGAAGGAGTTGATTGAGTAATAGGAGAATTCAATGAGTGTCGTTATCAAAGGGGACGAAAGAAAATGGCCCCGGTACAATACCGGGGCCGCCTATAGCCGCATAGTTTCGAAAAATGAAGGATAGTTGCAGTCGGCGTTTTTTCTTACTTTGTGAAGGATGTACAATTTCGATAGCTCCATAAAGAAAAAACTGCCTAAAAGACAGTTCCAATCTTAAGCTACGCACCCGTTAGTCAGTAATTAAAGCGAAGGAGTTGTTTTTGTACCTTGGTGAAAAAACATTTTCCATCTTCCATCTCTTAATTTCCAAATTGAACTTCGCAATGAATGTTGTTTTTTTCCTTCGTTAAATATTCGGTAGGTAGTTAACACTATTTCTTCAGACAATGGATGTATATCAAAATCACTCAATGTCATCTTTACCTCCCCTATTCCTTCTTCGCCAATCCCCTCATCTTTGTACAAGACTTTACCAGAACTTCCAAATTCAAAAAAATTGTCTGCAAGTAAATTATTAAGCTCTTTTTTAGATGTACGAATTTCTGGTTTTAACAACTTCTCTTCCAGTTGACGTAAATGTTCTTTTAACGAAGATTCACTTTCCATTTTCCACTCCCCTTTTTTGTCCATTATAAAAATATCCCAAATACTCGCTTTTCCCTCTTCAAGCTAACCTGCCCCGTTTGTGGCATGAGAAGTAAGCTGCTGATCAGCTCCTGTTTATGAAGTTAAGCACCGGTTAGTTCAACAAAAATCTACCCTTAAATCCACTCTTTTCCATGTTGTCGAATGAATCTGATATCATTTTCATAATGCTCGAGATGCCCTTCAGCAATCATTTTTTGAAAAGCAGTATCACCTTCACTGGCTTTTCTTGTAATGGTTTTACATAACCCTTCTAATCGTAGCAATACCATTTCCAAATAATTTTCTTCTATTCCCTCACCGTAAGAATCAAAAAACAATCTAACTCTTTGTTTTATACAGTTAGCATGCTGTAATGAATTATAATAAACTTTCTCACCTGTTTCAGAAAGATAAAATTTACTTAAGGGGACGCAAGTATAAAGAGAATAAGCTATGTCCCAAAGTCTTGGACCAGGTCCAGCAACATCAAAATCAATAATGCCCATTGGTCTTTCATTATTAAAAATAATGTTGTACATCGCAAAATCATTATGGCATAGTACTTCAAATTGTTGGGGGGTGTTATCTATCGATTCCCAGCTACCATCAAATGAAAAATCACTGACAGAATCATGATAAAGACGGAGCATTTTCGCTATTTCTATTAAGACATCTTCAGACCACATGTATTCCTTTAAAGGATAATTACCAGCTTCTCCTTCAATAAATGATAATATCTCTCTTCCTTTTTCATCAATACCTAAAAACTTTGGTGCATAACTGAAACCTTTGCTCTCCAAATGCTTTAATAGCTTATGAATTTTGGGACTATATGGCTTTAATTCTCGTCGAACAGTATCTCCCGAACGATAAACATTTGAAACATTCCCTCCAGTTAGCATTTCTTCGTTTTCATGGTTTGACATCTATATATTCCTCTCAACTTATGACTTTCTATAATCCGTAAACTGTTCAACTATCCTGCCCCCTCAATTCATTAAGTAAAGGCTGCCACATCCGCCAGCCTCAATTCTCAACTATTGCACCTATATTTAAATTATTGAAAGTTATTACCTTTTTATGATTTTGGCAATCTTGAAAATTCCAAAGCCGCAAAGAGTTATGATACCCATTATGATAATTGGTATTAAAATATTAAATGACATTAAATCATCTCCCTACAAATTATGTAAGTTATTTCTATATCCATATAATACCACATTAAAAACATCTACTTATGGAACTATCCTGCCCCGATAGTTCCATAAGAAAAAGCTGCCTTAAAGACAGCTCTGTTCTAAAACTAACCACCCGTTAGCTTAAGTACATTCTTTCACCAACTTTTGTTATTCCAAATTGGGCAAATTTTCATAATTGTAAACTACTCGAGGTGCATAAAAAAATGACCCTTATTTTCTTTCACTAAACTACCCGTTTGTTGAAGAAGGCTTTTGATTTGTCTTTTAAGCTTGAATTGGTAAATAAATCTGTACTTCTTCATCTCCTTCCCCCATAGGGTGATATGTCTCGATAATATAAGAATCGAGATCTCTTTGATAACCTTGTTCTTCTGCCCAATTCAATAAATTCAAATGAAGTTCCCCCAAATTAGATATATTCCCTCTTGTAGTTATGTAACTTTTATTTATTTCAATATAATCCATTCCTATTGGTACTTCATTTAATTTCTCACTCACAATTAACCCTACATAATAATGACCTATCCTATGCTCCTCATCCTTTTTAGGCTCAAATAATGCAATTTCGTTCTCTGTTAGATTTAGGATTTCGTTTAATCGACTTAATAGTTGCTTTGCAAGCAAGGGTACTAAATTACCAAAGTTAACAAACTCCCCACTACCTTTTAATCCAACAAGCTTAAATTCTTTTTTAACCATCATAAACGACATATTAAACTCTCCTATTCACATAAAAATTCCATAATATTCTAATTTTATTTGTTCAACAAAAAATCCTTACTTCCTGCATTGAAGTAAGGATTTCATACTGATTTCTGTAACTGTTATTCAACTAACCTGCCCCTTTAGTTCATTAAGGGGTAAGGAAACGATTCGCTGATTAAGAGGCCACTCTGGAAATTATAGTAATTTAAAGATAACCTAACCTACCTCCGATGATAGGTTTTTTATTTTAGTATAAAATGAAGTTATCAAAAAGTTCTTACAAAGAGAAGGAATATAATTTGCCGAGTATTCAGGATAATCGAAAACAACTCATTTCATGGGATGAATATGAAGAGAATCTACCCGAATTTTGCGAACAAGTAGGGGTGCCTCGTTTAGGTCCTGAATTTGTTCGAAAGATGCAGCGAGAAAAAAGGTGTCTCTTTTGGGAAGAATACGCTTCTGTGTTGAAAGTAAACAACTTTTTTCACACTTATTTTACATTATTTGTAGTGAACAACATAAACATTCTATAGAGAAATTACTTCTATAGGAGGTTTCCATGGATCAAAAGGATCAAAGTCGTCAATTAGACCAAATAAAGCAAATGCAACAAATGTTTAAAGCGAACATGAAAACTCAACCTTATCCCATGTACCCAAACTATGGGAAAATCACACGTTACGAAGAAATTCCGATAAGTTTACCTGAACAGCGCCAACTGCGCCATCCCGGAGTGGAAAAATTTATGGTACCCCTTCCAATTATCGAAAACCCGAACTATAAAGGGAGTGGAAAGTTAACAGGAAAAGTAGCACTTATTACAGGGGGTGACAGTGGTATTGGTGCAGCAGTAGCAATTGCGTTTGCTAAAGAAGGTGCAGATGTTGCTATTTCATACTTAGATGAACATGAGGATGCAAATAGAACAAAAACGAGGATTGAACAACTCGGACAACGTTGTTTTCTAATGCCTGGTGACTTGCGAGACAAACAACAGTGTATCTCCATTGTAGAACAAACAGTAAATACGTTTGGACGTCTCGATATTCTTTGTAACCACGTTGGTATCCAATTCCAACAACTAAGTCTGCTTGACATTACAGATGAGCAATTCGATGACACCTTCAAAGTTAATATATACTCTCATTTTTACACAACAAGAGCAGCGCTTCCTCATTTAAAACCAGGCAGCTCAATCATTGGCACTTCTTCAGTGGTGACGTATGTAGGTGAGCAGCAAATGATTGATTATACGGCCACAAAAGGAGCAATAGTTGGTTGGACACGTGCCTTGGCTAAAAATGTCGTGAAACAAGGGATCCGAGTCAATGCCGTCGCCCCCGGCCGAATTTGGACTCCACTTATTTCAGCAAGTTTCTCGTCAGACCAAGTTGCTGTATATGGAGCATTTAATCCAATGGAACGAGTTGCCCATCCATTTGAACTCGCACCAACCTTTGTCTATCTTGCTTCTGATGATTCTCGTTTTGTTACTGGTCAAGTTCTTCATGTTGATGGGGGAGAATCAACACATTCCTAATGGAAGGGGGTTACCATTTTGAGATATGAATTTAATCCAGAAGTAAAGCTATTGCTAGTAAACCATTCAAATGAAAAAGTAAAGATGGTCTATATGGAGGATTCCTGGCCCATGCCAAAAATAGGACTGAGACCACCATACTATTGCTACCCAAGTTACGAGCTGAATTATCCAATAATCTAAATAATAACAGACAAAAAGACTTCTATACAAAGTATGAAGTCTTTTTGGAAAGAACCTTTTTACAATTCTTTTTTCTTGTTCTTTATCCATTATGACCTCCGATAACTTGTTTGTATTAATCATAACAAAATCCTTATGCAACTAACCTGCCCCTATAGTTCCATAAGAAAAAGCTGCCTTAAAGACAGCTCTGATCTTCAGCTAACGCACCCGTTAGTTTAAGTGTACTCACTCACAAACTTTACAATTTTCATCCCTTGTTTCTAATTTTGATTTTTTGCTTTACTTTGTTTGGTTTTCATCGGAAAGAATGAGATCCCATCGTTCTTCGATTAATTTAGTTGTAGTCCATTCTTCATTCGGTTTTTCTTCAGTTAGTCTAAAATTATATTTTTTATAAAGATGGCGAGCCGTTTCTAACGTGCTTACCGTCCATAAGAAGACATGCTGATAATTTTGTTCTTTACTGAAGTTGAGGGCAGTCTCCATAAGTTTTTTCCCTATTCCCATGCCTTGATAATTTTCATTTAAAACAAACCATTTTAGCTGTGCTACTGTATCACTGAACTTCGTAATTGCAATCGAACCGGCAATTTCGCCATTCACTTCCGCAATCCAAAGCTCTCCCCCATCGGTATTAATCATAAATTCTGTTAAACCTTTCATGACGTAATATTCAAACATCTGTCCGAACTTATATGTCTTATCGTATAAATTCCCATGAAGGTATGCGACGTATCCTACATCTCCGGGTTGAAATGGTCGAATTAAGACTTCTGAATGGGAGGAACGTTCTTCCGAGTAAATGGATTCGATTCTTTCCATGGATGTGACTAGCTTAGACAGATCACCATTTGATAAATTATCAATCATTTTATCTACTCCCCGATTTGCATTTTCAACTAAGTCTTTGTAAATATTTTCTCCAAATTCGGTGAGATAGAGTGAATACTGTCGTTTATCCTCTGTTGACTGTTTTTTTATGATGATATTTTCATCCTCAAATCGTTGGACAATTCGGCTCATATAGCCTCGGTCAATTCCTAGGTTTTCTCTAACTTCAGTAGCAGTACAACCATTTCTGTAATTAATTTCTGTTATTACCCGTGCCTCTGTTAATGGAAAAGGTTGATTATAAATTTCTTGATCAATTTTGCCCAGAACATTTGCATAATACCTGTTGAATTTTCGAATTTTTTCTACATAATTATTTGATTCCATAGATAATTCTCCTTAATATTCTGAAACTTTGAACTAATGACAGTATAATGCATATAGTTGACTGGGTCAACTATATAAAATAATCAGGTTTTAAAATTGAAAAACCATACCTCTGCATATTGTAGGACAAGTAACACCTAAATATAGGAGACAGTAATTTTCCGAACTTCATAATGCTTTTTATATCCTTGTTGAACTAACCTGCCCCGTTAGTTGCATAAAGAAAGAGCTGCCTTAAAGACAGCTCTGATCTTAAGCTAAAGCACCTGTTAGTTCACTAAAAGAAAAACGAATCTCATCTATTATAAAAAAGAGCATCATTACAGGATGCTCTTTTTTATGTTTCATACTGATTTACTGAATCGAACCCTTACTTTTATTAAGGAAAACGTATTGCGTTAATATCGATATTTATAGCACTTGATGAGGTTACATTTGATGCTACTGTATATGCGATTCTAATTTCATATGTTGTGGTTCCAGTAATAGCAGCAGTATTTACATTGGTAGATGCAACAGGAAATCTTGATGTACCTGCAGAACTTATACTTCTTTGAACGGCACGTGTATCAATTAAAGTCCCATAGGGATGAGTCCGTCCAAAACCTTTCTATCGAAACGATTGAATATCGTTTGGCTGACGAGGAACAGGTTTGTTCGTGCTGTGGTGGTGCTCTACATGAGATGAGTGTAGAAGTCCGTAAGGAACTGACGATTGTTCCTGCAGAAGTAAAGGTGACAGAACATAAGAGATACATATATACTTGCCGCAAGTGTGAACTAGATGAGGTTTCCACACCGATCGTGACTGCGAATATGCCAGCTCCTGCCTTTCCCAAAAGTATAACTTCCCCGTCCATTATGGCGTATATCATGACTCAAAAATATGTAGAAGGATTGCCTCTTTATCGTCAGGAAAAGCATTTTGAACGAATGGGAATCTACTTATCGCGTCAAACGATGGGAAATTGGTTATTATACGGGGCTAGTCAATGGTTAGTGATATTGTATAAAAGGATGCATGAGCATCTACTTGCTCGAACCATCCTTCATGCGGATGAAACAACCTTCCAAGTCTTACGTGAACCTGGTCGTGCCGCAACTACCAAGTCCTATCTGTGGTTATATCGCACAGGGCGAGATGATATCCCCATTGTTCTCAACAAGAGCAGGCGAACACCCGAAACGTTTTTTAACGGGTTATCAAGGTTATTTACAAGTGGATGGATATAGTGGTTACAATCAAGTACCGGATGTCACCCTTGTGGGATGTTGGGCGCATGCCAGACGTAAGTTTGATGAAGCCTTAAAGGCTTTACCTGATTCACAGCAGGGAAAAAAGGTGAAGGCGAGCGAAGGGTTGTATTTCTGTAATCATCTCTATTCTATCGAAAGAAAGCTAAAACATGTCGACTCTACAGAACGATATGAGCAGCGACTGGAAAAAAGCAGGCCCATTCTGGACCTTTTTTCAGCTGGGATTTATGAATAAAAAGATCTCGTTCTACCAAAAAGCGCGCTAGGAAAAGCCATCACTTATTGTTTGAATCAATGGAATCATCTTGAAGCTTTTTTATTGGACGGACATTTAGAAATCGACAACAACAGAAGTGAACGTTCCATTAAGCCGTTTGTGATTGGGAGAAAAAATTGGATGTTTTCTAATACACCGCGAGGTGCTAGAGGGAGTGCCATCATGTATAGTGTGGTTGAAACGGCAAAAGAGAACGATTTGAGTCCCTATCATTATCTTCGCTATTTGTTTGAAATGCTACCAAATATGGATCTTACGAATAAAAAAGAAATAGATAAAGTCTTGCCGTGGTCATCCAGTTTACCCTCTGCATGCAGAGTACCGATAAAAAGGGAAGCAAACAAAACATAGTCCCGAAATACACGATCCATGTAGTATTTGGGGGCTACTTGATGTTTACCTTTATAGCGAATTTACTTAAAATAAGGAACCTTTTTCAAAGCCACACAAACTGGAACGGCAACGATAATTCCTAATATATTTTGAACGAGATCTCCAGGTATCGAAGCTAAAGGTGCAATCCAATTACCGTATAGAATCCCTTCACCAATATAATAAACAGCTATCATAAATGGAATGGAAACGATTGTTGCTATTACATTGAAAGCAGTGCTAGTACCGTTGCGACCCTTTGACCAAGCGATTTTACCAACTATATATCCTTGCAAACCACGCGCCACAATGGTGATAGGTGCCCACAATGTCCACCCTCCAACTATATCAAATAACCCCATTCCTATCGCACCAGCAAGAGCTGCTTTTTTAGGACCAAATAAAATAGATGCAATAAAAAGCATAGCTGTTCCTAGATGAACTAACCCTCCATTTGCGGCAATTGGCAGTTTAATATTCAAAAAGAAAGTAGATAGGAACACAAGTGCAATCAACATTGCGGTAATAATTAAATCCATAGTTTTTTGACTTGACCTTGAATAACTTTGTGTATTTTGCATATCTTTAAACCTTCCTAACTAGAATTTTCCTATGATTTTAGCAAAAGACTGGTGTCTATAAAAGTGTCAATTTATTAAAAAACTATGAGGTCAGTTGATAAAAAATACAGATATTATACGTATTGAAAAGAGAGAGGAGATGACTGTTTTTAGCTGATTTATGATAAGATAAATAAAGTTTAAAGTGGATAGGCCATATGGAGGTTATTATGAAAAAAGTTGCTGTACTACAGGATTTATCATCTTTTGGAAAATGTTCATTAACAGCTGCAATTCCGGTTCTTTCGGTCATGGGCGTGCAGGCATGCCCTTTACCAACGGCCATATTGACTGCGCAAACCGGATATCCAAGTTTTTTTTGTGAAGATTTTACATCCAAAATGAAATACTTCATAGAAGAATGGAGCAAGCTTAATGTAACCTTTGATGGAATCTATACCGGCTTCGTTACTGGTGAAGAGCAAATTAATAATATTTTCCATTTTTTAGATAAATTTTATACAAAAGAAACCATTTTACTTGTTGATCCAGTAATGGGGGATATAGGAGAAGTCTATAAACTTTTTACCGATGAATTACTGGTACTTATGAGAGAACTGGTGAAGCGTGCAGATGTCATTACACCAAATGTTACAGAGTGCTGTTTATTAACCGGATTGTCTTATGAAAAGCTGCATAGCTATTCAAACGAAGAGGACTATATTAAAGCGATAGAAGAAGCCGGTAATATGTTGCAGCAAGAAACGGGAGCTCAGGTTATCATCACTGGAATGAATCCACCGTCAGCAGATTCAGAGAAGCAGTTTATCGGAAATATGTATTTGGACGGAAGTAGAACCTTTTATAGTGCGACGCAGTATAACGGTGAAAGCTATTCAGGTACTGGTGATTTATTTGCATCTGTGATTATGGGAAGCATGATGCGTGGAGAGAACCTAGAAAAATCCGTACAGCTCGCAGTGGCATTCCTGACAGAGGCTATCAATGATTCCTCCTTGGAGCAAATTCCTAAAGTAGAAGGAGTTAACTTCGAAAAATATTTACGAATGTTATTATGAATGCTTTAAAAAATGGAAAAAAATAGAGTAACAAAAGCTCGGCTTTTTGACTAACCGAGCTTTTTGTATAAATCAATTAGTACTTATATTTTTCTGAATATTGCAAAAAATATTACTTAAATAATAAGGAAACTTTCTATTTACAGTTTTCTTATTTAAGTGATTTTTTCCAATAAGTATATGGTCCATTACTTTTCAGAATTGCATTATTCGGTACCTGTTTAATTATAAGTAGGAGATTAAGTATATCAACTGATGATGCCATTGAGTTTAGAATTATCAAAAATTTCAGTGGCGGTGTTAATAGTCCAAATACACCTAATATTAATGGGAAAATTATTGAAATAATCATGTAGGGAGCAATTGTAATGAAGATATACCTTGATTTTAAAATCTCTTCTTCCGTTATCACAAAACCCCCGAAAAGAGTAAGTCCTACATATGTTTTTTCTGATTTAATAAAATTAGGAATGAAAATCAAATGAAGTAATTCGTGAAGTATTAAAAGGAAGACTAGCAAAAAAATAATACCTAGGTTAATTGTTATTGA
Organism: Peribacillus sp. NPDC101481; assembly: GCF_044767165.1. Lineage (NCBI taxonomy): Bacteria > Bacillati > Bacillota > Bacilli > Caryophanales > Bacillaceae > Peribacillus > Peribacillus sp. NPDC101481. Next base: position 36,884 of record NZ_JBIWNJ010000002.1, on the reverse strand, counting down.
TATTGAACTTGATGTCAGTCCAAAGTCGCTTAAAGAAATATTTGAAAAGATATTTATTATCCCAATAGAGATAATGGCAGCGACAATCATTAAAGGGATAGATAACAAAATAGCACTTATTAAATTCTTAGGTTCTTTCATCGGAACCCATCCATTTTTAATTAGGTCCAAATGTAAACGTTGGTTACTTTTTGGTAATTTGTTTACTATTTTCATTAAAATCCACCACTCATACCTTAATTCAAGAAAATTGCGTACCTACCTTACCCTAATAGTTTAATTAACAGCCTCCACATTCACTTCTACATTTTTTTTAGTTCGCGTTATGTAAATTTTCATTTTATAAATTCAACATACTCACCTAACACTACACTTTGAACTTTCCATCCTGCCTCATCGAATATACCCTTCATTTGCCCACCAGGTGCTTTTCAAATAGTTATAGAAAGCATCATACTTGCTCATATTTCACCTCCGTAATATAGCCTCTTTATCAAGCTACCTCTGATTACTGTATAACTTGATTATACAAAAATAGAAATGGGTAAACACCTTTTTACATTTCCTTTAAATAAAAATGATATGATAACAATGATTACCACTATAGGAGAATTCCATGAAAAAAGTTATCAACGTAGTAGCTGCCATTATTGAAAACGAGGAACATGAAATACTTTGTGCTTTACGCTCTCGCATAAAAGGTAAAAATAAAAAAAGGACCTTATCGAGGTCCCGAAGATTGATTTAAAAATTCTTTAATTTCATAAATATATATACCAGATTCTTTAGCTAAAAGAATTAAATTTATCGACTCAATATCTAAATCAATATTTGAGTCAACCTCATTAATTAAATTGATAATTTAATACCTCCTTAATAAACTTGATAATGATATATCTAATTATACATTTTTCCAACAAGGGTTTAAAGATAATTGAAAGATAATTGTCTGACAATTCACTACACGTTTCTACAAAAATCATCGTCTTACAAAGACACTACGCTTATTAAACTAACCTGCCCAGATAGTTCCATAAGAAAAAGTTGCCTTAATTTATTTTAAATTCTATGTATATAACTCTTAACAATATCAAAACCTATGACTAGCAACACATTATATTCATAGGAGCTGACAACATGGCTAGAAATAACAACAATAATCAATTAGTAGTTAATGGTGCAGAGCAAGCTCTAGAACAAATGAAATACGAAATCGCTAGTGAATTCGGTGTTACACTTGGCGCTGATACAACATCTCGTGCAAACGGATCTGTTGGTGGAGAAATTACAAAACGTTTAGTGCAAATGGCTGAACAACAATTAGGCGGAAGAACTCGTTAATCGAAATCATATGTATTGTTAGGGATAGTGATTAGACTATCCCTATTTATAATTCTCCAAATCAAAAAAGAAACAGAAACATCAGTTGCTGTTATTTTGCTATGTCGCAGTACGAGGAAGCTGTACTACACATATCCATACAGTCATATTGTGAAAGCAAACGTCATTCACTGTGCGTTTTCACTAAGCTACCTCTCTAGTTAAAAAAAAAGGCTGCTACAGCAACCTCCCTTATTGAAGTAAAGCACCCGTTAGTTAAATAACAAAATCAATTTCTACTAAAGAACTGGACCTACTAATGATAGGATTCTCTTTTACTAGTCTAATTGCGGTTTTATTTATTTTATAAATATTACAATTAAATAAATGACATAAAACTAGATGTAAGATCTTGTCTTACTTTAAATTTTCCAATTTAATGTGAGAGAGCTTCTTACTTGCTATAAATTGCGAATCATTTCCTTTATTTCATCACGTTTTTGAATGGTTGTATCGTTTTTATTTGGGAAAATCGCTGTGGCACCACCGTCATTTTCAATATCAACTAGTAAATCGAAAAAATTCAAAAGTGGTATGTTGAACGCTTCGTATGACTCATCTATATTGGCAGCCTCCATTTCAGCAAAACTTCGACTTGGCCAAACAGGTAGTAAAAATGGATAGTCTCCATCATCATCTTCTAATAGTAATAAGTCGCCATTTTCGTTGCGTAGTAACCACACCTGTTCATCCGTTGCAACCATACCATAAAAATATGCAAGTCGCTTTTCAGCAGGACGGTTTAAAATAAATCGTTTAATTAATTTCATATATCTTTATGATAATTGTTAGAAAATATACAAGTTTCTATATCTGTCTGTAATTTTCCTTCCTGAACTAAACTGCCCCGATGGGTGCATAAAAAAGGAGCTGCTGATCAACTCCTGATAAGTAAAGCAATCGTTACTTAAATTAGAAATTTAATTAGCTTTTCTTTGTCCTCTTAAAAAATAAATAACCTAAAACACCTAAAATTAATGCTATACCTCCGAAAACAACTACTTGAAATATAATATCCCCTATAAACATAACCCGTTTCTCCTTTTCTAAAAAACATTTTCCTAAATCTGTATACGAGATTTTTCCTAAGAAGGTTTCAACTGATGGTTTGATTCTAAAAGTCTTATTAAACTAAACTGCCCCTTTAGTTCCATAAAGGCTGTCTAAACAACAGCCTGACTATTACATCTTAAGTTAGTCTTCTTGTATATATTTATGGTCCAAAAAAAATCATAAATAGCATTAGAAATATGTTTAATACTAACAATATTTTACCAAAGAGATTTTTTATAGCTAAAACAGAAAATACAATAGAAATTATGAATGAAAAAATCGCCTTTGAAGCCAGGAGATAGCTGCGGAATCTCCGGCACTTTTCCAAAGAATATGAACTCATCAAGCACTTCTTCAATGATTAGCCGGACGGAAAACCGGATCTGCCAAGTAATTGCCGTCTAAGGGACAATACATAATGTCGCCGACTGCTTTGCCTTTATTAACTACAACATTTCACGGTAATTCCCCAAAATTATCTAAAACTCCAATTTATACCAATATAATCCTTTATAAGATACCATATCTTTTATGTTAATATACTAATGTATTAAAATAGAAAGGTAGGGAATACATATGAAAAAAAGCATCATTGCTTCACTTGCACTTGCTCTTGTTTTAAGTTTTTCAAGCTTTGGAGGTACTCAAAAAGCTGAAGCAGCAGATTGGGTAGACCAAGGAACTATTTGGACTACATATTATCATTCTGGTTCATTCACTAATTATGTTTACCAACGTACTATGCATACTACTGTATCAGATGAAATTTGGACTGCTGTAAGTGCAAAGAGCTCTGCATCTGGAACATTCACAGCAAGACTTCAAAAAAAGACTAATGGTGTCTGGAAGAATTACAAGACAAAATATCCTTCTAAAAATGGATATACAAACATGAAATGGACTGGTGTTACCAAAGGCGCTACATACCGTATTAAATTCGAAAATCCAGGTTCTTCAAAAATAACTTATACATTTAACGTAATGCAATAATATTAATAATAAGACCTACATCCCTAAAATTATCAAGACCTAAATTAATAAAAGATTTATAAATTAAAGGTCATAACATATTATATATGACTAATATGTTATGACCTTTGTTATCCAACTAACGGTTCATTAAGAAACAGGCTGCCGCAGCCCCCTTTGTTAAACTAGCATCCTTTACTTGAAGAAAAGTGATACAAAAATAAAGCCAATAATGATTACAAGAATGAGGATTCCTGTACCTTTCCATCCCCATCCCAAGCCACCTACTAAATCCGGAAGACCTCCGCCATGAAGGCCCCCAAGAGGATTTCTTTTTATTTCTTCTTGTCTAAGTCTTTCTCTTCTTCTCTCAGGTGTTTCTTTATCATCACTCATTTGAACATCCCCTGTAAATTAAACAATCATCCCTCTTGAATTTTACCACAAATAACCATTTTCCTTATTGAACTATCCTGCCCCGTTTGTTACATAAGAAAAGGAGCTGCTGACCAGCTCCTAGTAATGAAGTAATGCTCCCGTTTGATTCTAAAACTTATTGTAGAGTTGACACAACTGTGACGTTAGAGAATCCCTGAAATTACGTATTGTCTTTACTCTTAGTCACGAAACGAATAATGATAATGAATATAAATATCGTTACACCTAGCAAAAAAATCGGGAAGAACGCTGTATTGATGAAATGGCTATATATCCATATATCATCCATTAAACTCACCTCAGATTTTGTTAAAGTCCATATTTTTCAAAGAGAAAAGTACCAGCGACAATAAAGAGAAATACAAATAAGTAAATTGAAAAAACTATTATTAGGATAGGGAGTCGTTTTATATTTTTCATCATTTTAATAATATGGCTCTTACAATGGTTATTCAAGAAACAAACTAATAGCTGAAAGTATGAATACACTACGCTTATGGAACTAAACTGCCCCTTTAGCTCTATAAGAAAAAGGCTGCCTTAGCAACCTTCCCCATGAACATTTTACAAATTGAATACAAGTAATCTCTTATTGGCGTTGCATGATTCTTATATTTAAAACCGACCGACCTTTCTAATTTAAATTAAGTTCAATTATGCTGTTTAAGAGATACCTTTAATGATTTGAGTTAAGCCCTCACTAATTGGTGTAGCTGACCGTCCAAGAAGTTTTTCGAAATCATTGCTTTCTACTTCAAGGGTGCCTTCTCGGACGCCTTTTTGGATATCAATGAGCATAGGAATAAGGAAATCAGGTAAGCCAACACTTTTCATAATATCAGCATAAGTAGCATCATCAACCTGTTGAACAGGTACTTCTTTACCCAATACATTACCAACTGCAGATGCAAGTTCTTCCTGAGTCAATAACTTGCCAGAAAGCTCATAGATTGTATTTTCGTGTCCGTTACCAGATAGTACCGATGCCGCAGCTTCTGCATAATCTTGTTGTAGTGCCCATCCTACCTTGCCATTTCCTGCTGACGTCACCCAAGGAGCTCCTGCTTGAACACCTTGAATACTTGAAATTTCATTCTCCAAATACCAGTTGTTGCGTAAGAAGGAGTATGGAATGCCTGTTTTCAGAATGGATTCTTCTGTTGCCTGATGCGTTGGAGCAAGAAAATTTTTACTTTCCTTTGCATTGGCCAAGCTAGTATAAGCAATAAATTTAACTCCAGCACGCTCTGCCGCAACTACCGCATTTGAATGCTGACGTATCCTTGTTTCATTGTCTCCATCCGCAGAAATAATTAACAAGCGATCAATTCCTGCAAAAGCTGTATCCAATGTTTCTGGACGATCAAAATCTCCTTGACGTACGTCTACTCCGCGAGTTCTTAATTCTTCAGCTTTCTCTGGATTTCGCACACTTACAGCCAGTTGATTAGCTGGTACAGTTTTCAATAAGGTTTCTACAACTTTTGTTCCCAACTTTCCTGTTGCTCCTGTTACTAATATTTTCATTTGGTATTCCTCCAATAATTTTTTATATTCAAATTAACCATCCATTAACCTGTATCTACATCTAATACATGTATTTATAATAGATACATGTAGTTGTCTTGTCAACCAATTTATAAACCTTTTATATTTTCTTCAAATTTTAAGGTATAATACGTTGTAATCAAATTAAATAGATGATTAATCTGTGTAATAAACTTTACGATGAAGTAAAAGGTAGGTGAATGATATGTCCATCAGCAGCCGATTTACCGTTGGTGTTCATATATTAGCTCTTATTGAATTAAATAAAGAGGGAATAAGCTCATCGGAGTTCTTAGCGGGGAGCGTAAACACGAACCCAACCTTGATAAGAAAAATTATGGGTATGTTAAAAAAGGCAGGGTTAATTGAAGTACAACCTGGTATTGCAGGGGCAAAACTAGCCAAGGAACCTTCTTATATAACATTACTTAACATTTATAAGGCGGTCGATGTTGTGCAGGAAAAAGAATTGTTTAGTGTGCATGAAAATTCGCACCCTGATTGCCTTGTGGGCAGGAACATTCAAGATTCGATCACTCCTGTGTTGTCAGCAGCTCAATTTGCTATGGAAAAGGTACTGGGAAATGTAACCATTGAAGATATTGCTAAGGATATTGTTGAAAAAGAAAAACTTAAAATACAATAATAAATTAATAAAAGACATTCTTGAAAACAGAATGTCTTTTATTCGTAGTCCAAATCCCTTCTTTAACCTGCCCTGCACCGTTTGTTGCATAACAAAAGGAGCTACTGATTCGCTTGGTAATGTAGTAAAGGACCCGTTAGTTCATTAAGCAGGTCATTATCGTATTACCAAACTCTCGGACATCAGCTAAGTAATCAAATCCTTTAGGAGAACCAAAACTATTAAACGCACGCACTGCCATAAGATTATGTTGAGGTATAACCAAAAGAGTTACTCCTGTATAGCCTAAAATTTGAAAGCAGCCTTTAGATACAAGTTCACCAATTTCTGATTTTTTTGCAGGTAAATCTTTCACGAACCATAAGTAACCATTTTGGGGAAGTTCCAAATCTAATGAATTTGGGCTTTGAACGGTTGTAGCAATATCTATAATTTCATTTGGGACAATTTGTTTTCCATTTATATCTCCCTTTTTAAGATGGAAGTATCCCCATTTAGCCAACTCTCTTGATGATACATACATATTCATCTTATCACCGTTTGTACTCTTACTTATAGTCCAGTTTGGATCATTAGGCTTCCGTACTACAGCAACAAGTTTTTCATTTATTTCTCCATACCAGCCAGTCTCAGTAAAATTTAGAGGTTTAAATACGTTATTAGTAACTATCTCAGCAACCGATTTACCAGTTGTATTGATCTTCAACTAAAATGCCCGAAGTAGCATAAAGAAAGAGCTGCCCTAAAACAGCTCCAATTTTAAGCTACCGCACCCGTTAGTTGAAGAAGAGAGCTACAAAAAAAAATGTGAAACAAAAAAACCTCAATTAATTAGAGGTTTTTTTAGAACTATCTTGCATAACTTTATCAATAGCTGAGATAGTAGATTTTATATCTTCACAGGTTTCGATAATTCGTGTATCCAAATGTGTTAGTTCATAACAATTATTGTCATAGCATACAGACAATAACGGTATACTATTTTTGTTTTTGAAAGTTAATGTTATATCACAGTTATTATACTGTTTTAAGGTTTCTAACATTGTTTTAATGTGGTCTAAGGACATATCGTCTTAGTCTCCCTTCTATTACAGAGGGAATATGACTAAAAGCAGTCTGGAGGTGCCCCATATAATTCTAATTTTAATTAACTATAACATACTAATAATTAAAAGTATTGTTATTCGATGTAGCTACACAGTACGAACAACCTACGCTTGTAACTAACCTGCCCCTTTAGTTCCATAAGAAAAAGCCGCCTTAGAGACAGCTCCGATCTTCAGCTAACGCACCCGTTAGTTTAAGTACATTTCTTCACAATCTTTGTACATTGAAGAAAATATCTACCCACTTAAATTAAATTTTAATATCTAACAATTCCTCCTCAGCACTTAACATATTGATAAATTTAATTAAAGACGCAGGTACATACTTATCTTTTCGATAAATGAATACTGTTTTGACTTTTCCGTATAGATTTGGAATTGAGTTTTGTCGAATGATTCCGTCTTGTACATGCTTTGTAATCACACTTTGTGGAAGCATACTTATACCTAGACCAGCTGCTACACAACCGATAATTCCATCTATAGTGCCAAATTCCATTATCTTATTGGGTATCATCTTCTCTTGGTATAACCATTGTTCAAACTTTTCACGATATGCACATCCTGAATGAAATACAAGCAACGTCCTTGTTTGAATTTCTTTGATAGAAGAAGATATTGGGGAATGAACTGTATCTGTGATAAGCATTAGTTCCTCTTCGAATACTTCTTTCTGGATGAGATCAGGATGATTAATAGGGCCAGATACAAATGCTCCATCAAGTTCATTCTGAAGAACTGCTTGAATATTTTGTTCTGTAGAACCTGTTTTTAAAGTTAAATCAACCTCTGGAAAGTCTTTATGATACTTTGAAAATAAGACTGGTAAGCGAATTGCTGCGGTTGTTTCCATTGAACCAATAATTAACGGACCTCTAGGTGTTTGGTCATCATTCATCATACTTTTGGTTTCTTCTATAAGATCGAATATTTTTTCTGTATATGTTAGCAACATGATTCCTTTGTCAGTTAATGCAGTGCCACGATTATGTCTATAAAAAAGAGTTGTTTGAAGATCCGATTCCAACTGCTGTATTTTCATCGTAATATTTGACTGTGCATATTGAAGTTCCCTTGCTGCTTGAGAAATACTCCCCATCTTAGCAACACTCTGGAAAATTTTTAATGTATGCAAATCCAAAATGATCTCTCCTTAGTTAATATATCTTTTAGCCATCGTTAAAAGTGATACCAAATATCATTTTTATGTATTGTACCATATAGCAAAGAAAAGATATGCTTATAATATCCTACATTTAACTGGATACTCTAAAGACATCATTACTTTTTGAGGGGAGACACACCAAAATGCCATTATTACGTTTTGACTTAGTAGAAGGAAGAAACGAGGAAACTCTTAAAAAATTATTGGATTCAGCTCATCGTGCGATGGTGGAAGCTTTCCAAGTGCCTGAAAGTGATCGTTATCAAATAGTTCATCAGCACCCACCGCATGAGCTAATAATCGAGGATACTGGACTGGGGTTTAAAAGGAGCAGAGACTTAGTAATTATTAGTATTGTTAGTAAAAAAAGAACTGAAAAACAGAAAGAAACATTATACACACTCCTTGCACTTAAACTTGAATCAGAATGTGGGATTTCTCCACAAGACTTGATGGTTTCTATAACAGAAAACAGCGATGCTGATTGGAGTTTTGGGCAAGGAGAAGCACAGTTTCTAACAGGTTCATTATAACTAAATAAGATATGGTTATAATATACAATTTTATTGAGGTGCATCTATGAAGAAGCAAACTTATCTTTTTTTAATAGGGGGAATATTTTCTTTAATCATTGCAATGGGGATTGGAAGATTTGCATATACTCCCATTCTTCCACTTATGCAAAAAGACCTTTCTTTATCAAATACAACAGCTGGTTATATAGCATCTAGTAATTACGCAGGATATTTACTTGGAGCAATTTTAGCTGGTGCCATTCCGTTTAAGAAGTATAGAACCAATTTATTAAGAGTAAGTCTTATCATCAGTATCTTAACCACTGCCCTAATGGGTCTCACATACTCTAATTTACTATGGAATGTACTTCGCTTTCTATCAGGGTTTGCCAGTGCGTTTGTTTTGGTCTTAGCCTCTGGTATCGTGTTAGATAAACTTGCGGCTATAAGAAAAACCAGTTGGTCGGGGTTGTTTTATGGGGGAGTAGGCTTGGGAATCTTTTTATCCAGTCTAATGATTCCGAGTTTAAACCATTTATTTCGGTGGGAAGGAACATGGATAGGACTAGCTGTTGTGGGTGGAATCCTTGCTATCTTTGTATGGATCTGGCTCGATGAAACCCCCAACGTTGTTAAGAAGAAAAATAAACAAGATATTATTGTAAAAGTGCCCCCCACTAAATGGCTTATATGGTTGATTATTGCGTATGGTTTAGAAGGATTGGGTTACATTGTTACAGGAACGTTTATCGTATCTATCGCTGAAAAGACCTCATACTTTCATAATGGTGCCACCTTAGTTTGGATGATGGTGGGATTGGCTGCGATTCCATCCTGTCTCATTTGGTCTTTACTAGCTAAAAAGTGGGGATACATTAAATCTTTAGTGCTTGCAATGGCTCTGCAATCCTTGGGTATTGCGATGCCAGTCTTTTGGATGTCAAAAACTAGTTTTGTCATAAGTGCTTTATTATTTGGAGCCACTTTTATGGGTATCACCACCCTTGCTACAACAGTGGGACGAGAAATGAATCCATCTGATAGCAGTCGGACTATTGGTATTCTTTCTGCTATTTATGCTTTAGGACAGTTGATAGGACCAACTCTTGCTGGAGTCTTATCATCATTCACACATGATTTTAATGCTGCTTTTATTGGCGCAGCATGTGTTGTCTTCTTTGGGGCAATTTTGCTTTTAAGTGGGATTCATTTCGAGAACAACCCTAACATAAGAAATTCAACCGTCCAATACAAAAAATAGAAGAGAATTAATTGGGGTTAAAATACAAAATCGGGGGATTAATTGATGTTAAATAATGAAATGATGAAGCATTTGAAGATTAAGAATCCTATTATACAAGCTCCTATGGCTGGCGGGATCACCACTTCGAATTTAGTAGCCGAGGTATCTAATAATGGGGGCCTTGGAATGATTGGAGCAGGCTATCAGACACCCATACAATCAAGAGAGCAGATTAGAGAAATTAAGCAGTTAACATCAAACCCTTTTGGCATCAATCTTTTCGTGCCAAACGAGTTTAACGTAACGCCTGAAGCAGTCCATTCAGCTAACCAGCTATTACACACTATCCGTAAGCAATTAAACTTAGAACAAACAGACAGCTTTGATATTCCTGAATATAACAAAATTTTTGAAAGCTTTATTGAACAAGTTAACGTTGTCATTGAAGAAAATATATCTATTTGTTCCTTTACATTTGGTATTCCTCCTAAGGAAGTGATAGATAAATTAAAACAGCACAACATTACTCTTATAGGGACAGCTACAACTGTGAGGGAAGCCGTTGAAAATGAAAAAGCAGGAATGGATATGGTTGTTATACAGGGCAGTGAAGCTGGTGGGCACCGCGGGAACTTTATTGATGGTCATCAGGAGAGCTTAGTTGGTTTAATGTCACTTATACCACAGGTTGTTGACAATGTAAGCATACCTGTTATTGCTGCTGGAGGAATTATGGATGGAAGAGGATTAATGGCTTCACTCTGCTTAGGAGCACAAGGTATACAAATGGGTACAGCTTTCTTGACTTGTATCGAAAGTGGAGCACATAAGGTTCATAAAGAAGCCATTTTGAATGCTGATGAAGACCAGACAACCTTTACTCGTGCCTTTTCTGGTAAGTGGGCAAGAGGTATTAAAAACAAATTTATTGAAGATATGCTAGAGCATGAATTGGCTGTACCCGATTTTCCTGTTCAAAACCTATTAACTCAAGTAATTAGAAAAACGTGTAGTGGACAAAATAATCAGGATTTCATGTCACTCTGGTCTGGACAGAGTCCAAGATTAGCAAAAAGTGAAACCGTTGAAATATTAATTAAAAATACTCTTGCAGAAGCTAAAAGTATAAACTTAGATATATAAAGGTCATAATAGCTCATTGCTTTTATTTAGATTTCTTTTTTAAATAAATTTCTAAAGATATTAGTAAGGTCAATCAGATATTTCTGGTTGACCATTTATTTATGGTTTTACTATAACAGTAGACAGGGTAGTACAATAACGCATTTTGTGTTTGTAAACTAACCTGCCCCTTTAGTTCAGTAAGTCCGTCATACAGAGTAGGAAAAGATTTTTTCAAGGGGAATATTGTATGGAAAATGCGCTCTTAACGATGATGATCGCCCAGGTGTGTGCTCTGGAAGTTGTGCAAAGACCGTATTTTTTTTCTTGTTAAAAGTGGCAGTTTCTACTGTTGCAGTCAGTTCGACTGTTTCAGGCTCCACCTCTTCAGTAGTTGCTTCCGTCCCTATATCCGTAAACATGACGGCTATGATAAATAGGATATATCTGCCATTCTCTCTTTTCCCCCTAGATGCTCTATCCAAAACAACTCATTTTACCATCACAGGAAGAGGTTAGAAAGTGATTAACACAAAATGCAAATATGGAAAATTAGGGGTGACGCGGTAGAGTTAAGCCGAATTAATCAATGAGTGTTTACGAAGCTTATTTAAGTCGAAGAACTTACTATAAGCTGGTGTTTTAAGGCCCTAGTAAGCCGTATAACAAGTGTTAGCGTTTTACTCAATATAAAAAAGTTCACAAAACTATTCAAAACGGTCTGTATGACCAAAATACTTGAAAATTTTTGTGTTCCTTAATGAACTAACGCACCTGTTAGTTGAAGTACATTTGTTCACAAACTTAAATGCTTTTGATATTTAATCGTATCGAAAAAGAATCTAAGAAAGTTATGAGTTGCTCTTTATCCGGGTTACTGCTATTGCTGTTCCACAAACAAGCCCTAAACCCAACAAGCCATACTGGCAGTAACTTTTTTTAAGCTCACCTTTTCTAATATCTTCTCTTTCGGCTTTATCTTCTGCTGTATCATACATATGAATTACTGTTTCTGTTCTTTGTTTCATTCCATCTCTAATGGTTTTTGAGAAGTCTTTTCCTAAATCAGTTACGGATTTTACAGGTTCCTTAAATGCTTCTGTGGATTTGTCAGTAATATCATTTGCTGTATCTAATGCCTTTTTCCTAAATCCCTCTTTTTTCTCCTTTTTATCATCTAATGAAAACACATTTTCACTATTGCCCACATTTTCATCCCCTTTCTATTATTCGTAAGTATATTTATACTACGTTCGCTTTTGATAGAAGGTTTCAAATTCTTGTTGCTTGCTCGCTAACTATTGTCGAAACTCCTTCTTTCACTAACCTGCTCCGTTAGTGCCTTAAGAAAAGGCCTATCAGGAAAGAAAGGAATTAGCCATTTCCTGATAACATAACTAAGTCATACAAGTAATTAACAACTTTACCCATTCTCCAGGCTATTATTGCTGAACTAATTGCAATTACAGCTAAACTCACAACTTTTATTAACTCTAATTTGCCTTTATCCACCTATATCTCTCCTCAACCTGTACTATTTATGAGTATATATTCTTCAACGATAATAAATAATCCTTGTGCAACTATCCTGCCCCGTTAGTGCCATAAGAAAAAGGCTGCCTCAGCAACCTTCCTTATTGAAGTAAGCACCCGATAGTTCAAGTAGGCACTAGTGCAACTTTTATTTATTTATCTACTCCTGCATCTATTTTCCAGCTATTTTGTAACTTCCGGATATAAATGATCTGACCAATGTGATATGCGTTATGAGTTGACACATTTCCGAGTATTGCCCACCATTTCACGTGTCCAGGATAACCATTAACTTCTCTCTCAACTTTTTCTTCAGATAATAACTCTTGCCAACGTAAAAGCACCTCTAATAGTTGTTTTTTTAAGTCAGCAAAAGTATGATTTTCAGGAATAATAAAGCTGTTATTATTATTTCCTATTGAAGGCACAGCATCAACGTGAGATTTTTGGTACCTTGTTTGCCATGTTTGATTCCAATATAGTAGATGCTGCACAATTTCAGCAATACTATTACTTTCTTCGTTTGGCTTCCAAAATGCATGTTCCTCAGACAATCTTTCTATTGAATCTGAAAATGGTAGGTACCAACTTGGGTCATTAGCATTTGCCAAAAACTGATCCGATAAAACATCTTTTGCATGAACCATAACAAACACTCCTAATTTTTATATACTGTTTTTTCTAAATCTTTAAACAATATCATCTTATTATATTCTACATAGTATATTGATTGTCCTGTTCTTATTAAGCTAACCTGTCCCGATAGTTGAACAAGTAAAAATCCACACTAGAGACAATTAATGTTTTTATAACACAATGTTACAATAACACAAATGTATAGTGTAAATTTTGAGTACACTCATAGTAGACAATTAAGAATGCTAGTTTCAGTGGATTTTGTTTGTAAAAATTAAGTTGTATAATTCCCTTGATCCATTTTTAAATTTCAGATGTACTTTATCTTTTGGACATAAAAACACCCCTTTAGAGGATATTATCCAAAGGGGTAAAACGGTGTAACTTTATTATAAACATCGTGACCTTATTTCAAAGCCACATCATTTTCCCTTTAATTCAACTAAATAGTGTCTTACGGCACTTTCAACTAGTTCATAAACCGTCCTATCATGAATGATTGCTTGTATTTTTAGTTCCTTCATAAGTTCAACATCCATATCGAATGAAGAACGTTTTCTTATAACGTTGGTTCGTTCTATGGTTGGTGCTGATTGTTCGTTCGCTTGTTTGACCTGTTCTTTACCACGTTTTATGCAAACGTTAGAACGTTGGTTGGTATCGTTAATAGGTTCTTTATTTACATTAGTTGTAACGTTGGCCTTTGCTTTTCCTGCTGTTGCAAAGTCATAAATAAGCTGCTCTTGTACCGTTTCCTCGTCACCTTCACCAACGAAATACCAGCCTTTTTCGCCTGAATTTCTATACTCATAACCAGCTTTTTTCAATGCTTTTCTTAGTAATTTTTCTGAAAGATGAACATCAGCCTTTTTGGCAATATTCGCTGGTGTATCAGTTTTAATTAACTCCAAGATTTCCCCGATTTTCATTTAGTGCGCTCACGGGAAAACCAATACTTTGTTTTGATATTTCGATAAGTCCCAATGTCTTTGATCAGATCGGCAATAAGATCATAACCGCAATATGTGTGCCTCATCGTGCTAAATTCATCTAATGTGACATAATCATCACTCTTTAATTCAACGTGACACTCTCCACAACAAATGGCCATATCAACACCTCCAAAAAGTATATTGATATATTCGTCGAAACTTGGTGGCTATCCTTCTTTCGTACAAAAAAACAGGTCTATTGACGGTCCTTTAATGTTTGTTAGAATAGCTGCCTGTGAAGCTTTGAAAATAAGTTTGATAAAAAAATACCTAACAAGCCCTTATTCTTTTCTTGTGATTAGTATACAGTTTTTATAATATAGTTTTATTATTTTTGATTATCCTTAATGAACTAATGCACCCGCTAGTTCAACAAGAAAAATGACCGCAACAGCGATTTATCTTTAGTCCCATTCAAAAGATTAACACTTGCATACCATTAAATGATTCCCATCAGGGTCTTTGAAATTAAACCAATGATTATGCATAATTTCTGTTGATAATTCCACTTTTCTTTCCTTAATATATTCATATGCTTCGTCTATATTATTACTGTTAAAATGAAAAACTGGAGTTTTAAAAATATTTCCCTCTGAATAAATCTTGCTATCTAAAACAATCCCTATTCCATTCATAGGTACAATATATAAGTGACCGTATAATATCTCACCAGCTGCTGCTAACCCCAATAAGTCACAATACCATTTTCGAGCACTTTCAATATTACTTACGGGAATAAAAATTGTTCCGATTTGATTTAATATGGGGTTCATATTTCTCACTCCTAAACCGAATTTGTTAAATAAATTCATTCGCTTTAAATTTTATATTCCCTTCTTTATTCAACTAACCTGCCCCAATAGTTCCATAAAGAAAAAGCTGCCTTAAAGACAGCTCCGATCTTCAGCCTGTTAGTTCTATAAGAAAAGCGAACCTTATTCAAGAATCGCGCTCGATTACTGAATAACGAATATAAAACCTTGGTACCAAATGGCCTTGTCATTTATTTATGATACGTTTCACCGCACCTATTCAAGCAGTGATTTTTTAAAAACTGTCAGCATTTTTATTTTACACTTCTACTTTAAATCGACGCTGCTGAGGAAGCAGCTGCTTGATCAGCCTTCACACAATCAATAGCAACAACGAGTGCGATAATAATGGTTTCCATCTCTTCATCTATTATTTGAACCTTGTAGCTATCGCCCCAAGTGAACCACTCCTTGCCCACTTTGCCTACGATTTTACCATTCTGTAAAATTTGAAAATCCATATCCCACCAATTACCATGTACTTCAATGCCTGCCGCATCAATTGTATAACGTGCTTTAAAGAAGGAAAATTCCTTCTTTATTGTTAATACCTCTCGACCATTCACCTCAACCAAAAACTTTGGTAAAAAGCTGAACACCTTTTTCGTAATGAGAGATACTTCATCCCTTGCTGTATTCATAATGGAGAAAGTCTTTGGAACTTGCATAAAACTTCCCTCCACGTAATATATATCCTTCTCCTGCTGATCCTTTACTGTAAATTTCCCGCTAAGACTGAATACCTTCTGCTTTATATAAAGCTGCCTCATACTTATGCCTCCCAACCTTAAGTCTTTTACATTACTTACGTTTGAAATGGGCATTGGTTCCAATCGTATGCATTAAATTCCAAATAATAACTCCACTCAATAGCGCCTTCTTTTCGGTTCACTTTTGTAAAGTCAGCAATTCTTCCTTCGCAATCTGGCATAATTTTTTAATCAAAACTCATTTAGAAATCTTTGATTGAAAAGATAAAGTATCATTACTTTATCAAAAATTTGCATCTTTCTTAAAAACATCGCAATTTCATTTTAAAGACACAATTACCAATGGCGGATTCCTAAGAAGATTAATAATAAAATCCAAGTATAAATTTAAGAAAAATTTTATATTTACCCCACTTTTTATTTTAAAAGTTTTTCCTATCCTATAAACAAATTACATCAAGGAGGAGACTAAAAAGAGCAGAAATCAAAACATAAATCTATTTACACACAAAGAATTAACAATCGGATACCAATTACTTAATAGTGAAATAAAATTATCAGAAAAAATAGCTGAAAAATTTCCGGAGATGATAGCATAGTGTAAAGTAAGTAGGATAAGCTTAGATTATAAATTTGAAAAAGAATTAGGAATTGAGGATTTATATGGAAGAATCAAAAAAAAATCAAAAAAAAATAACTGCTGGCTTGTTGGCCGTATATTTATTTGCATTAACCTGGATTATAGTCTTTAAAATGCAATTTTCATTTCAAGGCTTGCCGGATTTTAGGGAAATCAACTTAATCCCTTTTGCTGGGTCAGCTAATGTTAATAATCAAATAGATTTTAATGAAATAATCTATAATGTACTTGCATTTATCCCATTTGGAATTTATATCAGTATGCTAAAACCAAATTGGTCTTTCTTGAATAAGATTGCAGTAATAGCAGGAGTTAGTTTGTTATTTGAAGTATTGCAATTCAGCTTTGCTATAGGAGCTAGCGATATAACTGACTTTATGGGAAATACATTAGGTGGAATTATTGGAGTTGGAGTTTATATTGTATTTTGTAAGCTGTTTAGTACAAAAGCAAATAAAATCCTTAATGTTTTAGCTTTGATCGGAACGATATGCATTGTTGCATTATTGCTGTTATTAATATATCTCAGGATTAGTGGTGTTATTATTTATAAAGTTTCCTAAGTAATTGGAAGAATTGCTGTTCATGAAAATTAACAGAGGGTATACCATCAATGACTCTGATACAGCAGGTTCTTTATTTATAAAACAAGAATGACAAATATCACAAGCCACCATTTTGAAGGTGGCTTTTTTTATATCCAGTAAACAAAGTAATTTAAATCCCATACAGTTAAAGGGTTTGGCACCTGTTCGTTTTTTATCATTCATGCATGATTTTATACATTTTTTCACATCAACGTTTTTGGCTTCTGAAAAAGCCTGGTTACTGCATAAAAATGTGGAGTTTATCTAACCTCTTATTCAATATAATTGCCCGATTGCGGAACAACTCTATTGTCACTCAACAATTACCTATCCACTTTTAATTCAGATGTACTTTTCCTTTCACTATAAAAATAATCCTTTTGATAACATCTAAAGGGGCAAAGCATCGTGACTTTATTCTAAATCCACAATTGACCCAACAACTATTAATTACCCTTAATTCATTTGATTTGCTCCGCCAACTCTAAAATAATTCCCTCTGGTCCACGACAGTAGCATAACTTATAACTATCTTCATATTGTTGTATCTCACTAAAGATTTCCGTACCTTTCTTTTTCAATTTGGCAACAAGTGCTTCAATATCTTCAACAGCAAATGCAATATGCCGGATACCCAGGGTATTTGCAAAAGGTTGCTGAATATCTTTTTCATCTGACGGCGTATGAAATTTAATTAGCTCTATCCATGCCTGACCGTCTGGCTTCCCCAATCCTACACATGCTACTTTAACGTCATTAAGCCCACTCATCTTATCCATCAATTCTCCTTCCATCTCCCATTCCCCTTGCACTTCAAGTCCAAAATCGAGAAAAAACTCTTTAGCAGCAGAGAGATCATTTACGATTACACCTACATGATCTATTCTGTGGATTTTCATATTTCATACCTCCTATGTTCCTGTTATTTTGCAATATCCTGTATTCTTAAATCTTAATTCTCTAACAACAGAAAATATCCTTCTTTAACAAACTGTCCCAATTGTTGAAGAAAGGTCAAAGAGCACTCTTCAACTATCCTTCCCCGTTAGAGCCATAAGAAAAAGCTGCCTTAAAGACAGCACCGATCTTCAGTAACGCACCCTATGCTTTAAGTACAAGAATTTACTAACTTGCTTTCGATAAAAGAAAAGTTTGGTATCTTACTCCTCTGGTTCAACAATGAATAAAGGCTTCCGTGGAAACCTTTTAAACAGAGAGATTTAAAGTTATAAACTTTTCTTATGTTGACATCTTTTTTTACACACATTTTTTAATTGTCCAATCAAATAGAATTGCTCTGATATAGAATATTAAAAAGCAGAGGAGTGATTATTTGAATTTATTGGACATAAAAGGATCATATGGATTGATCGCTGGTTTGGGCAGCTGGTGTGGTCCTGCCCTCCATACAAAGAGGCATGATTTAAGAAGGAATTCATTTCCCTTGGATTGGGTTCAGTCTGGTTTTCTCCCTGAAGTAAATAGATTATTAAAGAATAAATTCGAGGGATATATGGAGTTAGAAAATATGCATGAGAAAAATATACTCGCTCATTTTGTTGATGAAGGAAATGTTGTTCTTGAACCAGGGGGTACTCAACCATCAAATGCCCATTTTATTCATGATAGCCAATATAAGATTGATTCCGTTCATGATTTTCCGAAGATACCAAACCAAGATTGGATTGTTCAATATCCAGCATTTAAAAATAAGCTGAATCATCGCATCCAAAACTTCCTTACAAAAATCGAACAAAGTAAAAATACTTTATTCATCAGATATGAGTGGTCAACGGCGAACTATGAAGATATTATTGAATTACAATCTATTTTATCTCAACTTACAACGGGTAAGTTTAACCTATTGTTTATGCAGCCGGTAGATGGTTTAAAAGGAGTTACAGACATGAACTGGCCACATGATGGGATATGCTTTGTACGAGTTCCTCGTAATGATCCCAGTAATAATGCCATTTGGGATCAGGTTTTAGAAGGGATATCATTAACGAATTAAAAAAGATGACCCTTTTATGCTGCCTCCTATATGAAGTATTTCATAAAAAGATAAATATATAGGCAGGGTTTCCTGGCTTTTTTTTATTAAATACTTTCAAATTAATATACAAAAATGAGTAATTGCTTTTTTCTGAAAAAATCAGAATAGTGCCATAAATATTGGATGTAAATGTGAATATACTGGGTTACTAACCTGCCGTTAACTCCATAAGACTTATTGTGAATTTAACCCCAAACTAAGCTGATAGAAGTTCTGTAATAGCTCAAAATAGACTCTTGCTTTGATGCGGCTTGGCTGACAGTCGGCGGAAAGGGAGCGGATTTCTGAAATCACCTGGAACGTTTTTTAGAATAAAAAACTGCAGGCAAACTCTCTTTTCTTCAAGTTTGTCTACAGTCTGAGTAAATATATTTATATAAATGATAATTTGTCATAAACGTTTCCTCGAATTTTTTATGCTTATTAAAACAAAAAGAAGCGGCAAGTATAAAACAAGGAAGCCCACGCTGTATGGATTGATTATTTTATTTAATACATATAAGGAATCGACATCGAAAAAAAATATACTGACAAGCAATATGATTATGGACATTACCCATAAGGGATACATTTGCTGGACGTTGAATAAGCGCTTGACACCCCTGCTGGCAGCCCACAAAGGAATGACCATGTTGGGAATGATGACGATGGCCCACCAAGAAACAGTTATGTATTCGAAACGTTGAATAAAGGGGAATTCAATGACACTGGTCAATGAGAGTGTTGGCCATAGGGTAAGGACCAACTGTTTCTGTGAATAGAAGACTGTCGAAACAAAATAAAGTAATAGGATCAATAACGTAGTGGCCAAGGCTCCTCCATGAGCATATTTTTGTGATTTTTCAGGATTTTTGATGAATGGATAAAACATCAGGATCATTTCAAAACCAAGCATTGATAATGAAGTACTTCTAGTTCCTTTCATTATTTCCATTAAAGTATGATCGAAAATAGGAAGAAAACTAGTGAAATCAGCGTATTTAAAGCCATATAGAGGTACAATTAAAAGCCAGTATGAAACAATTACGGTTAAAAAGGCTATACCCGTAATGGTTCGGAAACCTCCCGTACATATATAATAAATCAGGATCAGGAAAACCAAAGCAAATGCCCAAGAAGGTATCTCTTCAAACATCCAAACATGAATTACATTTATATAGCCGATTATGACCGTCATTCCAAGGGCGAAAAAGTACAGAATGAATAGGAGACTAAAGATATTTCCGATCCATTTACCAAATGCATGATTATTAGCAGAAATGATATCACCGGGAACAATACTGAAAATCTTATATATAAGCCAAATTAATATATGAACAATCAGTCCGGCTAGGAGTATGGAGATCCAGCCATCGGTTCCCGTCGTCTTGGCTAAATCTCTTTGAAAATTTAACACGCCTAACCCAGTTTGCATGGAATGCAGTAAAAAAAACACATAAAATGGCGATACCTTATACTTTTCATTCACACCAGCTTGGTTCATACAGGACCCTCATTTATATCACTTATATTTCCTATGTTAATAATCTGGCTTTTACAGTAGTAATTTATTCAAAGGATACAAACGTTAAGTACCGAATCACAATCTCGCGACTGCTCTAGAATTATTCGGATTTCAACAACAACTTAAAGGAAGGTTACATTCCTAAATAGAATTGGTATCAATTCTACAACCTTTAACCTTCTCTTCTAAGATCTAAAAAATCTTAGGTAGGCTTCTCAATTGAAGGTTAAAAGCTAATTTACATAAAAATACGGCGTAAAAAATTTACACCGTTAAGTCTTTTTTTAAGAATTCTTATTTAGATTTGAAGCTTAGGAAACCATCGTCAACAGGGATTGTTTGACCATTAATTGCACTGGCCCCTTCACTAAACAAGAATGTAACTACGCTAGCTACTTGCTTCGGTTGGATGAGCTTTTCCCGCATATGCTGTGCAGCTAGAGCATTTTTCACTTCTTCATTGTCACCAAGTATTGGCGTATCGATGAATCCTGGAGCAACTCCTACGACTCGGATACCATGTTCAGCTAACTCTAATGCCCCGGATTTAGACATCATGACCACAGCTGCCTTAGCTGCGTTATAATTAAAGCTTCCAACTGCTGCCATTGTTCCATAAATTGATGCTGTATTAACGATAGTTCCTTTTACATTTAATTCAACCATCTTTTTAGCTCCATAATACATCCCATAATATACACTGTGTTGGTCAACATCAATGACCCGATGATATGATTCTGGATCCATCTCCAAGAAAGGTTTTACCAGACCAATTCCAGCATTGTTAAAGATCCCGTTTAAAGTACTGAATCTTTCTACTGTCCAATCAATAAGAGCACTAACTTCATCACCTTTTGATACATCAACTTTATAGGAAGCTGCAATACCAGATGCGGCTTCTATCTCAGCAACCACTTCCTTGGCAGAATTTTCATTATAATCTGCAATTACTACGGATGCACCTTTTGTTGATAGCTGCAATGCAGTCTCCTTTCCGATTCCGCTGCCCCCACCTGTTACTATAATTACTTTCCCGTTTAATTCGGTCATCATTTAGCCCCCTTCAACTTATGTACCATCTAATAACCTTCCATTTAAAGTTTTATCGTTTTATCTATTTTTAATACCATAGACTTCTTATTGAGGTGTCCCGTTAGTTCAATGAAAAAAGCGATCCTATTAAAGAATCGCTCACGTTTGCTGAAGATTTATTGTCATTACATATTGAACTTTAGCCCCAATTAATTTAAAAGATTGATAACTATCTAGATTCCTGTAAAATTATTCTAGATTATAAAATATTTTCATTAATAAAAATCTGCATTTTTCCTGGTTACAGGAAAGCACCATCACTGTAAGGATGTTTAAAAAAACGGCCCATAGCACAATAATATAGGCAACGTATGTCTGTCTTTATTCCACAAAAGGAGGGGTATCCATTTGAAGATCTCTTCAATATCATTCAAAGAACCTCCAGTTTATCATGAATTCCCTCCCCTATATGAAGGTTTAGGGCTGCCTGAGTTATCTTCATTCATTCAGCAACGATTTGAATTCGCATATACCTTGGGGAAAGTCGAAAGGACGGGGCTTGGCAGCGTTCGTTTTTATAAACGGCAGGGTAATTTCGAAGTTCTTATACCTGATAAGTTACCAGGAGTGGGACCAATAAAGCTTCGGAAATTAAAGGGGTTGTTACTGGAGGAAGTAAAAACGGCTTTCATCGAAAATATTGAATCCGAACGAGAAAAGCGGAAGGTCTACTACGGAGAATTTCGTCGCCCTCGGAAAGACACTGAATAGGTGTGCTTTTCCACAAACTGGCGTCTGTTTGAGTAAGATCATTGTTGTCTTTTTGAATTTATTTTTAAAAGATTCCCACTAAAAAAGGTTACCGCAGCAACCTCCCTTATTTTAATGATCCGTTTTATTTTCATTATCTAAATCATCATCAAGAAAAGACTTATTATCTTCTTTAACCCCATATTTTTTTTCAAGAAATTGACCGATAATTGAATTGTTAATTCCTTTTCTTACTGCTGTTTCAATAACTATATAGAGAATGAATAACCCAACAGTAAAATAAACAAAAAACATTATAGCCTCCACTAAAAGTCCCCCAAACAATAATCCATCTTTTACTATATTTTACCACAAAATCCACATTACCTTTTTGAAATGCCCGATTGTTGCATAAAAAAAGGAGCTGCTGATCAGCTCCTTGAAATGAAATAATAGCTCCCAGTCAACCTCCGGTATAAACACTTTCACATGTTCCAGGTTTTGGTTCATAATAACAATGATTTTTAAATTGACCAGCAAAAGGTTGATCGTACCATGTTGGAGGACACGGGGCATATGGATTAAAATACCAAAGGGCATATTTCCCTGGGTGTTCCCTCCAATAATCCAAATTCTGTTTTGCTAATCTTTTTTCAGCAGATCTTGCTCTTTGATAAAATACATTACCTTTTTGAACTGCTTCAAAAGAATAATTTCCTCCTTGTACTTGATAAATGACCTGTGGAATTGTTCTTAAATCTATAAAGTCTATACAATTCGCTTTAAGACGATTAACAATTACATTTCCAACATATAACATCCCTTGTTTTCCTTCACCTTCGGCTTCTGCTCTCATCATCCTTGCCATTAAGTCGACATCTGAGCTCCGGTAACTTACTCTTGCCATTTTTTCACCCCAAAAATATCGTATGAAAAAAAGACCGCATTAATGTCATTGTTCATAAATTAAGATTGCTTATTTTTTTTAAAGCTTATCGTTTTTAAGCAAGCTAAGAACTTAAAGACAGCTACTTTTTGATTAATCACAGAAAGATTGTACTGGCAGAGTAAATCAATAATAGACACATAATTAACCGAAAGGACTTATCATGTTTAGCAAAAAAATCTTTAAAAAGCGAGCCGAATCCAGACCACAGAAGCAATGCCATCCATCCCAGAAAAATCGTTAAAGCTAAATATATAGCAACGAATTTAATCGACTCATTAAACGGTAAAATAACACACTCAACAGGCATTTGTTGAAGTTGTATTAAACAGGTTTAATGACACTGAGAAAATGAGTATCTAAAACGTTGTCATATATGCTAGTCAGAGAAGTGCCGAAGGAATCAAAATGCCTCCCTCCCTCATAGTTACTCGCAACAAAGCAGAAGTTTTGACGTTCCGCTTTGTTGCGAGTTTTTTCATATACATAAAATTTTTCAATTGACTTTTTATAAAAATTAAAATAAAATTCAAAGTACTTTAAATTAAACTACTCTAATTAGAGTACTACAAATTGAGTAAAATACTGAAATTAAAAGGATGGATTCAACATATGAAATTTACTGCATTCTTAAAAACAAGAGGTGCAACAGCGGCAATCTTTATGGGGATTTTCTATGCAGTTGCCATGCTAGGCATCTTCTTGCCTGGGTATACAGCCATTCCAGGAAATGTCGATAAATTACCGATCTCCATCATCAATGATGATGCTGGTAAAAATGGAGCGATGATCGCCGAAAATTTACAAGAAAATTTACCCTTTAAAGAAATCGAGACGGATATAACCAATAAACAAGCCTTAAAAGATTTGGAGCACAATGATTTAGCATTAGTCGTTCACATCCCAAAAACCTTCTCTGAGAATATACAAAAAGGTGAAGCGTCATCAAGCATCGATTTTACAATCAATGAGGCAGGGGCAACGGTCGTTTCTTCTACCATGAATGCGATCGTAACTGAAATTAACAGTCAGTTAAGCACACAATTCTCGCAACAAACAGCTCAGGGCGTATTGATGAACTTTAATGTACCAGAAAAGCAATCCGCTGAATTAGCCGAAAAGATTGAGAAATCCTATGTAGGAAATGTCGTTACAATCAACGAAATACCGGATGGCATGAATCATAATATGCTGCCTATGTTCTTAACAATGGCCGGTTATGTAGGGGCGATGATCGGGGCGATGCAATTAGTGGGTGCATTTAGAGCCAGCCGGGGAAAAGCAAGCAAAACACGGTTATTCACTTATGTGCAAATGGCTGCATTATTGATTGCAGTGGTTTCATCAATCATCGCTGTAGGTGTAGCATATTTAATTGACAAGCCGAGCGGTGACCTATTCTTCGGTATAGTAGGTCAACAAATACTAAACTATATGGTATGTTTTAATTTCACTGCGATTTTAATCTTCTTATTTGGTGAAGGCGGCATGATTTTAAACTTACCGATTTTATTAATGCAAACAATAGCTAATGGTGCCACTATCACACGTGATATGATGCATTTACCGTATGAATGGATGAGCCACATTTCACCGATGTATTACTCGGTGCAAGCATACTTTGCAAACCTATTTGGCAGCATCAGTCCAAGTCCATATATTTGGTCAATGGCTGCGGTAGGTGCCGTTGCAATGTTAATTAATATGGCTATTGTCGCGTTTTTACAAAAACCAATGCCAGTACAGGTTTCTGAAACAGAAGTTGAAAAGAAAGCGGCAGAAATCTCAGCTTAGTTTTTGCTACAATAAGGAGATAATACTTCTTAAAGGAGCGTAGTAAATGTCTATTCAAATTTTTATATTGAGCAAGCTGATGGAGGATAAAAACTATCCTTATAAATTAAAAAAACAGCTTTCAGAACCCATTCCGTTGGATCGCCTGGGTGGGTTAACTGAAAGTAAACTGTACTACCATTTTGAATCATTAGTAAAACAAGGTTTAGTCGAACCAGTTGAAGTCATAAAAGAAGAACATCGGCCTGATAAACAAGTATTTGCGATTACGGCTAAGGGTCGCGAAGAACTACCAAAGAAAATCTATAAATTATTTGAAAGTGCGGATGAAATTAAGGATATGATTGTAGGTTTAGCCAACATCAAGTATGTAGATCGGGACAAAGTAGTAGAAATACTAGAAAAAAAAGTAAAGTCCATCAAGGCTATTTGGGAGCAGCTAGGGAATTTCGAGTCAGAACCTAATGGCAACGAGAATATTCGTGAATTTTTGGGTAGCTATTTTTCGACCAGGACTGATCACACAATATATTGGTTTGAAGAGTTAATTAAAAGGATTAAGTCAAAGGAATTGTAAGTTTACTTTAAAGCAGGATTTTTGGCAGGTATTCCTAGCTTCAGATTAAAAATAAGATTTACGTGTAGATGGCGACCATGTTAATCACATAACCAAAAATAATAATAAAGCTATGTGAAACCTTATATTCACATAGCTTTTATTATATTTAAAAAACATACTCGGTATGAGCAAGGCAGACTGTAGACAAATTTGATATTAATTAGGATTGCCTACATTTTTTTGAGGGAGTGTTAGAATATGAACGTTGATTTCCACTCCAGGCACTCGCTTTCCGCGGGCGTTCCGGGAGCCTCCCCGGCGCCTATGCGCATTGCGGTGTCTCCCCTGGACACGCTTTTTCCGCAGGGGTCTCGAACACCCGATCCAATCAACTTTGTTTAAAAATTCAGATGGAATCCCTATTGTCGACAAACTCACTTACTCTATATGAGCAAATAATGTATTCCTATTAGATAGCTTTTAGAGCATGAACTGTTTGAATGTATCATCCACTTAGTCCATACCAAAAATTTTCCCATATATTCTGAATTCTAGGTTCCATATTCTCTTTTCCATAATAAGAAAATTCCATGAATATCCCATCAATCAAACAGAGATAGGACATGATTAAGTTCTCGATTGTCCCTTGGCGTATTTCTTTTTTGTCAATTCCTTCGACAAAGATATCATGTAAGATAGCGGAAAATGATTCTTCAGATCTAAGGAATTTATCATTTAATATGTGCTTCAAATGCTCCGGCGGAAAAATCATTGCCCTCTTTAAAAAAGTTGCTTTATCTTCATGGTTTTTATAATAGTTACAAGTATCAAGAAGGATATGCTTTAACTTTTCTTCAGAAGAGAGTGTATTTATTTCTTCGACAAATTGTTCGACCTGGTTTATATGCTCTTCTAGTATTTCTTCAAACAGACACAAGAAAAGGTCATCCTTATTTTTGAAATGGTTATAGATTGAGGGTTTTTGTATACCTACCCTCTTGGCAATTTCCGATAAAGCGGTTCCCTCGTATCCATACTTGGTAAAAAGCGTTAAGGAAATGTTTTTAATTTCATTTTTTGTCATAATGATCCCCCAAACTATCTAACGTTAGTTAATATCATTATAAACTCATTTCCCTTTTTAAACTAAATATTTGATACCTCTGTTTCTCTAAATGATTAGAGAATTAGAATATGCTGGATAAAGATGTTTCTTCACTTTTATACACAACTTCCCCATCGTTTATTGTAAGTTCCACTTTAGCTTTGAGCACTTCACTTTCTGGAATATCGAAAAGATTTCTGTCTAAAACCACAAGATCAGCAAGTTTTCCCTCTTCTATTGTACCTAGCTCATGCTCCCTGAAACTTCCATAGGCTGAGCCATATGTATATGCTTGCAATGCCTCTGCCAAAGTGAGCTTTTGTTCAGGATGCCATGTGTTTTTTGGATCTCCACTGCTATCAACTCTTGTAATGGCAGTATATATTTGCCGCATAGGATTTAATGAGATGGAAACCGGAAAGTCTGTTCCTAATGCTAAAGATGCACCTGAATTTAAAAGCGACTTCGTCAGGAAAACATTTTTTTCCCTTTCAGGACCTATAATTGAAGAATATACCTCTCTTGATGAAGCAGCCATGTGATCAGGCTGCATCGAGGCAATGACCCCTAGTTTGGAAAAACGTTCAATGTCACCCGAATCGATTACTTCAATATGTTCTATTGTATGCCTTGAGTCTCTTTTTCCATTCTTACGTACTGCTTCTTCAAAAGCGTCTAAAGCTAAACGAATTGCCGCATCTCCAATAGCGTGAAACCGGATTCTAAATCCAAGTTCATCTGCTTTAACAACTCGATCAATCAATACTTCTGGATTTAGAGCTGGATGACCACAGATATCCACTTGATCGGAGTAAGGTTTCAGGAAGTAAGCAGTATGACCCGTGACTGTTCCATCAACAAATTGCTTTAATCCTGAAAATTGAAGTTTCTTTGATTCATATTTATTTCTCAGCTTTTGGGCTTTATCCAAATTGCCATCTAATTCAGGAGTGATATGAAATCTAGTCGTTAATTTTCCTTGCTTATCTAATTTCTCGAAAAGGTCATAGTCTTGAAGGAAGTCATCTATTGGAGCAAACAAATCGTTTACAGAAGTAATCCCATATTGCGATAACAATCTTAAATACTTTTTTAGTATCGTTTCTTTTTTATCTTGTGTTAACCGTAATGCCTCTTTTAAAACGATTTGCTGGGCTTCTTCATATAAAATCCCAGTAAGTAAACCATTCTTATCTCTTTCATAGCGACCAAAATCCGGATCACGTATATCCTCAGTAACTCCTGCTAAATCCATGGCCTTACTGTTCACCCATGTATAATGACCCTCAGCATGAAAAAGAACAACAGGACGATCTGGAATAACAGCATCAAGTATTTTATAATGGGGCTCTTGTTTATCATGCCAATAACCTGCGTCCCATTGCATACCAATAATCCATTCTTCCTCAGGACAGTCTTTAGAAAATTCCCGTACTTTTGCAGCTACTTCATGAGCTGACCTGGCTTCAAATAAATTTACACTATTTAAACTTAGGGCACTAAACATGATATGGAGATGAAAATCATGAAAACCAGGCATAATTAATTGATTTCCATAGTTAAATACTTTTGTCTCACTACCTATAAAAGGTTCAATCTCCGCTTTTGATCCTACACTCATAATCTTGTCACCTAAGATAGCAATTGCACCAGACGTCGGCTCTTGTGCAAGCCCTGTAAAAATAGCATCACTGGAAAGAACAATATCCGCGTTTTTAATAGCCATGGAGTTTACCTCTTTTCATTCAAAATAATAAACAGTAACTGATCATTGCACTAGTTTTACATCAAATTCTTCTTTTTGCTCTGCAAAATTCAGTTCAGGAGGACGTTCCTTAAACATTTTAGTTAAGTACAATAAATATATGAACCCTACTGCCATCCAAGTAATCCCTAATACTAAAGAATGGATATCTAACTTTGTCATAAACAATATAGTTATACCGGTGCCTATTAAGGGAAGAAGTAAATATAAAACGATACTTTTAGGCGATCTCTGCTTCTGCCTCACAAAATAATGGATAAGCACTGAAAGATTAACGAATGTAAAAGCAAACAGGGCTCCAAAGTTAATGAAAGAAGTAGCTGTTGCGATATCCAAAAATACAGCACTCATTGCAACACAAGCAATGATTAGGATATTGAAAATGGGCGTTTGGAATTTTGGAGAAACATATCCGAAAACCCTCTTAGGCAGAACATTATCTCTCCCCATTGCATATAAGATCCTAGCTCCGCTGCCTCCTGAAGCTATTGCAGAAGCAGTAGCAGATGTCACTACCACGGAAACAAACAAACTATTCAGAAAATTACCCCCGGTATAAATCATGATATCCACTATAGCTGTATCAGGGTTCTTAAAAGCATTGAAGTTCGGGAAAATGGATTGTGCAAAATAGGTAGATGCAACAAATAATACCCCCCCGATCAATGTCGTAGCATAAATAGCTTTAGGAAGTGTTTTTTTCGGATTTTTGGTTTCTTCAGCTAATGTAGTAACCGCATCAAACCCAAGAAAACTAAAACATAATAGAGGTACAATCGAGAGCAGATTATTAAAATTTACGTCAGGACTAAAAAACGGATCCTTCGAAAACAACTCTCCGGTACCTTTTCCTGCTAAAAGTCCATTTATACAAAGCAGGCTGAAGATAATGATAAAAAGAAATTGAAATAACACCAAAAAGGTATTCACATTTGCAGCAACCTTAATCCCAAAAATATTAATGGTAGTCACACCTATAATAAAAGAAATAATAACTGCAATGATAGGAATACCAGGGAAGTAAGCATTCACCATAATCCCAAAAAGTAAAGCACTGATCATAGGACTGAAAAGATAATCCAATAAAATTACCCATCCTACCAGAAAACCAAGATGTGAATTAATTCCTTTCTGCACAAAGGTATAAGCTGAACCTGTAGTCGGATACACCTGAACCATTTTTGCGTAACTATATGAAGTGAACAGCATGACAATTAAAGCAATTATATATGCTGTCGGAATCATTCCCTGGGTACGATCAATGGCGATACCATATGTGCTAAAGACTGTCACAGGCGCCATAAAGGAAAGTCCAAATACAATAACATATCTTGTATTTAGTGAACGCTTAAGCTCGGGTAATCCTTTCATCGCAAAGAGCTGCCCCCTTTATCTAATGTAATGACTGCTTTTTATTGATTGACTTCTTTCGTACTTAATGCTGCTAGGCTGGCAAACTCATGTACAAGTGTTGCTGCTAAAAGTGAAGTGATTTGACTTGGATCATATGATGGCAGCACTTCAACCACATCATATCCTATAAAGTTAAAGTCAGTTAGGGCACGAATCATTTTAAGTGTTTCAAAGCTGCTAAAACCGCCTGCTTCAGGTGTACCTGTACCTGGAGCAAAAGATGGATCAACGAAATCTATATCAAATGTCAAGAAACAAGGTGTGTTACCAATCGTTTTTCTAATCTCTTTCAAAACATCTTCAAATCCACGATTGGAAAGTTCACCAGTTGTAATCAAACGATAACCTAAATCAAGACTTGCCTGTAAATCTCCAGAGTGGTTTAGCGTACCTCGGATTCCTACTTGAAATACTTTATCTGCCTGCAGCAAACCTTCTTCGTGTGCACGTATAAATGGAGATCCATGCCAATATTTTTCCTCATAATATGTATCCCAAGTATCTGTATGGGAATCAAAATGAATCATGGCTACCGGGCCATATACCTTTGCCGCAGCTCGTAAACTAGCTAAAGTGACAGAATGATCTCCCCCTAATCCAATAGGTATGACCCCTTTGGACATCAATTCAAACATGGATTCCTTCATTAGATCATAACTTCGATGAATATTATGGGGAATAACAGGGATATCCCCTATATCAATGGCATTCAATTGTTCAAAAGGATATACCTTATGAATAGGATGATAAGGAAACAGGGTCATGGATGCTTGGCGAATGGCTTGAGGAGCAAACCTGGCTCCCACCCTAAAAGAAGCTGCTGTATCAAAGGGCATACCCACAATTGCCAGCTTTGCATCATACTTTTGAGAAGGTAAACGCATAAAGGTTCCTGTTGTACAAAACTCTGGCTTTACATCTGGTGTAAGTGGATATTTCATAAGTATCATCTCCTGGTTTTAAATAAAAATCTTTTCATATAAATTTACAGACACAAGGTGTAATCGCTTACAACCTATGATTCATTAATTTACTTTTTATTTCTAACACCTACTTTTAGAATTTTATTAACTAACGGTAGTTAGTATTAAACCAAATATAAACATAGTTTTAAAAAAAGTCAAACTATTTTTTATTGTCTATTAAATCCTCTTTTTGATCAAAGTAGCCTTTTCTTTCAATCCTCCTCTATTAAATTAAATCCACCTATTCTTGTTATACTAGCTGCCTGCAAAAGCAACTCCCAGACTGTAGACAGATTCGAAGAAAGCAGTTTGCCTACAGTTATTTTCTTTGAATTTGTCTACAGTTGATTTCAGAAATCCGCTCCCTTTCCGCCGACTGTCTGCCAAGCCTCCTCGACGCAAGCGTCTGTGGGGTCTCGGCTAGCCAGTTATCAGGAGTGTCGCGAATTTCTTCCATCCATTAAGGATTACTGTAAAAAAACATGAAAGATAATCTAGTACAGTTGATTGATCAGGTGTTCGAGACTGCTGCGGGAAAAGCGCGCCGAGGAGGCTCCCGGACCGCCCGCGGAAAGCGAGTGCCTGGAGTGGAAATCAACGGTCGAGGGGTTTTATAAACCCTCATAAAAACTGAGATAAAGTAAAGAATTGCGCCCTTTTATGGAATAACACCTGAGCTTCTAGATAACTATAAAAACCTTCTAGAAATTTACACAAGTTTCTTAACAAATAAGACCCCTTAGTTTGGTCCATCATTTTTCTGAACTTTGGAGATTATTAGTAATATCAACGGAAGAATAAACCCGAATGTCATTGCATAAAACGGCCAGATTTCTGAAATGAATTTACTATAATGGACGATATTGGGTGTCATAATCAATGTAAAGGCAATCAAAAGGATACCAAACGGAAAAATCAGAGGACGATAATCTTGCAATTTAAACGTTTGTGCCAAGCCTAAAACGGTCACATAAAAAAACAAACTAAATCTAATAAAAATGGTGATGAACCATATTATGGCTAGTATTGCTTCCAGCCGCATCATGAAATCACCGATATTTATTTTCTTAGCCAGCATATAGATTGGATAATTTTGTCTTGCTGTTGACTCTGGACCAAGTACAAGAAGTGCTAACATGGTTATAATGATCAAAACACTTCCAGCCAACACTTGACCGACAAAAAGGCTTTTTCTTATTCTGTCTTTTTGACTTACGAACGGGAGAATCATTAGAATCGCAACCGGTTCAATAAACGGAAAAACAATAAATGGTATAGATCCCCGTATAACCGGTTTCAATCCCCCCTCCCATATGGGTTGCAGGTTTTGAAATTTAATCTCAGGAAGTAGAAGAATTATCAATGTTGATACAAGTAATACAACAAATGGGAAAAATATTTCTGCGCTTCGGGCCAAAGGTTCCAAACCAAGACGTGCGGCCATGAGGACGACACTCATAAATAGAATCATGATTACTTGATTTGGAGTATCAGGCATAATATGACTTATCATAAAATCCCCAATTTCACTCAGATAAGTCGCTGTGGTTATAAAAAAGTAGCTTATAAATAAAAGAGAAATTGCTATTCCCAGCCACTTACCCAGAATTTTTTGGCTGTATTCCACTAATGTTAAATCAGGATAGCATTTCCTTAAAGCGTCATATATAAAAACAACCAATAACGGTGCTATCACCACGCTTATAATACCCGAAATCCAACCATCTTGTTTAGCTTCAGAAGCGACAATGGAGGGAATGACTAATATAGAATCTCCAAGCGTATATAAAATCACTAATATCGTCAGTTGACGGCTTCCGATTTTACCCTTCTCGAGCATTTTCATAAGTTCCTTTCACGACAAAACGGTAAAGTGTTATATACAAAAGGCAGAAATTCTGATTCCATAACCATTATTGACAGAAGAAGAATATACAAACCCTGCTGAATACAAGTTATTTTTTTGCCACTTCAAGCCGCAGGCAGTTTGAAAAATTAGAAATAATGTGTTTTATAAATCCTGACTCCCCTTGTTAGGAGATAACTTAGAGCTTCGATTCACTTTTTAATAATTCCGGAATACTGCGCATTATAGCTGCCCCTATGGCCCCATAAAAAAAGAGCTGCATAATCAGCCCAAACTGTAGACAAACTCTTTGAAAATTAAGTTTTTCTCAGTTTTTTGTTCGCTCTCCCCGTTTAATTAAGACAATACATATTCTTGCATTTAACGTGCCAATTTTATTAGCCAGGAATATTTTCTGCGCAAACTATACAGCGAAGGCCACTAAAATTTTTAGCAATCTTTGTTATTAATACCAGAACGATATTATCACTTTAAACAACTGTTCCTTATTTAACACAATGAGTGGACATGTGTGTTATTTTAACACCACTATTTTACTTTACTACAACATTTAACCTAACGTCCCTCACCAAAAAAAACAAATTTTAATGTTCATTTTCCCTGTTTCGTTTTCCTTCAAAATATATGAATGCCGAAAGAACAATGATTGCAATTAATACAATGTCAGTTAACCAAAATAAGTCCATATCCGTGATATACCCAACCATATTAGCAATAGGAAGCGCGAATATGAAAATTAGTAATAAAACATCTTTTTTGCTTTGTTTCCGTTTTTCAAAAAACAACCCCAGTATTTTTTCAAAAAATACTCCCATTTTAAACACCCCTTAATTTTTCCACTCTAAATTAAACTAAAGTCCGCCGTCTAAACCGTCAATCTTTATCGTGAGCTCAAGCAGGTTCGCGACGCTAAGCATTTTTTTCCGCACCCTCATTTCTTTAACATTTCAAATTTCATGAGTATGAGCAGCCTTTAGATGTTCAAAATAAGATAAGGGCGGATCACTTAACATCAAGGTAATTAATAAAAAACAAAAAATATATTGAAATATCAATTTAATTTAGTTATAATACTGTACGGTCTTAGTATTACTGTTTATATAATTTTTAGAAAATTTAATAATTTTCTAAAATAGCAAATTTTGGTTTTTCGGAGGGTTTATTTTGTCTAATAAGGTACCATCTTCATTTATAGTAGTGATTGGGTTCATGTTATTTGCCCTTTTCTTTGGGGCAGGGAATTTAATTTTCCCGCCAATGCTTGGTCAATCAGCAGGTATGAATATATGGTCAGCTAATGCAGGATTTTTGGTCACAGGAGTAGGATTACCGTTACTTGGTGTGCTGGCACTCGGTTTTTCTGGAAAAGATGACTTACAATCATTAGCGAGCCGTGTCCATCCAGTCTTTGGTATTGTATTCACAACCGTTCTTTACTTAGCCATTGGTCCATTATTCGCAATGCCTAGAACAGGAAACGTTTCTTTTGAGATCGGTGTAAAACCTTTTTTACCTGAAGATTCAGGTCCATTGCCTTTACTTATTTTCACCATCATCTTTTTTACAGTTTCGTGCCTTCTTTCGCTCAATCCTGCGAAAATTGTCGAAATTGTGGGGAAAGTTTTAACACCGATCAAGTTGACATTCATTGGAATCCTGGTGGTAGTCGCTTTCGTTAATCCAATTGGAGATTTTCAAGCACCTGCAGAGCACTATATGGTTCAACCATTTTTCAATGGGTTCAGAGAAGGTTATTTAACCATGGATACCCTTGCATCTTTTGTTTTTGGAATCATCATCATTAATGCCATCAAAGAAAAAGGGGCTAAAACAAAAAAACAAATAATGATCGTTTGTGGGAAAGCGACTGCCATTGCGGCTGTTATTCTTGCCACCATTTATACAGCTCTTTCTTATATGGGTGCTTCAAGCGTTGGGGAACTTGGACGCTTGGATAATGGAGGCATTGTCTTAGCGAAAGTCTCGGATTATTACTTTGGAGCATATGGTGGGCTATTATTAGGATTAATGATCACAGTGGCTTGCATAACGACAAGCGTAGGACTCATTACATCTTGCTCGACATACTTCCATAAGCTATTTCCAAATCTGCCTTACAAAACGATTGCCATAAGTTTATCCATATTCAGTGCAATTATTGCCAATATTGGACTAACCGAGTTAATTGCCATTTCCGTACCTGTTATGACAGCCATTTATCCATTGGCCATTGTTTTGATTTTCCTAACATTTCTTCATTCTTTATTTAAAGGAAGACCTGAAGTTTATCAAGGCAGCTTACTTTTAACATTCATCGTCAGTTTATTTGATGGATTAAATGGAGCAGGTGTACACATTTCATTCATCAATGATTTCTTCACTGCAATACTTCCTATGTATGAGGCAGGACTAGGATGGGTCATTCCTGCCATTGTTGGAGGATTCATTGGGTATGCCAGCAGCGTCTTAAAGTCGAAATTCAATCACCAAATAGATTAATGATATAAATCAGTCCAGGAATATTGACTGTAGACAAATTCGAAGAAAAGCGAGTTTGCCTACAGTTTTTTTCTTTGACAAACGTTTCAGCGATCGTCTGCCAAGCAGTTATTCGGCAGATTTGTCGACAAACTGATATGGATAGCAGGCCATTAAAAAAACACATTCTTTAATTTCTTATT
The DNA here is from genome assembly GCF_044767165.1 of Peribacillus sp. NPDC101481. Lineage (NCBI taxonomy): Bacteria > Bacillati > Bacillota > Bacilli > Caryophanales > Bacillaceae > Peribacillus > Peribacillus sp. NPDC101481. The sequence continues at coordinate 1,352 of NZ_JBIWNJ010000002.1, read as the reverse complement.
CATTCCGTAATTTCTTCAGCAACTGAAAAATCTGTCCTCGATGATGTGATTCATGTTCAACCAAATGGTAAACGACCCATTCAGGCGTGACGTCATATTGTTCAAGTACCCTCGGTTTACGCCAATCCGTTAGGTCCATTGTGCGAAAGTTTGAAAGAAATACTTCACGTACATTATTGAGGCGGTAGAAATGTTCTTCTAATGTTTGTCCTTCAATGTGGTTTAGGGAGCCATCTTCGGCACGACATCCTAATGGAAACAACGCGCGTATTTCCGAATCCCATTCCGAAACAAGGACCTCCTCGTATAACCAATCTGCCTCTATCAGAGCTATGTGATACAACATCGAGCCAATCGTTTGCCTTTCATCGATTTTCGTATCAAGTATATTTTGGCTGATTCCAGTCAATTTCGTTATCAACGTACGGCGAACATCTTCTAAACACCATAGCCACCGCCCAATTTCTTCTTCATATCCCGGTAATGCTGATACCAGTAAAGCTCTTCTCTCCACTAAGATCAATCCTCCTCTTCATCAACATACATTCTATTTAAAATTGGTGTCACCTCCTTTTTAATAGAAAATACCCCTTTAGGGCAGGACAAAAAGAGCAATCTTTAAGATTGCTCTTTCGCTTGTTCATGTTTTTTCGTTTTATGTTATTCGATATCTTCGAAATTAACTACCCAAAAAAAGATTGGCTCTCATCTCGTCTGATATACGCCTGCTTTTTAGATAATCCTGTTCCCGTTCTTGTTCAACCATCATGCGCTGCTCCAGTTTTTGAGCATATAGTGCATAGCCGATTCCATGAGCCTGAAACATCGCTTTTTCCATTGCCGACGTGTACGTTAATTCGAGAAAATTAATGAAGAATCAATCCTTCCCATAGTGAATTTCGTACTCATCTTATCATTGAAATTGATAACTAACAAAGTTGCTACGGCTCCATATTCACTGATAATTCAGATTTTTTAACGATTCTTTCCATCTCCGTGTCCATAAACGCCAAATTCCTCCATCTTCCTCTAATTTCCTTTTTTCATTCACAAAAAGATAATCTTATTATTGAGCAGGTTAAGGGATTGGAGTTGTTTTTTTAAGACAAATTAAAAATCCCATTAACAAACCTTTTGTTAATGGGACTGAATGTTTATTTATATGAACCGAAAATTTCCTTTGCCAATCTACGCCCAGTAGGAGTCGCAGCCAGGCCGCCTTCTGCCGTTTCACGAAGTGCAACTGGCATGGTCAATCCTATTTTATACATGGCATCGATAACTTCGTCACATGGAATGCGGCTCGTAATGCCTGCAAGCGCCATATCAGCTGCCGTTATCGCGTTGGAGGC
>NZ_JBIWNJ010000001.1:1897998-2028836 GCF_044767165.1 Peribacillus sp. NPDC101481 | reverse complement strand
GTCACACCCGTTCCCATTCCGAACACGGCAGTTAAGCTCTTCAGCGCCGATGGTAGTTGGGGGTTTCCCCCTGTGAGAGTAGGACGTCGCCAAGCTTATATTGTTCCGCAGTAGCTCAGTGGTAGAGCATTCGGCTGTTAACCGAACGGTCGTAGGTTCGAGTCCTACCTGCGGAGCCATTATTGGAGAGCTGTCCGAGTGGCCGAAGGAGCACGATTGGAAATCGTGTAGACGGGTAACCCTGTCTCAAGGGTTCAAATCCCTTGCTCTCCGCCATTTATACCTGGCCCGTTGGTCAAGCGGTTAAGACACCGCCCTTTCACGGCGGTAACACGGGTTCGAATCCCGTACGGGTCACCATTTAGACAACATATTGGAGGATTAGCTCAGCTGGGAGAGCATCTGCCTTACAAGCAGAGGGTCGGCGGTTCGATCCCGTCATCCTCCACCATTTTTCAATAACATCAAGTTGTTTCTGCATAAAGGATTGATCATTTCAGCCCATTGAAACGCTTAACACGAAAACTTGATGCATAAAAAGCAACATTATTACCGTCGCGGGGTGGAGCAGTCCGGTAGCTCGTCGGGCTCATAACCCGAAGGTCGCAGGTTCAAATCCTGTCCCCGCAATCTATGGTCCCGTGGTGTAGCGGTTAACATGCCTGCCTGTCACGCAGGAGATCGCGGGTTCGATTCCCGTCGGGACCGCCATTTTTATTGTTTGGCTCAGTAGCTCAGTCGGTAGAGCAAAGGACTGAAAATCCTTGTGTCGGCGGTTCGATTCCGTCCTGAGCCACCATAGTAGTGCCGGTGTAGCTCAACTGGTAGAGCAACTGACTTGTAATCAGTAGGTTGGGGGTTCAAGTCCTCTTGCCGGCACCATGTTTCATCCATATGCGGAGGGGTAGCGAAGTGGCTAAACGCGGCGGACTGTAAATCCGCTCCTTAGGGTTCGGCAGTTCGAATCTGCCCCCCTCCACCATCTTTATTACAGGGGTATAGTTTAAAGGTAGAACAGAGGTCTCCAAAACCTCCAGTGTGGGTTCGAGTCCTACTACCCCTGCCAATTTAAATCCTATAATGGCGATTGTGGCGAAGTGGTTAACGCACCTGATTGTGGTTCAGGCATTCGTGGGTTCGATTCCCATCAGTCGCCCCATTTAATAAAATATGATATAATGATTACAACGTTAATGGGCTATAGCCAAGCGGTAAGGCAACGGATTTTGATTCCGTCATGCGAAGGTTCGATCCCTTCTAGCCCAGCCATATGCGAAAGTAGTTCAGTGGTAGAATACAACCTTGCCAAGGTTGGGGTCGCGGGTTCGAATCCCGTCTTTCGCTCCAAAAACGTTGGCGGCATAGCCAAGCGGTAAGGCAGAGGTCTGCAAAACCTTTACCACCGGTTCGATTCCGGTTGCCGCCTCCAACAAACATGCCGGTGTGGCGGAATTGGCAGACGCGCACGACTCAAAATCGTGTTCCTCTGGAGTGCCGGTTCGACCCCGGCCACCGGTATCACCAATAGCGAAGGATCGCTATTACATCAAGCTTCACACTTAATTGTGTGAAGCTTTTTTGTGTTCATGACGCATTATAGAATATGTACAAATAATGTGCGGAGGTAGTGTGCAATGGTTTTTAATCACTCTAGAATGAAGGAAATTGAAACCAAGGAACATACAAAATCGAATCAAACAGTTTGGCAGCTTATCGGAGTTTGAATGGTGATAGAATCTTATGCACAGAAATCGTTTATTTTATCAATGTTTGTTCTTACGATTAAAAATAAAAACGAATGGGTCAAAGAGTATTAACTCTACCATTCGTTTTAAAAAAATAAATTTAGATTTCAATATTCATAGCACTTAGGTCTGCTTCCGTATAGCCAGAAGAGGATAGTGCGATTTCAATTTTTTCAGCAGCCTTATAATCAAATAATTTAAATTTAGACATTAATGCGAAAGCATTTTGATTTTCAATTGCCAAGGCAACAGCTTCCACGTCTTGCAGTAATTTCAGGTCTTCAATGTAGAATTGGGCGGTTCTCATCGCTAAATACTCATTCATTGTAGTCGAACTGTAGAAAAGTCTTGTTAATGTGGCGATTGCGTTAGGAACGAAAACCTTATTCATAATTACCCCTCCACTATTCGTAATATTCTGTCATTTGAGTCACCACTAGTATGAGGCACACTAAAAACGTTGTCAATCTTTATCTTTCGAGCATTTTTACTCACCATTTGAATCTGTAATCAAATTAAATAAATAGAAAACAGACACTTTTCCAGAGGCAAAGTGATTGCACCAAAGTGCACTAAGTAAGCAAAAGAATGAATGTTGCTGAGTTACGAAACGAAGATCCTTTCTGTGTTCTAACAACATTTCAAAGGGCTTATGAAACAACAGGTCGTTATAAACTGTGAAGAAGGCGGGCTTCCACGTTACGCAGCTCTCCAGATGAAACACTATCAGCCACAATTATTTGCAATGTTCTCGTAGCTGTCATTCGTTTGTCTGGATGCTTCATTTGTAGATGCTGTTGTATCGCTCGGAAAAGTTCATTATTTTCTGGACGGTTGGCGTTATAGATTTCTTGTAAACTCTTCGATTTTCCCATGGCTTTTCCTACTTTCCATCAAATGTTAAATACATATGAAAGCTTATGCAATAATATATATTTCCGTCTAAGCGCTTCTAATTCCTTCTTTTTTTAAATTAAATCTTCTTTAAAGAACAGTGAAGTTGCTCCGTTTTTTACAAGGGGTGATTTTCCTCGTTTTCATCAAACTATGAGGACGAGCTCTGCCTAAATTGGCGGGGGGGTGGTTGAAATTGGTTTTGTATATTTATCTTTAAACATTTTAAATGAAAATGCCCCATTTAAACGTACTGACACGACGTTTTAATATCCTTCATGAGGGTTTATGTATCGAATGTGTTAAAACGCATTAGAACATAATAGCGCCAGCGGCCTTTCTAACGGAAAATACTAATATGCTGCGTGACTTAGATACGGATTATACCGACAACAAAAGCCGATTATAGACGTCATTCCGAAAAATTCGACCAACGGATTTGCTATGCGATGGAATAAAACTATGCGGGGAAGATTACGAAGTGGAGCGCTTAAAGATATCGGAAATAATTGCGTTGTTCATGCAATGAAATAAATAAAACGATTAAAGCAACTCGCATGCCAACAAAGACATACTCGTGTGTATACGGAAGGGGCAGCCGGAGCATACCCGTATTACCCCAAGCATATCCGCCTAAATCCTCTCTTCTGCTGTACCAAAAATCCGCGAATCAAATTTTTACTGTTGGCGAAAATAGGCCATTGTTTTGATTAATAAAAATACTCGATGGCCTCGATTTTTAATGACTATTAAAAGTTATCTTTTACAAATTCTGCTTCTTGTTCAGGAGTAAGAACTCCGGTAGCTTTACCAACATTTCCATTTTGAGCACCCCAAAGGTAGTTGTGATCTTCCACTATATTGTCGAAGTTTCCTTCTTTCCAGTTTCCTGCGATTTTTAACAATTCTCTTTTAAGTGTGAAGCCGATGTCGCTGTCTTTAATAAATTCATAAACTGCACTGATGTTTTCAGGAGCCATCTCAAGGTTGTACCATTTTTCTTCAGAAATTACTTTTTGATGAGTCATACTATGCATAGTTTTCATAACGTCTTCTGCAGTTGAAGCTGGGCCAAGGCCTAATTCATATAGAATTTGTTCTTTTTCTGAAGTTTGCTCTTCCAAATCTTTATCTTTCTTAATTTTCCCCGTAACATCCATAACAGAAATATCGGTATTTGGTTCATTATGCGTTGCTTCATACTTTTTGGCATTCTGCTGTAATGTTATTACCACTGCAAGAACTGCTGCAGCAGCTATAATTGAAACCATTGACCATCTAAATTTATTCATGATAAGTTCCTCCGAGTCATAGTTCGATTATTCACTGATTTCGGTTACATCCTTTTATGGATAAGCTAACCATTATGATATTAACATAAAACATTAACAAATAATCTTAAACTATTAAGTAACCATATATAGATAAATTTTTTTTATTGGTAACCAATACAGAGTATCCTGAGACCACTGTTGACTCTATGAACAGGGGCATTGGCGATACCTCCGTGCAAGTAGAAAAGGCAACCGCAATTGGTCGCCTTTTTTCTATAATTCCACAAGAAGGTCAATCTGTAAAAACTGTTTAGCCCTATAATATGGACCAACCCCTTAGTTAAAGAAATAACCCTGCGTTTATTGGACTAATGATTCGATGTAATAAATATTTTAGATAAATTGATTTCAATATTAAATGCAACTATTTCAAATTAAAGAATATATAGTTTAAAAAAAGTCATAAATTCAGAAATTAATATTGATTCATGATGCATAAGTCACGTTTTCTCCAGTTTTATGACTTATTATTGATGTGTTTTGATTCATAAAAGAAATTTATTAAAAAGAAATAAATGGTAAACTACGAATTATTCAATCTTTTTGATATCTCAAAGTTAAATAATAAAATTGTATGTTGATTAATTAATCTGTTTATTAAGAGAGGTGGTTGTAACTTAGATAAATGCAGTTGTTGATTTGAGGTGTAATCATGAAAAAATCTATTTATTACTTGATGATTATGTTTATTTTATCAGCATGCGATTCTAGTAATGAAGAAATTAAGATGAAATTTAATGAAGTGGAATGTCAAAAAAACTGGGCAATGTGTTTAGAATTTCCTGATAAAGAATATACAATTAATAGATTGGATAAACCTAAAAAAGTTGCAATTTTAGACAGCGGTATTAATGATAAACACCCTGCATTAAGAGGACAAATTGTTGCAAAATATAATGTAATCAATAAAAGTAAATATACAAAAGATATATATGGTCATGGAACTTCAATTGCAGGCATAATTGCAGCAAAGCAAAATGATGAAACTGTGCAAGGAATTAACCCTTTAATAGAAATATACGATGTAAAAGTAATTGATGATCAAGGAGGGGGAGAAGTTTCTCATGTTATAGAAGGAATCAAATGGAGTATGGATAAAAAGGTAGATTTAATTAATATTAGTTTTGGATTTAAGCAAGATGTTCCTGAGTTGAGAAAAGTAGTTGATGAGGCCATAGAAAGAGGGATAATTATTATAGCTTCTGCAGGAAATAATTATGGACTAAACTTAGATTTTCCTGCCAGATATGAAAATGTTATCTCAGTTGGTAGTATAAATAAAAAATTAGAGTCTAGTTCATTTAATTCAATTGGGGAGATAGATATATTTGCACCAGGTGAAGGAATACTTGTATTTCAAAATGATAATAAGGCTGTTTTAGAAGATGGATCGTCACTAGCAACGGCCTATGTTACTGGAGTTTTATCACTTAATTCAATATTAAAACATAACAAACAAATCAAAAAAGAAAATAGAATTAATGTTATCACCTATTATAGATAGGAGGATTTTAGTTATGAATACAAATAAAAAAAAGAGTATGATAATTTTGTTTATTACAAGTTTAATTTTTTCTCTAATAGTACCTTATAATAATGTATACGGAGCTACGCAAAAAGGATCAATTACTTCTACTGAATTATATGAAGAACAGTTACTAGATGAAAATATTGATTTGGTTAATATTGATTATTCCGCGGATAATGTTGGTATAGAGGTTTCAGTGGATAGTGAAGTTGGGGAGATTAAGGACACAACGGTAGCAATTGATATTGATCCGGGGAATAATCAATTAAGTGTTGTTAGTGAAAATAGTGAAAATGAAATAGAAGAATATAAAGTCGTAATTGAAAAATTAGATGAGTACGGAATGCAAGCGACATATACGTCCATGGAAACTGGAGAGATATTTATTTATGATTCTTCTGTTGCTACACCAACTGTTCTGTTTGCTATACCTTGGGGAATAACATTATCTGCAAAAGCTATCTCAGTTTTATATGCTGCAGGTGCTGACTCTTAGTAGGAACTGTTGCATATATTGAAGTTAATAATTTTATTAATAAAGAGAAAAAAAGATATAATCATTATGTTGCTACAGTAGATAAAAAATCTAAAAAGTTATTTATTGGATCAGGTCTTAGCAAAACCAGTGCAGTTAATAGACTAAAGAGTAAGAATAATACTTGGTCAACTTCTAAAACTAATGCACAGACAATCGCTAAAGAAGCAAGTCCAATTAAGAAAGTGACAGCTGCAGAAGTTTCAAATGGAAAGAACATGGTTTGGCACTATCATCCACTCTCTGGATACGATAGAAATGGTAAAGGTATTCGGATTGAGGGTGCACATGCGTTCTATGGCAGTGCAAAATAATCTCGTATTGTAATATGCTTGATTTATAAATAGGGGGGACAAGATGTTAAGCGTTGAAAGGGATCCAAAAAATAGAGTTTATCAGGAACTAATTGATTTATGCTTTGAAGTATGTGATGAATTTCATCTAGTTATTAGAACCGATATGGGTGCAATAAAAGACTTAGAGGAAATCATAAATAAGTTCAAAGCATCATTAAAAGAAATGAGAAGCGAATCAACATGGGCTAGTACAACTCTTGGTGATAATCAAACTGCAAATGTTTATTATTTTTATGCTGATGGGAATGCAAAATCAATAATAAAAATGATTGCAAAATCTCTTTTTCAGTGGGAAATGCCTAATTTGCCTGAGGATTTGTCTTTTTTTAAACAAGGAAAGGTCTGGCTGGCTACTTCTTCTCATGAAAAACAATGCTTCATTTTTCCTGAGAATGAAACCGAAGCTTCAAAAATTATGGGTATTGAAGGTTTAAGAGTTGAAGAATTGGATGATTAACCAATGATATGTCTTTGAATATATACACATAACAAAAAAAGATGAACCCTATTTGATTCCAACGCAGCATTAAAATCAAGATCTCAACGATTATGTGAGGTCTTTTTTCTTTAAACACGACGAAAATAATTCAGAACCGTATGCATTTAGATTAGGGGAGTATGGTTAGACCTTATAATGGGTGAATTAGTATCAGTAAGAAGCATATGAAAATTTCTTTAAAGAATTATTATTTAAGAAATCTAAAACCAGGAAAGTGCCGCTTCGTAGTTTTTTAAATAATATCGATGAAATATGGTAATAAATAATAAAACCACTATCTAAAAGAACACTTCACAAAACAAATTTTCTAAGGGGCGGAAAATTGTGAACAATATGGGATGTCAATGCAGTTCCAATGAAGAATTACAGCAACTGGTCGATGAGGCAAAAAAACATACAAATATGGGAACAGTGGCAGACTATATACCGGCTCTTGAGAAGGCGAATCCTGGGGATTTGTCTGTTGCAATTTACTATCCTGACGGAAAAGGATATTGTGCTGGGGATGTAAGAGGTAAAATGACCCTGCAAAGCATATCAAAAGTTTTGACACTTGCTTTGGTATTAATGGAAAAGGGAGAGAATATGTCTTTTCCTATGTAGGAAAAGAACCTACCGGCGACCCTTTTAACTCGATTGCCAAGTTAGAGACAAACAAGCCATCCAAGCCGTTAAACCCGATGATCAATGCAGGAGCATTGACTGTGACCCATATGATTGCAGGTAACAGTGTAAATGAGCGATTTCAGCGTATTTTACATTTTATCCGGGAGTTGACGCAAAATCCTACTATCGGTTTTAATGAAGATGTTGCCCGGTCAGAATACAATACAGCAGACTTGAATAGGTCGTTAAGCTATTTTTTAAAGCAGCATAATGTAATAAATGAGGATGTGGAGGATTTAATTGAATTGTATTCGAAGCAGTGTGCCATTGAAATGGACAGTCAGGATTTAGCGAGGATAGGCTGTGTGCTTGCCATGAATGGGAAAGATTTGTTGACGGGAAAGCAAATCATCCCCGGGGACATTGCCCGTATTTGCAAGACATTCATGGTTACTTGCGGCATGTATAACGCATCAGGTGAATTTGCCATTAATGTTGGCATACCGGCTAAAAGCGGTGTGTCAGGGGGAATCATGGGAGCCGTCCCCGGAAAATGTGGGATTGGAATTTATGGTGCAGCGCTGGATGAGAAGGGGAACAGCGTTGCCGGGATAAAAATCTTGGAAATGATGGCGAAAAAGTATTCCTTAAGTATGTTTAATTTGTAAACATTGAAACCATTACCGAGTGTACCGGATGATATTAATTAACTTTTTTATTCGAAAGTTGTCTGGAATTAAATCTTAAGCATACGGCTTAGGAGAGTCAGAGAAGAGAGGGAATGAAGTTTGGAATAGAGCTTTTTCATTGTGTTATGTTGTGGTGTTACAGGAAGATGAAAAGTGCCTATCAGATGCATTATAAATGAGGTTCAGTTTAAAGCTTTAACTTTCTAGGAAAAAAAGACCTCTGCACATAAGGGCAAGGTCTTAAGCTGGTTATAACAAGTTGGAGAAAAGAGATACTTTTTTATATAAAGCATTTACCTCTTTATTTCGATGTTCCCCGATTTCATTTTTTAGCTGGCCTTCCATATCGGTCATTAGATCAGCTAACTTCAATGCCTTTTGTCTGTCGGAAATATTGCTGCGAATGATAGATTCATATTTTGCATTGTATTCAGTCAGTGACATTTCTTCCGTCCTCCCATAGTGTAAAGTCATTTAAGCTGCCCTCTGTTCCTTCTTCAGCAACCCCAATGTACTTAAGTGTAATTACAGGGTGTGAATGGTTAAGGATCATTTGTAACTCAGCGAGGTTCTTACTTCGTTTAAAGTGCCAGTACCCGAATGTTTTCCGCATGGTATGTGTACCGACGCCCTCGATGTCCACCATGTCAGCTGCTTTATTAAGCTGTCTGTAAGCTTGTATCTTACTTATTGGCTTATCGCCCTTGCGTGAGGGGAATAGCCATTCACCATCAATGGTGGCTATATAGGCGGCCAATTCATTACATATAGTATTAAGCTGTATCATTCTTGGCTTTTTTGCTTTCCCTTCCTTGATGATGACCTCCATCTTGCCTTTAATGTCCTTTATCTTCAGCGATAATAAATCAGTTACACGCAATCCGGTATTGATGCCTAACAAGAACAATATGTAGTCTCTCTCGCTGCAATGTCTTTTCAATGACCATTTCATATCATCTAATTTTTCCAATGATCTGATTGGTTGAACGTCTATTAAATGTTCTTTCGGCAAATGTGTTCACCCTTAATTCACACTAATGGAATCAGTATTTTGAATGTATACTTTTAAGAGTAACACTGAAAAAGGATGGAAGTCAATTTGAGGAGTATACTGATATTTTTTGGACTGTCCTTTTTATAGGGTTCGGAGTATTTTAGTTGTTTATTGAATAATAGCATAAAAAACTTCTGGAACTTGATATACTGAAAATAGTAATATTTTTCTAAACTAGTGTTATTGATGGATATTTAATAGATGAATTAATTCATTCTGAATTTATTATGCTTTAGTAGGATTGGGGAAACCGCCATGAAGAGAGTTTTAGCTATATTGAAAAAGGTACTGCCTTTAAGCTCAAGGTTGATTACTATGGCAATTATGATAGCCGTTTTTTACTGCATGTTCATGTTCGCAGACCTGGAGAATGAAAAGGTAGACAGAGAGCGTCATAACGAGCGATCGGTGAATTTTGAAGAGATGAGCGATCAAGAGTCTGAATCTGAAGATAATCCAGCAGGTTCTATGGTGAACTATTGTAAAGATAGCGCTAATGAAGGTCGCACTTCCAATTGGTTTGGTATCGAAGAAAACGACATGGAACCTAGCGAATACACGGTCGAATGCATTGAACACTTGGAATAGCAGCTGAGTTCCTATGGATCATCCGGAAATTTGAAATTCAGGATTCACTACAAGGACATCCGGGGAGGTCAGGGATATCGGAACAAGTTGAGAATTGGGAAAAGGTTTGGATATATACGAAACATTCCTGAAAGTTACTTCCAAAGATTTTGCTGGTTGGCTTAATGGCGTGTACGGAGAATAATAATTGGTTTGGTAAATAAGGTCTTCACTGAAATGCTTGGTGACGAACCGGGTACACAGCGGGGGAGGCCTTATTTGTTGCATACAGAACATTGACATTAGCCTGTTTGGAGCTTAACCAAACAGGTTTTTAGTATGAAAGGAAATCCAATGGAAAAAATGGAATAGGATATAAAGAAGAATGAAGGAAAATTTTTCACCCCCATATCTTTTTCTCTTTCTGAAACGTTTATAGGATAGAGGGTGTTGAAGGAGTGAGAAAAAATGATAAATAAGTTAAGGGAAGATATTTCTGAAGAAAATGATAACGATGCGATTTTGCGTGAAGTCTATCCTGAATTGCTGCGGTTTTGCCGATTCCTGACCCAAAATAATTGGGATGGGGATGATTTGGCACAGGAAACGATATTGAGGGCAATGCAGGGCTATGGAAAGAAAACGGAGATAACAACCGCTCTATTGAAGACGATTGCCCGCCATTCCTGGATTGATACGATTAGAAAAAGGAAAAAAGAATCCTTAGACGATCTGTTGGATACCGAACAGCAGGGGGCAGGAGGGGAAAATGTTTTTGAAACGGTTGAATATATAATTAAATCCCTTACCCCGAAACAAGCTGTAGTGTTCATATTAAAGGAAGGGTTCCTCTATCGGTCAAAAGAAATCTCAGATTATTTGAACACCACGGAAACAGCAGTAAAAGCCATCTTGAACCGTGTGAAAAAGCGTTTTGACAATGACGTTGATGAGCGTATGTTGTCTTGTGTGGAAGATTGGCAGGATGAGGAGGAACAGCGGCTCATGTCCCTGATGACACAGGCTTTAAAAGCCCAAAATCCTGATATCCTCATTAGAAACATCCCATCTTTCAAATCCCTGAACAGTGAATCGATGATTCCTAAACTGATGAATCGTCCGATTCTTTCTCAATCAAGCTTCACTCCTTCAAACACACTCTCAATGGCTGCATAGCCAATTATATTGTTAGGAGGAAGAAGAGATATGACCACCATTCCATATGTAATTGAGCAATCAAGCAAGGGTGAGCGCTCGTACGATATTTATTCCAGACTTCTAAAAGACCGTATCATCATGATTGGGGAAGAGATCACCGATCATTTAGCCAATAGCGTGGTTGCCCAATTGTTATTCTTGGCAGCGGATGCACCTGATAAAGAAATTACCATCTTCATAAACAGTCCAGGGGGATCGACCAGTGCCGGTTTCGCCATTTATGATACGATGCAATATATTAAGCCTGATGTCCGGACTGTATGTACGGGGATGGCTGCATCATTCGGTGCCATGCTTTTATTGGCGGGTACGAAAGGGAAAAGGTGCGCTTTGCCAAATAGTGAAATCATGCTTCATCAACCGCTTGGTGGGGCGAGGGGGCAAGCCACGGAGATTGAAATTTCTGCCCGAAGGATTTTAAAGCTAAAGGATCATATCAATCAAATCATCTCGGAAAGGACCGGCCAGCCTATCGAAAAGGTGGCGAGGGACACAGATCGTGATTATTTCTTAAGCGCAAATGAGGCGAAGGATTACGGTATAATCGATGAAATAATCGTTCAGGCTAATTAATCCTGATAAAACGCCATCAGTAAGCCCAAAAATTTGCTGGACGAAAACGAAAGGAAACTGCCGATTGCATATCGGCAGTTTCTTTTTACCCTCTTACATTAATCCATATATTTATCCACAAACCCCATACCTTGTTCCAATACTATTCCGGATCCACTACCTCAGCTTCACAATGCCCGGCACCCGGTATTATCAATTTTTCTTTGTCTACTTTTGCTGCATTAAATATGTCATCCAGCATGGAATAAGTGACGAATGAATCTTCTTGAAAAAATAGAATGGTACCTTGGGGAATTATCGATATCTGAAACTACTGTAATTCTTCTTGAAGGGATGAGAAGGTTGGATGTCTACCTTTTCTGGATAGTACATCCATTTAATATGTTAAAATAAATATTATCTGACATTATCAATCTTGGAGGAAGTTTTATGAAGAAAACGCAAAAGGTTTTACTTGTTAGTGGAATCTCTGCTGTTGCATTATTCGGGGTGGGGGCTGCTTCCTTTAAAATCATGGAGAACTCCAATGAGTACGAAAAAGCTCAACTGGTAATTGAAGCCAGGGAAGCCAAAGAACAAATTGAAAGAGAAAGAGAAGATGAAAAAATCGAAGCCCAAAGGGAAGCAAAAGCGAAAGCTGCGGAACTTGAGGCCAAAACTGCGATATATGATGGGATCGAATTTGAAACAGGACTTGATGAAGGCTCAACCGAAATGGAAGTCATGGACTTCATGCATAAAATGACTCATCAAAAGGTTCGCTCGCAAGATAAATGGGGAGCTATACCGATGTCCCCTAAGATTATAGAAGAAGTTTATAAAATAGTGGATTCAAGTGATTTTCAGCATAGAGATAGATTGCTGGCCATCGCTGCCCGGTGGCGAGACTTTGATTTTAGCACGATCGTTCAGGACCATAACTTCTTTTGGGAAGACAAAGAAGGCACCGTTGGAAAAGCCCATGGAACATTAAGTCGGGCAGAAGAGGTTGAATTCATTGAAGTTAATTTTAAATGAGGGGATAGAAAGTACTGAAAATGCCAAAGGGCGAGTGGAAAGACCTGTTCAAAAAGAAAATACTCAAACCTCCTGCACTAAGGCCAGTTCCTCAGGAGGTTTGAGTATTTTCGAACCTTTCAATCGATACAGGGGTTTATTTTTTAATAATTAGTTTGCTTGACTCGTTCTCCTTGTTTACGGGAACGTCTTTACCTACAGTGACCCTGCGAACGACGCGATGCTGTTCCCCGTAATCGGCAATAGCATAATGCTGCGTGGCCAGGTTATCCCAAATGACCACGTCCCCTTCACTCCATTGCCAACGGACGGTATTTTCTAAGCGCGTGACGTATGAATCGAAGATACTTAATAATCTTTCAGATTCACTTGTTGTATATCCTTCCACTCTTCCAGCAAAGCCACCTAATAACAAATGCTTTTTTCCTGTTTCTGCGTGCACGTGAACGACTGGATGCCTTGTTTTATAAATGGTGGATTCGAATATATCACGATATTTCTTTTTAACCTCATCATCAATGTTTTCGGCTGGTTTGAATTGTGCATAATCATATTCATTTGTATGGATTGCCCATAGTCCGTCAGCTAATTTCTTCAATCCATCCGGCAGGTCCTCATATGCTTTATTGGTATTTGCCCAGACTGTATCGCCGCCAACATCAGGGATGGTTACACCTCTTAAAACAGAGTATTTAGGAACTTCTGGAACAAAAGTGACATCAGTATGCCAATGGTTTGCTTTAGCACCCCGTTCGGAATCAAGTTCGAAAATATAGTTAGTATTGTCTTTGACCGGTACTGTAGGATGTGCATAAGGCTCACCCAATAGTTTGGCAAATGCTTCTTGGCTGGCATCGTCCAAATGGTTTTGACCTTTGAAGAATACGACTTTATGATCATTTAACGCTTGTTTGATTTCACTGAAAATAGCTAAGTCCAAGTCTCCGCTTAATTGGACTCCTTGAATTTCCGCTCCAATCCTTCCTGCTACCGGTACCACTTTTAATTGTTGTGTTTTAGTTTCCGTCATAATCAATCTCCTTCTGTAAGGTATGTTTTTTTATTTTTTAAAGGCTTCATCAATGTATTCATTGTGGATCTGATTTTTAAAATCAAATGATTTCTTGATATAACCCACACCAGCTAAAGTATCGATGGATTCTTGTTGTGCTTTGATGGCATCTTCGGTAAAGAAGATATTTGGTTCTTCGGCCGTTATTATTGTCTTGACCGTACCCACAGGCAATTTAGTTTCTTTAGAATAAATTTCAGATGCTTCATCTGGATTTTCAATTTGCCAGTCGGCAGCTTTTTTATAAACCTTTAAATAGGCCTCTACAATTTCAGGATGCTCTTCGGCAAAGCCTTTACGTGCAATGATAGCTCCAGGTGCTAATATTTTTCCTTTTACTTTAAGTGCGACAGCATTCCCTTTTTCAATATTATTAAGGTAATAAGGGTTCCATATCGCCCAGGCGTCCAATTGTTTGGTTTCAAAAGCTGCTTGAGCATCATCCGGTTGTAAATTGATCAGTTTAATGTCATCAGTCGTTAAGCCATGGGCTTTCAATGCCTTGATTAAATACACATGACCCGTTGTCCCCGAGGCAACACCGACCGTTTTTCCTTTTAAGTCTTCAATCTTCTTTATGTTACCTTCTGCTTGAGCCAGGATCCGGACAGATGACTCACCCCGTCCTGTTTGTGCAATCACTTCGAATGGCAGATTCTTATCAATGCCGGCAATCAGTGCACCATCCCCTAAAAAAGACAGGTCAACCCGATTGGAAGCAAGGGATTCCAAAAGCGGGGGACCACTCGAGAATTCACTCCACTCGATTTGGGCATCCAGTTTAGAAAACTCTTCGTTGAACAATCCCTTTTCCTTTGCAATGACCAATGGTCCCATCTTGCCATTTAAGGCAATATGAACTTTCAGTGGATCACTTTTCCCGGAAGCTTTGCCGGCATCGGAATTACAGCCTGCCAATACAGCGATGCTAATGATGGCAAGTAGTAATGCGGTTAACTTGTTACGATATTCCTTCATGAATTCCCTCCTTCTCTAATACACTTACCACATCTGGATAGTCAGATTAATGACAAAAAAGAGATTCAACGAAGAGTATGCCGGGGTTACTCTTCATTGAATCTCCGGTAGTCCAGTTGATTCACATGACCTTTATTTAATTGGCTCCTGTGTGAAGCGGATTTGTGTATGAATGCATCTTAACAGCTGTTAGAATTATCTGTCAATTACTTTTCACTATTAATCCGATAAAATAAATTGGTATTAGGTGTTGATTATAAATAATCGATAAGTTAATATAAAATGAAATATTGAATCGACTAGTTAACTAGAGATTCAGCAAAGGGACAATATGTGCCTTATTGCTGGATCTCTATTTTTTTATTTGAGAAAGGGTGAGGGTATTGGTTGCGACGTTAGAAATTAATCAAGTAAGCAAAACATTTAAGAATGAGAATGAAAGTGTCCATGTTTTGGATAATTTAAATCTGACCGTCAACAATGGTGAATTCGTCACCATCATTGGTCCGAGCGGCTGCGGGAAAAGCACATTATTAAAGTTGATCGCAGGACTTGATTCAGACTTTGACGGAGCAATCATGGCAGGTGATCATCCGGTTAGCGGCCCTTCAAAAGACCGTGGTTTCATTTTTCAGGAGCATCGCTTATTTCCATGGCTAAACGTGGAGAAGAATATTGCAGGTAACCTTCCATTAAAGAAACCGGACATTCGAAAAAGGGTGGATGATTTGATTTCACTTGTTAAACTAAAAGGATTTGAAACGGCGTATCCACGCCAATTATCCGGTGGAATGTCGCAGCGTGTTGCCATTGCCAGGGCTTTATTACGTAATCCGGAAGTATTATTACTGGATGAGCCATTCGGGGCGTTGGATGCATTCACGCGAACGCATCTTCAAGAGGCTTTACTAGAAATATGGGAGAGGAATAAGACAACGATGGTGCTTGTTACCCATGATATAGATGAATCCATCTTTTTATCGAGGAAAGTGGTCGTCATGGATGCAAAGCCTGGACGGATTAAAGCTATCGTTCCAATTGATTTGCCATATCCAAGAACTCGAACAAGCAAAGCGTTTCAGGAATTCAGGTCCGTCATATTAACCCAACTTGATCATCATCCAGTAGAAGTGGAAGACTGGAGCATTTAATTAAATTTTTGAAAAAAGGAAGGATGAAAATTATGTCTACACAGACCGTTGCTCAAAACAAGCCGCTTGTCATTAGGGAAACGACAAAACAATCCAAACTCGCCAAATCGGCATTGCGGGGTTCGGTCCTTCCCGTTGTCGTGTTGATTGCATGGCAAACATTAGGATCGGTTGGCATCCTGCCTGCCCAATTATTCTCATCACCTTTATTGATCGTCACGACTCTCATTGATCTCGTTCAGTCGGGGGAAATGGGCATGCATTTACAAATCAGTTTAACGCGGGCTATTCTAGGCTTTGCATTAGGTGGTTTTTTAGGATTATTGTTTGGAGTCATCGTTGGCATGCAAAAAAAATCCGAGGAATATTTAAACCCGAGCATTCAAATGTTACGAACGGTCCCTTTACTTGCTATTACCCCTTTATTTATTATGTGGTTCGGATTTGGTGAACTATCCAAAGTGCTGCTTATCGCTTTAGGTGCTTTTTTTCCTTTATATTTACAAACTTTTTTGGGACTTCGGAATGTGGATAAAAAACTGTACGATGTTGCCCTAATATTGGAGTTTAGCCGACGGGAACAAATAACGAAGCTCATGATTCCTGCAGCTTTGCCAAACATATTACTTGGTATCCGTTTAGCCTTAAGTGCGGCTTGGATGTGCCTGGTCGTGGCTGAATTGCTGGGTGCGGATAGAGGGGTGGGCTTCATGATCCAGGATGCCCGTTCATTCATGCAAACGGACGTCGTATTCGTAGGCATCATCATTTTTGCCCTCGCTGGTAAAATCTCAGACTCGTTTGTCCGCTTTTTAGAAAATCATTTGCTGAAATGGCAAGATAGTTTTAAAGCCTAATTGAAAAAGGATGACCGCCCGGTGATGGGTGGTCATCCTTTTTCTTATTAGGGATATATATTTAATCTATTTTTTTATATAAGGGCAAATAAATGGTGAACGATGTTCCTCTGTTCACTTCGCTCTGTACCACGATTTTCCCTTTGTATTTTTGAACGATGGAATAACAAACGGTCAGGCCGATACCGGTTCCCCTATCTTTAAGTGAATAAAATGGGGTACCTAGAATTTCAAGCTGTTCTTTTGAGAGACCTATTCCTGTATCCGTTATTCGTATTTTTGCCATAGTGCGTTCCTGCTCTGTTTCCACCTTGATGAATCCAGGTTTGTTCATTGACTCAATTCCATTTTTCATGATATTGACCAGTATCTGTTTAAGTTCGATGGGATTCATGTTAATGTGCAGGTCGTCACGGAAGTCCAGGAGAAAGCCTATGTTACGATTATTGGCGAAACTGGTTAATAAATCGGAAATCTTTTGGATTTCATAATTTAAAGGTATGACCTGTACATTATCCGTATGCGGTTTTGCCAAAGACAAATAGTCATTGATTATCACTTGTGTATATTCAAGTTCCGTAAGCATGGTCTGTACATAAAATTTTTCCGTTTCATTCAGTTCCTTCTCTTGATCTAATAACTGGGCAAACCCTTTAACGACTGTAATCGGATTACGTATCTCATGTGCAATGGTGGCAGCTAGCTGTCCGACTGAGTTCAATTGTTTGGCCTGCTGTATTTCCTTGTGGAATGCATTAGTGGATTCCATCCTATTATTGGTGCCTATGAACACGAATACCAATATGATTTGAATGGCGATGAAATTAAGCGTGTTGCCGAAACTATCCAAAGCGACATATTCATAAGTGTATTGAAGATCCGTTTTTGAAATGATCATGATGGAAGCGGGACCTAATATGATATTTAAAGTGGCCACAACATAAAACCCGATTTTATCAAAGAGAAAAATGGGAAACAAGGGTGCTATAGCAAATAAAGAAAGCATGATTGCTGTATCTGGAAATATCAAAAATTTGCTATATAAATAAACAGTAATTAAGAAAATGAATAGGGTCTTATAAAAATTGACTTCTGTTTTTAAGAAAAATAACAGAGAAATTATCATCCCCGATATTAAAATGACCTGTAATGTCATCTCGTAGGGATTATCTTTCCAACTTATAGGTGATACAGAAATCCCAACTAATAGTAAAAAGGATATCATTGCCATGAATGCTTTCAGTATAAATCGGTGTTTGTTTTGATAATATTGATAATTTTTTAACATAATTCCCCTTAGGATTAATATTCTGTTTGTTTAATAGTAATATGATACTAGTTTTTTGTAAATCAGAAAAAGATAGATTTTGTATTGATAGTCTTTGTATCTATATTTTAGAAAAGACCATACTCCAGGCATGGGTCGGGTGGAATTCAGTACCTGAAGGTCAGGGCAAGGAGTTAAGGGGCAATTCTGTACAGGTCCTCTTGGTATGTCAACATTGGAATATCCGATCTAATATCTGGAATTTATCGGCTTTGAGTTTGATTTAATATGGGTCTGGAAGGCTTAAAGTGTCAATGAAACGGTTAATCAGGTAGAAAAAACTACATGAATGCCTTGTATTTGATAGGTTATTTTAACCATTTTAGATAATATATTATTTCTTTACATTATATTTGCTGTAAGTTCACAATCCCCTTCTAAAATGATGGTAATAGTAGGAGGGAGAGAGGGAAAATGAAAACGAATATAAAGAAATTCAGTTTTTGTATGATGAGTGCGGCTTTTATATTGCAGGCTACTTCCATCGGGACCCTAGCTGCAAATGGAAATCATACCAATTCATCTATTTATGAGAAGAAAATCGTGAATATTGCACATCGGGGAGCTTCTGGTTATGCACCTGAACATACCATTCCAGCTTATCAAATGGGAGAACAAATGAAAGGCGACTACATAGAAATCGATCTTCAAATGACCAAGGATGGTAGATTGATAGCAATGCATGATGAAAAGGTGGATCGTACAACGAATGGTACTGGTCTGGTGAAGGATTTAACGCTGACAGAAATCAAGAAACTGGATGCCGGTACATGGTTCAATGAAAAATATCCGCAATTGGCAAAAGAGGTATATGAAGGGTTAACGGTTCCCACTCTTGAAGAAGTCTTTAAGAAGTTCGGAAAGCAGGCCAATTACTATATCGAAACAAAGTCTCCTGAAGTATATCCGGGAATGGAAGAAGAACTTCTGCAGGTTCTGGAAGAATATAAAATGGTGGATTCAAAAGGCCGAACCAAGAATGTATTAATTCAATCGTTCAGTAAAGAAAGCCTTATGAAGGTTCATGACATGAATCCAAAGTTACCTCTTGTGCAACTTTTTTCTTATAAGAACCCAGCAACCATTTCCGATGAAGAATTGGAGTCCATTAAGGAATATGCAATTGGCGTTGGGCCGAACTTCAATAAGGTGGACGGACAATATGTGAAGATGGTTCGCGACCATGACCTCCAATTCCATCCATATACAGTAAATGAAAGAGCGGATATGAAAAAGGCTCTTGAATGGGGTGCAACGGGGCTGTTTACGAATTATCCCGATGTATTCAACGAGGTACTAAGTGAGTATAAGCACAATAATAATGTTCCTAAATAATGGTTTCATAGGTGAGTCCCGGTTTCCGGGGCTTTTTTTGTCATCCTGGTGCAGCATGATGAAGAGATTCTTGGGAAATTAGATGTTCATAGGCTTAGTAGCCTTTTTTGACGGGTATATCAAATGTATAAAGAATATTTTAGGAGGTTGAATATGAAGGCTGTAACTTTTCAAGGAGCAAAAGATATACAGGTAAAACAAGTTGAAGATCCGAAACTTCAGCAAAAGGATGATATCATCGTCCGAGTGACTTCAACGGCTATTTGCGGGTCCGACCTCCATATATATCAGGGTGCTTTGCCGACGCATAAAGATTATGTCATTGGCCATGAACCGATGGGCATCGTCGAAGAAGTGGGTCCGGAAGTAACAAAGGTGAAAAAAGGGGACAGGGTTGTCCTGCCTTTCAACATTTCTTGTGGGCACTGTTATTACTGTGAACATGATATGGAGAGTCAATGTGATAATTCCAACCCCAATGAAGCGGTGGATACAGGCGGGTACTTTGGTTTTACGAAACGATATGGGAACTATCCAGGCGGGCAGGCAGAATATTTAAGGGTCCCATATGGAAACTTCATGCCGTTTGTCATCCCAGAGTCATGTGAACTTGAAGATGAAGCGCTTTTGTTCATGTCCGATGTGCTGCCAACCGCATATTGGAGTGTAGAGAACGCTGGCGTCAAGAAAGATGATACGGTAGTGGTATTGGGCTGTGGGCCGATTGGGTTGATGGCTCAGAAGTTCGCTTGGATGAAAGGAGCAAAAAGGGTCATTGCCATCGACAATCTTCCTTATAGACTCAATAAGGCTAAACAGATGAATAAGGTTGAGGCGTATAACTTCGATGAATATAACGATATGGGCAGCTACATTAAGGAAATCACTTCTGGCGGGGCAGATGTGGTCATAGATTGTGTAGGAATGGACGGCAAGAAATCAACGATAGAAGCGATTGAGCAAAAGCTGAAACTTCAGGGTGGAACGTTAAGTGCGATCGAGATTGCACTTAACGCCGTACGTAAATTCGGCACGATCCAACTGACTGGCGTATACGGATCCAAATATAATATGTTCCCATTAGGCAATTTATTTGAGCGGAACATTAATCTTAAAATGGGACAAGCACCGGTCATTCACTACATGCCCAAGCTTTTTGATAAGATCACGGCTGGAGAGTTCGACCCCACGGAAATCATATCCCATAAAGTCCCTCTAGAAAAAGCGAGTGAGGCTTATCAAATCTTTAACGATCACGAGGATGAATGTATTAAGGTGGTGCTAAAGCCATAATGTGAAGCTTATAAAAAGTCCAATGTCCTGAGCGGCATTGGACTTTTTAGTTGAGTTCATAAATCGATCAAAATTAATGGTGTATTATCGATAAACGTATAAATGAGGTATGAAATATGAATTTATAATTATGCCCGTGAACTGAGAAAATCAGGATTCGTGGCTTTCGTATCAGGGAAATCCTCGAAATATGACGATTGACCCTTCAGTGTTGAAGGAGCGTATGAATTGAAAAAGAGTCGCTATAAAAATAAGATGCAAGTGAACTTGAATAAGGGTTTTTGGTAATGAAATGTACTATTTTTATTATATAATGATAGTGTCAAAAGGAGGACGTACAGATGGTATATAATTCGGCAACAGAACTTTGTGAAGGGTTTGGGTATCCGCCTGTTCATGTTAAATTGACGATAGAGATCGTCGATAAGAGATTGGGACCTGTAAAGGCGGAAGCAGAGATTGCCATCAAGCCTGTTAAGTCAAAGGAATATCTGGAAGTATTGGTGGAGGAATTGGAATCGGATCATATCTTTGCTGATGAAAATGGCAGTATCTATGGCAGCTTCGGCATCGATCAAAGCATCCAGATATATGATGAAGTCCTGACTACCATTCCGTTCGATGAGTTGATCGGAAATGAAAATTGGAAAGAGACAGTTGAGGAATCCATCACTGTAGAGAAGCTTAGGGAACAACTGGGGAAATCTCTCAATGATTATCAATTCAGTGATTTGAGCGGGAAATATAAATTCAGGAAAAGATGTACGATAACAGAACTACAATTCATAGATTAAACGATAAATGGAGAAGGCGAGATGCTTTCTCTTTTTTCGATGCTATCATAATTAAACGCTGGATCTTTAAAAACTTTTAAATATATACACAGTGTCAAGGAGAGTTCAGTAAGGTTTTAATGGTTTTAACATACTTTTTTTTATAGTTTTACATAGGGTAATATATTGATAAGGGCTGTTTACAAGAAAAAGAAACGTATATTTTAAAAGATAAAAAGGAGAAGATATGAAAATTGGTTTGGTACGGCATTTTAAGGTGGCACATGAATTTCCTACTGGGAGATCAGTGACGGCGGATGATATGAAGCAATGGTTTAAGGACTATGATGCAGCGGATATTATTTATGGAACGACTTTATTTGGCGCGGAGGAATGGGAGGAGTGTTATTGCAGTGATATGTCGAGAGCTGTCAAGACAGCGGAACATATCTATCCAGGTCCGGTTCACCGGATGGAGGAGCTGCGGGAAATACCTTCCCCGCCTCTTAAAGGAAGGGTAAAGCTGCCATTCATCCTTTGGGCTATCTGGATTCGCTGCTGCTCGGTGTTAAACAAGCAGACAAGGGCGGAAATTAAGATCGCAGAGCGAAGGATCAATAAAGTATTGGATGAAGTCTTTGCAAAGGGGGAAAGAGATGTTTTGATCGTGAGTCATGCCGCCCTCATGGTATATATGAGGAAAGAGCTGATCCGACGGGGGTTCACCGGTCCCAAATTCAAGATTGCCAGTAATGGAAAGCTGTATGTATTTGAAAGATGATAAGTGGATAAGAGTTTCCCACTAGAAAAGGTAAGTCATTTTCCGAATAGTTATTCTTTTTTTATTGGTTGTGGTTTATTATTGTAATAGTGTAATTTTTACGAATTCAATAATAGGGAAAGAGGGGTGGACATTTTGCTGAAGGCAGTTTTTTTTGATTTAGATGATACATTACTATGGGATCAGAAAAGTGTAAAAGAGGCTTTTGTGGCCACATGTGAAGTGGCCAAGGAGAAATATGATCTGAATGTCGAGGATTTTGAAGAAGCTGTGCGAAAGGAAGCGCGTGAGCTTTATTCTTCTTACGATACATATGCATTCACCCAAATGATCGGAATCAACCCATTTGAGGGGCTATGGGGAAATTTTCAGGATGATCATGATGAATTCAGGAAGATGGCCGGGATTGCACCGGCTTATCGGAAAGAAGCGTGGACGAGAGGGTTATTGGCATTAGGGATCGATGACCCGGAATTTGGACTTGAACTGGCAGAACGTTTCCCTGCGGAGAGACGCAAAAAGCCATTTATCTATGAAGAAACATTCCGTGTTCTGGATGAATTAAAAGGGAAGTATAAGTTGCTATTGCTTACGAACGGATCTCCTGAGCTGCAAAATACCAAACTTGAAATTACGCCTGAACTGGTTCCTTATTTCGACCAAATCGTGATTTCAGGCGCATTTGGAAGAGGTAAACCGGATGCCTCCATTTTTGAGCATGCTTTGGGGATCATGGAGCTTGATAAGGATGAAGTATTGATGGTCGGCGATAATTTAATGACGGATATCCTTGGAGCATCACGGGTAGGCATAAAGTCGGTTTGGATAAATCGCCATGATAAGGAACGGAATGAAGTGATTCCAACCTATGAAATCAAGCATTTAGAGGAGCTTTACCCTATCCTTGAGAGCCTTGGAAATTAATTAACGGCTCTTCTTCAAATAATAAATTTTGATAGTTGTAATGAAAATATTAGGTCTTTCAAATTATTTACAGAATGAAAAGGGTGAGATATAGTTACCCTGTAATCAATTAAATTATTCAGACTAGGGGTGTCCAATAAAAGTTGGGCTGAGAGAGAAGCGCTTAAGCTTCTTAACCCTCAGGACCTGATCTGGTTCATACCAGCGTGGGGAAGTTAGAATCTACTAAACAATGACATTTCAATTGGTCATTTCTGTAGCCATACTAACGTTAGCCAGGTCTTAAATATGAGATCTGGCTTTTTCGTGCGAAATGGATTGGATTTTGTCCTTTTTAAATGAACTTAAAAAGGAGAAATGAAATCATGATGAGTAATTCAGTAAATGACATGAACGTTTCAATTATGTCCAGTTTTGCCGGGAGTAAAAAAGTGTATGTTGAGGGATCTAGACCCGATATTAGGGTGCCCATGCGTGAAATTAAGCTAAGTCCGACTACAGGTTCTTTCGGCGAAGAGGAGAATCCGCCTTTACGAGTATATGACACAAGCGGCTTTTATACGGATTCAGAATATCCCATTGATATTCATAAAGGTCTTGCCCCGATTAGACGCAGCTGGGTTCTGGAAAGGGAAGATGTTGAAGAGTATGAAGGGCGTGAAATAAAGCCCGAAGATAACGGGTATAAAAAAGAGTCACAAACGAAAGCAGAAATTTTTCCGGGATTGAAAAGAAAACCATTGCGTGCAGCGAAAGGGCAAAACGTAACCCAGCTCCATTATGCCCGAAAAGGTATCATAACTCCTGAGATGGAATTCATCTCGATCAGGGAAAATGTAGCCCCTGATTTTGTAAGAGATGAGGTAGCTAGCGGGAGGGCGATCATTCCGGCAAATATTAACCATCCTGAAAGTGAGCCCATGATCATTGGACGTAATTTTCATGTGAAAATAAATGCGAATATTGGAAATTCCGCTGTTAGTTCATCGATTGAAGCAGAAGTGGAGAAAATGACTTGGGCTACACGTTGGGGTGCAGACAACATAATGGATCTTTCCACCGGTAAGAATATTCACACGACCCGGGAATGGATTATCAGGAATTCTCCTGTGCCAGTTGGGACGGTTCCGATATATCAAGCATTGGAAAAAGTGAATGGAGTCGCGGAAGATTTAAATTGGGAAGTTTTCCGGGATACATTAATCGAGCAGGCTGAGCAAGGTGTGGATTACTTCACGATACACGCCGGAGTGCTTTTGCGATACATTCCCATGACAGCAAAGCGAGTTACGGGAATCGTTTCCCGGGGGGGCTCCATCATGGCACAATGGTGCTTGGCCCACCACCAAGAAAGTTTTCTCTATACTCACTTTGAAGAGATTTGTGAAATCATGAAGGCGTATGATGTCTCTTTCTCATTAGGTGACGGCCTCCGTCCTGGCTCCATTGCAGATGCAAACGATGAGGCTCAATTTGCTGAATTGGAAACACTTGGGGAACTGACGAAGATTGCTTGGAAGCACGATGTTCAAGTCATGGTGGAGGGACCCGGTCACGTACCGATGCATTTGATTAAAGAAAATATGGATAAGCAGCTGGAAGTCTGTCAAGAAGCACCATTCTATACCCTGGGACCATTGACAACGGATATAGCTCCTGGATACGATCATATCACTTCTGCGATTGGTGCTGCCATGATTGGATGGTTTGGAACGGCCATGCTTTGTTATGTGACACCGAAAGAGCATTTGGGGCTTCCGAATAAAGAGGATGTTCGTGTAGGGGTCATTACTTATAAAATTGCAGCCCACGCAGCTGATCTTGCTAAAGGCCATCCCCAGGCACGAAAACGGGATGATGCCCTTTCGAAGGCTAGATTCGAATTCCGTTGGAGAGATCAATTCAATCTTTCCCTCGATCCTGAAAGGGCAGTTGAATATCACGATGAAACACTACCGGCTGAAGGTGCCAAGACAGCCCATTTCTGTTCAATGTGCGGACCCAAATTCTGCAGTATGAGGATTTCTCAAGACATCCGTGATTTGGCGAAGGAAAAGGGTCTGGGCTTTGAGTCGGTAATCGATGAAGGTCTTAAAGAAAAAGCGAATGAATTTAGGAAAACGGACGGGGAAATCTATTTATGATTCCGATGAGAGGGAGAATTCGATGAATCGGGTAATCCAAATAAAAGTTGAAATGAAACAGTTGGAAACTCAATTGGAACAGCTGAAAAGGGAGCTGAACATTTTTCGCGAGAAGTGTAATCATGAATTTGTAAAAACTGATTATAGTCAACAATGCACAAAGTGCCACTTAATCGAAAGTCTGCAATGGTAATGATTCCTTAATCGTCCTTTCATTATCGGAATTAATCCCTTAATCATGTTGGGCATCCAATCACGATGTCAACATGATTAGGGGATATTTCATTATATTTACATTCTTGTTTTATTAATATGAAGAGGAGGAGGGACAAGCCAGTCCTTTCCTTATTCAATCTTAGGAAGTCAGCACCCAATGCAGCTTTATTCGTATGGAATTGTGCGAACATCTGTGCAATATCTTCTCTGATGCATTGACCCATGATTTGGCTGCAAGCAACTAATCCTGCATTAATATCGATTGATACTGAAGCAGAGATTTCAGGATCTTGAAAACGTGCCCCGACTGGAATATCCTCCAAATTAGCTTTAGGCGTTTCAGGTGGTGACGGAGGCAGTCCTACGTTATTTTCTTTTAATAATGATTCAAGTTGGTCATGTTCCTGTTTCCCTTGATTGATCACTTCAACAAGTAATTTATGCTGGCCCTTGTAGCCAGCATGATTAAGCATAGTTTGATGACAGGCAATCAGTCCTTTTGTAGTTGTTAGAAATGCCCATGTTCCAAATACCTCTCCGTAATGCATTGGCTCTTCTTTCGGATTACCGCTTAAAATTCCCATAACCATCCTCCTTGAAATTCACTATTTAACGGATTTAAGTTACCCTGAGTTCATCCAAGTATGCATTGTTGATGTTTGTGAAATGTTAGAGGGCTTTAACGCTTAACCTTTTATTCCTTGTAGCCATTCTTGATAACATTCATCACAGAGCATTTCATTTCTATCCGTGTCAGAAACTTGAAACGTTACCACATGGATTTTTTTTTCTTCCGTAACATCACTACAATAGAAGCATTGATGTGTCATTGGAAATCCTCCCATACATATAAAGTGTCTATAGTTTAAAACGCCACGTTTTTTTTATACAGAAAACATGATGCAGCAGCTTATTGGTCTTCTTGGAAGAGTTTAGATTGAATAATCCAGTTGGGGTTTAACATACTAAACTTGTTCGCATCATTGATAAAACGAGGAGGGAAATACAATGCAAAACCAATATCAACAAGGTCAAGTACACCAGAACATGCAAACGGGTGCCATTCCCCCACAAATGAATCACGGTGGTCACGAAGTATTCGATGTACATGAAGTGTTGTCGGGAACGATTGGTACTTTAAACACGTATACTCTTTTGCGTCAGCATATTCAGGATCAGGAATTACTTGATATTCTGGATCGTCAATATCAGTTCATCCAAGATGAATATAATATTTCACTGGAGTGCTTCCAATCGGGCCAGGATCCTTCTAAACGGACTGAGAGCTACAAAATGAATCAAGGTAACGATTTTATATATGGATTGACACCAACTCAGCCAAAGAAACCTTTGCAATCCGTATCGGAAATTACGGATGAATGCATTTCAGGTTTGATGCTTGGAGCTGTTAAGTCTGCTGCATCCATGAAAGCGATGGCAGCGCTTGAAATAACGAATCCGGTGGTTCGCCGCGTATTTGCAGATTCCGTTCCGAACTGCATTGAAATGGCATATGAGATTTCGATATATCAAAACAAACATCATTACTATCAAGTTCCGCAGCTTGCACAGCAGGATATGCAGCAAATGTTGAATTCATATGCACCAGCACAAGGAAATAACAATAACAACAACATGAGTCATTAAAAGCATTTGTCAACAACAGAAAGAAGGGATAGGACTATTTGTCCTATCCCTTCTTTCTTACTGTTTCATCTGATTTATATCTTGGATGCATTCCTGGACGAGTGTTACAGCCTGACTCATGGCGGCTCCTCCGCCAAATGCTGCGGTCACACCAATGGCTTCAAGAATTTCCTGTTCGGAACAGCCTTGATCAAGACATCCTTTTGTATGGTAGATAATACAGTATTCATCTTGTGAATATAAGCTTATTCCTAATGCGATAAGCTGTTTTTCTTTCTGGGATAATTGACCTTCTTTAAAGCACTCTTCCGTAAACGAATTGAATTTCTCTGCGAGAACAGGCATTTTATGCGTAAAGGCACCGATTCCAGCTTTATAATCACGAAGAGCATTTTCAGTAGAATTGTTAGCTTCAAATTCCATTTTCCATTCAGCTCCATCCTAAATTTTTTTCATCAAAAATTAGTATGAGCTAAATGTTGGACGATTAAACAGAAACATAGGAGTTTAACTAAGTAATAAGTAGCCTTCCTTCCTACAAGGCAAGTGATTCCTTAGGCCGGGTGGCTTTGAACCATTGATAGCAAAGGATGAAAATAAGTGCAACGTCAATGGCATCGCCGGCATAGTACATTAACATTCCTCCATTTTCCGCTTGTTCCTTTGTGACTCCGCTTGGAGGATGGGCAAAAATATACTTAGAAAGGATATCATGGCCGGCCAGTGAAATTGTAAATACGACAGCACGAAACATGAAGCTGAACCTGTGGGGCGTCGGGTCCATATAAATCATAGACGCAGTGAATAGATAGCCCGCCATGAACACGTGAAAATGCACTAATGCATGTAGAAGGGCATTCTGATGCATCAACCCATATAACTCAGTCGTATAAAGAATCCAAAGCCCCCCAATATTAAGCACAGAAGCAGTGATTGGATTGCTTATAATGCGCAGCGGCCAACTTTTCAACACCTTT
Source organism: Peribacillus sp. NPDC101481 (assembly GCF_044767165.1). Taxonomy (NCBI): domain Bacteria; kingdom Bacillati; phylum Bacillota; class Bacilli; order Caryophanales; family Bacillaceae; genus Peribacillus; species Peribacillus sp. NPDC101481. The sequence goes on along the minus strand of NZ_JBIWNJ010000001.1, from coordinate 2,000,746 downwards.
GAAAGGCGTCTTGCTGATTGTACATCAAGTGTTCGCAGTGCAAGAGTAATAGGTGCGGTAAACACGAGTAGGATGGGTGCAATCATTCCAAGCAGTAAATGACCAACCATATGCGCCGTGAAATCCATATTCGCGCGATTGGCTATGGGACCTATAATTGCAGAGGCTGCACAGATGGTGCCAAGAATCCAAAAGAGCGTACGGTATAAGGGCCATTTTTTATAGCGGCGGTTTGAAATTACGGCAGCTGCGATATAAATCACTATCACAAGCGCCAGAAGAATCAATAAAATCGGTTCAAAACCAGCCCCATTATCATGAATATGTCCATTACTGTGCATTGCTGGTATCTTCTTTCATTTTAAGTACGCTGCGCCTTGTTTGAATGATAAGGATAATGCCGATCAAGATCATAATTGTGGCTGCAATGTTCCAAATCAAGTCGTATGGGAGAATATCGACATCGTAGCGGATTTGATGGAGACGCATGAGCTTGTGCTGGATGATCCCGTCATATAGCTGGAAAGAACCTGCCCCGAGCAAAACTCCCCCTATCCACCTTTTCAGCCATAATCCCTTTCGACGGCGAAGGTCAGCGTACATGAATAACGACCCGACCGTTGCGAACCAGCTAAGGGCATGAAATAAACCATCCGAGATAAGCCCAATATTGGATGTGGACTTGTCATAGAAATGGTGCCAATGCAATAGTTGATGAAAGATGGACTCATCGATGAATGCCACCAATCCGATCCCGAATAGAAAACCGGACCATAGATTACGAGCGGAATAAGTATAACGTAATTGTGAAATAGATTGATCTTTTTGATTTCGGGGCTTGAAATCCATTTTCCATCCTCCTTTTTAAATTTCCTATATATGGTTCTTTCTACTTTACCCTGTATTGTAAAGTTATAGACAGTAAATGGACCTTTTATAAATCTTATTTATTGAGCGATACATAGCCCAAAGATAGTCCTTGGCTTTTTAGTTCAGTAATCATTGTTAATGGCATGTAAATTTTTTCTAATTACTGTTCGTTATAACTGAATTCAGGTTTCAAGCATGGACAGGCGGGTAATAAAAAACCGTACATCATATAAAAAAAGGAGGAGTTAATATGTTTCGCCATCAAAAAGAATTGCAATTTGAAGTTAAGGTAGATCGACCAGATCCGATGCTTGCCCGTCAAATTCAGGAAGTGTTAGGTGGACAGTTTGGGGAAATGACTGTCATGATGCAATATCTTTTTCAGGGTTTTAACTGCCGTGGAGAAGAAAAATACAAAGATATGCTGATGGATATTGGTACAGAGGAAATTGGACATGTAGAGATGCTTTGTTCGCTCATTAGTCAATTGCTTGATGGCGCTTCTCCGGAAGATCAAGCAGAAGCCGCAAAAGATCCTGCTACAGCAGCCATCATGGGTGGAATCAATCCCCAGCATTTGCTCGTAAGCGGTCTTGGGGGACTGCCAACCAACTCGAATGGGGTGCCTTGGAACGGATCTTATATTGTAGCCAGCGGAAATCTATTAGCGGACATGCGATCGAATCTTCATGCTGAAAGCCAAGGACGCCTTCAAGTGGCCCGTTTATATCATATGACCAAAGATGAGGGGGTACGTGCCACCTTCCGTAAAATGTTAGCCCGTGATCGTTACCACCAATATCAATGGATGGCGGCCATTGCAGAACTTGAAGAAAAAAATGGCGTTGTCGTTCCCGCGTCATTCCCACCGGAAGCGGAAATGGAATCTCAACCGGAAGCGTACGAATTCTGGAACTTGTCAGAAGGTAATGAATCAGCAGACGGACTATGGGCAACAGGAAGCGCCCCAGATGGTACAGGAGATTTTGTTTATGTAGCTGAACCAGTTGCAAAAGGGCAGATTCCTAACCCTAAGGTTCCGGCAGCGCAATTGCATCATGACCTGGATAGAAGTGAAACGCTTAATAAAAGATAATAATAGGAAACTTTTCAAAAAAAGCTCGATGGCCCCTAATGGGACATCGGCCTTTTTTATTCTATCAACATGTTTACAAAACCTAATTATTTGCTTGTGGATATTTTTTGGAGTAGCATAGTTTCCATCTTCAAGACAAAACATTTTAAAAGTGTGGTCACTAATTTAATAGTAAGGAGTGGGACAAATGAAAGCAGTGGTAGTTAAAGAACCGGGTGGAGCAGAACAATTACTATTTAAGGATTTTTCCAAGCCCATCCCCGGAAAAGGGGAAATATTAATTAAGGTGAAAGCCTCTGCTATAAATAGAACGGATATTGTTTCACGAGAAGGGAAATCCGGTTATATGGCCAATCCAATATTGGGGATTGAAGTTTCTGGGGAAGTTGTGGAAACAGGGGAAGGTGCAAATTTACAATTAGGGACAAGGGTGATGGGACTTGTAAACGGCGGCGGTTATGCTCAATATGCCTTGATGCCGGCTGATAGAGCAATGAAGATCCCGGATAACTTGTCATTTGAAGAAGCGGCTGCGATTCCTGAAGTATTCTTGACGGCGTACCAAACCTTGTTTTGGTTAGGTGAATTGACGGATCAAGATACGGTATTGATTCATGCTGGCGGAAGCGGTGTAGGCACAGCAGCTATCCAACTGGCAAAAAAACTGACAAAAGCGAAGATCATCACTACAGCCGGCTCAAAGGAAAAATTGGATTTCTGTCACTCATTAGGGGCGGATATCTGTATCAATTATAAAGAACAATCTTTTGATGAGGAAGTAATGAAAGCTACAAATAATCAAGGAGTGGATGTTATCCTGGATTTCATCGGTGCTTCTTACTGGGAGAAAAACCTTAAAAGCATAAAAACTGATGGACGCTGGGTACTGATAGGGATTTTAGGAGGAACAGTAGTCGAGAAGGTGAACTTGATGGAACTTCTCTTAAAAAGAGTTCAATTAAAAGGAACTCTTTTAACTCCTCGGAGTGATGAATATAAAAAAGAGTTAACGGAAGAATTCATTACAAAAGCCATGCCGTTGTTCCTCCAACATGAAATCAAGGCAATCGTCGATCATGTCTTCCCTTTTGAAGAGGTACAAAGGGCGCATGAACATATGGAAGCAAATAAGAATTTGGGTAAAATCATTTTACAAGTAAATGAATGACTAAAGCAGCTTTGAAGCAAGTTTGGAGACAGTTACCCAAAATTACGACATTATTTGGCGGCCTATTTTTCATGGTGCTTGATAAGGAATAGGTGGAATGTGGGTTTTGTTAATGGCATATCGTTGAAGAATGAAATATGGGCAAAGTATAATGAATATATACAAAGTCAAGATGCTCTTCATTGGTATCTGTTAAAATGGGGGAATAGTAATGAATGAACTGAATGCATTATTCAGGAAAAGAATAGGGCTCCAGGAAGATGTGAAACTGACATTTGGAAAATTAGATGAAATTCTGGATAAAACTGCGAAAACCATTCCGTTTGAAAACTTATCAATCATGGCCTCCCATCTAAGTGATATCAATAAAGCCAATATCATGAACAAAGTCCTCGTGAGGAATGAGGGTGGATTATGCTATGAATTGAATGCAGCTCTTTATTTTTTCCTGAAGGAAAATGACTTTGATGTATTCTTGGTTCGAGGTGTCATCTATAATCAGGGGTGGATGACCATAGGAAGGACCCATGTTACCATTCTATTGAACCATGTGGGCCAAACCTATCTGATCGATACGGGTTTTGGCGGGAATCTGCCTTTAAAACCAGTTCCGCTGAACGGAGAAACGGTCGTTTCCCAAAATGGTGAATTCCGAATAAAAAAAGAAAGTACCGACCATGGAGATCATGTCCTTGAATTAAAACTGAAACATAAAGATCGCGATTGGAGAATTGGGTATGCTTTCGATTCTTCAAAACCCGTAGGAAATGTAGCGGAACTTAATGAGGTCCAAACGATCATCAGGGAACATCCCCAATCGCCATTCAATAAGCATCCATTAATCACCCGTTTGACAAACAGCGGGAACATCACTTTAACTGATACATCCTTTACCCGGTGGGAAGATGGGGAAGTGACGAAAGAAGAAATAGATGGAACACGATTTAAAGAGTTAATGAAACAGCACTTCGATAGATAGTGGAAAAGGACTGAATATCAAAGGCGTCCATACCGAAAGACTGTCCATTCTTGACAGACTTTTTATGAATAAAATGATTGTCGAGACCGCGCAGGTATACTGAGGTGAAGGAAGAAACAATTGAGAACGGTCGAATAAAGTGCGTTGAAGGTTGAATAAGTCCGAGAACGGTCGAATAAAGTGCGTTGAAGGTCGAATAAGTCCGAGAACGGTCGAATAAAGTGCGTTGAAGGTCGAATAAGTCCGAGAATGGCCGGATAAAGTGCTGTTAAGGACGAAAAAAATCGAGAACGGCCAAAAAAGGCTCCGGATGAAATCAACTGGATGTTTTTACTATTCACTAAATAGATATGAATTCAGTGGGGTGAGAAGGATATGGAGAGGAAGAATCGATTGGTTTTCACTAGATCGAATGCTGCTGCTAAACGAAAATTCGATGAAGCTATCACCATTTTGGAATATAGCGTAATGCTCGTTGAGATCTTTGGATTAGAAGAGTTCAATAATATAATTGCCGGACAGTTAAGGCTGATTTTATGTGAAACGAAGAATACGCGCATAAAGCGGGAAAAGGTCACGATTGATCAATCCTTAATAAAGAAAATCAATCCTAACCCAAGATTGTATCCTATTAAGGACTCCATTCAAATGAGCAATGTTCATATTACGGAAGACATCTTCGATTATACTAAACAGAGGATTGAGTTAAAGCTTTGGAGAAATCAAATTATCTATAAAACCGATATCGAAGGTAAAATACAGGAAATTAAAATCATTGATTTTATTAAGGAAACAGCTAATAAGATTGGCGGTGCACAAGCTGAATCAAGTTTCCCTAATAAGTCCATTATTTCGGATGGTCATACCAAAATCATGTTAAGAGGAATAGCAAAAGGATTATTCAAATCCATAGGCAGGGATTATAAAAGACATGCCTCCATGAACCTTTCACATATCATGCAAAAAATCGAACAATCAGCTTTGGGAGAGTAAACATAAGAAGGACTTTTACCAAAGTCCTTCTTGCTTGGTTTCCAAGCAATATCCGTTTGGATTGAATACCCCTCATATAACCTCTATCAATAAACCATCTCTTTTTACTTCTGTTAAAACACTCCCGATAGCATGCTGTTCACTTTTATAATTAAAGGTATATAGAAGAATGGGGAATTCCTTGATTAGATAACAAACAAACATTGAGGCCTTATATGTAAATGTAAAGACTTATTAAATTTACACTAAAATCCAGCTATGGACGCTTGAGATAATTTATAATGATATTCCGAATATAGTTTCACGTGGAAAAATAGCCTCAATATTGAACCTTACCCCATTTAAAATAACTAAAGATAAAAAGAAAGAGATGATGAAATGAAGGATTTTGATGAAAACCTTCCTGACGAATGGCTGGAACTAGTAATATTGGCAATGACATCGGATGTTACAAAAGAGCAATTCAAAAAGTTTCTTCAAGAAAAATCGAATAGCAATAAAAGTAGCGATTGTGGTGGCTAATGAACGCTTAAATTGAGGCAGGACTATTCCTAAAAAAGTATGAGGCTTCATTTCTTTTGCCACGAGTGAACTCCATATTTTCTGCATATTTAATTGGTAAGATGGATGTAATCATAAGGGAGGTTTTATTAATATGAAAAAAAGAACAAAATTGCCTATCATCTTATCATTATTAGCAGCCCTGTTTTTAGTCCTTGGCGCATGTTCCAACAGCGATGATAAAAACAAAGAAGAAAAAAAAGAAAAGGAACATAGTGAAATGGACATGAACCATTCTAGCACGGGTGAAGTTCCAGAAGGATTAAAAGCTGCAGAAAATCCAACCTATGAAGTTGGAAGTCAAGCGATTATCGAATCAGGTCATATGGAAAGCATGAAGGGGGCGGAAGCAACAATAGTGGGTGCCTTTGATACGACTGCTTATGCAATTTCGTATACGCCTGCAACTGGCGGAGAAAAAGTTGAAAATCATAAATGGATCATTCACGAAGAAATCAAAGATGCAGGTGAGAAAGCATATGAACCCGGAGCGGAGGTCACAGTAAATGCTTCTCATATGGAAGGAATGAACGGGGCTGTCGCTGAAGTTGAATCTGCTGAAAAAACGACTGTTTATATGGTCGACTTCACACCGACTGCGGGAGGAGAAAAAGTGAAGAATCATAAATGGGTAACGGAAAGTGAATTATCAGCGTCTGAATGATTTAACATCTTCATGGTTATGAAACTCTTAATAGGTTGAAGAAATTTGCGATACACCTGCCGAATAACTGGTCTGCCAGTACCCCATAGCCGCTTCCTTTGATGAGGCTGGCAGACTGTCAGCGGAAAGGGAGTGGATTCTCGCCGCTTTATCTCAAGTTCGTCTACAGTCTGAAGGAATGGTAAACAAACCATTCCTTTTTTTATTTTGCAGTGAATTGTAAAACTTTAGTATCTGTTAATATGGATTTATAGAAATGTAAAAATGGGGTGCAAGTATGATGACTGGATTAACTATCAGACCTTTTATGGAAAATGACTATGAGGCGCTGAGCAATTATTGTTTACCTATAGAACAAGCAATCTATACTTCCTTACCTTTGAAAGTTATTGAAGACTTCAGGAAGGATAAATATAACTTCCCCATGGTCATTTATTTAGATAAGGATTTGATTGGTTGTTTTGCCTTATATACGGATAAAGCGGGAAATCAATATACAAGTAATGAGAATGCGATTCTTCTAAAATCATTCTCCTTGGATTTGCGCCATCAAAAAAAGGGTCTAGCTTTTGAGACTTTAAAAGTGTTGCCTGATATGATCAAACTAAGTCATCCAGATAAAGATGAGATTATTTTAACAGTGCATCATACGAATGTTCCAGCGATAAATTTATATAAAAAAGCAGGATTCATTGATAAAGGATATAGATTCAGTGGGGAGGAAGGGGAGGAATTAATTTTCCACTTTGCCCTGGATTAAACAAATGAAATACTTTGGGAAAGTAAGATAAAAGAAAAACAGGCACCTATGAGACGACCATCAGAAAACTTAGGAAATGGACAGTCCACGGAAAGGGAGCGGATTATTGAAATCAATGGGAACGTTTTTCAAAGAAAAAACTGTAGGCAAACCCGTTTTTCGAATTTGTCTACAGTCTGAAGCACTTAAACGATGCTTATTTTTTTGGAAGGTATTCCATACGATATGATTCAGAATTCATGGAATCCATCCTGCAATTTCTAATAACGTCAGAACGATCTCAAAGACAATGAGGATTACAATGATCCATTCAACGAATAGTCCCCTGATCGAATGGCTGATGTTAGAAAACCCATCCATAATGTTATATAAAATTTCGGTTTTACTTTTCAGGATTTTATACCGATCATTCAATTCAAAAAAATCAAGCATTCTGTCATAAAATTCGCCGGCAATGCTGCTTGTCCATGTAATATCAGGTTTGTCCAGAATCATGATGTACGCTAGGGTATTATACTCGTGACGTACGATTTTGGCAGTCGTCCTCGCTAGTTCCTTATTACCGATTCTCAGTTTGCCTTTTTCCAGTCGGTCTATCATGGCTTCGAGCTTGTCGTGGATTTTTCCGAGCTGTTCCTCAGTTTTTTCAAGTGCCACCGATTTTGCGAGAATGGTGGAAATTAATTCAGGGTAGAAAAATTCATATTTAGGTACAACTACATATTCGTCTGTCAAATTGATGCTTCCGGTTTCACTGAAGTGAAGGCTGTAATCGTCTGTATATCTATCTAAATTGTCGAGATCAATAACCGGCTCGAAAGAATGGATAAAGGATGAAAATTCCTTAATCTCATTTGCGTGTGAGTAATTGATGAAGACAATGCTGCCAAAGGAAAAAACCAGCACCTGCTGCGATTCGTCCACATTTTTATTTAGGATGGAACTTAGAAAATCGCCTTTAAGGATTAAAGGCTCTTCCCAGGTGAATTTTTTCGGTATGCCGCAATGAATGGCGATTTTATTCAAATCGATTTCATTAGTGATTGCAAATGCTTTAAAGGTAATTGGTTCCATCTATATCACTCTCTTCAGCAAATTGGTCTTTTTTCGATTCTATTCTATTCTTACAAAAACATGCTTGAATAATTCTTGAAGATAGAAAAAAGTTCACTGACTGTTCAAGTGAATAAAGAAAGAAATCCTTATGATCTGGTAACTAAACGAATAACTTACATTAAGGATAAAAAAATTTCAACAACTGAAAAATACGATTTCACTGTTTTTAAATAACCAATATTCCATAAATTTCTTCAGAAGGTATATGGATGAAAGATGAAAGTTTCGTAGAGATGTCATGAACATAAATCCCGCAATCCAGTATTATGTTCGTATGTTTTTTTAGTAAAACCGGTATGTGCCTACTCTCACTTTGACCAATGAACATCGTTTGATTTCTAACTGCTAAACCGCGAGTATAACCAAGACATTTAAAAATATCTTCCTCATTTCTTTTTACTAGGAATTCACCTGAAACACAATAATACATCTTATTATCATAATGAAGTACGCTGTGAGGTTGAAGTAATTTATCATGACAAATCTTAACCACTTTTCTTTCCTGTAAAGAATATTCAAGGATCACACCTTTGTGGATTGTTTTATTAGGGAAATAACTTGCTAAAGAGAGGAAACTTTTCCTTGGAGGATATGAAAACATCGATACATATAACTTATCATTTGCTATATACAAATCGTTGACGTGGCAAACATCGTCATTTTTAGGTGAAAATCTAATTTCATCAATTCTTTCCAAATCGTTTTCCAAATCATAAACACCAATTGAGTTAGTTTTGGTTTCAATAATATAAGCTTTATCTTTATCTACTGCTACACCATGTAAATCTAATTCTGTAGATAAAGCCTTATTCTTTATAACCTTTAAGCTTTCATCCAAAATGAAGATTCCATGAGAATTGGAAATTACGACAAAAGAGCTGCCGTATTTTGTAATGCCTGTGCATCCAACATTTAAAATCTTTTTTATTTCATGTTGTTGTTGTTTAAATTGGACTAAATATAGACCGCCTTTATGATTGCAGCATGAAATCAATAATTTACAATCATCTATGGGTATCATGTAAGATCGCACCTCTTTTTTAGACAATTCCTTTTCTTATATAATATGAATTTTTATTGTAATGGTGTAGACAAGTTATGGGGGGAATAGTGGACACTTTATAACTGATTAATGCAGGAGGGCGTTTCCGCTAAATGGAACGCCCTCCTTCTCTATGTTGCTGTTTATTTACCATCCACCTTCATGCTATTACTGATGCTCCCAGTCATGAGATTAATGAAACTTTACAATAGCCTATAAAAGTTCATGAAAACTTTACTTTTATTTACAGAATTCTCATATTGATGTCAATATTCAGTAATACATGTTTGTTATAATCGGTTGACGGTTTTAAAGGTGATTGGAAAAGAGCCTCTTAAAAATCCTTCATTTACAGATAAGTAGCAGGCCGATTGAAGATGACTGAATAGTAGGAGTGAACAAAAATGGAGGAATCTATAAATCTATATGAGCTTACATTTAGTGAAAAAGATAGATATGTAATCATTACAAATGCTTATCCACATGAAGATCAGTTATATCGGAATGGGTTTATCCACCGAAGAGTCAAGGCCTATCTGGATGAGGGTTTGAAAGTTGATGTTTTTGTTTTGCATCCTGCCTATAAAAAAGCAGAAAAGTATACGTATGAAGATGTGCCTGTTTATCGTGGAACTGAACAGCATCTGCGCATTTTCTTAAATCATAAAGTACATAAAAAAGCGCTCATTCATTTTGTTAATCCAAAAATGGTACAAGCGATAAAAGAAACGAACACAGATTTACCGATTATTACCTGGATACATGGATTTGAAACGGAGGCATGGCATAGAAGGTGGTTTAATTTTCTTGAGAGCCCTGAAAGCTTGCGGAAGATACTTGAAATGTCGGACGACTATTATGTAGCTCAGCTTTCTTTCATGAATTGGTTTTATCAAACGAATGAGTTGAATACAACCTTTGTTCATATTTCCAAATGGTTCAAAGAACATATAGCGGAATGTGATGCAAGAGCAGAATCGAAAAATTCAGTAATCATTCCTAATGTAATAGATGACAATCTCTTTACCTTTATTGAAAAGCCAGTTGAAATGCGGACAAAAGTCCTTTCAATCAGGCCATACGCTTCGCGAAAATACGCCAATGATTTATCGGTGAAAGCAGTTATTGAACTATCGAAGCGACCATACTTCGATAAGTTGGAATTTGCATTTTATGGTGATGGAAAATTATTCGATCAAACCGTTGAGCCAATCAGGGATTTTGAGAATGTAACGATTCATAAAGGTTTCCTATCTCAGGATCAAATCGCTGCATTACATAAGGAGTATGGAATTTTCCTTTGCCCGACCCGTTTGGATTCTCAAGGGGTTTCAATGTGTGAGGCAATGTCGAGCGGGCTAGTGCCGATTTCAACAGATATTACGGCAATCCCGGAATTCGTTAAACATGACGTTTCTGGCCTTCTAACAAAACCTGAGTCTCCTATCGAAATTGCCGATGCAATAGAGCGCTTATATTACAATCCGGACGTATTTTTAAGAGTGTCAAAACAAGCTTCTCAGTCGATTCGAGAAAAATGCGCGGTAGATGTTGTTATTAAAAGAGAATTGGAGATTATCCAAGGTTAATCGAAGGGAGTTTTTTCAATATGGAAGAACGAAACGAATATTGGAAAACTATGTACGAGGAACTCGAATTACAAATGAAAGACATGATGTCCATGACATTGGAGCTCATAGAGGGCAATGGCACTGAAAAACAAAAAATCATTGAGAACATTACAAAAGAAAATAATATGCTGCGAGAAGAATTAGAAAAAAGTAAGATCGCCCAAAAAGAAAATATTAAGCTTAACAAAGAAATACGAAGACTTAAGCTATTAGAACACAAATTCAACGTTACATATGCAGGAAAATTCACGTTAAAATATCTTGCGCTTAAATCATCTATTAAAGAACAAATAAAAAAATAAAGATTCATATCAGATTTCAGTCATTGGAGTGAAAACTTTGAATTCACATGAACTAGTTGAAAACAGAAAAATGAAGGTACTTCTATTTGGCTTTATTGACATGAATTCAATGGATGGATCTGCAGTATTTTTATCTTCCTTAGCGTCGACCATTGCGCTAGATTCCAACATCGAAGTTGACTTACTTCTAGCTAGCCCGGTCAAACGTGATATCTTAATTCGGCCTCTTGAGAAATTTGATAATATAACCATTCTCAATCCTTTTGTTGATCCTTTTTTCAGTGCCACCGATGATGAATGGGTAAAAAAAGGTGTCATTGATTTTGATATAGCTGAAATGCTCATTACTCACTATTGGAGTCAAAAGGGATATGATTGGCTATTTGTTAGAAGCATTGAGACTGTTGAAAAAATAGCAAAGCATAAGCATATCATAAAGAATACTTTAGTTTATGCTACAGGATTGACTCACATAGGCCAGGATGTTGATGAAGACAAATATGAGAGCATCAAAAATATATATGATCAGTGTGCGTATTTCTTATGTCAAACAGAAGAGATGTGCGAATTTGTCATTGAGATTCTTAATTTGAATAAAGAAAAAAACAAAGTTTCCCTGCTTACCCCGATGATACCAAACATTGAATCAGCAGAAGGGCAGGCCCGGTTAAAAAACAAACTTGTATATACAGGAAAATTCGACCCTGATTGGAAGACCATTCCGATCATTACTGCTTTTAAAGAATTAAAGCGCGAAATTCCGAATCTTTCACTTGATGTTGCGGGGGATAAATTCAAATGGGTTAAGGATGATTCTCAGTTTAAAGAAGAAGCGGCATACCTTCTTAAAAATACAGATGGTCTTACATGGTACGGTGCATTGACAAGGGAGAATGCCCAACAATTAATCGTGAACAGTGATATTGGGATAACCTGGAGAAGCGAGGAAATGGACAGCAGTCTTGAACTGTCTACAAAGCTATTAGAGTATGGGATTTTAAGGAAGGCTGTAATAATGAATCCAACCAAAATGCATATAAAGCTTTTTGGCGAAGATTACCCGTTATATGCTGTTACAGAGAAGGATTTTCGTGACGCTGTCAAATTAGCATTATGCAATAAGGATATATATGAGTTTGCGGCAAAACGAATGTATCAGGTCAGCAGGCAGTTTTTATTTTCGGAAGCCATAAAAAAACTGCAAGGACTATTGTGGAGCAAACGTATTACAGATTTTGTAGAGCAAAGCACAAATATGTTTTATGTTGATGTAGATGACTTTGATGAAATGACTAAGCATGCACCATCAAATAAAGTGAAAAAATTGCCTGCAGAGTTAAGTGCTGACGAAGTTTTCACCTATATCGTCAAAAACATACCTGAAGAAATAAAACGAGTCGAAAAACTGTTTAAACTGTCTGGATATGGGCAAATCATTTCAGCAGAAAAAGCCGGATGTTATTCATTTCTCCACATCCATAAAAGTTATGGAAACTTTGAACAAAATTTTCAAAATAACATGCCATATTTAAAAACTATAGGATTTGAAACCTATGGAAATCCTAAATTAAAGCCAAAAGATGTGGAAATTTCAATGAAGGGACAGGCTACTGCTGATAAAGAAAAATATGATATGAAAGGGAAAAATAAAGTATTAGCTAAAGAAGTAAAGCAATTAAAAAAACTGAACACGGTTCAACTGAAACAAATTACTAAGCTAGAAAAACAAAACCTGGCACTTGAACGTAAATATAATTCACTTTCGAAGTCGAAAATGGGTAAAATGACATTCAAGTATTGGGATTTAAGAAAAAGGCTTAACTTTTAAGAAGGTAAACCTGCAACAAAATAATAGATACACTTCTTAACTATATATATTTTCAAATGAAAGCCCCTGAATGCTGCTTGCTAACAGGGGCTTTTGTCATTTATCGAGAAAAGGAGCAAGGATTCTTGCAAACTTTTTATGTATGTTATCGATTTCTGCAGTATGTATAAAGCTGAAAGCTCAATAAACTATCTGGGAATTCTCTTTAGTGATGTTATAATATTCTGAAAAAGGAGGAGAGATGATGGAGGAGATTGTGATAAAAGCGATTCAAGATGATTATCCAGATGCATTTGCATGGTGTTATGGATGCGGTCGTTTAAACGAAGAGGGTCATCACTTTCGAACCGGTTGGCAAGGCGAGCAAACAAGGACAATTTATACACCACGTCCAGAGCATATCGCAATTCCTGGATTTGTTTATGGAGGCTTGATTGCTTCTTTAATTGATTGTCATGGAACAGGCTCCGCTGCATTGGCAATGCATCGTAAAAATGGGCATGAAGTTGGAGATGGAGTGGAGCCTCCCAGGTTTGTGACTGCATCACTGAAAGTGGAATTCGTAAAGCCAACCCCAAATGATGTGCCATTAACAGCCGTTGGGACCATTCATGAGGTTCATCCAAAGAAATGGAGAATCGAAACAGAGGTATTTGCCATCGATAAACTATGCGCTCGTGGAGAGGTAATCGCTGTGGTGATGCCAAGCACTTTTACAAGCAAAGAGTGATCCGGACCCTTGGAACAGGTCAATAGTAAGCTGATTGATAAAAACGGATTCAAAAGCAGAACAAGATTTTTTGTATTAAAGGGCCGTCCAATTATTTGGACGGTTATTTAGTGTATCTGAGTATCCATTTCAAGCATGTTATCACTGTAAAGTTACATGTAACCGGAAATCACAAGCGAATTGTCAAAAATATCAATATACTTACATTATAAGCAAAGGGAGGTCGCAGAGTTGAAAATAAACGTAGAGATAGATAAGGAGATCAAGGCGATAGAGGTGCTTATCAGAAATCACGAATGGAATGAGGAAGTCCAGGAACTGATGGAGCGTTTGAAGGAAAAGAAAAGACCGTATTTTGTCGGCAGGAAAGAAGAAATGCAGCACGTATTTCGGGCAGAGGAAATTATCTGTTTATTTACAGAGCAAGATTCCATAATGGTGCGGACGAAACAGGGGACTTTCGAAATGAAATAAAGGTTATATGAACTGGAAAGGGACCTTCCTGGTAATCAATTCGTGCGATTGTCCAAGTCAGTGATTGCCAATTTAGATGAGTTAAGCAGATTCGAGGCATCTTTCAACGGGACCTTATGTGTGTATTTCCGATCAGGGGAAAAAGAATATGTTTCTCGGCACTATGTTCAAGGAATCAAGAAAGCATTTCAATGGAAAAGGAAGGGATTATGATGAAAACACTATTATTCCGTAGCTTTGTTGGGATTTGCTTTGGGGCACTCGTGATGGTGCTGACGTGTTTTGGAGTGATCGCTTTTGGGGAGGTCACTGCATTAGACAGTGGAATATTTGTAAAAAACGCGATAGGCTGCATATTATGTGGCTGGTTCTTCAGCACGGCAACAATCTTCTTTGAAAATGAAAAATGGAGTTTGTTATCTCAAACCATTCTGCACTTCCTTACTGTCAGCATTCTTTACTTCCTATTATCTTTCTTTGTTGGTTGGATTCCATTCAGCTTAAAAGGATTGGCTATAGGAATTGGGATTTTCATACCTTTCTATATGATCATCTGGACCGTATTCTATCTCTACTTTCGCTTCCAAGTGAAAATATTGAATGATGGACTTGATAAAAGAAGGAATTGATGGAGAATGGCCAGTAAGTTTTTAGGTAGGAGAAGTAGAGCGTTTCAGATGGCAAATGCATAGAAAATATTCTCAACGAAATGCCTCAAAATAGAGAATGAAGGAAAGGTGCAGTAGCTTAAATAGAAAGAATAAGAACCAGGCCCAGCGAAAAAATCAGCTGATGCCTGGTTGGAAAGGATGTTTATTTACTTATGAATTGGTCTTCCCACTATTACTTGCTTCACTAAGCGATAGTGATTTAGTTTCAGGGGCCCAAGCCATTGATACAATTGCTCCAATAATAAGTACACCTGTGAGACAAAGCATGGTAAATTGAATTCCAATACTTGCAATACCAATTGGAAGTAGGAACGTACCGATTGCTGATCCTAATCTGCTTATGGCTGTCGCAAGTCCAACGCCGGAAGATCGAATCTCTGTTGGAAAGCTTTCGGCTGGAAATACGCCGACCAAGTTGCTGACAGCAGACATAATCAAGGTGAAGATGGCAAAGGAAAGAATCATTAATACTGTTGCACTGCTAGGTAAAACACTTAAAAAAGTAAGAGTGACGATCAATATCATGAATGAGCTGATCAAAAATCCTCGGCGAGTAAATTTAACCGTAAACCAAATACCTAAAAGGGCACCTATAATGAGTAGCCCATTTAATAGAAAATCGGTTCCATAACCTTCACTCAGTCCAATTGCATCTAGAATGCTTGGCAAAAAGGTGTAAATGGCGAAGTAAGGGATAACGAGACAAACGAAAAATATACAATTGAAAGCCGTGCGTTTTCTTATATCTTTACGGAATAAAGTGGCAAAACTGCTATTCGTTTGTACAGGTTTTTCATCATCAAGCACTATATTGGGACCGACATGTTTCTTGACAATTTCCCTGGCTTCTTTAATCCTGCCTTTACTAATCAGCCATCTAGGTGACTCAGGTGTACCCATTCGCAAAATCAAAATGATGACAGCTGGAATCGCAGATGAAGCAAGCATCCACCGCCAAGCGTCTGGAGCGGAGTCAACCGCAAGAATACCGATCAAGTTTGCCACTACGTAGCCAAACGTCCAGACTACACTGAACGCTCCTAATAAAACACCTCGATGTTTACGCGGTGAAAATTCAGCTAACATCGTGTGTCCTACGCTATAGTCGCCTCCAAGGCCAATTCCAAGCAAAATTCTGTATAATACAAGCTCTGCAGGGCTGTCTGCGAAAAACTGTAAAATGGATGCAGCAGTAATGACAATGAAACTAAAGACAAATATTTTTTGCCTTCCAACATAATCAGAGACCCATCCTAATACCAAACTGCCTAGAAAAAGCCCTATTAAAGCAGAACTTCCGATTATCCCAATCCAAAATGGAGTTAAATCCATTTGCGGTGTCAGGAGGGATAGCGCAAATGCAATTATCCCTAAAATATATCCGTCAGTGAAATGCGCCCCGAATGTAAGTCCTGCAATTTTAATATGGAATTTATTTAATGGTGCATCATCTAGTTTAATTGTATGGCTACCGGCATTATCAGTAATTGCTACATTCTTATTTTCCATTGAATCTCCTCCTGATTGATGATGCTAGACCTCGACGGTTATTTGTAGATGTAAAAAAGGTGTATATGAAGCCGCTTATAGAGGGAAGCGTTTTCATTATGGAGAATAAAAAGTTCGTAATATGAACCCTAAGTACGTTATATGAATACACTTGAATTATAATTGCGTATTCGAGTTTTTGTCAAACTTTTATAATAAATTAAAAATCTTCAGTTTAAGGATTGAAATGAGAAAACCGAACAAAAAGAAAACGATGCAGCCATTTACAATCAGTAAATGGCTGCATCGTTTATTTTGTTTCAAATGCGATTGTTTAACCCCTTTTAGCTCAATCTAACTGCTCTTCAATTTTTTTAGCAGCTTCTAGCATTCGATCACTTAAAAGTAAGAGATCTTTTTCTGTTAGGCGAAAACTCGGACCGCCTAGCGTGATGAAAGCGACTAGATTCTTTTTCCTGTCAAAAATAGGAGCTGAAATGGCATTTTCATTTTCATCTAGTTCACCAATCGATGTTCCAACCATTTGAACGGAAATCTTATCAAGTTCTTTACGCAGCTCTACGGGATCCGTAATTGTATATTTGGAAAATGGTTTAAGAGTCTGCTCTAAAAAAATGTTCAACTCCTTCTTGGGTAGCATACTTAATAATATTTTTCCATTGGATGTGCAATGTAAAGGTGACATGGTATGGGTATAGTCGACTAATCTAACGCTATGGTCGGTATCTATTTGATCAATGGTAAGAGTCCCATCATGCTTAGGGACACTAAGTAGAACAGTTTCCCCCACTTCTTTTTTCAATTCTTCCAGCGTTCTTCTAGCTCTTCGTATAAGTGAACCATAAGGATCATTTTGTGAAGTTAAACGATAAAGGGCATATCCGAGCAGGTACCCTTTTGAAACAGGATCCTTTTCTACAAAGCCCTGATTTTCGAGTGTGCCAATCAAACGCCAGGCCGTGGTACGATTCAGGTCAGCTTGTTTGGCCAAATCACCGACTGAAATGGGTGAGGGGCTTTCTCCGATAAACTTCAA
Source organism: Peribacillus sp. NPDC101481 (assembly GCF_044767165.1). Classification (NCBI taxonomy): domain Bacteria; kingdom Bacillati; phylum Bacillota; class Bacilli; order Caryophanales; family Bacillaceae; genus Peribacillus; species Peribacillus sp. NPDC101481. The sequence goes on along the minus strand of NZ_JBIWNJ010000001.1, from coordinate 1,983,316 downwards.
AAGCGATAAAGCACGTTCTACGGCCTGTACAGAAGAACTTTCTTTATTATTGGTTTGTTTAGTTGTGGTCTGATTATTATTTTCCATCTTTTTATTATAGCGTAAGAGAACAAAGGAATGTCAATCATTTCAATTTGAAAAGAAGGGCATTTAATTCACCCTAATCAAAAATATTTAGAAAAATTCATTAATTGTCATTGACTGATAAATTACCTGGTCATATAATAGCTATAAGTTCTCGATGTGAATTTTATGTTCGTTATATGAACATAAATGGTGGTTATAGTCATCTTGTAGAATAGAGGCTGCAGCGATGACATCGCCTATAGAATAAAAGAAGTTTTGTAGGAGGGATTTCAATCAGTCAGAGTGACAAGTTTGAAAAACGGACAGAAAGAGATAACTTCGGCAAGGTAGATATTCCTAAAAATTCTTTATACGGCATCCAAACAATGAGAACAGTAAAGAACCTGTCTTTCTCGGGTCAATTATTAAAGGATTTTCCTGAATATATTGTGTCACTAGCCATGGTAAAGAAAGCGGCAACATTAGCTAATCTGGAGGCTGGCATTTTAGCTCCATCTATTGGAAGCGCAATTGTAAACGCTTGTAATCAATTAATTCAAGGGGATTATCATGACCACTTTATTGTAGATATTTTGCATGGAGGAGGTGGGATTGGTACGAATATGAATGTTAATGAAGTATTAGCTAATCTAGCAAATCAATCTTTAGAAGGATCTTTAGGTATATATACGCCAGTTCACCCTATAGAACATGTAAACGCTTCCCAGTCTACATCTGATATATGTCATACATCTATCCGGCTGGCAATCGTACGCGGATTTGAACGGTTGGATCAAGAATTAATAAAAATGCACGTTACGATGGATAAAAAATCAAAAGAGTTTATGGGGGTTACCACCATTTCACGAACTTGCCTACAGGATGCGATGCGTGTTCAGCTGGGCGAGGTTTTCAGTGGTTTTGCATCTGTCCTCAAAAGACGTCACCATTCTTTGAAAGAATCCGTCCTATCATTACTCACTGTTAACCTTGGAGCGACGGTTATTGGAAATGGTGTAGGAGCATCGGGGAAATATAAAGAAGTGGTAATCCGGAAATTGAATGAAGTCACAAATATGAATGTAAAACTGCGTGACAATCTATTTGATGCAGCGCAAAACATCGATGACTTGGCTCACATGTCGAAACAATTAAGTTTATTAGCAACATCTCTAATTAAAGTTGCCAAAGATTTAAGATTACTTTCATCTGGCCCGGAAGCGGGATTTTCAGAAATTACCTTACCATCTGTTCAGGCTGGTTCTTCCTTTTTTCCAGGAAAAGTGAATCCAGTCATCCCTGAAACGATGATTCAAAGCTGTTTTCAAGTCCTAGGGTGCGACCGTGTCGTTCAAGCAGCAATGGAACATGGTGAGCTTGATTTAAATATTTTTGAAGGAATGGCCGGTGCCAATATATTGAATGGGTTACAAATGCTGACGAAATCTGCTCATTCCTTTACGGAGCGATGCCTTAAGGACATAGCGTCTAATGAAGAAAGGTGTACAGAGCTTTCAAATACATTTATTCCCGTCATCACGGAATTGAAGGAGAGATTGGGATATTCGGCAGTTTCTAAATTAATGTTAGAGCATGATCGGGAATCTATTAAAAACTTACTAAAAAAAATGGAGGTCTAGACATATGATCCAAGAAAACAAACAGTTTGAAGGAATTGAAGGGCCTAAACTAGAGTGGGCATATGAGTGGCTTAAAACAACGAAAAAACTTTATATCAATGGAAAATGGATGGATAGCTCAGGCAATAAAGTGATTGAATCCATCAACCCGGCTAATGGAGAAATTTTAGGTAATTTTCAACAAGCAGAAGTACAGGATGTAGATACAGCTATACAAGCAGCTAAAGCAGCGTTAGAACAAGGTTCATGGAAAGAAATGAGCAGTAAGGAAAGAGGAAGGGCTTTACTTAAAATCTCAAAGCTTATTCATGAGCACCATGCAGAGCTTGCAACACTGGAAGCACTTGATAACGGAAAATTATATACAGAAGCTTATAACGATGATGTGCAAGAAGCAGCGGATTTATTTGAGTATTATGCAGGATGGACTGATAAGTATTATGGTGAAAATAATCCAGTAGAAGGTAATTTCCTAAGCGTCACTACGAGAGATCCAATCGGTGTATGCGGACAAATTGTACCATTTAACTTTCCAATTCAAATGGCTGTCTTAAAACTATCACCTGCCTTATCGATGGGTAATACGGTTATTTTAAAACCAGCCGATAAAACCTCTTATTCTGCTATTCGCTTGTTTGAGATTATTGATGAAGCAGGCGTATTACCAAAAGGAGTTATTAATCTAGTCCTTGGAGATGGTGAGGTTGGTTCATATATTAGCCGTCATATGGATATTGATAAACTTTCATTCACCGGCAGCACAAATATCGGGAAAAAGTTAATCCACGACTCAGCGGATAGCAATTTAAAACCAGTGACATTAGAACTTGGCGGTAAGTCACCAAACATCATTTTTAGTGATTTTCAAGATTTGGATGCAGCGATCGAGCGTTCTTTTTATGGGCTATTTACACATAAAGGGGAGAAATGTTCAGCACCAACCCGGTTATTTGCCCAACGTGAAATCTATGATGAAGTTGTGGGGAAAATTGCCGAATACGCTAAAAATTATAAATGTGGCGATCCTTTCGACCCAGCAAGTGATCAAGGTGCACAAGTGTCCGAACAGCATATGGAGTCCATATTAAATTACATTGAAAGCGGCAAGGAGCAAGGCGCACGAATTGTAGCTGGAGGAGAAAGGGATACAACCGGATCAAATGCGAAGGGCTATTTTATCAAACCAACTATTTTCGCTGATGTTGATAATAAAATGAAAATTGCACAGGAAGAGATTTTTGGACCTGTCCTTTGCATCATCCCATTTGAAACAGAAGAAGAAGTTGTCAAGAAAGCAAATGATACGATTTATGGACTTGGTGCAGGCCTCTGGACAGGTGATGTTTCCCGTGCGCATCGTGTAGCTAATCAGCTTGAAGCAGGTATGGTGTTCGTTAATAAATATGGATGCTATGACTTTGCAAGTCCATTTGGCGGGTTGAAGCAAAGTGGATGGGGCAAGGAATATGCCATTCATTCATTACAAGCATTTACAAAAACAAAAGCTATTTGGTTCGCATATTAAAAAATACACAAAAAGAGGGATACGACAATGAAAATTAAAGCAGCTATCATGACTGAAGTGGGCAAACCATTATCGATTCAACAAGTAGATCTAAGTGAACCAAAAGCGAATGAAGTTCTGGTGAAAATAAAAGCAACAGGGGTTTGCCATAGTGATTTAAATGCTCTAAATGATCATACGACCCCAACACCGACTATACTTGGGCATGAAGGTTCAGGAATTGTTGAAGCGGTTGGGTTTAATGTTACAAGTGTCAAAGCAGGTGATAAAGTAGCCTTGAGCTGGGTTCCGTATTGCGGGAAATGTGAGTTTTGTGTAACAGGAGATGTGCATTTATGTGAGTCGGCATTTGGCCCAATGTTCGAAGGAACGCTGCTTGACGGTACTTCAAGGCTTAGTAAAGATGGTGAGCAAGTATACCACAACTCTTTATTGTCAACGTTTGCAGAATATGCAGTTGTTCCCGAAATGGCATGTGTAAAGCTACCGGATGAAATGCCTTTGGCACAAGCCTCCTTAATCGGATGCGGAGTGGCGACAGGTTATGGAGCCGCTGTGAATGCAGCCCGTGTAACACCAGGTTCTACAGTCGCCATCTTCGGTATTGGCGGAGTAGGGGTAAATGCAATTCAAGGAGCGCATATAGCTGGTGCCTCTAAGATTATAGCCTGTGATGTAAAACCTGCCAATTTGGAAATTGCTAAACAGTTTGGTGCTACGCATACGATCAATTCAGCTGAAGTGGATGTAGAAGCAGCGCTAAAAGAACTGACAAAAGGTTTAGGGGTTCATTATGCTATTGATTGTTCGGGGCATACTGCTGCGACCGAAAGTGCTTGGAAGAGTACGAGAAAAGGCGGTACTGTCGTTGTCGTTGGCGCATTTAATCCTGAAAAAACTTTGAATCTTCCAGCGGGAGGTTTTCATAGAGTCGGGAAGATATTAAAAGGAAGTTTTTATGGAGACACGCAGCCATTCCGTGATTTCCCGTTGATTGCACAAATGTATTTGGATGGGAAATTTAAATTGGATGAGCTTGTGTTAGATCGTATTGAATTAGAAAATATCAATCAAGCTTTCGACTCTTTCCATGACTGCAGTTGTGTCAATGTGGGAAGAGCAGTGATCGAGTTTCACGATTAATTTTAATACTTAACTCCTTAATTAATTTCACAAAAGTGAAGGTTGTTTAAATTGCTGTCATGAATCAATTTAAACAACCTTCTTTTTTTCTAAAAGAAAAATGAGGTGATGTTGAAAAATGCGTGTAGAATAAGATTTAATGGGAGAAATGGAGATTGATGAGGATATTTATTATGGAATACAAACGGTTCGTGCTTGCCAAAACTTCTCAATTTCTGGTCGGTCGATTGAATCATATCCCCACTTAATTAGAAGTATGGCTTATATAAAAAAAGCGGCAGCGATTTCTAATCACAGTGTAGGGGTCCTTGATCAAGAAAAGAAAGACGTAATTTGCAAAACTGTAGATGAAATAGTGAATGGGGAAAGAAAAATCAATTTCCTGTCGATATTTATCAAGCTGATGGCGGAGTCTCCATTAATATGAACGTCAACGAAGTCATTGCTAACCGGGCAAATGAATTACTGACTGGTAATAAAGGGTATAATTTCGTCCATCCGAATGAACATGTTAACATGTCTCAATCTACGAACGATGTGCTTAAAGTGCAATGAAGATGGCTTGCTTTTCCTATATAGATGATTTATTAATCAGTTTAAATAAAATTGAATGCTCATTGGCGAATAAAACGAATGAATTTTCGAGCGTTGTAAAAAATGGCAAGAACATGCCTTCAAGATGCTGTACCCATTACTCTAGGTCAACAATTTAGCGGGTATCATACTTTTATCAAGAGACAGATAGAAGAAATGAAGAAACTTCAAAAAGATTGCTGGTCTATCGTAATTGGTGCAACGGCAGTGGGGACTGGTATTGTAGCTGCTCCTGGTTACACAGAGAAGATGTATGAATATTTGCCAGAGGTATCACATTTAGCTGTTATCAAAGAGGATAATTTCTTTGATGCCCTGCAAAATGCAGATTTTTATTAAAAAATATCTTCTTGCTTAAAAGGATTATCGAGTGGATTATCAAAAATGGCCAGCGATTTAAGATTACTTTCGTCAGGGACAAGGGCAGGATTTGCTGAAATCAATTTGCCAGCGGTACAGCCGGGTTCCTCCATTATGCCAGGTAAAATCAATCCATGTATACCCGAAATGATGATCCAGGTTTATTTTGATGTATATGGAAATGATCAAACGATTACTTTCGCTGTAGATCGAGGTGAACTGGATTTGAACATCTGGGAACCGATTATTTTGAAAAATATCTTTGACTCTTTTTCTATTTTAACAAATTGTATTACGATGTTTACTGAAAAGTGCCTAAACGGTATTGAAGCGAATAAGGCGGTTTGTTTGAAGAACGCAGAGAATTCGTTATCTTTGTCCGTCGTAATTTCTTCTAGATTCAGGTATAAAACAGCCAATAATATAGCCTTGGAAGCTTACGAAAAAAATATTACAGTAAAAGAAGTAGCGATAGCAAAAGGTTTATTAAATGAGGCGGGAGCGGCTGAATTGCTTAATCCTGAAAACTTAACTGATCCTGTAAAAATGAATCAAGTATTAAACTCAAGAACTCATTAGATGGATTATGACCACGGTTCTTGACCGGGCAAATTAAGACGAATAAGAGAGAGGTAGAGCAGCCAGTGGCTGCCTAGTATGCGGCTGGTTCTTCATCACGGCAACAATCTTCTTTGAAAATGAAAAATGGAGTTTGTTATCTCAAACCATTCTGCACTTCCTTACCGTCAGCATTCTTTACTTCCTATTATCTTTCTTTATTGGTTGGATTCCGTTCAGCTTAAAAGGATTAGCTATAGGAGTTTGGATTTTCATACCATTCTATATGATCATCTGGACCGCATTCTATCTCTATTTTCGCTTCCAAGTGAAAATATTGAATGAAGGAATTGATAAAATAAGGAATTGAGAAGGATCGGCACAGAGGATTGATCAATCAGAGTAAATTGGAAGGGGAATTCGGCTTCTACTGGCAAGTTTAGAGCGAATACTCGTGAGTTTGGCGCTTTTACTAGTGAGTTTGGGCAAATACTCGTGAATTCGGTGCTTTTACTCGTGAGTTTGGAGCAATTACTCGTGATACACAGAAACGAACATGCTTTTTATCTTTGTTATGTACGATGTATCTTGAATTCAAGGAAGAGTTCGTTGTATTGACCTGCCAGCTTCAAGATACTTGTATTAACTGATTTAGGTTCAATTGTAAAAGCTGCAAAACTGAGAGCCATAAAGAATAATGGGAACAGATGCCATGAATCCTCTGGAATTTCGACGAAAGCCCTTATACCTGCTCTATCTACGGTCATTTCATTTTTCCAGAGGTATACATCCTTGCTTTGGAATGTAAATAAAGAGACACCGCTCCCTGTCGTAACGGTGTCTCTAACATTTCTTAACTTTGTATCATTATCATTTCATCATAGATTAAGTTTTGTCTAAGCTCAGTTGCTGTTTGCATGGATATTTGATCATCTTCAACCATTTGTTGAATGATATCACGTTCGATTTGCATTGCAATCAACTGAAAATGACTCACCATCTCTTCAAAGCGATGTGCTTCTTTTTCACTTAATGTTCCGAATGGATTCAAATAACGATTATATCTTTGAATGACAAGCATCACTTCATGACGGTTTTCAGGTGTAGTTTGTTGTTTGAGCAATGAAATGGCTTCCTTTGAAGCTTCTTTTTGGGCTTTACGAAACTCCCGGATCAGGTCCGCATTTTTAACGATGGAGTCCTCTACTTTCGCTTCCCATTTCTTATCCCATTTGACATTGATCTTTTTCTTGAAAAGAATCGCCTGCAAATTGATCCAAGCCCTTTTCAGCGAAGATTTTTGCATATAATTTATGGTTCTTGAAAGATACACTTTATAAAGTTCTAAGGCTGTTTCAGATATAGTTCCTTTTTCGACCAATCCAGAAACGACTTCCAATTCCTTGTTGGTCCCTTGCTCCACTAAATCGCGTATTGTTCGATTATCGGGTCTGTTCGTGATTCCCCGTTCCAAATCAATCAGTTGTTCATTCAAATCTTCCATCACTTGATTGATAGCTTTCTGATTATCCATGGTTGCTTCTTTGCTTAGCTGATCGATCGTTTTATTTAAAACAATTTCATAAGCCTCCTCAGAGGTTAGGCGTTCATCTTTGAATTCAATCGGTGTCTTTACCAGTAATGGCAAGAGAACCGTAGCCAATGTGACGCTTAACAATATAACGCAAGCTGCGATGAACAAGACTGTATTACGCATCGGGAATAAAGTGTCATCTGGCATAAAATATGGTATGGATAAAGCTGTAGCTAATGTAATGGTTCCATGAATGCCGCTAACGGATGTCAAAAATGCAAATCGTGGTCTTGAAACATTCTCCTCATCAGTGTCCTCGCTATCTTCTGGGTGAACCCTGGACATAATGAATTGCTCTAATGGATTCACTCTGTTTTTCGTAAAAGTATCATGCAGGATGTATACCCATATAAAACGGATCACCAATAATAAAAGAACGATCAAGACACTTATCCCAAAAAGAATGCCCCTATTTAAGTTGGACTCAATTTCCTGATAAACACTCGGCAACATAAATCCTAACAAAGCAAATACAAGTCCATTCAAGACATAACCTAATACAGACCATGTATTAGTTGAAACAATTTGCAATTTAGTCGTGGAACTCTGAAGGCGATCCCGCTCGATGCCATGAATGACACCTGCAGCAACCACTGCCAAGATTCCGGAAACATGGAATTCTTCAGCTGCCATATAGATGGCAAAAGGCGTAATTAGTTCAATGACAATGGACATTGGGATTTCTTCAAGTCCTTGAACCCGTAAAAATAATCGTAATTTAACGATTAAATAGCCCAATAGGATTCCTATAAAGATACCGCCTAATGCTACAAATATAAAATTAAGCGAAGCATCTTTTATAGAAAACACTCCAGTTAAGGCAGCTGCCAGGGCAACTTTAAAAGCGACGATTCCAGCAGCATCATTGAAAAGTGATTCACCCTCAAGGATGGGCATCATGTTTCCAGGCAATTTCAATCCTTTTGTAATCGATTGTACCGCTACCGCATCCGTAGGGGTAATGGTTGCTGCTAAAGCAAAAGCCACAGCCATCGGCATATCAGGTATTAACCAGTGAATGAAAAAGCCTCCTGCAAAAACCGTCACAAAGACTAACCCAAAGGCTAATAACAGAATGGGCTTACGCAATTCAAGCATTTCTTTACGAGACGTATTTTTTCCTTCTGTAAAAAGCAGCGGAGCAATGACACAGATCATAAATAATTCTGAATGAAAATCAAATGATAATTGAAATGGTAATAATGAGAACACTGCTCCCATGGATATCTGATATATCGGAAGTGGGATACGAGGCCATATAGCATTTAATATTGTAGCGATTATTGTGGACACCAATAATCCGAGCAATGTGATTAAGAATGACATAGAATCTCCCTTATCTTCTAATGTTTTAGTCTATTGCCCATGCAATGTATAAAAAAACAGAGGTGTTTAAAAAGCAATATCCATCCTTTAAAAAGTAACCCCTACTTTATGGTCCTGTGTAACTTATTCAAAATACAATACTTAGCCATAGACAGTGTTTTCGACTAATATATAGCCTCGGTTTTTGATATACCCCTTAGTCATTAATTACAAACAGGATATCACAAGAGTTTACGGTTTATTCAAAGCCAACTTATAACATAGCTTTTCCTTGAAAATTAGTTCATGTCGGAAACAGGATTTCCTGTATAAAATACCCTTAATGAAGAAACATAGAAAAATGGAGTTAGAGCGACCTGCAAAAAAATGGGGGTAACCAGCTTGATTCGTAATATAGGCAAATTATTAAAAAATAAGAAAGTAAAAAAATCCCTGATGCAAAATAATTACCTAGATTCCAAGCCTGCAGATGCACTTGATGTGAATTTCAGCCAAAATGTAGAAACACTTCGTTCAGTTTATGATAATTCCTCGGATGTCATGTTCCGCTCGTTCTTACTTTTCGGAAAGACGCGGGCGATGCTTATTTACATTGCGGGACTCTCGGACATCGAGGCAATAGAGCAATATGTGCTATCTCCACTCATGCAGGAGTCATCAAAAGAACCACAACCATTACATGAGTTTATTGAACATAAAATGCCTGTTCCTAAAGTGGTGAAAGTGAATATGTTGGCGGATTGCATTGAATCGATTTCCTCTGGAAACCCGATCCTTCTATATGAAGGGGAAAGTGATGGATTTTCTTTAGGATTGTCCAAATGGGAAAAGCGGGCCATTGAAGAACCTGTGGCAGAGGGGGGAGTTAGGGGGTCGCGAGAGGGATTTATTGAATCTCTAGAGGTAAATACGTCCCAATTGCGACGTATTATTAAAAGTCCTGCCCTTAAAATACAATCGATGAAGATTGGAACCCTTACCAGGACGAATGTTTCAATTGCTTATATTGATGGACTTGCGGATAAAACACTGATTGATGAGATTAAAACTCGGTTGGAACGAATTGAAATAGACGGTATTTTAGAAAGCGAGTACATCGAGGAAATGATCGAGGACAATCCGTTTTCACCTTTTCCTCAGATCATGTCGACAGAACGGCCGGATGTAGCCTGTGCTAGCTTGCTGGAGGGACGGGCTGTCATTCTTGTGGAAGGAACCCCTTTTACTTTAATTGCACCAATATCCTTCTTTTCTTTGATTCAATCACAAGAGGATTATGCTCAACGTTTTATGGCAGGCACTTTTATCCGTTGGTTACGATATTTTTTTATGGGATTATCTCTTTTGCTTCCTTCCCTTTATGTTGCTATTTTGACGTTCCATCATGAGGCGGTCCCGACCGCACTCCTGCTAAGCGTAGCAGCATCCCGGGAATCGGTCCCTTTTCCTGCAATAGTAGAGGCATTGGCTATGGAAATTACGTTTGAAGCACTAAGAGAGGCAGGGGTTCGCTTGCCGAAGCAGGTAGGTTCTGCCGTCAGCATTGTTGGAGCGCTGGTGATTGGTCAAGCTTCCGTACAAGCGGGCTTGGTGTCAGCCCCAATGGTCATTGTGGTTGCAATTACGGGAATTGCTTCTTTTATGATGCCTCGCTATATTGCCGGAATTGCTTTCCGGATGCTGCGTTTCCCGATGATGCTGCTTGCTGGTACTTTAGGACTGCTTGGCATCATGATGGGGATCATCGCCATAGTCATTCACTTATGCAGCTTGCGTTCTTTCGGCGTTCCCTACTTAACGCCACTGGCACCGTTAAAAGGTAAAGAGCTGAAAGATGTGCTGTGGAGAGCTCCTTGGTGGATGATGGATACACGCCCGCATCTAACAGGGGATTCTAATGCATACCGTCAAGCCCCGGAACAGAGTCCAAATCCAAAAAGGGGGAGTGAAGAGGAGTGAATAATGGCTGGAGGCGAAAAAGCATATTAGAGAAAGGAAAGAGGCGTCATTTCATGAAAAGCGTCCTTCTTTTGCTCGTTATTTGTGGAACCACGACTTTTCTAAGCGGTTGTTGGGATCGAATAGAAATCACTGACTTGGCGATTGTCACAGCCGCCGCCGTCGATAAGAAGGGTAATGATCAAATCGAACTATCCGTCCAAGTCTTTATTCCAAGTTCAATAACTAGTGGAGGCGGTCAAGGAGGGAGCAGTCAGGGGGGGAGTGGGGCTACGACAATGGTGAGATATGAAAAAGGCGCCAATATTTCAGATGCATTGTCTAAGCTGCAAAGCAAGCTTCCGCGAAAAGTATTTTGGGGACATTGTAAAGTATTTGTATTCGGTGAAAAGTTAGCGAAGGAAGGAATTCAAGAGCAGCTTGATTTTTTGCTGCGCCATCCGCAGCCAAGAGAGAAAGCAAATGTGTATGTCAGCAAAGGGGATGCAAAGCCTATCCTTGAATCTTTGCCACCCCTGGAAAATTATTCAGGGGAAGTGCTGAGAGAACTATCTGATTTACATATTGGGATGCTGGTCACACTGCAGGATTTAGATGAAATGTTAACCGGTAGGCCTCAGGCGGCCGCAATTCCAATCGTTAAAATATTGCCGCCGGGGAAAGGGCAAACGAAATTACAGGGAATTCCTTACATTGTTGGGACAGCCGTGTTCAAAAAAGATAAAATGACTGGGACGATGACTGAAAAGGAAACCAGAGGGCTATTGTGGTTAAGGGATGAGGTGGAATCATACACCGTGACCTTCCAACCCAAAGGGGTGAAAGGGAAAATATCTTTAAGTCCAGTGTCAGCCAAAGTCAAGATCATTCCGCAAATCATCAACGAAAAATGGAAATTACTGGTTAAAATAAATACAGATGGAGCTGTTATACAAAATGGAACGAATTTGAACCTTTCAAATCCAAAGTCTCTAAAAGCTGCAGAACGAGCATATCAAACAGATATTGAAAAACGCATCGAGATGGCCTTTATGCATACTCAGGATAAGAAAGCGGACATTTTAGGATTGGGTAAAGATTTCTATAGGAAATATCCTAAACAGTTTAATAAGGTAGATAACCACTGGGATGAGATATTCGCGAAAATGGAAGTGGAAGTTGATGTTGCGGCCCATATTAGAAGACAGGGCTATATAAACAAACCGGCGGGGTTGTCAGAGAAAGAGGTGAAGGACAAGTGAGATGGGGTGCCTTTTTGTTTACAGCTGCGATTGTAACGCTAATCATTTTGTATGAATGGCCGAAAATGAAACAAAATCCTAAAAAAGATAAAGTGGCATTTCTTACATTGCTCCTCACTGGCTTGGCTATGTCCATGTTCAATCTCCCACAGATGTCAGGACCCACTGAATGGATTGAAGTTCTTTTCAGGCCATTTGGAGAGTTTATGGAAAAGTGAGTCTATCAGTCGGTTGCGTGATTTCAAATTATCACAGAAAGGAGGAAGCAGATGGAGAAAGGGAAAATTTCATCATTACAGATGGCATTCTTGATGTATCCGACGATTGTGGCAACGGCCATTCTCGGGGTTCCAAGCATCACAGCGAAATATGCCAAAACTGATTTATGGCTGTCCCCCATTTTTGCTGCGCTCATAGGGTATCTGACGGTGTATATCGCTTATAAACTGCACCAGCTTTATCCAAAACAAACGGTTTTCCAATTCACTGAAAAGATCATTGGTCGGATTCCGGGTAAAATTCTCGGTTTTTTACTCTTGTTTTTTTATATCCAGAACACGGGGCTACTCGTCAGAGGCTACGCAGATTTTCTTGTCGGCTCTTTTCTGGTACGTACCCCGATTGGTGTGATCATGGCATCGATGGTGCTTCTGTGTGCTTTCATTGTACGTGGGGGAATAGAAGTGTTGGGGAGAGCTGCTGAATTGTTTGTACCTGTTTTCATTTTTCCAATCTGTATCTTAATCATCTTGCTGATTCCTGATCTTGAATTCAAGAATATATTCCCGGTATTGGCGGATGGTATAATCCCTCCAATCAAGGGTGCGATTGTACCGGGTGGATGGTTCAGCGAGTTTTTCCTGATCATTTTTCTTCTTCCTTTTTTGAAGGATATGAAAAAAGGGATGAAATCCGGGATGCTGACTGTGTTTGCCGTGATGATGACGTTGATTGTGGTGAATCTTACGGTTCTTTTTATACTCGGGGCAACCACATCCACAAAACTTTACCCACTGATGAGTGTATCTCGATACATCAGTTTTGCCGACTTTTTTGAACATGTAGAGTCCGCCGTCATGGCGGTATGGATTGTAGGGGCGTTTGTGAAAATTTCCGCTTTTTATTATGCATGTGCTTTAGGTACAGCGCAGTGGCTGAATCTCTCCGGCTATCGACCTATTGTATGGCCGGTTGGGATTTTTATTGTCATATTCAGTTTGTGGTCGTTGCCAAGCTCCATGGAAGTCAGTCGTAATGATGTCAACGTCTTTCCGTTACAAGGAATGTTGATGCAAACGATTATTCCTCTGTTATTGTTGGTGATTGCTGTTGTAAGGAAAAGAAATCGTAAAGGAACCGAAACCAGCCGAATGGATTGAAATTCTTTTTTAAGCCGATTGAAGAATTTATGAAAAAGTAAAACTATCAGTGGGCTTTGTGATTTCAAATTTTCATACTATCACGGAAAGGAGGAAGATGATGGAGAAAGGAAAAATTTCATCTTTACAGATGGCATTCATGATGTATCCAACGATTGTGGCAACGGCTGTTCTCGGTGTTCCAAGCATCACAGCGAAATATGCTAAAACTGATTTATGGCTTTCCCCCATTTTGGCGTCTCTCATCGGGTATGCGACGGTGTATATCGCTTATAAACTGCACAAACTTTATCCGAAACAAACGGTTATCCAATTCAGTGAACAGATCATTGGTCGGATTCCGGGGAAAATTCTCGGTTTTTTATTCTTGTTTTTTTATATCCCGATCACAGGGCAAATCCTAAGAAGTTACGGAGAATTCATTGTCGACTCTTTTCTGGTCAAAACCCCGATTAGCGTTATCATGGCATCGATGGTACTCCTTTGTGCCTTTATCGTACGCGGAGGGATAGAAGTGTTGGGGAGAGCTGCCCAATTGTTGGTTCCCGTTTTTATCTTTCCAATCCTAATTTTAATCGTCCTCCTAGGCCCTGATCTTGAGTTTAAGAATATATTCCCGATTTTGGGGAATGGAATTATGCCTCCAATCAAGGGCTCGATTGTACCGGGTGGATGGTTCAGCGAGTTTTTTCTGATGATTTTTCTCCTCCCTTTTTTAACCGATATGAAAAAAGGGATGAAATCCGGGATGATGTCTGTTTTTGCCGTGATGATTACGTTAATTGTGGTGAATCTTATGGTTCTTTTTATACTCGGGGCAACAACATCAACAAAGAATTATCCCGTGATGAATGTATCTCGGTACATCAGTTTGGCCGACTTTTTTGAACATTTGGAGTCCGCCATCATGGCTGTATGGATAGTAGGAGCGTTTGTCAAAATTTCCGTGTTTTATTATGCGTCTGCTTTAGGTACCGCGCAGTGGCTGAATCTCTCCGACTATCGTCCTGTTGTATGGCCGATAGGGATATTGATTGTAGAATTCAGCTTTTGGTCGTATCCTAGCTCTATGGCTGTCAGTCGATATGATGTCATCGCCTTCCCATTTCATGGAATTTTGATGCAAACGATTATTCCTCTGTTATTGTTGGTGATTGCTGTTGTAAGGAAAAGAAAAAGAAAAAGACAGAGAAAGGGAAGCAATTCAAGCTAACCTTTTCTGCCACTTGTTTTAAGAGACTTGAAAGAGTATGTGCATGAAATCTGGTAGAAAGAGCTCTATTTTAATTTTGAAACAAAGGTGATTTGAGCGGGTGTTCGAGACACCTGAGTGGGGAGGATCGCCCGTGGAAAGCAGGGCTCTACATTCCAAAACGTCAAATTTTTATAAGCCAAATAGTAGACAAACTCAATTACTAAGGAGTTTGTCCACAGTCTGCAACCATTCCGATTTCGAATGGTTTTTTTGTTGAGAGAAAAAGTGAAAAACTAGAAATCATCAGTGTGCTTTGCTGCAAGTTATAAATAATTAACATTTTTTTCAAACCGTTTTGAAGTTTGTCCCGTTATCTATAGTACAAAGGCTTTTTAGAAGGGAGAGAGAAAAGACTTGAAAAAGGTTCTTATTGTCGGGTGGATATCATTGATGCTAGTACTGTTAGGATTTTCATCGGAAATGGGTGCGAAACGGGGGCAAGCTGTCAACGACGTCGTAAAAGTATATGGACCAGGTGGACCTCTTGGACCAATCAAGGAAGTGGCGGAACAATTCACCAAAGAAACCGGGATAAAAGTTGAAGTAACAGCGGGACCCGAAGAAAAATGGATTGATCAAGCCAAACGGGATGCGGATATCATTTACGGAGGGTCAGAGTATATGCTAACAGATTTTATGCATGATCATCCAGGTATCATTAATGAAAAGAGCCGCACTGAATTGTATACACGGTCAGCTGGCATCCTGGTTAGAAAAGGAAACCCAAAGAATATACAATCCCTGGAGGATTTATCGAAGAAGGGCGTAAAGATTGTGGATGTTAATGGAGCCGGGCAACTGGGGCTATGGGAAGATTTGGCTGGAAGGAAAGGATTGATTCCTGGAATTACCAGGAATATTGACATTTCAGTGAAGTCCAGTGCCGAAGCTATCGATCTATGGAAGGCAAATTCAAAATTGGACGCTTGGATCACATATGAATCCTGGCATTACCGTCTTGCGGATGTGACGGACCTGGTTCAGCTCCCTGAGGAAGACAAGCTCTATAGAGGAACCCCGATAAGCATAACGAGTAAGAGTGAAAACAAGAAAAAGGCAAAACAATTCATTGATTATCTTAAAACGGAAGAATCCCATCAAGTATTTCAAAAATGGGGATGGAAGTAAATTGACGAGGAGTGAGAGTATATGAAAAAGTGGATGGTATTTTCAGTTTTTATGATGGTTCTAGCTTTGGCGGCATGTGGAAATGAAGCTAATGATTCATCCCAAAATGATCAAGTGGTTAGTGGTACTGCCGATGAAAAAGCAGAAACCCTAAAACTAATGGAAAGTGAAACAACAGGCGAATACTTGGCTGATTCGAGGGGAATGTCACTTTACTTTTTCAAGAATGATAAATCAGGAAAAAGCAATTGCATCGGTGATTGTCTGAAAAAATGGCCACCGTTCATGGAAAGGGATTTTGCTGTTCCAAAAGGATTTGAGGAAAAAGACTTTGGAACCATTGAAAGGGAAGATACAGGGGAAGAGCAGGTAACGTACAAAGGTTTTCCGCTCTACTATTTTGTGAATGATAAGGCAGCGGGAGATGTCAATGGCGAAGGAGTGAAAAATGTTTGGTATATTGTAAATAACAAGACGGTTTTTCCAAAATAAGAAAAAGGGACGATCATTGATGGTCGTTCCTGTTACACGTTTTTTCCAAATTTACTGGTGAGGAGTTGCAGGTGCGATTGAAAGAAAAACTTGATAAGGAATTGATGGCATTAGTAATGAAAAAGCATCGTCCTGCTCTGGAAGAGCTTTATGACAGGCATATTAAATTAATCTATGGTTTTATTTTTAAGTTCACAAATGGAAATCCTGATAAAACCAAAGAGATTGTGCAGTTGGTCTTTTTAAAGCTCTGGACCACAAAAAGCAGCTACAATTCCGAAAAGGGGCACTTTGTAAGCTGGCTTTTGACCGTTACACGAAATGTGTGTGTGGATTATGTCCGTAAAGACAGCGTTCATATTCGGAATAATAAACACATGGACATGAGTCGTCCAATTGACATAGAAGATCCGAATAATGATATAGAAAATGGGCTATTACACAGTGAAATTGCCAATGCAAAAAGTAAGTTAAGCAAGCCGCAAAAAAGACTGATTGATTTACTGTATTGGAAAGGGTACTCGTTAACCGAAATTGCCAAAATTGAAAATGAACCGATTGGTACCATCAAGAGCAGACTTCACCAGTCGCTTAAATTATTGAAAAAGCATTTGGAAGTAGGTGGTTTGTAAATGAATACAGAGTGCGCTAACCTGCTTTCATTTTTATCGGGTGAACTGGGTGAAAAAGAAAAAAAAGCATTCGCGGAACACTTAACACAATGCTCTGAATGCACTAGGGAGTATGAACAAATGACGGAAGCCTGGAAGTCATTGAAATGGGATTTCGAAGAAAAAGAACCCTCTTCTTCCCTGAAATCAGAGGTTATGAATTTTGTCTTTGAGACGGATGATGAAGTTCCGGTGAGAAGGGAAAAGAATTGGAGGCGTTTTTTCTTTAAGCAGTTTACACCAGTAACTTCAGGTCTTTTGTTGGCAGCGCTAGTTTTGGCGTTTGTGCTGTTATATTCCAATATTCAACTGAAAAAAGAACTTGCGGCCATCAATCTGCCAATGGAGGTTAAAACGTCGCTATCTTTGCAGCCTGTCGATAAGACGGCTGTAAATATGAATACGGACGGTGCTGCATACATTTTGCAGCAAGGAGAAGAAAGACGGTTAATCGTGCAAATTCAGAATTTGCCTAGCCTTCAAGAGTCCGAGGTGTATCAGGTTTGGTTGCTGAAAGATGGAAAGCGGACTAATGCAGGAACTTTCAAGCCTGATGATGCAGGCACAGGATCATTGACATACAAACTGTCCATTAATGATAAATTCAATCAAATTGGCATCACAAGAGAACCAGACTCAAATAGTACAAAGCCGAGAGGAGAGAAAATAGTTGGCTCTTCATAAAAATAAGAGACTTGCCCGCAAAGGGAAGTCTCTTATTTTCTGTTGGTATTTAAAATGATAGCTGTGCGTCATAGAATAAACGCCATGGTCATGACAGAGTAAATATGATAACAGTTTGCCATTAGGAGTCATCCTCCATAAAGAACCATACAAAAAAGGATAGCCTTTGAAGCTGTCCTTTTTGTAGTTTTCCAAGCTTGCAGTATTTATTTAGCATGTATCTAATAAGTTATACGTAATTAAAGGAAATGTGTTAAGTTGGACTAAAATGATAATGGAGGCAGCGATGAAATACGAGATTATCTTATTTGATGTTGATGATACATTGCTAGACTTTGGAATATCGGAAAAAAATGCACTGCATGAAGCTTTCTTAGAGTTCGGTTTGCCTACAGGGGCGGAGGATTATGCGGGATGCTATCAAGAAATCAGTGAGGTATTATGGAGAGATTTGGAACAGGGGCTTATAGATTTAACAAATCTGGGAATGGAAAGGTTCAAGCGGTTGTTCCTGAAGCATGGGCTTGATATTGATGCGGATGCATTCAGCCGTAGGTACCTAGAACATTTGGGAAAGGAAATACATCTTCTGCCCGGGGCTTTGGAGGTTTGCGAGAAGCTTGGAGGATGCCGGCTGGCCATTATAACTAATGGCTTCACGACAGTGCAGACAGCAAGAATCGATGGGTCACCCCTTTGCAATACCTTTGAAACTTTAATAGTTTCCCAAGAGGCTGGGTTTCAGAAGCCTGATAGAGGGATTTTTGATTATGCATTTACGAAGTTAAAGATTACAGATAAATCGAAAGCGTTGATAGTGGGCGACTCCTTGACATCAGATATACAGGGCGGCTTGAATTATGGAATGGATACATGCTGGTACAATCCCCATCAAAAGGATAATAATCTGGGAATCAGCCCCACCTATGAAATCCGGACGTTGACCGATCTTTTGGAGATTGTGGGAATTAAGGAAGTTTAGACAGGCATGTGCTTTCTAAAAAACAGAGGCCGGTTGTCCAAGTGAAAGGACGTTCAGCCTCTGTTATTACTTATGCCTGGGATTTTAGAATCAGTTCAAATCCAGCTCTTGTGGATTGAGTGTTTGATCACTTTTGATCCTTCTGCTGAAATGCGGTGATAATATACAAAGCGCCAGGGAAATTGCGAGACCTGCCATCATGAATCCGCCAAATACCAGAGGGGATGGGCCATATGATTCCGCCATCGTGGTCCAGATCAGCGGGCCGAAACCTGCAATGGCTGCCGCGACCTGATAACCGACAGATAATCCAGTATAACGCACCTTGGCTGGAAAGAGCTCCGAGAATAACGTCCCTTGTGTAGAAAAAATGGCTCCCCAGATGACGCCGAGTACAACTGCCTGCATAAAGTAGAACCAGCCGGCTCCTTGCCCGATCATTGTGAAATATGGGATGGCCAAGATGAAAAGGAGAATCAGGCCCCCAAAATAGATGATTTTTCGGTTGATAAAATCAGAAATGTAACCAATGACAGGAATGGTTACTAGCATTGTAGCGCAGCCAATCGTTAAACCGGTCAATGCTGAATCTTGGGAATAACCAAAATACAGTGTAGTAAAGACGAGAACATAGGACATGATGAATACATTGAAGAACCCATCCCCAATTTTTAGTCCGATCACTTGCAGCACACTTCTCCAATCGTGTTTCAACGTTTCAATAATGGGAACTTTCGCAAGATCGCCGCTATCTTTCTGCTGTTGGAATTCCGGCGTTTCTTCAATGCCACTCCTTACCCAGATTGCCAATGCAATCAGTACACCGCTTAAAAGGAATGGAATCCGCCAACCCCAAGATAAAAATTGGGCATCGGTTGTCAAGGAACTGATAAGGGTCAGGCTGAACGAACCGGCAACCAAACCGATGGGGACCCCTAATTGGGGAATTGATCCATATAACCCACGGACACCCTTTGGAGCAGATTCCGTTGCCAATAGGATGGCTCCGCCCCATTCACCTCCCAAGGAAATCCCTTGAATCAATCTCAGCACCACCAAGATGGCGGGGGCTGCCAACCCAACCTGGGCATAAGTGGGCAGAACACCGATAAGCATTGAACTCCCTCCCATACCAATAAGGGTGAACATGAGTGCTGCCTTCCGTCCGATGCGATCACCCATATGACCGAATAGGATACTCCCGATTGGTCGGGCTGCGTAACCAGCCCCGAAAGTGACAAAGGCGAGAAGAAGTGAAATGGCAGGGTCATGATTGGGGAAGAATAAAGTTGTAAAAACCAGGCCAGTAGCTGTCCCGTATAAATAGAAATCATACCACTCAATAACGGAACCGGCTAAACTTGCGAAAAGAACTCGACTTTTTTTCATGATAAATGCTCCTTTAATGCTAAGTTTTTCATCAAAATTGTTTTCAACAATAATAAAGCCGAAAAGAACAAAAATGATGGTTAATGAATATAAGTAAAAAACTGGATTATTTAGATTATTTTAGAGGGCTTATCCATACTGGTCAATATATTTCTGACTTTTCTGAAAAAATGAAGCGAATAACTTAGCTCCAATCACCTGTTATGGAATATAATTAATTCTAAAGTAATGGAAATAAACGATTCGATATTCCCGGATAAAATGAAAAGTTTTAAATTCAAATCATTTAGTATTTTTTATGTATGGAAGAGTGGCAAAGTGGAAATCATGTGGATAAGGAAATAAAAAAGAGGAAAGGAGAAGTTAATAAATAATAATAATCTCCAAGTTATTTAGTATAATAGAAAAAAGGTTAAGGAGTTGGTTTCGTATGGAGAAGCAATTGCCAGGAACATCGCTTGAACCTGAAGAGATGGCTGAAATGGTTTTGAAAAAGGCCCTTAGTGATTACCGGAAAGCACAAATCGAAAAAGAAATCGATCACTCATTAAGAAATCGTGATAAGGAAGAGTTCCTGCGATTAACTGAAATATTGAAGGGCATTTCATGAAATTTTATACACTGTGAACAAGACAAGTAGTAATTGATTAAGAAAGTGCACCTAAAAGGCCAGCATAGATTAAAAATATAAATATGTAGCTTTATATAACTGGAACATTCTAATTAAATAGCAATCTTTAGTATTATAATATTTTACATTGTAAGCGCTTTCTTGTATAATTAAATAAAGAAAACAATGGAGAGAAGTTATGGATTTCGGCAAATGGCAGAATTCACTGGTATTAGTGCCCTGAAAAGGTTTATGCACCGGGATAAAAACTAAAGGGGGAAAAGTTATGAAAAAGAATGGAGTGTCGTTAGTTGAATTTGTTCAGGAGGATCGTTTCGAACTCAGCTCCTACATTACTTCTTTATTTAATAAACTGAATGACTATGTTCCCAAAAGTCTTAAAGATAAAAGGTGAATGACAATAAAAAGTGGATCAGGAAGATATGCCATAACTTCCTGATCCATTTTTTATTTTGTTTTTGGATTTGTAGTTTTAAGTAGTGCTCTTAAGTCAAAGTCTCAATAATTGACAATGAGAATCGTTATCGAATAAAATGATTCATTATAAGTATATCGATTGGAGTTGTTCAGATTGTTCGTCCAGATGAGAAAAATGGTGGTAAAAGAAGGTAATGCAGAACAAGTAGTAAAACGGTTCAGTGGGGAAGGGATCATAGAAAAGCAGGAAGGGTTCATCGATTTAAGTGTGATGGTGAAAAAAGTGCGTCGCGGGGATGAAGAGGTCATCATTATGATCAATTGGGAGTCGGAGGCGCATTGGAAGCAGTGGGAAAAGAGTGAAGCCCATATCGCAGGCCATAAAGCGAACCTTGGGAAACCAAAGCCTGAATATATCGTCAGTTCGGAAGGATCATTATATGAAGTGAAAGCTAGAAAAAAGGCAGTGAAATAACCGACTATAAGCTAGCCTGTTTTAATTTCGGTACAATAGAAAAGATATTTCCTAAGTTACTGGGTGGAATATCCCATTTCTCAATCATCGTGTTAGCATAAGGATGCGGAATGGTTACCGTTTACATATAATGGCTTACCTTCACTGAAAATTCAGGCTCCCATTATGGGTGCCTCTTTTTTTTATTCAATTCAAAATAGGATATATGTAATTCCAATTCTGTTGATATAGTAAAATATCTTTTATTTTCATTAAAATGGAGACAATCATGGAAATGTGAAGAAAAGGGAGCAGGAAGTAACAGGTGCAACCGTAGCAAAGGGAATAATGAGCTACTGGATCAACCGGTACAACAGGTGAAGTGGGGGCAATCGGTTTACGCTTCCAAGAAACCAAAATTCAGGTCATTCACAGTGAATGGAACCAACACTGTGTTTACCGTTGTGACTGGTCGCTAACAGTTGGTAAGGGGCTTCACTGACGATCATCCGTTTGAATTAATGTGAGAGGTAACTTTAATAATTTGGAAACGTGATATTTTAAATCCCATTCAACTTGAATGTGGATTTTTTTTGAGGGGCTTTTTATTGGTATTATTGTCGATAATCTTCATAGTTTCACTTCGAATTGCTGTCATATAAGGCTTCAAAATGCACCCTTAGCTTTAATTAGCTAAGGGCCATTCATGGTTTACAGGGATTTTAGTAAGATGCATTTACAAATACTCTTTGTATTTCTTTAATTTATAGATGACTGTTGGCTGGCTGATGCCTAAATGTTCTGCCATTTCGTATGTGGTTTTACATTGTTTCCATGCTTTTGCAATCAGTTGCATTTCAACCTTTTCCAGTGTCTTCTTTAAATCGAAATTCTCTTCACATTCCTGTTCGATTGCCAGGAAGGTGGAATCTTCAGGCTGTTCTATTTGCCCTGTGATGGATTGGGGAAGGTGTTCGGGAAATATAATGGGCTCTTCGATGGTCAGGATTAGCCGTTCAATTAAGTTTTCTAATTCCCGTATATTTCCGGGCCAATGATAATGAGTCAAAATTTCATAAGTCGATGGATGGATTTTTTTGAATTTCTGGTATTTATCATTGGTTTTCTGTAAGTAATGCTGAATTAAGAGAGGGATATCTTCTTTACGTTCATGTAATGCCGGTATTTGGATGGGAATAACATTCAAACGATAAAATAAGTCCAATCTGAACTTACCTTGACTTACCATCTCCTTCAAATCTTGATTAGTTGCTGCAACCAGGCGGAAGTTAATATGGTTTTCTTTTTTTCCGCCGATGCGCTTTATCTTTTTTTCCTGTAATACTTTCAGTAATTTAGCTTGCATGGCAAGTGGGAGTTCCCCGATTTCATCTAAGAAAAGCGTCCCGCTGTCAGCCTGCTCAATCAGGCCTTGCCTCCCTTGTTTATTTGCCCCTGTAAATGATCCCGGCTCATAGCCGAATATTTCTGATTCAAACAAACTTTCAGGTATCGTGCTGCAATTCACTTCGATAAAAGGCTCTTTCTTTCGGTTGCTTTGGTCATGAACAGCACGGGCAAAAGTGCTTTTCCCTACACCGGAAGGTCCTAATAAGAGAATCGTTGCATCGGTTTTTGAAACATTATGGATCGTTTTTAAAATATGCTTCGTTTCATTACTTCTGGCAATCAAATAATGGTAATCCAGTTCCTTTTCTCTTAAATCCTCGACTTCCGTTTGATAGCCTTTTATTTTTCGTTGTAATTGCTCAAATTGATCCTGCAATTGCAAAATCTCGGTTTGATCCTGACCATAGCTGATTACCCTAACGAGAAGTCCTTCCTTATTAAAAATGGGATAGCCAGTCGACATGACAACATGACCCGTTTTCGTTTCTTGCATTATGCGCTTCGCTTTCTTTTCTTTTAAAACGATCGCATTGATGGAAGGCGTGAGAAGGCCTTCACTTTCTAATTGATAGACGGAGGTACCGATATAAGAGTCACTTTTCATACCATAAATCTCCCAAAGCTTTGGGTTGGAATATAAAATGATCCCATCTTGATCGGTAATGAGAATGTTATTATTCGATGTTTCAATAATCTTATTTAGTTCTTCCTCCAGCATATCATCGTACATAAGTTCCGCTCCTTTGGGTTTTGGGATGCTGTTTAATTAAAATATAAATCAAAAAGTCTAAATAATCAAAAAATAAATCAAAAAACAAGAAAATGATTAAGTTTTTAATCAGTTGAATGAAACAAAATGACGAAAAGCCCTATATACCACAGCAAAATAGTTGGCCTGAATCTTGCTTATGTAATAGATAGAAATAGAATTTCCATAGCCATTCTATTAGAAAAGATGAAAGTTTGTAGGGCAGCTGCAATTGCAGTGGTGTGAAAAAAATTATGGCAGAATTAGAATTTAGGAGGATGTTACATGATGAAGTATCAACCGAAAGACTCATTCAAATCACCCCGTTTTTGTGGAGTGCGTACGTTTATGCGGCTCCCATTTGTTGAACGGGTAGATGAACATATGGATTTTGTCATTACGGGGATTCCTTTTGATTCCGGGCAATCATTTAGAACGGGTGCGAGATTCGGACCAGAGGCCATTCGCGATTTTTCAATCCTTTTACGTCCTTATAATCCAGAACAAGATATTAATATTTTTGACTATATATCAGGAATAGATTATGGGGATATCCCGATCATTCCGGGGTATATTTCTGAAACATATAAAAAAATCGAAGCAGAGCTTACCCCCGTCATTGAAAAAGGGATCATTCCCATTTCATTGGGAGGCGATCATTCCATTACACTAGGGGAGTTACGTGCGATCGTAAAAAAACATGGACCTGTTGCCCTGCTTCAATTCGATGCTCACTCTGATACCTGGGATAGTTATTTTGATCAAAAGTATAATCACGGAACCGTTTTTCGCCGTGCAATAGAAGAGGGGCTCATCGATGTATCGCGATCTCTTCAAATTGGTATGAGGGGCGGTCTGTACGGACCGGAAGATCTTCAAGATGCCCGGGATTTAGGTTTGGGCGTTTATACGACAAACGATTATAAACGTCTCGGGGTTGAAAAGATGCTGGGGGTCATTCATGAGCGTGTTGCGAATGGTCCGGTGTTTTTATCTTTTGACATTGATTTTTTAGATCCGGTCTATGCTCCGGGAACGGGGACCCCTGAAGTGTCCGGTGCCAGCATTGATGATGCCTTGGCTTTGGTGAGAGGCTTGACGAATATAGATTTTGTTGGATTCGATCTTGTTGAGGTTTTACCATCATACGATCACGGACAAATCACGGCTGCCGCAGCCGCTAATATTGTCTATGAATTCATCACACTCATCGCTCTTGCAAAAAAAGGGAAACTGGAGAAAAAAGAGAGAGTCGGAGATTTGGAGACCCAGCTTAACAATTAGTTCCTTCATCTAACTGTAAAGAAGGAAGGAATCGTTGAAGTCCTTTCTTCCCTCTTTACAAAGCGAAAGAACAATACAAGCCCAAAAGGAGATGTGTAAATGCATATTTTGGATATATCGATCATGATTCTATATTTTTCTGTTTTAATCATTGTGGGAGTAATCGGATCCAAACGGGCAAAAACAGCAGATGATTTCATTGTGGCAGGACGTAATCTTGGTCATTTTATGTATTTATCCTGTTTAGCTGCTGTGATATTAGGGGGGGCTTCTACTCTAGGAACAGCAAAGTTAGGTTATCAGTTTGGGATATCCGGTATTTGGCTAGTGGTGATGATCGGCCTCGGCATAATCGCTATCGGGTTATTTTTAACAAATAAGATATTTAATTTAAAAGTATTGACGATCAGTGAAATGCTTGAGAAGCGCTACAACTCTCAGACAAGATTGATCAGTGCACTTGTCTCTGTTATCTATACATTCATGCTGACTGTAACGCAAGTGATTGGGATGGGGACGATTTTACATGTTTTGGCTGGCTGGAATTTAACGGTTTCCATGATAGTCGGGGGTGGGATCGTATTATTTTATACAATATTAGGAGGTATGTGGTCAGTCACCATGACTGATGTCGTGCAATTCGTCATCATGACGATCGGCATTTTCTTTGTCATGCTTCCGATGAGCATCTCTAAGGCAGGAGGGTGGGGCTCGCTTAAAGAAAATCTCCCTGCCTCACATTTCGAGTTAGGCAACATTGGCGGAGAAACAATTTTTCAATATTTCCTACTATTTACTCTAGGGGTAGTTGTTGGCCAAGATATTTGGCAGCGTCTTTTTACCGCACGAACCAAAGCTGTTTCTCGTGGCGGAACGGTTGGAGCGGGAATATATAGTGTTTTTTATGCGATTGCAATCAGTATCATTGGAATGTGCGCTTTTATTATCCTTCCTGATTTAGGCGATCCCCAAAATGCATTTACCAGTATAGCGATGGAAACTTTACCTGCTGGCCTATTGGGGGTTGTCATTGCGAGTGTGGTTTCGGCCCTAATGTCCACAGCTTCAGGAACTTTGCTCGCTTCGTCAACTTTAGTTGTTAATGACATTATTAAAAAATATATCGGTCCGGGAATGAATGAACGTCAATTTTTAAAAACATCCCGAATTACAACTTTAACGATTGGTGTATTGACCATAATCGTTTCGATATGGATTCAAGATATTTTAGTTGCATTGGATGTAGCTTACGCAATTTTATCCGGTGCTGTGTTCTTTCCGATCATCCTTGGCTTCTTTTGGAAAAGGGTCACGGCTACAGCGGCATTTTACTCGATTCTGGCCAGCATGATCGTTATTATTGTCGGATTGGTGATTAATGGACCTTCCTCCACTCAACCAATCCTGTACGGTCTCGCTACTAGTTTTGTCGTCATTACTACGATCACTCTCCTAAGTCCGAATAATGATCACAGAAACAAAAGTGAAGTGAAGCAAGATATAAAGGGCAAAGCGGACATGGACACAATGGCTAATTGATGGTCCGGCAAAAAAACGGAAAAATTGAGGAGGAAAGTAAAAATGACAAAGACAATTTCCCTGCAACCCGCAACATTCAATACATTGGAAGAAGAACGCATTCACAGGAAGGAACGGTTGGCAGCTTCTTTCCGTCTTTTTTCAAAGTTTGGTTTCGATGAAGGGATAGCCGGCCATATTACGGTCCGTGATCCTAAATTTACAGACCATTTCTGGGTTAATCCGTTTGGGATGCATTTTAGTCAAATTTCCGTTTCGGATCTTATATTGGTCAATCATAAAGGTGATATTGTAGAGGGTGAACATTCTGTGAATGGTGCTGCCTTTGCCATTCATTCTGAAATTCATAAAGCGCGACCGGATGCCATTGCAGCGGCACATGCTCATTCAGTCTATGGAAAGACATGGTCTTCCTTAGGGAGATTGTTAGATCCGATTACGCAAGATGCCTGCCAATTTTACAGAGATCATGCATTATTTGATGATTTTACGGGTGTGGTTTACGCATCCGAAGAAGGGAAACGCATTGCTAAGGCTTTAGGTCAATGCAAAGCTGTCATCCTCCGCAACCATGGATTGTTAACTGTAGGCCAGTCTGTAGATTCAGCTGCGTGGTGGTTCATAACGATGGAACGTTCATGTCAAGCACAGATAATGGCTGAGTCTGTAGGTAAGCCTATTTTTATAGAAGAAGAGTATGCAAAGTTAACGGCAGAACAAACGGGAACGGAATATGAGGGATGGCTGAGTTTTCAGCCTCTTTGGGACAGAATCAGAAAAGAGCAGCCAGATTTCTTGAGGTGACCATAAAGCAAGGCATGGTCTAATCTGCAACGGATTGTTTTCCCATAAAAGAGGGAAAAGGGTATCGTAGGTTCTTGAGGAGGTTTTATAATGTCCGATTCTAAGAAAACAGCACCTTCACTCTATATCAGGGTCGATATACCGGAAAAATACATCAATCAGTTTAAGGAGATTTGTTCAGAAGTTGTTGTCGAGCCATGGGAGTTCGGTGAACCTGAACCACAACCAACAGTTGATCTATCGAAGTTTGATGTCATTTATACGCTGGGGCTTCATGATAATCTTAACATTATAAAAAAAGCTCCAAATATTAAATGGGTCCATTCAGACACTGCTGGAGTGGAGGCCATGCTGAATGAAGATATACAAAACAGCGATGTCATCATCACCAATGTCAAAGGCTGCACATCTGTCCCAATAGCGGAGCATACCATTGCGATGCTGTCTTCATTAGCAAGAGGTGTACCGACAATGATCAGAAATCAAATAAACAAAACTTGGGTTGAAATTCCTGTGAAAGATCTCGAGAATGCGACAGTGGGGATAATTGGATATGGGGATATTGGCTATGAGATAGCAAAGAGATGTAAAGCACTTGGTATGACCGTTATTGGGTGCCGCCGGAATCCCTCCAAGAGGAACACGGAATATGAACCTGCTGATTTGATAATGGGAATGGATCAAGTGGATGAGGTCCTTTCCAGTTCCGACTTTGTCGTCTTGGCCCTTCCGTTTACAAAAGATACATCATACTTTTTTAATAAAGAACGCTTAAATAAAATGAAAAAAGGCAGCTTTGTAATTAATGTCGGCCGAGGTAATACGATTGTTGATGAAGATTTAATTCATTCCTTGAGCAATGGGCACATAGCAGGAGCGGCTCTAGATGTGTTTGAAGTAGAACCTTTACCTAAGGACCACCCTTTCTGGCAGCTGGAAAATGTCATGGTTTCCCCACATAATGCTTACAACTCTTCCAAACACCTAGATCGTGTTATGGAATTATTCCTGAAAAATTTAAAGCTTTATTCTGACGGTAAACCCTTAATGAACGTTGTAGAAAAAAAACTTGGTTATTAGTAGTAATGGACTCTTTGTAAGAAAATACTTTATAGATAGTTTCATTATTGTTGATGAGGACATAAATTGAGAGACTGCAAAAGCCTAGAAAGCTTTGTGGTCTTTTTTATATTTTAGACATTATGAACTAGTAACCTGTTGATTTATTTCATTTTTGAAAGATTATATTTCAAAATTGAAATATTAATAAACGGATTTAGACGATTTGCCATTTAAATAGTCTGAATAATCAACAAATATTATCGTTTTCCGTTTTGGCATGAGAATTGCAATGGTTTAGTATAAATCCAATAAATGAGGTGAAGTCCATTGACCCGTTACGAATATGGCGGTGATGAGTTTATTTTTGTTGAATTAGCTGAGGCAATGAGTCTTGAAACAAATTTTCAAGCAATGGCCATTACTAAGGCGTTACGAAAAGAGAAAGTATCAGGAATTTTGGATATTTGTCCTTCCAATGCTTCCTATATGATTCGGTTTAATCCAGATCTCATTCATCCAGATGACTTAATTTCAAAATTGAAAGAACTTGGACAATATGTTTCCTTGGAAAACTTTGAAATAACTGCACGTGCAGTAGATGTACCCATATTATTTGAAGATCCTTGGACACATGAGGCATTAATGCGTTTTAGAGATCGACATCAGGATCCAACATCAACAGATATTGAATATGTGGCACATACAAATGGCTTTCAAACAAAAGAAGATTTAATTAAATCAATTACGGATGCCCCTTATCTGGTTTCGATGATAGGCTTTGTACCGGGATTGCCATGGTGCTATCAAATGGTTCCAAACGAGCAGCAAATCGAAGCACCTAAATATGTCCGTCCTCGAACATATACGCCAGAGAGAGCATTCGGATTCGGCGGTTCATTTGCCGTTATATATCCGGTTCAAGGTGCAGGTGGTTATCAATTGTTTGGAACTGCTGCAGCACCGATTTTTCAAAAGGAGCAACGTTTACATGATTTTAAAGAGTCAATGACCTTCCCGAGACAGGGGGATGTTTTTCGATATCGAAGCATTTCCATGGAGGAGTACGAAGATATTCGAAAACAAGTTGAAAATGGGGAATTCCGTTATTTGACGAAGGATATTACCTTTAAACCTAAAGATGTTCTCGAAAATCCAAATGCGTTTTCAGAATCTGTGATTAGGAGGTTATATGCATGATTAAAGTTATTAACCCTGGCCTTCAAACGACTGTTCAAGATTATGGGAGAATAGGCTTTTATGAAGTGGGTATGCCGCCATCGGGAGCCATGGATAAATACTCCTTCAGGGCAAGCAACTTTCTTGTTGGGAACGATGAAAATGCAGCTGTTCTCGAGATTACTTATATGGGGCCAATCTTAAAATTCCAACAAGATGTAACCATTGCTATTGCAGGAGGGGAAATACCACCAAAAATTAATGATCAGTATGTTCCAATGTGGGAAACATTAGAAGTTAAGGCTGGAGATGTTCTGTCCTTTGATTTTGTTAAACAAGGAGCCCGGGTGTATTTAGCGGTAGCTGGCGGAATTGAAGTGCCGCTTATTATGGAATCACGGTCCACATATACATTGTGCGGAATTGGAGGTTTCGAAGGAAGATCACTTCAAGCTGGGGACTTTT
Organism: Peribacillus sp. NPDC101481; assembly: GCF_044767165.1. Lineage (NCBI taxonomy): Bacteria > Bacillati > Bacillota > Bacilli > Caryophanales > Bacillaceae > Peribacillus > Peribacillus sp. NPDC101481. The sequence continues at coordinate 1,953,340 of NZ_JBIWNJ010000001.1, read as the reverse complement.
TGAAAATCGGTAATGCAAACCAATCAAAGATTGCAATCGGAACACGCATAGGTGATGAATTAATTCCGGTTTTCTCAAAAACGAATATAATACGTGTTGTTGTAGGATTGTGCAGTTATCGCCTTACTGAAGAAAGTAAAAGACGCTTTTTCTCCATCGATTGGACGGTTACACCGGAAGCAAACCGTGTTGGCTACCGTTTTAAAGGGGAGCGTTTGAATTTCGTAGAGCGTCAACAACCATTTGGAGCCGGCAGCAATCCTTCAAATGTTGTGGATTTAGGGTATCCTATCGGATCGATTCAAATACCAGATGGTGTCGAACCGATTGCTTTGTTAAACGATGCTGTGACAGGTGGAGGCTATGCGACGATTTGTACAATTATCAGTACGGATTTAGACAAAATGGCACAAATCAAAACAAATGAGAAGGTACGCTTTGTGGCTGTTGACATTAATGAAGCCCTCGAGGCAAGAAAGGAATACAAAGAAAAAATCAATCAAATGAAAAAACAAGTATTAGGACAAATAGGGGGAATCAATCATGGCTGAACAAAAAACAGTTCTATCACCAATTCCAGGAGTATTTTATCGCAAACCCGCTCCTGATAAGGACGTGTACGTAAAAGAAGGAGATACAGTTAAGACTGGTGACGTTCTTGCTATGGTGGAAGTCATGAAAAACTTCTATGAAATTAAAGCAGAAACAGATGGAGTTCTTGCACAATTCTTTGTAGAGGACGAGGACATTCTAGACGCAGGACAGGAAATAGGGGTAATCATTGAACAGTAATCAATTTTGAAGAAGGAAGGAGGAAAAGTAAATGGGCTATTTTAAAAAGGTGCTGATTGCAAACCGAGGGGAAATTGCTAGGAGAATTATTCGTACTTGTAAAAAGGAAGGTATTCAAACAGTCGCTGTCTATTCTGAAGCCGATGCAGAGGCTCCTTATGTCAGTGAGGCGACTGAAGCTGTATGCATCGGTCCTGCTCAAGCGAAAAAGAGTTATCTTGATATTGAAAAAGTGATTCAGGTAGCAAAAGAAACACATGCAGATGCTATTCACCCTGGGTATGGATTCTTATCTGAAAATGCGGAATTTGTACGCAAATGTGAGGAAGAAAATATTGTCTTTATCGGACCTTCTGCGGAAACGATACACATTATGGGCAGTAAGCTTGAAGCTCGTACCCAAATGCAAAAGGCGGGCGTAAGGGTTGTGCCAGGTACGGATAAAAGCATTGAGTCAGTTGACGAAGCATTGCTGATTGCGAACGATCTTGGCTATCCACTCATGTTGAAAGCTAGCGCCGGTGGTGGTGGTATTGGGATGCAGCTAATTCAAGATGATGATGAGTTAATAAAGGTGTTTGATGCGACGAAGCAACAAGCTAATTCATTTTTTAATGATGGTACCGTCTTTTTAGAAAAATGGATTTCAAAACCTCGGCATATAGAAGTGCAAATTGTCGCCGATACACACGGGAATGTCTTGCATTTATTTGAAAGGGAATGTTCGGTCCAGCGTCGAAATCAAAAGGTTATAGAAGAAAGCCCTTCGCCATTTCTAAATGATACCCTTCGAAAAGAATTGTTGGAAGCAGCCATTCGAGGTGTAAAACAAATCGATTATACAAATGTAGGCACAATGGAATTTATTTTTGATGAAAATGAAAATTTCTATTTTCTTGAAATGAATACTCGTCTGCAAGTGGAACACCCAGTAACTGAAGAAATAACGGGACTAGATTTAGTTGAACTACAGTTGAAAATAGCTGCGAAGGAAAAACTGACGATTACACAGGAAGAGATAAACAAAACAGGACACGCGATTGAAAGCAGACTTTATGCAGAAGATCCTAATACTTTCTTTCCTAGTCCTGGTGTAATTTCTAGGTTGAAATTACCCGAAAACGATGTAAGGTTGGATTTTGGCATCGTGGAAGGCAGTGCGGTGACCCCTTTTTATGATCCGATGATCGGTAAAATTATTGTTCACGGAATAACACGTGATCAAGCAATCACAAAAATGCAGAGAGTGCTTGAAGAAATTGAAGTACAGGGAGTTAAAACAAACCTCTTGCTTCTCAAACAAATCATGAAAAATAACCAGTTTATTAGTGGTAATTATACGACTCAATTTTTAGCAGAAAATAAAGTTCAAGTTGAGGGGTGAAAACTATGTATAAGGTAGATTTGAACTGTGATATGGGTGAGAGCTTCGGCCTTTATGAATTAGGCAATGATGAAGAATTAATGCAGCTTATTACCTCAGCTAATATTGCATGTGGTTTTCATGCCGGAGATCCCCATGTTATGAGAAAAACAGTGGAAATAGCAAAGAAATATGATGTAGGGATTGGTGCACATCCAGGTTTTCCAGATTTATTGGGTTTCGGTCGTCGCTTCATGACCTGTACTCCATCAGAAATAAAAGACTATGTGATGTATCAAGTAGGTGCCTTAAGAGAATTCAGTGCAGCAGCAGATGTCAAAATCCAGCATTGTAAACCACACGGAGCTTTATTTATGAAAGCAATGGAAGATAAGACTATAGCACGAGCAATATTAGAAACAATTCATGAAATCGATCCAAATATGATCATATTTGCGCTTAGCCAATCGGAAGTGATGGAAGAAGCGATAAAAATGGGTGTCCCAGTTGCAAAAGAAGCTTATGCTGACAGGGAGCATACTGAAAGCGGATCCATTTTGCTAACGAGAACAGGCGCACGAATCAATGATTATGAAGAAATGGCACAGCGAGTTGTTCGTATGGTCAAAGAAGGAAGAGTCATCACACACGATGGAAAAGACGTTTCCATTAAAGCAGAGACCATTTGTATTCATGGAGATACACCAGGAGCGCCGACTCTGGCTAAAAAAGTTGTAGAGGCTTTAAAAGGGAGTGGCGTCGAGATTGTCCCTATTAATAAGATCATCTAATAAGATACTTGTCCTAAAATGTATATTGGTATAGTAGTGGGGGTCTAATTAATGAACGATGCTCTTTTAAAAAGGACAGTCCTAAAAAAGGATTTATAGATAGTTGACTAGTAAATGACTCCGGTATTGTATGCCGGAGTCATTCTGTTTAGATCCCAATATAACGAATTGTATTGTAATCGCCCTCTAGACTCTCTTCAATTAATTTGTAAACTTCTCAAACTAAGCCGTAGTTATTTCACTAGTTGTTGAAAAAAATTATAGATATAGTTATCCAAATAATCAAAATTATTTTTATATTAAAATACTTCTAAATCCTTAACTAAAAAAAAGTATAATAAAATAAAGATTTCTTAATCGGGAGGGGTGAGTAAGTTGATTATTTGGAACGATATTCTTAAACCGATTTCAGTATATGTTAATATACATTGCACTATTGGAGCCGTCATTCAAAAATTATCAAATCAAAAAGCGAATATTGTGTTTGTAAAGGATAAGGGGTCTTTAGTTGGCTATAGTACTATTGAGATTCTAATGAACCAAATTGCTCAAAATGAAGACTTATCAAAGCCAATTATCTATAAAAATGATATTTTAAAAGTCCCACAGTTTTCGCCTGTTGAATTTTTCCATAACGTTACTCTTATTATAGGGGAAGATGCCAATGGAGAAATTATCGGCTTCACTACAATTGAACATGCCCGAAATCAAATCAGTGAGCTGAATTTGAAGGATTTAAATATCCTTTTACATGGAGCTGGGGTAGGAATTGTCCGAACGAATATCGATTACCAAATAGAATATATTAATGAAACAGCAGAAAGTATTTTAGGTCTCCACCGCTCATTTTTACAGTTTCGAGACTATAAAGTGTTATTAAGTATCGATAAAAACCTTGATAAAGTAATGACTGGGGAAACTCTTATAAATGTGAACGCTTCTATTAATTTTAAATACACAGTTGGGAATTTTTACCCTTTAAAAATGGAAGATATAATAAAAGGACTCATTCATATTTTTTTCTCGCGTGAAGTTTTCGAGGATTCTGTTAAAGAATTAGACTTTGTACGAAATCTGAATTCTGATTTACAAACGGTATATGCTTCTTCCCAGGAACAAATTCTCGTCATTGACGAAAGCGGAAAAATCATTCGAGTAGCGGGAATGTTTCTTAACGATTTTTGGAAAGTGGAAAATCCAGAAAACATAATTGGTAAGCATATAAGTGAGTTTACAAGAAAGAACATTTTTCAGCCTAATGTTTTTGAACTATGTCAAAAACAAAAGAAAAAGGTTACATCGATTCAGGATTCTATGGGAAAAAGTAGAGTCTGGTCTGTCGCTACCCCGGTGTACCATGAAGGGAAATTAGAAAAAGTAGTTGTACTTTCAAGGGATATTACACAAGAAAGTCCCTCAATTCATTATCAGTCGGACGAAAGTTCTCAAACTCTACAAGATCATGATGATTTTAACAATAAACAACTTGTTTATCGTTCGAAAACAATTGAGCGCTTAGTAGTAGAGATAAAGCGAGTAGCCCAATTTAATTCGACTATTCTACTGGAAGGTGAATCCGGTGTTGGGAAAGAAGTATTTGTCCACCAAATTCATTCAGCCAGTCCTCGGAGTAACCAGCAGCTAGTCCGGATTAACTGCGGTGCTATTCCAGAGAATCTAATTGAAAGTGAATTGTTCGGTTATGAAAAAGGGGCATTTACTGGTGCAGATAAAAATGGGAAAGCAGGGTTGTTTGAAATTGCTAATAACAGCACGCTTTTTCTCGATGAAATTGGTGAACTTCCTTTAAATATGCAAGTGAAGCTATTACGTGTGTTGCAGGAACGAGAAGTGACTAGAATTGGCGGGACCCATCCGAGACCTGTAGATGTTCGAATTATAACAGCAACCAATAAGGACTTACGAGAGTTGGTGAACCAAGGTGAATTCAGGGAGGATTTATACTACCGATTATATGTTATTCCATTCAGTATTCCGCCATTACGTGAACGAAAAGATGATATCTTTCCCCTCGCCATTTATTTTTTGGAACAATTTAAAAAAATGTATGATATCAAGAAAAGTTTCACCCCAGAAGCCATTGAAGTTCTAGAGACATATTCATGGCCGGGAAATGTAAGGGAGCTTCAAAATATAGTGGAGCGCTTAACATTATTGGGCGAGGGAGAATGGATTAAACGGGAGCATGCATTGAAATTTTTGTACGGGGAAGTTCAAAAAAGGAAAAAACAACTATTAGTTTTAGAATTAATGCCGCTTAAAGAAGCGGTAGAAGAATTAGAAACTCAACTTATTCAAAGAGGGATGCAAAAATACGGCACTGCCGATAAATTATCTAAGGTACTAGGTGTTAGTCCTGCGACAATAAGCAGGCGGATGAAAAAGCTGAAATAACAAAGGGGGCGACAATTATTGTTTAATTTACCTGAAACTCATTTTAATTTCGGAGGAGACGAATACATTTATGCTGAAATTTCTCGTGAAATGAGAATTGAGAGTAACTTTAAAGCAATTGCGGTGACTGAGGAGCTGAGAAAAAGAGAAATTCCAGGCATTATTGATATTGTTTCATCCAATGCCTCCTATTTAGTTCGTTATAATCCGGACATCGTCTCAGCAAGAGATTTATTGGACTATTTAAAAGAAATAGATTTAACGAAAAGTAATCCTGAAAAATTAAATTTATCAGTACGAATAGTAGAAATTCCAGCATGGTACGACGATCCAGTGTCAAGAGAATATTCCCTGCGTTTTAAGAGCAGACACCCGGCCCCTGACTTAACAGATTTTGAATATGTGATGAAAGTAAATGGGTTTACAGACAAAGAATCATTTATTAAAACTCATTCAGATACACCCTATTTAATTACGATGGTTGGATTTCTGCCTGGAACGGGTTGGCATTTTCCGCTTGGATTAAAGCCAAATGAGATCATTCAAGCACCAAAATATAATAGTCCCCGTACAGAAACGCCGGAAAGAAGCATTGGTATAGGTGGTGCATTCAATGTGATTTATCCAGTCAATGGACCAGGCAGCTATCAACTAATAGGACGATCAGCTATCCCTTTAGTAGATAAAATAAACCCTTTAGAAGAGACTTCCTTTTTGGCAAGACCCGGAGATATATGGAAGTATCGTCCTGTTAAGGAATCTGAATATAATGAGATCGAAAGCAATGTAAGTACTGGAACGTATATTAATAAAGTAAAAGAAATTGATCTTTCGCCACTTGAATATGTACAAAAAGGAAAAAAGTATATCGATGAGCTCATGGAGGGTTTTTAAATGATAGAAATTAAGGAGCCTGGGTTATGGAACACGGTACAGGACATGGGACGCGTCGGAAAGTATCATCTGGGTGTACCGCCATCAGGAGCAGCTGATAAATATTCATTTATTATCGGAAACCTACTAGTAGGAAATCCAGCTGAATTTGCATCACTTGAGATGACATTATTAGGGGGAAAGTTTGAAATTCATAGAAATCTAATTATCGCCCTCACAGGTGCTCCAATGGAAGCATACTTAAATCACCATCGATTATCTTTCTGGGAAGCCCATAAAGTAAAAGAAGGAGACATCTTAACGATAAAAGCTTGCCAACAGGGGGTGAAAAGCTATTTAAGTATCTCTGGTGGCATAAAGGTTCAAGATGTTTTAGGTAGTAAATCAACCTATGAACTAAGCCAGATTGGGGGCTTTGATGGCAGAAAGTTAGCTGTAGGCGATAGAATACAGATTAATGAGCCACTGCCGGGAGCTTCAAAGCAGGTTGGTAAATCTGTTCCACTAGAATTCGTCCCAACCTTTAATGACTTTCAAGAATTACGTGTCACGATGGGGTTATCAGGTTACTTGTTGAGCGATCAGGGGTTAAAAACTTTTCTCAATTCGGAATGGATCGTTTCGCATGAATCCAACCGGGTCGCTTACCGATATACTGGCCCAAGTGTGACATTTACTGAGCAATACCCACCATTCGGTGCAGGAACTAGTTTTTCGAATGTAGTTGATTTTGCGTATCCTATAGGATCTGTTATGTTTACAAATGAGGAAGAACTGATTGTTTTACATAATGATGCAATGACAGGTGGTGGTTTTGTCACAATAGGCACCGTCATAAGCCAAGATTTAGATTTAATTTCTCAATCTAGACCTTTATCGAAATGTCACTTTATCACAGTTACCATTGATCAGGCCATCCAAGCGAGAGCAGAAAGAAGAAAAAATATGGAAAAGTTGTTCGGCCTTATTAAAAGGTAAGTAATGACTTAAACTTAAACTTAAACTTAAACTTTGGACCAACATAATAAACTCATTCTATAACAGGAGCAAAGTGTATGAGTGTATATGATGTGGCTCAAAAAACACTCGATAACAGAAGCGGAAATCAAGAGCTTATTGTCAATAAAGAGTTTAGATTGAAGTCGTTCCAATAAATATGTACTTTTGATTCCAAGGAATATGATTACTACGTGAGCACCTCTTACTGGGGTTGCTCTTTTTTATTATTAATGCATATACCATTGAAAAGCCAGTACTTTATGTTTTCTTGTATAGGACAATCTCTGATCAGGAAAAGCTGGATATAAGGAGGCGATGTATGAATGGGTACTTTCGAAGTTATTTCCCTGATGCTAAGCTTTGGCATGTTTGTAATTGCTATTCTTGATTTCAAAAATCATGACAAGAATCCTTGAAGATATTGAGCCAGGACGATGTGTTTGATTAATAATGGAAGCGTTTTAAAAAATGCCGGGTTGTTTAAGAAGGTATTGATTTTCTCGATTTTTTAAACTTGCAGAGAACACCATTAGGAGGTGTTCTTTTTTGTTTTCAATGAGTTTCAATCGCATATTCAATACATACATAAGTATCATCTTTGACAAAACAATGATATACAAGTATAGTCTCTAATAGACCGGTTGATATAATTCAAGGAGTGATCCAGCTATGGCAGAGAAACGAAACTCTAAAGACATTCTTATTGAAGCTGCTTCCCGACTTTTTCGAATACGTGGATATTATGGTGTAGGGCTTAAAGACATTATTGAGGAAAGTGGAATCCCAAAAGGTTCTCTGTATCATTATTTTCCGAAAGGCAAAGAAGAATTGGCAATAGAGGCGATAATTCATACTAAAGAATTCGTGATAGATGAAATTCAACGGGGCTTTGATGAAATCGATGACCCCATCAAAGCCATTCAGGCTCATATTTTTCAATTATCCGAGGTATTTGGGGATAGTGAAAATCTATTAGGACTGCCAATCGGAACGATTGCAGCGGAAACATATACGACGAGTGAGCAGATAAGAACGGCCTGCCAAGAAGCGATAGAAGATTGGCAATCCATATATGTGAAGAAATTACTCGAGGCGGAATTCAGTGAGAAACGGGCAAAAGAATTGAGTATCGTAATTAATGCTTTGATTGAAGGAGGTATCCTTTTATCCTTAACGGCGAAAAGCGGGGAACCTCTCCAAGCCATTGCCGAACAGATACCATTATTGCTGATAAATAAATAAGTCATGCGAAAAAATTATTAAGCTTAGGTCGAACAGTTAGTAATTGGAGGAAATATTTTATGTCTACAGATGCAACACAGCAACAAAAACCAGTCATTAGAACGACTCCCATTTTAATTGCATTTTTAATTGCAGGGTTCATTGGGTTATTCAGTGAGACGGCATTAAACATGGCTCTGGGTGATCTAATACAAGAGTTCAATGTCAGTCCTTCCACCGTGCAATGGCTGACAACGGGTTACCTATTAACATTGGGGATATTGGTTCCCGTTTCGGGACTCTTGATTCAGTGGTTCAATACTCGTCAATTATTCATTGCCTCAATGGTATTCTCCATCATTGGGACGCTCATTGCAGCAATTGCACCTGGGTTCGGCATCTTGATGCTAGCCCGTGTCATCCAGGCAATCGGAACGGGTCTTTTATTGCCTCTCATGTTCAATACCATTTTATTGATTTTCCCTATCCATAAAAGGGGAGCGACGATGGGATTGATGGGGCTGGTGATCATGTTTGCCCCAGCAATCGGGCCGACCGTTTCAGGTTTGATTATTGAAAACCTGAAGTGGAATTACATTTTCTGGGTGTCTTTGCCGTTCTTTGTGACCGCTTTACTATTCGGTCTCAAGTATATGCAAAACGTTTCAATAATCACCAAACCTAAAATTGACGTACCATCCATTATTTTATCAACCATTGGTTTTGGCGGAATTGTTTATGGCTTTAGCATTGTCGGAGAACAAGGATGGAGCAATGCGATAGTTCTTTCCTCTATCATTGTCGGACTTATAGCGCTCTTCCTGTTTGCTGTAAGACAATTCAACATGGATAAACCGATGATTGACTTGCGCGTTTTTAAATACCCGATGTTCACATTTGGTTTAATAACCGTCTTCATCACCTTCATGATCATCATGTCATCAATGATTCTCTTACCGCTATACCTGCAAACCGGGCTTGCATTAGCTGCATTTTCTGCTGGGCTGGTACTATTACCGGGTGGAGTGCTTAATGGTATCATGTCTCCGGTTACGGGGCGCATTTTTGATAAGTTCGGGCCAAGAGGGTTAGTGATCCCTGGCTTCATTATCATGATTGTCATGTTATGGACCTTGACGAACGTAACGACTGAAACGACGATCATTATGGTAGTCGTCATGCATTCCCTCCTTATGATTGGTGTTTCGATGGTCATGATGCCGGCCCAGACAAATGGGCTGAATCAACTGCCGAAAAATCTTTATCCGGATGGAACTGCTCTAATGAATACATTGCAACAAGTATCAGGGGCTATCGGTACAACCGTTGCCATTACAATCATGTCAGCATCCCAAAAAAATTATATGGCAAATGCAGAAGATCCGTTCGATCCATCTGCCATTAGCGGTTCATTGACTGCAGGCGTTCAAGATGCCTTTATTTTCGGTCTTGTCCTTGCAATCATTGGTTTGATCGTGTCTTTTTTTATCAGAAGAGCACGAGACTAATAAGATATTAATGAAGAAAAATAAATTAGCCAGCAGGGAAAGTAATTTTCTCTGTCTGGCTTTTTCATTGGTCTTTATTACCATATTTTATCAAAAGCGCTAAAATCAGAGTGAATTATTTGAAAATTAACCACTTATCGGATAATCTTACACAATGAAAGTTACTAAAATTCAGCTCAGGTTAAGCGGTTAACGGGAGGAACTTATATGAAAACAATAAAAACCAAAATGTTTGAACCTGTAACAATAGGTGCATGGAACTTAAAAACAAGAACGGCTATGGCTCCTATGACACGTTCGTTTGCCGATAACGAAACTGGTGTTGTGAATGACCTGACCGTAGAATATTACCGAAAACGGGCTCAAGATGGAATCGGACTTATCATTACTGAAGGTGTAGTGATTTCACCAAGAGCAAAGGGCAATCCTGGAGTTCCCGGTATATATACTCAAGAGCAAATCAACGGCTGGAAAAAAGTAACGGAAGCAGTACACGCTGAAGGCGGAACGATTATTGCGCAAATCTGGCATGTGGGCCGTGCAAGTCACCATGAAATTGCAGGAGGACTTCCTCCGCAGGCTCCGTCACCTATCGCTGCAGAAGGTAAGGTTTCACGATTCGGCAAACCTTTTGACACTCCTGAAGAAATGACAGAGACGGATATTGCAGAAGTTGTGAACCAATATAAACAAGCTGCAAAGAATGCAATGGTTGCTGGTTTTGACGGCGTTGAAATTCATGGTGCACATGGCTACTTAATAGACCAGTTCAATTCTGACACCTCCAATGAAAGGACCGATCGGTACGGTGGTGATTTAAAACAGCGTCTGACATTTATGAAGGAAGTGCTAAAAGCAGTTATTGATGCGGTTGGAGTGGAACGTACCCTTATTCGTTTCTCGGCTTTGAAAATTGACCAGCCGTCTTACATGTGGGAAGACCCTGAAAAAGCGATCCAAACATTTATTGAAGCGTTCAATGAAACAGGAGTCAAAATGATTCACCCATCCACGATGGAATTTACCAAACCGATTGCAAGAGGATTGACCATGCATGAATTGGTACGCAGCCACTGGGATGGAATCATAGTCGGTGTGGGCGGGCTTGATCCTGAAACAGCAGAAGCAGCACTGGAAAAGGGCATCATTGACGTTGCGGCGATTGGCCGTCCGCTTATAGCCAACCCGGATTATCTGGCACGAATTAAGAAAGATGAAAAACTTGTTGATTACGAGGTAAAGAAACATTTAGGGCATCTGATTTAATAGAGATAAAATGTAAGGCTGGCTTGTTCTTTGACAGGACGCCGCAGCAACCATACTTCATTTTCTAAAACTGATGCGATTCTTCTTCAAGAAGGGTCGCCTTTTCTTATGAACATAAAAGGGGAGAGTGGATGGTATATCAATGGAACGTATCATGGTTATCGGAGTGTCCGCGGGTGTCGGAAAATCTACTTTTGCAAGAAGGCTTGGAGATCATTTGAATATCGAAGTATATCATTTGGATACATTCTACTGGAGGCCTGGCTGGGTGGAGGCTCCTTTAGAGGCTTTTATTTCTGCCCAGAAGAAGGTATTAAGTCATGACAAGTGGATAATGGAGGGCAACTATAGTAATTCTTTTAATTTACGTTCGGAGCTTGCCGATACGATTATTTATTTAGAACTTCCTCTCCGTGTTTGCCTTTACCGGGTTATAAAACGTTGGTTGTCTAATATAGGTAAAACAAGGCCGGATATGGGCAAAGGCTGCAATGAAAAATTAGACTGGCAGTTTATTAAATTTATCATGACCACCTATTTTCCTCGCAAGAAAGAAATGAAAGCCAGATTTGCCGATCTTCAAAAGAGTGACCCTGAAAAGCTAATAGTTATTTTAAAAAGCAAGCACGAAATTGAAGGATATCTGTTGAATGTGATGGAATAAGCTTTTTTACCACTTAATTTTAATGACACTTAGAGATGTTAGAAACTGCTCTTAACAAAAATTTGGAATTAATATAAAGACCAAACGGAAAAGGGATCTTCCAATCGAAGATCCCTTTTTATACCATGAACTAAATGGCCGTATATGCAAGGGGCGATTACGGTAACCCACTAATCTAGTCTATCATCTTTTAACTAAAGGCTTTACATCTTGCGGAATAGGGGAGATATAGCTTTTCCCTTGTAATCGTTCTTTTAGCTCCGTTTTTGCCTTTTCAACTAATTCTGGATTTTGAAGCACTTCTACTGCAGTTGCCGCAATAACCTTGCCAGCATGAAGCATTCCTTTATGGGCAATGGATGTTGATCCTAGTGTAACCCACTGCCAGCTATGCAAAGGTGACCCAAGAACAAAACAAGCTGTTGTGCATTGGGCAGTAGGAACAATCCAACTAACATCTCCCACATCCGAGGAACCTGTTAATGGCGCTTGGAGGCCCTCGATGGGTTCTAACCAATTTGCCAATGCATCATCTTGATTATCTTTAAAAGGATTGATTGTACTGTTCCTTTCTTGTTCGGTTAAGGTGGCGCGGACTTCTTTGGCAAGCTGTTTTTCCTTATCATCGTGTTGTGGAATACCTAATTCTTGAAAATTCTTGTACATGACGGATTCTAGCACATTGTTTTGGATAACATTGGAACAGGCTTTGTCGAAAACGATTTCTAATTCAGTTCCTGTCATAAGGGCAGCTCCTTTAGCAATATTACAAACTCTCAAGTAAATATCTTGAACTTGTGAAACTTCTGGAGCTCGTAATAAATAAAGAACTTCTGCATCTTGTTGGACAACATTAGGCGATAATCCACCTGAATTCGTTATTGCATAATGGACTCTTGCTTCTTGGATGATATGCTCTCTTAAATAGTTCACACCAACATTCATAAGTTCTACCGCATCTAAAGCACTCCGTCCCAAATGTGGTGATGCTGCTGCGTGGGAGCTTTTCCCTTTAAATTTATAATACACTTGGAAATTTGAAAGCGAATCCATCGACATAACGCCGTTAACATCCAGTGGATGCCAACAAAATGCAAAATCAACGTCATCGAACAAACCTTCTCTGACCATGAAGGTTTTGCCTGATCCGCCTTCTTCTCCAGGACATCCATAATAACGAACTGTCCCATTTATATGATTCTCTTTCATATAATCCTTCACTGCAACAGCTGCAGCTAAAGATCCCGTACCAAGTAAATTGTGGCCACATCCATGGCCATTTTCACCTTGTACTATTGGCTCTTGTTTAGCTGTAGCTTTTTTTTGACTCATTCCTGACAGCGCATCAAATTCTCCCATGATTGCCACAACGGGTTTACCAGTTCCAAAGCTGCCAATGAATGCCGTTTCTATGTTTCCAACACCTTTTTCAACAGAAAATCCTTCGTTCTCTAAGGTGCTGCATAGCAATTCAGCAGATTGATACTCTTCAAAGCGTGTTTCAGCAAAATTCCATATACGATCACTGACTTCAATGAATTTTTCTTTTTTTTGTTCAATGATTTCCGATAATCTATTTACATCTGTCATTTTACACTCTTTCCTTCCTATATATATATTCTGAAGAATTATTTTAATAGGCGTCTTGCAATTAGATTCAAAAGTTCTGCACACCTTGGTAAAACCTCTTCTTGAATATCAAATTTAGGGTGGTGATGTGGTGCAGGAATATCAGTCCCGATAATCATATATGTCCCTTTTCCGCCATTATCCTGTACTCTTCGAATCATAAAACTTGCATCTTCGCTACCAGCAGAACCGGATTCCCTGCAAGCTTTTATTGTTGAAAAACCTTCTACATTCCTGGCTTCTTCCATGGCCAGTTCGATAAGTTCTTGATCACAACGAATCGTAATTGCTTGACCTATAATTTCAATTTCATGTTCAAGCTCATGCATACCTGCACTATGAGCCACGATATTTCGAACACGTTGCTCCACTTCAGCATTTGTTTCTTCGGATACAGAACGGGTTTCAATGATCATTTCTGCATGCGCTGGAATAATATTAGCGGCTGTTCCTCCATTAAGAACACCTACGTTCACGCGGGTAGAGCCTGAACTGAATCTTGGAATGGCATGAATATTTAACAATGCGGTGGCTGCTCCTAATAATGCATTTTTACCTTTTTCAGGAGAAGCACCTGCATGAGAAGATACCCCATGAAAATGGGCAGTCATTTTCGTACTTGCTAAAAAGCCGGAAGACCCACCGTGAAATTCTCCCAGAGGGACATCTGTGCCAAGGTGCAGACAATATATATGATCCACATCATCCAAAATTCCTTTTTGTACAATTGAATAGGCACCACGTACACCTTCTTCAGCTGGTTGAAAAATAAGCTTTACCGTTCCTGCGAAATTACCATCCGCTAATTTTTCAGCAAGCCCTAAGCCAATTGCCGTATGGCCATCGTGTGCACAGGCATGCATATTGCCCTCATATTTGGAACGAAAACCGTTTATTTGTGGGAAGTGGTCAGAATCAGTACTTTCCGTAACAGGCAATGCATCCATATCAAATCGGAAAGCGACAGTTGGGCCATCAGTTTTACCTTTTAATATACCGATGACGGCAGTATATCCGCCCTCCATTTCTTGGAGGATTTTTGGATTGGCGCCATCTTGTAATGCTCTATTAAATGTTTCCTCTAATACTTCTATAGGGGGGACTCCACGGCGAGAATCACCATCTAAAGCATCTTTGCCAAATATCACGTTATATTTCAGAGAAGTTAGTGCTTCTACTACCTTTGAAGCAGTTCGAAATTCCGTAAAGCCAACTTCTGGATGTTGATGAAGATCACGTCTTAAAGAAATAATATCCAATTCGTTTCACTCCTAATTTATTTGATGATAATTCATATAATACGATTTGTTGTTTAGACCAAGCAGCACAGCCCCTCAAGTCGCTTAAGGGGCATGCGAGGCGCTTGAGATTTTTAAATTACGGTAATTTCGGATATACTCCGGGACCAATTGGGAGGCCAAGGAAATACCAAACAACTACCAATAGCGTCCAAATGATGAAGATGATAATCGGATAAGGCAATATAAGAGAATAATAAGTTCCTAGTTTTGCATCTTTTCGATACTCTTGTAAGAAACTTAAGAATAGTGGGACAAATGGAGATACAGGAGCCAATGGCAGTACAGATGAATCTGCTACCCTGAACAACATTTGGGCGAAGGCAGGATGATAGCCTAATACCATGAACATTGGGACAAAAACGGGTGCCAATATAGACCATATTGCAGATCCGCTGGCAATGAACATTGAAAGAAGTCCAGATAAGAACATTAGCCCAATTAGGACAGGTGCACCTTCTATGTTTAGCTGTTCCAAGAGATCTGTGATGGATAAAGCCAAAAATTTACCCATATTACTCCAGTTAAAGCAAGCGACAAACTGGGAAAGCGGGAAAACCATGATAATGAATCCGGCCATTCCTTTAATTGGGTCTACTAATAATTCCGGAATGTCATTTTGTTTCTTAATCGCTCCCACCTTAACTCCATAAGTAATAGAAACTGTAAAAAAGAAGAGTAAGATGATTGCGACAATTCCAGACATGAATGGCGAGGGGAGAATCGCTCCAGTTTCTGGATTTCGTAATAGAGCTCCTTCTGGAACGACTAGAACGGCCATAACAGCAATAAAAATCAATGCTGAAATACCTGTAGCCAGGAGTGCTTTGTTTTGTTGCTTCGTTAATTGCTCCAATTTCTTATGCTGACCGCTACCTTCATACTTTCCTAAGCGCGGCTCGACAAATTTATCTGTAATCAAGGATATAACTACCGTGAGTACGAGAACGGAAGTCGCCATAAAGAACCAGTTATCAGTAACATTAACGGTCAAATTTCCATTCATGCCTTTCGCTACTTCCGAACTAATTCCTGAAAGCAGGACATCTGTTGTGACGATTAATAAGTTGGCAGTGAAACCTGAACCAACCCCAGCGATGGCAGCAAGCAACCCAGCAACAGGGTGCCGTCCCACAGCAAGGAAAATTAGAGCACCAAGGGGAGGCATAATAACAAGCGCTGCATCAGAAGAAACATGACTAAAAAAGGCAACAAATACAACTAAATAACTAGCGTATTTCCCTGAGACTTTTAACGACATTTTCCGAATCAAAACTTCTAACAATCCAACTTTTTCTGCTAATCCTACTCCTAGCATAAGAGCTAAAATAGATCCCAGTGGTAAAAAGCCGGAAAAGTTTTTAATCATATTCGGCAAAATCCATTGGATGCCTTCACGGCTTAAGAGGTTTTGAACTTCCACTCTCTCTCCACTTATGGGGTCCGATGCCGAAACATGGAAAACTGATAAGAGAGCGGTTACAACAAATAAAAAAGCAATCATATAAATAAATAAGATAAAGGGGTGGGGGATTTTGTTTCCTATTCGCTCTACTCGATTGAAAAAACCACCCGTTTTATGATTTTGAAGATTAGTTGTATCTTTAATTACTTTTTGTTCCATTACATTCTCCTCCTAAACCTTCTTCCATTTGTAGTTTGTGCGTTTTGCACCATTCCATTTATAAACTTTTTCTCTAAACATGCCTTAAACTCAAATTACCGTCTTTCATCCTTTGAGAACTTCATTAATTCCTTCCAATATACTGATTTTTAATTAACGAATATTTAACGCTATTTTCGTTAAATGTATTATATAATTAAGAATAATCTATTTCAATAAAATTTTCAGAAAAAAGAGAAATTATTTTCTGGTAATTATTGTTAATGAAACAATAGGATTCGAAACCTTTGAGTCAAAAAGTCCTGCCACTCTTGAACTCACGATAGATAGGAAAGCATATTAAGCAGCACCGTTTATTAATGTCAAACGGTGCTTTACATGCTTTTATATTTGGCTCTCATTTTTATTCCCTGATAGGGGTGGTTATTTTGATATAATAAAACTAATAGTAAGATGTAGGGGGTTAAATAAACTTGTATAAAATTGGGGTTGTAGGTCCACTTTCATCTATAAAGAAAATTCGGGATGTTACTAATGAATTTGAACATGAAATAGATTTTATTGATTTTCCATATGAAGATGCACGTGAGGTAACGGACATTATAAAGAAACACCAAAGTACAGTAAATGGTTGGTTTTTCTCTGGACCAGTTCCTTATAGAATAGCAAAAGGAATGTTGGATTCAGAGGCCAATTTTACATATTGTCCTCCCGTAGGATCTAGTTTATATAGATGTTTATTACAAATGTCTGCAGATCAAAAACATTTTTTCGATAAGTTATCCATCGATATGATTCGATTGGAAGACTTTTTTCTGCATGAGTCACTGCAAGAGCTAGGGATTTCCACCGAACATATTTATGTAAAAACATTTGATGAACAATATGATTATCAAGAAATTGTTCAATTTCATCTTCAGTTGTGGAGGGAAGGGGAGATACATGCTGTCCTAACCGTTTTACAATCTGTATATGAGGCCTTGAAAAAAGAAAATGTTGCTGTCTACAAAATAAATATGACAAAGATGGAAATTCGGCAAGCGGTCAAGATTTTGATTGAAAAAGCAAAAAGCACCTATTTTAAAGATAGTCAGATAGGTGTAGAGATTATTGAAATTGATCAGTTTGATCAATTTGTGGACGAGGTTAATATTCGTTATCATCTTCAACATTTGGAGCTGAAAATTAAACAAACCTTGCTTTCATTTTGCGAAAAATTAGATGGATCACTCATAGAAAATGGAAACGGCCGCTATCAAATATTTAGTTCACGCAAGGCAATTGAACGGGAAATTGGCAGCTTGCAAAGTACTGTTCAATTACTGGCCCTTGAAATGGATGTCTCAGTTGCAGTGGGTATTGGTTTTGGCGAGACGGCTGCATCGGCAGAAATCAATGCCCGCAAGGCAATCCGTCATTCGAAGAAGCAAGACAGTTCCGGAATTGTTGTTATCCAAGAAGATGGTGTAATGATTGAATCCGTAGGTCAAGAAGAACAATTGGCATATACCTTCCGTTCTAATGATAAAGAACTGCTGGATAAATTGAATCAGGCTAACATTAGTATAAAAACGTATAAAAAGATAGAAGCATTGGTTGATCGTATGGGCTGGGACGGCTTCACCTCCTCAGACTTAGCTTCTCATTTATCCATGACCGTTCGAAATGCCCAGAGAATTATGAGTAGTTTGAGTGAAAGCGGTTTAGTGGAGTACAAAGGAGAAGAACTTCAATCACCTCGGGGAAGACCTCGTAAAATTTATATGTTAAAGAAGTAACACCTCGACCTTCTTATTATCATGTAAATGCAATCGATTTATGGTGAAAGTTTTGAAGGGGATTCTCATTAGTAATGAGTTTGATTATCTGGATCTAGTCATTTAAACTTTATTTTAACCTAGAGAGCTGAAAATCAGCTCTTTTTCTTATGGTGCAATATCAAAAAGATGTTCCTCTATCATTCGTATATGTAAAAATACCAGAACAGTTATAAATGATAGTAATATCGTTATTCAATTTAGGGAAAGTAAACGTTGATTTGCAACGAACTATAAAGAAAGCTGACTTGTAAACCTCTCATTAAAAGCTTATACAACGTATTTTTCCTTCATGTTGCATGATAAAATGATACATAAGAGAAAAAATTTGGCGTGGGTATGAATACAACTATATATTATACCATCGCTACCACTCTTTTCTTTTTTCTGCTGATATGATCAAGAGTAACAAAAGAAATAATAACCAGGGCTCATACAAATTGAGCAATATTTAGACAGCAGAAAAATTAGGATTACGATATCATGACTTGGATTAAACCAGGATATTCTAGAAAGAACAATGAATCTATTACAGATGGTAAAGGAAGTCGATTACTGGATGTATAAAATCGGACTTGTCGGTCTAAAAACTTCTATAGAACAAATTTTAGTTTTGGCAGAAGAATATAAACATGAGTTGGAATTCATCTCATTGCCCTATGTAAAGACCGAAGAGGTGGAGAATATTGTAAAGGAACATGAATCTCACGTACATGCATGGCTTTTTTCTGGTCCACTTCCCTATGAAATTGCGGGAAAAACAATACGTACAGATAAAATAATGGTCCATGTTCCTGCCACGGAATCAGGTTTTTATAAATCTTTTTTAGAGATGATCTACGAACAAGGGAAAATCATTGAGCATCTAAGTATCGATACTATGTCCTCAAATAATATAAGTGAGGAAGCTTTGTCACAGTTGAATATAAAAACCAAAAAGATTTATACGAAAGTGTTTGAGACAGATGTTGATACGGATGAATTGGTACATTTTCACTTGGATTTATGGAATACGGGAAAGACAGAAGGAGCATTTTCTTGTTTTCCTTCCGTGTGTGAAGCTTTAAGGGAATATGGCATTCCAGCTTACCGAATGTCGATGAGTAAGATGGAAGTGAGGCAAACGCTTCGAATTCTTTCTGAAAAAGTAAAGACTTCCTACTTTAAGGATACACAAATCGGAGTTGAAATCATTGAAGTCGAATATTTTAACAAAGTTGCAGAGGAAATGAAAACTCCTTATCATTTACAATACTTGGAGCTACGGCTAAAAGAAATGTTGATTCAACTTGGAGAAAAAATAAATGGTTCCTTTTCAGAGAAAGGGAATGGAAGATACATGATTTTTAGTTCTCGCGGCGCAATTGAACGAGAAATCATTACCCTCGAAGATACCATTCAAAAATTGGCTTTTGAAGCAGATACAACCGTTGCCGTCGGAATTGGCTTCGGTGAGACTGCCTATTCGGCGGAAATCAATGCTTTTCGTGCTATTCAACATTCAAAAGAGATGAAGAAGCGAGAAATTGTGATTATTCAAGATGATGGAAAAATTATCGAATCACCAGGCAAAAAGAAAGAACTGCAATATGATACCCGTACCCACAATAAACCCCTTATAGAAAAGTTGAAAAACGGAAATATCAGTGTTAAAACGTATAAGAAGATATCGGCTCTTGTTCAAAGAATGGGCTGGAGTGATTTTACTACAAAGGACATAGCGACACATCTTGAGATGACAGAGCGGAATGTACGGCGTATTGTTGCGGATATGTGCGAAGTTGAGTTGGCACAATGCGTTGGTGAAGAGGCTAATGCCACCCGTGGAAGACCGAGTAAAATTTATCAATTATTATGAATTACAGGCACCCATAATTTGGGTGCTTTTTTAGTGTGAAAAAATAGTTTGGAATTTTCAAAAAATATTGTAATAAAGACCGTGTGAGATTATACTCTATTTAAGGAATTTTTTCCTTAAACTATCCTAAATTAAGAAATGTTATGTAAGTTTAATGAAAAAGGAGTTGTAGTGGATGTCTCAAACGATAATGATTCATGATTTGATCGAGGCTGTTAAAGATGAAGTGATTGCTTGGAGAAGATATTTACATAAGTATCCGGAGCTTTCTTTTCAGGAGGAAAAAACAGCACAATTTGTTTATGAAACGCTGCAAACTTTTGGTGAATTGGAAATTTCACGTCCGACAAAAACGAGTATTATGGCCCGTTTGATTGGTCAGCAGCCTGGGAAGGTTATTGCACTGCGGGCAGATATGGATGCGCTTCCAATTGTAGAAGAGAATGATTTTGACTTTGTGTCACAGAATTCAGGAGTTATGCATGCTTGCGGACATGATGGGCATACGGCGATGCTGCTTGGCACAGCAAAAATTCTTACACAGTTAAAGGATCAAATTAAAGGGGAGGTGCGCTTTTTATTTCAACATGCTGAGGAACTGCCGCCCGGTGGAGCTCAAGAAATGGTGAGAGACGGTGTGCTGGATGGGGTGGATATGATCATTGGATCCCATCTCTTGTCGACTCTTCCTTTAGGGAAAATTAGTTTGGGTTACGGTCCAGTGATGGCTGGAGCTGATACTTTTAACATTACTGTGGTGGGTAAAGGGGGGCACGCCTCACAGCCTGAACTTACCGTCGATCCCATAGCAATTGGAACTCAGGTTGTATCAAATCTCCAGCACATTGTTTCGAGGTATCGAGATGCCCAGGAAGCCCTGGTGATTTCAGTGACTCAGTTCCATGCGGGAAGTGCGATTAATGTTATTCCAAGTAAGGTAAGCATTGGTGGATCAGTTCGCAGCTTCAATCCGGAACTGCGGGAAGAAATCCCGAATTTTATCGAACGGATAGTAAAAGGGATTACTGAAGCGCATGGAGCTACTTATGAATTCGATTATCAGTTTGGTTATGCTCCTACCATTAATGATGAAGAAGTTACCCGATTGATGGACGAAACGGTCTGTGAAATATTTGGTGAAGAAAGTCGAGAAATTTCAAAGCCAATTATGGGAAGTGAAGACTTCTCTGCTTTTCAAAAAGTAGTTCCGGGATCTTATATTGGAATAGGAGCTCGTAATGAAGAAAAAGGGATTATATATCCTCACCATCATCCCAAATTTACAGTCGATGAACAGGCTCTACAAAATGGGGTGAAGTTATTTGTTCATGGGACTTTAAAAATGTTAAATCTAACTTACTAGGGGGTTAAGAGTTTGAAAAAAATATATTGGCTCGGAATTATCCCGTTTCTTGGCTTTATTGTGGGCGCTTTGTTTACAAATAAAGTAACTCCCTATGTTCTGGGTATGCCATTTTTTCATTTTTGGATTGTACTTTGGTCTGTGCTGACCACAGGTATAATGGGGATTATTTATCTACTCGATCCTGCTAATCAGAAGGGAGATTCAAGATGAACATTGCCGTTTTTTTCATCCTGTTTTTTTTCGTCATTTCCGTTTTGATTGGTATCCAGGCTAAAAAAGGGAAAGAAATGAACTTGGAACAATGGTCAGTTGGAGGTCGCGGAATGGGAGCCCTATTGATTTTCCTCTTATCCGCAGGTGAAATGTATACTACCTTTACCTTTTTGGGTGCAAGTGGTTCGGCTTATGGGGAAGGTGGTTCCATCTTTAGTATCGTGACATATGGCTGTCTGGCTACAGTCATCTCCTATTGGACATTTCCTGCAATCTGGAGGTATGCAAAGAAACACAAATTAGTTTCCCAATCTGATTTTTTTGTGAAAAAATATCAAAGTCCCTATCTTGGTGTGCTTGTTGCTGTAATAGGTGTTATAGCTTGTACTTGCTACTTAGTCCTGCAATTGAAGGGTTTAGGATATATCGTTTCTGCAACATCCTATGGGGTCATTTCTTCTACAGCTGCCATTTGGGTTGGAGCAATTGGTGTTACCATTTTTGTAATGGTTTCCGGTATTCACGGTTCTGCCAGGACAGCTATTTTGAAGGATATTCTGATTCTTGGCGTTGTTGTATTTTTAGGAGTTTATTTCCCACTTCATTATTATGGCGGTCTTCAACCTATGTATGAGGCCGTTGAACAGGCAAAGCCGAACTATACCATACTTCCAAATCAGGGAATGAGCGTTTCATGGTATATATCGACCGTTGTATTAAGCGCTATTGGATTTTATATGTGGCCGCACGGGTTTTCTCCTATTTATGCTGCCTCTAGCGAGAAAGCACTGCGAAAAAATGCAATCCTAATGCCAATGTACCAATTGATTTTATTGTTTGCCTTTTTTGTCGGGTTTGCAGCGATCTTACAGATGCCTGGATTAAAAGGCGGCGACGCCGACCTTATCTTACTGCAGCTTTCTAAACAAGAATTTGATCCATGGTTTGTAGGCTTAATCGGTGGTACTGGCGTGTTAGCCGCTCTAGTCCCAAGTTCCATGCTGTTGATGTCTATATCAACATTGCTTGCGAAAAATGTATACAGCGTATTCACTCCATCTGCAACGGAAAATCAAATTGCAAAACTGGTAAAATATTTGGTTCCGCTTATTTCTCTAGTAGGGATTTACTTGACCTTTAAAGGTGGAAACACCCTCTTTAGTCTCGCTTTAATCGCCTATAATTTTATTACACAACTTGCTCCTGCCTTTTTCGCAAGTTTGATGAGAAAGAATTTTGTAACCAAACATGGAGCATTTGCAGGGATAATAACAGGAGGAGTACTAGTTTCCATCATGGAACTGGGGAATATAAAAATTGGACAACTGTTTCCTTATCTTCCTCAAGCAATAAAAGACCTGAATGTGGGTATTATCGCCCTATTTGTTAACATTGTTGTTTTAGTGGTGGTCAGTTTGATGACAAAAAACTTTACTTATACTCATCAAGATACTGATGATTTGGAGACATCAACACTAGAGCAGAAGATCTAATGCAAAAAGAATCAAATAGCTAACGCAACATGATTTTTTACATTCACTTCCGGTATAAATATGTACACGAATTCCTTCCAATTAAAACTTTCCTGGGGTCAGTTTTGCAGCACTCCATTTACAGTTTGGAACGCTTTTAAAGAATTGGGCTTTTGGAATCAAAGTTGGTCCAGTGGACACAGGATAATTCAATGATCGCCCTTTTTTGAAGGGGACCTTTGAGAATTGTCCTTTTTAATCTCTTTCTGCCAAATAACTAAGAAGGTTATCTGCAAAAAAACAACCGGTCTGAATATGACCGGTTTGTTTCATTTACTTACTCTGATTTAGAGCTCTGATCTTTATTTCTTTTATTTCCTTTGCTGTTGTCCCCGCTAATAGGAGTTTGTCCGTGTAATTGCG
Source organism: Peribacillus sp. NPDC101481 (assembly GCF_044767165.1). NCBI lineage: Bacteria > Bacillati > Bacillota > Bacilli > Caryophanales > Bacillaceae > Peribacillus > Peribacillus sp. NPDC101481. The sequence continues at coordinate 1,929,727 of NZ_JBIWNJ010000001.1, read as the reverse complement.
GTGAATTTTGGTTACCGCTGCCTTTATTGAACTTTTTTGTCATGTCTCACATCTCCTTTCTTTTTTCAAATACAGTTTGTCCCTTTTTGGTGAACTTATGTTTTTCACTTGTAAGGAACATCCTTATCAAGTGATCTTTTTCATTCACGGCTAGTAAGGTAGCTCGGTAGGAGGATAGATAGAACAATCATTGCCTGTTGAAAAAGGAGCTCAGCTGCATATCGATCTGCATTTCGCCCTTGAGGGATTTTACACAGACAAAGTGTGCAAACTGGCTGTTATGACTGTTGAAAGTTCTAATTATGAAGATGAAATAAAAAATGTTATGGAATGTTTGGGAACTAGAGGGTCTTTTTAACATAAGTTCATACAAGAGGGTTAAATTACATAGTTCTTACTTTATTTTTAATAAGCTTGCAGTAGTGGTTTGTAGCTCTGAAAAAAAGAACAGTATATACAGATAAATGATTTCAAGGATACATGTAGTATTCTTATTTAAAGCATGTATAAGCATCTTCATAGTGATCTTTCCTTTCTTATTGTAATTTCATCAATTATACTAATGATTTTATACAAAATCTTCCTCTTTGTTAGATTACCTGCCATTGTTTTTCTGGATGTAAGTTTTTATTGAAAAAGGATTGTTTACCAGGTGAACCTTCAGGTAAATGATTGAAGTCATTTCTATTACCTCGATAGAATATATTTCACGTGTATTTTAGGAATCCAATAACTGATTTTGGTATGTACTTTATGAAGGATCAGTCGAATATTTGCTTCACAGTTACTAGCGCTTATACCATAAATTCGATATGAGGGAGCTTTTCTGGTTTCTGCCGGGCAGGGTAGCTCGGAGAAAATAAAAAAACAAAAGGCAGAATTATTCTGCCCTTTGTCTACAGTTTTTTTTGATTTGTACAATTTGAACGTCGATTTCCTCTCCAGGCACTCGCTTTCCGCGGGCGGTCCGGGAGCCTCCTCGGCTTGCGCCTGCGGGGTCTCCCCTGGACGCGCTTTTCCCGCAGGAGTCTCGCACCTTCCGTTTCAATCTACTTTGTTTTAATTTTTAGATAGAACCCTTTTGTTTTTAACTCATCCAATAAACTATTCAATTCAAATTCTTAATGATCTTAATTTCTTTTAGTAATACAAACACATATGAGATACCCAGGGCTAAGATGATACAACCTAAAAAGAATATTCACCTTAATATTGGGGCACGAGGATCATTTGGGTGATCTTTGCAAACCCGGGGAGACACGACTCTTAATTGTTATTTTTACTGGTAAAGTCATTTTTGTTTAAAAATTCTATGATTCCATTAATTAAACCAGTGGATAGTGGTAGTTCAGGATTTGTATAGGTTGCTAAATTTCCCGCTCGATCTGCAGGGGCTTCTTTCAATACATGATTCATCTTTTCGAGTATAAGTAATTCAGAATCGCTTTTTTCCGTATGTAACGCTTTTGCGTTAGTTGCCGGCACTTGAATGTCTCTATTGCCGTTTACGATCAGAACAGGGATATTCAGTTCCTTTACTGATTCTATCGGGTTATATTGAATCCAAGAAATCATGTAAGGTTGAACAGAAGGGCGGAATACATTCTGCAAATCTGCACTGACAGTCTCGACTTGTTTTCCTTGTTTAAGCTTTGCCAGTATATCTTTCGATTCCGTTAATAACTTCGGTGTCAGTTGCTCTTCAAGCTGTTTGATGAGTACCTGGTCAATAGGTTCGCCTGGACCTGCCAATGAAATGAATATGTCTGTTTCTGTTTTCTTAGCTGCTTCCATTCCTATTAAAGAGCCTTCGCTATGGCCGATGATGCCGACTTTGGAAAAACGGCCATCCTTTTTGGCAAATTGAATCCAGGCAGCTGCATCATCAATATACTGTTCAAATCTCAGGTCCGCTTCTCTTCCTGCCAATTGCATATTTTCACCAATTCCGCGCTTATCATATCTAATGCTTGCGATACCTTTTTCTGCAAGACTCTCGGCTAACATTTTCAAACTATTATTTTTTCCCGGATTTCCAATGGTGTTACCATCTTTATCGGTCGGACCAGAACCCGCAATTAAAATCATCACAGGAAAAGGCCCTTCATTTTTTGGTGTTTCTAAAAGGCCTTTAATGGTTCCGTTCTTTAAGTCGGCCTGCACGATTTCACCTGATTCTTTTTCTTCAACTGCCTGATCGGAGTTCTTGACCAATTCAAAGGGGAACTTTTGCCCTTTTTGAACAAATGTTCCTGAAATCCTTTTCTGATCTACTTTACCATCAAACGTTATTTGCTGATTTTGGATCTTCATATCAAAAAACAAGTCTGATTTACTTAACTTTACACTTGTTAAGGGGAATTCGTTCAACCCTTGTACAGGAATACTTATGGTTCCACCTTTCTTCGTAAAATGAACAATGATTGGAAGTGGTTGATTTGGAATTTTAATATCTCCCTCCCATCTGCCTTCAATAGCTTTCAATGAGCTCACTTCCTTTGAATTCTCTTCCACCTGTACCGCCTCCTTGGTTCTGCAACCTACCATTAATACAAAAGTACTTACGAAAATACATATAATCGTCAAAAGTTTTTTCATTCGAGCGATTTCCTTTCTAAAGTAATTAGAGATAAAAACAATTTCATGTAACGTTTTTTTGTTTCAGACATTCATATCCGTCTTCATTATAAGTAAGTTTTAATATCAAATTCCAATATTTTCCCTTGTGGTTGCGTTTATTTTTCCATTGTCCCTTTTTAAATAAGGTGGCAATTGTGGAGGGATTTTTTAATTAAGAGAACAGACCGTCTTAATCGAGAGCGCCTAAGTCGGTGCTGTTTTCACGTTACCTTTTTAAATGTCGGGATATTAGGTCAAAATTAGAATTATTTGAATCAAACATTGACATCTAAAAGAAACTCTTTTAGAGTGGATGTGTAAATTAAATATCCTCGTTAGGTGAGGCTCCTGTGTAGGAGATACGCTACTGCCCAAAAATGTCGAAAGACGCCAATGGGTCAACAGAAACCATCGACATAAGGTGGTTTTTAATGTAGCTGGCTTTGTCCTATGCCACACAGTGCTAAAGCTCTACGAATGGAGGAACTGGATTTATGCTTGTATTTGTCATTCAGTCTTATACGACTGTTGTATTTGTCATCCAGACAATGTACGCATATATACCGTATTTAACACCTTCATTTGTAATGGAGGTTTTTTTATTTTTTTCCTGGGGGTGAGGAATTTGGATAACTATTCACGTCGACATACACGTGAATGAAAACAAGATTTTGGAAGGGGAATAAATATTTTTTTTACTCTTAGTATTTAAGGGAAATATTTTTTTGCTCCCCTAAAAAGGAGTGAGTGACAAGATGAAAAAAGTCCTGACCGAAGATCAAATGACTTTACAAATCATAAAAGTTTTAAAAGAAGGAAAAAAGAATGAATTTTTAGCAATATTAGAAGAACTCCAACCTTATGACATTGCGCGAATTTTTGAGGGGCTACCAGAAAAACACCATACACGTTTCCTGTTGTTACTTGATTCAGAACAAATCGCTGAACTGATTCAAGAAGTTGAGAAAGTGCATCAATTAAAAATCCTTAGTAAATTAGGAATAGAGAAATCCGGTCATGTAATGGATCTAATGGATAATGATGATCTAGCTTCATTGTTAGAGGACCTATCCCCTGAAAAAATTGAAGAACTTCTTTCAGGCATGAAACAAGAAGAATCAAAAATCGTTCAAAACATCATGAATTATCCCCCTGAAACGGCCGGGCGAATAATGACAAACCGTTTTGTCTGGATCCCCCAACATTATACAGTTCGTGAATCAGTTGAAAAACTGAAAATCTTTGCGGAGTTTTCGGAAACGATCAATTATCTTTATGTAATAGATAATGATAAAAAATTAGTAGGTGTTGTCTCATATCGGGATTTAATAATAAATGATGAATCTGAAAAAATTCAAGATATTATGTATAGCCGGGTTATCTCGGTTACTGCTTATGAAGACCAAGAAGAGGTAGCTCGTGTTATTGAGCGATATGATTTTTTAGCAATTCCTGTAGTTGAAAAAAATAATGAGTTATTAGGAATTGTAACCGTCGATGATATTATTGATGTTGTCATTAAGGAAGCGAATGAAGATATTGAAAAATTATCGGCATCCGGTAAAGCTATAGACTTTGATACGAAGGCGCACGTGGCCGCATATCGTCGGCTTCCCTGGCTTATTCTACTTTTATTTATCGGATTGGTGTCTGGAACCATTATAAGCGGTTTTGAAGAAACATTGTCCAAAGTTGTTGCACTTGCCTTCTTTATGCCGATGATCGCAGGGATGACTGGAAATACAGGTACACAATCTTTAGCTGTTGTTGTAAGGGGCCTAATCACTAGTGATACTGATAAAGGAGTCGTGACCAGACTTATTATACGGGAATTGAAAGTTGGATTGATAATAGGCGTTACCTGTGGAATATTGATTTCCATCATAGCTTATGTTTGGCAGGGAAATCCCGTTCTGGGATTAGTGGTTGGAAGTTCGTTAGTGATGACCCTAATTATCGGAACTTTAGCTGGGACCATTATTCCTTTGATATTATATAAATTCAACATCGATCCTGCAGTTGCTTCTGGTCCGCTAATTACAACACTAAATGATATCCTCTCGTTACTTATTTACTTTGGAATTGCCACGATGTTTATTTCAAAATTGATGTAGACTATCCATTAAGCTAGTAGTTTTTTCATGGGCGAACATAGTCTCAATGATTGCAGTACAAACTGTCCAGGCTGATGTTTTAAATCGGGATAGTGCGGAGGTTGATCATCTGCCAAGCAGACAATAAAAATAGAGTTTTAAGCTGCGGCCTTTTCTCGGTATCCAATCGGGGAAAGGCCGTTAAATTTTTCTGGGAGTGAACCGTATATTGAAATGAAAAACATGGGACATAATAGGCTGTAGCAAGTTTGGGGTTTATAGGAAAGACTACATAAGAGTGTTATGGAAGCAAAAACCAATCATATTCTTTGACCTATGAACTTCATCAGTGATACGCTTCTTTTCGAAATTACGTATTCAAACCAAGGAGGAACAATGATGACACAAACTAAACAACAAATAATCACCCTGGCAAACCGTCCAAAAGGTATGCCATCGAAAGGGGATTTCAACTTTGTTGAGAGTGAAGTTCCCACACCAAAGGATAATGAGATTTTAGTACGTACACTATATTTATCTGTCGATCCATATATGCGTGGCAGAATGCAAGATACCAAATCATATATTGCTCCATTTGAATTGAATAAGGTCATCACTGGCGGCGTTGTTGCTGAAGTTGTTGAGTCCAAATCGAATTCCTTCAAACAAGGGGATGTCGTTGTTGGGAATATCGACTGGGCAGAATACACAGTTGTCACCGAAAAAGAAATCCGCGTGATTGATCCCAAGGTGGCTCCGGTCACAACTCATTTAGGGATTCTTGGAATGACCGGTTTAACTGCTTACTTTGGTTTGCTTGATATTGGTAAACCTCAAGAAGGTGAAACGGTAGTCGTTTCAGGAGCGGCTGGAGCAGTTGGTTCAGTAGTCGGACAAATTGCTAAGATTAAAGGTGCGAAGGTTGTTGGCATCGCTGGTTCAGATGAAAAACTTGAGTATTTAACGAAAGAGCTGGGATTTGATGGAGCCGTAAATTATAAAAGTGATAGTTTTGCGACAGATTTAGCTAATGCTGTTCCCGATGGAGTCGATGTTTATTTCGATAATGTGGGCGGCGAGGTGTCCGATGCTGTTTTCACACTTTTGAATGCGAATGCCCGAATACCATTATGCGGAGCGATTTCCTCGTATAACGCAGAAGGAAAAGATCTAGGACCGCGTCTGCAATCGGCGATGATCAAAACGAGTGCACTAATGAAAGGTTTCACAGTTGGAAATTATGCCTCTAGATTCCAAGAGGGTGCTACGGATTTAGGTAAGTGGCTTCAAGAAGGAAAGCTGAAGTATGAAGAAACGATTATTGAAGGGTTCGAAAACACGCCTGATGCATTTTTAGGTTTGTTTAAAGGAACGAACCTCGGTAAGCAGCTTGTAAAAGTTGCGGAGCCTGAATTCGCTCAACTATAAGTTTTCTGGAAATAAAGCTGAGGAAGGTCCTTTGTTGGGATTTTTAAGCAGCTTATGACAAAAGCGGCCTTTTTTCGATTTAAATCGGGGAAAGGCCGTTTTCTTTCAAGTTATATGATCCTTCATTACCTTAAGTGGTATCTTTTGATCCATATGAAGGATATTAATTATGAGAAGTCACTTCATCAGACATAGCCTTCACTACAGAGTTGGAATCTTTAATGAAAGGATAAATTGAAAATGAGTGAAAATAAGCAAAGGTCCTCTTCGGAATCTCTGAAATTGGATACGATACATACGACATTTAAACAGGCTTTTGAAATAAAAAAGATTCCATTTCCTTGGATAAAAGCACTAAGTGCAGGTATAGCTGCTGCACTACCTGTTTTCATTGGCTTATTATTCGGAAATTTATCGTACGGTTTACTTGCAGGGATAGGAGGTTTCGCTTATTTATACGTTTTTAACCAACCGTATCGCCAAAGAGCTAAAAAGATTTTCTTTGTGATGGTGGGTCTTGCTTTATCTGTTGTTTTAGGGACGCTTTTGGCTCCATACCAATTAGGAACAGCCATAATGATGGGTATCATCGGGGCCAGTGTTTTTTTTGTATTTGGTGCATTAAAGATAACCGGTCCTTCGGCGGTATTTTTCGTCTTGAGCTTTGCGCTTGCGACAGGTATGCCCGTTGACCAAAGTCTTGCCCCATTGCGTGGTGGCCTCGTTTTAATAGGTGGGGCACTATCATGGATAATCTGTATGTTAGGCTGGTTTTTCAACCCTCATGGACCAGAATCGCTTGCGGTAGAAAAGGTGTACAGAGAATTGGGGGCATTCTTTGATTCCATGGGCACCGAGACATTCAATAAAGCAAGACAAAGAACCGTATTGGCGATGAAACACGCTGAAGATACACTGTTAGCGGGGGTTTCAAACAGGCGAAGTCCAGATGAGTTGAAGCGATTATATCTATTGAATGAACATGCCAATGCCATATTCTTGGAGGCTCTGGAGATTACCTTGAACAAAAAGATCGTGATGCCGCCAGAATTAGGTCATTCCGTTCGTGCCTTGGCCGGTTCCATTGCATCTGGAAAAAAGAATAAAAAAAAGATCCTTCAACCTGACCAAATGACTGATGAGGTGGAAGCGTTATTCATGATGATATACAATGCAGATGCCATCATGAATGAACCTGTACAAAAAATCGATCAAGCAGCAACCATCTCCAAGCCTTCTTTAAAGACCATTTTTCTTGGGGCGTTCGATAAGAATTCCATTGTTTTCCTCTCTTCCATTCGATATGGAACAATCCTTACCATTGCGGCGATCATCGCCTATTCCGCCGATTTTAACCGTTCGTACTGGATTCCCTTATCCTGTGCTGCCGTTATGTCGGGTCCGACCATCATCTCCACATTCCATCGGGCGGTCCAAAGGACTTTCGGGACGGTCATCGGGCTCCTGATAGCAAGTTTAATTCTAGCAGCCGTTCATAACGAGTTCATCATCGTTCTGATCATTTTATCTTTGACATTCATTACAGAGCTTTTCATCGTTCGGAATTATGGATTGGCGGCGATGTTTTTTACCCCTTCAGCATTGATCATGGTGGAATATTCATCTCAAAGCTATGATTTCGGTTTTTTTGCGACTGTAAGGATAACCGATATTGTCGTTGGTAGCTTGATAGGGCTTATTGGGACGCTGTTACTCGGAAGTCGTTCGGCATCCAGTCTTCTCAATCATTTAATAGCCAAAACGATTCGTAGCCAGGGGCAGCTATTATTGATGGCGTTCTCTGAAAAAGATAATGACCTTGCAATTGATGAAAGCAGTGAAAGGAACAAAATGCAAACAAATATGGTGAATCTATTAACCGTCTACAATGCATCCCTTGGTGAGATATTCAAAAACAAGGCTAGATTGGAATCTCTTTGGCCCGTTATATTTTCGATAGAACAGTTGGGATATTATCTAAATGCCAGCTTAAAATCCTCTGAACGGCCAATCCTTTCAGAGCGGGAGCTTGCTCAGTTGCTGTATGTTTTCGAAAACATGGCGATAGCGGCCGATAAAAGTCGATCACATACGAATAAAGAAGTGCCAGAAATAGAAGGATATTCAAAAATCCGTCAGGAAATTTTGGACCTACAAGATGCGCTTCAGTTTTCCGGAGAAGCAACTGGCTAATCAATCTATTGATCCGGGAGATCATATTTGAATCCCTTTCTTTAAATGAGTGATTCTTCGCCCCTATTAATAGGATGAAATTGGAAGGTTTATAGAAAAGTCTGTAAAAATGCCAGTTTTCATTATAAAATGTAATTACAAAGAGAAAGGTGATGAACCATGTCAAACGTTGCTAAATTTCGTGATTTTTTAACTAGTGAGAAAATCTATATGAATGAGTTGAATGAAGATGGCACCACCTTTTTTAGGGCTGAGCAAAAGTTAAAGGACGGCTGGAAGGTCCTTTTAGTATTTGCTTTCAATCAAGATGAAAATGTGGCGGACTTATTTTGCTTTAATGTCGCCGAGTTGAAGAATCCTGAAAAGAAACAGGATGTACATACACTGTTGAATGAATATAATGCTAATTTTAGGTATTCTAAGCTGTATGAGGAAAATGGGACCATTTCCATTCGGTATTCATACTCCATTGAGGGGGACATCGTACCGGATCTGGCGTTCAGGAAGTTAATCATGCTGCTTGAAACGGCACAGCAGGTTTATCCGCGGTTAATGGAAGTCATTTGGTCTTAGATCATCATATAGGATGAAAAAGTTCTCTGATTCAGAGGACTTTTTAACATTTTTACTAGAGTGAATGAATATATTAACGTTACAATACGTTAATTATTAATTTTTTTTAAAAGAACTATTGCATTTTTTCACATTAAACTATATAATTAATTTTGTTGATTGGTAATTCGACAAACTTCTACAAGAATATGCGGGTGTAGTTTAGTGGTAAAACCTCAGCCTTCCAAGCTGATGATGAGGGTTCGATTCCCTTCACCCGCTCCAATACATACTCATAACGTAGGGTTTCGTTACCTGGAGAACGAAGCTTTGCGTTTAAATATTATTACAAGAATTCTACTGTTTACAGTGGGATTTTTTTTATTGTTCAAATTGCCTGCAGTAAGTATGTTATGCCCGAAAACCGATTTTTTATTTTTATATTATCCTCCATCCTGGAGAGTGGGGATTTCGATTCAGCACTAACTTAGTCAATGTGATTAACTACGTAAGTAGAATCAGTTTGACTAAGTGTGTGCTTTTTTTTGTCCAAACTTGCAAGTTATGTAGTTTAGGTCTGTTTAGACACTGTTAATGGGGAAGAGCAAGGTGTGCGGATATGTAATAACCATTGTTATGGTTGCAGTTTGGCGACAAAAAGGGATTGGGAGTCCGAATAGTGAGGTGTAGGTTGAAACAAAAGTGCTCCGGCTGAAAACAGCAAAAACATTTTTTTGGATAAAATTGTAGGCAATCTCGCTCTTTGTTTTTTTATTGTTTTATGAAACCCTCACTGGTTCGAAGAAATTTGCGACACTCCTGCCGAATAACTGGCTAGTCGAGACCCCACAGGCGCTTGCTTTGATGAGGCTTGGCAGACAGTCGGCGGAAAGGGAGCGGGTTTCTGGAATCACTGGAATGTAATTTAAGAAAAGTCCGTAGGCTAGACTCATCCCGAACCAAATTTAAGCTAGGTGATCCTTTATGCTCTTAAAATCCAGGAATCATTTTATCGCTTTTTTCAGGGTATGGATCGATCGGTTGAATAAAAGGATACTAGAGGACTGGTTTTATTAATTGGAAAAATCATAAAAACCCCTTCCGATTGTGGAAAGGGTTTAATTTCGTTCGAATTTTAATTATCCTTCTACAATCGAGTAAGTCCCTTCACCACCATGGATTTCAAGGAACATGTCCATCAGGGATTTCGTCAGCTGATCTGCTTCCGTGATTGGAGTATTGGGTTGTAAATAAATGATTTGGATAGCTTTTTTCGTTTCTTCGGTGACTTTCGTGCGTTCTGAATCAACGTAAGGACTTCCGAATGCGCCCACATGATCGGCAGATGTAATCATATTCTCCATGGAATTCAAGCGGCCGTTCAAACCTTCATAACCATCTGACTCCTCGCCGATCTTAATCGAGATGTCCCCTGATAATTTTTCCGCATCATAAATGCCAATCGGAACTTCATATAACAGCGAGAAGAAGTTATTTAAATCGATGGCTGAATGAATGGGTGTCAAGTAATTCTGTTTTTTTACTCGACGGTAAAGGGCTTCCACGGAGGGGCGGTACCGTGACGGATTTGTTCCAGTAGCCTTGAAAATCTCCCGCCACACTTTAATGCCGGAAAAGTCGGCCAATTCCTTTTCTTCAAGATCGAAGAAAAGAGCTTCCTGAAATAATTGAAGTCTTCCTTTCACCATTTGCGGGGAGGGACCTACTTCGATGTTTTCATATGTAATGATCCCAACTTTGAATTGAGGGATTTTACTGCTAAGATTAGCTGATACGGTAATTTCCAACGGTTTCACCTCCAAAAATGATTGCAATTAGTTTATCATAGATAGCAATGGTTTGAAAAAGATTCAAGCTTTCAATGGGAATACTGAATGAACGTAGGTGATTAATATGGATATGAACACATTCAAGCAAGAAGTGATTATATATAGTAAGGAAATCGGCATCGATAAAATCGGCTTTACATCGGCCACGGCCTTTACCGAATTGAAAGGTCGGTTGATACGTCAACAGGAGCTGGATTATCAGTCAGGGTTTGAAGAAGCCGATATAGATAAAAGGGTAAGGCCTGAATTGATATTCGATAAACCGCAATCCATCATTTCGATTGCGCTTGCTTATCCTTCTAAATTGAAGGATGCTCCGCAAAGTACAAAAAGTGAGCGCCGGGGGATTTTTTGCCGGGCGTCTTGGGGAACGGATTATCATACCGTTCTTCGTAATAAATTGCAGTTACTTGAGGATTTCATCAGTGATAAGGTGCCAGGAGCAATGATGAAGTCCATGGTTGATACGGGCGAGTTATCTGATAGGGCAGTGGCTGAGCGTGCAGGTATTGGCTGGAGTGCAAAAAACAGTATGATCATCACACCGGAATTCGGGTCTTATGTATACTTGGGAGACATGATAACCAACCTGCCATTTGAACCGGATCAACCGATGGAAGATCAATGCGGGACATGCAATAAATGTGTCGATGTTTGCCCGACTGGAGCGCTCGTTCAGGGCGGGCAGCTAAATTCCAAGCGTTGCATTGCGTTCTTGACGCAGACAAAAGGTTTCCTTCCGGATGAGTTCAGGACGAAAATAGGCAATCGTTTGTATGGATGTGATACATGCCAGACCGTTTGTCCGAAAAACAAAGGAATGGATTTTCATTTTCATGAAGAGATGGAACCCGACCCGGAGCTGGCGAAACCTCTGTTAAAACCGCTGCTTACGATTTCGAATAGGGACTTCAAAGAGACATACGGCCATGTATCTGGCTCTTGGCGCGGTAAAAAACCAATCCAACGAAATGCCATTTTAGCATTGGCCCATTTCAAAGATGAAACGGCATTGCCTCAATTGATACAGGTCATGAAGGATGATCCGCGGCCTGTCATCAGGGGGACGGCGGCCTGGGCAGTTGGGAAAATTGGCCGGGAGCAGGCTGTTTCCGCATTGGAAGATGCAAGAATGAAGGAAACGGATGAAGAGGTATTGGCGGAAATTGAGAAAGGACTGCAGTTTACCTTGGAAACTAAATGATATCTAAAATGCAGCCGCCCGGTAAATATTAACGGGGCGGCTTTTTTGGCTTAGAATATTCCGTTACCTTCAAGGAAACCTTTTTAAAAGTATCATTATATATATATAAAGTTGAAACTCCCACATTTTATGAAATTGTGTTTTTGTCCATGCCCTCATACATACACATTAGCATAGATGGTAAGAAGGAGGGCATGAACTTGAGGGAACAATTGCAACGCCTTTTACAAGAAAGAGTGGAGTTTTATACTTCCGATGATCTGGAACGGGGTGAAAGGAAGTTACATTTGAAGAAGGAAATGATGAGAAACCGTGCTGCGGAAATTGTTCGGGTGAATGCGGCAGGCAAGGTACATTCAAAGAGAAAGGAAGACAATGATACAGTTCTGACATATCACGTGCACCTGCAATATTTATTGAAACAGGAGGATTCATTTTATATAGAAGAAGAAATGGAGGAAAGGGAGGCCCGGTTTCGAAATGGTTATATAGTGGATGAAAGTGAGCTGATTCCGAGCTTTGAAACCGAAGGGGCACCGCCAAAATGTGATCCAGGCGCAGAGCGTCTCGCATATAAATATGATCGGATGAAGGCTGTCCAATATGCCGAGCGTTGGTGGAACGAATTCAATCCCGCTTATCATAAATTCACTGATGATTGTACGAATTTCATTTCACAATGTTTACATGCAGGAGGAATACCGATGTGGGGGGCCCCAAATAAAAGTAAGGGCTGGTGGATAAGAGGGAAAAGCTGGAGTTATACATGGACGACGGCCCATTCTTTATATCATCTGCTTAAAGCCGGGAATGCCATCAGGACAAAGCAGGTCGAGTCGGCCAAGGAATTGAATTTGGGAGATATCCTTTGTATAGATTTCGAAGGGGACGGACGGTTTGATCATAACTTGATCGTAACGGCGAAGGATCAGGACGGGATGCCGCTAGTGAATGCACATACGATGAACAGCCGTCACCGGTATTGGACATATGAGGATTCAACGAGATACACACCGAACATCGTTTATAAATTTTTTGTGATTTTGGATGGAGGGTGATTGGTTTTTAGTCTTTTTTGTTTAATGCTATAATTAAGGTGAAGTTCAAACTAGAGGTGAAAATGAAGTGTCAATACATGTAGTTTTATATCAACCACAGATTCCAGCAAATACAGGAAATATCGCAAGAACATGTGCAGGGACGGATACGTCTTTACATCTCATTCGCCCGCTCGGTTTCTCGACGGATGACAAACAGCTCAAACGGGCCGGGCTCGATTACTGGGAGAATGTAAAGATCCATTATTATGATTCGTTAGAAGAGTTTTTTGAAAAAAATGCCGGCGGTGAATTTTATTACTTGACGAAATTCGGGGAGCAGCCGCATTCCAGCTTCGATTACAGTGATCAAGACAGTGAGATATTCTTCATTTTTGGCCGTGAAACGACGGGGCTCCCGAAGGATCTGATCCAAGAAAATATGGATCGGTGCCTGCGGATTCCAATGACGGATAAAGTACGTTCACTTAATCTGTCGAACACGGCTGCCATCTTGGTTTATGAAGCACTTAGACAGCAAAATTACCGTGAATTGGATTTGAAAACAAAAGGTTGAGTTTCATCATTACTGTCATCGGGGGCATTATTTCAGCCCCGATGATGGATACTTTACATATTCTTTAGGGGTGGGAGCATTGAATAACATTATTGAGAAGATTTTAGATCACCGTTCCATACGTTCTTTTGAGGACAAGTTATTGTCTGAGGAGCAAATCAATACGATTGTGGAATGTGCCCAAGCGGCATCGACTTCAAGTTATATTCAAGCGTATTCAATCATAGGGGTAACCGATCCGGAAAAGAAAGCCAAGCTTGCTGAACTTGCCGGACCACAATCATATGTAGAGAAGAATGGACATCTATTCGTCTTTTGCGCCGATTTATATCGTCATGATATGGTTTCCGAAATGGAAAGCACTGACCTGTCCGAATCAATTGAAAGTACGGAGAAATTCATGGTTGCCTGTATTGATGCTGCTCTTGCGGCTCAAAATGCGGCATTGGCAGCAGAATCGATGGATCTTGGCATTTGCTATATAGGCGGGATCCGCAATAATCTCCCAGAAGTGTCAGCAATATTGAATATACCGCATCGCGTTATACCATTATTCGCTCTAGTGGTCGGATATCCGAAAAACCGTTCGGATAAAAAGCCGCGTTTGCCGCTGTCCAATATTTATCATGAAAATGGATATCAGGAGGATAAGCAAGAGTTCATCGGACAACTTGAAGAGTATAATGAAACGATTTCCAGTTATTACGAGCGTCGGACTGAAGGTAAACGAAAAGACACCTGGACCGAGCAAATGGCTGGAATGCTTGGAAAGAAAAGCAGGTTGTACATGAAAGATTATGTTGAGAAGCAAGGATTTAAGAAACATTGATTGATGGTAATGGCTTATTGCCCTTCCCATAAGGGACATCTTCCAAAGTCCTGAGTATGGACCTAGCAGTAAAGATCCCGGAAATATTTCCGGGATCTTTACTGTGTTCATTTGTCAGTCGGTAATATGGACCGGCCCAAAAAATCCTGTCAGAATTTCTTCTTATATGCCCATGAAATTACCATTGACAATATATTTAGATAGAATTATAGTAATTAAGTAGTGGATAATGATAATCATTTTCATTTGAGTTTTTACTTACCTATTTTTCAGTAAATGGAGGTTAAAAAATGGTTCGCCTATATACAGAGGATTTGAATATTGGTTATGGTGAACGTTTAATTGTAAAAGATCTCAGTGTGGAAATTCCAGATAAAAAAATCACGACGATCATCGGTTCAAATGGGTGTGGGAAATCGACACTTTTGAAAGCGATCACCAGAATCATTTCTAATCAATCAGGTACGGTTGTTTTAGATGGGGTGAATATTTCAAAAGAAAGCACTAAGATCCTTGCAAGAAAAATGGCCATACTTCCGCAGACACCCGAGAGTGCAAGCGGTTTGACGGTTGGGGAGCTCGTATCATATGGGCGCTTTCCCTATCAAAAAGGTTTTGGGCGCCTGACCCAAAAAGACTATGATGTGATTGATTGGGCACTTGAAGTGACCGGTACGAAAGACTTCAAGTTCCGTCCGGTGGATGCTCTATCAGGAGGTCAGCGCCAGCGTGTTTGGATTGCGATGGCACTTGCCCAGGAAACGGAAATCATCTTCCTTGATGAGCCGACCACCTATTTGGATATGGCGCATCAGCTGGAGGTTCTAGAATTATTACAAAAGCTGAATGTAGAACAGGGACGTACAATTGTCATGGTTCTTCATGATTTAAACCAAGCTGCTCGCTTTGCCGACTATATCATTGCCTTAAAGGACGGGGAAATAGTCAAAGCAGGAGATTGTGAAGAAGTCATCACTCATGAAGTGCTTAAGGAAGTATTCCATATTGATGCGGTAATCGGACGAGATCAACGAACAAACAAACCAATGTGCAGTACATACAATTTATTAAAAGGAGATTTGACAACAAATGAAAAAGATAATGATCCCGTTTATACTGCTGTTAGTGTTAATTATTAGTGCTTGTGGTAACGAGTCAACCGAAAAAGAAAAAAGCTCCGCTTCCAAAAAGGAAAAATCAGGTACCATCACATATCAATCTGAAAATGGTCCTGTTGAAGTTCCGGCAGATCCTCAACGTGTTTTAGTACTATCTTCATTCGCAGGTAACGTAATGGCTTTGGATGTTAACCTTGTAGGTGTCGATTCGTGGTCTAAAATGAACCCGAACTTTAAAGAGTTAAAAAATGTCGAGGAAGTCACGGACGAAAACCTGGAAAAAATCATTGAGTTGGATCCGGATTTAATCATTGGTTTATCAACGATTAAAAATGTCGATAAATTAAAGGAAATTGCTCCGACTGTAACGTATACATACGGAAAAGTGGACTATTTAACACAGCATGTAGAAATTGGTAAACTTTTGAATAAAGAAAAAGAAGCTCAAGCTTGGGTGGATGATTTCAAAAAACGGGCAAAAACAACCGGTGATGAAATTAAGGCTAAAATTGGAGAAGATGCTACCGTTTCCGTTTTCGAAAAGTTTGACAAACAGTTCTATGTATACGGCGATAATTGGGGCCGTGGAACGGAAATCCTTTATCAAGAAATGAAATTGGGCATGCCTGAAAAGGTAAAAGAAGTGGCATTGAAAGATGGTTACTTTGCCTTATCATTAGAAGTCCTGAAAGACTATGCCGGTGATTATGTGATTTTGAGCAATAACAAAGATCAGGACAATTCATTCCAACAAACAGATACGTTTAAAAACATACCTGCCGTTAAAAACAATCAGCTATATGAAGCTGATGCAAAAAAATTCTACTTCAATGATCCAATAACATTAGAATACCAATTAGACTTCTTTTCTAAAAGTTTTCTTGGAAAATAATACAGTGAGGGAGAGGGATTCCAATTCCTCTCCTTTTATTCTATAAAAAAGAGATGAGAGAGACAGATGACTAAAGAAAATCAACGTTTCATCCCATTTATATATAAACTGCTCATAGGGATTGCTGTATTCATAGGCATGTTCATTATTTCAATGGCATTTGGGGCGGCGGATGTTACTGTTAAAGATGTCTGGCAAGCACTGACATCAAATGCTGTCGGTGAAAAGCTTTCAATCATCCGGGAAATCCGTTTCCCTCGTGAAGTGGGCGCAATCTTTGTTGGTGCAGCACTTGCCGTTTCTGGTGCCATCATGCAGGGAATGACCAGGAATCCGCTTGCCGATCCGGGGTTGCTTGGATTGACGGCAGGAGCCAATGCAGGTCTCGCCATTACTTTGGCATTTATTCCAAATGCTAATAATTTAGGGATCATGATTGCGTGTTTTATAGGTTCCGCTGTCGGGGCAACCATGGTTTTCGGAATTGGTGCGATCAAAAAGGGCGGATTTTCACCTTTGCGGATCGTATTGGCTGGTGCTGCAGTCTCTGCATTCCTATTTGCCGTTTCGCAAGGGGTAGGCATTTATTTCAAGGTATCAAAAGATGTATCGATGTGGACAGCTGGCGGGAATATCGGAACTTCATGGGAGCAGCTTCGGGTAATCGTCCCGTTCATTTTAATAGGCATCCTGATTTCCCTTATCTTTTCCAGACAGCTCACCATACTTAGCTTAAGTGAAGAAGTGGCGGTAGGCTTAGGGCAAAAGACAACACAAATAAAGGCTGTTCTTTTCGTAGTCATCATTCTCCTGGCAGGTGCTGCCGTTGCACTTGTTGGAAATATGGTGTTCATCGGCTTAATGGTCCCCCATATTGTTCGGGCTATCGTGGGTACGGATTATCGATTCATCCTTCCTATGTCTGCGATTTTGGGAGCCACTTTCATGCTGCTTGCCGATACGATCGGCCGTACCATCAATTCTCCATATGAAACACCTGTGGTAGCGGTTGTTGCGATGATCGGTTTACCTTTCTTCCTCCTAATCGTGCGTAAAGGGGGTAAAGCATTTTCATGATCCAGTCATCATTAGTCAAAAAACAGCGATGGATAATAGGTGCATTAACTGCACTCATCATCGTTACGATCATTATTGGGACGTGTTCGGGATATTCCAATCTTTCTTTAGGGCGACTGATTCCCACGCTTTTCGGGCAAGGGACGTTTAAAGAGGAATTCATTTTATTTTCCGTAAGGTTACCGCGAATCATCATCACCCTTTTAGCAGGCATGGCCCTTGCACTGTCGGGAGCCATTCTGCAAGGGATCACACGTAATGATTTAGCCGATCCCGGAATCATCGGGATCAACTCAGGAGCAGGTGTTGCCATTGCAGCTTTCTTTCTGTTTTTCCCGCTTGATGCTGGTTCTTTTGTTTATATGGTTCCGCTTGTCGGTTTTATCGGAGCGTTACTGACGGCCTGTTTAATATATATTCTCTCATTCAAGAGAAGGAGTGGCCTTGAACCCGTCCGGTTAGTGTTGATCGGGGTAGGTTTTTCAATGGCGCTTTCAGGCCTGATGATTGTCCTCATTTCATCAGCGGAACGAGAAAAGGTCGATTTCATCTCAAAATGGTTGGCGGGAAATATATGGGGCACGGATTGGCCTTTCGTTTGGGCGATTATTCCATGGTTAATCATCCTCATTCCATTCACTTTATATAAAGCGAATCGTTTGAATCTGCTTGGTTTAAGTGAACCGGTCGCAATTGGGGTCGGTGTATCGATTGAAAAGGAGCGGATCGTACTGCTAATCACGGCTGTAGCACTGGCAGCGGCTGCCGTTTCTGTTACAGGCGGAATTGCATTCATTGGACTTATGTCCCCGCATATAGCGAAATCCTTGGTAGGACCTCGAAATCAACTATTCATTCCGGTCGCCATTTTAATCGGTGGATGGCTATTGCTGCTTGCCGATACGATAGGCCGTAATATAATTGAACCCGAGGGGATTCCTGCAGGTATCATGGTTGCATTGATCGGTGCTCCTTATTTCATGTATTTATTGTTGAAAAAATAAGAACTTGCTAAAATCCCCTGAAATCCTTCAGGGGATTTTATGTTCCATTAAGTGCTTCCGTAGTTTTTTGTTTTAATCATTGATTATCTATATCTAATTATTTCATCAGGATTCAATCGTTTCGCTTCGAAATAAAATACTTGAATAAACTTTTTTGTATTTACCCGGGTAGGTGTAAGAACTATTGTTGAATCATTTTGCAATTCTTTCATTTTTTGGCGTACGACTGTGAAATCAAAAAATTTGGAAGCATAATTTTCAAACTTCGGATTTGAAAAATCCGTTAAACCGAGCGAGGCAAAATGATTTAAGGAATGGTTAATCGTTCTGCGTATTCGCTGTTCGGCAGCTTTTATTTCTCGATTGATATCAGCCTGCAAAGCTGATGTACCGAGCTTTTTTTTGGTGATTTCTACAAAGATATCTTTAAGGGTAGGGAAATGCTTTCCAAAAGTAAAAGTCCTTTCATACATAAATAAATATTGAAGCATCTCCATTAAATCTTTTGCGCCATTTTCTCCAACGATCCCTAATTCCGATAGTAGGAATTCACCTACCTCACTTATACTTTTTTCATTAAAACTATTGGATTTATCAACTTTTGGCTGTTCAAAATTCAATACACTATTCAAAGAAGCTTGGATATTTGTGATCGATCTTTCTAAATGAATCCGTTCCATAACTTTTCGGATAACTGTTAATATCTCAATACGATTGATTGGTTTGGTAATATAATAATCTATTCCAAGTGAGTATGCCTCACCAATCAGCTCCTTTGATTCAACCTGCGAAATCATTATTATTTTTCCGTTAAATGTACTTTTTATATGACGAAGTGTCTCAATGCCATCCCGGATGGGCATTAATAAATCAATGAATAATATATCAATTTGTTTTAAATTCAGAATATGGCCTTCTAATAGACTCCCATCCTCGGCTTCCTCCACCACTTCTCCTAAATCTTCGTTCTCTATAATTTGGCTTAAGTTCGAACGTATGGCACAATCATCATCTGTTATAAAAAAACGCATGGAATCATCCTTTCTGGATCAACTTATGAATGGGTAATTTTATTGAAAAAACAGCGCCGTTAAAACTATTCTCAAACAGGATATCGCCTCCCAGTTCTTTTACGACCTCTTTAACATATGAGAGACCAATCCCCGTTGAAGGTGTCCCGAAATGATCATATTTTGAAGTGAACCCAGGTTTGAATATGACAGTCTGATACTTTTGAGGAATTCCAGGTCCAGTATCAGCAACTTTAAATTCCACATTGTCATGGATTTCACACAAACTTAAACGGACGATTCCCTTATCTTTAATTGCTTCAACTGCATTTGCGACTAAATTATTGAAAAGAGATAACACGGTATACACATGATAATGTGAATCATTTTTTTGATCCAATGAGTATTCGAATTGTATATCCTTTCCTAGAGATAAGGCATATTTTTCATTAATTCGGATAATTAAATGAAAAAGTTCAGCAGCATTCATATAATCCTTAAAACTCTCATTGGAAATCAATTTGGAAAGACCGGCAAAAATTCGTTGATTATCTTTCTTGACTTCATGCATTTCACCCGCGATGCGCAATGCCTTTTGACTATATGGCTCTGTAAGAACATGAGGTTGCTTTTCCTGTTTTTCCAGAGCTTTTAAATCTCGATACAAATCATACGATTTCTTTGTAATATTCTCAGCATTTTTTAATGTTTTTTTTAAATGAATCGTTTCCTCGTATAAGTTGGAAATGAGCATCAGCATATGTTCATTTTGTTTTCTGATTTGTCGTTCCCTTGATTGTGCTTCATAAAGCTTCATCATATTAAAAAAACTTAAAACGATAAAACTGTGGGCGAATGCGATCATGATCATCTCGTTCAGTGAACCTAGCGTAATTGTTGTTTCCAATACAATATATTGAAAGATTAATTCTACTGAGTCGGACAATATTTCGATAATGAGACCAATAAATCCAATAATCAAAGATCGGTTTTGAAAGCGATTGATTTTCACTAAATAAAAAAGAAAGCAGTAGGTGAAATAAAAGAAAAAACTTGGATAATGAACTTGGAAAGCGGAAGCCCAGGAAAAACTATCATGAATGAAAAAATCTATAAGAATACGAAATACCACAACCATTGTTCCTGTCAGGAAGCCCGAAAGAATGACAGGTGTTTTCTGTAATAATAGTAAAAAGAAGAAAAGTACAGGTGGACCAAAACTTACCCGAAACGTTTCATTTAAAGGATAAAAACTCAATTCGCCTGCTAATGGGACTGTTAACAACATCAAAGCAAGGATATTGACCTCTTTTTTCATTAACGTACTCAGATTCAAGTCGTCACCTCCCAATTTGTTTAAAAAATCAGTATACAGTTTCATCAGCTTCAATACAACGCTTACTTTGTTCCTGAATGGAACGGCTTAAAACCAATTATCGCAAAACCAATCTGTTTTTCTATCCACAAAAAATGGTAACGGAACATGTGAGATGATTCCGTTTTTTTAGTGGATTTTTATTTTTTAGATTTTGTAGGTTTTCGTATGATTATGTAGTTCCCAATTTAAAATTAACGGTAGATAGAATTTTTTGAAAGCGCTTAACAATTATTAGAATATTCATTATGTTTTCATCTAATCTATTGCAGCATGATGGCATTCGGTAAAACGCTCATTTTGAATAATGATACAACAACTGAAGAGGTGGAAAAATGTGATTGAAGAATTGTCAAAAGAGTATGACATTCACGTTAGTAGTCAAAAGCAAGCCGACTTAGATGAATGGGTGGCACATTACAGACCCTATGCTACTGAAGGGCAAACCGCCAATTATATACCTGCATTGAGGAATGCACACTTATCGCAATTAGGCATTTGCATACTGGAGCCTGGTGGAACAATGATCAAGTCAGGGGATTGGGAAGTCCCATTCACGCTGCAAAGTATTTCAAAAGTGCTCAGCTTTATAGCCGCGTGCTTGGGTTGTGGCATTTCTTATGTGTTAGAGAGGGTCGATGTGGAACCAACTGGAGATGCTTTCAATTCAATTATTCGTTTAGAAATGCATAAGCCGGGAAAGCCATTCAATCCGATGATAAATGCAGGGGCGATTACCATAGCTTCGCTTCTCCCAGGTGATACTTCACGAAAGAAATTAGAATTTCTCTATACATTATTTGAAAATTTGTTAGGAAAGCGTCCGGCCATCAATGAAGCAGTGTATCAATCTGAGTGGCAAACCTCTCATAGAAATAGAGCCTTGGCTCACTATTTAAAAGAGACGAATTATTTAGAATCGGATGTAGAGGAAGCTTTAGAGGTTTACCTCAAACAATGTTCCATAGTAGTAACCACAGAAGACATAGCCCTGCTTGGGCTGATTCTTGCACAAGATGGATACCATCCCATCCGTAAAGAACAAGTACTCCCAAAAAAAGTGGCTAAGCTGGCCAAAGCATTAATGCTTACTTGTGGTATGTACAATGCTTCAGGTAAATTTGCGGCTTTTGTGGGGGTGCCTGCCAAAAGTGGAGTATCTGGCGGGATCATGGCACTTGTTCCTCCAAGTTCCAGAAGCGGGCTTCCCTTTCAAGATGGATGTGGCATTGGTATATACGGACCTGCCATTGATGAATATGGGAATAGCGTAACAGGTGGTATGTTATTGAAACAAATGGCACAGGAATGGGATCTTAGTATTTTCTAAAAGCAGAGAAAATCTGTTCATATTAAAAAAGCAATATAGGGTACATCCAAAATTTGCATTACAATTCACTAAACTTAGCAAGAGGTGATGCAATTCAGCAATCACTTCAAGAATCAATTGGACGAACTTGAAACAATTGATAAATCAGTTAAGAACGTCATTATAAAGAATGAAATTTGGAAAGCATGGTGATGAACATATGAATAATTTGCAGCGAAAGATGGGTACGTTTTCGTTAACGATGGTAGGACTCGGGTCAATTATTGGCTCAGGTTGGTTATTCGGAGCATGGAAAGCGGCACAAATCGCAGGACCGGCTGCCATTATCTCCTGGATTATCGGGATGGTTGTTATTTTATTTATCGCACTATCTTACAGTGAATTAGGGGCAATGTTTCCTGAAGCTGGGGGGATGGTAAAATATACGCAATACTCTCATGGCTCGTTTATAGGTTTTCTTGCAGGTTGGGCAAACTGGATCGCAATTGTTTCTGTAATTCCAGTCGAAGCGATTGCTTCTGTTCAATATATGAGCTCATGGCCATGGAAATGGGCGGAGTGGACACATGGTTTAGTAGAAAATGGGAGTCTAACTGGGGCAGGCTTGGCAATTGCTTCTGCATTATTGGTCGTCTATTTTTTATTGAATTACTGGACAGTTAGTTTGTTTTCAAAAGCAAATTCATTTATTACAGTCTTTAAGGTTATTATACCTGGACTGACGATCGGCTCACTTTTATTTGCCGGTTTTCATGGATCTAATTTTACCTCTGCAGGAAGTATCGCTCCTAATGGTTGGGCAAGTGTGCTTACTGCTGTAGCAACTTCTGGTATCATCTTTGCATTTAACGGTTTTCAAAGTCCGATTAACATGGCAGGTGAGGCAAAGAATCCTGGACGTTCGATTCCATTTGCAGTAATAGGCTCCATCTTAATTGCAACGGTTATCTACGTTTTATTACAGATTGCATTTATTGGGGCCGTTGATCCGTCCATGATTGTGAACGGATGGCAACATTTGAATTTCAATTCACCGTTTGCTGATTTAGCAATAGTCCTAGGTATAAACTGGTTAGTTATTTTACTATACGTTGATGCTTTTATTTCTCCTTCCGGGACGGGAATAACATACACGGCGACAACGTCAAGAATGCTTTATGGAATGGAAAAGAATAAATATTTGCCAAGCGTATTTGGAAAACTTCATCCACTTTATGGTATCCCTCGTCAAGCCATGTTTTTTAATCTAGGTGTATCCTTCTTATTTTTATTCATGTTTAGAGGCTGGGGAGTATTGGCAGAGGTTATTTCGGTTGCGACATTAGTTTCTTATATTACAGGTCCAGTTACTGTTATGACATTAAGGCGCACCGGTCAGAATTTATACAGACCATTACGTCTAAAAGGATTAAGTATCATTGCACCGCTTGGCTTTGTTTTTGCTTCTTTGGTTTTATATTGGGCAAGGTGGCCACTGACAGGACAAGTATTATTTATCATTATGATTGGTCTCCCAGTTTATTTCTATTATCAAGCAAAAATCAATTGGAAGGGATTCCGTCAAAACTTCTTGGCTGGGGTTTGGATGGTTGTTTACTTACTCTGTATGATGACCATTTCATACTTAGGCAGTGAAAAGTTTGGTGGACTAAACATAATCCCATTTGGTTGGGATATGGTCCTCATAACATGTTTATCTCTAGGGTTTTATAGTTGGGCAATAAAGAGCGGATTCCAAACAGAATATTTGGAACAAGGACAAAAAGTAAATGAAGACTTGAGATCGATGGAGAATAACATTGCCGCTCACACTGAAAAAAAGGACGCTGTATAAATGGTGTAGCCATTTCATTGATTGGCATGCTCTAACTATTAATATCGATGAGGGTGAAAAAAAGGGGACGGCAAATTTAATTTGCTGTCCCCTTTTTGGATTTAAGAAAGGCTGTTATTTTTTTATTTCACACCTGGTTTATCATTATACCCGGCAGTGAAGATAGCGGCTAAAAATGTAATAGCAACCCCAACGATAATAACTGTGCCCATGCTGTGACCTCCCTTTACCCATATTGTCCCACTTAAGTATAGGCTTAGTATACCCTAATTTTTAGCAGGAGTGCACACAATTTTTCTTGTCAGCATAATTGTCCTCAATTCTTCAATGATTAAGCCTTTTTCGATACTGGAGAGCCAAGGGCTATTCGAAACAATGGCCGGCGACTTTTTAAAGTCTGACATGTTTGTCAGACTTGGAGCATAGATTTAAGTATTCTCTGAAAGTGACAGGGGGAGGTTCCTTAATGGATATTTTAAAGAAAATCGAAAAATTTAGAGAAGATGAACAGAAGCTGAAGTGGGAAGGCACCTTCGCAGAGTACTTAGAAATATTGAAAGAAACGCCTTTAGTTGCTCAATCTGCTCATTCACGTGTATACAACATGATCAGAGATGCAGGGATAGAGGAAGTAAATGGGACAAAGAAATACAATTTTTTCAGCGGTCAGTTGTTTGGCCTTGAAGATTCACTGGAAAGGCTCATCGAGGAATATTTCCATCCGGCGGCAAAGCGGCTCGATGTCCGTAAGCGGATATTGCTTCTAATGGGTCCTGTGTCAGGCGGGAAGTCCACACTCGTTTCTTTACTGAAGCGTGGACTTGAAAATTATTCATTAAAAGACACTGGTGCCATTTATGCAATAAAAGGATGCCCGATGCATGAAGATCCACTGCATCTCATTCCTCAATATTTACGGGATGATTTTTTTGAAGAATATGGAATAAGGATAGAAGGAAACCTATCGCCGCTGAATGTAATGAGGTTAGAACAGGAGTATGGAAGCAGGATTGAAGATGTGATGGTCGAGCGTATTTTCCTTTCGGAGGATAAGCGTGTGGGAATTGGAACGTTCAGTCCTTCAGACCCAAAATCACAGGATATCGCTGATTTGACGGGCAGCATCGATTTTTCGACCATTGCCGAATACGGATCCGAATCAGATCCGCGGGCCTATCGTTTTGATGGTGAGCTGAACAAGGCGAACCGCGGGATGATGGAGTTCCAGGAGATGCTGAAATGTGATGAGAAGTTCTTATGGCATTTGCTATCATTGACACAAGAGGGGAATTTTAAGGCAGGACGTTTTGCATTGATCAGTGCCGATGAACTCATTGTGGCCCATACGAATGAAACGGAGTATAAAGCTTTCATTTCCAATAAGAAAAATGAAGCATTGCATTCCCGTATCATTGTCATGCCGATTCCATATAATCTGAAGGTTACCGAAGAAGAAAAGATTTATGAAAAAATGATCCGTGAAAGTGATGTCTCGGATGTTCATATAGCTCCGCATACATTAAGGGTGGCGGCAATCTTCAGCATCATGACACGATTGAAGGATCCCAAAAAGGGCGATATCGATTTAGTGAAAAAGATGAGGCTTTATGATGGGGAAAATGTCGAAGGATTTAATTCCGCAGACATCAATGAATTGAAAAAAGAATATCAGGACGAAGGCATGAGCGGAATCGATCCGCGTTACGTAATTAACCGGATTTCCTCTACGATCATTCGTAAGGAAAACCCGTCCATTAATGCGTTGGATGTACTTATGTCATTAAAAGCAGGTCTTGACCAGCATCCGTCCATTACGAACGAACTTCGGGAGAGGTATTTGAATTTCATTTCACTGGCACGTAAAGAATACGATGCCATTGCAAAAAATGAAGTCCAAAAGGCATTTGTCTATTCATATGAAGAGTCGGCGAAGATCCTCATGGATAATTATCTGGACAATGTCGAAGCATACTGCAATAAATCAAGGCTGCGTGATCCATTGACTGGGGAAGAAATCAATCCAGATGAAAAACTGATGCGCTCGATTGAAGAGCAAATTGGAATTTCCGAGAATGCAAAAAAAGCATTCCGCGAAGAAATATTGATTCGCATTTCTGCATATGCGCGTAAAGGTAAGAGATTCGATTATAATTCCCATGATCGTTTACGGGAAGCAATCCAGAAAAAACTATTTGCTGATTTGAAGGATGTCGTAAAGATCACTACTTCAACGAAGACACCAGACGAAAGGCAACTGAAGAAAGTGAACGAGGTCATCACGAGACTTATCGACGAGCACGGTTATAATTCCACCTCAGCCAATGATTTGCTGCGCTATGTGGGAAGCTTGTTAAATCGGTAATCCATACTTTTTTGCCCCTGCCCCAATCGGGCAGGGGTTTATTGCCTTTTGCGGAAGGTAAATAAAAGAAAGGTGGACTTCTGAATCCCCTGAAATCATGCATCTTTTGTTAAAGGGTGATTATAGAAGGCAAAGATTAAAGCACCGGGCCCTTCTGAATGGAGGGAGTCCGGTGCTTTAATTTCTATTTAGTTACATTCAAACCATACTGTTCAATAAGTGTAATAAGTTGATTCGGTGATAGTTTTTCTTCGCTATGATCGATTTTAATTTCCCCATCATCAACATCGATGATCGCTCGTTCCACACCTTCCGTTTTCAAAAGTATGGACTCCAGATTTAAAATCGGACCTTCTGACGTTGCTTCCTTTACATAAAGGGTAGTTGTTTGCATACTTCTTGCACCTCCTTACATTAGCTCATAATGTCTTATCTATACCCCATATTTCCATTGGATATGTTACGTTTTGGATTTGGAAATATTGGGTATCAATAAGTAGAGGTGATGGCAAATGAGTAAAGAGGAATTGAAAAAAGAACATGTTCCGGAAAATAGCTCCATGGCTAAGGATTATGAAGAGATGAAAGAACTTGGAAAGCAGATGGAAAATCAAAGGACGAATGAAGAATTGAAAGAGTGGGATAAACGCCCAGGTACAGTTCAACATGAAATAGAGGAAGATGAAGATTGACGAATATCACAACCAGAATCCTTCTATCTGTGTAAAAGGGTGTCCAGAAAAACTGCTGGTGCACCCTTTTTGTTGTATTTCATTAATTACGCTGGCATTTTAATAATCCTATTATCCGAAAAATGAAACCCGCTTAAAGCGAACAGACCTGAAGATCATCAGGTCTGTTCGTTTTCTTGAAATATTTATTTTGCAGTGGCATTTTTAAAAAAACTTTAAAGGGCATCTAATGCCCATGTCAGGACTTGTCTAGTTCGTAGGTAAACGTCCATTATTGAATTTTGTTGTAAATTATCCAGCATCGCTGCATAAGATAGAGTAATACTTTTCTTTTAATCCGTTTTTTCGCACTGTATTTTTGATTGGAAAACCGGAATGATGTGGGCTTTCCCACACTAATTTATTATATGAAGGAATGATGAAAAGCGTGCAAACATTTTTAAGGGGGGAAGAGAATGTCGGAAGAGAGTAATCAACAGTATGTTATCTCACAGGAAAATTGGTCCCTCCATCGGAAAGGCTATGATGATCAACAACGTCATCAGGAAAAGGTGCAGGAAGCGATCAAGAATAATTTGCCTGATCTAATTTCAGAAGAAAGCATCGTGATGTCCAATGGCCGGGATGTTATCAAGATTCCCATTCGCTCCTTGGATGAATACAAAATTCGTTATAACTATGATAAAAACAAACATGTAGGGCAAGGCGATGGAGACAGTAAAGTGGGGGATGTAGTCGCGAGGGATGGCTCACCGTCCGATGCCGGGGCTGGTAAGGGCCAGGGTGCAGGTGACAAGGCTGGCGAGGATTATTATGAAGCCGAAGTATCGATGATGGAATTGGAGGAAGCCCTGTTCAGCCAATTGGAACTCCCTAATCTTCAGAAGAAAGAACACGCGGAGCACACGCTTGAACACATCGAATTCAACGATATCCGCAAGACAGGCCTAATGGGAAATATCGACAAAAAGAAAACAATGATATCGGCTTTCAAACGGAACGCTTTAAGGGGGGACCCAGGTTTTCATCCTATTTATAAGGAAGATTTTAAATTCAAAACTTGGAATGAGATTCAGAAACCTGATTCCAAAGCAGTTGTACTGGCAATGATGGATACTTCCGGAAGCATGGGGTTATGGGAAAAATATATGGCTCGAAGCTTTTTCTTTTGGATGAACCGCTTCTTGCGGACAAAATATGAAACGGTGGAAATCGAGTTTATAGCCCATCATACAGAAGCGAAAGTTGTTCCGGAAGAGGATTTCTTTTCAAAAGGGGAAAGCGGCGGTACGATTTGTTCGTCCGTATACCGAAAAGCATTAGAACTTATTGATCATAAATATGACCCCGCGAAGTTTAATATCTATCCGTTTCACTTTTCCGATGGTGATAACCTAACATCCGATAACGTCCGCTGCGTTAAGCTTGTTGAAGAACTCATGAAGGTTTCCAATATGTTCGGATACGGGGAAGTCAATCAATACAATCGTCATTCGACATTGATGACAGCTTATAAGAACATCGATAATGAAAAATTCAGGTACTATATCCTTAAACAAAAGGCTGACGTTTTCCATGCAATGAAGAGCTTTTTTAAAGACGAGGAAAGTAAGAAGTATGCTTAAAGAAATAAGTTAGCTTGTTCTGGATTGTAGGGAAGCGTCATTCTCTCTACAATCTTTTTTTATTTATCGATTAATCTGATTTAAAATCATTCAGTTCAAGTTGGTGACTAATCGAAGGATTCTAAAAAAATCTCCCTATGAGGCAGATGAATAGCATTCGCTCATTAATTCATGATATGAAGTTACGGTTTTCGTTCATGACACTCCGTTCCACCCCTTCTTCACCTGCTAAGATAACTTCTTACGGGAAGGCGCAATATAAAAAATGGTTTATCTCATTTCATTTTTGAAACGTTATGACTTGGAATATATTATAAAATAAAGTAGCAGTGAGGATCCTTCCCAAAAACCCCATTGCAGAAGACCCATACTCTGAGCGGTTCCAAAACATTGTGCCTTTGATAACCCCTCTGGCAGCCTGTTCCCTATGATCCCAGGGGGCAGGCTGGTTTTTTATGAGTAATTTTTTCGGTCCTTTAAGAAATAAAAAGTACAGGTGAATTGAATATTAGTAGGTCTGTTTTACTCAGTAGCCATTCGATTTTATTTGCTATGCCCACTCCTCCTTTTTATCCTTATGCCATTTAATCCAACGCTAGTTCTTCGGTAGTAAAATCAGCCGCCCCCTAATCTGCACCTGCTTTTTCGAAATCCAATGAAGAATGGACTGCATTTCTTTTCTGAACGAATGATTTTACTTTATGAAATACCGACACTAGCCTTTTTGTATATAATGATGCCAGAATCTAAATCTGGATAATATCAACATCATGATAAAGGAGAAAGATGATGTCGAAGCAATATAACTTTTTATTACTATGGGTGTCACAAACTTGGTTCACTCTATTGAAATACAGGATCTATTTTATTCAAGCCTTTTTAGTCTTACTTCTGATGTATCTTTTATTAAATAAACAGGAAATAAATACGCTGAAAATCACCCTCATTTTAATAACTTCACTATCCTTTCTTAAAAGTGCCCATGGAAAAAAGGGTGAATAAAAGTAAAAGTGGTATGTAAGGAGATTACGGTGAAAGGTTCTATGGCGTGTACCAAGTGCGTTAGGTGATATATATGTTCATGTAATCCGACGGAACGTTATGACAATGAGCTATAAGAAAAATAGAAGAAACTCTTCAGGGAATGTAAATGATAAATCCTTTCATGCGTAAATGTGATAAGACGGAACCGATGGTTTCTTTTATCACATTTTTTTAGTTATGTAACCATAATGATTGTAGCCCTAAAAGAATCATTAAATTTTATGGAATTTAAACGAGGAGATTTGATGAGAGGACCTGCTTTTATAAAATGCAGGATCATTTCACCCGATGGAACTCATCACCATAAATGAAAATAATCACATTAAAATTGACGTTTAATGCCCAAATGTGGTTCCTAAAATGATTTTTTATGGATCATTATTGGAACGAGGTACTTCTCGAAAAAAAGTATTATTGATCTTGTAAGTAAAATTTTTTTTTAGAGGAGCGTTTCTTTTATGAAGAAAAGTAAAATGTTAAAACCTATTAACGTTATGACAACATCATTTCTATTAGCAAGTTCTCTATTAATGCCAAGTGCAGGTTTTGCAGAAGAACTATCCACACCAAAGAATGAGGAAAGTTCGAATTCACAAGAGTCTGGGCTGAAAAATCAAGAAGCTCGTACACAAACAAACGAAACTCAATCTTCTGGGAAAGCAGCTTCAAAAATGATGGTAAATGAAGCAGTCGTCAATAATTTTCAAGAGTTGAAGGCAGCCTTAGAAACGGATAACGGAATTACTGAGATCCATCTTGGACAAAACATTGATATCAGCGGAGCGATTAAAATTCACCCGGCAAAATCGGAAATCGTGATCGAAGGTAATAACCATATAATAACGGAAACAGGGTCAACAGGATCAAAAGGCGGTATTTATGCCAACGGTAATATTTTAAGCAGTGTCCATGTAAAAAACGTAAATATTAAAGGGAAGAACTATTACGGTCTCATTACAATACATGATGTAACAAAAAATGTAGAGCAAATATTCGAAAATGTAAACTACAATGGGCCACAATTAATCTGGAACCGTAACGGGAAAGCTGTTTTCAAAGGAGTAAACGACATTTATATTCAGGATAATGCAGTATCAGGCTCATCCATAACGCACGAGATGGCGGAAACTGGAAGTGTGGAAATTGATGGTGAAACTCATATTAGCCATAATAGTGGCCATGCTCTTATTTGGTCGATTTCAAAAGAACCTCAATTTAAGATCGCACCAAATGCGAATGTGAAAATTTTTACAAGTAAGAGCGGGTATGGAATATTTTATGCAACAGGCGGTGATGCAGATTTTTCCATTGGGGCTAATGCAAAGCTAGAGATTGATGGAAAAAAAGGAGTTACCGAATCTGGGAAGTTTAAGTCATTTAACGTGGATGCCGGTGCAGATGTACAGATGAATAGATCTGGTACGGATTCATATCCAATGATTTCGCTTTATGGACCTGCGCAGATCAATAATCGAGCGAAACTCCATGTAACTACAGAAGACGGTCACGCCTTGGAAGTCGAAAATAAACCAACCACCATTGATTTTAATACTCCTGAGAATGTTGTCTTGTCCTCAGTGAAAAAACAAGCATTAAATAATTTAAGCACCTCCCTTACGATGAATATGGATACAGGCATGTTAAAGCTCTGGATGAGTCCGACAGGCGATCCTGCAAATAGTCATGTGGGCAAATCCGGTGGCAATCTTACTTGGAAAGGTATATATAAATATAACGTAGCTCAATCAATTGGTGGCAATCCAGAGAATTTCAATATTGAATTTAGTAAAACAAAAAAGATTGAATTAGGAAAAGATGTAGATGGGCAAGCAGAAAAAGACCTAACCGATGCGAAGAACAAAGTGGAAGATCTGTTCACGGACGATAAGTTCGATACATTGGAAGGCACGACGGATCAAGGGGCGATTGACGAAGCCCAAAAAGCGGTCAATAAACTTCCGGAAGGTGCAGAAAAAGACCGTCT
>NZ_JBIWNJ010000001.1:1694022-1897902 GCF_044767165.1 Peribacillus sp. NPDC101481 | reverse complement strand
GAAGGCACGACGGATCAAGGGGCGATTGACGAAGCCCAAAAAGCGGTCAATAAACTTCCGGAAGGTGCAGAAAAAGACCGTCTGCAAGACTTATTGAATCAAGCGCAAGATTTATTGAACAAAAAAGAACAAGCAGAAAAAGACCTAACCGATGCGAAGAACAAAGTGGAAGATCTGTTCACGGACGATAAGTTCGATACATTGGAAGGAACGACAGATCAAGGGGCGATTGACGAAGCCCAAAAAGCGGTCAATAAGCTTCCTGAAGGTGCAGAAAAGGACCGTCTTCAAGACTTATTGAACCAAGCGCAAGATTTATTGAACAAAAAAGAACAAGCAGAAAAAGATCTAACCGATGCGAAGAACAAAGTGGAAGATCTGTTCACGGACGATAAGTTCGATACATTGGAAGACACGACGGATCAAGAGGCGATTGACGAAGCCAAAAAAGCGGTCAATAAACTTCCGGAAGGTGCAGAAAAAGACCGTCTGCAAGACTTATTGAACAAAGCGCAAGATTTATTGGATAAAGATATAACGGCTCCAGATGCACCGAAATTGAATGAGGTTACAACAAACAGTAAAGAGGTAACAGGAAGCGGTGAACCTGAAGCAAATGTGACCGTCACCATTAATTCCAAGAAATATACCGGAGTTGTAGGTCCAGAAGGGAAATTCAAGGTTGCGATTCCAAATCAACCAGTCCATACGGTTATTACTGTTACCCTTACCGACGCGGCTGGGAATGTCAGCGAGAGTTCATCTGTCAGGGTAGTACAGTTTATGCCAAGTGAACCTGTAAAGATCAATCCTGTGTACCCAATTGCAGAGGTTATAACTGGAACTGCTCCTGAAGGGGCAACTATCGTTCGCTTATTGGTAAATGGCGAAGCACTGCGTACGGCACCTGTCAATGAAGATGGAACATTCAGTATATACAGTAAGTATGTAGGAGTAGATGAGAATGGAAATAATAAAACCCTACAAGTAGGCGATATCGTAACGGTTGACTACGGTGTTCGGACTCCATCGAACCTACAGGCTCATACTACGGTAATCAAGGAAGCGGAGAAACTGCAGGTGAATCCTGTAGCTCCTAATGCCGATCATGTTACGGGCAAGGCATCGGAGGGAACTAAGAGTCTCCGTTTGCTAGTGAATGGAATAGCGCAGAGAACAGTGTCTCTAACTCAGACTGGGGCAGGATTCATTAATCCAGATGGAAGTTACCAAATTTACAGCCGGTTTATTGTGGATGAAAATGGGGTTACTCGAAGATTGCAAGCAGGAGATGTCATTGAAGTTGACAATGGACCTCTAGTAGTTGGGGGAGAAATAGCAAAAACAGTAGTGAAATAATCAATTCGATAATGATGTAAGAAGGCCTCTCCTATTGGAAGTGGGTCCTTCTTACATGTTTGAAAACGCTTCTTAAAGTGTTTGAGTATTTTTTCGTTACAAGGAAAGAAGTCCAATTTTTAAATGAGATAAAAGGTACTGAAGAATCTCTCTTTAAGAAGGGTTTATATTTTTTAAAAGGAGTGGAATCATGATATTGAAGAGAAGGTTCAGAAGTATTGGAATCTGTATATTTACATTAAGTATATTTTTGACAGGCTGCATGTCAGGAGAAAAGGAAGTCCAGAAAGAAATGCAAAAGCAAACGAATACTTCTACTAAGGACGAAACGGATAAAAAAGAAACAGGACAAGAGAAGACCGTATCTGGCGTAAGTATTGGGATTGAAGAAGCATTGCAGCTCGAGCATCCAGATCAAAAAGGAAAAAAAGTTTTACAGTTACAGCTGAAGGCAACTAATAAAACGGCAGAAGAAAAATTTGTAGACGTTTTTGAAATGTCGGTATGGAATCAAGAGGATAAAAAACTACGTATCTATCCAGGAGATAATCTAGGCACGAAACTGGCTCCTGGAAAAAGTGTAAAAGGTAATGGGTACTATGTGATTGAAGGAAAGGGACCTTACAAGGTGCAGTATGAAAATACTGAAACGAAAGATAAGCAGGAATGGACTATTAACAAAGTGAAGGACATGACAGAGGACGAATCTGAAAAGTAGTATGTTATTTACATTTTGACTGAACATTGGAGTTCCCCCGATGAATGGCCCCCTGGTTAAAGGTCATCAATCGGGGGATTTGTATTTCCTGAACGATATGAAGAATGGAGTATGGATAGAAAAAGACTATGTTCGTTTTTATCAGCTGATTGCTAATTTATTTTGAGGGACGTCCATTATAAATGTGAAATGCGTGGGATTAAGTTCAGAATCAAAAATTAATTATGAATATAGGTGTTTTGGCTAAAAACAGATTTAGTTTTACCCTAACCATGCACTTGTACCTCACGTCAAAAAAACAGGTGATTCTGGTTAAATAGGGTAGATGAATCAAAAACAGAACGCTTCATTCGAAATCTGGAACTTGCAACAAAAATAATTATGATAATTTATTAATGCTGACGATAAAAATTAACGGGAAACTTACAAGGCGACTTTTCAAGGCGGAACTCTAGGTATGTATTTCAATCATAAAAAATGATATATCTGGTCAACTTTGCTGATTAAGAAAGATAGCGTTAGGAATTTGCTGGTTTTTTGTAGTGAATTTTCATTGTGGCCTAATAATTTAAATGTTCGTTATGTTCTGATAAGGAAATGGAGGAGTTGAATCATGATAACAGCGACAACGCAAGAAAGGCAGCAACAAAAAAATACTGCCCAATACTCGCACAAATATGCTCTGCAAAGAGAATTAAAGAACAAGACCGCTAAAGTCGGAGTGATTGGATTGGGTTATGTTGGTCTCCCGACTGCTTGCCATTATGCATCTAAAGGTTATACGGTGACAGGATTCGATGTCTCTGAGACAAAAGTGGAAAGCTTAAATAGCGGAATCAACTATATCAATGATGTAGATAATGACGGGCTTAGAGATTTGATAAACCAAAAGCGGTTTACAGCGACGACGGATATGAAGCAGCTAGGAGACATGAATGTCCTTTTGATTTGTGTCCCGACCCCAGTTAATAAGTTGAAGGAACCTGATATCTCGTATGTGAGGGATGTAGGGAACATTGTCGCTGAACATGCGAATGAAGGTACAATGGTTATTTTGGAAAGTACAACATACCCAGGAACGACAGAGGAGTATATCTGTACACCATTGACAGATAGGGGATATGTGATAGGTGAGAACCTTTTTGTAGCTTATTCCCCGGAAAGAATAGATCCAGGAAATAAAAGTTTTAATTTAAGCAACACGCCAAAAGTTATTGGGGGGATGACGGAAACCTGTACAGACCTAGCGTGCAAGTTCATCGGTTCGACAGCTCATCGTGTTAAGGGGGTTCGTGTTGCAGAATTAAGCAAAATCTTTGAGAACACTTTTCGATGGATTAACATGGCTTTGGTCAATGAAATGACGGTACTATGCAATGAGTTGGAAATTGATATATGGGAAACGATCAATGCGGCTTCTTCAAAACCATACGGGTTCATGAAATTCACCCCAGGCATTGGTGTCGGGGGACATTGCATTCCGGTAGATCCATACTACTTGCTCTATAAGGCAAAAGAACATGGTCATCGGACAAAAATGATTGAACTGGCAGGGGATATCAATGACGGAATGGTTCACTATTCATATAACCGCATACTTGAATTGCTTGCAGCCAATGACAAGCTCATGAAACACTCACATATTGTGGTTTTAGGTGCAACTTACAAAAGTGATATTGGTGATTTAAGGGAAAGCCCGGTCGTCCGCTTACTTGAACGATTACAAAACAAGGTCCGGAATCTAACCGTAATCGAACCCTATGCAAAAGGAATCCGAATCAATGAACAGGTTCTACAGGTGGAAAAATACGATGCTGCCATTCTTCAAAAAGCCGATTTAGTTGTCATCGGAACACCACACAATTGTTTTGACTGGAAAAGTGTCCATGATCATGCTTCATTAATATTCGATTCCAAAAATGTGATGGAGGAAAATGGATTGCTTTCTGATAAGGTCATAAAATTATAGGCCGAGAACAAAAAAAGTGACAAACGAAAAGGTTTAAAGATGGATTGGAGTTGATTGAATGGCGGAGACACTCAATATAAAAGATCTTTTTCAAATGGTGAAAAAACGCATCGTGCTCATTATTATCATCACAACCTTATTAACGGCAATGACGGGAATCGTTAGCTTTTTCATTCTTTCACCTGTTTACCAAGCTTCTACACAAATCTTAGTCAATCAATCTAAAGAAAAGTCAGAACTTTACAATGTAGGTGAGATTCAAACCAATATTCAATTGATTGAAACGTACAGCGAAATCATAAAAAGTCCGATGATGTTAGAGAAAGTCAAAGAACGACTGAATCTTGATATATCAAATACAGCATTATCGGAACAAATCAAAATTGTAAGTAATGGGAATTCACAAATTTTCACCATTAAAGTTGAGGGGGCTGACCCTAAAATTACCGTTAGTGTCGCCAGTGCAATTACGGACATATTCCAAGATGAAATAAAAACGCTTATGAATGTGGACAATGTCAACGTCTTATCCAAAGCAACTATAGGAGATAATTCCTCACCTATAAAACCGAACCCGATCATGAATACGATCGTTGCATGTTTTGCAGGGTTAATCATAAGTTTATTTCTTGCATTAATGATCGAATTTTTCGACAAAACAATCAAAGTTGAGTCTGATATTGAAGAACATTTAAAGATTCCGATGCTAGGCATCGTGAATTTAATGGAAAATAAAAAAAAACGGAAATGATAAATCTGTAATTACAACCTCAAGAGGTGAAAAGCTTGACACGCGATAAACGGCATAAAAAGACGGAGATTAAAAAAAGAAGCAGTATTTCCATGTTGAAGTCGAAGTCTCCTGTTGTGGAGCAATATAGGACAATTCGAACGAACCTTCAATTTTCCGCTGTGGAAAAAGACATAAAGACGATGATTTTCACCTCTGCAAATGCAGGTGAAGGAAAATCGACGACTTCAATCAATGTCGCAGCAGTTTTTGCACAGCAAGGGAGGCGCGTTCTCATCATAGATGCAGATTTGAGAAAGCCTAGTGTTCATACTAACTTTAATATGGAGAACTACTTGGGGTTAACGAATATCATATCAAAGCAAAATAAATTACTCGATGCTGTACAACCTTCCTTTTACCCTAATTTAGATGTGCTGACAAGTGGGCCAATCCCCCCAAACCCATCGGAGTTGCTTGGGTCTAACGGAATGGTGACAGTGTTGGATGAAGCAAAGCTAAATTATGATTTAGTAATTCTGGACACACCGCCTGTTAATGCAGTCACAGATGCTCAAGTATTAGCGAGTATGACAGACGGCGTGGTTTTGGTGGTGAGCAGCGGAAGCACTGAAATACAGCAAGCACAAAAAGCGAAGGAATTACTTGAGAATGCAAATGCAAAGCTTTTGGGTGCAATCCTAAATAAGAAAAAACAAAAATATCCTGACGAATACTACTACTATGGTAAATAAAATAAGTAGTTTGGAAGTTGTATAAGTTTAGCATTCGTGGTTTGGAAAAAGAGGGATAACGATGATTGATATTCATAGCCATATTTTACCGAAGATGGATGATGGTGCTGGAGATATCCATGAAAGTATAGAAATGGCGAGAAAAGCTGTAGAACAAGGAATTTCCAACATCATAGCAACCCCTCATTATAATAAGGGGATATATGAAAATGATAAGGAAATAGTCGTGAATGAAACAGCAAAATTAAACCTAGTGCTAGATGACCTGGATATCCCGCTAAAAGTATGGCCTGGGCAGGAAATAAGGATATCCGATGAGCTTTCGGATGATTATGACAATAATGAAATCATGGGCTTGAATGGTTCGCAGTACATCCTTCTCGAACTGCCTTCAAACCATGTGCCAGTGTATACGGAACGATTAATTTATGATCTGCAAATGAAAAGGATGACACCGATCATTGCTCATCCAGAGCGGAATTTGGAAATAATAAAAAATCCGCAACTTCTAAAAGAAATGATTTGGAAGGGTGCTTATTCACAAATAACTGCAGGGAGCATCACGGGCAAATTCGGCTGGAGAACAAAAAGGTTTTCCAAATATTTAGTTCAATCAGGTCTTACTCATTTTATTGCATCAGATGCTCATAATGTTGGAAACAGAGGTTTTCAACTCAGGGAAGCACATAAGTTGATTGAGAAGAATTTCGGTCAAGAAATAGTCGATGCCTTTAATGAAAATGCCGAGAATGTTTTGTACGGGATGAAAGTTAAAGAACTCTTGTTTGACTAAAAATATTAATATGGGGAGAAGTAGATTTGACATATTATAACCGGCTTTTCACATTAGTCTTACTGGACGCTGTGATTGTTGTGACGGCTGTATTTTTAAGTTATTGGTTATTACATCCGTATAATGAAATATCGGCATTTATAATGACAATTACACTTATTTTGCTTATGTGTCATTATTTCTTTACTGCATATTTAAAACTCTATAAAAAGGCTTGGGAATACGCCAGTATCAAGGAAATTTTCAATATATTCAAAGTAACGGCCTTTTCTATTACGATTACTGCCGCCTTTCAGCTATACTTTACCCATTTTCTATATATTAGAGAGCTTTTCATTACTTGTATTCTATATATTGCCATGATTGGGTGCTCACGTTTGGCATGGAGGATCTATTTTGAACGATACATTAAGCAATCACCCAATAAAAAAAGAACGTTGATCGTTGGAGCGGGGTCTGCAGGGACGATGATAACGAGTCGGTTGTTAAAATCCAGCAATATAGACTTAGTCCCGGTTGCATTCGTTGATGATGATAAAGCGAAGCTTAGTTTAGAAATCTTCAATATACCAGTTGTAGCAGCAACAAAAGATATTTCTCAAGTGGTTGAACAATACAAGATCGAACATATCGTGATTGCGATTCCTTCTTTGAAAAGAGAAGAAATAAATTCCATATTTTCGGAATGCACCAAAACTTACAAAAAGACTCAAATTGTCCCTAGCCTGGAAGCGATTGTTCAAGGCAAGGTTCCAATTAATCAATTGCAGGATATCCAGATGGAAGACTTATTGGGTCGCTTACCCGTTCAACTTGATGATAAAGGGATTTTAGAAAAGATTGTTGATAGCGCTATTTTAGTAACCGGTGCCGGCGGTTCAATTGGATCGGAAATCTGTCGTCAGATCATGAAGTATAATCCAGCTAAAATTGTATTGCTCGGGCATGGTGAAAACAGCATTTATGCGATCGAGTTGGAATTGCGAGAGGCTTATGCAGATACAATTGAGATCGTGACCGAAATTGCAGACATTCAGGACCGCCGGAGGATGTTTCAGGTAATCGACCATCATCGGCCTAATATCGTCTACCATGCAGCCGCCCATAAACATGTACCGCTTATGGAGTCCAACCCTAAAGAAGCGGTGAAAAATAACATGATAGGCACGATGAATGTTGCCGAGGCATCAGAGGCTGGCATGGTTAATATTTTTGTCATGGTTTCGTCAGATAAAGCCGTAAATCCGACAAGTATAATGGGTGCCTCTAAATGTTTGGCCGAGATGATGATCTGGTATAAGAGTTTGTCTAGTCATACTAAATTTGTAACGGTCCGATTTGGAAATGTCCTTGGCAGCAATGGCAGCGTCATCCCACTCTTTAAAAAACAAATAAAAAAGGGGGGACCTTTGACAGTCACTCATCCGGATATGATTCGCTATTTCATGACAATTCCGGAAGCTTCAAGATTAGTCATCCAGGCAGGGGTCCTGGCCAAAGGAGGAGAGGTATTCGTACTTGATATGGGCGAACCGGTCAAAATTGTCGATTTCGCTAAAAAGCTTATCCAACTGTCAGGTTACAGCGTTGAAGAAATTGGAATAACTTATACTGGAATCCGGCCAGGTGAAAAATTATACGAAGAATTGCTTGGGGAAGACGAAGTTTACTTGAATCAGATTTACCCGCAAATCCATATTGGAAAACCAAGAGAAGTAAATTGGAAAGCGATAAAAGAGATTATCACAACATATGAAGACATGAGCGAAGAAACGTTAAAAGATAGAATGCTGAATTTGGCGAATTACAGGAAGAATAACAAAATTCCCATACCGTGAAAATGCCTCAAATCCGGGTGATGTTAGCAATTAACAGAAAAAGTAAAGCAAGTGTCACAATTTTGATGATTTGCGTTTTTCAATGAAGGAAATTGGGCAATATATTCACCTTTTAAAAAATGTTAAAGAGAAGTAAGAATAATAGATGCGAAGAAATTTTCAATTAATCACTAGAATTCTGTATAGCTATCTGAAGAATTCCCTCGTTACTTGATAACGATACACAATGATGATTTGGGAGGAAAAAATGAAACGGGCTTTTGAATTTTTGATATCTTGTCTGGCGCTTATATCCTGTTCACTTCTTATGCTGTTTATCGTCATCCTAATCCGTTTAAAATTAGGTTCGCCTGTCATTTTTAAGCAGGAGCGGCCAGGATTTAATGGCAAACCATTTTATCTGTATAAGTTCAGAACGATGACAGATGAAAAAGATGAAAAAGGGGATTTGATTCCTGATGAGAAGAGATTAACTGATTTTGGGAAATTGCTTAGAAAATTAAGTTTAGATGAATTACCTCAATTATTTAATGTCATGAAAGGCGATGTGAGTTTTGTAGGCCCACGGCCATTATTAATGGAATATCTCCCATTATATACTTCCGAACAAGCAAGGAGGCATGATGTCCGGCCTGGAATGACGGGGTGGGCCCAAGTGAATGGGCGAAATGCAATCTCGTGGGAGAAAAAGTTTGAGCTTGATGTCTGGTACGTTGAAAATCAATCCTTTTTACTGGATATGAAGATCTTATACCTTACCTTGATTAAGGTATGTAAACAAGAAGCCATTACCCAGGAAGGACATGTCACAACCCAAAAATTTGTTGGATAATGGGATGAATGATATTGATTTAAGGTTTACCATCTCGAGGAAACGGAAACCCCAAATTTGATGATGTGAGAAGTGATTTGAATTGAAGAAAATCGTAATAATCGGTGCGGGCGGGCACTCAAAAGTTGTTCAAGATATTGTTGAAGCAATGGGTGAATATCGGCTCATGGCTATTTTAGATGATCAATACGAAGTGCTGAAAAGAAAAGGAAATGTATATTTTGGCCCCATCTTAAGCTATAGAAGCTTATTTATTCATTTTGAATATAAGGTAATTATTGCGATAGGCAGGAACGATTTAAGATTAAAAATCGTAAACGAACTGAATTTAGATGTAATGGATTATGAGACAGTCATTCATCCAACTGCTATAGTGGGTAAAAATGTTTCGATAGGTAAAGGAACGGTCATTATGCCTAATGTCGTCTTGAACGCTGGCGCTAAAGTGGGGAATCACGTCATTGTTAATACGTCTTCAGTCATTGAGCATGATACCCATCTTGATGACTATATCCATATAGCACCAAGTGCTACCCTGACAGGAGCTGTCAAGGTAGGAACTGGTAGCTTGATAGGAGCTGGATCTACGGTCATACCAAGCATAACGATAGGGGAATGGTATACGGTTGGTGCCGGGTCAACCGTTATTAAAGACATTTCTGATGCATCTACCGCTGTGGGGTCCCCAGCTAGGATAATATAATAAGGAGTGTGTGTGGGATGGAGAATAAAAGATTGTATCTTTCGCCTCCTCATATGAGTGGGAATGAACAAATGTACATTAGACAAGCGTTCGAGACAAATTGGATAGCGCCACTAGGACCGAACGTAAAAGCTTTGGAAGACGAATTTGCCAAATATGCGGGCACTAAGGGAGCGTTGGCAGTAAGTTCAGGAACTGCGGCCATTCATTTGGCATTGCAAGTATTGGGAGTCACCACTGGTGATACTGTATTCTGTTCTTCATTAACTTTTATAGCCAGTGCAAATCCTATCATCTATCAAGGTGCGAAGCCTGTTTTTATAGATTCTGAATCTGATACATGGAATATGTCACCTAAGGCATTGGAACTGGCTTTGGAATATGCGAGGAAAAATCGGAGAATTCCAAAAGCTGTAATTTTGGTCCACCTATTTGGACAAAGTGCAAAGGTAGATGAGATCAAGAGCATTTGCGGGAAATATAAGGTTGCTTTAATAGAGGATGCGGCCGAATCCCTTGGTGGATCTTACAAGGGGAAGCAAACAGGAGCGTTTGGTGATATAGGGATTTATTCGTTTAATGGAAATAAAATCATAACAACTTCTGGAGGGGGCATGCTGGTTTCAAATAACGAGGAATACTTACATAAGGCTCTCTTCCTATCTACACAAGCACGTGATGCAGCGCTTCATTATCAGCATAGCTCGATTGGATATAACTATCGTTTAAGCAATGTTCTAGCTGGAATCGGCCGTGCCCAATTAGAAGTATTGGATGACCGTGTTAAAGTTCGGAGAGAAATTTTTGATCGTTATAAAAAATCTTTAGGGAACATTCCTGGCATTACCTTCATGCCTGAATTAAAAGATACGATGGGGAATCGCTGGCTTACCGCATTAACAATAGACGACAGAATCAATGGAGTACGATCCAGTGACGTGATTAATGCGTTAGAAGCAGAAAATATTGAGTCCAGACCAGTGTGGAAACCATTACATTTACAGCCTGTCTTTAAAAATGCAGCATTTTTTACAGAAAGCGGCGATAAAAGCATTTCAAGTATGTTATTTGAACAAGGTTTATGTTTGCCGTCCGGTTCGGGTATGACATTTGAAGAACAAGAGCGGGTCGTGGAAATTGTAAAGGAAGTACTTGAACCGTCCAAATTAGCCCAATGATTCTTTAGTCGTGTGATACGAGTTAATTCATTAAAGGAACTGTTGCATGCAGTCACATTTAGCAGATATACCAAAGCCCGTTTTCTTACAATGAAAAGGAGGCAAACCAAAATATGAGAATTACATTTAAACAGATTTATCAAGATATCGACAATTTAGTATGTTTATCCAATA
This sequence comes from Peribacillus sp. NPDC101481, assembly GCF_044767165.1. Lineage (NCBI taxonomy): Bacteria > Bacillati > Bacillota > Bacilli > Caryophanales > Bacillaceae > Peribacillus > Peribacillus sp. NPDC101481. The sequence continues at coordinate 1,886,853 of NZ_JBIWNJ010000001.1, read as the reverse complement.
ACCGAAATGGTTTGAATTTCAGAGAGATTGAGCTTATAAGAAAAAGACTGGTTGAAAATATAAAAGCGATAGAACTGCATACCATCATTTTAAAAAAGAAAGATCCTGGATGAAAATCCCCATATCATCCTTACGTTTTAAAAATGATTTCATTTTTTGGGAGCCTTTTTAAATCCACATTAGAAATGAGGGTGCTTATGAAGATTGGTGATAAAGTTATTTATAAATCAAGGGAATATAAAATTATTTACATCTATAGAAATGATTTAAAAGCCGAGCTTCTTTCCTTTGATGCTAAGCATGAGAAATTCGAATTAGCGCATATATCACATTTGATAAAGACTAACCCGGCTTATGTAGAGAATCTACAAAAGGTGTCCCCTTATGAAAATTGTTGAGGAGCGGTTGTTGAATAGAATGCAGATGACACACCACCCTGGCGTTTGGTCAGTCTGTCGAGCAATTCAACACTGTCTTTTTCTTGACTTATGCAATCAACTTATAAAGATGATGTATCTTCAATATTCTATTGAACCTTGTTGGGGTAGGTATTAAACCTATGAACAATTTTTTCTTCCTCAATATGGATGCCTTCTATGAATTTAACTTTTCATTTTCATAAACCTCTTTACTGACTTTTTACATGGGAGCACTGCTTTTGAGGCGTTGCTCATTTAAATAGTAAGCACTGCATTCTTTTAAGGTATATTCCCTTAAATCCTCTATAAAAGAATGAGGTGTTTTTTTTTGTCCGGAACAAATGAATGCTGTAAAGAAAACCATTATTGCTTAACGATTGATAAAGCAAAAGAAATTGTTTCTAAAATGAAATGCTTCATTGTTAATTTGGGTTATATTACTAACTGCATTTACATTTTAAACCTTACAACTATACATAGCTTGTTGATAGTATTCGACGGGTCATGCTTGTTACATCAAAGATAAGTTTCAATTATTGATTTTCACATACCACTTATGAAACGACGCAGGAATAAAATTATGGTAAATTTGGGTAGTAAGTAGTGTATATTTTCTGTTATTTTTTAAAAAAAGAGTGAGGGAATTTTTAATATTAGGTATTAATACTCAACTTATATATTAATAGTTTTAGTAAGAAAAGATATGAAAATCAAAAGTTAAAGGTGATTGTATGAATCGATTTACTGACCGCTATTCAAAACTGCTGTATCATTTATTTTATGAGGATAACTGGTGTAGTTTAACGGAGCTATCAAAAAAAACAGGTTATTCGAAAAGCACATTATGGCGGGATATATTGCATATGAGTTCAAATCTTCCACCTGAATGGAAAATTGATAAGAATGAAGTGCAGGGCGTAAGGTTAATGAAACCTAAAAACGGCACCTTGGAAGAGCTTTGGTTTCATCTTAAAAGTGAAAACACCTATTTTCAAACCTTAGAATTAATTCTTTTTAACAATGGAGTAACGATAAAATATATTACTCAAAAAGTGCATATTAGTCGCTCCTCAGTGTACCGACAGTTAGAAAAAATAGAAGAAGTATTAAAAAATGCCGAAGTTCATTTATCAAATAGTCCGTTTAAAATTGTTGGGGATGAAATAAAGATTAGAAGATTCATCATGCAGTATGTAGAGTATATGTCCGGCAATTTAAATGATTTTATTACTTCCTTTAATCTTAAGGAGTTTCAAGACACTTTATTGGAGCTATTGAAGGAACATTCAACTTCTTTACACATGGGTGCCATACAAAGACTAGCGATAATCCTTCATATCTCCAACATTCGAATAACCCATAATTGTTTTGTGACATTCCCAAAAGTGGTTATAGATGAAAATGAAACATCCACAGCATTCGAAATATCAAAGAAACTATTTAAATTCATGGTGAAATGTCCAAATAGGGAGAAACAGATTTCTGAAATTTTATTTTTTTCTTTATATTTTATGAGCGAAGAAATGTCTTTAAATCGTACCCAAGAACTTCGGTACATTCGTTCCAAATTTAATTCGGATAGCGGTAAGCCTTTAGGTCAATTTTTAAGTAATCTATCAAAGAAAATTGGGCTGGATGTTTCTCAGGATGATATTTTCATGTACGAATTTGCGCAAACTCTTCGTGGGATATCGTTTGACTTACAGTTAAAAACGGATACGAGAATAAATAATATTTTGCAATTCGTTCCTTATTTTGAGAATAATGAGTTATTTGTGATCATTGAAGAAATAGCAAAATACATATCGGATGAATTTGCTATTTCTTTTGAAAATATAGAAGTATTAGAGATATTCATGTTGGTCCAAGCTTCAATTTTAAGAAAACAAAACCAAATGGTTATAGAGACTGCATTAATTTGCCGATCATATGTAGAGAAAGATTATATTCGTGAGGTATTGAAACATCATTTCGGAAACAAGCTAAATATTTATGTTATGGATTTTTCCGATATAGACTCACTTTTCAGAAAAAATGGGTTTGATATCTTAATAACCACAGATTTAGGGCAGTTAATTAATATTGAACACATTCCTGTATATAAAGTTTCTTCATTTCCAACTCCCTCTGAATTAAAAGAAATTAAGATGTTCACTCGAAAGAATTTCATTGATCGGTATGGTTTAAATCCAAATATTTTATATCCATTTGAAGAAGACATTGATTGAGATCAGTCTTAAGGCATTTATTCACTTTGTACTTTACCCCACTGATAACGAACAGTAATATGCAGCAAATAATTTTACCTCTTCTAAGCCTAGGTCATTTCTTTTTTCTCCAAAAGGAGAAGGTGGAATTTACTTATCTGACAGAGTTTAAGGTTGATAATTTACTTAAGGTAAGGGATCCACGAAATTACCGAAGCGAGAACGCCATACATTCCTTCTCAATTTATACCACAGACCATTCTCTTTATTCGAAACTAAAATCACGAAATAGGAACCTGTCGTACTGCTATCAGTGGCTGGTATGTAAATGGCCCCGGTACAATACCGGGGCCATGGCCGTTTAGAACCTTTACTGGCTTTATTGAGTAGTTACATATTCATTATTTCCTGCACGCATTCCAACAATGAAAATAAGTGCCGATATTGCGGCCAACATCAATAAGGGAACTGTCCAGCTGTGTGTAATGTCATGAAGCAAGCCGAATAATACTGGTCCAATGGCAGCTAAGAGGTACCCGAATGATTGAGCCATTCCTGATAATTCCGTCGCCTCATGGGTGCTTTGTGTTCGAAGACTAAAGAACATCATCGATAAACTGAATATGGTTCCAACTCCAATCCCAATCAATATCATGCATACTGGTATGAAGAGAGTGCTTCCATATAATATGCCGAATATCCCTGCAATAAGGAAGACGACAGGCGGGACCACTAACTGACGCTGACTTTGTAAGCGTCCAGCTAAAATTGGCACAAGGAATGTTATTGGGATGACTGCAAGCTGCATGATGGATAGCATCCAACCAGCTTCATCAGCGTTCAGGCCTTTTTGCTCCAGGATTTCCGGCATCCAGGTAATTACTGTATAGAAAATAAACGATTGCAAACCCATGAAGAATGTTATCTGCCAAGCTAAACCAGAACGCCATAAGTTAATCTTTTTATCCTTTTGTGCCGTTTGTACATCCTTCCCTGACTTGGATGGCCGCCTTAATTGCGGCATCCATAAGAAAACTGTAATAAGCGATAAAATTCCCCAACATCCAAGGGCCCCAGCCCATCCCAATCCCGAGGAAGAAGCAAGGGGAATGCTGATCCCGGAACCTATTGCGCCAAATAAATTCATGGAAACAGCATAGGTTCCTGTCATCAAACCGATGTTCCTGGCAAAGTTATGTTTAATCAGACTTGGTAACAATACATTGCCGATTGCAATGGCTAACCCGATTAAAATGGTCCCAATGAACAATGTCGGCACTCCGCCAACTGAGCGGATAACAATTCCGATTGTTAGTAATATCAAGGAAAGGAAAAGCGTAAGCCCCATTCCAAAACGCCGTGCTATCCTAGGTGCAAACGGTGATAATAAAGCAAAGGAAAGCAAAGGCAATGTCGTTAATGAACCTGATAATGTATTGGATATCCCCAAGTTATCTCGGATCGAAGTGACAAGGGGGCCAACCGAAGTTAAGGGAGCCCTCAGATTTGCCCCCAGAAGAATGATTCCGATGATGAGTAGTCCAACTCTGGGTTTAATATCCATTTTTGTTTGTTCTAGTTGATTTACCGCTTGATGAATGCCCATAGTCTCCTCCTTACTTACTCTATAGATTTTTTGAATTGTGCAATGTATTCATTCACTGTTTCGATTGCCCGGTTCACATCTTGTTCGATGATGGCATCTACAAGTTTGCAATGAATGTTCAAATGAAAGTTCTCATCAGAACTCATCTCTACTATCTGATGGATGGATTCATGCAGGGAGTGTTCCATATGTTCGTACAAATCAATCAATAAATCATTATGTGATGAAACCATAATCGATTTATGCAACTTTATATCGGCTTCTTCGTAAGCCTTGATATCCCTTGCTTCGGCAGCTTTACTGCATGCTGATATATGAAACCGCAATTGTTCTATATCTTCTTGATTACGTCTTAATGCCGCTAACTGAGCTCCCTCTCTTTCAAGGGCATGACGGACCTCTAACGTTTCTAATAAACTTGACTGCTGGATCCTTCTTTCAAATGCTGCCCCCAAGGCACTTGATGACCTTACGAATGTCCCCTTTCCTTGTTTCGTTACTAATAGCCCTGCATAAACAAGTGATCGTACAGCTTCCCTTAATGTATTTCTGCTTACATCGAACTGTTGGATCAAGTCCATTTCAGGGGGAATTTGATTTCCAATTTTCCATTCACCTGATTCGATTAACGATTCGATTTGGGAAACCACTTGCTCTACAAGTGATAAGCGATTTGTTTTAGATATAGACAAGATAACACCTCTAATTTGTAGGATGATTGGGTCATTGGCTATTTTAACATATGTATGTTGAAAATGGAGCAAACGAGTATTTTAAATCCAAATTTGTTTCCTTTTATTCTTCAGAAAAAAATTTCAGAAATCCGCTCCCTTTCAGCCGACTGCTTGCCATGCCTCATCAAAGCAAGCATCTAGCGGGGTCTCGACTAGCCAGTTATTCAAAATTCTTCAATCCAAGTGGGTTTCATCCAAAACTCGTAACCCAAGTTTGTTTAAAATCATTGTGAGGGGTGAGACCATTTCAATTGATGGAACCGCCAGTTGGTCCATAGTTTTAAAAAAACATTCCAATCGACGTTCAAATTGTACTAGCACTAAAAAGACTGAAGGCAAACTCGACTTTCTTCGAGTTTGCCTTCAGTCTGAAATCCCCATTAAAGTCAGGGAGGATAATATTTCTATTTTTTTTGTTTGACAATAAAGGAAAGAAGGATAAATATCACTAACGTGACAAGACATACTGTAGTCCCAATGATGTTTTGCTTATTAAAGATAAATGCCAAAAAGATAATGCTTAATGCCGTGATGGCTAATATAGTTGTATATGGGTACCATTTTACCCGGAAACCTGGTTTGCCAATGTATTGCTTACGCAGCTTCAATTGCGCTGAACAAATACTGATCCATAATAATAAAACTGTGAATCCAGGAATGGCCATAAGGTAGCTTAAAATCAGGTCGGGGTACAAATAGGATAAAAACACACCAGCCAATATGCATAATGTAGTTAAAAATATACCATTAAGCGGGATACCCTTTTTTGTTGTTTTTAAAAATGCCTTAGGCGCTTCCCCATTATGGGAAAGAGTGAACAGTGTCCTTGAAGTAGCGTATATACCTGAATTTGCAGCTGATAAGACAGCGGTTAAAAGAACGAAATTCATGATATCGGCGGCTCCGGGAAGACCCGATAAGCTGAAAACCTGAACGAATGGACTTACCTCAGTGCTTACTTGGTTCCAAGGTATTACCCCGCAAATAATAAATATCGGCAAGACATAGAAAAGAATCACCCGCCATACTGTTCCTTTAATGATTTTTGGTATGACTCGCTGACTATCTTTTGTTTCCGTAACGGCTACACCAATTAATTCTGCGCCACCATATGAAAACATTACCACTAAAAGTGCACTTAACATTCCGTCAATTCCTTTTGGGAAAAAACCACCATGTTCCGTGTAATTAGAAAATGAAGCAGTACTAGGAAAAAGTCCTAGCATGATCAAAGCTCCTAAAATAATAAAGGCAATCAAGGTTATTATTTTAATTCCTGCGAACCAAAATTCGAGTTCTCCATAGTATTTTACTTGAAACAAATTAATTCCTATAATTACTGAAGCGCAAAGTATACTTAACAGCCATAATGGTACTGTAGGAAACCAATATTGTAGAAAGCTTCCGGCTGCGACTATCTCTACAATGATCACGATAATCCAGTTAAACCAATAGAGCCAACCGACTATGAAGGATAGTTGAAACCCAAAAGCTTTATTAATGAGATGCTGTACGTTCAAATTAGGAAAAGCGGTTGCCATCTCTCCTAATGCGGCCATTACAATAAATAACAATAGCCCCCCTATTAAATAGGCTATTACAACACTTGGACCTGCCATATTTAATGTATCGGAACTCCCCTTAAAAATCCCTGTTCCTATCATTCCGGCTAGAGCAATGAACTGGACATGCCTCGGCAATAGGCCCTTTTTTAAATCTTGATGAGTCTTCTCCATTTTATTCATGCCTTTCCTTTTAATAAAATAGTCTATAAGTAAAACTAGGAAGTTCTTCTTTTATTGAACGCTTTCACGTACTAAAGTACTATATCAATATATCATGAATCGGAAAAATGTCAATTTAGGCAGGTGAACTGGAATAGATTCCTAATCAGCAAAACAGGAATAGTTTTTATTATCTAAAAGTATTTGGATTTTATGAAATAAATCAAAGGAAAAATTAACAAATCGGCGTAAGGCACTATAATGAAATAAATACATATTGTAAAGAGAGAAAAATAATTCTGTTTAATCGCAGTATTTCTGACATTTTGTTGGTAGTGAATAAGATGATGTAATCAGTTCAAGTCCTTCCATAAATATGAGGTTGTGATGGCGGTTTTGGATTTGGGGTTATGGAACATACTGCTGAACAAAAAACCGACCATTCAAGGTCGGTTTTTCTTTTAATATAAGGTACGAAGCGGGAGAAGCTAACGAGACTATCCGTTTTCATTTAAAAAGGGGAGAAGGGGCGGCTGTAGGTGTTCGGTTTCTTGTATCGGGTCAATTTCGCTTAGAAATTCCAAATAACCGGAATATACCTGCGAGGCCATCCCTAAATAGTGCAATTCAGTGTGGATGATTCCCTTCCGTGGTGAATGGAGCATATACATTTTTTCATCCCTCCTTTCCAAAAGAATAGGCAAGCCTGTTATAGGCGGTAATCGAACCAATGAAATGTTATGTTTATATGAGATTTTCACTTTAAAAATTGGATGCGCCAGGTTCGAAGGCTTCTGAATCTCTTTCTTCTATCACCATGCGCAGTCCACTCTTAGGTCTGAGTGTAAGGGATGGAAGGGGGGTTACTTCATGATGATCATGTGCAAGCTTTATCCTATACCGCTTTGCAATGCAGGCCAGGACAAACACCGCTTCCATCATCGCAAAATGATTGCCGATACAAACCCGCGGCCCTCCGCCAAACGGAAAGTAAGCGAACGCAGGCAGGCTTTTCATGAAGTTATTTTCAAATCTTTCAGGAATAAATGATTCCGGTTGATCAAAATACTCTGGATCATGCTGCATCACATAAGAACTTATTAGAATCATATCGCCTTTTTTAAAGCGATATCCTCCTATTACGACATCCTCCGTCACATCACGGGATAGGATATACAGTGGCGGGTACAGGCGAAGTGTTTCATGAATGATATTTTGAGTGTATGGTAATTTCATGAAGTCTTCAGGCTTGGGTGTCCGGTGACCGATTATGCTATTCACTTCACTGAAAAGCTTGACTTGAATTTCTGGATGCTTCGAAATTGCGTACAGTGCCCAGGAAAGAGCATTTGCTGTCGTTTCATGACCGGCAAGGAAAATAGTCATCAATTCATCACGGACCTGATGGCTTGTCATACCCAATCCGTCGTCGGCATCACGTGCGTCCATCAGGATCCCAAGCATGTCTTCATGCTTTACTGTGTCGTTCTTCCGTTTTTCAATAATGCCGTAAATCACTTTATCAAGTCTTTGTATCGCCTTTTTATATTCACGGTTGATTTTGGTAGGTACCCATAATGGCATACGGAAAATCTTTCTCATCCTTTTGACTGTAATTCTCAAAGCGGTTTCCAGCGGTTTTCCAACAATTTCATACCCATCCTTGAATTCCATGCTGAACATCGTCTTGCTGATTATCCCGAGAGTGATGTCCATCATATCCTTCGTTATGATCCGTTCTTCATCATGTTGCCAAGTTGATATATAATCCATTGTGGTATCAATCATATCCTTGGCGTATTGGCTAATATGATTCTTTTTGAAAGAGGGTTGGATAAGCCTTCTCTGTCGCATATGAAAGTCTTTTTCGCTTGTAAGCAGACCTTCACCGATAAGCGGTTTTAAAACATTGAAGTCCTTGGATTTGATGAAGGATTTTTGTTTTGTTACGAGTATTTGTTTTATTAAATCAGGATTTAAAACGTGATAAACATTTTGGAATGGGCCCAAACGGAATTTAGCGACTTCTCCATATTCCTTGGCCAATCGGGTCAGAAAACCAATGGGATCTGCTTGAAACTCCTTTGTATGTCCGGAAATCACCCTTCCTTTTGGAACCATTGGAGAAGTGCGGAAGACATCATCAGCGTGGCTCAATGTGGTTTTTCCCCTTTCTTTAAAATAATTACATGTAATCATTCTATGAGGATCAGTTAAATTGGTTTGGACAAGTCGTTAAAGAAAGGGCGGATAATTCTATGGGAGTAATAAGGTTATATAAGAAGCCATAAAAAAACTCTGGCTGAATAGAGCCAGAGTTTTTCATGAAAGCTTTAGATTTGATGATGTGGGATTTACCTTCTTTCTTCATCGTCCCTATGTTGGAAGCGATCATTTTTTTCTTTAATGGGCCCGCCAAATTCTGCATTGATTTCCTTTACCACTTGATCTAGGAATTCATCTGATATTATTGGATTATTAGTTTTTTTATGCATGTACAATCCTTTCTGGATATCGTTGTTTGGATAAATAATGAAGTATACGTTATCAACATAACCTCACTTTTAATAAATTATTCTTTCTTTGTCCAACATTTTCACTTGCATTTACATTTCACGGAAGCATTTATAAAAGACTGTTATATCTAGTTTAGTGATGATGGTATGTGGAAATAGCCCAATCACCTCTAGGTAATTGGGCGTGGGTTATATACTTGATTAAGGGAACAGCTGCCTTAAATATGTTATTAGCTGATCACGAAGTTCAGGTCGTTTCATTGCGAAATCTATTGAAGCCTGAAGGAAGCCGAATTTATCGCCGACGTCATATCGATTTCCTTCGATGATATACGAATATAATGGTTCCTTTTCTAACAAAAGGTCTAAAGCTTCGGTAAGCTGGATCTCCCCCTTCCGGTCGGGCTGTACGGTTTCAAGGATTTCAAAAATCTCAGGTGATAAAATATATCGGCCAATAATCGCCTGTGTTGATGGTGCATCCTCCACTTTTGGCTTTTCCACTAAGTTTCTTACCAGAAATAAATCCTCATATCGTTCTTGGAAATTTACGATCCCATACTTGGAGACATCGGCAGGTGACACTTCCTTACATCCGATAATGCTCGCTTGAACCTTGTTATACCGTTCCATCAACTGCTTCAAAGCTGGAACCTGGCTATCCACGATATCATCCCCTAACAGGACGGCAAAAGGTTCGTTTCCGATAAAAGTTTTGGCACATAATACTGCATGCCCGAGACCTAAAGGTTCCTTTTGTCTTACATAGTGGATATCCACCATGTTGGAAATGTTCTCCACGATCTTAAGCAGCTCATTTTGACCTTTCATTTGCAGAAGCATTTCCAGTTCAATGGATTTATCGAAATGATCTTCAATGGCACGTTTGTTTTTACCCGTAACGATGATAATATCTGTAATCCCTGATTGAACCGCTTCCTCGATAATATATTGAATGGTCGGCTTATCGACAATCGGCAGCATTTCCTTTGGTTGAGCTTTCGTAGCAGGTAAAAATCGTGTTCCTAAACCGGCTGCTGGAATCACCGCTTTCTTTATCATAGCCCAGCCCCTTTTTAAGGTTCTTTTATATGCTTTTAGTTCTACCCTTCATTTTATGTGGCCATTGGTTGACCTATATCAAAATAGGTTAAAATAAATTCCTGAAAAAGAATAGATTTACCTTTGAAGCAAATATTATGGATATATGAATTTGGTCAAGAGGTGTATATGTTGCCAATTGAAAAACAAGAGAGAACACAAATCCTTTTTGCCTTACTCGTCATTGTTTTATATCTTTCTCCTTTATTCATCCTTGGAGAAAATGCGCATATTCGCGTACATGATAATTTGGATTCCAACATTGCCTGGTATAAAGTCCTTTCAGAAAGCGGTGAGTTATTCGGTGCGATAGATGCCGAAATTCCCCAGATCATGAATGGTCTGCCCCGAAATGCCTTTGGCAGTGAGTTCAGTATTATCGTGTGGCTTTACGCACTTTTTCCGACAATGGTTGCATATGCAATAAGCCAGGCATTAACAAGATTTATTGCATTCTTTGGTATGTATATCTTATTAAAGAAACATTTGGTTACAGGAAGCCAATCAGGTTGGATCAGGGTTGGAACATCCTTGGCCTTTGCCCTTACCCCATTTTGGCCGTCGGGAATGCTCAGTACACTTGGGATGCCGCTTGCACTTTGGGCTTTTTTGAATATTCGCAGCAAGGACCATTCGTGGAAGAATTATTTGGTCCTTACACTTTTGCCGCTTTATTCAAGCATCGTGCTTGGTTTTTTCTTTTTCCTTGTTGCAATGGGCTTTCTTTGGTTAACGGATGTGATCAGGAGAAAAGGGTGGAATATAACGTTTCTTCTTTCGATCGTGTATATGACCTTCATTTTTGGTTTGGTGGAGTATCGTTTGGTGTCTTCATTCATTTTTGATTCGGAGCCAAATAGCAGAGATGAATATTTTCACGCAAGGCTGCCGCTCGATTGGGTCATCAAGCTCACTTTCAAAAATTTCGTTCTTGGACATACGCATGTCATGACTGTACATGCGCTTATCATCCTGCCGATTACAATATTTGCCCTTTATATCATTCTGACCAAAAAACTGTGGCGACAGGAAAAGGTATATGTATTTTTATTCGGCTTGAACTTTATACTCTCAGCATGGTACGCATTCTGGTTTTATAAAGGCTGGGTTCCTTTGACGGAAAGGTTTCACACCCTGGATACCTTTAATTTTGCCAGATTTCACTTTTTAAGGCCTATGGTGATTTATTTGGGCTTTGCCCTCGCGATAAAAATCATTTGGGAACACAGCGATTATGCTAAGAAAACCCTTTCATTTTTCATCGCCGTCCAAATTATGATCTTAATGGGCTTCAATGAAGAAATCACTTACAATAAAAAACCATCTTTTAAAGAGTTCTATTCAGAAAGCCTTTTCCAGGAAATAAAAGATCATATTGACCTTCCACAGGAAGAGTATCGTGTTGCTAGCATTGGGCTGCATCCTGCAATCGCACAATTTAATGGATTTTACACGCTCGATAGCTATAACAATTTCTATCCGCTTTCTTACAAACATCAATTTCGTCAAATAATTGAAAACGAATTGGCTAAGAATAAAAACATCAGAATCTACTTTGATGAATGGGGAGGACGTTGTTACCTATTTACCGATGAGCTTGGGAAGCATTATATGTTCAAGAAAGGCTCGAAGAAAGAGCTGGAAAATTTGGATCTTAATATGGATGCCTTTAAAGGATTAGGTGGCAAATATATATTTTCTGCCATCCCAATCAACAACGCGAAGGAGAACGGATTGGTGCTAGATGGGGTTTTCACAAAGAAGGGAAGCAAATGGAAAATTCATTTATACAGAGTCATGTGAAAAGGGGGGAATAGAATGAATTCACCGATAGTAACGATTGTTGTACCTTGTTATAACGAAGAAAGCGTTTTGCAGGATACCATTTCCCAGCTTTGTGGATTGATGAGGGGATTAGTCGAAGAAAACGTTGTTTCTGGTCAAAGTAAAGTCCTGCTGGTTGATGATGGAAGCAAAGATCAAACTTGGAAGATCATTTATAAGGAAACGATCAATAATGAATTGGTTCGCGGGCTAAAGCTTTCCCGGAATGCAGGACATCAAAATGCACTCCTGGCAGGATTGTTTACAGCCAAGGAAGCCTCGGATTGTGTGATTTCCATTGATGCAGATTTACAGGATGATATTCAAGTCATCCCTGAATTCATTCGGAAATTCAATGAAGGATGTGAAATCGTATATGGTGTCCGCCAGAAAAGGGACCTTGATTCATTTTTTAAACGGACATCTGCAACTGGTTTTTATAAATTGATGAACAAGATGGGGGTTAACCTTGTCTATAATCATGCCGATTTCAGGCTGATGAGCAGAAGGGCAATCGCGGAGTTGGAACGATTTGATGAAACGAATCTCTTTTTAAGGGGGATTGTCCCGCTTATTGGGTTTAAGACGGATTCTGTTTATTATGACCGAAAAGAAAGATTGGCTGGGGAAACGAAATATCCATTTAAGAAGATGGTTGCTTTTGCGCTTGATGGCATTACTTCCTTTTCAGTTACACCGATCCGGCTTGTATTATGGCTAGGATGTCTTTCCTTTTTCATTAGCTTACTCTTTGGGTCTTACTTTTTATGGTTAAAGTTTTATGGGCAGACCGAAACTGGTTGGACCTCATTAATCACCTCCATATGGTTGATCGGCGGACTGCAGTTGATTGCTGTCGGCTTGATTGGGGAATATATCGGAAAAATCTATAATGAATCCAAACGCCGGCCTAAATATATTGTTGATCTTGATTTATTTAATCCGCTCGATTTAAAAAAACGGGAGCAACTAGATAATGAACGGAACAGTATTGAGAAACTATCTAAAACACACTAACTCCTTTATCCGCTTTTTATTGGTTGGGATAGTCAATACAGCGGTTGGACTTTCCATCATGCTTTTTCTTATGAATGTTCTTGAATTATCTTACTGGGTCTCCACCTTTTTCGGCAATGGAACGGGAGCAGTAACGAGTTTTCTTTTGAACAGGACTTTTACCTTTAAAAGTGATATAGAATGGCGGCGAGGAGTTGCCCGTTTCTTATGCGTCATCCTGATTTGTTATTCCGCCGCTTATTCTATAGGCCAAGCCATTGCGGAATCACTGGAAGGATCCGTCCATTTATCCATACAACAAAATTTGGCTGTTCTCATAGGAACAATCTTTTATACCGTGCTTAACTATATTGGCCAGAAATACTTTGTCTTTAAAAAAAGCAATCTGAGACCAATTCAAGAAGGAAGGAACTAATTAGGTGAATCAGTGGAATAGTGCCCCTATTGGACGGGAATAAAAGCGGAATTTGATATTTAATGCAAGTTTACCCTTTTAATGACGATCCGAGCTGGGGCAGATCTGGTTAATTCATCGCATTCTTCATGAAGGTGATTTTTTTCCTTTTCGGACCACCTTTTGTTCATATGCCCCTGGATTTTGACCTTTACTTACCTCCTTTCCTACCTTCGAATCATGTCATTGCATGACTTATGTTATATAAGCCAAGAACAAAACCTCACTTACAAAGAATTATTTATTTTTGAGCAAAATTTTCATTTACATTTCCATTTCACGGGAGTATGATAATCAACAGTTTCATATTTCTAAATCGCTTAAACCTTATGGTGCGGGGGACCCGTTATTGGGATTGTTTACAATCCAAGGGGTGAATCCTTTTTAAAAAGGTAGGGCTACTCTTAGGTCCGAATCCGACAGCTAACCTCGTAAGCGTTATATGAGAAGGAAGGTGGAGCTTGTTAGACAAAAAAATTGATGTCTACAGGTCTATTTAGCTATGACTTGTAGGCATTTTTATGTTTCGTCTAGTTTTTTGCTACAGCTGGGTAACATAAACTTATAAATTAACTATGGTGGTGAAATCTTGATGTTATCTTCTATAAAGAGGTTCTTGATTGGGAGACCTTTAAAGTCAAATGCACTTGGTGAACAAAAGCTTAACAAAACAAAGGCTTTGGCGATATTATCTTCTGATGCTTTGTCTTCGGTTGCATATGGGCCGGAGCAAATATTGATCGTCCTGATAACGGTCGGTGCTGCAGCATTCTGGTATTCCATCCCTATCGCGATCGGAGTATTGATCCTCTTAGCTGCTTTGATTTTGTCTTATAGACAAATCATTTTCGCTTATCCGCATGGCGGGGGGGCCTATGTGGTTTCAAAAAACAATTTAGGAGTCAATCCAGGGCTGATAGCTGGAGGATCTTTATTGGTAGATTATATATTAACTGTGGCTGTAAGTGTCTCTGCAGGTACAGATGCAATCACGTCCGCTTTTCCTGGCCTGCATTCCTATAATGTCGTCATTGCCATCATATTCGTGATTCTACTTACAATCCTGAACCTTCGGGGGGTTACGGAGTCAGCCTCTGTTTTGGCCTATCCGGTGTACCTATTCGTTTTAGCCTTGTTCATCTTGATCGGTGTTGGAATTTACAAGATTTTAACAGGAGGAGTTTCACCTGAATTGCACACATCAATCGGGACTCCGGTAGCGGGCATCAGTTTATTTATACTGCTAAGAGCATTTGCATCAGGAAGCTCCGCCTTGACAGGAGTAGAAGCAATTTCCAATGCAATCCCGAACTTTAAAGATCCAGCCCCGAATAATGCTGCGAAAACTTTAATAGCGATGGGTTCATTGCTAGCTGTATTATTTTCGGGAATCGTATTCTTAGGCTATTATTTAAGCATTGTTCCCAGCGCAGAGGTAACTGTCGTCTCCCAGATTGCTGAAGAGATCTTTGGACGGAATTTCATGTATTTCTTCATTCAAGGTACGACTGCCCTGATCTTGATACTTGCGGCCAATACTGGCTATTCGGCTTTCCCTCTGCTTGCGGTAAATCTTGCGAAGGATAAATTCATACCAAGGGCGTTTACGATCAGAGGGGACCGATTAGGGTATTCCAATGGAATCATCATACTGGGACTTGCATCCATCATCTTGATTGTCGCATTTGAAGGACATACTGAAAATCTCATTCCGCTTTATGCGGTAGGGGTATTCATTCCATTTACGTTGTCCCAGACTGGCATGATCGTTAAATGGGTTCGCGAAAAGCCAAAAGGCTGGATGATGAAATTAACCATAAATTCAATTGGTGCCATAATTAGCTTTATCGTCACGATGATATTCTTTTTAACCAAATTTACTCAGGTTTGGCCTGTTTTGATTTTTTTACCTATCATCATTTTAATTTTTCATCGGATTAAAAAGCATTATGAAGCAGTTGGTGACCAACTAAGGATTACAACATGCGAGCCGATCTTACCAATTGAAGGAAATATCATTATCGTACCTGTGGCAGGTATAACTCATGTGGTTGAGAACTCTTTAAATTATGCAAAATCGCTCTCAGCAAATCAGGTCATTGCCGTTTATGTTGCTTTTGAAAGAGAAGATGAAAAGAAATTCGGAGAAAAGTGGAAAAAGTGGCAGCCGGATGTCAGGCTCGTTACACTGAATTCTTATTATAGAAGTATCATTCAGCCACTAACTAAATTTGTGGATACAGTTGAACATAAGGCGAGTGAATCCAATTATAAAGTTACGGTGGTCATCCCCCAATTCATTCCGAAGAAGGGCTGGCACAATATACTTCATAACCAATCAAGTTTACTGATTCGCGCCTACTTACTTTATAAAAGAAATGTGGTTGTAACGACAGTGCCATATCATTTGAAGAAATAAGTTCCATATCTATAACTGGAAGCAAACCTGCATAAGGTTTGCTTTTTTTATAATCTTATAAAGGGAAAGACCGCAGTACAGCTGTCTTTTCTCCAACTAAACGCTCCCGATATTATTAGCATCGGAAGCCTTCTTTGTGTTGAACACTATTTTTGCAAAAATACTTCATAAAATTACCAAGGGTCAATTCAAATAAAGCGAACATATTAAAAAGAAGACAAAATGAAATTTATTAGCTTTGAACTTACATATATGGGGGTTGAATATGGATATATTATTAGCTCTCTTGCCGGCACTATTCTGGGGAAGCATCGTTTTATTTAATGTGAAACTCGGGGGTGGGCCATATAGTCAAACACTGGGTACAACCATTGGCGCATTGATTTTTTCAATAGGTGTTTATATTTTTGCCGATATTAAGTTGTCATTTCTCGTGTTTGGAGTCGGGGTTGTCTCTGGATTGTTTTGGGCCGTTGGACAAGCTAATCAGCTTAAGAGCATTGATTTAATGGGAGTATCCAAAACGATGCCGATATCTACTGGAATGCAGCTCATTTCAACGACTTTATTCGGGGTCATCGTTTTTAACGAATGGTCCACAATGAAAGCGATCATTTTAGGCGTCTTGGCATTAGTTTTCATTATTATAGGAATCGTCTTGACCTCACTGGAGGATAAAGAATCAAAAGAGGGCAAATCGGGAAACTTGAAGAAAGGAATTGTTATTCTCCTCATCTCGACATTCGGTTATTTGGTTTATGTGGTCGTGGCCCGTCTTTTCGATGTTGATGGATGGTCAGCGTTGTTCCCTCAAGCGATAGGGATGGTGATAGGCGGTCTGTTATTGACTTTTAAACATAAACCGTTTAATAAATATACGATTCGCAATATCATTCCGGGATTGATATGGGCTGCAGGGAATATGTTTTTATTCATATCCCAGCCCCGTGTGGGAGTGGCCACTAGTTTTTCCCTTTCGCAAATGGGCATTGTCATCTCAACTCTCGGCGGGATCATCATTTTACGTGAAAAGAAAACGAAACGCCAACTAATTGGAATCATAATCGGAATTATCTTGATCATCATTGCTGGGATTATGCTCGGGATGGCAAAAAGTTAATTGGAGGGTGATTAAATGTATACAGATTTAGAAGGTAAGGTCGTTGTTATAACCGGTTCATCCACTGGTTTAGGGAAAGCGATGGCCATTCGCTTTGCCAAGGAAAAGGCAAAGGTCGTGGTTAATTATCGCACTAAATCAGAGGAAGCGGATAGTGTAATGGAGGAAATCAAAACAAATGGCGGGGAAGCAATTGCAGTAAAAGGCGATGTCACCGTTGAAGAAGATGTGATTAATCTTGTTCAATCAGCGATAAAGAATTTCGGGAAACTCGATATATTCATCAATAATGCAGGAATTGAAAATCCGGTTCCGTCTCACGAGATGCCGTTAAGCGACTGGAATAGGGTAATCAATACCAACTTAACGGGAAATTTCTTGGGCTGCCGTGAAGCTATCAAGTATTTTGTCGAGAACGACATTAAAGGGAATGTTATAAACATGTCCAGTGTACATGAGATGATTCCCTGGCCTTTATTCGTTCACTATGCAGCAAGCAAGGGCGGGGTGAAGCTGCTTACGGAGACACTGGCTCTTGAATATGCACCAAAGGGAATCCGTGTGAACAGCATTGGTCCTGGAGCCATCGCCACGCCAATTAATGCCGACAAGCTTGAAGATCCCGAAAAGAAAAAGGATCTTGAAAGCATGATTCCGATGGGGTATATCGGAAAGCCTGAAGAAATTGCTGCGGTTGCTGCATGGCTGGCATCTTCAGAGTCCAGTTATGTAACGGGCATCACTCTATTCGCTGACGGAGGAATGACGAAATACCCTGCATTCCAGGCGGGAAGAGGATGAATTTTGTTTAATGATGCAAAAAGACTCCCAGCAGGCTCAAACCTGCTGGGAGTCTTTTTTTAAGCATTAACGAGTATGATGATTATACCAGCTAATGAAATTATCGACGACCGTATCGATAAACTGGACAGTCGACTCATGTGTAAGCCTGCCTTCGTTATCGATTTTGTCATGCACTGCACCAACATATACTTCATTCCCTGGAAGGAGTGGGGAGGCGATGCCTATTGCGAATAAGATTTCACGCAAATGCAATTGAGCTTTAACCGTTCCTAATTGCCCCATTGAAGCACCCATGATCCATGATGGTTTGCCGATCAAGACTTTATCGACACGTGATAACCAATCGATTGCATTGCCCAATACACCTGGAATCGTACCGTTGTATTCAGGAGTTACCCACAAAACTGCATCTGCTTCGGCCACTTTGCTTTTAAATTCTTTTACAACTGATGGAGGGTCATTTTCAATATCTTGATCATAAAAAGGTAAATCCCGAATGTTCAATATTTCAAGATCGAACCGATCTTGATATCTAGATTGAATATATTTGGCAAGCTTAAGGTTGTAAGACTCTTTACGGATACTTCCCACTATTGCAACAACTTTCATCTTCAATACCTCCAATGATTTTTATAATGGATAATCATGTAAATGTATTCCACTTACCTATTATAATTGGAATGTAAATGAAAGGGAAAAAGGATGCTTGGGAAAAAGTTGAGTTAGAGCTTAATAAACAAATTCCTCTCGAACATTCATTCACTTAGGGTTACCCTGCAAAGTTAGACTCGAAAATTAAATAGATTTGTTTGTGCCAATCCAATCCCCATTACTAGAACTCACCAAACAATATTGCATTTGTTTTTAATTTAATATTATGGCCATTCCTATAGGGATTAAGGAAAAATCCTTTCAGAGAAAATGAAATAAGACGCTTGAAAAAGTAAATAATGAAATATCATGAAGACCGTAAGTGAAATGTGTTTTTTTTGCTTGAAAACTATTTCACTAAAATGACAGGAGAGGATGAAGTTGATCTTTCGTACCATTGATACGGACAAAGATAAAGATATTATCGTTAAATTCAGGAAAGATTCCTTTGTTGTAAGTTTTGGATCTGAGGCAGGTTTTGGAGATGAAAATACATATCTGCAACGAATGGAAGAAAGGGTCCGCAAATTCCCGGGGGGACAGGTGATCATTGAAAAGGACCAAGTACCGATTGGGCAAATGGAACTTCGAATTCGGGCGTATGAAGGAACTGAGATCGGCTATGTAGATTTATTTTATCTTATTCCCGGATACCGCAGTAAAGGCCTTGGCAAGGAATTGGTTCGCTATGCAGAAAACTTTTTCGGGCGATTTAATGTATCCGAATATCATTTAAGGGTTTCTCCGGATAATCAAAGGGCGATTCGCTTATATAAGAATTCAGGCATGATGAAGATAAGGGAAGAAAATGAAATATACCCAGTATGGAGAATGGGCAAATCATTATAGAATATAAAATTTAACTATATTAATATAATTAAAAAGCGTCAATCACTATACTGTGAAAATATTTTAACCGATGAAAAATAGGGTTGACTTTAGAGAAATTAGAATATATAGTGAAGGACATAATTAAATATAACGTTAATTCTTATCAAGAGATGTGGAGGGACTTGGCCCTATGATACCTCGGCAGCGGGTTTTTACTTTTGTAAAAATACTGTGCTAATTCCAACGGACGAAAGTTTGAAAGATAAGAAGGAGCTTTTCTTAGATAATTAATTTAAGAGTTTACTCTTTTTTATGTCTAAAGAGGCCTCTTCTGTCTGATGACGGAAGAGGCCTCTTTTGTTTATTCAAAATGTATATGGTTATTAGGAAATTTGGTGCAATTACTCATGAGTTTCGCAGATTTACTCGTGAGTTTCGAATTTAACCCTATCATTATGAAGTTGTTGCAAAGCTCTTCTCTCTGGATAATGAATTCGTACAAATAAACAACATGGGGGGAGATTGGATGATTGAGTTTCAAAATGTTAAAAAGGTATATCAAACAAAGAAACAGACTGTCGAGGCTTTGAAGGGCATTAATTTGACAGTGGAAAAGGGGGATATATTCGGTGTAGTCGGTTATAGCGGGGCCGGGAAGAGTACGTTGATCAGGTTGGTCAATTTGCTTGAACATCCTTCAGATGGTTCGGTGATTGTTGGGGGCAAGGATTTAACCAAATTGAGCGCGAAGGAATTGCGGGCAGAAAAGAAAAAAATCGGGATGATCTTTCAGCATTTCAATTTGCTAAACTCAAAGACCGTTTTTGATAATATCGCCATGCCGCTGATTTTATCGGGAACCCCTGGTAAAGAAATCAAAAAGCGGGTAGGCGAGCTGTTGGAGTTCGTTGGCTTATCGAGCAAAGCAAAGAGTTATCCGGAACAATTATCCGGCGGTCAAAAGCAGCGGATCGGCATTGCGAGAGCATTGGCTACCAATCCATCGATCTTATTGTGTGATGAAGCTACCTCGGCATTGGATCCGCAAACAACGAGTGCTGTTCTGCAGCTCTTAAAGAAAATCAATAAAGAATACAATATTACCATTCTGCTAATCACTCATGAGATGTCTGTCATTCGGGAAATTTGCAATAAGGTAGCGGTCATGGAGGGCGGATGCGTCGTTGAACAAGGTTCGGTTTTCGAAGTTTTTGCGAAGCCGCAAACGGATATTGCAAAAAACTTCGTGAGAACGGTCATACATGACGAAATTCCACAAAGTTTCCTAAAAAGCATAGGGTCCCATATCCCGATTATTTGGAAAATTAATTTTATTGGGACTACTTCGGGTACTCCTTTGCTTTCAACCATCTCGAAGAAATATGATGTTCATTTAAGTGTTTTATCAGCCAATATTTCTGAAATTCAGGAAACGCCTTTCGGGAATTTGATCATCGAAGTGACCGGGAATAAAAATGAGGTGGACAAGGCTTATCAGTATATTAAAGATGAGGGGATTCTCGTCCAGGAGGTGCAGATAAATGGGTAATACGCTTTGGGGAATGGAAATAACGGCAGATCAGCTGTCGACAGCTTTCGGTGACACACTTTATATGGTAGCCATCTCATTGGTATTTTCCGGATTGATTGGTCTTCCGCTTGGTATCCTGCTTGTCATTACAAGAAAGGGCCATATCCTGGAGAATAAATGGGTCTTTAATGTATTGAACCCGATCATCAATATATTGCGGTCGGTTCCTTTCATCATCTTGCTAGTAGCACTTATTCCGTTTACCAGAATGATTGTAGGCAGTGCGATCGGAACGAATGCGGCCATTGTTCCGCTAATCTTTTACGCGGCTCCTTATATCGCCCGGCTTGTGGAGAACTCCCTGTTGGAAGTGGACAAAGGGATCATCGAGGCAGCTCAGGCGATGGGGGCGACGACATGGCAAATCATTTATCGTTTTTTGATTCCTGAGGGACTTAGTTCGTTGATCCTTACATTTACAACAGCGACAATCGGGCTTGTTGGATCTACGGCCATGGCAGGTGCCGTCGGTGCAGGCGGGGTCGGAGATTTAGCTTTGGCTTACGGTTATCAAAGGTTTGATACGATGACGATGATCGTCACAGTGGCGGCGCTCGTGATCATCGTTCAATTACTGCAATCCACCGGGAATTTTGTTTCAAGAAAAATCAGAAGAAGATAAAAATAACAGGAGGTAGGAGAAATGAAGAAAATCTTATTAACGATCATAGTATTGGCATTGGCCATCTTGTCTGCAGCATGCGGGAAAGAAGAAGGTGCATCAGGCGGTTCGGATGATGTGAAAACAGTAAAAGTCGGTGTCAGCAGCGGGGATACAAGAACATGGGAATACATTGTCGACATAGCGAAAGAGGAAGGGCTTAATATTGAACTGGTCACTTTCAATGATTATATCCAACCGAACCTTGCTTTAAGTGAAGGTGAAATTGATGCCAATTCATTCCAAACGGTCGCATACTTCGATGAATTCGTTCAAGACCAAAATCTGAAATTAGAGGCCATCGGGTCGACTGTCATTGCTCCTATGGGCCTTTATTCGAAAAAACATAAAGATCTCAAGGATCTTCCGGATGGCGCTACGATTGCCGTTCCGAATGAAGCAACGAACTTTGGCCGTGCACTGCTTCTTCTTCAGGAAGCTGGATTGATTACATTGAAAGAGGAATTCAATGGATCGGGATCATTGGAAATCATTAAGGAAAATCCGAAAAACTTGAAAATCCAACCTGTTGCTGCCGGCAATACACCGCGTCTATTGGATGATGCCGATGCTTCAGCCATCAATAATAACTTTGCCGTCGAAGCAGGCCTTACTTTAAAAGATTCTTTATTCCATGAGAGTAAAACGGCGAAACCATATATTAATATCATTGCAGTTAAAAAGGGTAATGCCGATCGTCCTGAGCTGCAAAAATTAGTGGAGCTTTATCAATCGAAAAAAGTGGAAGCGTTCATTGAAAAAACGTTTAAAGGAAACACCATTCCTGCATATGTTTCTGTAGATGAATTAGTGAATTACCAGGATGCTTGGACAAAACCAGCTAATGAAAAATAATGATTCAGATTCAAAACGAGTGAAGGAATGCCGGATGGATTCAAGATGCCTATCCGGTTCCTTAAACCAAAAAGGGGAGATAAGAATATGGCGAGAGAATTAGTGCAGAAGCAGCATCAGCAGATCATTGAAGATCACATCGACTTTAATTCCAAATTATATATCGAAACGAGTCAAGCCATTCATGCTAAACCCGAAATTGGGAATCAAGAGTTTTTCGCTTCGGATACATTAACCGGAATACTTCGAAATGAAGGATTTGAAGTAACCCGCAATATTGCCGGGCATGAAACAGGGTTCATCGCCAAAAAAACCTCTTCAAAGAATGGTCCCACAATTGCCTTTTTAGCCGAGTATGATGCATTGCCGGGTTTAGGCCATGCTTGCGGCCATAATATCATCGGCACAACGAGTGTTGCAGCGGGCATTTCCTTGGCTCAAGTGCTGGAGGAAACGGGCGGAGAGGTGATTGTTTTCGGAACACCGGCAGAAGAGGGCGGGCCGAATGGAAGCGCAAAAGGCAGCTTTGTGAAGCACGGTCTATTTGATGGGGTTGATGCGGCAATCCTTATCCATCCTGGCGGGCAAACGCGTGTCACAAGTCCATTTCTGGCAGTCGACCCCCTAGATTTTCATTTTTACGGGAAGTCAGCACATGCAGCAGCTGCACCTGAAGAAGGCGTGAATGCACTTGACGCGGTGATTCAGCTGTTCAATGGCATTAATGCTTTGCGTCAGCAGCTCCCGGCCGAGGTCAAAATTCACGGAATCATCACCAATGGCGGGGAAGCTCCTAACATCATTCCCGAATATGCTTCAGCCAGATTTTACATTAGAGCAACAACATGGAAACTTTGCCAAGAGGTATCCAATAAAATACGTGCTGTTGCCGAAGGGGCAGCACTTGCCACAGGAAGTACGGTTAAAGTTGAACGTTTCCAAAATGAAGTACTCGATTTTGTCATTAATCCAGTTCTGGATGAACTGTTAAACGAAGAGCTCTCTCAATTAGGGGAAGCAGTGGGTCCTCGAAAAGAGAGTGGCTTTGGCTCGACGGATGCAGGTAATGTAAGCCATGTAGTGCCGACAGCACATCCTTATATAAAAATTGGCCATGATGAGCTGATTGCCCATACGAATGAATTCCGCGACTGTGCCAAATCTCCTGCTGGAGACAAAGCCATCCTGACCGGAGCAAAAGCGCTTGCACTTACAGGTTATAAACTGATTACGGATAAAGACCTGTTGGATAAAGTGAAAGCAGCATTTCATGAAGCGAAGCAAAAATAAATAAGATGCACGAAAAAAATTGTTGACTGCGGATCACAGAGTTAGTATTATAAAAACAATAATACCAAGTAATTTAATAAGGATTATAGGTTAATTGACCGGAAAACCGGAGACTTTTCTTTCATGTAAAGAGGTGTCTTCGGTTTTTTTTTGTGAATGGGCAAGTCGAAAGATTATCAAAAGGAGGATTTAGCATGGGGATATTATTACGTAAAGCCATTGAGAAAAAAAGAAACTTCCTGATAAACAAGTTGATTAACAAGGGAATTTATAAAAAGAATGACATCCATCTTTTTGAATTAACCTTAACCGATTTAGAGAATGAATATATTAAAATAAGCAAAATCGAAGAGAAGGAATCCGACGATCATTCCCCCTGTCTAAGGATACATTTCATATAATATCAGAATAAAAGGAGAGGGTGAAATGAGGAAGAGTGTGGAAGAAAGGCGGAAGGAATTAATCTTTAAACTTATGATCCATACTGTAAATAAGACTGTGGAACAGCTTATGAAGTTAACCTTAAAAGAATTGGAAACAGAATATAAAAAGGTTCAAAATGAATGTCATCCCCATAGTGATGCGGGTTCGATACAATGGATCAATACAAAACGGCATTAGGTTGAATGTGTAACCTCAATGTTGCATGAAAAATTTCATCATTTTGCTAACGGCAGCCTGGGCTGATTCTGCATGATATTTTGAATTGTAAGGATCACTGAATCCGTGTTCTCCGTTGAATTTATGAACCTCGACATTCGTTCTTTCTAAAACTGAAATTAACTCGTCCACATTAAATGATGGCTCTTCTAGTGGGAAAAATAGCAGTGCGGGGCATCGTGGCGCCAATTCTGCATAATTCCTAATACGCGAACCGTAGTATCCAACAATTCCATCGACACACTCTTCCTCACTGCACAGCCAAGCTACAGTTGCCCCTGCACTGAATCCAAGAATGAAAATCTTTTGGTATTCATCTTTTATATCCGATACTATATCCTTTATCTTATATGAAGCACCCGTGAAACCTACGTTCTCCATGAAATGTCGATAAGCAGCATCCTCTTGGGAATAATCAAATGGCATCTCGCGGTCTAACAAATCCGGACAGATCACATCAAAACCTTGTTTTGATAATAACTCACAATAACCCTGCATATGTTGATTCAGTCCATATATTTCGTGAATGACAATGACGACAGTATCGGACTTTTTCTGTATGTGCAGCATTTTTTACCTCCTTATGCGAATTTCTTCTATTATAAATACAGCCGTCTCCCTTCAGACGCTATATACGAAGGGGGATAGCACCGTTTTTTAATAAACATGGAAATGAACTAGGTTCTCTTTCAAATGAATGATTAGGTATAGGGAAGTTCTTTTCCTTCTAAACATGCTTTTAAGTTAGCCAAACTAAGTTCATATCCGTTCATGTTAATGGATACTCTAGTGCCTTCGGATTCTGGGAATATTTCAAAAGTGAAAACGAGTTTATCCGAATCCGAAGAATAAGAAAACCTTTCGCAAGGGATTATCTCTTGGATTGTAAAGCTCATTGGGATGCTTTCATTCTCTTTAAGATTGTTATGTGCACTAGGCATTAATACGAAGATTGCCTTCTCTCCAACCTGGAGCTTAGGAATATTCCATTTTGAACCCGGGGCATACCATTTTGAAATGATTTCATCATTCGTGATCGCATTCCAAACCGTATCTTGGTTTTCATGAAATTAGAACAGAGTTCCTATCATTATTCATTTGACTAACCTCCGTATTTTTCTTGGATTATATAGAAAGTTCAGGAAATATACAAGACCCCACCAAGCTTCTTTAACCGGGTGACAATATTGTAAGACGGCAGCTTAAACTGTTAGGAAGAACGATGGCGATATATTTCCTTTCTCTTTAATATGTAAGAAAAAGAGGAAGGTTGGGTATGAAATGGACTTTTTTGAGTTGAATACCAATGTATTCAGAATGATCAATGACTTAGGGAAACAGTACGATTATTTAAACCCTTCTGCCATTTTCATTGCCGAGTACATGGTATTTTTATTAGCTTTGGCAGTCATCGTAATATGGTTCACTCGAAATGAACAGAGTAGGATGATGGTTGTTTGTGGGATGATTACGTTTGTAATAGCTGAAGTGATGGGGAAAATGGCAGGGAGATTACATCATAATAATCAGCCATTTGCCGAATTGGCCAATGTTAATCAGTTAATTGAAAAAGCAGTGGATAATTCATTTCCAAGCGACCATACCATCTTGTTTTTCTCGTTTTGTGTATCTTTTTGGCTTTTCAAAAGAGGATGGTGGTTGTTATGGATCATGCTGGCTTTCCTTGTTGGCATTTCCCGTATTTGGGTAGGTGTCCACTTTCCGGCGGATGTGCTGGCAGGAGCAATACTGAGCACCATTTCAGGATTGGCGGTTTACCTTGTTGTTCCTAAAATAAGCGTGATTCATAAACTATTAGGGGGATATGAGAGGTATGAAGAAATGGTTCTGTCCCCATTAACTAAATCGAAGGAAAAAAAATCAAAGGATTTGTAAGCGAAAACAGGGTTGCTCAGGTAGCCTTTTTTATAATACAAAAATATCCAAATGGTGATGCTGATGGTAAAATAAAGTGAAAGCAATCCATCGCAATGGGGGACTTAATATTGATTGATATCCAAGAAATCAAAGACATTATCAGGCATCGCTATCCATTTCTTTTAGTTGATAGAGTTTTGGAACTGGAAGAAGGAAAGAGGGCGGTGGCCATTAAAAACGTCACGGCAAATGAAGAGTTTTTTTCTGGTCACTTTCCCGATTACCCAGTGATGCCAGGTGTGTTGATCGTGGAGGCATTAGCACAGGTAAGTGCTGTTGTCATGCTTACAAAAGAAGAAAATAAAGGGCGGATCGGGCTTTTGGCCGGAATCGATGGATGCCGTTTTAAAAGGCAAGTAAAACCAGGGGACCAATTACGTTTAGAAGTGGAGATTATTCGCTTGAAAGGTCCTATCGGTAAAGGAACAGGAAGGGCTACTGTCGAGGGGGAAACTGTATGCGAGACAGAGCTCATTTTTGCTTTTGGAGATTGATGGTGATACCGATAAAAAAAGCTTACGGGTATGTGACAAGAATCAATAATGGGGAAACACAGGTATTGGTTTTTCAACATCCCATTAAGGAAGCCGGTATACAGATACCCAAGGGAACAGTGAAGCCCCAAGAAGATGCTTACCAAGCAGTGATTAGGGAAATGGAAGAAGAAACAGGTCTGGAAAATTTTCATGTGGAGAAATTAATAACAGAAGATTTTTGGGAGAACGTCGATGGTGCCATACATAATAGATATTTTTATCAAATAAGTGTATCGAATGTTCCTGATGAATGGGACCATCAGCCGACGGGTGGAGGAGATGAAGCGGTGCTGACATTTCATTTCTTCTGGATTTCATCCGAACATGAAGTGTAACTTATCAAAGGGCATGGAGATTATTTAAACCGGATATTTAACTAATCTGCAGTTTATCACAGCCGGCCAAGATCATTATTGATCTTGGCCGGCTGTTTTTTAATGATCAGGTTTGTTTCTCGGTAATGAAAGTTTTTACGGTTGGCGGTTCATATGTAATGAATTGGTCGAGAAGTCCATTTGGTTCAACATCTACCAGCGCCATGGAACGGAATTTTTCATGCAGGAACTGTTCGTCGGACATGTGGTTGAATAAAGCGACCAAAGGATCATAATAGTGATTGATATTTAAGAGTCCGCAAGGTTTTTGATGAAGACCAAGCTGAGCCCAAGTGAAAATCTCAAAGAATTCTTCCAATGTTCCTGGCCCGCCTGGCAAGGCCATGAACCCATCTGCAAGCTCAGCCATTTTTGCTTTTCTTTCATGCATGGATTCCACGACGATCAGTTCGGTTAAATTCTTATGTGCTATTTCCTTTTTTTCTAGAAAATCTGGCATTACGCCAATTACATTTCCGCCTGCTTCCAAAACGGAATCTGCAACTGCACCCATGATCCCTACACTTGAGCCCCCATAGACAAGGGTAATCTTACGTTTTGCCAATTCCGCACCCAGTTTTTTAGCCTCTTCTACATAGACAGCAGATGCACCTTTGCTCGATCCACAAAATACAGCTAGACTTTTCAAAATATCACATCTCCCATTTAGTAATCTTCCTTTCTTATCATACAAAATTCAAGGGGATTTGTTAAACTTGAATTATCTAACTCACGAGTAAATAGCGCAAACTCACGAGTAAACCAGTGAAACTCACAAGTAAATAGCTCGAACTCACGAGTAAATAGCGCAAATTCACGAGTAAAACAGTGAAATTCATGATTAAACAGCGCAAACTCACGTGTATATCGCTCAAACTCACGTGTATATGCTCAAACTCACATGTAAACAGCACGAACTAACGATAAAGGGGTTCTTAATAAATGTTTAAGTATACAGTCTGTTTTGTAAAGAAGAATAATGAACTTCTCATGCTTAACCGGGAGAAAGCTCCAATTATGGGTGTTTGGAACGGGGTGGGAGGCAAAATCGAGAAAGGTGAAACGCCTGATATAGGTGCACAGCGTGAGGTATTTGAGGAAACTGGGATAGAGGTGGAGCCTTTTTTTTCTAAAGGAACGGTAACCTGGGAGACTCCAGAAGGTGAAGTGGATGGAATATATGTATATTTGTATATGGCGGATGAGGATTTAATATATGAAACACCGAAAAAAACGCGGGAAGGCATTCTTGATTGGAAATCCATTGATTGGATACTTCATCCACTTAATCTCGGAATTGCTGAGATGGTCGCACAGTACTTGCCGGTATTAATGAAAAAAGAAGGAGACTATACATTCACTTACAAAAATGGTCAAATGTATAATTCCTGAAATCAACCTTACTTAAAAAGGGATACTGCCATTTTGAGCAGTATCCCCTTCAATAAGTTAAAACTCATTCTCGAATATCGTCCCCTTTTTGAATCTTGAGTCCTTAAAGGCGAACTTCATCAGAATAATATAGGCGATGCCTGCCACAATAACGCCGATGATCCAGGCAAGCTCGACTTTTATAAAGGCAGCGCCGGCACCGATAAGCATGGCGAGCAGTGCGCATGGATTATATCCTGCAAATGGCCCGTCTTCTCTGTACAAATCGGCAACATTCATTTTTTGCTTTCTTAATATATAGTATTCGACTAATAAAATCGAAACGATTGGACCTAAAAAAGCGGAATAAATCAGAATGAATAAACCAAGGCCCTTCGCCGAAGAATCCTGTACAAGCACCCAAGGGAATGAGCAAAAGGCAAGAACTCCGGTTATGATAACGGCAACCTTATATTTCAACTTTGTAAGCAAAGTAATCACATATGTTGGCGGAATAATATTGGCAACCATATTTACCGCAATTGCACCTATGACGATAAATGCTGAAACGCCTACTGTGATATAAGGATTATCCACCACAATGGCAAACGCCTTAACTGGATTGGAAATGCCGGTAGCGGAAGCGAGCATTACACCGATTGTCAGTACGAAGCCGTATGCTAGTAAAATGGGCGAAAAATACAAAAATCCTCGTTTTGCATCACTGATGCCAGACTTAAGCTCTCTTGAATAGTCCCCTGCGCTTAAAAAGATAGCCGCGTAGTTTCCTAAAAACATCATGATGAAAGCAAAGAACGGCAAGCCCCAAGAGCCTTCAGCATGTACCCATTTTTCCGCGATGACCTCGCTATGTGATGTAACAAGAATACCAAATACATAGACTAGCGCCAGCATGATAACAATGGATGCAAGCATTTCCACCCATTTGATGGCATGGAAGCCATATAGCGAAAGTACAATTTGCACCAATTGAATCGCGACAAAGCAAATGACCGTATTATCAAAAGCGCCACCCGTAATGATCTTTACGATTTCGTTTAAGGCAGTACCGCCGATCCAACTTTGAAAACCGTACCAGATTATGGCCGGAATACCACGCAAAAGTGATGATATGATGGAGCCTTTCATCCCGAAGGACATTCTGAGCTGAACAACATAGGGGATACCGGTCCTGTATCCAATCCTATCATTTAAAGCGAAAATCACGGAAATGATAGCGATGGCAATGGCAGCTGCGGTAAATGTCTGAAGAATATTCAACGTAGCGGTTCCCGCTACGACCAAGCTTGCCCCAAGTGTCATATTCCCTAAATTGACGCCGTCCCCGATCCACATGAACGTATAGGATATCGGGCCAACCGTCCTATCTTCTTTTGATCTCGGCTTCAGAGATTCATCCAAATCCGCAGCATGGTGGAACTCCGCCTCTTCTAAAGCATGGCTTTCTAGATATGTAGACAATTTACACTCAACTCCTATTCATAGTGTGTTATATGATATGACTATTGATGTGATAAAAACTAACATGAGAAAAGTATACAGGTTTCGCATTTAGGAATCATTAGAAGAAGTGTGAAATTTCAGATATTATTTTGTGCTTTTTAACTAATTGAAGATCAAATGAACTCTTGTCCTGCTGTATCGTGATTTGTTTGCAGTAAGTAAGGTTGCTGCGGCAGCCCTTTTCGGGGAAAACGACGCAGCATAGGTAAGATTAAGCATTGAAATTCATTGAATAGAAGTGATAAAATTGTTATATCAGTGTGTAGAGATATTGGTCTTTTTTATTGACCAAAAATATATGTCTCACGATACGTCTGCCATCTGAAATATTTTTAATGGGGATGATCATATGCACGATGAAACAAGATTACCGCGAAATGGAAAAGACTTTTTATTATTTTTAGCGATTATATCAATACTTTCGGTCAACATTATTGCACCACTTATTATGGGATTTAAATTTGGATTCAGTAAAGAAGTGTATTTTGAAACCTTACGAGTAATTCCATTTGTATGGATTTGTGTCATCTTATTAGTAACACTTGTTGTAAATCCTCTGGTTAATAAACTCGTACAAAGTTTATTGAACCTACGGACGGTTTTAATGCAAGAGTGTTATTCACGATATTATTCAGCGTAACCATCCTGTCCATTTTACTGACGGTTATCGGATCTTGGATTGGCATGAGAGAAATTAGTATGGAGCCGATTCAGACGTTCTTTTATGAGTGGCCACGTAACTTTTTCATCGCATTTTGGGTTGAAGTACTGATCGCACAGCCGATAGCAAGGCTTGCAATGAAAAAATTACATGGGAGTCAGGCCCGTAAAGCAGTAAATGCGTAACATTCAAATAAATTAAAAGCCCATATAGCCGACTGGTTTTATTAAAAACCAGTCGGCTTTTTCGTGCAGAAAAGCGGGGTAATTAATGAAGAAATTTCCATTTTTCATACAATGAAAAGCTGTCAAATGGTATGATTAAATAAAAAATTGTACTTAAGGGGAAATAATTTCTTGAAAATAGTTAAAATCATCTTAGCAATAATTGTAGTTGCTTTATATGCATATCAGCTAATTACTGGAAGTGTTGAGTTGATGCCATATTCTATGTTGTTTCTCGCGGTAATGATGTTAATTACAGGATTAGAGGAGCCTCAAAAAGATAGAAAAGGAGGTTTTTTGAGGTACGGTGTTGTCTCATTATTTCTTTTCTTTGTATCCATGCTGGGTTTCTTAATGAACTAAAACGAGAGCTACTATTACCTCTTTAATAGGTGAGGAGGAGGAAAAATGAAGATAATAGAACTGCCAATTGAATTTGTATTTAATGGGCAAAAAAATCACATTAATCCTAGCTTGATTATTTTGAAGAACGAACTAACTTTGGTCGATACAGGGTATCCAAATTTTTTACCTTTAATTGAAAATGAAATTATAAAAAATGGTTATGAAATGAAGAATTTAAAGAATATAATCATTACTCATTATGATATTGGCTCCTTATATGATTTCAAGGAAAAGTATCCTTTGATTAACATTATAGCCAGTGAAATTGAATCAAAATTAATTAGTGGTGAAATGAAGTCAGAGAGATTGGTTCAAGCCGAAGAAATGCTGAGAAATATGCCAAATCAAGAAATCGAGTTCGGTAAATGGTTTATACAACAATTAAAGAATTTGAAGCATGTTTCAATTGATGAAAAGGTACATGATGGTGATTTGATTTTAGATAACGAATGCAGGGTAGTAGCAACACCAGGTCATACTTCAGGGCATATTTCATTATATTTTCCAAGTTTAAAAAGTGTAATAGCAGGTGACGCAGCTGTTAAAGAGAATCATGAATTGGTCATTGCTAATCCGCACTTTTGTTTAAATGTCGAGGAAGCAGAACAGTCCTTAAGAAAGATTAAAGATCTTGAAGCTGTAAATTACTATTGTTATCATGGTGGGACATTCACTTTATAATTGGGTTTTGCTTAAGATTGGGGCTGTCTTTAGGCAGCCTTTTCTTATGAGCTAAAGGGGCAGGATAGTTAAGGGCTAGAAATGAAACCCCCATCTAAACCAGGAAGGGGGTATATGTGTTGAAGTTTTAAAATTAAATAACTTATTGTAATCTTGACATTTCTTCATTGCGGGCGGTGACAGCTTCGCTGGTACTACCCATTTATACAGAAAAAACCGAACTTTTTACAGTTCGGTCAAGCAAAGGTGGGGGAATATATCCTTTGGAATCTATATTGTTTGCTAGTTTGAAGATTTTTGTAGAATCATAATATATTAATAATTCTGCTGTTCACTTCCAATAGGAAATGAAACCCCCATAGTTCGTAAAGCTTCTTTTGCTTGATTTAAATAGGATTCCGCTTGTTCTTGCCATTTGATAATCACTTTAATAAAGGCTATATATTCAGGTCCTGCGTTTTCCTCCATTACTTTTAATCCTTCATGTACTTTTTTATCTTGGGTTTCAGCGTTTATTATACAAGCTGTCATTGTTTCTACAATGGTTTGCTGTTGCTCGCCATTTTTTAGTCTTTGGGCTGACCCCACTGCGGTTACACGGTGATATGAAGCAGGGATTAGATGGTTATGCATCTCGCGACTTCCTTTTAAATCTTTGGTTTCGGGTATATGGAAAAGCTCACTGCTCATGGCACATACCATTTCTTCAGCATATAAACTTTGATGTAACACATATAAAATAGGTTCCCAGTTGTTTACTCGATAATAATAATCATTCGGATACAAAAAAACATCTCCTCTTTCAGTACATTTTATCGTTATAATTTAGGATTGAAATTAATGAAATTGTGTTTTCCATCATATGTTTATTAATGTTGTCCAGTTCAAATAATAATGCAAAGGTTAAACATGGATAACTTATTCCTAGATGTCAACTGAATATGTACCTTTGGCCTATATGAGAAAATACATATAAATCCAACATTTTATCCTCTGAACAGAGATGGAGACTATTGGTGTCATCTTCCTGATTAGAGCATAAGATGATATTACCCATTTATTCCTCCTTAAAAAAAAGGAGATGTTTCTATATGTCAGGTTGTGAACATGATTTTGACCGCGGTTTTGGATTTGGTGGAGGTTTCGCTTTTATAGTCGTTTTGTTTATACTCTTAATCATTGTTGGGTGTAGTTGTTTTTAAGGCGGGAAAGGGCGGCTTCTGCTAAAAAAGTATAAAAAAGCCTGACCCTATTTGGTCAGGCTTTTTATATTTAATCTAAGTATCATCAATTTTTGAATCAGCCTAGATACTGCTTTAATATTTCTAATCCTATTTTTAACTCATCGAATGAGTTTGTGGAAGAAAGTGCAATACGCAAATACATATCAGGGGTGGTCTGCCCGCTTTGAAAACGATTGGAATGGAATACCCGAATACCGCGCCTTTTCAAATCCGTTTCCAGCTGTAACGCATCGTTATGTCCTTTAATTGGAAGCCAACGATAAAGACTGAGAGGATGTCCAACATCCATTCTTAAAGGAAAATATTCCGAATAAATATCATTTGCAGTTTGTGCAAGCTGTTTCTTTTGGGAAACAATTTCATGAGCCTTTCCTGATAGGATTAACTCTGTGATAACCTCTGCATCAAAAGAAGAGGTCTTTACATTAATGTTGAAAATGGCTTGGGCAATTTTCTCGCGAAAGGCCTCCCCATAAACCATATAGGCAACTCTTAATCCAGAACATATTGACTTAGAGGTGCCGCAAATATAAACGCTCTGTTCCGGAAGCAAGTGGAACATCGGCTGCCGGTAGTCGGAGATAATGCCCGCAGTCAGAAATGCATGAATATCATCCTCAATCAAAATTAAACGATGCTTACGGATGATCGCAGCTAATTCCTGCTTTCGAAAATCTGACATCATGACTGTAGTTGGATTGTTGCAAGAGGGCATCAGGAAAATGCCGTCAATATTTGTTTGAGAACACTGCTTTTCAAGTTCATCTGGCAGCATTCCATAATGGTCTCCGGGAATGGGCACTAACTTAATATGAAACATCTTTGCCAGCTCGATAAAGTTTGAATATGTGTATAAGTCGGTTGCAATTCTATTACCAGGCTCAAACAAAGCTGCCAAGGCTATGGCCAATGCATTTTGGGCACCGGAAACGATTGCAATATGCTCTTGATCCGCGTGAATGCCGAAAGATTCCATCCAGTTTAGAGCAGCTGTTTTTTGATGTGGAATACCAGTCGGGTCGTTGTAATTCAGCAGATGCTCCAAATAACTTTTGTTCACAGTTTTTTGTAAAGTTTCTGAAACAATATCATTGGTTTGCTCAAAAGATGCCACAAAACCAAGATCAATGCTGTTTGCCGCTTTATCCGCGGAAATGGTTATGGAACGAGTGGCATTAGGAGCCACAAAGGTTCCGCTTCCCGTAACAGCATATATCAATCCCTTTACTTCACATATTTTGTAGGAACGAGTAATCGTGGTGAAGTTTAAGTCTAGAAAATCCGCCAATTCTCGTTGTGGGGGCAACTTGGTTCCAGGCGCTATAAAACCATTTGTTATATCTTGTTCAAGTAATGAAGCAAGAGATTTATAAAAAGGACGCTTTAATGCTTTCTTATCAGGTTTCCAAGACATTGGATAATTGTCAAATGAATTTACGGGCATAGTTCACCTCTACTATCATATTCCATACAATCATAACATTTTTTGTATGGAACTCTAATGGATTTGAGCTGGCTTTAAACGAATACAAGGTGATAAGCCTATCAGTCCGCCCGTTTTATGAAATGTGCGAATTTTATTTTAATTGTAATCCATACAATTAACTTGTTTTTTGTACGGATTTTGTATGTTAAGTTTAAATAAATTTAGTCATCAGGATGTGAATTATATGAAAAAAAGAACTCAAATGCTAACTGCATTTCGTGCGGCTTTTCCGTACACAGTGCCCATTTTGGCAGGCTTTTTATTTCTAGGCATCGCTTATGGAATCTTTATGAATTCATTAGGGTTCAGTGCGATTTACCCGATATTGATGAGTCTAACAATATTTGCAGGATCGATGGAGTTTATTGCAGCCAATTTATTGCTTGTCGCGTTCAATCCGATTAACGCCCTTTTTCTAACATTAATGGTGAATGCACGGCATTTGTTTTATGGCATATCAATGCTGGATAAGTATAGGGGGACCGGTAAGAAAAAGCTGTATCTGATTTTTGGGCTTTGCGATGAGTCTTTTTCCATCAATTGTACCGTTGATGTTCCGAAGAATGTAGACAAGGGCTGGTTTATGTTTTTCGTGACAATGCTCAATCATTGCTATTGGGTGATAGGATCAACGATTGGCGGTATTTTTGGCTCTTTTGTCAAATTCAACACAGAAGGACTCGATTTTGTTATGACGGCTCTCTTTGTAGTGATTTTCATTGAACAATGGATGAAAGAGAAAAAACATCATAGTGCTCTCGCTGGGCTTGGGCTGTCAGCTGTCTGCCTTATTATTTTTGGCGGAAGCAATTTCATCATCCCTGCCATGTTTGCCATTTTGGGGGTACTCACCTTACTTAGAAAGCCGTTAGAGAAAGTTGAGGTGAGAACCATATGACAATGACTTTAACGCAGCAAATCATTACAATCGCGATGGTTGTTTTAGGCACAATGCTTACAAGATTTCTTCCCTTTATCGTTTTCCCATCAGGTAAACCTACACCGAAGTATGTACAGTATCTTGGTAAAATGCTGCCATCTGCAGTAATTGGGCTTTTGGTCATTTATTGTTTAAAGGATGTGAGCTTACAATCCGGAAGTCACGGCATCCCTGAATTTATTGGGGTGGCTGTAGTTGCCCTGCTTCACCTTTGGAAGAAAATGATGCTCCTCTCCATAGCGGGGGGAACGATTGTCTACATGATGCTGGTTCAATTGGTTTTTTAAATTGATAATAATCAGCTCAACCAATTCATGTCACAATTATATGGTATTGGAAGGGGCAGGTAATGGTGAAGAAGCAAATTGATGAATATCAAATTTATGAAAAACACTATGAACAAATTCATGAGCAAGTGAAAAACGATCCGTATGCAAAGTCGTTAGGCATTCAGTTAACAAAATTCGAGGCAGGTTTTGCAGAAGCAACGTTAGAAGTGCAAAGCACTATGGTAAATGCATATGGAACTGTTCACGGGGCAGTTATTTATGCTGTAGCAGATCATGCTTTTTCCGCAGCCTGTAATGCCTATGGAAAAACATCATTAGGACTTTCGACAACCATCCAGTTTATTGAATCAGCTAAACCCGGAGACAATGTAGTAGCCCGTGCAACTGAAGTCAAACGAAACTATCGGACAGGATTTTATCGAATAGACGTCTTGCATGAGCAAAACCTGATCGCGACCATGGAGGCAGTGTCATACCGTAAGGACCATTATTTTATTGAACTTGATGATGAACAAGATTAATCAGTTTAATAGTTTACGAGCAGAGCTGTCTTTAAGACAGCTTTTTCAAATTGAGGTAAAGGGGCAGGGAAATCCGGTAACTTTATTTGGAAACTATGTTAAGATTGGGGTATTGATTTTTGAAAGGCGTTGGAATATGAGTCAAGACAATCCAAAAACAAAGATATACCTCTGGCTATCTGTTACGCTTTTACTCTGTGGAATTGTTTCTTGGATTCCTTATTTGGTCTTTAAAATTGAAGTATCTTACGGGATGCTAACATTTGTTCTTAACCCAATTGGAGTAATATTAGGTTCATTTTCAAACAATAGATTAATAGCCTTTAGCAATTTATTTATGGTCTTTAGTTTTATTCCTGTTATGATATTTGTATATCTAACAAAAGGGTACATTCCTATGTGATTGGCAGGGGGTTTTTTGACACTCCATCAAACGTTATATAGAAGTAATAGATGCAAGAGCAGTAAATCAGATCTGTCATCTATATAGGTTTAGTTATGTGAAAATGATACTCCATCTAAAAAATAATAAAGAAAAAGTTATTGTATCGCAGTTCGATAGAATTGTGGTAAAAAATAGGATGATAATTGTTCAACTAACAGGTGCTTCACTTCACTAAGAAAGGTTGCTGCGGCATCCTGTTTCATATGAAACTAACGGGGTCAGGTTAGTTCAAGAAGGTAAAGGGAAGATACTAATCAATTAGACTTCCTCTTTATGTAATAACGGAATAGAATATAAATAAAAAGGTGATTACAATTAAAAAAGTAAAAAGTATCCTATTTTTTCTTCTTGGATCCATATCTCTTTTGATTGGTATTGCAGGAACTGTGTTACCAGTTCTGCCGGGCGGTCCATTTTACTTATTTGCTGCTTTTTGCTTTGCTAAAAGTTCCAAGTCGATTGAAAACTGGTTCAAGAGCACCTCATTATATGAAAAATACGTTGAAGCATTCCTGCAAAAAAAAGGTATGACCCGAAGAGAGAAAATCAGAATCAATATAATTGCCGATTTCTTCATCGTAATTTCTGTATTTTATGTGGACATCCTATTAGTGAAAATCTTATTGGTCGTGCTAGCCCTCTACAAACATTATTATTTCATTAAAAAAATTAAGACAATTGACCGAAAAAGTACGGAAAAAAAGCTTTTTGAACCTTAATTAACGGAGTTGCTTCGGCAGCTCTTTTTTTATGGAGCTAAAGGGGCAGTATAGCTAAATAAAAACAAAGGGGAAATCCCCTGATCCCAAGCAAATGTAACAGAAGGCATTGATTCTTGCCATAAGTTAACAAAGTGCCAACATGCATTCCTGCGTAACACTCATGTGCTTAGACGGTGCTGACAAATGGCAGTCTGTTATAGGATAATGGTGATATATATTGATGGGCAAAATATTAGGGAAAACTCCATAAAAAAGGAAGTGCTAAACGATGAATTTAGAAATGGTCATGCAGGAGCTTGAAGCCCTTGGCAAGGAACGAACTAAAAAAATGTACATATCCAATGGGGCGCATGAGCCGCTTTTTGGCGTGGCTACAGGCGCCATGAAACCAATTGTAAGGAAAATAAAAATAAATCAGCGTTTAGCTGAAGAGCTTTATTCGACAGGTAACTATGATGCCATGTACTTTGCAGGCATAATTGCAGACCCAAAAGCCATGACTGAGTCTGATTATGATCGCTGGATGGATGCTGCGTATTTTTATATGCTGTCCGATTATGTAGTGGCTGTAACTTTATCAGAGTCAGATATTGCACAAGAAGTTTCCGATAAATGGATTGCAAGCGGTGAAGAGCTGAGAATGTCAGCGGGCTGGAGTTGCTATTGTTGGCTTTTAGGAAATCGAAAAGACGTTGAATTTTCAGAAAGCAAAATTTCCGATATGCTTGACCTTGTGAAAAATACGATTCACGATTCGCCAGAACGAACGAAATCCGCTATGAATAATTTTCTATACACCGTGGGGATTTCATATTTGCCGCTCCATGAAAAGGCAGTCGAGACCGCAAAGGCAATAGGAATCGTAGAAGTCAAACGGGACAAGAAAAAAAGCAGCTTTCTAAATGCTTACGAAAGTATTCAAAAGGAAGTCGGTAAAGGAAAGCTTGGTTTTAAGCGCAAGCATGTAAGATGTTAAAATTGGTTTTGCAAAATTGAAGTGTAATTTCAATAAAGGAGGTTGCTTAGGCAGCCTTTTTCTTTGTTGATGAACCAATACACAATAAATGTGGGGTGAATTATACTTGAAGTCATTTCAACTGAACGAAAAAACAAGATCTTTTTTATCGGAATATCAATTATTTGAAGATGATTTGATACAACAAGTTCAGTTGCAGCACCGTTTGGAATTAGTATCGGCATTTGGGATTCATAAAGGAATGCGTGTATTGGAAATAGGTTGTGGTCAAGGGGATACAACCGTTGCTATAGCAGACGCAGTAGGGGAAAGCGGATCTGTTGTCGCAATAGATATTGCTAGTCCTGATTACGGCGCACCGTTAACATTAGGTCAAGCAGCAGAACGTATTAAGGAATCTTCATTAGGAGAGCATATTGACTTCCATTTTGAAATGAATTTTAATTTTTTTGAATCACCTATACCATTTGATGTGGCGGTATTATCCCATTGTTCATGGTATTTCAAGCAACCCGAAGATTTATTGAAATACTTTAAAAAAATTCGTAAATTGGCAGAACATATATGTTTTGCAGAATGGGACCTCGATTTTACCTGCATTTCTCAACGTCCCCATTTTTGTGCAGTTTCCATTTTGGCATTGTACTCAAACTTCGTAAAGAATGAAGGAAATATCCAAAACTTGTTTCATAAAACTCAAATTCACCAGCTACTCCAGCAGGCAAATTTTGAAGTGATAAAACAACTTACCGTAGATGCAGCATTTTTACAAGACGGTCAATGGGAAAAAAGTTATGCAAATAGTATCCGTGCACAATTTATTAAAGTTCCTTACATGATGCAAACGTTGATAACTGGTTATTATGAACTGATGAACAATTCGAATGAAAAGGAGAATTCATTAAATGGTTTCATTGTTTGTGCAAAGTAATGGGTTACTAATTTGCGACCGTCACAGCTCATTAAAGCTATAGTACCTTTTAGTTGAATTAATCAAATTTGATGTTTTTTCTCCTTTTTCAGCTTAAGCAAAAAGGAAAACAATTAGGCAGCTCTGATTTTGACCTCGTTTGTTGAAGTACCAAAAAGCATATCTTCAAATAATCAAACTGAATACTGAATCACAAGAAAATCCATTTTGATCATCTTTCTCAAAATGGATTTTTTTATTTACGCTCGTTAAAGAGGACATTTAGATTTATTTCAAAGCTACAGCAGTTAAAACATTTCATTAACTTCCCATGATTCGACTATTTGATGCGCCAACCTTGGATCATATCCTTTACCCATCAGATAGGCAATAGCTGCAATTTCCATCATTGCATGAGGGACAGATGTTTTTTGAGCTTCGTTTAAACCATACTGTACCCAAGGGCCAACCTGTGACAATGTCTCTTGTTTGAGCTGGTGTGGGTTAGTGTAAGAAGGATACACAATATTACATCCTTTCAAAAAATATAGTTAAATATCACAATTCCATTTTATGCACCTTAACTCATCCCGTGTTCGATAATCTCTAATTTTATAGATAAAAGTTATGGGTCAAAGGATGTCCTTCTTCAACAATGGAGGGAGGGGAGTTTAAGTTGGAAATTGCACAAGTGTTTCTAATTAAAGTATTGTAACTTCCTCGAGAAGAAACAATCAGCCTAAAGAATATAAACTAAATCAGGAAAAGTGAATTTTTTGAAATTGGTTAAACTAGGGGTATCTATTAATCATTCAAAGATTTATAAAAAATGTTGACAAAGTCCACAAATCACAATAAAGTATTAGTGGATAAAGTCCACTAAAAAGGAAGTCTATAATGAATATAAATAAAAATACCATTGCAGATATCCGGCAATTCAATAGATTTTATACGAATATACTTGGTGTATTGGATAAGCATATTTTGGATACCGGATATTCTTTCACTGAGGCACGGGTAATTTTAGAAATCGGTTTGATGGAGCAGTGTATAGCGAACAATTTAGTTGATAAACTGGAAATTGATCGCAGCTATATGAGCAGAATAATTAATAAGTTAAGCAAAGATGGACTGGTTATGAAGGAAAATTCGGCCTTGGACAACAGAACTAGTCTAATTCGGTTGACTCCTGAAGGGTTGACTCTTTTTGACCAGCTTAATGAAAGATCTGATGAACAATTAGTGAGGTTATTCCAAGGATTATCAGAAAACGAAATAAAAGAAATCCATGCTTCTATGATGTTCATTCAGAAGAAATTGGATAGTTTGGGGAGATTATAGGATGATACGTTTTGAAAATGATTATACAGAAGGTGCTCATAAGCGAATTCTGAAAAGGTTAATAGAAACCAATGAAGAACAAACACCTGGATATGGAGTGGATGAACACTGTGAAAAAGCGAGAGCCTACATTCGAAAAGAGTGTGATGCTGCAAATGCAGATATACACTTTTTAGTAGGAGGAACACAAACGAATACAACTATTATCGCTTCAATTTTGCGGCCGCATCAAGGTGCAGTTTCTGCAATTACCGGTCATATCGCGGTACATGAAACAGGGGCGATTGAAGCCACTGGTCATAAAGTGCTTACTCTGCCGAGTGATGATGGAAAAATTCAAGCTGGACAGGTGAAAGAATTATATGATGCTCACTGGAATGATGTTACTCATGAGCATATGGTACAGCCAGGCTTGGTTTACATTTCTAACCCTACAGAAAATGGAACGACTTATAGTAAAGCCGAATTGGAAGCATTGAGTGAAGTTTGCCGGGAATGTGGTTTGCCATTGGTATTGGATGGAGCTAGATTAGGGTATGGCTTGGCTTCGAAAGACAGCGATTTAACCTTGGCGGATGTTGCCAGGCTATGTGATGTGTTCTATATAGGGGGAACGAAAGTTGGTGCAATGTTTGGTGAAGCGGCAGTCATCATGAATGATGCCCTGAAAAAGGATTTCCGCTATTTCATCAAGCAAAAGGGAGGGATGCTGGCTAAAGGGAGACTTTTGGGGATCCAGTTTGAAACCCTATTTGAAGATGGCTTATATTATGAAGTTTCTAATCATGCCGTGGAAATGTCAATGATGATTCGAGAAGCATTTGTTGAAAATGGATTTTCATTACGATATGACTCCACATCAAATCAGCAGTTTCCCATCTTGCCCGAAGATGTAATTTTGGAATTAGGCAAAAAGTATTCATTCTCCTTCTGGGAAAAAGTCGATGCTACACACAGTGCTGTGAGATTTTGTACCAGTTGGGCTACGAAAAAAGAACATGTTGATATGCTCGTAGAGGATATTAACGCAATTAAAGGAGAAAAAAATGGCCACGATAGAGTTATATGTAGAGAATAGTTATCTAAAAGAATGTTCGGCAAATATTGTTTCCATACAAGACCGATTTGTTGTGTTCAATCAAACCATTTTTTATCCTGGCGGCGGTGGGCAGCCTTGTGACCGGGGGATCATTAAACAAGGTGATGAAAGCTATAATGTATTAGCAGTAAAAAAAGTAGATGGTGAAATTACTCATGAACTAGAACGTCCATTACAGGACATTGATCAAACAGTAGAAATGCAGATTGACTGGTCTTGGCGGTATCAGAATATGCAGTATCACACATTATTGCATGTCATTTCAGGTTATTTATATGAACATTACAATGCTTTAGCTACAAGCAGTCAAATTGAAAAAGAACATGCGAGATTAGAGCTGTCTTTTTCTCCTGAAATAATACAAGAAATACCATTCGATCAATTAGAACAAACGATAAAGAAGGTACTGGCCCAACCCCATAATGTTGACACGAATACAATTAGCAGAGCTGAAGCAGAGCAAAAAGAAGGGGTTATTAAAACGGTCATTAATTTACTTCCAGCTTCTATTAACGAAATTCGAATCGTTCAAATAAATGATATTGATGAGCAAGCATGTGGCGGAACCCACGTCAACAACACTAATGAAATTAAAGACTTTTCCATTATGAAAATTCAACAAAAAGGTCCGACGAAAAAAAGGATCAAAATTCAACTATTGGATTAAATTTAATGAGGAATATAAATGGCAGAGATACGTCCTTGTAATTTGGTATTAAGCTAAGTCGGAAACATCGACCGTGTTTTTTAATTCAATTGACTATCAATGATGTAAATGATTATTATTACTACAAGAGTTTATTCGCTTAAAGAAGGTGTTGGACTAATATGACCTGGGTTTTGAATGTTTCAAACCACCTAACCGATAATGCAGAATCTATAGCTGAAGAAATTGTTGAAGGTGTTCTGCATAGTATGGAATTAGATATTCCACTGTGGGAAAAAGAGCAAGCAATAAAAATGTATATGGAATTTATAAATTTTTTAGGTGAATCACTTTTGGTCATGGATGAGGGAGTGCCACAGACACTCATTGAATGGAGTAATAAGAACGCAGCTGGACAGGTATCTCCCGAAGGGGCAATTTCAGAGATAATTGTTCGTTATCCGCCAACGAGGGACATTTTTACCGACATTATTACGAAAATCAGCTTAGAGTTTCAGCTTTCATTAAAAGATCATTCCTTCATTATTAAGAGGATAAACAATATGTTGGACATAAGCCTTAATGAAACCATTTTTGCTTTCGAACGCCTTTCCGACGAATATAAGGAGAAAACGCAAAGAGAACTGGATGAGCTTTCAGCACCCATTGTAATGATTAAAGATGGTATTGCGGTACTCCCATTGATTGGTATTATAGATTCATATAGGGCGAATTACATTATGGAAAAAGTCGTACCAAAAATTTCTGAACTACGGTTAAACTATGTGATTGTTGACTTCTCAGGCATATTGAAAATAGATACAGATATTGCACGTCATCTTCATCAAATAGGACAAATGCTTGATTTGCTAGGAATACAAACCCTTACAACAGGGCTACGCCCTGAATTAGCCAAAACCGTTGTAAAAAGCGGAATTAATATGTCGGAAATTACTTCTTTCGCAAACGTTAAGCAAGCATTAGAAAGCATTAAATAAAACTATTATACCAGCAATATATCTGCTGGATTTTTTTATACAATGGATCGGTTAAAACAATTATGTTGAGTTTCTTCTTAGTCTAACGGGGCAGGTCAGTTCAACAAGCGATTTCTTATTGTCGTGTTGTTACTGTTTAATGTCAGTGGAGGCTGTTGAACTTCTAAGATCCGAAGGTGTTAATGCATTTCGTTTAGAGGAAGGTGTACATGATTGGAAGAAATTACAGAATTATAAATGAGGTCTTAACAAATGTCCAGTAAAGCTTTTCAAAAGAACCAGAGTTATGTAGAT
Organism: Peribacillus sp. NPDC101481; assembly: GCF_044767165.1. Classification (NCBI taxonomy): domain Bacteria; kingdom Bacillati; phylum Bacillota; class Bacilli; order Caryophanales; family Bacillaceae; genus Peribacillus; species Peribacillus sp. NPDC101481. The sequence continues at coordinate 1,842,743 of NZ_JBIWNJ010000001.1, read as the reverse complement.
TCTCAAGAAAAACAAAAGATGTTATACAAACGCACATTAATTATTGTAAGTATTTCACAAATTTTTGGCGGTGCTGGGTTAGCGGCTGGAATTACGGTGGGGGCACTTCTTGCACAACAAATGCTTGGCACAGATGCATTTGCTGGACTTCCTTCTGGTTTATTTACTTTAGGGTCTGCAGGGGCTGCTTTAATCGTAGGTAGACTTTCTCAACGTTACGGTCGTCGTACAGGTCTAACAGCTGGTTTCATGATAGGGGGACTTGGAGCGCTAGGGGTCATAATCGCAGCTATAATAAATAGCGTTTTCCTTTTATTTGCTTCCCTTCTTATTTATGGTGCAGGAACAGCGACAAATTTACAAGCTCGTTACGCTGGTACGGACTTGGCAAACAATAAACAACGCGCTACTGCTATTAGTATTACTATGGTGTTTACAACATTTGGTGCAGTTGCAGGTCCGAATTTAGTGAATGTAATGGGGGATTTTGCTCTTTCCATTGGCGTTCCATCACTAGCTGGTCCTTTCATTTTATCAGCAGCAGCATTTATCTTAGCAGGTCTTGTACTTTTCATTATGCTTCGCCCAGACCCATTAGTTGTAGCAAGAACAATGGAAGCGTCCAACCAGGAAAGTAATCGAATTGAGTATTCGATTGATACTGAACGAATAGAAAACAAAAGAGGTATTATGGTTGGTGCGACAATTATGGTTCTTACTCAAATTGTAATGGTGGCTATTATGACAATGACACCAGTTCATATGAGACATCATGGACATAACTTGGGTGAAATAGGTCTCGTTATTGGTTTTCATGTAGCTGCAATGTATCTTCCTTCACTGGTTACAGGTGTCCTTGTTGATAAGTTTGGCCGTACTGCCATGGCTATTGCCTCTGGAGCTACGCTGCTTCTGGCAGGTTTAATATCAGCGATTGCACCAGGCGATTCTATGATTCTCCTAGTTATTGCCCTTTGTTTACTTGGATTAGGATGGAATTTTGGTTTAATAAGCGGGACTGCTCTTATTGTTGATTCAACTGACACTTCAAACCGGGCTAAAACTCAAGGTACAGTGGATGTTTTAATAGCCTTATCAGGAGCTTCTGGCGGTGCCTTATCAGGAATGATTGTGGCCGGTTCAAGTTATACAACATTATCATTTATTGGAGGTTCATTATCTTTATTATTGATTCCAGTGGTAATCTGGTCTCGGGGAAGTAAAAAATAAAAAACTGATTTCTCTACGAAATCAGTTTTTTTGTTGATCTAACAAGTGCTATACTTCATTGCCAGGAGCTGATCTGCAGCTCCTTTTCTTATGCAACAAACGTGGCATAATCCTTCCTCATATAGCAACATTTGTGGTACCCCAACCACCGTGTAATACTTGCCCCCTTATTTTCTTCAGTATCGACTTCAATCGTTCAATTTTGGAATTCACCTTCACTGTATATCCGTATTGCATATAAACCCGTTTTTCAATTCATATAAAAGGCTTGAAAGCGATTCTAGTTGCTATGCTGCCGTGCTTATTTTCATATATTAGGACAAGTCACCATGCAATGAAGGACTCTCCTTCATAACATATAACAACTTGAAAAAATGGGTAATGACAGGTTGTTAAAAGGACCATTCGAGTTCCTTTTTTATTTATTATATTAAGTTCGGAAGCCATACTAGGAGTGATAACATGCATTTGGAAGCAAGATCATTAACGTTAGCCTATGGAGAAACAATAATTATTGACCAACTAAATTTACAAATTCCAAATGGGGAAATCACGGTTTTTATAGGTAGTAATGGTTGTGGTAAATCAACCTTGCTTCGTTCTTTAGCACGTCTATTACGCCCTAAGGAAGGTTCTGTTATTCTCGATGGGAAAGATATTGAAAAATGGCCGACAAAAGAAATTGCCAAACATTTGGCTATTCTTCCACAGGGACCAATTGCTCCGGAAGGACTTTCTGTCACTCAATTGGTAAAGCAAGGGAGATACCCTTATCATAATTGGCTGAAGCAATGGTCGGAAGAAGATGAAATTATAGTGAATAAAGCATTGGAAGCTACAGGAATGAAATCTTTAGCAGATCGTTCGGTTGACTCCCTATCCGGGGGACAACGACAAAGAGCCTGGATTGCCATGACACTTGCGCAAGAAACAGACATCATTCTTTTAGACGAGCCAACCACGTATTTAGACATGACCCATCAAATCGAAATACTTGATTTGCTGTTTGAATTAAACGAGAAAGAACAGCGTACTATCGTGATGGTTCTTCATGATTTAAATCTAGCCTGTCGATATGCTCAACATATTGTAGCGATTCATAACCGAAACGTTTTTGCTCAAGGAAAACCAGAAGATATTGTAAATGCCGATATGGTTCGTTCGGTTTTTCAAATAGAATGTGAGATTACTGTCGATCCATTGTTTGGGACCCCTTTATGCATTCCATATGGCAAAGGGAGAAAAGTAAGTGATGGGAAGTAATATGCTATTCATTATTGGGTATCTACTATTCTTGAAAAAATCGGGGGAATGAATTATGAAGAAATTACTCAGGGTGCTGTTGTTAGTAACATTTGCAACTATCTTGGCAGCTTGTAACCAATCACAAATGGATGGGACAACTCCTGATGGGCAAACATCCAATGAAAATGAACCAGTAACGATTAAGCATGTATTAGGAAACACGGAACTACACGCAAAACCGAAAAAAATTGTTGTTTTAGAATGGACATACGTAGAAGACTTGTTAGCTCTTGATATACAGCCTGTTGGTGTTACAGATATAGAAGGGTATAACAAATGGGTACAAATCGATGAAGAGCTATCAACTGATGTAACAGATGTGGGCACCAGACAAGAACCGAATCTTGAGGCTATCGCTCAGTTGGAACCGGATCTAATTATTACAACAAAGTTTCGTCATGAGGGAATTAAAAAAGAGTTGGAATCAATTGCCCCTACTATATTCTTTGAACCTTATCCACAAGATGAATCCATTAGCCAATACGATGAAATGGTAACAACCTTCAAAACAATTGCAAAAGCAGTTCAAAAGGAAGATCAAGCTGATATCATTTTAAATGAATTAAATGAAAAATATAAAGAAACAAAAGAGAAAATCCAAGCAGAAAAATTAAAAACAAATCAATTTGTGTTAACTCAGGCTTATAGCTCGAATCAAGTACCTGTTCTTCGGGTATTTACACCAAACTCAATGGCATCAGTTATTTTGGAGAAGGTAGGGTTACAAAACGCTTATCAAAATGAAAACTTTGAAGTATATGGTTTCTCTACAGTCAATGTGGAGGCACTTCCTGCCTTAGAAGAAGCCAACTTCATTTATGTCGTTCAAGATAATGATAATATATTTGAAAACCAATTAAAGGATAATGACGTTTGGAAAAACATAGCGTTCGTTAAAGAAGATCGTACGTATTCATTAGGGGAAGATACTTGGTTATTCGGGGGCCCGCTATCTGCAAAAGTACTCGTAGATCAAATTGAAAACGCATTGGTGGAAGAATAAAATGGCAAGTTCAATAAAAAAGAGTTCCCCTTGGCTTTTCATTGGGGGCCTCCTTCTATTGTTTGTACTAAGTATCTTACATTTATATCAAGGCCAAGCAGATTATACGATACGAACATTGATGACAGAGGTTTGGTATGAAGGAAACGTTCAGAATATAGTACTAGGGCTAAGGCTTCCCAGGGTCATTATCGGTATACTTTCCGGGGGAGCATTAGCAGTTGCTGGTGTACTTTTACAAACATTAACGAAGAACCCTCTTGCTTCCCCCAGCACTTTAGGAATTAATTCGGGAGCCTACTTGCTCACTGTTATCGCTATGGTCTTTTTTCCACAATATATAGGGGATTATCCCTTTGTAATTTCCTTTCTCGGTGCAGGGTTATCTGCTGTTCTGTTGATAGCTTTAGTAGGAAGAGTTATGGAGCCAGTTCGTGTCGCTCTTACAGGTATGATTGTTGCCTTACTTTTTTCTTCTATTACAGGAGCTGTACAGCTCCTTTTTGAAAATGAAACAAATGGATTGTTTTTATGGGGATCTGGAACTCTTATACAACTAGATTGGTCTGGTGTGAAATTTTCAATATTTTTCATTTTGATTGGCTTTATTATAGCTTTAGTTCTAGGAAAGTCACTTGATCTCCTATCCCTTGGGGATGACTTGGCCACCTCGTTAGGACAATCGGTAAACCGTGTAAAGGCATTTGCCTGGTTCACGGCTATTTTACTTTCTGCTGTGACCGTTAGTGTTGTCGGTCCCATCGGCTTTATCGGTTTAATGGCACCACATTTAGTTCGGTTAATGGGGATACAAGGGCACAAGTTGTTAATACTTCATTCTTTCTTATGGGGAGCCAACCTTCTTGTAGCTGCAGATGTATTAGCAATGTGGATTCAACCCGGACAAGAAATTCCGGTTGGGGCCATGACGGCTTTAATTGGTGCCCCTTGGTTAATGTATTTAGCCTATAAAACTGGAAAAAGACAAACAAGGGGAGAAAGCCGTCTCGGCAGTTCACTTCTCCCGATATCATATCGCTGGATCTTGTTTGGATTATTTGGATTGACCATTATGATTATATTAGTTTCAGTTTCATATGGAGCAGGAAGTTTTTTTACATTTCAAGACTGGCTTGATAAGTCATTTAACTCACCGTTTGTTATGCAATTCCGTATTCCGCGGATATTGACTGCTTTTCTAGTTGGGATGCTATTAGCGACAAGTGGATTATTCATACAAGCTGTATTAAGAAATCCTCTAGCTGATCCTTCAGTTTTAGGGATCACTTCTGGTGGTGGAGCTGGGGCATTAATTTTCCTAGTGTTATTTCCTGCTGTTTATATACAATTTCTTCCTATTGTAGCTATGGTTGGTTCAAGTATTTCAATCACTATCATTTTAATTCTGTCATGGAAAACTCAATGGCAGCCGATCCTACTTGCGTTAATGGGGGTAGCGGTTTCTGCATTTGGTTCAGCCATTATACAAATATTGATTGTTAAAGCGAATATTGGCGTAGCCCCTGCCCTAGCATGGCTAGCGGGAAGCACCTATGCCAAGGGCTGGGAAGAATTGAAACTTGCTGGCATTGTCGCTCTCATTACGATTCCTTTGAGCATTTTATTAATTAAAACATTTGATGTGATTTCCTTTGGAGATGAAGTTGCTGAGGGACTGGGAGTAAATATTATTATGACGAGGCTTTTAGCTATTATGTTAGGAGTTTGTATGGGGGCAGTCAGTGTATCTATTGTAGGAACAGTCGGGTTTATAGGTTTACTAGCACCTCATGCAGCTAGGAGAATGGTTGGATTTGAACATGGAAAGGTTATTCCAGTCAGTCTTTTTCTTGGAGGAATCCTTTTAACCTCGGCTGATCTTATAGGAAGAATTGTTTTAGCCCCTAAAGAAATTCCTTCTGGACTTGTCGTTGCACTAATAGGCACTCCATATCTCTTATATTTACTGAGAAAAATATAGAATACGCCTCCTTTTTCTCTTGAATTTTTCTTTAATAACTTCGGTATACCTTATATAAATTTAGGTGAAGACGTGTAAATTAAGGGGTGGAAAATACTTAAAGTAAATAGGGCTTTTAACATGAGAGTTGCTCTGGCAGCTCTTTTTTTTATGGAGAAAACTGGGTCAATAGCGTCTTTATTTTTGAAATTTTACATGCAATAATTTGTACATTCGTAAAAATAACAAAAAAGTAGACGAGGGGAAGTTTAATAGCCAAAGAGATTATTTTTCCGAAACTGCCTTTATCTTGTCTGATTCAAAAAATGATGGCGGCTATGTTGTTCGGATTTATACACCTGATGAAAGTTTCCTTTAAAGAAGGTTGCTGAGGCAGCCTTTTTCTTATTGAACGAACAGGTATACTTACCGATAATCCAATCCATTTAATTTGAAAATGAATGAAACAAAATGGGGACAGTCCCACCCAAAAGGAGGTCTTCCAAATGAGTAAAGAATCAATACTAATCGTAGAGGACGAAGAAAAAATCTTAAGATTGCTTGAATTGGAGCTTGAAATCGAAGGCTACCAAGTCGGAAAGGCAATGGACGGAAAGGAAGCCCTTGAAGCGTATCGATCACGAAAGTGGGATTTGATCTTATTGGATGTGATGCTTCCAGGCATAAGCGGGATTGAGCTGCTTCGGAAAATTCGTACGAAAAACAATTTCACCCCTGTCATCCTGTTAACTGCAAAGGGCTCGGTTGAAGATAAAGTTTCCGGTCTTGATCGCGGTGCGAATGACTACATCACTAAACCTTTCCAAATTGAGGAATTGCTTGCCCGAATTCGTGCGGTTTTAAGAATGGGGACTGCTGCACCTTCAATGGAAGATGAATACGATGGATGGCTGAATACTGCTGATTTAAAGGTGAATGTCAAAACACGTGAAGTCATTAGAGGTGAAAGCGAAATTGACCTAACGCCAAAGGAGTATGATTTACTTCTTTATTTACTGAAGAATAAGCGTCAAGTGCTAAACCGGGATCAAATTCTCGAAGCGGTTTGGGGGTATGATTTCTATGGAGAAACAAACGTGGTGGATGTGTATATCCGATATGTTCGCAAAAAGCTCGAATATGGCTTTGATACGCCGCTTATCCATACTGTAAGAGGCGTTGGCTACGTCCTGAAGGATGCAAAATGAGACTTCGCAAAAAAATAAATTTATATACAGCGGTGCTATTCATTTTCCTGCTCCTATTGATGAATGTTTCCATTTATTTTGTTTTCAGTAATCTGATGATGGTGAACGAACTTAATCGTGCGAAAGCGGAGACAGAGAAAATTGCCTTTGATGTTAGTGAAAATGTCAATAATATATCTCCAAGTGATTTACTTCGATCCTATCTGCCTATAGATGGCATGATTGGTATTGTAAAAGAGGGTCAACGAAAAGGCACAGCTGTTACATCCAATTCTGAAAAACAATTAAGCAATCGCAATAGCAGCTTTTATCCCGGTGAGAAGAGTGCGATCATCACTTATCATCAGAACAAGTATGTATTCGTTTCAAACCCGATCATTTGGGGGGATGGAAGTGTAGTTAATCTTCAAATCACCAAAAGCATTTCAGCAACCGAGGAAATGCTCGCTGTTCTGCGCATCGTATTAATCGCTGTAACCATCATTGCCATGATACCTGTTCTGATATCAAGCACTATTCTTAGTAACTTCATCGCCCGTCCGATTCGATCGATGATTGATACGATGAAGGAGATTCAAACAAGCGGCCAATTTAAGCGACTTAGCCTGGAAGAAAAGGCAAAAGATGAACTTGTGGAAATGGGGAAAACCTTTAATCACATGATTGATTTGCTGCAAGCTAACTTCGAAAAACAGGAGCAATTCGTATCAAATGCCTCACATGAATTAAAAACACCGCTAACTGTCATTGAAAGCTATGCAAGCCTTTTGAAAAGAAAGGGCTTGGAGCGTCCTGAGTTGTTTGATGAATCCATAGAGGCCATTCATTCTGAAGCCATTAGAATGAGAGAGATGACAGAGCAAATGCTCCTGCTAGCAAAGCATCAGGAAAAATGGAATATAGAGAAGGAAAACGTCAATCTGACCGATATCATGGCAGACTTAGCGAAAGTATATAAAAATGCGTACAATCGAACAGTGGAGATTTATAGTGGCGATGCAATTAAAGCACTTACGGACGTGCAAAAGTTAAAACAGCTATTGTTTATTTTTTTAGACAATGCAAGAAAGTATAGTGACGAGCAAATCTCAGTCTATATAGGACAAACTAGTAGAGAAGCATATATCCGCATCGAAGACAGAGGGGATGGAATTCCCCAGGCCGAATTGCCAAAAGTGTTCGATCGCTTCTATCGTGTAGATGAAGCAAGAAGCAGAAAGCAAGGCGGATCAGGTTTAGGGCTTTCCGTGGCAAAGGAAATTGCTGATGCAATTGATGTACGGATTGAAATGGATAGTCTTGAAGGCAGGGGAACGAACGTTACTCTTTTATTTAATTAAGCCAGAATGACGTTGGATGGGTGATATGATGAAGAATGGAAAAGTGCTGATAACAGCTGGATCAACTCTCGTTTTTGGTTTGCTATTATTCTTCGGATTTCAATGGTGGGCTCCATCGTTATCCGCGGAAAGCTTGACGGAAGAAGAAGTGAACCAGACAGCAAAGGATAAATATCCTGGAACCATTATAAAGACAACGAAAACTGAAAGTGAAGAATATCAGATTGAAATGCAGCTTGAAACCGGGGTATATCTTATTAGTATGGATGCGAAAAGCGGTGAAGTTCGTTCTATAAAAAAAGAAACCATAGGTCATGCAGCAGAAGAAACGGCAGAAAAAACACCCCAAAAGCAACTAACCCAAAATGAAATAAAGGCGCGTATTTCCTCACAAGGCGATCTGGAACAAATTGATTTTGTGCAGGAGAAAGACAACTCCCATTATAAAGCAGTGGTAAATAAGAACAATGAAAAAATCACATTAATTCTCGACCCATATACAGGAGCTATAATTGACTCGACAATGGTAGCAGATAGTATCATTACAGAAAACGAAGCAATCGCGATTGCCGAAAAACATGTAAAAGGAACAGGTGACGATACAGAATTTTATCAACCATCAGATCAGACACCTTATTATTTGGTCGAAGTTGAATTAGAGGACGATCGAGACGCAGTCGTCCAAGTGGACGGCTACACAAAAGAAGTAAAAACAATCACATGGGAAGATGATGAATTGGATGATAGAGATGGCCACGAATAATAATTGTATAAAACATAAAAAAGGGTGATGCATAGTTAACTATGCATCACCCTTTTTTTTAGTAAGAAAAATGCAAAAAAAAAGAGAAGGAACTGTAATAATTCTCACCATTTTCTAATCCTTCTATCATTTAACTCTAATTTAATATCTCTAACATGGAATAAAGCACCAAATGATAAAACAGAGCCAAATAAGACCGTTTATGAAAGGCATCTGGATTATTGTACATAGAACATATCCATCATATTTCAACACGAGAAAGGAGAATAAATAATGTCAGTCATTTCTAGCATTCTGGATTACAACCAGACGTTTGTCGAACAAAACAAATATAAAGAGTTTCAAACGACAAAGTATCCAGATAAAAAGATCGTCATCATAACATGCATGGACACCCGTCTGTTGGAATTGCTTCCAAAGGCGATGGGGTTAAGAAATGGAGATGCGAAAATCATTAAAAACGCTGGAGCTATTGTTTCTCATCCCTTTGGCAGCATTATGCGCAGTATCCTTGTCGCTGTTTATGAGCTAAAAGTGGAGGAAGTGTGTGTGATCGGACATCACGGATGCGGTATGGTGGGGCTTCAATCCACTTCACTTCTTGATGCTGCAAAGGAGAAGAAAGTCACTCAGGAGCAAATTGATATCCTAACAAACTCTGGTATTGATTTATCAAAGTGGCTGACGGGTTTTCAATGCGTTGAGGAGAGTGTAACGAATAGTGTCCGTTTGATCAAAAATCATCCATTATTACCGGATTCCATCGCCGTTCACGGTATGGTCATCCATCCCGAAACGGGTAAATTGGATCGAATCATAGATGGATATAGCAAGGGTGAAATACAAATTCAATAAAAGAAGGAGCGATAAAATGATGAGTTCTAGCAGGCTTGAAGGGTATAACTTAGGCCATTTTCAGAAAGACCTGGTTGCAGGGGTCGTAGTTGGGATAGTAGCAATTCCTTTAGCGATGGCTTTTGCCATTGCTTCCGGAGTAAGACCGGAATATGGACTGTACACATCAATTATTGCAGGAATCATGGTCTCCCTTTTTGGTGGATCGAAATATCAAATTGCAGGCCCGACTGGGGCCTTTGTCCCGGTCTTGTTAGGTGTGGTCATGCAGTACGGATATGAAAAACTGTTAATCGCCGGCTTCGTGGCAGGTATCATGATATTTCTTATGGGTGTCCTCAAACTGGGAAGATTCATCAAGTTTATTCCCCGTCCAGTTACGATCGGCTTTACTGCTGGAATTGCTGTGATTATCTTCTCTGGCCAGATTGCCAATTTCTTTGGACTCAGTAACTTAAAAAAAGAAGAGGCCTTTCTTTTAAATATGAAGGAAATCTTATTGAACTTCAATACAGTGAATATCTATAGTGTACTGGTAGCTATCATAAGTTTAACTCTCGTCATATTAACTCCAAAATATTTACCGAAAATCCCTGGAGCATTGCTGGGATTGATTGTATCAACTCTAGTCGCCAGCTTATTCTTTCCAGGTCAGGTAGCGACAATTGGATCGGCCTATGGCGCCATTCCTAATGCATTGCCCCAGTTTCAGTTTCCCCAGATCACTGGCGGTTTGGTGATTGAACTCCTTCCGGCTGCTTTGGTCATTGCCATGCTAGGAGGAATTGAATCACTATTATCCGCTGTGGTTGCAGACGGCATGACCAACAGTAAACATAACAGCAATAAAGAGCTGATGGGACAAGGATTGACCAATATGATTACGCCTTTATTTGGAGGCATTCCGGCTACAGGTGCCATCGCCCGTACCGCAACGAATATTAAAAACGGTGCTGTCTCCCCCATATCAGGCGTGATTCATGGGCTGGTGGTATTGCTCGTGTTAGTCAGTTTGGCTCCTTATGCTTCGGCCATTCCTTTGGCCAGCATGGCCCCCATTCTTATGTTTGTCGCCTGGAACATGAGCGAACGCAAAGAATTTTCGCATATCTTAAAAGCAAAAACCATGGACTCGGTCGTATTGATCGTTACCTTCGTGTTAACCGTATTGATTGACCTGACAACAGGTGTAGGGATCGGATTACTATTAGCCATCCTGTCGTTCGTTAAACTGATGAGCGGTACATTGAAATTATCAAAGGTATTACCAGATCCAGCTGATAAATTAGTTAAACCAGAAATGGTGCAACAAGGTTCAAGCTGCCCGCAGATTAACATTTATACGATAGAAGGACCTTTATTCTTTGGTTCAATCGAAAGGCTGCAAGAAGAAATCGAAGATATGATGCGTTCTAAACCAAAAGTCCTTCTATTAAGAATGAGCAATGTGTCATTCATTGATACTTCGGGAGAAGCACTTCTCACAGACATTGTGAAGCGATTCAAGTCCCACAAACTACAAGTGTTGATTTCCGGTATTCAACAGGAACCTAAAGAAATGCTCGAAAAAACCGGTTTTACTAAACTGGTTGGTGAAGAGCAGTTCTTTTCCAGTACGGGTGATGCCATTAATATGGCTTTATCCAAACTGGATGAGAATCGTTGTAAAGGGTGTAAACAGTTTTCATTTGCTGAATGTACCGCACTCTCACAGCAAGTTCAAAAGCCAGCGTTATTAAAACAGAAAAGAAAACGGGAGATAGGATTAACTTGACTCCTAAAGAAGAGAAAGGCATCCGCTTTTGGCAGATGCCTTTCTCTTAAACCTTTTTAATTAATTCACCATCACCAAGGGCGATTAATGTGATTTATGATTGCCTAAACGATATTTGCTTAAAAAAACTAAATAAGGATGCGAAAAGGCGTTGATGACCCGATGAAAAATTTAAGACAATAACTAAAATCGTCCAATTTGAAATAGTTAACACATTAGCGTTATTAGCTCAGTGATTAATCCAGACTATTCAATTGTATGCCACTATAAACATGATCCCAAATGGCCTCATCCCAAATTTGGTTAGGAACTTCTAAAACACAAACATTTTCCAGGTTCCATTCTAATTCAGAAATACTTGTAGCATCATCCGAGGGGACTAATATTAATACATTAAATTCTTTTTCTTTTAACATGTCCTGCATTTCTTGGTGAAACAAATAGGCTTGGTCATATTTTGTTGACCATCTTACAAATAGGATTGAATCACTATTGTTAATCGTTTCATTGAATCTTGCAATTCTTTTATCTAAATTTTCTTTGAAACAAGGATATGTTTCAAACCATTCTTTATCAGGCAGGATGGGGAAATCGTGAACTGAAGTAACTTTATAATGGTTATCTCTGACCAAATAGGTATTTACAGCATTTATATCCACGTCATCATCAAAATAAGTACCGGAACCATCTACTAAAGTCAAATTCCTCAATTCCATATATTCCTTGAACTGATTTTTAAATAGCCTGGCCACTTCTGCAAATGACTCAGTATAGACCCAGTCAAGAGGCAAAGAGAATCTTCTTAAACCAAGTCTTCTTAGGTTCAAAGTGGGAGTGCAAGCACTGCCACAAGGAATGATTACATCATAAGATTTCTTGATTTCGGTTAATTTCACTATTAATCCCCCTTTCTATATTATCAATACTATATTAGATGAAAATTTTCTTTTTTTTGATTGGACAAACCAAAAAAAGGCTTCAGAGCATTCAATGCCAACTTGATTATTTGTAGGTATTAAAATGGTTTTAAATATCTTTTTAGACAAAGCAAAACGCATGCCCAAGAATTAAGAGCATGCGTGAACTTTTATTCTTCTATGATATCCAACTCTTTCAGGGCATCCAGCGTAATCGTTTTGGCTTTGCTGCCGCTGCCGTCGATGTTCGTTGCGAAGGCCCATTTTCCTTTGTCCGTTTCGATGTAACCCACATACCAGCCCAATCCCATATCAGAAAGGCGTGTCCCGGTTTTTCCATGGAGGACATATGAGTCTGCTTCTTCATTGATCATGATTCTCTTAACGGTTCTCATATGCTGCTTATCGATAGGCAGTTTTTCTTCTACAAGGTCTTCGATGAATTGGACTTGTTCCCGGGCAGAAATCCTAATGCTGCTGTCGAGCCAAAACTGGTCGATCCCCCCGGAGATATCATGATTCCCATAATCTATCAGGTTCACATATTGCTGCATATCTTCCGCCCCGATATCGCGGGCCATTGCTTGATAATACCAGATCACTGAATGCCTCATGGCTGAAGCCAGCGTATGATCTCTGTTCCAATCCTCAAATTCCCTGATTACACCATCCCACCGCTTCACTTCATATTCATCGCTTACCGCCTTTGTCTGTAAGCCGATTAATGCATTCGCCACTTTAAATGTCGATTCTGGAGTGTAGCGTACCTTACTTCTCTGTTTATCATAGATAAACACTTTATCATTTTTTAAGTTTTGGAGAACCATTGTACCTTCCGCACCATCGAAAGACTCCCCGATATCCAGTTTTTTCACCTTTTGATCGTTTGCACTTGCATGAATCGTACTCATGGAACCAGTGACTAGCAGGACAAGAATGAAACATAACGCTTTGATTTTCATTACACACTCTCCTTCAAGGCTGGATTGATCGATCATCAGAATAATTTCCATAAAATAGGTTGATAGCTAAAGTATACCTATTCCTGATAAAAAACGAAACCTAATTCTTGGAATCTATCTAGATAGTATCGATCAAGGAGGAATTCAGCAGGTAGCTAATGAATATAAAAAGCAAACGATAGAAGGGGAGGAATCTATCATGGAGGTTAACCAAAGAAAAATAAATAGTATTGAAAAAGAAATTACATACACACATATTGAAAACGGAAATCCAGCAGTTTGTTTTATGTTTTCAGGTGCGGGGTACACGTATGAGAAGCCGTTATTCTATTATTCGACGATGATCATGCTTCAAAATCAGTATGATGTCGTACATATTCATTACGCTTACGACCAGGATATTTTCAAGCATCCATTGGTAGATATCACAAAAGTGATCGTTAATGATATCAATCCCGTCATTACGGAAGTACTTCAAAATCATGAATATAAAGGAACAGTATTTCTAGGCAAATCACTTGGCACCATACCCATCATCAATGGAATCATAAAAAGTGAGCGGTTTATGAATGCCAAAGTGATACTGCTCACTCCGCTATTGAAGTTCGATTCGGTTTTTGAAGGATTATTGAGCAGTAATCATTCAGCACATATAGTTATAGGAGAAAAAGATCATCATTATATTCCAGCTAAAATTCAAGCGATTGAAAATAAAACGAATATAAGCATGGATAAAATCCCACATGCAAATCATTCATTGGATATTGAACCTTTCGATACCTCAAGGACGATTATCATGCTAGAAGGTGTAATGAATAGAATGGAAGAGTTCTTAAAAAAATGACCCTTAATATAGGTTAGCGAACTAGCGGGTGCTTGGGTTGGTGGGGGAGGGAAATGTTATAATAAGTGTATTGTAGTTTGGATTGATGAAAGGAGAAATCATGGAAGGAACCAATACATTTCATTCAATTGATGAATACATTATACAATTTCCCGAAGAAGTTCAGGAGATATTAAAAACGTTAAGAAAAGTCATAAAGGACGCAGCACCGGATGCAGAAGAAAAGATAAGCTATCAAATGCCTACCTTTGTTTTATTTGGAAATCTGGTACATTTCGCTGCCTATAAAAAACATATAGGATTCTATCCAACTCCTAGCGCGATCTCTGCTTTTGAATCTGCTTTATCTGAATATAAATGTTCAAAAGGGGCCGTTCAGTTTCCACTAAACAAGCCAATTCCTTATGAATTAATAACCGAGATTGTTATATTTAGAGTGGAAGAGAATAAAAAGAAAGCAGAAGGGAAATTGAAAAAGAAAAAATAACAAAAACTATTATCGGAATTCACCAAATATTTAACTATTGATTGTGAGATTCAAGAACGAAAGGGAAAGGTGGAAATATTATGTTCAAAAAATTATTCGGTAAAAAAGAGAGTGTCGAACAACTGCTTGCTCCTATTAATGGACAAGTAATAAATATTGAGGATGTTCCAGATCCGGTGTTTTCCGGTAAAATGATGGGGGACGGAATAGCAATTCTTCCTGAGGAGGGGTTGGTCGTATCTCCAATCGATGCAGAAGTAATCCAGGTTTTTCATACTAGACATGCGCTAGGCCTACGCACAAAGCATGGCATAGAATTGTTGATTCATATTGGATTGGAAACAGTTAACCTTAATGGTGAGGGATTTGAAGTCCACGTTGCAGAAGGGCAAAATGTAAAAGCAGGAGACAAGCTAGTTACATTTGATATCGATTTTCTAAAATCAAAAGCTCCAAGCATCGTAACTCCGATCGTTATCACGAATGGCGAGCTAGTTGAAAAACTGGAAAAAACAAATAGTACCCAGGCAAAAATTAAAGAAACACAGATTATGAGTGTTTATTTGAAATAACAAGAAAAGGCCATTAGACTTCAGGTGCCTTCTAGTACATGAAAAGCAGTCCTTGCTGGCGAGTGCCGGCAAGGACTGTTTTAATATAGCTGCAAGACTTCAGCACAGTGCACTAATCCAATTGCACATGTCCTAAATCACTATTAAATGATTTAAGATCGTTAATTAACTGGTTAATATTTTGGCTTGGACCGCTATCATATAGAGCATTTCTAAATCTTAAGAACTTGGTTCCCTTTTCTATTAAATTATTCAATAGCACATTTTCAGGGAATCTTAGTGTGGATTTCTTAGGAATATCATTCCATTCTTTGTTAGCTAAACCATGGTACCATGTGAATAATATAGCAGGATTCTTTTCTTTTAGCCTGTGCATTTGCCAACCCATAGAGCGTTCAGAAAAGCCGAAGTTGCCAATATCGGTATTTAAACAATCATACATTGCCTGTAAAATTGAAAACCAAATACCATCAACCTCATCCCAATCATAAAAGCTCGAGAGAAATTGATTTTGATAAGATATAATGACTGTGCCGTATAAGGAAGTTCCTTTTGAAGTAAATAACTGTTGATTTCCCAGTTGGTTAGCGCTTGAGTGATGGATTGGGATAAAATCTTCGTTAGCAAATAAATGTTTATTAACAATGGCATCATAACTATTTTTTGATATATATGTTTGAATGGTAACCATTTATGAACCACCTATCCCATAGGGTAATGTTGTTTCCCATCTATTTTTTGAACTTGTGCTGCATTTGCAAAACGAGGATTTGCGCTACTTGCATAATAGGGCATGGCTATTGGAGGACGAAATGATTGGGATCAATCTTGGTAAAACAACTGAAATCAGAAAATTTTCCGGATACTTCATGTTTTAATACTAATTTTCATATGCATGCCTCCTTAAGAGTAATTAATTTTAGTAAAGCATGGAATTATATAATTTTTATTTCAAAAAAGAGAAGAAGTGTTTTAGTTATGAAACCATCCGGTATACGAATTTCAATTTTTATGCACGATCCAATGTTGAAGTAGCAAGGGGAGAGGGATATACTTCTTAAAAGTTTCTTAAGGTAAACTCCCAGGTTGTTTTAAAATTGAATCAGCCTGTTTAATATTTGAAATACTTTAAGTAGGTGAATTAGAATGTTCCCCGTGACTAAGGTTGTATCTGTTCAATGTGAATGCAATCACTGCTGCAAGCAGGATAATCGAAAAATGCAGCGAATAGTAGGTGAGTGAACAAATAAATCAAGTGAGGGTGATTGGATGGGAGTTCAAGCAGAAAAGATCTTTGTAAACTTGCCTGTTAAAGATTTGGATGCCTCAGTAGAATTTTTCACAAAGGTCGGCTTTGAGTTTAACGAGCAAATGACCAATGAAAATGCGACATGCATGGTTATCAGCGAGTCCATATATGTCATGTTATTGGTGGAAGACTACTTTAAAACGTTTACCAAGAAGGAGATCCCGGATTCTGCAGCGAGTACCGAAGCCATCGTCGCCCTTTCCGTTAAAAGTAAGGAAGAAGTCGATGAGATCGTGAATAGGGCACTGGATGTTGGCGGAAAGCCTTTTAACGAAGCCATTGATCATGGTTTCATGTATGGTTGGAGTTTTCTGGATATCGACGGACATTCTTGGGAAGTATTTTACATGGACGAAAGCGGATTTAACCAAAATTAAACCAAAAGCAAGGCACAATCCTTCACGAAGGACTGTGCCTTTTTTGAAGTTCAATGCCGTATCCGGGTCAACATGATCTTCCAAGTGCTAAAGTATAAAATAACCATTTATACTTATGATACAATATAAGGGATAATGTAAAGGCGGGTACAAAAAGTGACGACAATTTACGATATTGCGAAAAAAGCGAATGTATCAACGATGACTGTATCGAGAGTTATTAATAATAAAGGAAATATCAGTGAAAAGACAAGGGAAAAAGTTGAAGCGGTCATTAAAGAGTTGAACTATATACCGAATTCCGCAGCCCAAAGTTTGAATATTAAAAGAACGAAGCTGCTTTCATTAATCATAACCGATATCACCAACCCTTTTTTCACCCAAGTAGCGAGAGGGGCCGCAGATAAGGCCAATCAAATGGGATATCAGCTCATTTTATGCAATACCGATGAGGATTACGAAAAAGAGAGTGAATATATCGATGCATTGATTTCAAAACGGGTGGATGGCGTCATTATTGCCCCAACAGGCGATCAATCGACAAAAAATTTGAAGAAATTAATTAAAAACAGGATTCCATTTACATTGATAGATAGGCAAATTCAAGATGTTTCATGTGATCGGGTGCTTGGTGATAACTATGAAGGAACGAAAAAGCTTCTTCAGCATCTTATCGATTTTGGACACGAACGAATCGCGATGGTTCATGGTCCGCTAACGATTTCCACTTCGAAAGAGCGTTATCAGGCGTATATTGAAACGCTGAAAATAAATGATTTGAACATCGATCAGTCTTTCGTAATAGAGACTCATTACAAACAGGAAAAGCAATGGAACGGTATTGACGGATTGATGAATGTTCCGCCCTCTGAGCGTCCAACAGCAATTTTTGCCGCCAATAATTTCATTGCCATCAAAATTATAAAAAGTTTACGAGAAAAACAGATTAAAGTACCTGAAGACATTTCTGTCGTTTGCTTTGACGACTTAGAATTATTCTCGGATTTCGATCCCTTTTTAACCGTATCTTCACAGCCCGCTTACGACTTCGGATATTTAGGAACACAATTAGTGATCGAGCGAGTGGATGAAGTCGGTCCTGCCGACTATCGGACGATCAATTTAAAGCCGGAATTGGTAATCAGGAAATCATCTGGAGCTCCTATAAAATAATAGGAGTTTTTTTTTGGCCAAAGAATAAGTGGCCTCTCCAGTGGCATGTCGCTCATAACAATACTTGGCTAATATCCTTCCACACATAAACCAATAGATTCAATTCAGCACCAGCCATTTTGATTTTTTCGGTTTTAAGCAATTCAGCACCAAATGCCTCATAGAAGAATCGAGATTTATTGTCTTCAAGCACCTCAACGAATATTGTCTTAAATCCCAGTGCCTCGAATTTTAAAAATAACTCTTTGATGAGTTTCTTACCTATCCCCATTCTTTGAAAATTTTCGAGGATATATATAGCAGTTAAATCACCGGAATTCTCAACTTGATTCGTATCCCTTTTCCCGCCATCTATAAATCCAACTATTTTTCCTTTGTTATTTTCTGCGACATAAACATAATTACCATCTCTATTAATATTCTTTATCCATATGTCTTTCCTTTTCTCATAAGACAGATTATCTAAAAAATCACTCGGCATTATTTCTTTATAAGTAGTTCGCCAGCAATCCACATGGACTATTGCAATACCTTCCGCATCTGCAACCGATGCCTGTCTTATTAGCATATTAGTTCCTCCTTTTTTAAGTTTGCTATATCCCCTATATTTTACTAATATTATCCATTTTGCAACTGATCGGCCTGATATATTCCAAGAGTATCCACAGTTTGATTTCTAATAATTAACTTTGTGTGTTACTATTTCCTATAGTTTGTTTAATGTGGAAGAAGGTATGAGATGATGCGGAATTTCCCTAGTAAAGTATTTTATTTATTAATCTTCTTGGTTACCTTGGGGGTTGTGCTAGTTTTTTATAATGACGAAGAACCGACTGAGAAATTAACTGAGGATGAATTTTTTACAACTTTAGAGGATGGGAAAGTGACATTTTTAAAGGTGGAGTCACAAAATAGTGTTTATGAAATTAGAGGTCGGCTGGTAGGGTATGAAAAGGATCAATACTTTATCGCGTCTGTAACAAATAGTGAAATATCGCTAGACAGAATGAATAACGCCATAAGGGAACATGATATAGGAACAATTGAGTTTATCCCAGACACAGAGACAAGCGGATGGGTCACCCTTTTAACAACGACCATTCCGTTCATGATCATTTTCATCCTGATTTTTGTTAGTTTTCTATTTCTATTTGTCATGAAAAGAATGAAACATTCTAAATGATTAAAAACTCGCCGTTCCAATTGGGAATGGCGAGTTTTCTTATTAACAAGAGTTGAAAATGGTAATTCCGTTTTAGATAGTTTAAAAGATTTCGTTTAATTTATTGACAATTTAAAATATTGCTGTTATTTTAATGTTACCGGTAACATAAAGATAACAAGAGGAGGTCAGCCTGATGATTGATGCACATCAGCATTTTTGGAGAATTGACCGAGGTGATTACTCTTGGCTTACAAATGATATGGGAGTCCTTTATCAGGATTATCTTCCCGACGATTTATCGCCCTTAATACATAAGAATGATATTTCGGGGACCGTCCTTGTGCAAGCGGCTCCAACCTATGAAGAGACTTTATTTCTATTATCCTTGTATGACCGCTATGACTGGATATATGGTGTGGTGGGCTGGCTTGACTTATCTGCTCCATCATTCCCGGAGCAATTGGATTCTTTAATGACAAGACCGGGAATTGTTGGTTTACGTCCCATGTTGCAGGATCTGGAAGACAGTGCTTGGATTTTACAGGAACAAGTTGTGGAAAATTTGAAACAGCTAATTCGATATGATCTTCCGGTGGATTTGTTGATTAATCATAAACATATTTCATCTGTTTTAACATTGATGAAAACGCTTCCTAACCTAAAGGCCATCATCGACCATATGGCTAAACCGAATATATCAGCAGGGGAATTAAACAAATGGCAAGAAGAAATGAATACTTTGTCACAGTTTCCGAACATTTGGTGCAAACTGTCGGGTTTATTGACCCAAGCAGATCCTGCAATGTGGAAGGCGGAAGACTTTAAGCCATACATACAACATATTGTTCGGGCATTCGGGCCGGACCGTTTACTTTTCGGCAGCGATTGGCCTGTATGTTTATCAGCTGGAGGCTATGAAGACGCAGTGAGGGTCATTAAAGGGAATTTACCGGAAACTTTAACACAAGCTGAAGTGGATGGGATATTTTCTGGAAATGCTGAAGCCTTTTACAAACTAAAAGAAAGGGGAGAGCGAAATGGGCCAGTTAGCTTATGAACAGGACGTTACAAGCATCGTCATGTCTGATCAGGATAATGTAGCGACTTCATTGAAAGATGTAAAAGAAGGGGAAATATTACTCTATGTCATCAATGGACAAAAAATGGAAGTGGAAGCAAAGCGTTCGATTCCTTTTGGGCATAAAATCGCAATCAAACCGATTCAGCGATCGGCGACGGTCATCAAATATGGAGAAGTAATCGGTGCAGCCACGATGGATATCGAGCCTGGTGAACATGTCCACATACATAATATTGAGGGAATCAGAGGAAGAGGAGATAAGGCGGAAGGGGACCAAACACAATGAGCAGGATAAAAGGGTATCGCCGTTCAAATGGCAAATTTGGAATCCGTAATCATCTATTGATCATCCCTACCGTCATTTGCGCCAATCATGTGGCCAACAGAATCCAGCAAGCTGTACCGCAATCAGTGGCCATTCCGCATCAGCATGGGTGCAGCCAGATTGGTGATGACAAAGAACGTACCCATAAACTTCTTGGCGGAATGGGGAAAAACCCGAACGTTGGTGCGGTTCTGTTGATCAGCTTGGGCTGTGAGGTGATTGATGCCAAAGTATTGAAACGGGAAATCGAAGAAGAAACGGGAAAACCGGTGGAGTGGCTTGATATCCAAGATGCAGGCGGGACGATAAACGCGATTAAGAAGGGGACTGAAGTGGCGAAGGGTTTATTTCTGGAACTCGAAAAAGTGCCGCAAGTGGATGCCCCCATTTCAGAATTGATAGTTGGTGTGAAATGCGGCAGTTCTGATGCTACATCCGGTCTGTGCAGCAATCCCGCTTTAGGGAAAACCGCTGATCAGCTACTGAAACAGGGCGGTACGATCGTAATGGGTGAAACCACGGAAATCATTGGAGCTGAACATATTGTTGCCCAAAAAGCAGTGAGCGAAGAAGTGGCCAATAAACTATATGCATATGTTGATAGATTCGAAAAAGAAGTGGAACGCATCGGGGCAGATATGCGTGGCGGGAACCCAAGCCCGGGCAATATTGAGGGAGGGCTCTCGACCATCGAGGAAAAATCGCTTGGCTGCATTAGTAAAGCAGGTACGGCCCCCTTGAACGATGTCTTATCATTTGCGGAAGAGATCCCGGGTAATGGCTATTACTTCATGGATTCCCCGGGGAATGATATCGAGTGTGTTTCAGGCATGGCGGCCGCCGGTGTACATATGGTCTGCTTTACGACAGGAAGAGGGACACCGACAGGAAACCCGATTATCCCGGTCATCAAAATAACGGGAAATGAACATACGGCAATCAAGATGATCGATAACATCGATATTGATACAAGCCCAGTCATGAAAGGGAAAGAAACGACGGAGGATGCAGGAAATCGCATTTTTGAAACGATTGCTAAAACAGCCCAAGGTGAACTGACAAAGGCGGAAATTCTTGGACATCAGGAATTTAGCATCAGCCGGATCAGCATCAGCCTTTAGAAACAGATAGGAAAAGGGAGGAGAATTCATATGGGTAAATTGAATAATCGAACAGCACTTGTCACAGGAGGCAGCCGGGGAATCGGTGCAGCGATTGTCATGAGATTGGCTGAAGAGGGTGCTAATGTGGCGATCAACTATACATCGCCAGGTTCATTTGAAAAAGCGAATGCTTTAAAAGAAAAAGTAGAATCCCAGTTTCATATCAAAGCGATCGTCGTGAAAGCGAACGTTGGGGTGAAGGAAGATGTCGATGTCATGATCAATGAAGTGGAAAAAGAGTTGGGAACGGTGGATATTCTAGTGAATAATGCTGGTATTGCACCGTTTGAGCCTTTTTTGAGCCTTTCGGAAGAGACATGGGATGATACGTATCGAACCAATGTGAAATCAATCTTTTTGACGACGCAAAGAGTGGCGAAGCGAATGATTGAAAATAAATATGGCAAGATCATCAATATTACATCAACGGCTAGCGTCCTTGTCACGAGTCCGGTCATTCCCCACTATATTTCATCGAAAGCAGCCGCCTCGCATTTAACGAAGGCATTGGCGATTGAGCTAGGCAAATACAATATCAATGTGAATGCTGTCGGCCCAAGCACCGTTGCGACGGATATGTGTGAGGAATATTTAGAGGATCCGCAAATTCTCGCAAAAGAGATTGAAGCCAATCCGATGAAGAGACTTGGGACCGAAAAACAAATTGGCGACTCCGTCGTATTTTTGGCTTCCGATGAAGCCATGCAAATTAACGGGCATCTGTTAATGGTGGATGGCGGTTTAACGGTGAAAGCGGCGCAGCCTGAAGATCATATGAATCATGAGCAGGAGGTAACGTTATGAGACTGCAAAATAAAATCGCTGTCATCACTGGCGGTGGAAGCGGGATCGGGAAGGAATCAGCCCGTTTATTTGCTAGTGAAGGCGCATTTGTCATCATTACCGATATTCATGCTGAAAACGGGCAGGGCACCGTTTCTGAAATAGAGGAGGCTGGCGGGAAAGCGGCATTTTATGAGGTGGATGTAACGGATCCGGAAGCGGTTCAATCCGCAATCTCCCAGATAATCGAAACCTATAAGAAAATAGACATATTATTCAACAATGCCGGAATCTCAAACGTAGGCAGGGTGGACGAAGTGGAACCGGATGTGTGGGACCGCATCATGAGCGTAAATGTGAAGGGGGTTTATCTGCCTTCTAAATACACGATTCCTTATATGATGGAACAAAAAAGCGGGGTCGTTATCAATATGTCATCATGTGCAGCGGAAATGGGTCTCGTGAAACGAGCCGCATACTCTGCAACGAAAGGAGCCGTACTGGCTTTAACGAAAGCGATGCAAGTGGATTATGCACCTTATAATATTCGGGTGAACGCTTTATTGCCGGGTACGATCTTGACACCGTTCGTCGAAAATTACTTGAAAACTTCATATGACGATCCTGAGGTTGCCATCGGCACGATCAAGAAAAGACAATTGAGCGGCGATTTGGGCAGACCTAGTGATGTAGCAAAAGCGGCACTGTTCCTAGCTTCGGATGAGTCTGCGTTCATGATGGGATCGCCTTTATATATCGATGGTGGGGTTGTTTTTGGGAAAAATGCATAAAAGGGGGAAGAAACGATGAAATTGGCTACTTTTATTAAAGACGAACAGCAAAAACTGGCCGTTCAAGTTGAGGATCATTTAATAGATATCGAAGAAACGGCGAAGAGGAATGAATGGAACCAAATCGTGTCGGATGTGATGCAAGTGATAAACTTCAGCCAATCCGAACGGGACGAATTTGAAAATAAGGTCCATGAAGCTGTCAAAGAAGGAATGGCTGAAGTAATTGAAGAGAAAGGGCTCACATTCGGTCCCAGTGTAACAAAGCCGCATAAAATCATTTGTGTTGGGTTGAATTACAAAAGACATGCAGATGAAACCAATGCACCGTATCCTGAAGTGCCAATCTTATTTAACAAGTTTGATAATACATTAACGGGTCACGGATGTGAGATTGCCATACCAATCGTAACGAATGAACTGGACTATGAAGTGGAACTCGGAATCGTGATCGGCAAAAAGACAAAAAACGTTTCCGAAGAAGCAGCACTCTCCCATGTTTTCGGGTATTGTACGGTCAACGATTTGTCGGCAAGAGATCTGCAAATGAGGACGCCGCAATGGCTGCTTGGGAAAACCTGTGATGATTTCAGTCCTGTTGGCCCTTACCTGGTAACAGCGGACGAAGTGGGAAATCCAAACGACCTGCAATTGAAAACGTATGTTAATGAAGAACTAAGACAGAATTCCAATACATCAGATATGATCTTTTCATGTGCGGAAATCATCAGTTATATTTCCAAGCATATGACATTGGAACCGGGCGATCTTATATTGACAGGTACACCTGAAGGAGTCGTATTGGGTTTACCGGTCGAACAGCGTGTTTATATTCAGCCAGGGGATGTGGTCACCGTTGAAATCGAAAAACTGGGATCACTCACGAACACATTTGTCGCTGAAAGCGAAGAGGCTTTGACGAATGCTTAAAGGAATTCCGCCAATACTTTCTCCTGAATTGATGAAGATCATGATGGAGATGGGGCACGGTGATGAAATCGTACTTGCAGACGGGAATTATCCGGCTGCAAGTCATTCAAGCCGGATCATCAACGGCCATGGACATGGCGTGGCCGACTTCCTGCAAGCGATATTGGCATTCTTTCCACTCGATACGTATGTGACACATCCCGTCATATTGATGAATCCTGTGGAAGGCGATGAAAAAAGCCCTGCAATCTGGAAGAGTTATGAAGATATAATGAAAAAAACGAACGATATTCCTATCAAAATCGGAAAAATGGAACGAATGGACTTTTACGAACGAAGTAAAGCGGCCTATGCCATTATCGCAACTAGTGAACGAGCACAGTATGCAAATCTCATATTGAAAAAAGGTGTACTTTAATTTACTAAAAGGAGTGATTGCTTTGCAAAAGATTCCGAATATTATGTATGTTTATGCGGTTTTTGGCGGGTTGGCCGGACTATTATATGGTTTCGATTCCGGTGCCATTTCTCCAGCGATTCCATTCATCACCGAAGAGTTTGGACTAAGCCCATCGGGTCAAGGATTGATAGTAAGTTTCCTATTATTAGGGGCATTGCCTGCTATCGTCCTTTCCACTTCACTATCTAAGGTGCTTGGAAGGAAATCACTCCTGATTGGAGCGGGCATCACATTCATCGTCGGGTCGATAGGTTGTGCCTTCGCTACAAATGTAAGCGTTTTAATTGCATCGCGGTTCATCCTGGGAATCGGCTGCGGAATAGCCAATATGTGTTCACTTATTTATTTGGTGGAATTGGCTCCTCCTAAAATCAGGGGATTGATCGGCGCTTTATATCAACTAAGTGTAAACGTCGGGATATTGAGTGCTTACATAGTGGGGGCTTCCTTCTCCGCTAGCGGATCTTGGAGAATCATGCTCGGAATCGGGATCATTCCAGCAGCAATCTTCACATTTGGAATGCTTATCTCACCGGAAAGCCCACGGTGGCTCATGGCTGCAGGAAAGGTAGACCGTGCAAGGATGGTCTTGATGAAACTAAGGGGAACGAAGCAAGAAGTGGAAGATGAAATAAGTGATATCAATCATTCCCTTAAACAGCAGAGCGTAGGATTCAAACATTTAGTGCACCAATATAAAAAAATATTGAATATGAATTTCATCTTAACATTCTTCCAAGTCTTCACGGGAATCAATGCCGTTGTATACTTTGCCCCGATCATTTTCGAAGGGGTTGAAATCAACGGATGGAGCGGTTCCAATATAGCAAACTTCGGAATCGGGACGGCCTTGGTCGTTTCCACTGCCATCTCGTTGTTCATCGTTGATAAACTAGGCAGAAAAACGCTGCTAATCTACAGTATTGGCGGTCAGGTCCTGCCACTGATCGGATTGGCACTATTTTCGGATTATACGATCTTCAGCATGGTTTGTGTGTTCTTATATGTCTTCGCATTCGGAATCGGCCTTGGCCCTGTCTTCTGGCTATTCATACCGGAAGTGCTGCCATTGCAGGCAAGAGCGATCGGAATGGGAGTCATCACCTTTTTACAATACACATTGAACTTCCTTTTTTCATACACGTTCCCGCCACTGTTAAGTGTCATTGGCAATAACGTCTTTCTCATCTATGCGTTCTTATCAGTGGTAGCTTGCGTATTCATACACTATAAAACTCCTGAAACAAAAGGGAAATCATTGGAGGAAATTGAAGAATACTGGCGTGAACAAGATTTGGCAAAAGCGATTAAACCTGCTTGAGTCCGGCATTCGCAGTCGTGGTGAGTTGTGACTTCTGCAAAAAAAGGGATAAACATATAATTTGATATTGAAGATTGCAGAATAGTTTGATAGAATGAAATAAATGAAAAAGACTATGTGCAACTGGCGAAACACGGATAACCGTGAGGGAACACATAGTGTCGTAGCCGTTCGCCTGGGCAGAGGTAAGGGATTTTATCCCTTGCCTCTTTCTGTATATTAACAGATAGTGAAGGTTTAAAGTCAGTATTTTGAAATTTCAAAACTATCATATTCAAAAGAGGAGCAAACAAAATGAGCACAATTCTTTTAGAAAAAGTGAAAACGATCAAGGCGTTAAATAATATTGCCGAAAGCGGACTGAATGTATTCAACAAAGGGGATTTTACGGTTGATAATGACAGTGAAAACCCTGATGCAATCGTTCTTCGCAGCTTTAACATGCATACTATGGAATTCGGCGATCAGTTAAAGGCAATCGCAAGGGCAGGGGCTGGAGTCAATAATATTCCGGTCGACAAATGCACCGAGCAGGGAATTGTCGTTTTCAATACACCTGGGGCTAACGCAAACGCTGTAAAAGAAATGGTGCTGACGACATTAATGGCTTCATCTCGTAACCTTTTTGCCGGTGTGGCTTGGACAAAGACGCTTGAAGGCGAAGGAGAACAAATTCCGAAGCTTGTTGAAGCAGGAAAGAAACAATTCGTTGGTAAAGAAATCAAGGGAAAAACACTTGGCGTAATCGGTTTAGGAGCGATCGGTGCACTTGTAGCGAATGATGCGCTTGATTTGGACATGGATGTCATTGGCTTTGACCCGTTCATCTCTGTTGATACAGCTTGGAACTTGTCACGCAATGTACAGCGCGCCATGACGATTGAAGAATTGTTTGCAGAATCTGATTATATTACAGTACACGTTCCATTAACTGACGACACAAGAGGAATGTTCAACCAAGAAACATTCAGCATCATGAAGCCGGGCGTACATATCTTGAATTTCTCACGCGGCGAGCTAGTGAATGAAGATGATATGCAAGCTGCACTTGAAAGCGGAAAAGTAGGCAAGTTCATTACAGACTTCCCGAATGAAAACGTGTTGAAAATGAAAAATGTCGTTCCAATTCCGCATCTTGGTGCCTCTACGCTAGAGTCAGAGGAAAACTGTGCCATCATGGCAGCTCGTCAGTTGAAGAGCTTTTTAGAAACAGGGAATATCAAGAACTCTGTGAATTTCCCGAACACGTCCATTCCTTATACAGGAAACCGTCGTGTGGCAACTTTCCACGAAAACGTTCCGAACATGGTTGGGCAAATCACGCTGGCTGTATCTGGCTTTAATCTGAACATCGCTGACATGGTTAACAGAAGCCGTGGGGGATATGCATATACGATCATCGACATTGACGGTGAAGTAAACGGCGATATCATTCCTGGCTTGGAAGAAAAAATCAAACAAATCGAAGGCATCGTTACAACTCGTATTATCTAATTGGAAACGGAAGAAAGATGATTAATAGTGAAAGCCTCAATTCCTTTAAGGAGTTGAGGCTTTTTTAGGCTTTGTGTATTAAACTGAAAGTCTGTCAGGGTTTCACCTCCGTTTTTTCTTCATAATGTACAAACAACATTAAGTAGAGTGCGAATAGAAGATGCAAATAAAGCGGAATATCCTTATCGTTTTGAATGGCAACAAATACGTAGATTCCATATAGCAATATAGGAATGGTTAAAAGGATTCTGAGCTTAGTCATATGCCACCCTCCCATTTACCCTCAAATATTAATACATCAAGCATTTGAGCCACTTGAAAATCCTTTTCTGCTGTTGCGTTTATAAAACTTGTACAATTATTTTCCCTCAGAACATCTGCTAATAATTGTAAATCCATTGTCATTTTTGCTGGTTTCATTGATTCATCCTCCTAATTAACCGAATATTCAGTCACTTCTATTAATACAATAGTATGAAGTACTGAGAAAATGCTGTCAATCTATATTCCATCTGTACTCATTTTAAGTTAATGGATTCATAATTTATCTACCAAAATAACTATCTCTTATAAATATCTACTTAGTGAGATAGGCAAAACGGTACCCAATAGGGGAAGCATTGCGATCAGCTGAACGCCAGGGAGCAACTTGTTGCGAACCTAAATCAATGTAACCTTAAATTCTCAGCCAACCTTTCAGTTCAATATGACTTTTGTTAATTTCCTCTAAGTAAAAGAATCGTCCCTATGAAATACAGAGACGATTCCTAATGTGAAACACCATTTCTACACAGAATGGATTACCCTATACTGTTCTTCCTCAAAAATTCTGATGCTGATGAAGGATATTCGATGTTAAAAAAGCTCCAACAAGAGGTAATTGCCCGGAATAGGCATTACCGCTAACAGGATATTCATTCAGAGCTATATCAGTAGTGGCAATCCATGATCCAGACTCACCTGCTTGCAGAGAGGGAGGCTTCATAAGAAAACGTCCTTGAAGAATGAAATGTCGAATCCTAATCTGGAAATCATCCATTATGGTCAAGTTGCCAGAGAATGTGGCATAGGGTGAATCAAATGCGATTTGTTTGGTGCTTTCATTCCATAATCCATTAATCGGAATGGGTCTGCCACGAAAATTAACCGTACCAACCACCCTATTATTTGTAATAGAGTCAATGATGAGTGTGCCCCAAATAATCGTCCTGCCAGCTATTGAAGAGTGGATACCCCAAACAGATGGGAATGGAAAGCTAATTGAAGCAGTTCCCTGTGAAGTTACCAATGCTATGCCCTCCCTTGAAGGTTGTTTATGTTCTGAGGAAGATTCCTTGTTTAAAGCAGTATATGCAGCACGAGCAGAATAATTTAATAAACAAAGGTGAAGTACTGCATCCCCTGCCTGAAGTTGCATTCCTGATGAGTTAACAGTACTGCTGGAAAAAAGGAATGAACGGGTCAGAGGAAGGAATGGAGGGAAATGAGGTATTTACGGCGAAAGTAATCTATAGAAATGTGTTGAAAATAGGAAGAGCATCAAGGTAACCATGTAAACGGATTTAAACTGCTAATGAACCGTTGTTGAAGCCAAAAGCATTAAGAAAGCAGCACTCTTGAAAAAAGAAATCGTAATAGATCGTAAAAAACATGAAGGAGTGACGGATATGCACAAAAGAGATTGTTCCAAATTGAAGTGTCATTGTTTCATCGTACCAAACTATATTCTTGAGAATTTGGCACAAAATGAAGTGGAAGAAGCACGGATCAGTTTAGCGAAAAGCCGTCAAGTGCGCAGGCGCAGAATTATGAAAGAATACGATATTGACGGTGTTGTCGCTTTAACGGATGCAGGATCTGGTCGTCAAGGTGAATCTGCCCGCCATGTTTATGATTGCAGGGGGGGGACGAAACTCCGGGAGAATGAGGCAAGAAAAGAAGGAGATCGATCAAGTGCAGATCCTGTTGTTAACGCTGCATATGATTATAGCGGAGTTGTGCGTGATTATTTCAAGGATGTCTTACACCGTAATTCAATTGATAACCAAGGCCTTGATCTCATTCTGAACGTTCATTATGGGAATAAATTCACGAATGCTTATTGGGACGGAGATGAAATGGTATTTGGTGATGGCGATGGGGTCATTTTTAGCAATTTTGCCAATTCACTCGATGTAATAGGACATGAACTGACACATGGGGTTACGCAGTTCACAAGTGGATTGGAGTATGAAGGCCAGTCCGGGGCATTGAACGAACATCTTTCAGATGTGTTTGGAGTTGCCATAAAACAATTTCATTTAAAGCAAACAGCAGGTGATGCCGATTGGCTAATCGGAGCTGATATAATGGGACCAACACTGAAAGGGCAGGCCCTCCGTTCGATGAAAGCGCCAGGTACGGCATTTGACAATAAGTTAATGGGTAAAGATATTCAGCCTGATCATATGAAGAACTTCTATAAAGGAGAACGCGATAATCATGGTGTCCATATCAATAGCGGCATACCAAACAAGGCCTTTTATCTAGTATCGATGGAAATCGGAACAGACAAAGCGGCATTGATCTGGTTCAATGCGATGCAGAATCTATTTGCGACGGCGAATTTCAATCAATTCGTGCAAATTGTCATCAAGGCAGCGCAAAAACTTGTTGATAGCGGAGAAGTTACGAAAACAGCCATCAAGACAATTGAAAATGCTTTTAAAGCGGTTGGACTGCCTGAGTAGTCATATTCCATGAATAGGAGGCTCCATCTACCATGCATATCAAATTTAGCTGCATAGGGGGATTTGCCAACCTCGACTTGAATTTTCAGATCGATACAGAGAAATTGCCGAAAGAGAAAAATGAGGAATTGCAGAACTTAATGAAGACAGCTGACTTACCTAATGCTAGCCAAAGTATAATGTCAGGAGCTAAAGCGCAAGGGTTCGACGCATTTTCATACCAGCTGGATATAGCCGATGAAAAGAAGAAGCAGTCTTACTCATTCACTGACATAACAGCTCCAGAGGAAGTAAGACCCTTATTGGATTATCTACGGAATTTAGCAATTGAAATAAAGATGGCAGAATAACCAAGAAAAAAGTCTATCATCACGATAGACTTTTTTTGTGTTCTTAAAATTTCACAAAAATGTCATTTCATTTCACTTTTATATGAATTTTGGCTGTTTGTTCGCTAAATGGACACATATTAACAAGAAAATAGCAATTTAGAACAGCAGATTTTAAAAGGAAATTCGAAAGTATAGACCTTTAATGGGATTTTGTAAAGAGTCAGCCAATCAAACAGGCGATACATTCAAAAAAGGGAATCAATTTTGAAAGAGGTGAAATTAGCTGGATTTTACAAAAAAATCATAAAATAGGATAATAGTCGCATGGAGGTGAATGACATATCAAGAAATGAAAGTGACGATAGACGGAAATCAAAAAACCCCTAGGTGAGTACGTCCTGGAAGACATCACCTAAGGGCTTGCGAGCAGGAGTATACCTGCCTCTATATCCAGTATACTCCAAAAAATATGAATAGGGAAATGGGGAGTGAATGGAAGGATGATACGAAAAAACTATTTATTGAATAAGGAAACGGTGGGATTGATGGAGCGTTACGATTCCAATGGTGTGGAGATGTCCACGGTAGTGGAGGGAGAGAACACATTCCATGTTGCCCAATCGCGCCAGGAAATCCTGAATAACACGTTAAACTACTTTGGGTTGAATCTGGATGGCGGACTAGCAGCAGCCAAATCCGTGCTTGGCGGAAAATATAGGCTGCCAGTCTGCATAAACGCCCAGCAGGGAATGGTCTGGTTCTCCTCCCGCTCATTCCGGAAAAGAGGAGGAATCTGGTTTTCCTACATCCACATTCGTGACTTGGAGGAAATGAACGAAAAAGAAACGCTGGTCCACACAAGCTATGGACATTGCCTTCCTGTATCATTAAGCAAAAATCAGCTCGCCTTCAAAAGGGACCAAGCGTCCTATCTGCATACTACCTTCCATGAACGTTCATTGGGAAAAAAGACCTTTTATTACGAACCGGGAAGCGGAATCACCTTTTGCAAAGAACCCGGGGAGGCCCATTACAAGGTGAAAGGGAAGGAATAATAAGATGAGAGGAAGACCGCCGAATTGGCGGTCTTTTTTAGGATTAGATAAAGTGAGAGCGGGTTTTATTCAAGTAAACTCTAACTATAGAAATATAGTTATTGTAAAAAAAGAAATGATACATTATGATTAGTAAATAGTTAATATTTAGGAAAGGGAGTACGTATTTTGAAAAGATTATTTGCTATTTTACTATCTTTTGGTCTAGTATTGGGTCTCTCGTTTGGCGCGAATGATGTTGCCAGTGCGAAAACAAAGGTGAAGACGTATAAAAACTGTACAGCATTGAATAAAGACTACAAAGGAGGCGTAGCTCGTACATCTTCCGTTAAAAATAAAGGAGGAAAAACGAAATACAAACCTCACGTTTCAAAGGCGCTATATGATGCCAATAAAAAAAGCGATCGTGACAAAGATTTGATCGCTTGTGAAAAATAAGAATTATTCTGAGGGACCTTTTATAGGAAGGTCTCTTTAATTTGTAGATAAAAGGTGTTCCATCTGAATTATTAAACAAAGTTGATTGGAACGGAAGGTGAGAGACTCCTTCGGAAAGCGAGTGCCTGGAGAGGAAGGTTCATTTTTGTACAAAACTAAAAAAACGGAAGCTAAAGCCTATACAGGTCTTTAGCTTTTTTCTCGTGGGTTATCTTTCAAACCGTCCAAAATGTGTATTTTCCCGATTTATAAGTGCATCCCCAAGATTGATTCTGCTCATAAGTCTTTCATGGTCCGAAGGAAAACGTTCTTTAATGTTTGCAACTCCCTCTATTGTTGGGATATTACCATTAGGCATAGGACGTTCTTCTCTTTGAAATCCGGGGTTCAAACTATCATTAATCATTACGGGTCTGTCAATTGTATCGTTGTCATCATTATTAGTAGTGGGATTATTAGTTGGGTCTCTATCAAGGTTTTCGGCATTATTGAATGGATCATTGTTAGTATCTTGTGGCATATATTTCACTCCTTCACTATATATTATCCGCTGATAGCATTAATCTATTCGCACGCTGTACTTATCCTTTTTTATATAGTAACAACAATCCTGTATTTTCTAATCAGCAACAACTTGAATTTATCAACAAGTACGAAGGGTCAAAAAAAACTTCTAAATATTATGATTGACTTACATTTTAATTTGTCTTACAATTTCAATGTAAATAGTCAAAACATTCAATTAAATGGAAGGGGAGCTTTTTTAACATTTTTGATTCACTTCAACATGAAGCATGACAACATAAACAGCATCGTAAACTTTATGTCAGTTTCAGAAATGACATAAAGCTCTGTCATAATTTCAATAACTGTTTGTCCAGAGTTATCAAAGTATTAATGCTTTAGAAAAAATGAAAGCGAATACATACTCTTTGGGATGGAGTGAATAACATGAAAAATCAATCAAATCTTGCTGAATCCACTGTGATTGTTCCTGAGGTCGTAAGTAAGAAACCAAATTTCATCACGAAGTTTAAAACATCCTATGGTCCGGGGATCCTTGCCGTGTTGACGTGGCTTGGAGCCGGGGATCTGGTGACTTCTTCTGTTGCCGGGGCAGATTATGGATATAGTTTAATGTGGATTTTAGCACTGTCATTAATCCTTCGTTTTCTAATCGTTAATGTTATTGCCCGGTTCCAGCTTTGTAACACAGAGGGGTTAACCATACTTGAAGGATATGGACGTATCCACCCATTTTTCGGTTACTTCATGTTTGGTTATGCATTAATCATGGGTCATCTTTTTAATGCCTATATGATTAAGGGAGCGGGAGAGGTATTATCGACCCTATTCCAAGTTAATCAGCCATTCTTAGCTTCAATGGTAGTTGTAGGATTAGTTTTTATGCTTATTGGCAGGAATATTTATAATAGAATCGAAAGTGTAATGAAAGTGCTTTTGGCATTATTGACGATTGCTTTCTTGTTCCTCGCCATTCAGGCTACACCGGATGTGGGGCAAATCATTAAAGGAACAGTTGGGTTTAGCATTCCAAGTGATACTGGCGTTCATGGAGCATTATTGGTAGCAGTTTCAATTATCGGTGCAGTGGCAGGATCGATTTCGAACTTTGTTCATCCATATTTCATGAGGGAAAAGGGCTGGACGAAACCGAGTCATCTAAAGGTTCAAAGAAATGATTTGCTGTTTGCCATAGGAGTTTGCATTGTAATCAACTTGGCCATTTGGGTTGTTGGGGCAGAAATTTTAAAACCGAATGGAATTCATGTGGAAACGATTGATGACTTGGCAATGGCATTACAAATGTCGTTAGGAAAATTTGGCTGGTACATTTTCTATCTCGGTGTTTTTGGGGTATTATTCGCGAGTGTAGTAGGCAAGTCAACTGGTTTTCCAAGATTGATTGTAGATGCCTTTTACGTAATAAATAAGGATCGTCGTGAAAAGTACAATGGTAAATATGAAAAAGATCCAATGTATAAATGGGTTATGATTTTTGTATTGGTCACCCCAATCATTTGGTCCATTCCCGGCATGCCTGGTTTCATTGCATTGACAATTGGAGTTAATGCAATAAACATAATCGGTTTTCCGGTAATCGCAATTGGCATGCTGGTGCTATCAAATAAAAAAAGCTTGATGGGAAAATATAAAAACAATTGGTTCGAAAATATCATTCTATCCTTAGCTTCCGTTTTAGCGGTTTGGTCTGCCGTTCAATTAGCTACTACCTTTTTTTAAATAATGGTAGATTATAGATAGAGGCGTAAAACATAAAGGTTATGTCGACTTTTGATCCCGACGGGGTCCAACTTTATTGGAAGTGAGGTATCAGTGATGAAACCGAAAGTAATTGTTTATAAGAAAGTGGATCAGGAAGTGCTGCAATATATTCGAGAGACTTGTGATGTTGTTTATTTTGAAGGCCTTGACTCACGAAATCACTCTGAATTCCTACAAGAGCTGAAGAACGCACAAGGTATATTAGGGTCAGGATTAAAGGTGGATAAAGCTTTACTGGATCAAGCACCGCAATTAAAAATCGTCTGTAATTCATCGGTTGGATACGACAATTTGGATGTAACCGAGCTGTCCAATCGCGGAATCATGGCTACGAACACTCCCGAGGTATTGAATGAGACAGTCGCAGATACGATTATGGGCTTGATGCTGTCCACAGCAAGAAGAATGCCAGAGCTGGATCAAATGGTAAAGTCAGGGCAATGGACATCGAACATCGGAGAAAAATCGTTTGGGTTGGACGTGCATCATAAAGTATTAGGCATAATCGGCATGGGCGGAATAGGCTCTGCCGTTTCGAAAAGGGCTCGTTTTGGATTCGATATGAACATCTTATATCACAACAGATCCAGAAATGAAGAAGCGGAACAAAAGTATGGAGCTACATACTGTTCTCTGGAAGATCTGTTAAAGCAATCTGATTTTGTCTGCTTGATGACACCGCTAACTCCACAAACTGAAAAAATGATGGGAGAAAAAGAATTCAAGCTCATGAAAGGGTCCGCGATCTTCATCAATTGTTCAAGAGGGAAAACGGTGGATGAAGAAGCCTTGATCACTGCGCTTAAGACTGGTGAAATTCATGCGGCAGGACTGGATGTCTTTGTACAGGAGCCCGTCAAGGAGGACAATCCTCTGCTTTCCATGAAGAATGTCGTCACTTTGCCTCATATCGGTTCCGCAACATATGAAACCCGCAAGAAAATGGCGATGCTGGCAGCAACCAACCTTGTAGCAGGATTACAGGGAGAAACTCCGCCTACCTTGATCAAATCTGGGGTAAAGGTAAAGTGATTTTTTAGACTTCATCTATAAATTAAGCTGGATAGCCTTATTTGGGGCTATCCATTTTTTTGATCTCGCATTATTCAATATTTTTACTTATTCTGCAAAACAAAAAAGCCCTCACTATAAAGGAGGGCTTTTATATGTAATTCAACTACTTCAGCCATTCCATCAATCAATCTTAATTACGGCTCAGCCCTGAAAAACCTGGGTTTGTCATCTCGTAAGGATAACTTGTAATCGGAAGGTTTTCAACTGCATGCAATGTTTGGATACCTTACTATGCATGCACTGGTACTTGTTATATCTTTCTCAATACGTACGGTATGATTTATATGGATATAGTTTATGCTACGTCTGATTGTTTAATGGAATCAACGTAATGGTTTGCTTTCTTCTGGTCAAATTCTCCTTCCCACTTCGACATGACAATCGCCGCCAATGAGTTCCCCACGACATTAACCGCTGATCTTCCCATATCCAAAATTCGATCGATACCGGCAATGAACGCAACACCTTCCACCGGCAGTCCCATCGAACCAAGAGTTGTTAAAACAACAACAAATGACGCCCCCGGAACGCCAGCCATTCCTTTTGACGTTAACATCAATACTAGTAACAAAGTAATCTGTTGTGTAATGGATAGATCAATTCCATACATTTGTGCTACGAAAAGTGAAGCAAGTGCTTGGTAAATCGATGAGCCATCTAGATTAAACGTATAGCCTGTTGGAATAACAAAAGAAGTAATGGATTTCGGGCAGCCAAACTTCTCCATTTTATCCATAAGCCTTGGTAATACCGACTCTGAACTTGCTGTTGTAAAGGCCAAAATCAGTTCATCCTTTAACACTTTCAGGATAACAAAAATGCTTGTCCCAGACATTTTCGCTATAATTCCAAGAATGACGAACACGAAGAATACCATCGTCACATAAACAGCAACTACCAGGTTCCCTAAAGGAATTAATGTTGCGATACCAAATTTTGCAACGGTTACACCAATGAGTGCAAACACACCAAAAGGGGCAAATTTCATGACTAGATTCGTCACCCAAAACATAACTTCCAACACACCTTCAAAGAATCCAAGAATAGGCTTTCCTTTTTCGCCTATCGCAGCCACACCTAAGCCGAATAAAACAGAAAAGAAGATAATCGGTAATAAATCCGCTTGAGCCATTGATTCAAATACATTTTGAGGAACAATATGAGAAATTGTTTCACCAAAGCCACTGCTTCCAGCCGTCTTTGTTGTTTCTTCATATTTTGAAATATCACTTTTTTCAAGACTGCTTGTATCTAAGCCAGCCCCCGGATGGAACAAGTTTGCCGCCAGTAATCCAAGAACAATGGCAATTGTAGTGACAATCTCGAAATAAAGAAGGGTCTTCCCGCCTAATTTCCCTAGTTTTTTAATATCGCCGACTCCCGCTATTGAGACCACTAATGCAGCCATGACGATCGGGATGACAATCATTTTAATTAAATGAATGAAAATATCGCCGATAGGTACCATAATGGCCATGGCTGCTTCATTACCATGGAATAAAGCACCGACAACGATACCTAGTACAAGTGCAATGAAAATTTGAGTAGCTAAGCCAAACTTTTTCATTTAAATCCCCCTTTTATTTTGTTAACGCTTTCAATTTTTAGATTATTTTAAGTTTATGATCATCCTACCGGAACCTACTGAAACCTACTGATATTTACAAGTGATAGAAAAAATAAAAATTTCAGTTAAAAGCCCTCTCTCTTTTTAATCATTTCATGTGTTATGTTTTTATAAAGTGACTGGGGAGGGACCGTGTTGAAAAAGAGTATAAGGATATTATTATTGATTATGATTGCGGTGCCTCTTGCGGGTGAATTCAAGTTTTATCCATTCGACGGTACATTCAGAGTCAGTTTGGGAACTCCCGTCTTTTTCTTGTTTTTGCTATGGGGGAGGGGGATCCACCCGATTATTGCAGGTATTTTAACGGGGATGAGTGTGTTTGTTTTTCGTTTTTCAATGGCTGTCGGAATACGGGACATATCTGTTGAGGAAGCGATGTATCTTCATTTTCCCGCCTTTTTCTATTATTTCATCTACGCGTTCGCATTTCATAAGACTAAATTGAACGAACGCCACGATCAGCCTTTAATGGTCGGGCTTTTAGGGGTATTGATCGAGCTTTTTGCAAGTGTATCGGAAATGGCGATCCGTTCCTTCTTGGCGAATCAGGACACACCCTTGCTAGCCATTGACCAACTCGTTTTAATCGCCTTTATTCGAAGCTTTTTCGTCCTCGGCTTTTTTAATATATTAAAGCTGAGAGAAGCAAAGTTAGCAGAAGCGGAACAGCGCATGCAAAAGGAACAAATGCTGCTTTTCATTTCAAGTTTGTATGAAGAATCGGTTCAACTGAAGAAAACGATGCAAAATGCGGAAGAAATCACACGCACTTGTTATGACTTTTACCGTCGGTTAAAATCAGAGGGTAATAATGGAAGCGATCCGCAAACTGCGTTGCAGATTGCAGGTCTCGTGCATGAGATCAAAAAAGATAACCAGCGGATTTATGCGGGGCTGTCGGAACTCATGTCTTCCGAAAACCTGCAGGAATATATGAATATCGAAGAGCTTGGTAACATCATGATCGTGTCCAATAGACGATATGCAGAGTCCCTTCGCAAAGATATTTCATTTTCCTTGCATATAGATGGTGACCATCCGCCCTACCATGTATATATGGTATTATCATTAATAAATAATTTATTGGCCAATGCAGTGGAAGCCATTAAAGAAGAGGGATACGTATCTCTGCATGTGAAAAGGAAAGATCAATTCGTGGAGTTTTACATCAGTGACAATGGCCCCGGCATTGCACCGAAGCAGAAGGAAGTCATTTTTACAGCAGGATATACAAAGAAATTCGATGCGGCGGGAAACCCTTCGACGGGAATCGGTTTATCATATGTGAAACAAACTGTTGAAAAATTTGGAGGACATATCAGGCTAATGGATAACTATAAAGAAACCGTATTCATCGTTGGACTTCCGATTGATGCGATTATGGAGAAAGGGTTAACGAGATGAATTATTTCATTATAGATGACGATCCTGCCATTCGAGGAATGCTGACAGAGATGATTGAAGATGAAGATTTAGGCAAAGTGGTGGGAGAAGCGGAAGACGGATCGATAGTGAATAATGGCTTGCTGTTTTTAAAGAAAGCAGACGTTGTCTTAATTGATTTGCTCATGCCAATAAGGGACGGAATTGAAACGATCAGGGCTCTTGCTGATGGATTTCAAGGAAAGTTCGTGATGATTTCGCAAGTGGAATCGAAGGAACTGATTGGAGAGGCATATAGATTAGGGGCGGAATACTACATTACAAAACCGCTGAACCAAGTTGAAATTTCATGCATATTAAACAAAGTGAACGAGCGAATACTGGTGGATCAATCGATCCAGGGCATTCAAAAATCGTTGAACGTGTTTACGGGACGCCCGAAGTCTTCGAAAAAAGTGTCCTCCTTTCATACAAAAAATATCATGGAAGCCGGACGTTCCTTAATTTCTGATTTAGGTATGATTGGCGAAGGGGGAAGCGAGGATTTACTAAACATTTTAGGGTTCCTCCAAAATGAAAAGCAAAGGCTCGGTCCAGCCTATACGTTTCCATATTTAAAGGAAATTTTTGCTGGGATTGCTGCTGAAAAGCTGGGAAATCAAGCGAAAGAGGCCGAAATCCAGAAAGAAATGAAAGCCTCTGAGCAGCGTGTCCGCCGTGCTCTTAATCAGGCCCTCATCCATATCGCTTCATTAGGATTGACGGATTATATGAATCCAAAATTCGAAGCCTATTCATCCACATTTTTTGATTTCTCGGAAGTCCGCAAAAAAATGCTGGAGCTAGAAGACAAAAGCAAAAAAGTAAGCAGCCAGAGCCGTAATAACATGAAAAAGTTTATCCAAGTGCTGTTTATGGAAGCAAGACAGATGATGAAATAATAAACCGGAAACACAAGTTGAATAGATCGAAAATTCACAAAAACATTTTCGTATTATTCAATTGAAGAAACAAAAAGACAAATCCGTTTATATGGATTTGTCTTTTTGTTTCTTCGCATTTTTATAAACAGTACGACTTTCTTTCAAATCTACAGAAAAAAGATAAAAAAGTTCATTCGTTTTCTAATAGTTGATTAA
Source organism: Peribacillus sp. NPDC101481 (assembly GCF_044767165.1). NCBI lineage: Bacteria > Bacillati > Bacillota > Bacilli > Caryophanales > Bacillaceae > Peribacillus > Peribacillus sp. NPDC101481. The sequence goes on along the minus strand of NZ_JBIWNJ010000001.1, from coordinate 1,803,064 downwards.
TTCCATCGCTCTAACTTTGGGATGCCTCTAGTGAAAAACTTAGCAATAAATTTAGGCATTTTCATATTTTCCATCATATGATTTTGAACAAATTTTTGCATTTCTATCGCAGTAATATTTTGAGTGAAGTCACCATTTATATAACAATGACTGCAATATTTAGTACTTTTACTACCGTCTTTTTCAGTTCCTCCACCTAATTCATCCTTAGATAGCGGCATTCCACAACTTTGACATGCTTTATATTTTTTCATTATAAATTCTCCTGCAAAAAGTTTTATTCTAAACATTATCTAACAAACAATATTAAGTCAAGACAATATCACATGTCATCGTTACAACGAATCAACCGTTAATGTGAGTGTTGCAGCAAAAACAGGACTAGGCTTTCGAGGTGAAAATAGTCATAAAAAAATAACCAGTCAAGCTACTTGCTCAAATGGTTACTGACTTTAAATGTTAAATTAGAGTTTAAAATGACGATTCATTATGGCAACTGTTATGAAATATACATTGATATAATTCAGTAGTTATGATAAATTAGTATAGAAACACATTTAATTATATACGAAAACAGTTTACCCCTTACTATAAGTATAAGGTAAAACTCACCTCTAGTCAACCCCTAATTTCTCATTTTTTAAAGGAGTGTCTGTTATGACCAATGAAATTCGGCAGGAGCAAGAACGTTTGGATGAGGTGATAGAAACAATCACGAAACAAATCAGCAAAATAGAAGGAGAGACTTCACAGCGCAGAAAAGAAGTTGTTAATATCCGTAAACATTTCTGGGATGACCTCAAGGTTAATATCGATACTTTCGATGATTACCTCGAGACGATCATTGGCTTAAGGCAGCAGGCTCAAGACTTGTCACAAAGCGAAGGCGCACATAGATATTCCTTCAAGAGGTTGTCAACACTGCGCCGCATGCAGGAAGTGCCTTATTTCGGTCGGATCGATGTCACTGAAGAAGGGTCATCCCTTACGGAACAAATTTATATTGGGACCTCCACTCTTACTGATACAACAGGAGAAAACTTCATTATCTACGATTGGAGGGCTCCGATTTCGAGTGTTTATTATGACTATCCTCCTGGTCCCGTAGAATACTCCACTCCCGGTGGCATAATTCGGGGGATGCTGGAGAACAAGTGGCAATACATGATCAAGGGAGGCGTTATCGAATCAATGTTCGATACGAGTCTCACCATTGGAGATGAGATACTGCAGCAGGTGCTTGGCAAGGGAACGGATAAGCATATGCACAGTATTGTTGCCACCATTCAACGGGAGCAAAATAGGATCATCCGGAACGATCGCGGACGTCTGCTCATTGTTCAAGGTGCAGCTGGCAGCGGCAAGACATCAGCTGCCCTTCAACGGATCGCTTACCTGCTCTACAAGAATCGAGAAAGGCTGAAAGCGGATCAAATCATTCTATTCTCTCCTAACTCAATGTTTAATAACTACGTATCCAATGTGTTGCCCGAACTTGGCGAAGAGAATATGCAGCAGGTAACATTCCAGGAATACCTGGATCATCGTCTGACTGACTCGTTTCAAGTTGAGGATCCTTATGAGCAATTAGAATTTTTGTTGACTGCAGCGGATGATCCTTCCTATAGCACTAGGACAGCGAGTATCCAATTTAAGGCATCGATTCGCTTCTTTGAAATCATCAAAACATACAGACAATCATTGGAGCAATCTGGAATGATCTTTAGAGGGGTAAAGTTCCGAGGGGAAACGCTCGTCTCGGCCAAACAAATCTCAGATAGATTTTATAACACAGACACCACACTAAGGTTTCACAATAGGATTGAAAAGTTGAAAGAGTGGTTATGTGAGATGCTTGATGAAACGGAAAAGTCCGAGTTGGAAAAACCATGGGTCCAGGAGGAAATCGAGTATCTTAGCAAAGAGGACTATCAAAAGGTATACACCTACTTAGAGAAAAAACGCGGCCTTAATGAAGATTCCTTTGACGATTATGAGATAGAAAATAAAATGCTTGCGCGAATGATTGTTCGAAAGAAATTGAAGACGTTGCGCAAACGGATAAAAGCACTTCATTTTATCAATATTAAGGGAATATACAAGCAACTTTTTGACGAACAAATAATGATCGAACTGTGGAATGAAGGTGAAACACCTGCCGAAAAGGAAATTTGCTTATCAACGCATAAAATGCTGGACGAAGGTAAACTGTATTACGAAGACGCGACTCCGTTTTTGCTGCTGAAGGAGTTAATACAAGGATTTCAGACGAATACCGCTATAAAATACGTGCTTGTCGACGAAGCACAAGATTATTCCCCGTTTCAATTCGAGTTTTTGAAACGGTTGTTTCCTTCAGCAAGGATGACCGTGCTCGGTGACTTTAACCAAGCAATATTTGCTCATGCCAGCGAACGGGTGGATTTCCAGACTCTTACCAGTTTATACGGGATAGATGAAACCGAGAGTATAACCTTGGATCAAAGCTACAGATCCACAAAGCAGATTATAGAATTCACACGTGAACTAGTTCCTGAAGGCCATCGAATTAAGGCATTCGAACGTGAAGGCGAGAAGCCTGTGCTGACTCAAGTGTCCAGCCGTGATGAATTGCACCGTAAAATTCTGTCTAAAGTTAAAGACTTTCAAAGCCGCGAGTACAATACAATCGCAATAATCTGTAAATCTGCTGCCGAAAGTGCCGCTGCATACGATGCCCTTAGTGTACACGGTGAAATTAAACTCGTTCAGAAAGGCACAAATGAATATGAACAGGGTGTTGTTGTTATTCCGGCTTATTTGGCCAAGGGTATCGAATTTGATGCTGTCATCATTTATGATGCATCCATGCAAACATATGGCGATGAGAGCCTGCGTAGATTGTTCTATACCGCATGCACCAGGGCAATGCATGACTTACAAATATATACTGTTGGCGAACCAAGTCCTTTCTTGCACGATGCAACGAAGAGCTTACTTCTGACTTTGGAATAACAAAGTGGAACTTTTCAGGTTTATCTGAATGGATTAAGTATTAGTGGTGCTTCCTTTTTTCTCCTTTAATTTTATTATTCTTTTATCAAATACTATAAAAGAATCTTTAGAAAAGGAGGAGATGAATTGAATAACGAGAAAGAACAGGTGGAAACGGGAGGAAGCCAGGCGACTGGTGAATCAACAACTCAATCAGTTAATGATGGTCATTATCATTATCCAGGGCCTATGGAAGAAGGCTATAGCGGAAATACAGGAAGAGCAGTACAGCCTGCCGGGAAAAAAGATCCTGACGTTCCTCAAAACAAAGACACATTTAATTACACTCGTAATTTAAAGTAGCTCCGTCCCACATTGTAGGTGTTTAAGGACATTACATGATAGGATTTCATGGATATACAAATTCCATATTAGAAATATGGAAAACAGATTTTGAAACCTGTGTAGAATTTAGTTCTATGCAGGTTTTTTATTGGGGTAATTTTTATAAGTTCCTGATTGCAGGAAGACATTCACAGAAAGAAACCACCTCGTTTTTAATTTATAACAGTCGGACATAATATACTTGGAGGTGAAGGAAATGAGTAAAAAGACAGGAAGAGGTCGCATCGCACCAAGTGTTAACCCGCAGGGACATGGAAAAGATGTGGAATTCTCCACCGAGCCTAAAAGCGATCTTGAAAACAAGGCAAAAAAGTCCAATACAAAATAAGCGTATTGGTCAAAATTATGGTCATACTTTATAAAGAATGCCCTTCTCTTAATGGAGAGGGGCTTTTAAAAAGCCGACTTATAGACTTCTACATAACTGTGACAGGGAAGTACTTGCTCTCTTGGCTTAACCCTTATTCACTAAGGGGCCTTTGCCGCTAAAAAAGGCAACGACCAAATTAAATGTGATAAGGTGAATCGTATCACAATTGATGTAAGGGTGAATTTACTTTAAGTATGAATAAATTGATAAAAAAGTATTAAAAAGCATTTAACACCGTTCTAATATAAAAGAACGGTGTTAAAACGATTTAGGAATTAACATAGATTTATGTGCAAGAATTAAGAGGTTTAACTCATTATAATTCTAACCTTAAACATATTTTCCCAAAACCATTTGTTATTAATGGATAATGGCCGTTCATAAGTATCTTCAAAGTAATTAAAGAAATCAGAACTACATTTTTCATCTAAGAACCATTTTAGTTCTTCTAAGGCATAAATACATTTTTTAATTTTTGGATGAGAATCGTTAGGTTCGATAACCCCATCATCAAAATTGATTATTAAATAATCCTCTGCTTCCAATTCTTGAGCTCTTGGGAAATCATCTTGACTAACCCAATATCTCATTTCTCCAATATAGTATTTATTACAATAAATAGAGCTTATAACTATATTATCAAGTGATGTGAATAAATCTTTTACATTTTCAATTAATACGTCAAAAGTCTTCCTATCATTAGAACCCTGCAAAAGAATTTCTGCAACTTTTTTAGAATCTTTAGCTGCCTTTAGTTCTTCTATTTTTTTCTTTAATTCACGAATTTCAGTTTCTTGCTCAATGTTATTTTCAGTGATTTCACGCATTTCTTGTTGCGTTTTTTCATATTCATGTTTATCTATATGCTCGTCTTCATTAAACTTACATAACTCTGGCATATCTTTGATAAAACTTATTGCCTTCGCTCTTAACAATCCTGTACCAATATCACCTAGAATATTCATTTCTTTAAAGTCGTCAGCTATATCAAATAAGGACTCTTCATCCTTTAATTTAATAAATTGAGTTACACCCTTTAGAGGAGTGGAGTCAAGCTCGTCATAATCTAATGGTGGTATAAGGATGGGATATATTCTTTTACCTAAGGCCCATGCAGCACCTAGTTCACTAAGACAAAATGGGCTTTTTAAATAATTCGGCGTAAGAAAATAAAGTACAACTTCTGTATCTTCAATATGTTCTTTAATGTCATTTATGAAATTATTCCCAGTACGTATACGCTTTGTACCTTTAAGAGAAGTACAATATATTTGTGAACGATCTATTTTAAAAGCAATATTAATAAAATCTACGAAACGATCGACTAAATCTTTATCCGCAACTGCATGGCTTAAAAATATTAAATTTTTCATCCTTATTTCTCTCCATCCTTATTTATCTTTATGTGTCCAAAAAACTTCTCAGTCAAAGTAAAAGTATAGAAACAAGGATACCTTTTATTTCAACATGAATATATTACCATATATTTAATAATATATATACTAGATTAAAGGTTATTGGAAGGGCTACCGTAATTTAATTGTAATTTTTTGTGATTCTTATTTTGGTATAGGATATATTTGCTATAATTAGGAGTAAGATTCTTTAACATTTTGATAATAAAGAAGGTGTACTATGTATAGTTCAATCCGTTGTGAAGATAAAAAAAGTTTAGTTCTATTTATTCACGGTTTTACTGGGGCAGAGGAAACGTGGATTAATGATAATGGAAACTCTTTTGCAGAATTACTTATGAAAGAAAAGGATATTGAAAAAAACTATGACTTTGCACAAATTGTTTATTATTCTAAATTACTAGACTTTCCAAAAGTAAATGCTACCAAAAAGTTAGTAAGTAGTATTTTTGGTGTCAAGGATACAAAACCTGTGAAAAGGAATATAACTATTCCTAAGATCGGAAGCTTAGTACGTTCGGCTATTCGATATAACTGTGAATCTTATGAAAATATAATTATTGTTGCACATAGCATGGGCGGATTGGTTGCAAAATCTGTCATATTAGATGAACTTGAGACAGAAATGGGGGAAAAGTTCAAATTATTCATTTCACTGGCAGTTCCTCATAGTGGTAGTAATTTTGCAACAATCGCTAAATCCTTGGTAAGAAATGAACAAATACTTGACTTAAACCCCTTAAGTGAAAATGTAAGTCGATTACAAGATGAATGGGTGAAATTTAAAGACAAAATACCCAAATGTTTATACTTATATGGTGAATATGACACAATCGTTCCAAAAACAAGTGCAGTTCCAGTAAACGTAGAGGGTTTAAGTGTTGTTCCTTGTGATGATGACCATACTTCCATTACTAAGCCAAAATCATTGGATACAATTAGTTTATTGGCGGTTAAAAGTGAACTAACAAAACTTATCTCAAATAATAAAATCTCAACAAATATGGAGATTAAAGAATTTGATGATAAGGGGCAATTAGAGGATGAAATCTTTGTTTTAAAATTACTAATGGCAGATGTGCACAATGTTTTGATTTATGATGCTAAGCAGACTTTCTTCAATGCTGAATATATGAGAAAAGCTTTAGTCTCACAATCAATACATCTGAAGGAATTAGAGAGTTTATATGCAAAAATCAGAAATCTATATGCAATAGTATTTGGTAAATTGTTATCAGGAGAAATCAAGTCAAGTAATGAATTAGTAACTATGGTACATGAACATATCAGAAGAGAAGATATAGCAACACTAAAAAGTACATTGCCAGCAATTAGTTACTATCAAAAAATCGGTATGCTTCACCAATTGGCAAATAACTTTGAGAAAGAAATTTGGTGGGCTATTAATAATAGACCAAAAGACATTGAGGATTTTAGATTAAATAGGGATAAGGAGATTGGTTTATGAGTAAACTGCCTTTTATTATCCCAGAACATGAATTCAATTTCCGCAGCTCAATGGTTTTAATTATTTTAATGAATTTATCTACAACAAAGACCGGTAAACTTCATTTAACAATTGATAGGATAAATATCTATAGATTTTTGTTAAATCATCCCAAGTACCTAAGGGAGCTTTTACAAAAGGAAAAAGGCAAAGAGTTAGTACTCCATGATAATGAGTTAAATAACATACAAGACCTCTTTCCAAACTATAGCTTTCATACAAGGCATAAGGAATTAAAAAGTTTATTGATTATGTTATCAAACTTAAAATTTGTATCTGTAACTATTGAGAAGGATATTTATTTTTCAATTACAACAGAAGGAACAAATATAATAAAAGAAGTTGAGTCTGAATTTATAAAAAGATCCAGTGATTTTTGTATTGCAATGAAATCAATACAGTCTTTATCTACAAATCAATTATATTTAAAAGTTCAAAGTATTATTAAAGGTGGGATGAATACATGAGCAGTGTTTCTCCAAAATTAATAGTAGAAAAACTCGTGTTAGTAGGAATAGAAAAAAATTATGTCGTTGATTTTCATAGTGGCTTAAATATTGTTTATGGTGATTCAGATACAGGGAAATCAAGTATTTTAAATTTAATTGATTATCTACTTGGTGCCAAGAAAGTATATTTATACGAAGAGATAGAAAAGAAAGGTAAATATGCTCTATTACAAGTTAGATTAAATGAAATTATCTATTCTATAAAAAGGGATATTTATAAACCAGAAGATTTTATTGAAGTGTATAAATCGGACATTAAATCTATGGAAACAGTATTCCCCAAATTGTATTCACCTAATTATAAGAAGGAAGGGCCTTCAGGTTACTTTAGTGATTTTTTATTGCAAAGCTTAAATATCCCGCTAATTAAAGTAAAAAAGGCACCTACTAAGAGCAATTCAGATTTAGTTAGAATGAGCTTTAGAGATATTTTTAAATATTGTTACCTAGACCAAGATGATATTGGGAGTAGACAATTATTAGATGCAACTAACGGTGCAGTAGCAGTCAAGAATAGACTGGCCTTCCAATTTATATATAACTTATCGGATGAAGCAATTAGTAAATTGGAACAAGAAATACAAAATAAGATTGAACAAAAAAAAGGATTACAAAAACAGTATGAAATTATTTCTTCATTTTTAAGAGATGCACAATTTCAAACTATGGATGAATTAGAAAACCACTTAGAAGAAGTAAAACAAAAATTTGAAGACATAGCTAAAGAAATTAAGAAATTAGATTCTAAATTGAAAGCGGACACCGTCCAACTTGATGTTTACAGAAATGAAATAATAAGCTTAGAGCATGGCTTAAGAGTTATTGACAATGATATGCAATTTACAAAAGTAATTTTAGAACAGAATGTTAGTTTGAAGAAAGATTATGAACGCGATTTAGAAAAGTTAAAATTATCACTTCAAATGGCTGAAAAGTTACCAGTTCATTTGCCAAAAGAGATGGAATGCCCTCTATGTTCAAGCGTCGTTATAGTAGAGGATTTAAATGATGAAAATTCAGTTATTGGAAAAACAGAAATTAAAGCTGAAATAAAAAGTCTAAACAACCGTGTTAAAGATCTTCAGAGCCTAATCGAACAGGATAAAGAAAAGCTATTCAAATTTGAAAAAGAACAATATCAAATAAATGAGAGTCTAGACAAACTACAATCAAAATTGGATAAAGAAATGAATAATTACATTTCTCCATTTTTGACTCAACGTGACTTATGGATAACAGAGCAATCCAACCTAGCTGAAAGTAAAAAGAGTTTTAATTACCATTTGAAAGTTAGGAGACAATTAAATGAGTTTGAAGCTTCATCAGAGCTATTAACTTCCCAAATATCAGAGTTAAATGGGAAGTTAGAAGTATTAAAAAATGATATACCTTCTATAGATGGTATACTCTCATCTTTAGGTGACTACCTCGCAAGTTATCTAAAATATGTACCTATTAAAAATCCTTCTAGGATATCAATCAGTCCGACAACTTATTTACCAATTGTCCGAGGGAAAAATTATATAGAATTAACTTCGGGTGGATTAAGAACTATTGTTTCGGTAGGGTTTTTGTTAAGTATGCTAAAATACTCACTTTTAAAAACTACCAACATGCCATCGTTTTTAATGATAGATACATTGGGTAAATATTTAGGTAAAGTAAAAGTAGAGGAAAAGGAAGATGAGGAATCTGAAGAACTAAATGACCCAAGGAAATATAGTAATATGTATCACTATCTGTTAGATCTTACAGGTAAAAATGAAGAAGTTCAGATTATAGTTGTAGATAATGAAATTCCTTTAGATATGTATGATAAATTAAATGATAAGGTAGTCAAGCGGTTTGGGAGAATGAAAGTTAGTGGAACTGAAATTGGATTTATTGACGATATTGATAACTAAACTATAATACAGTAACGGAATTAAAAAAATATTTATAGATGGGATAGTATCTACGCACTTAAACTGATATATATATATGGAAAAAAGGGAAGTACAGAGTTCACTTGTGCTTCCTTTTTATGTAGGGAACATAGTTTTCAAACATAAATTAAAAATGAGGCACAGTTCAAATATCAATATGGTTGAACATGAGAAACTGAGAAACTTCGCGCCGTCATGGGCAGAGTGGTTTAGGTTAGTTAATAAGCATTTGAATAGTTCTACAATTCCAATGGTTATAACTCTGCCTGGGACAGCTAGGTGTAATCGAGCACGTGGTTCAACTTATGGAAATCAAGTAGTAATACCGCAAACTGAAAAAAAGAATGTAAAAGAAATCTTAGCTGTACAAAGAGATGTTGATAGAGGAAGAGTCTGGGGTGACTTTCCACAAGTAGATATTTAACAGAATAGCGATACTTTGTCAAGCTTTAAGACAAGACAATCTAACAAGTTTGTATGGAAAAGTATAAAACGTATGGGAAAGGTCTTAGCTAGACATCTTTGTCCTGAAGGTGAGGAGTCAATACAAAGGTCATCTCATATTACAGCCTGAACAGATTTCCCTAAGGACTCGCTATTTTTTGTCAGGTTCGAGAATACTTTGTGCTACATCAAACCAATTTTATAGGACGCTAACTCTACTGAAAGGTTCCCTCCATCTAGAACTTCACTGGGTAGGTATGCATTATATGGGTAGAGGTTTTAAGGCTAAAGCTGTGTTAGGGATCCTTTATTTCTGTAGATGTCCGATAGAATGCATTGCTTACTTTCATGCTTTTTGTATACATGAAGCCTATTTATGGATACGAGAAATTCCGTTCATTGAGTGACGCTGGCAGTGGGGTGTCTCATCCAGTACGTAAATGAAATATTAATATCATTTAAGAAACTTAAGAATGAGCTCAAAAACGATCACCAAGTAAGTTAAGTGACATTGAAGATTATACTCAAGATAGATCAATAGGCCATTTAATGGATGGTATTATAACTCTGATACAATAAAGGTTCTAGTCTATATATCTATTGAGGATGGTTTAATAAATGAGTTGGAATCATTCATAGCATCTCAAGGTGGATCTCCGGAATCCTGTTTTTATATTGGACTGAATCACTTAAAAATGTAATACTTACTGAGTTTGTGTTAGAAAAATTTACCACGCAAATTGAAATTGGTAACTTATGAGAAACTTTTCTTTAGGAAGAAATATGTTCTGTCTATGTGGTTCAGTGAAAAAATATAAAAACTGTCGTTTGGAAATATTAACCGATAAAACTGAAGAAATGGATATAAATAATAAAATGATTTTATCAATCGGAATTTTTGAACTATCTCTTAAATATGCACGGGCGGATTTAACTCATTATATGAAATATGTTAAAGGACACACAGAATTGCTGCTTTTAACAAACCCATCCCTAGGAGAGATAATATTAAACACAGATTTTCTTCCGTTTCTAAAGTGAAACCCGAATTATTTCTCCATTTAAGGTTAAAACAGTATCCATTTTAAATAGAGGTGACTATGTTTGAATGAGTATGAAGAATTATACCTTGTTAAACAAAATATAGAGAAAAGCATTAGTGAAAATAGATTGTTTGAATTAACAATTGAAGAAGCAACTTTGATAGTACTAGAGAAGGTGGGTGTCCTTTATACACTTTCGCATTCAGCAAGCTATGATAATATGCAAGAATATTTAAAAAAGTTAGCCAAAACAAATGCAACTGAGTTAAATGAAATTTCTTTTATACAAGAATCATTAAAATGGATATTTCGATGGTGTACAAAGTATTGTAGGAGTGAATCTATAATTAATAAAAAAGATTTGGTTGCAGACGACATCTACAAATTAATGGGAGTTGCATACTCATATGAGAAGTTTTCTGATATGTGGGAAATGCATGGACAGAAGAAAACTAAATTTAACAAAAAAGGAAACAAAATCACTTTCGATTATTATAATGAAGAGATATATAAAACTCATTTGTTCTATGACACTTTTTTTAGGGAAATTGATAATGCTAAGAAAATGGAAGTGCTAGAGAATTTAGAGGTTAATCGAGAAAATATAGTGCAAATTATAAATAATGCACATCAAATGGATTTTAATTGCACTTTTAACATAGAGTTTAAAGAATTCAATTTAGAAGATTATAAAAGGTTTTCTACTGAACTCACCCAAATATTTTCTCATAATTTGTTAGATAATTATATTGGAAATAGCTATATAATTGATCCTGGGTTTGAAGGCGTTTTATGTTTAAAAAAAGAAAAATGGATAGATAAATTATCTGCCAAAACAAAGCTAGGTCGAGAGAAGATTGAAAGAATAATTGACTTTTTTACTTACGATTTTTCTGATATTAAAAGTGATATTTCTTTATCTTATTTTGTTCCACTTTCAGATAATTATTTGGCGGTTTCAGATGCAATATTTAATCTTTCTAGACCAGAAGCAAATGCGATGCGTTTATTAGCTAAAAAAAGATCTTCTAATTATGACTTCGCTCAAAATAATTTTGAGGATGAGGAAAGAGCGAGTATTACAAATAATATCCCCGCAAAATATTTAACGAGTTATGGTGTTGATAAATCTAAAAAAAACATTCCTGGTATGGATTTATTGGTCTATGATCCGGAAATCAACCATCTTCAAATTATAGAATTAAAATATAAAATTCCTGTAGATTCTACCCGTGATATTAATAACTTGGATCAGATGTTAGAAAAAGCGTACAAACAAGTAGAAGAGGCCAGGAGATATACTAATGATAATTTAACTTTGATCTTGAAAGAGTATTTCGGAGAAACATATAGACATACTCTGCCAAATGAAATAGACTATTTTGTTTTAACGAATTATTCCATAGGAACAGGAATAAATGTTAATATACCCACTCCAATTCTTCTTGTAGATCACTATATTGAATTGATGAAACATAAGAATGGTATGGAATTAGTAAGAACCATTTTAAATAAAAATGACAAAATGCTTCCTATTGAACAAAAAAAGAGATATAGCAGATTTTCTCTTCTTGGAAATAAAATATTGATTCCGGAATACAGTTTTAAATTACTTACTTAATCATCAAAATATAAGGTGAAATATAATGATTAAGAACATAAAAAAAAATGTACATTAAGAGTACGTTAAAATAGTACCCTTTCGCTTTCCTATAGTTTTGATAAAATTAACTCGAACACGCTTTGTATCTACGCTTTATATATATCGTTAGCGATTTTTTATACAATTTAAAGTTTAATTGTATAGTTAGTTATTTAGGCAAACAATTAAATAATAGAACCTGTAATGATTATTAAAATACTTAGATACAATTTGGTGGATCGTACCATAAGTAAATAAATTTTTTAGGAGAAGAGCTGAAGTACAATATAATTGTATTTTTCAGCCTTTTTTATTTTGTCTATAATGAGGCTTTAATGACTCTGTTCATCGTCTCTGTATTACAGGTGGTGATAATAATATCCAACCCTATTTCGTGTCACTCCTCGTTTTTTGTCGATGAATCATACGTTTTTGAAGAAGTGGAATGTGAAAGAATAGAAGGCTGTGGTTACCGATAAAAAAATACCAAATACATATACCGCTATGCTAATATGAAAGACTGAGCTTAAAAAATGGAGAGGAGTTACATATGAAAATAAATCGATTAATAGCGAACAATATAAACCATTTAGATTCATCACTGCCAGACGACCAATCATTAGGAATTGCTGGATTATCAGGTTCCGGGAAGACGACTTTTTGTCAAACCATTGGTGAAGAATCCAAGAAGCGTCTCGTTTCCTTATTGCCGAAGTCTGAATATCAGTATTTATTTCCTAATATTATGGAAACCAACTTCAGTGCCATCAAGATGGAGGAAATGCCGCTGGTCCTTTTTCTCGGCAAATCATCTATCTCAGCCAATCCCCGTTCGACCATTGGCACACATACTGGTGTGTTTAAAGAGATTCGTGTTTGTCTTGCAGAAAAATTCAATCTTTCTCCGGAAGTTTTTTCGTTTAATAATGCCTTAGGCTGGTGCCCCACTTGTAAAGGACGCGGTACGACGAAAAATGTCGAATGTCCAAAGTGTGAGGGGAAGCGCTACAATCCAGAAGTCGAGCAATATACGATTGAATTATTAGATCGCCCGCATACTATTTCCGATATTAACAACTTAAGCATCGAAACGATCCTTTCACTCTCAGAGACCTTACATATTAGTGAAGCTAAACAGCATATTCTCCAAAATATAATCAATATGAATATTGGTTATTTAGGCTTGAATCGTATTATGGGGACAGTGTCTGGGGGAGAATTAACCCGACTTTATTTAGCCGAATTCATGGCAACAAGTGAAAATACCGTGATCATCATCGATGAAATCTCCGTCGGTCTTGATCATCAAACCCTTTTGAAAATTTTGGAACAGATTAAGCAATTAGGATATAAGAATCAAATTTGGCTCATTGATCACTCAGATACGGTGCTGGATAGCACTGATGACCAATTGTTCTTTGGACCCGGCAGCGGAAAATATGGCGGGAAAATCGTTGCGGAATCACCGCGTCCCAAACCAATCAGCTGGGAACGAAATGAAGCAGTGCCTACTGAATACTATCAATTTCAGGATCTTTACTGCCGTAATATTCAAATGGAGGAAATCCGGATTCCAAAGAATAGGCTCGTTACCTTTACAGGTGAGTCAGGCTGCGGTAAATCTACACTAGTCAATGAATGTATCTCTAAAGATTTTCAGAAGCGGTATCCAAAGGATAAGCTGGTCATGGTCGGGCAGGATCGAAACAAATCGATTACCAGTCGTTCAACCGTTGCGACGTTTCTTGATATTAAAAAGAAACTCACCAAATACAGTGATGAAATTGATGATATTTTTCAGCGTTCAATCGAAGATATCATTGAAGAATTGCCTAATGAAGACATCGCACATAAACGCTTGAGCTTATTGATCAAGCTTGGGCTTGGCTATTTGACGTTAGAAAGAAAAACACAAACACTATCGACGGGTGAATTTCAATGTGTCCACTTAGTTTCCGAGCTGTTTGCGAAGACAAGAAACCCGCACACGCTGTTCATTTTTGACGAGCCTTCAAAAGGGTTATCGCAAAATATTTTAAACCAATTCATTGATAGTGTAAGAGTCATTCTGGAAGATGAATCCGTCTCCATCATCATGATTGAACATAATGCCTATATGCTGGAAAGCTCGGATTATATCGTAGATTTTGGTAAAAGACAGCTAACACCTGTCCAGCATCTTGACGTTGTCAGTCATGATGATTATTATCGTCACAAAAACAGTGACGATCAAGTGGAGCCATTGCATATTTCTTCCACACTGCGGTCAAAAACGGGAATCAATTATTTACAGGAAAATCATCTGGACTATTTCAAAAATGCAGAGAACGTCTATAAGGGCGGCATTTTAAAAAGCCTATCACCAATCGCTCGCGTGATTTATGGGGAATACGAGTCAGACACGATTGCGCCTGTGATCGCCATTGATCTTGAACGGCACTTGTACAGTCAATATACGTTTCTTTATGAATTGGGCGGAATGATCAACCATATAGTGGCTGCACATCCGACCAATAAGGATACAAGAAGCTTCGATTTCTATTCTGCAGAAAATCATTGTCCAAGCTGTTCGGGACGCCGGGTCATTGAAAAATTCGATTTCGATGTAGTCATACAAGACAAAAACGTGCCATTCTGGGATGGTTTATTACATCCAGACGTGATGGAAGTATTAAAATATTATCAGCATTCAAAACTGCAATTCCTGTTTGATGAGATCAAGAATGAACTCGGTCACGACATTAGTAAAAGCTATAATGAGATGACAGATGCCGAAAAGCATACCTTCTTATATGGGTATTGGGAAAAGTCCTTTTACGATAAAGCAGGCAAGGCATCGCGAATTTGGGAAGGGTTCAATTTCATCATTGGGCGCTATATCTTCGTATCGAAATCAATCATTAAAGAGCAGATGAAAGAAACAAAAGAGATGATCGACTGTCCAGTCTGTCATGGAACGGTTCTCAAACATCATAAAAAGCTGATGTTTGGTGATACGGACATTCGCGAAATAATACAACAGCCAATTGATCAAGTCATCAAAATTGTAGGAAAGCTGCCGGAACTGGAAAAACTAAAAGCGATTGTGGGCGGCGATATCGCACTCACTGATGATGTGTCATTCCTTCCACGTGAAACAAAAGCGGCGTTGAAAATGCTCGAACTCGAACTAGCAAGCTTCGTCGGCTATGAAGTGGTTTTACAAAATACCCAACCATTCTGGGACAGCATTAAAGGCAATATCGAAGCAATCAGCAGCAAAAACCAGATCACCATCTGTGACTTTGCCAATATTAATGAAACTAGAGAAACCATTATTGATAAATATTTCACCAATGGCAAATACAAAAAACTAACCTATGTCTATGAAGCATTTGGCTACAAAAAAATCGTCACCCAAATCAATAAAATTAAAGCAAGTCATAAATGCCCATTCTGTAATGGCAAGAAAGTCATTTCAGAAGATAACATCCATGACGGTGTATATAAATTAACAATCCCTTGTGTGAGCTGTCATGCCAGTGGCATCGATGATGAAGGTCGTAAAGAAATCGTCGAAGACATTGACGTGCAGATCTGGCTGACAGGGAAAGTGAAGGATGTCGTGGCTGAAAGTGAACGTACCGAGGCCGTTGCCGATATCCCCATTTTCGCCCGGATTCGTGAATTGAACAAACGAGACATGATGGCGGTTTATCAATGCCTTGACCAGAAAAAATCAAGTAAAAAGTCCGCCGATAATGGCGGGCTTTTATTTTGCGGACATAAGGGGCTAAGAGTCCGAATAGTGAGGTGAAGGTCGATAAAAATTCGCGAGCGGTCGAATATAGTGCCTCAACGGTCGAATACTGTGCGGGGTAGGTCGATAAAAATTCGCGAGCGGTCGAATATAGTGCCTCAACGGTCGAATACTGTGCGGGGTAGGTCGAATACTGTACGTGAACGGTCGAATATTGTGTGGTTTAGGTCGATAAACTGCGTCAATGGCCCAAGACAGTGCAGCTGTTCGAATAAACTGCTCCGGCCTTTAAGGTTTTTTACTGTAATCCTTATTGGATTGAAGAAATTTGCGACACTCCTGCCGAATAACTGGCTAGCCGAGACCCCACAGACGCTTGCGTCGAGGAGGCTTGGCAGACAGTCGGCGGAAAGGGAGCGGATTTCTGAAATCAACTGGAACTTCTATTAAATAAAAAAACTGCAGGCAAATTCGCTTTTCTTCGAGTTTGTCTACAGTCTGAAGTCCGCCATTTACGGCGGACTTTTTTATTATTTTACAGAATGATCTTCATGATAAACGGGGAGTGTTATTGCAATCGTTGTTCCCTTATTCAAAGCGCTAGTTATATGAAGTGTACCATTCATCGTTTGGATGGTCTTAACAGCCACCATTGATCCCAACCCAGTCCCTTTTTCTTTGGAACTGTAATAAGGCTCGCCAAAACGATTTATTTGTTCTTTGTTCATTCCCACCCCGTTGTCACTGATTTCGATAATGATATCGAAATTATTTACATAGGAAACAATACTAAGCTCCCCGCCGTTTGGCATTGCCTCTATACCATTCTTGATGAGGTTTAGGAAGCATTGCTTGAAATGTTGAATATTCCCCCGGGTAATGCCTGGAGTCAACTGATTAGATATAGTAACTAAATTCATGCTAGCCAATGGTTTGATCATTTCAATTACATATCCTATTTCACGGTTAATTGAAATAGGATCCACTTTCTCAAGTGCAGGTTTTGCAAATGCTAAATATTCACTAATAATGGATTCTGCACTATTAAGCTCCCTGACAACATGCTCTATATATTGTTCTTTTACTCCCTGAGTAAGATCAGGAGTCTTCAGCAGTTGAACAAATCCTTTCACAACCGTTAAAGGATTTCTAACTTCATGTGAAATGCTTGCTGCAAGCTGACTGACTACCTCCATTTTTTCAAGCCTTATCATTTGCGTCCGGATTAAAATGGCATCTTTTAAAATTTCCATTATATATACAGCTAAAGCAATAATGAAAGGAGGGAGGATAATAAAGTAAAATAAATAAGCCTCCGTTATTCGAAAGTAATCAGACATAGCGAGTGAAATAAAGCTGGTTAGGATTCCTAGAAACAATATTAATAGTATGGAGCTATTTAGCTTATTTTTTCGATTGAAATTTTTGAATTTGGAAGAAAATAGAGCCGTTATAATATAGATAACGATATATACAATTAACGTAAGTAAATTGAAACCATAAAAAGCAAACCTAAAAGATAATATGATGACTAACAGGGCAGCGCCTACAGGCCAGCCACCATAAAGGGTTCCTATTATAAAAGGGATTTGCCGGAGATCATGGACACAATATTCATCAATATAAATAGGAAACTTCATACATAATATAATAGGAAAGCTCATGCATGCAGTGATAAGGGTCTTGCCATATTGACTTAACTTTTTGCCATGATCTAATAAAATGTAATAAATCAAAATGCTTACTAAGATATAAAAGAGATTATCTAATATGTTTTGATTAATATAAATAAAATTCATAGGATTCTCCTAAAAAAGTAACCGTTTGGTTTATTATACAAGAATAACACTAAAAAAGAGAGTCTTAATAAAGTAATTTATTTACAGAAAGACATTTAAATTCAAAATTGATGTTGTTTAAAGTGCCTCTTTAAGAAAATTTATTTATTTAGAGAGTATAGTCGATTAGATGACTTATGGGGATTTGTGAAGTGGGTGATTAGACCTGATATTAGCGGTATATGACGAAAATAATGATTATGGGGGAATCATGAAAGAACTCCATGCGACAAGTAATGAGTGCTTTTTATTAGGAAGAAAAATTGCTAGAATTAAGGCCTTAAAATATAAAAATAGGAAAAAAGTTCTTGATTAGTTGAATATTGACTTCGGTAAAAAGTTTGTAAAAAAATGTCTACACCAATAAATTATAATATCGTCCATATTAAAATTCGCCAATAGTCTTTTAAACCTAAAGATATGCCTCCAAAGCAATCACTCCAAAAGATTTAAATAACTGGTTAGTTTCATATTAAGGTTTGAAGTCTCAAGGAACATCTTTATTCTAGGAGAGTTGATCCGTTGCTTTGCAAAAACATAAGAAAATACAAAAAAACAAATTTCGGTAGCTTTAGAAGAAATTAAAAGCAATAGGGGATGGGCTTATGACAAACCTAACTGATGATTTTGATAATAATTATAAGAAATTGCTCCATTTTTTGACTATCAAGATGTTAGAATATTTAATGAAATAAACATAAATCATTATGATTCTAATGAAATTTTAATTTTTTCGGGGATTTACTCGAATACCCAATTTGCGAATTAATAAATAATTCTAACTATAGAGAGACGGGTGAATTGTTCAGAAGTGTAATTAATCATTTTAAAATTTTTTCAAATTGGAAAGTATAAAAAAATCCATACTACTAAGTTTAGTAAAATTAAGGAGCATCAAAAGTAAAACTATCCCCCCAGATAACATATCGTTTTGGATGAATAAGAAATAAAGCCCGAAATTATATCAACCAAAGTTTACCCTTCTTTAAGAATGTGAAAATTTTTAACTTATACTATCAGTTTCATCCAGGAGAATAATACACTTTTTCTTTTCAGCGTTCTATTTGCTTACGGGTAGGTTAATTGAATTAGAACTTTAGTGCAATAAATGAAGATCAAGGCTGTCATTGCTGGAGTTAGTATAGATTCACAATGCATGATGCTTGCTCGTTATGCGTGGGATTAGACATCGAAAAACATGAAATAAAACGTAATAAATAATGTAAAATACCTTAGCCTAGTTTAAGCAGACTTTGGAATAATTGATCGTTATCCACTAAGTGGGGCAAAAAGGAACATGGTATCAATTAAATTGGTTGCGTGCACACTTCTCAAGATCTCGAATTTGATTTTCGAAGGTTAGAAATTAGTTGAGGTGAAAGTTGTTTGAGCCGCTGGTTTGATTATCTTCGTAGTAAGGAGTTGTATGTGTGATTTTATATATTCATTCTACAAAAATAGAGCCGCTCGATTAAAATGAGCGGCTCTATTTTTATTATTTATGCAAGGTGTTCTTCAAAGCTTCATATACTCCATTAATACCGGCACTAGTACCAGTAAATACAAATTTATTCTTTTCAGGAATGTAGCTACCCCCATAACCTTCCCATATAAAACTACTATGAGACCAATCGATCGTGCCTAATTTTTCAATTTCATTTTGCCAATCAACGTTATTTTGATTATAAATCACTTCGTTTAAGTATTTACCGATTCCTTGTAGCGTAGCCGCAGTACCGATAATGTACTTTTCACGATTAGAAGCATCTTCTGGTAATACTTCGAATAGTAAATTGAGGATTTCATCAAGTGTATGGTGGGTATCATTGTAATTTTCGATATTTAATTTACTATCTTTATCCTTATTTGCGCCTGTAATGATATAGCATAACATATTTCTTAATGTAGAAAGAACCATAATTTGATTGTTATTGCCACGAATTTGAGTTTTTTCAGTTTCGACTTTTAATCTTAATAATTGCTCGTTGTTTTTAGCTAAATCTTTAGCTAATGTACTGTACAGATCACTTGAATCAAAGTTTAATGCAATAGATTTGTTAGGCTTACCAGCTAATAGATTTAAATCGTGAAATAATTGTTGTTCTCCTTTTTGATCAATTTCAGTGAAAATCACCACTGGAATAGTCATGTTTTCTAAGATGTTAAGTTTATCTGTAAGGTTTTCTCTCTCGTTATAACTACTTGAGTTATTTTTAGCCTCTTTTAATGTCATAATGGCTAATTTAATAGCTTCAGACCGATGTTGTCCATCGTTGATAGAGAAAACAGTGCTAATATCGACATCAATAGTAGATTCTTCTTCATTATATTCAATTTCATTTTTACAAGTCACTGTAATAGCACTTAAAAATGTCATTCTTTTCTTATCGATACCATCTAAGATATACTTCGCGATTGATTTAACGCGTGGCTTACTTAGTTTGCGTTGAACTTCTGGAAAAACTTTAAAGAAACTTTCAAGTTTATTGAAAGGGATCATTGTTACGTATGTATCTCTTCCAAACTGATTTCCCTTTGAACCTTTAAATGAAATTTTAATTGAATTTGCTATAGTCATTTTACCACCCCAAAATTATTATACATTAAACTTATCACTATTACGGATTTATTTCAATTTATATTTTAACTTTTTTAGGAAAAAAATAAGCCGCTCAAAAAAATTATTCTTGGATTTATTAGTTTAAATTTAACTTGAGCCGCTCGATATAGTTTGTTCGTTTAATCGAAATCAAATAAAAGCCGCTAAAAATAATTGTGATTTTTACTTATTTTTTTAAAAAAAGTTTGACGAATCAACTAACATGTTGTTTAATTATCGGTATGAGCCGCTCAGGTGACAGGGGAGGGTGAATTAATGTAATTACTGTAAAGATATGAATCCTATATTAAATGAGGTAAAATTAGTTTGTTATTTTGAAAGAACTCAAGAAGTAATTTCCTTAAGGGCTATTGAAACGACGATAGGTATGGAGATATTAGGTGACACTGAAAATAATTACTCTAGTGTTGGAAATCTGCAAAGGCATCCGGGCTCTTCAATTGTCGAAAGGGGTTGTAAATGCATTTGATGCATAATTCTGGTAAAGAGATGCGAATTGATTTTTGCAATATTGTAGACCGAGCTAAGACTAAAGAAAATATAGTACATAAGTATTGAATTAAATTATTTGATTAAGAAATTGGCGTCTTGAAAGCGATATTAGTTTAAACACATATATGGAACAGGTCAACGTTTCCCTATGTACTGTAGTGGTAATATGCGTTGGGATGCCTTCTTCTAAATCTCCTTGACGAGAATCAGCAAAGTAGTTAAAAACCACTGCAAATACATTTTTAGTTACTTGTGTTCTAAATTCACGGAACTCAAAAAAATAACAAGCATCGTCTTTTACATAGTACAGGAGTAATTTTCTGTTTAAATGGCAAACGCATGCAATGCTTATAAGGATATTTATACACGTAAGGGACTTAATTTAATTGAAATAAAAGATAATGCATTAACAATTGTTAATTGCAGTCATTTAACCAATGCAGCAATTTAAAAAAGGTTCATGGACAGTCGTGATCGATTAGTGGATTCTCTATTGCCGTAAAGAAGGAACTGCCAGAATAAATACTATCGTCACCAGAAATATCAATTCCTAAATCTAACAAATGGTTTAATACTTCTGTATTCTTTACGACGATCTAATCGAAATACTATTTATAATCATTTCTTCAATATGGGCAAATAAGGAAGGGGAAGGAAAAATCGAAATACTGGTGGAGTAGAAGACTGTTTAATAAAGAGCACGAACCTAAAAAATTTTAGTGAGAAAAAAGTAGAGGTGTTTTATATGGAAATAGTTGGCGAAATAGAAAGTAAGTGGAAATTTTCTCCGATACCGAATATCGAAGAATCTAATTTTAATAAAATATTAGAGCGTTTCTATGGATTAGGTGTAAAAGGTTTAACGAAAGAAAATATACAAAACTCGTTAGATGGGCGATTAGCTAATAGCACTACACCGGTTATTGTGAAAATAAATATCGGTACGATTAATAATAGTGACATACCAGGAATTGATGATGTCATTAATCGTATTAAGTGCCTAGAAGGTAGGAATAGTTACACGAAAGAAACGATTAGCCATATGCTCAAAAAAGTGGATCAGGAAGAAGTACGCTATATTTCCTTTGAAGATATAAATACTAGAGGTCTAACTGGAGCGAAAAATGGACAAAGCCATTCCAAGAAAGATACTTGGGGTATTTATGCATATAACAAAGGTGTACATTTTGAGGAAAGTGATCAATCTATTGAAACTACACGTGGTGGCTCGCATGGTGTAGGGAAAATTGCATCAAATGCCGCATCGGATCTTCATTTAATGTATTTCGCAAACTGTGATGAGCAAGGGGACCAGCATTTAGGAGGCACTGCTCAATTAATTGAGCATATGTTTAATCAACAATGCTACCGTTCAACTGGTTATTTTGCTGATCTAAAAGTAGAAAATGATACATCAAAGTTTTATCCTTATGAAAATAAATTTCATTCTGTTTTTGAAAAGAAAACTAGAGGTTTAAAAATTATAATTCCGTACTTACGTGCAGAGTTTGATAATGAAGATGAAATTATTAAAACCGTATGCGATAGCTTCTTTGTCTCTATTTTAGATGGTAGATTAGAAGTTCATGTGAACGATCATGTAATTAATACAGATACAATTGAAAGTTATTTAAACGATAGCCAGTATTACATTCAAGAAACTTCAGATATGAAGAAAGTATTTACACCACTTTATGTAAAAACGTATAAAAATGAAAAACCAAGAGATATTGTAATTTCAAATGGTGATAAGTACTTTGATTTTAAGCTTTATTTTAAATATGATGAATCTATTTCAAAAGGCCGGGTAGCCATTGTTCGTACGATTGGTATGAAAATTGAAGATTTTTCAGTCAAATCGAATGCGACAAAACCTTATAACGCTGTTTTAATTGGTGGTTTAGAAGAAGATGGTTATTTGAAATCTCTAGAAAATGAATCCCATACAAAGATCTCATCAGAGGATATTAAAGATCCAAGGCTTAAATCACAAGCTAAACGCTTTATAAATAATCTTTCAAGTGTAATCGCAGGCATCATTGATGAGGAAATGATGAAAAATAATCCTACAGATGGTTTGATGGATACTAAAGATCTTTTATATATTATAGAGTCCGAATTCAAGCAAGATTTATCAAATGCTTATGGAGCGGTGAAGATTAATAAAGGCAATCTAGTTGTAAAAGCAACAGATGGTACTCCAAATAAAAAGCCTAAGAAAAAAGGAACGAAAAAAGGTACCGTAGAGCCTAAAAATACAGGCATTAAACGTACTCGTAGTAACAATCCTACTGGTACTACAGATGAATTGCAGGAATCCAACACTGAAACATATAGTGTAAGTCCAAATATAGTAGAACGTTTAATTGTGAAAAATACTGAATTTATTCAATTCAATTTCAAAGATATTTCAGAAATGAAAAATACGACTTCTTGTAATCTCTCATTTAACATTATTGATGGAATGGGAGAAGAATATAAGAATGAGTTTAAATTAAAAGAGAACTACGCAACTGTAATTGATAACAGTAGAGGATCAAAATGTGAAATCGATAATGAATCTATTAAGAATGTTTCGATAAAAGATGGTATTGTAAAATTAAAACTGGACCTTAAGCCTAATTATAATCGAGCATTGAAATTTATATACTATGTAGAGGTGTAAAATGATCTATAAAAAAGATGCAAATTTTCCATATCCCGTTTTGACGAATACATCAACAAGCTATGAAAATAGTTCTTTTTTGTTAGACGTTAAATTAGAAGAAAATACGAATGATTATCGATTTGAAATAGAATACGAAATTAGTTCAGCCTTTATAAAAGAGCTAATTGCAAAAGGGGATGCAGTACCTATCTTAATTATCCAATCAAAGGATAATAAGTTTTATAGGCTTGAGCAAAATCAAAAAGCAATTGAAGTGCCTAAGAAAAGGGTTTCTTTAAGTAAACGTACCTCAATTCAATTGCATATTCAATCAACAAAAGAAATCAATTTTAGTGAAAATGGTGATTTAAGTTCATTTTATGACGCGTTCAAGGATGAAATTATTGTACCCAAAAATTCATTATTAGGTTTCTCTAAGATTGTTGTATTTGAAGGCAGTATTCAAAAACCATTGGTGCTATTTGAAAAGAAATTAGATGAAAACTTATCTTCAGATATTAAAGTTGAACTTGGACCTGAAACTATCATTATTCATTATCGAAAAGAGGAGTTCCAATTCAATGGAGTGGGGTCTAGTCAAGCATTTAATAATCCCTATATTTATACAGGTCTTCGTACGGCTCTGCAACGCTTTATTAGTCAGTATAGTGAGCAGGGGGAGGATTATGTTGATTTAACACAAATTACTCAGCCTGAAAACCTACTTGATTTTAAGCTGTATCAGTTAATGACTAAAAAAATGATTGATGAAATTTCAATTGATAATATTGATGAGGTTATCTCTTTAATATCTGATAAAATTATTGAAAAATATGCAGGGGCAGTTAAGGGGCTTATTAATCATGGAAATTAGACTATTAAAAAAGGGCTATAAAAGTAATGAGCAATTTTATCAAGATTTTTTAGATGATAAAATCAATAGTAATGAGGACTATTTTTCTAATAAATTTGTAACAATTGCAGATGCGCCAGATTTTCCAATATATATGGGACGTGGATCAGAGGAAGAGAAGAAGCAAGCCTTCCAGCGGGCATTTGAAATAATTGCTGCCTCTTATATCCATTCAGATCGTGATCTTCATTTAGAAGAGATATTTTGGCATTCATTACTAGTTACGAAAAAGCGTGAATTTATTCTTGAAAACTACCCGATCGTAAGTACAGGTATTAAAGATTTCGAAAGAGTTGTAATCAAACCGTTCGATTGGGAAAATTATATTTATAAATGTGTCCTTGCAGCTGAATATATTGAAGATTTAGATATAAATGTTGAAGAGAAGAAGCATTATTATAATTTAGTTTTGGAAAATTTAGACGTATATAACTATATTATTAAATATGCCATTTTTCGAAACTCAGAGTTTTTAATTAAAATATTAACAATTATTGATGAGCTACAAATTTCAAATATTATGAAGTCAAATATTAAGGATCGACCGGATCTAGGAAAGGACGAACGTTACGGCAGACGTGTCATTTTTGAATTGAATAAAAAATATCCAGTCGTTATGTCACCGTTATTAGATATCGAAACGTTAAAAAATGAAGTTATTCAAGCATTAAGCTATTATTATGATGTATCAGATATAAGTATGAGTACCCAATTAACAGGAGCTTTTGTTGAATAGGGATTCCACGGCGGCGCTCTCTTCAAAAGTAACAGTGTAGCATCTTTTAGACTATAAAAAATAGCCTCCTAAGTTGGAATAGCAGGAATAGCAATGATAATTTCTCTTCTAGTATGTTAGAGGTAAAGTTGATGTTTTCTTTGCCAAAATATCCAATGATAAATATTTACTAAATGGAAGTTTTCTTCTTCAACTAGCGATGGGTTGGTTGAAGAAGAAAAGGCCCCACTCATAGAGATGGGGTTTGTACATTATTTCATCTTAATTTGTTCTCTTTTGTCTCCGATGTTTTATATCGTATTTACTATATTTAAGTCATGCTTTTTAAAATAATTCCCCCTATCTCTTAACTGTTCATGATTTATCAGTTGAAAATTTGGTTTTACATAATAAAGGAAATATAATATAGGTAGAGGTGATTTTCATTGAAAAAATGGACTAGGGAAATAGAAATAAACGCCCCAATTGAACAGGTATGGAAGTTTCTTGATGGTTCTGTAGAAAATATGCAAAAAATCATGCCTCAAGTAGTTGAACAAAAGCCGGTTAAAATAACGGAAGAAGTGGTTGGAAGCGTATATCGCCAAAAATATAGAGAAGGAAAACGAACAGAAGAGTATGATATAGAAACATTGGAATATTTGAATGAGACTAATGAGAAAAAGCTTAAAGTAGGATTTATACTTGCTAAAATGTTTGAAATTACAGCTTTTTATGAACTAAATAAAATCAATGACAATAGAACTTCCTTTACATATACAGTCACCAGTCGCCCGTTAAAGTGGTTTTTAAAAATATTATTATTATTTGCTACCGATAAAGTGGTCGTTGAATTTTTAGACCGTGTCAAAGAGGTTGCTGAAGCCGAAACGGGTAACAATTAACTCCTCTTCGATAAAGCCAGAAAAATCTTCCCAGCCGTGCACGATTGTGGAGGAATACAGATAGAAAATGATCCATCTTTTTTTGTGAAATTGTGACGTTCATTTCCACTCCAGGCACTCGCTTTCCGCGGGCGGTTCGGGAGCCTCCTCGGCGCTTTTGCGCCTGTGGGGTCTCCCTTGGACGCGTATTTACCGCAGGAGTCTCGCACCTTCCGTTTCAATCAACTCTGAGTGAAAACTACGTCACAGCAACACAGATAGAAAAGAAGCCATCTTTTTTCAAGATGGATTTTTTTTATTTGTCGTAAAATATAGGGTCTGAGGAGGAGTTTTTGACTGGTGCTTACTCCAAATAGGGAGTTGCTTGAGGTTATTTTTCTAAAGTTACGGTATCGGAGTAGGAGTAAAGGCAGGATTAGAAGATGATAAGTAATTCTAAAAAACAGTGGTTAAAACAAAATTAAAATTAGGTGGTGAATTTTGATATTGATGTCTACAAATAAAGAGAATTATAAAAAGGCTTTAAATTTCGGATTATTATTTTATGCGATATTCGTGGGGTTAAGTGGAACAATTTCCTTTGCAGTTCTATTATTTTGGGTTGTTCCAAAAGATCAAATATCAACAATATTAGTACCTTTACTTTTCATAGCTTTATTTCTCTATGGTAACTGTGCTTTATCTATACTTATTCGTTCAAAAATCAATAAAAATGAGTGATTATTAGTTGAAACTTTTACCAATATAAAAGGTGATTGATGGTGGCTAAATTTGATTACATAAAAAATAGTAATCATAGTTTTTTTCTTCAATGCATCTGATAACACATGAATATTTGGTTTAATTAATATTATTAAATATTCCATATATGAAAATCCTGAATTCAATTTTGGGATCTTTTAATCTGAGATTTTGGTTATTATGCCATTATGATAGAGCGTCTTACCGCTGCTTATAAGAAATACTAACAGGAAGAGGAGGGGGGGAAAATGGGTAAGAAAAAAGTTCGGTTACTTGCTTCACTATTATTTATAGTTAGTCTTTCTTTGATAGTTTCAGCTTGTTCTAATTCCAAGAAAGATGTAAATTCGGAGGATAAAAAAAATCTAAAGGTAATTCAAATGGATGGTACTTTTGCTGTAGATGTGGATGATCCAAATGAAACTGTAGGTGATGCAGATTACGTTTTTATAGGCCGAGTCGATGAAGATGTTGACACTCTGTACAAAGATTCTGTAACAATTGAAACTAGTGACGGTGCTAAAGAGGTTTCAACACCGTATACTAATTACGAAGTTACTGTCCTGCAAAATATAAAGGGTGATCTAGTTACAGATACTTCCATACCTATTCAAAAGGCTGGAGGGATAAATGAAGATGGCTCTTCTGTTGTTTTGTATGAAGATGATACATTACCGGAAGAAGGAAAATCATATGTGTTTATAGCGTATGCACAAGATGATGGTTCATTATTAGTATCAGGTCCAAATTCGAATGAATACGTTGAAGGTATTAAGCAAGATGTGACTAGTGAAAAAATGGAAAAAGGTAAAGCTTCTTTGAACGAGGAAGCCACAGAGGTAGTTTCTGCGTATGAAAATGCATATGAAAATGAAATACCTACAGATAGAGACCGTTCAGAATCTGAATTTAATGCTGAGCAATAAAAATTTAAAAGCAGGTGCATTATAGGTAGCAGGTAAGGTAGCTAATGATAACACAAAAAATGATTTGCACATTACCATCCTCATGAATATGGTACTCACTCATTCTACGGAGGAGGTAAGCTCTGGTAATTTATCAAATTTATTTATAAAGGAAGATTCTATGGAAAAAAAATACGACTTCGCAAGGTTATTCCCTCCTAAAAGAATTGAGGAAGTAGCCTATATTTTAGGGCATAATTTAGAGGGAATAGAGATTCCTAAAGAAGATGAACGTATAAAATATATACTGGCTGATCCTTATGCTCCAGAAATGAAGCTGATTAAAGAAGTATATATAATCTATAATAAAACGATATTAGAATTACTCACAGGAAAAATTCATTCTATTAATAGCTATGAATTTAAATACCCTAAGAAAAAGAATAGAAAGATTTCAGATACAGACATAGAATATGCACTGGACATGGCAACAATTGTACTACTTGCAAGCACAAATAATAAAATACTCACGACCTATTTTATTAGTGGTTCTGCTGAAAAACTAAACAGTATATTAAACTTATGTATTGGCTACTCCAAAGATTTAGAATGCGATGAATATAAAGCTAGTTTACAAAATTTTAAAAATGATATTGAAATAGTTAGTCAGATGGGATTATTAGAGAAAATATTTGGAAATGATTCTGGCGTAAGTTAAGTAATTAAAGATTTCTGTATATTAAATAGTTAAACACATCTATTGCCTTACAATCCTAAAACCAACTGTTGTTGGAAGGGGGTCGGTTAAAGCTAAAACATTTAGACGCATGATTTTCATCCATTGCTACATAGAGCACCACTACTAACTTTTCCAATCACTTTTACTTCATCAATTGCTGTAGAATACTTACCAAATTGCCGACCACCATGAGCAGTGCCGTACCATTTGCCGATAAATAAAGAAAAACCAGCCGCCGAGACTTGGTGAACATCACCATTCTTAGCGGCTATTTTAATGATTAACGATCCATCGTTTCTATTTTTTCAATGCCCAATAACCGACGAAGCGACTTAATGAAGTAGTTGGAAAGGAATAGGTCATCATGAGTTTCTTCTGGATTTAACTCAAATAATAGACTGCAGCTTCTGTTATACCTCAATCTCCATCCCGATGTTCCGATCTTTCGATTGGCGATAAACACCTTTTGCGACAGCAAGGTCAAAGTAAGCAGCACCGACTGATTTAAAGAAGGTAATTTCCTCTTCATTTTCCCTGCCTGTTTTGGTCCGCATTACAAGTTCAAAAAGCTCACCATGAATATCATTAAACGACCAATTTCCCTGATTGGCTGCAGAAATGAGTTCTCCTGCTTCAGCCTTCACACCCGCCAAATCGTCGACGATAATTTTAGCAGCGCGTGAAACCGTGGTATTATCCACTTCTTTCATATCCGGCAAATAAGAACCGACCCCGTTAATGTGTGTGCCCGGCTTTAAATCCAGCCCATTAAATACAGGCTCGCTCGAGCGGGTTGCACAGCAAATTATATCTGCTTGACGAACAGCTGCTGAAACATCTTCGAAAACTTCAAAAGGAACGGTTACTCCGAATGCCCGCAGCTTTTCACCGAACTTCTCCGCTTTCTCTCGTGTGCGATTTACTAATAATATACGCTCAATGTCCCTTACGGCTAACACACCAATTGCTTGTTCAAATCCCATAGCTCCTGTTCCAATAATCGTGAGAACCCTAGCGTCTTTACGAGCAAGAAAGTCTGTGGCAATGCCGCTCAATGCCCCCGTTCTGAGACGTGTTAAATAGGAGGCATTCAACAATGCTAAGTGCTCACCATTTTCTGCATCTGACAGTAAGATGACTCCCTGTGTCGTTGCCATCCCCCTTGAAGGATTCTTTGGAAAAATGGTAACGACTTTGACCGCCGAAACTTCTTCAGATAAATCAGCGCTTGGCATGTAAAGTGCCGATGCCTCGTGTTGAGGGAAAGCAAGAACTGTGCGATGAGGGTTGTCTATTTTTCTAGCACCATGTGCACGTAATACTGCGTTTACATCCGAAATTGCGTCCTTCATTCCATATGATTGTTGAATTTCCTTCTCATTTATTACCAACATTCAATTGTCCTCCTTGAAGTAAAAGAACCATGGATTACATGGCACTAGTATTATGCGTTTCGTCTAATTTCTGATTGCTGCGATCCTTAACTGCCCAAATCGCCACTAGGGAAAGGACAGATGCAAAAATAATATAGATGGCGACAGGAACATAGGAGTTATTAAACTTATTAAGTAAAGCAGTTGCAACTAGCGGAGCTGTTCCTCCTGCCAGAGCTGCCCCGATTTGATATCCAAGCGTGATGCCGGTATAACGAATCCTTGCATCGAAAATTTCCGAGAACATCGTTCCAAGAACAGCTGTGATGGGGGCCCAAATTACCCCTAAACCTATCACTGTTGCAATGATTAATAGGAGTACCGATTTTTGCTGCAGCAACCAGAAGTATGGGAATGCAAACAGTGCCATCCCAATCGTTCCGCCTATAAACAGCTTTTTGCGGCCAATTTTATCAGAAAGCATCCCCATGAATGGTATTAAAATTGTCGTTATAATTGTTGCAATCATGACTGCAGTCAATGTAGCTGTCCGTGAGAAACCGAGATTCGAAGTAGCATATGATACGACAAATGTGCTGAAAATATAAAATGGCGCTGTTTCTACCACCTTGGCTCCCACGGCGATAATCACTTCACGCCAATAATTTTTAAGAGTTTCTACAATCGGCAGCTTTGGAACTTCTCCAGATTCCTTTACTTTTTTGAAAGACGGTGTTTCATCGATTCCTTTACGAATCCACAGGCCAAAAAATACAAGGAAAGCACTAAAAATAAATGGTAAACGCCATCCCCAAGTCATGAATGCGCTTTCGGGAAGCAGTGTCATAATAGATAAGGCAATGGTTCCAAGCAGCATTCCTATTGTAACACCCATCTGGGGAATAGCTCCGAACAAGCCCCGTTTTTCAGCGGGAGCATATTCAACGGCCAATAAAAGCGCGCCTCCCCATTCACCGCCAATTCCCAGACCTTGAACTAAGCGCAACGTGATTAATAAAATCGGCGCCCAAATACCAACGGCTTGATACGTAGGAAGAAGCCCCATCCCAAATGTTGCGACCCCCATTAAACTAAGTGTTATAACAAGTGTTTTCTTTCTCCCGATGCGATCGCCAATATGACTAAAGATCACTCCGCCAAAAGGGCGGATGAAGAATGCTAACGCAAAGGATGCATAGGAAAGCAACAGCCCTATTGTCGGATCCTCATTCACGAAGAATAGCTGGTTAAACACGAGAGCTGCAACGGTTCCATATAAAAAATAGTCAAACCACTCAATCGAACTTCCTACTAAACTCGCGATTAATATTCGCCGCATTTGTTTCTTTTCCATCATGAGTCACCCCTTCAAAATTGAAGTGTCACTTCAATTTATTATTTTCTTCATTTTAAATAATTTGAAATTTTCTGTCAACTCTTTTTTAATAAGTTATTAATGACGGAGCATTCATCAAATTTTGTACTGTATAATGAAGATAGATACTATGTAAAAAAGGGGGCATCTGTATGCCTTTTGATTCAATTGGGAAAAAACTCAAATTATTGAGGAAAGAGCGAAAACTAACATTAAAGTGCCTTGCTGAACAAACTGGCGTTTCGATCAGCTTTTTATCACAGGTAGAACGAGGAAAATCAAGCGTCACATTAGAGTCATTAAAAAAAATCGCCGATACATTAGATGTCAGCCCAAGCTTCTTTTTTTCTGAGGACCGCTCCCAAGAAAATTCAGATTACAATCATGAACAATTTCATTATCAGAATTTATCCAGCGGCATTCATGATGCTGTTTTTTCGCCTATTCTAGTCACGTTAAAGCCAGGGGAGAATAAAGGAAGCGCTTTTTCTCATAGCGGACATGAATTCTTATTCATTATCGAAGGGAAGTTAACAGTGGAAATAGAGGGGGAAAGAATAGAACTCCATGAACAACAGTCGTTCATGTTCGATGCTAGAAAAGCCCATTACTGGTTTAACTTCTCGGATCAAATTGTCCGGTTTTTGGTGGTGTCGTCGAAATAACGTCACGGTATATGTCCAGTTAACGAAATAGTTGGTTGTTGTTGTAAATGAGGTCATATGTCGTACAAAAGGATAGATGTTAACAGGGATTGCTCACTGTTCATCTATCCTTTCTTTTTACCTTGTTAAATGTGAAAAAGTAAATCAAATCATTAAAGTAATAAATTATTTATCAAAGAATGCGGAGTTTTCCATATTTGAAAATCCTGAATTCAATTTTGGGATCTTTTAATCTGGATTTATGGTTATTATACCATTATAAAAAATTGAAAATGGATGGAGAGAAGAAAATGAAAATCAGTGGAGGATTTGCCTAAGGAGTTACTCGAGGAACTTGAAGGTATTTATACCTTTTAAGAGAACCATGTATGAAGTAGAGTTTGAACAATTTTAGAGATGAAGATAGATACTTTGGATAATATGAATTAAGTTTCAGTCTCACTCTCACTCATATTTACTAAGGGTCAGGGGGATAACATATTGAAAAAGTTTTTATTATCATTATTAGGTGAAAACGACTCCGCCATTTTAATTGGCAGTGTTTTTGGATAGTCATAATTGTGAATAAAAAATAGGGTTACAGGGTCAATACTTGGACGGCAACATCGGAATAAATATCTTCCACTTTATAAAAGTTCATGGAATTTAGAACCGTGGCGACCGGATAAAACAAAGGCTGGTATTTATATTAATACTTGTAATCCAACATAATTAATTTTTTGAAAGGGATATAAGATGCTAATTGAAAGTATGAGTGACTATTTTTATGAGCCATTTTACATACCGATTTTATTGCTGCTGCTTGGATTGTTATATGTGGGTATTTTAATACATAGTTTTACAATAATTAAGTTTAATTTCATAGGCTATGGTTTAATAGGAATATCTATAATAACGTATCTTCTTGTTGGCTTGTATATGACCGGAAAAGGATATTATTCAGACGGACACGCGCCAGAGCTATTTCTTTTTGGAAGTATGGGTTTTTTAGAGCTTACTTTATTAACTTATCCTTATATATTCCTTACTTTGGCGGTAACTCTAGGTAAAAAGGGAGTATAATTCAGGCAGCGTAAATCGCATTTATCCTTTTGGTTTTTTAGAGGTAAGCACCTAGTTTTTTTAAAAAAAGAAGTATCAAAGAACAACTAACGTTCTTGATACTTCTTTCTCCATTTTATTTGAAGGATTAACTGTAATCTCGTTTATTATGCCATGAAATGATGAGGTTACAAAGGAAGCATACCAAAGCGTTCTTAGCTTTCTTTTATGCTGCTTTCTTTTGTTTTTGGTCTAAGCGATAACTTAGGAATGTTAGAAGACTTGCAAAGATTGCAACCAGCCCACCGACCCATGTCACATTCAGCAAATTTCCCTGATGGTAAACAACTCCGCCCAGTGCGGAACCAAAGGCGATACCGACATTGCTTGCTACTGGCATCAATGAAGCAGCTAGCCCTGTAGCTTTTGGTTGATAAATACCGGCAAGGTCTATCAAATAAAGCTGGGTGGATGTTGTTAAAAGGATGGCCATTAACGACATCAAGCCAATGTTAATCAATCCAAAGATAAAATGATTTGTCGTCCAATATAAACTGATCAGAACGATTGCCTGCACGAGGAAAACAAATCGGAGGCGTCCGATAGCATTGTAGCTGGCAATTTTACCAGCAAGTATGTTGCTGAAAATGGAAATGAATCCGTAGCCAAACAAGATCAAACTGATTGAACTGCCTGGTGCTTCCATTCCTTTCAGGATCGGAACAAGATACGTATAAACGGCATACGTCGCTCCAAATCCAAGAGATGGAATGAAAAAAGCCATTAAAATTCGCGGGTGTGTTAACAAAGAAAATTGATCACGCATCGAACTGCGAATTGTACTTTGCATAGTAGGCAATACGAAGAAGGATGCCAAAAACGCAATAGCCCCGAGAAAAGTCGTTAACAGGAAGGATGCATTCCAGTCGTACCATTCAGCGATGACAGTGCCTATTGGTACTCCAATCACGTTTGCAAGCGTAAAGCCACCGAAAACGAATGAAATAGCAAGTCCGCGTTTAGCGATCGGCATGGTTTCACTTGCAACAACCATGGCAAGGGAAATTAAAACGCCTGTTACAATCGCAGTCAGCATCCGAAGTGCAAGGAGCATGATGTAGCTCGTCGAAATCACGCACAAAGCATTCAGGACGATGAACGAACCTATCAGAAACAACATCCATTTACGCTTTGGAAAATGACTCGTTGCCGACATCACGAGCGGTGTGGCAACGGCAAACGTAAGCGCAAACGCAGAAACGAGTGTGCCTGCTTTGGCATTTGTGATATGGAGACTCGAGGAAATATCGGTTAAGATCCCGACGATAACAAATTCGCTTGTCCCGAGAACAAATGTTAATAAAGTAAGTGTTAAGATAAGCAACCAATGTCGCTTGGTTAATTCTGTGGCGTGCATAAATACCTCTTTTCTTAGATGAATGTAAATGTGTCACAGGGTAGATAAACAATTTAACTATCATACCACAAAACATTTTTACGAGGAAAACCCTTGCTTGGTTATCGTTTGTTATTTCTTGCTAGAAAGCTTGTAGCTGAATCATTCACTAATTTTACCGTAACAGAACGAGCATGAGGTTACGCTGCATGCTGATTGCGATCATTGTATCGATCAAATGCGTTTGATAACTGTTGGAAGTATGAAGGGTTTATGGTAGGGGATGCAAGGTTATATATGCGATGCTGAATAGACTATCATTAAAGGAATTAGCAGTTGAGCTGTATGTTTCGCCAATAGATAAGGACCTTTGAAAAAGCAGTCCCCAAGACTGGAGGAAATTATCATTCTTGGGGGCTATTGTGATGCAATCGATAAGGCCAATTAACGATCCAACTTTTCGTTTTTAGTTTCTCTGCCATATAACCAACGAAGTGACTGAATGAAGTAGTTAGTAAAGAATAGGTCATCATGAGTTCCTTCTGGATCTGACGCAAATAATAGATTAGATTCCAAATAGCCTTCCTTGATAAATTCTAGGTGGGCTTTCTTCGTGTAGTCAACCATATGCTTTTGTATCGTTTCTTTATAAATTCCCTCTAATTCCCCGACATATAAATAGAGCTGATGGCTTTGTCGATTCACTGTTGGTTTGAGATGGATATTTCCTTGCCGTTCAATCTTTTCTCCTTGAAGATAGCGAAGAACGTCCTCGTACCAAAAGGAAGCGGATAATGAGATATATTGATGGAATACCTCTGGATAATAATAGGAGGCGAAAATCGAAACAAGTCCTCCTAATGAGCAGCCGGAAATGGCTGTATGTGAAGGTTCAGGATTCGTAGCATAATGGGCATCTATATAAGGTTTTATTTCGGTTACGACAGTATGTAAATAAACCTGCGCTCGTCCTTCAAAGGTAGGACCATGAGGTGCAAGTGATGGTGCTTCCCACGGCGTATAGTCATTTTTGCGATCAATGGGTTCAATTCCAATAACGATAAGTGGTTCAATTTGCTCTGAAAGTATTAAATGATCGATATAGTTTGCAGCTTGCTTGGCAGTTTCTCCGCCATCATGCATATAGATCGTTCGGTATTTCTTGGTTTGATCGTAACCTGAGGGCAAGATGACACATACCTCATAGTTGGCAATTTTCTCATCAAGGTATCGAATCATGTATTTTCCTCCATGTCCTTTAGGAATATTCGTATTTTGAAGATTAGAAAACAACATTTGATAATGATAACCATTATCAATTATAATGTACGCTCCATTATTTTGAAAGGAATAATCCGATTAATAGAAAAATCTAGTCATAAGGATGATAATAGGGTTGGAAGTCTTTAACTGTTAATTTGTGTCTTTGCATTAGGTCCTCATTAGTTGATAAAATGATTTATCAGCTGTGTTTCTTTGATGAAACGATAATGAGGAGCGGTATGCTTACCTTTCAACAAATAGAAAGTGGGATTTTATGATTAACCTGCATCAAGTGAGTAAAAATTTTTCACAATTTCAGGCAATTAAGTCTGTTACTTTAACAATACCTAAAGGTGAAATTCATGGAATAATCGGAGCAAGCGGAGCAGGGAAATCAACCTTGCTGCGGTTAATGAATTTGTTGGAGACCCCAGATGCGGGCGAAGTGGAGGTAAACGGCCAAAGGTTGACAACATTGAACAATAAAGCACTTCGAGGGGCACGGAAGTCGATTGGCATGATCTTTCAGCATTTTAATCTTGTGGCAAATAAAACGGTTTATGACAATGTTGCAGCCTCTTTAGAGCTGGCACATTATCCAAAGAAGGAACGTCGGAGCCGTGTTGTAGAATGTCTCCAATTTGTAGGATTGGAGGGAGAGATGGAGAGATATCCTGCACAATTAAGCGGGGGACAAAAGCAGCGTGTTGCCATTGCAAGGGCATTGGCAAATAACCCGCAAGTGTTGTTATGCGATGAACCGACTTCTTCACTTGATCCAAATACAACGGCTGAAATATTAGATGTGCTAGAGAACATAAACAAACGCTTCGGTGTGACGATTGTCATTGTTAGTCATGAGCTGGATGTCATTAAAAGTATATGTAATCGTGTATCGATCATGGCAGATGGAGAGATTTATGACACGGTCTTAATCGAACCAACTGGGATTCAAAAAAGGAATAATCGTCCAGAATACTTTATTGAACAATTAGCAGAGAATGGTGGGCTAGGACATGCCTGAGATTTTAGTTCAATATGAGGCAGAAATTTGGCAGTCTATTGGAGAAACCATTACTATGGTTGGGGTGTCCATTTTAGCTGCGATTTTAATTGGATTGCCAGTCGGGACCTTGCTATTTCTTTGTAGGAAGGGTCATTTGCTTGAAAATCCGTGGGCTTTCTCAATTTTGAATTTATTGGTCAATATTATTCGTTCTTTTCCATTTTTGTTATTGGTGGTTTTTTTGATTCCATTTACAAGACTCATAATCGGCACAGCCATTGGTACAGCAGCTGCTTGCGTTCCATTAGCGATCATAGCCATTGCCCATTATTCGCGATTGGTCGAGCAATCTTTATTGGATGTGCCAAAGGGTGTGATCGAGGCAGCCATTTCCATGGGGGCTTCCGTTAAGGATGTCATATTTAAATTTCTTTACGTGGAGGCTCGTTCAGGGCTTGTCCTCGGACTAACAACATCGATTATCAGCTTTATTTCCTATTCAACGATCATGGGAGTGGTCGGAGGCGGCGGTATCGGCGACTTTGCAATCAGGTATGGCTATCAGCAGTTTAAAACAGAGCTAATGATTTATATGATTATCATTATGATTATTCTAGTACAGCTTATCCAATTTATTGGCACGGCAGTAGCCAGAATGATTGATAAAAGATAAATAATGGAGGGAAACATCATGAAAAAAATACTCTTTCTCATGGCAGCAATTATGTTGTTTTTAGTAGGATGTGGAAAGACGAATGAAGTAAAAGAGAAAGAAAATGCGCAGAATCAGGAGAAGGAAGAGGTAACATTGAAAGTGGCCTCACTCATTCCCCCAATGACGGAAATTCTTGAGCTTGTTAAACCAAAGCTGGCAGAGGAGGGCATTAACCTGGAAATGGTTGTATTAGGTGATAATGTGCAGCCTAACACCGCACTAGCGGCAAAAGAAGTGGATGTGAACTTCTTCCAACACGTTCCATATATGGAGGAATTCAATCGAAACAAAAATGCCGAGCTAGTACCAGTGAAACCTATTTATTTTGCCAATTATGGGGTGTATTCCAAAGAATACGATTCAATGGATAAATTGCCAGAGGGTGCCGTTATTGCCATTGCAAATGATGTGTCGAATATCGATCGTTCATTGGCATTGCTGGCACAGCATAAAGTTATCACTTTAAAGGAAAAAAAGGGTCCATATTATACAATGTCTGATATCACTGAGAACCCTAAAAACTATAAGTTCAAAGAAGTCGATTTATTAATGCTAGCGAGAACGTATGATGAAGCAGATGCGATCGTGATAACACCAGCTTACGCTGCACCGCTTGGTTTGACACCAAAAAATGACGCCCTTCTCACAGAAGGTGTTGAAAATGACTTTGCGATTACATTAGTGGCACGCAAGGATAACGTGGATTCTGAGCCAGTCCAAAAGTTGGCCAAGGCCATGACAAGCCCGGAGGTACGCAAATTCTTAGAAGAGAAATATAGTGAAACGGCCATTCCGGCATTTTAATTTTGATACAAAGAAAGGGCTATTCCTTCAACAGGAATAGCCCTTATTTGCGTGTCAGTTTAAAATACTGTCCAGTTTGCCAATTTTGTGGCTCCTGGACAGCCCATTTTGTCATAAAGCCACTTACTAACCTGGACAACTGGAGAACTCGCATTGAGATTAGTAAAATTGATTTTGAAAAACAAATGTTTAATGACCCCTTCCATGGGAACACGCCCATTATATGTAAATATATTAATCTTTCAAACACTTGGTACTTTTAGTGTCAGGGGTTTTTAATTTGCGGGGAAAAAGGTATCACAGAGAGGAGTAACTGGTTCACAGCTTTTTTACCTATCAAATTTGTGTGGACGGAAAGAAAGGGGAGTTTTCCATATATGAAAATCATAAATTCAATTTTGGAATCTATTAATCTGGATTTTTGGATATTATATTACATAAAGGAAAAGCAGGGAGAAGAAAATGAAAAAACTGGCGATGGTGATAGGTAGTTTATGTGTTTTACTGAATATGTTTAAATTGAATTCGAATGCTGAAGTATTTGCAGGAATAGATATAAGTGAAGAAAAAAAGTATAGAAGTAAACGATAATATGGATGATTTGCCTATGGATTTACTCGAAGAACTTGGAAGGTATTGACACCATTTAAGAGAACCATATATGAAGTAGGTTGAACAATTTTAGAGTAGCGCTTGTAATAGGGATTTTAATGATGAAGATAGAGACTTTGGATAATCTGAATCAAGTTTCAGTACCACTCATATTTACTTAAGAGTTAGGGGGACACCATATTGAAAAAGTTTTTATTATCATTATTAGGTGGAGTCATAATTGGAGGAATTATTTGTTGCGTTTTTTTGGATTATGAGACATCAAACTATATTATTCAAAATTATAATGGACTTGATGAGAAAGAAGTTAAAGAATGGGATTTTTCTTATATCACACAAGCTGGCTTCATAATTTTGATAACCACTCTACTGATTTATTTTTCTTGGGTCGTATTAGAAAAGCTTGCTGATAAGAATTAAAAATGTGAAAATTATTAACATTTTTAATATATTGACATTTAGTGTAATGTGTTATCGTTACTTTAAGCCTATTTTTAATAGGTCTAAAATAACGAAAGATTGGAGCTGTAAAGTATGAAGGTCTTTAAGAAGCTACTATTGTCATATTTAGTAGTAATTTTGCTTTCATCACTAATGATTACGGACGCATATGCGGGGGGCCAGAGAAATAATTTTGTTTACAAGCTTGGTAATTCTGGTTCATCAGGTTTATTTTCTAAAGTGCAAAAAATCAGGTCAGGTCTCTATTTCACGGCATGTGGCAAGGTGACATACGACCTCGAACACGTTGTTAGATTCGGAAAATGGGATACCAAGAACTTCAGATGGAATACTTCCTCATTTAAACTTTCCAATCTTAAAGGTAGAATGACTGGTGGTGTTGCATTGACAGGAAACTACGAGAATACAAAATACAATAAGCTAGATCATAAATATTCTGGTGTAGAACTAAAAAGTGGCACATTCAATTATACTTGGAATCGTACAATGCCTTTAGGTCCAAAAAACAAAAATGCTCATTATGATTTAACGACTAAATCTGGTTGGGCAACACCAGCAATAAATTGTAATAATGAGGTTAACGTTGTCCTAGACGTAGGAGGTAGCGGTAGATCTCTTGCTTATTTGGATGAGTCAGCAAGTTATGAAACTTATGCAAATGAAGATATCCCAACAGAATTCACAGAAAAGGCGGAGAGTCTATCTGATGCTTTAGGTGGGGATTTTGACGGAGAGGTTGAACCATTAGGTGAAGATGTAGTTGTGAGCCACTTCGATAATGCCAAAGAAGATACCATCATTCTAACCCAACAAAATGATAATCCCATCAGCGTTAATGATGTAGAGGACAAGGACTTTTCTAAAGTTGTGATAGACGACGTTGAATATGAAATAGGCAATTTTAATAATGCTGCAGATGAAGAAATGAATGTCATAAAGTTTGAAAAAGACGGCATGTTTATGGCGTTAGTTACAAACAAAACGAACGAAGAAGCACTTAAACTTGCTGAAGAACTGTAATAAAAAAATACTGAGGGTGGACTTTCCCCTGTCAAGTAGAACAGACATAAAAAGACTATACAGCCATAGTTTATAGTAGTATACGATGTAACTCCAAAAACACATCAATCCAGAGGAAGTCCCCCTACATGAACAAAACTTGCTTATGGAACAGAAATTTATTCGGATGAAGGCTAAAGTGCTTACAGCAAACCAAATTCTCTTACTTTCTTAATTTTTCCCTGAAATAATTTGTTTTTTGACCCGTTATAATTGTATCACCTCCTATATAAATATTAAATTCTGTCCTTCCTATTTATTTTCATTGGTTGCACTTATATGAACTTTCATTCTTTGTTCTTGTTTTTTTCCTTTCTGTCTCGACAACAGTTAAAAATTTCCGCTTAAAGATAGTTATGTGCTCGTCCTGCTTTTAAGTTAAAGTCTTCCTTACCTATCGTTACGCTTTATTACTAGCAAGTTTTAAATCCTGTACAGTTATAATAGAATTGGAATAGACTATGAGGTACCTGGTCTTCCTGTATTTACTAATTGCTTTGCAATCAAACCCCGCTTCCTTGGCAATAGCAGTTTTTGTCCCTCCTTTTTAATGTGATTTTCTAATCATAAAAAATTCCCTAGTCTTCAGCATCGTCTCAAATACTCCAACTCTTTTATTTGATGAGAAGATTATCTGTTATTTTTGGGCTTATTAGCACCGATGAGCATGAATCGTTCACCTTTCAAAAAACAATTGTTTAGTGAAATCCCCGCTTCAATTCTTGAATAAATATAGAAACTCTTCTAAAATATATTTAGTCCATAATTTTACAGTTAATAAAAATATTACATACAAATGAAATCTAGTTATAAGAAAAGAAGTTGAAAGGACTTTCCAAAATGTCTATGATTTACGAATCTCAAACACTAGTTTCTGCCATGCAAACGCGTGTCGGACAATATAAGGACCTAAAAGAACAGCTCACAGAATTAAAAAAAGGATTTGAGAGTATTGTTAATTTGGATGATGAGCTGCAGGGGCAAGGCGCAGAAGCCATTAAAGGGTTTTACAAAGCTCAGATCGATGTCGTGGATTCTTGGCTGCGTCTGATCAATCGGCATGTTGCCTTTTTAAGTGGAATTCAAGGAGATACAATCGAAGCTAACCTTAGTGAAACCGTGGTTACGGTCCCTTTTTTAGAGGAAGAGCTGACAAATGCCAGTCGAAATTCCAAGGAAATGGTTACAGCCCAAAAACATGATCTGAAAAAAATATTTTCTGGAATTGATGATATCATTCAGTTAGAGCCCTTTTCTGACGATGCGTTCTTTGAGAATATCGAGAAGGCTGAAAAGAAACGGACCCAAACGATAGACAAAGTAAACGAAATCGATCATAAGTGGACGACTGAATACGCTAAATCCGAAGCGGACCAAGCGGCAGTGACGGCACTCATGGAGCAATTGAAAGTATCCAGTACAAGAGGAGGAGTAGTATCCCCTATCTATTTTAATGCAACAGCTTATAAAAATAGTGAAGCCTATAAAAACCTGGAAGTTAGGAAAAAAGAGACCGCGCAATATCTGAAGGTTAAGCAAGAGGAAGTAGAGAATCGCCGGATCAAAGAACTGAAGGAACAACTTGATCATGTAACAGATCCGGATGAGTTCCTCAAAATCGCCAAGCAAATCGGGTACGAAAACTTAGGCCCCACCCAGCAGCAATATGTCATGCAGCTAGAAGCGGCTAAGCAAACGGCAGACATTGCAAAAGGAATCGGCGTAGGCCTTTATGATGTAGGTAAAGACTTCGTGACAGGGGTTTGGGACTTCGTCACAGATCCAGGGGAAACAGTTGAAGGCGTAGCAAATTCGATCATGCACCCGATAAAAACCTATAAATATATATCCAAGTCCATCTCGGATTCATATGAAAGGGATATGGTAAATGGAGATGCCTATTCGCGGTCTCATTGGGTAACTTATGCCCTTGGAACAGTCGTCACATCGGTGGTAGGAACAAAAGGCGCTGGTGCTGTAACGAAAACTGGGGTAGCGACAACCAAAGCCGCTGCAGTTAAAGGAGTTGCGAAAGCAAAAGAATTAGCCTCTATCCCTAACTTATTGCCATACAATCCAAAAAAACAACTGTCGTTGGCAGGGGCAGTACCTTATAATGTGGTTAATGGTGCGGGGTTAAAAGAACAGCTAATTTCGATGGCGAAAGTGGAGTCGGAAGTTAGTGGTAAGCGTACGGGTAAAATTGATTACGATTTAGCTAAAGATTATATTAGAAATGTCGAGACAATAACAGGATTAAAGATTCATAAAGCACAAACGGAACAATTAAAGGAAGCTTTAAGGAATCATAAATTTGAAAAAATGACACCACTTGATACTATGAAACATAGAAACAAGTTTAACAGTGTAAAAGACAAACTAATAAGTGAATGGGAAGGAAAAACAGGTCAAAAATGGCCCCGTTATACTGAAGAAGTTTATGATAAGAACGGTAGAGTCGCAAGAGATATCGGGCAACCTTATGATGCGCATCATATTATAGAAAATAATTTTGGTGGTCCACATGAATGGTGGAATATACATCCTGCCAAATTTCCTGATGAACATCAGGCAGGCATTCATGGTAAAGGATCTCCATCAAATAAATTGTTTCCAAGGAGGTAATTGATGGTGGCTAAATTTGATTATATTAAAAATAGTAATCATAAGTTTTTTCCATTAAAAGAAAAAGACCTTATAAAAGCAGAGGAAAGACTCGGATTTAAATTTCCCCCTGAACTAAGGGAGTTTTACTTAGAAGTTGGTTATGGTTTTTTTAAAGGCAATAATGAGAATTCAATAAGTAGATTAATGGATCCTGATACTATTGCAGATATTACACTAAGGAAAGGTATCTATGAGTATGACCCTGACTTAGAGGGGATATATGAAGAAGAAGACAAACTTGTTTTTTATGAAGTAAACGAGGGTGTATATTTAACACTTGATTTAAATGATACTCAAAGGACCTCTGTACACTTCTTTGACAATAAAATAGCTGATTCATTAGAGAGTTTTATAAAAAAAGTTGATGAAGACAATGAATACTTTTTTGATATGATGGAGTAATAACTATTGAAACTTATCCTTGATTGGCAAAATGCCTTTCAAGGTTCCTTTTTTTGTAGGGCTTCCCAGTGAACGGTTTATAATTTAAAGAATAGAAATAACTCTACTACTGAATGTCAATGTCTATCACTTAGGTGGATTGAAACCAAATAGGAGGTAGCTTATGCAAAAAGAAGGATTTGTATCATTTTGGGTAGGGAATATTAACACATCAGAGGAATTAGACAATTTACTTGAAATTTCTTATACAGAGGATGGGGATTTTATTCCATCAATGTTTGCTCGAAGCTTTGGCATCGATAGATATGACGACGCTGTTAGAGAAGCAGATTTTTATGATGAAGCTGATAACTCGCTTAGTCGATTATTAGAAGGCTTCTCTTACGATGATGACATTATTCCTAAATTTTCTTCATTGTGTGGCGCACAGTTGCCAAGACAGTATAATGTTGTAATTCTTTTATACAACTTTAAATATGAGGGAATAAAAAAGAAAACTACAATTAATAATAGTAATTTAGAGTTTTTAGGTGCAGTAGAATACTTGTAATTTAGATAAAAAACCTTGATTAGCTTAAGCTTTTCAAGGTTTTTTATGTCAATGCCGTAATAGGACGACATAGTATTGATGCTCTAGGAAGTAGTGAATCGGTTAAGGGCTGTTGAAGCTCTTGAAGATTTAGGAGACATAGCTAGTTCAAGTTAGTAGAAATACAGGAGGTAATGTTATGGATGAAAAAAGTCTAAATAAAACTATAAGAAATGCTATTAAGCTTGGTGATATTAATGAAGTAAAACGTTTAATAGGCGATAATCCAGAATCTTTACATACAATGACACCATTTGGTACGTGGTTACATGTAGCTGCCAAGAAGGGACACCTTGAAATGGTTGAGTACCTAATTATTAAAGGGATAGATATTGATGCTAGAGGTGGTACATTTGATGCTTCGGCATTAAATTTGGCAGCAGGTGCGGGGCATTTGGAGATAGTAAAGTATTTAATAGAGGCTGGCGCTGAATTAGATGAGAACTTAGCAAAAAGAAATCCATTATTTGGAGCAATTTATGGTGGACATAAAGAAGTTGTGGAGTTTCTAGTTGAAAATGGAATAGATATTTCAATTAGATATACGGGAGAGAGTATAAAGAATATGGATGCATATGAATATGCTAGAGAATTTGGGCAAACAGAAATTGCTGATTATTTAAAGCAGAGGATGGATGAAAAAGAATAGAAAAGAAAAGAGACTTTCTGGTTAACAGTATTTTCAATAGGTAAATACAACCCCTTATGTTACAAAGGCACTATATGATGCCAATAAAAAAAGCGATCGTGATAAAGACTTGATCGCTAATGAAAGATAATTATTCTATATTATTCAAGAGACCCTTCCTGAAGAAGGGTCTCTTTCTATTTTTTTAGAGATTAAATGTTAATGT
The DNA here is from genome assembly GCF_044767165.1 of Peribacillus sp. NPDC101481. Classification (NCBI taxonomy): domain Bacteria; kingdom Bacillati; phylum Bacillota; class Bacilli; order Caryophanales; family Bacillaceae; genus Peribacillus; species Peribacillus sp. NPDC101481. Next base: position 1,758,294 of record NZ_JBIWNJ010000001.1, on the reverse strand, counting down.
GAAATTTAAAATGAAATGAATATCAATCAAGAATAATTAGAATAACTACTTAAACTAGAGTAAGGATTACAAATTTAGTTTGCTTATATTCCTTATTCATTCTGAATCAGAATTTAAGATAAATGACTGCTGAATAAGGTCCATAATAGGTTCTAAATCAGTCTCAGATTTTAAGCCAATTTCAATGTCTCCATTTCCCCGGTGGCCAATTTCTGTCACATCTCTTCCAAGGTGATCAGGATCATGTAATTCACCGAATTTACAATTTAGCCAAATCTTTATAGTATGTTTTGCTGGTAATAAATCTACGAAATTTCTATTCCCATACTTAAAGGCGATATAAAATTTCTTTACTTCCTCATGTACGGAGCTATCTATGGTTAAGATCCGAGTTTTTAATAAGTCATATAACTTATAGGTTTCAGAACTAAATGCATTGGCATGATGTTCAATTGAATAATCTGTTTTTGATTTTAACTCATTTTCGTTTTTCTTAAATAGTTTTAAAACATCTTCGGAAAGGACTGGAGACTGCCAGACAGTAACTGCTCGTTCTGCTAGGATACTTGCTCTTTCTTCAATCGATTCTTTTTTCCAAGTTGAAAATTTGGAAACGCTACGATTTAACCATAAGGGGCTATCTTTAAAGCCACCTACAAGAGATAGTTTTTCAGTAAAACTTCGATCGCTTAATTCAGAATTATAACCAGTTAAAGTCAAATTGCCTAAAGTATGAAGATAAGAAAGTTGGATTGCTTCCCAATCTGATCCTAAAGCTGTTTGCCATTCAACAGGAAGATTTTTGTTTTGTGGCATTATATGTTCAATAGTATAATTTTCAACATTGACAATTTCTTTTCGATTATGATTTTCCAACTTTCGTAACAGATAATTACGATTTCTGAAGTTGTATAGGTCTTTAATTAATAAGTCCCGACGAAATTCATCATCAGATGGAAAGCGCCGATAGGATGTCTTAAATATAAATGCTGCTTTTAAACTATTTAAGTAGTCAGTTTTATCAATCTCTTTTGACAAAGCTGCGAATGTATTATTTAACGAATTTGTTGGTATACTGCAAATTGCGCGTCGGAACACGTAACTTTCAACTAATCTAAAGACAGTAATTAGCTCGTCTTTATTAATAATGTTTTGTATATAGTCATTGTAAACTTGCATTAAGAATGGATTTGCGGTATCCACTCTAAGTCCACGTATATCACGAAATACATTTTCAAGAACGGGATCTTGATCACGCAAATTAAGATTAACATAATATTGTCCATAAGAATAAACATCAACAATTATTTCTTCAGTTGATAGGTGAGCATGTTCAGTTACATAGGATTTAAATGCCTCGTATACAAAACCAATTTTGGGAATTACTCCTGTTTTAAGAGTTATATAATCCCTAATAAAGCGGTCAAAATAGCTTGTATCAGGTAGTTTGTCGAACTTCATTTCAAGCTTATACCAATATTTGTTGTATAGGTATTCCTGATCTTTTGGTTGCAACCCCATCAGGAAATAGTTTCGAATTAAATCAGCTTGTGATAAATCAAGCCCTGTGGAATTGAGACTCTCAAAGATTAATTGGGGGTTATCTTTATCACGATCTAAAGCTATATCCACAACAATAAGTTTATTAAGAGCTTGATAAATCTCATCTAAAGTTAATTTACTTTTCATTATTTTATCCTTAAAGAACTTCTGATTCTCTACAACTCTTTTTGAATAATCATCCTCGAATTCATTTCTTTCAAGTAAATCAATATAAGTTTGACGATCTTTTTGGGTTAATAATAGCTTGTACTGGGTGTCATCATCTTCTTCAGCATTAAAAAGGAAGTAATTACGAACTTTCTTTGATGTAATTGATTCGCAGGTTTTAATTTGTTCTTCCATTACTTCAGAAAGTGCAGATAATATTAGACTCAAGGTTGTTAACCTTTGCTGACCATCTATTACTAAAAGTTGGGGAACAGAAGTTACATGATATAAACCTTTTTCAACATAAACTATTGAACCTAAGAAATGTGCTGATAGATTCACATCTTCAGAGATTCGTTCAATATCATCCCATAACTGAGCACATTGTTTTATTGTCCAACTATACGTACGCTGATAAATTGGAATAACGAATTGCTTTGGCCCTTTTAGAAATTGTAAAAAGTTTGTCTCGGTGGCTTTCATAAATGTACCTCCATTATTCTTTACATAGTACATATTATAACTAAATATAGATACTGGGGATAATTAAACAGAATGATGGCTGAGACATCAGGTTTAATTAAATTTAAAGTTGCCGATAATTATTTATGAGCAGAGAACAGAGAAAGTAATTCTTTCGGATGTGATTAGGTGAACTGTATCACAAGTGATGGTAAACAAAAAAAGTATTCAAAGAAGATAACCATTAATTTTTTACTAACTAAAGTGAATAATTAGACATTCTTTGAAATAAACGAAAGATTATGCACCCCTCCTGGTTAGCTATTTTTTATGGTGAATTCTTTGCTACCATTATCAGACATTAGTTTTCAACAAGTTATGCAAAGTTTCTTTTTATATCTTAAACATTCTCTTATATTTAACCACAGTCAGGAGCAAATCATGAGCATCGAGAAAAAGCTAATTGTCAATTCAGATAAGGGTAATTTATTAAATGAATTAATTTCTTCAATAAATGAGTGTGAAAAGTTTTATTTCAGCGTGGCCTTTATTAATTATAGTGGTCTTCAGCTGTTGTTGGATACTCTTAAGGAAGCAGAAAAAAGGGGAGTAAAGGGGAAGATTATTACTTCTACTTATCTGAATTTTACTGAAGCGAAGGCTTTAAAGAAAATAAATGAGTTTAGTAATATCCACTTGAAGATTTTTGAAACAGATAAGGCGATTGGTTTTCATACGAAAGCGTATATTTTTGAATTTAAGGATAGTTATAAGGTGATTATTGGTTCTTCTAATATTACTCAAAGTGCACTTAAGAGTAATATTGAGTGGAACGTTGAGATTATTGCTAAAGAGGATGCTCAATTTCTGAAAGATGTTTTAAAAGAATATGATGGATTATGGAATAGTAGTGTCATAGCGGATGACAATTTTATTAGTAAGTATGAAGAGTTTTTGAGTAAATTAAAGAGCTATACGAATACTCAGCAATTTATTTATGAAAGCTCTGAATATATTATTCCTAATAACATGCAAAAACGTGCGGTTGAAAACCTTGAGAGAATTAGATCGTTTGGGGAAAAGAAGGCCTTAGTTATAGCAGCAACAGGTACGGGTAAAACGTATATGTCTGCTTTTGACGTAAAGGGATTCAAGCCTAAAAGATTGTTGTTCATTGTACATAGAGAAGAAATATTAAAAAAAGCAAAAGAGACCTTTGAAAAGCTCCTTCCTAATGAAAAACTGACATTTGGATTACTGACTGGGAATCAAAAGCAAAAAAATGCCGATTATATTTTTTCTACCATACAAACTTTGTCTAAATGCTATGAGGAATTTAAACGAGACGAATTTGATTATATTATTTTTGACGAGGCTCACCATGCAACAAGCCCAAGCTATCAAGCAGTGCTAGAATATTTCGACCCACAGTTCACATTAGGGATGACAGCTACTCCAGAGAGAAGCGATCAACAAAATGTCTTTGACCTATTTGATAATAATGTGGCATTAGAAGTTCGTTTACATGAGGCTTTAGAGGATGAACTAGTTATTCCCTTTCATTATTTTGGTATTACCGACATTGAGGGAATTGATTTAAGTGATGTAGATATTGACGATGTAGCGGAGATAACGAAGAGATTAAAGGTTAACGAGAGAGTCGACTTTATTATTAAGAATATGAATTTCTATGGCCATGACGGTGAAAAAAGAAAAGGTCTAGGGTTTTGCGTAACCGTTGAACATGCACAATATATGGCACAAGAATTCAATACTAGGGGTATTCAAAGTATCTGTTTATCTGGAAATGACTCAGTCGAGCAGAGATCGTATTATATAAATAAGCTAGAAGATGATCATGATGATTTAGAATTTATTTTCACCGTTGATATTTTTAATGAGGGTGTTGATATTCCTTCTGTTAATACTGTTTTAATGCTTAGACCTACTAATTCTCCGATAGTCTTTATTCAACAGCTGGGACGAGGACTTCGTAAACATAAAGACAAGACCTTCCTAACGGTACTTGATTTCATCGGGAATCATAGTAAAACCTTCTTAATTGCCATCGCATTAAATGGAAGCCGTTATTATGATAAAGAAAGCTTGAAGGTTGCGATTGCAACTGGATTTGCAAATATTCCAGGTTGTACGCATATTCAAATGGATAAAATCTCGGAAGAACGGATATTAGCGCAGATTGATAAGGAAAACTTTAATTCATTGAAGTATTTGAAGGAAGAGTACTTTGAATTTAAGAAAATGAATCAAGGTAAAATTCCTTTATTATTAATGGATTATATGAAATTTGATGGAGCTCCAGATCCGATTAAGTTTATTAATCGCGAAAAAACCTATTTGCAATTTGTAGCAAAAGTAGAAAAAGAAGATTCCTTGAAAAGGCTATTACTAGACGAGGCTTTTGAAGGAGTATTAAGGGAATTATCGAGTAAGCTACCTCTAAAGCGAGTGTATGAATTTGCTATTGCCAAATATCTATTGGATCATGATGATATTTCTTTAGAAATTGCAAAACAAGAGATATTGAAGTTGGTTAAAGAGGTAGATGAAGATAGTGTATTGCATGCCTTGCAGTGTCTAAATCAGGATTTTTATGATCCTGTTCAGAAAAAGAGGAACTTTAAGTTATTTGCTCTTGAAAATGGTCATTTAACTAAGACAACTTCTTATCAAAAGGTTCTACAGAATGAAGAGTATAGAACGTATATCGAAGATCTGATTATTTATGGAATCTTTAGATATGAAAAGGAATTTAAAGAAGACTACTATGGTGTGCCACATTTGAAGCTGTATGAGCAATATCAAATGGGTGATGCCGCATTACTATCAAATTATCGCAAAAGCCACAGTGCTTTTAGGGGTTCTGGATTACTTTCGAATGGAAATGACTATTTCTTATTTATTGATTTGCACAAGGAAGAAGATATTAAAGAGAGCATTAATTACCACGATGAATTTATAAACGAACGCATTTTTCAATGGCAGACACCAAATAGTACAGCCCCAAGTTCTGAGAGAGGAAAGAATATTGTATTCAATCAGGATAGAGGGATACATTTACATTTATTTATTAGAAAGTATAAAGAAATAGATGGAAAGACAGAACCTTATATTTATATCGGGAAGGGTAACACCGTGGAATATGAAGGGGAAAAGCCAATTACCGTTACAATGGAATTAGAGAATGAGGTACCAGCTAGTTTATATACGGAGTTCACTAAAAGAGTATAGTCTTCTCATTTGAGAAGACTATACTCTTTTATTAATTGTTCCACAGCTGGAATGTCAGCAGGAGCCCATTTTAGAGAACTTAAATTGTCTCGCTTTAACCATATCAGTTTAGAATGCTCATTGGCAGTTGGGGTGCCTTCAATGATTCTACATTTTATAGACAGTAGGTTAATGATGAATGTTTCATATTCATGCGTATTATCATTAAAGACTGTAGTCTCTGTTTCAACCTTACATTGTAACTCTTCATCAATCTCTCTTTTTAAAGCAGTAAAAATATCTTCGCCTTTCTCTACTTTTCCACCTGGAAATTCCCACATGTTCGGGATGCTCATTTCTGGAGAGCGTAACGCACAAAGTATTTCTTCTTTTTCATTTTCAATGATGGCTGCAACTACTTTAACTTGCTTTTTCATGTTATCCTCCTATAGGTTTGCTATGATTAAATAATATCATGATTAAGTGAGTTTTGTGATATATACAGAATTTGGGTAAAAATAGGGTGTTTTGATATAATTGTAATATCAACTTTGAAGGGAAGCATTAAAAGTAGCTGTTGAACGCGGAGCGGAAAATTAAGTCGTGTACAGGTGATTATTTATATGTGACCCAGCCAGATTGCATTGCAGATGTTTTTGGAGATTGATCCAAGAACAAATTTCAAAAGCAGAGCAAGATTGCTTGTTTGTTGGATGGCTCAATTAATCTTTCGCGGTCAGCATTAAGGTAAATGAAAAGTTAAAAATGGGAGTGAAAAGATGGAAATAAACAGAATAAAGTCAGTTCTTAAGGCATGGCTCTTATTAGAATCATTAGTACCAAGCGAGGTTCCTGGTAAAGGTGATATAAAAGGAAATTATTTTAAAGATAATCAAAATAGGGATAAAACACGTTTGATAAAGTTTCATGAGAGCCCTTGGGAGAAGGATCAATTAAAAGATAAAGACAAATATCAAGTTCGATACCAGTATTATCTATCCTGTTTTGATTATCATAAACTTGTCCGTTTTTTACGCGATAATTTTAAAAATAAGGAAGAGATTATTAATAAGGAGCGTAAAACTTTATTTAGTTTTTCCTTTTCGGTGGACAACAGGGGGCAATATGTAAAAAATTCTATGTTTGTTCCTTTTCTTATGTATGCAATGAAAATGATGACGGAAAATTCAAGAGTGAATTACCAGGATCTCAGCACACCTTTTCGGAGCCAATTGGAACTGTTTGAGGAACAGGCACAGACCATCTTTATTAATGGAGTAACAAAAGAGTCTTTAATAGAGATTCAGCAAGTTTACCAGCAGTATTTTCATCGATTAGATAATGATCAACTAAACTATTTGGGGATGGAAGTTACTAAAGTAGACCAAGAACCTACATCTAAGAATTTTAACAGCTTCTACCAAGATGACTTAGAACAAATACTAAAGAAAGGAGAGAACGAAGCACTTGGTCAGTTTATTGAAGGAAAAAGAATTGAAGAACGAATAGATATTAATGAAAACCAAAAATATATTGAAGAAATCTTACAGCCTAATAACATGCCAGATGGTCGCTGGCCGTCACCAGTAGATCATAGATTGTCATTAATGCAGCAAGTAGCTGTAAATCAAATCTTAAAGAATGACCAGAAAATTAGTTCCGTCAATGGACCGCCAGGAACAGGGAAGACTACGTTATTAAAAGATATTTTTGCTAATATTGTAGTTGAAAGAGGAAAAGGAATGGTGCGATTTAATAATCCTACTGAATGTTTTAAGAAAGTGAAAACAATTAATCTAAATGGTTATCACTATCCTATCTATTTATTAGATTCAACATTAAATAAATATTCTATGGTTGTTGCTTCTAGCAATAATGGGGCTGTTGAAAATATTTCAAAGGACCTTCCTAAAAAGGGTGAAATTATTCGTCCTGCTGGAAAAAGTAAATTCAAAGATTACGATGAATTGTATGCTAAAGAGGCGAAAGATTTATCTATGTACCCATCAGCAGCAAAAGATCTTTTAGGTGACAATAGTGATACATGGGGACTTTTTTCTGGCGCTCTTGGAAAATCTGATAATATATCTAAATTTGGTTGGAAGCTATATGGTAGTAATAACAATGGAGATGCTTTTCTTCAACAATTAGAACAGGATAGTAAGCAAGTAAAATTAAAAGATTGGGAAGATGCTGTAAAGGATTTTCAGAATATTTTTGAATTAGTAAGAGAAAAAAAAGAGAAGCTTCAAAAATTTTCCAATGATTACAAAAGCACACAAGCTTCAGTTATGTTATTAAAAGAGTTAGAGAATCAGCTACCTATACATGAGCAAGAACAAATGAATATAGAGAATGAGAAGAGACATTTAGAACAGCAAAAGCGATTGACGGAACAACAAATTAAAACCCTACCTAAGCAATCTTTTTTGCAAAGAATCCTATTCAAAAAAAATATAAAAAAAATCGAGTTAGAAAAGGAATTAAATGTTATTATTTCATTCTTAAAAGAAGAAGAAAAAAAGCTTTACCTAAGGAGAAAACAACTTGAGGAGACTAAAGGGAAGGTAGAAGGAGTAAAAGAAAAACTAGCTACTTTTGCAGAGCAGTTAGATTATTATAAAGATCAAGGACTAGCTTTACCTGAGGAAGTCTACTGGTCAAATTCGAAGCAGGCATACGAACGTCGCCAATTAAATACAATTTGGCTTACCGACGAACTAAATTTCACAAGGGGATTACTGTTTTTAAAGGCCATGAAACTCCATAAATTAATGCTAGCTTTTAATTTTGAAGCAATCAAATCTACTTTGCGCTTATTAAATAATCGTAAACAATTGAATCTTAATGATAAGGATCATAGATTATATCTCAAGAATATTTGGAAGTCAGTTCATTTAATTACACCGTTGGTCAGTACAACTTTTGCAAGTTTTAGCTCTATGTATAAAGGTGTAGAAGAAGAATGTATAGATTACTTGTTTATAGATGAGGCAGGACAAGCAAGTCCCCAGCAATCAGCAGGTGCTATATGGAGGTCAAAGAGAGTAATAGTAGTAGGTGACCCAATTCAAATTGAACCAGTTGTAACAATCGATGAAACAATTTTAGGGGATATCAGAAAGTACTCCAATGTAGATGATAAATATATTGGTACGGGTGCCTCTGTTCAAACATTAGCAGATCTAGCAAATCCGTACGGAATGATCACCAATAATGACCAATGGATTGGAACACCATTATGGGTTCACAGAAGATGCTTAGATCCTATGTTTACCATTGCGAATGAAATAGCCTATGATAACAAAATGGTATTAGCTCAAAAGAGTCGAGGGAAGAGTGCCTGGTTTGATTGTAAAGGAGTGGCTGTAAATCGTCAGTTCGTAACAGAGCAGGGAGATTTAGTTGCAGATCATATTGTTGAGTTATGGGAAAAGGCCTCCACTCCTCCTGATGTATATATAATCTCACCTTTTACTGCAGTGAAAGATGGTATCAAACAGGTCCTAAAACAGAGGCTGAAAAATATGCAAATTTCTAATGAAGAAATTAAGGATTGGTTGGAAAAATCTGTAGGTACTGTTCACACATTTCAAGGGAAAGAAGCTGACATTGTTTATTTGGTAACCGGTACAGATGAAAATAGTGATGGAGCGGCAAATTGGTCATGTTCAAAGCCTAATTTACTAAATGTAGCGGTTACAAGAGCTAAAAAAGAGTTTTATGTAATTGGTGATTATCAACGCTTTTCTAAGAAACCCTTCTATGCATCTATCATAGAAAACATAGATGAGGTTAAAAGTGATAATAGGTCAGCCTTACACCTCTAAATTTTTATATGAAAGGGATTAATAACTAAATGTGTTTTTTTGAAAATCGTATTTTAAATACAAAATGGATCTATTAAAGGTGGATGTCTTTGTCTTGATATGTAAATAAAACGATGCAAAAAAGGATGAAATGTGGGTATAGGAGGAAAGAGACATCCCCCCAAGGAATGTCTCTTTCCCCTATAAACTTATAGCACTCATCATCCCCTCATGCGTGGCTTCCTCTATCGTACGCGGGCCAAGACAGTCTCCTATTTGTTTCACGACGGGAGCATGACCTTTCATTTCTTCGAATAGTTCTGTATTGGGAATGCGGCCAAGGGAGAGGACGATGGAGTCCCAATTGGTTAGTTCTTCTTTTTGTTGGGTGAATAGATTCCGGATGATGACGTGATCTTCTTTGATTGCCCCGATATCGTAGTGGGGAAGGAGTGTGACGTTTAGGTTGTATAGTTTTTTTAGGTATTCATTCCTGAGATATTGGTGGACGGTTTCGCCGATGTGGAGTCGTGATGATATGAGTGTGACTCGATGTCCTTTTTCGGCTAGATAGATGGCTGCTTCCATGCCGGGCCAGTCTCCGCCAAAGTCGAATACCAGTACGTTGTCGCCAACTTTTTTAGTTGAGCTGAAGAGGTCATCACTCATGATGATCCGTGGGTCATCGATTCCTTCGATGGCTGGTGTATAAGGCCTTGAGCCGGTTGCACAGATGATGGCGTCCGGGTTCGCTTCGGATATTTCTTGGGCGGTTGCCGTTTTTCCTAATTGCACATTTATATTGCTTCTCATTAATTTCCGGGAGTAGTTATCGAGCATCGATTCCGCGAGTTCATGCCGCATTGGCGCTTTGCGCATGGTGCGGAGCAGTCCGCCGATTGATTTGCTTTGATCGATCAGTGTAACGGAATGACCGAGTGTGTCTGCTGTTATCGCTGCCTGTAATCCGCCAGGTCCGGCGCCAATCACCAGGACATTTTGTTTGTTTCTCGTTTTCTTTAATTCTGGTAAGATCCATGCTTCTTTACCTGTTGTCGGGTTTTGGACACAGCCAATCGGCAGTCCTTTATGATAGTGGCCGATACAGGCTTGTAAACAGCCTATGCATGCATCGATTGCTTGCAGGTCGCCGTTTTTTGCTTTGTTGGGCATGTCAGGGTCGACGATTAAGGCCCTGGTCATTCCGACCACATCGGCTTTTCCGGTTGATACGATCTGTTCCGCTTCAACGGGGTCGACGATTCGATTGCCGACAAAGACCGGTACGGCTCCTGCCATTCTGATTTTGAATCCATGTGGAGATAGGTAAGCGTGCTTTATAGGTGATGGCGGCACGATATGTGTTGATCCCTCGAAGGTACTTGAATCTCCGGCTGTGACATTGATGAAATCCAATCGGACTTTTTCCGCGAGATATTCGACGATTTGTACGGAATCCTTCATCGTTGTCCCGTCCATCGTCAGTTCATCTGAACTCATGCGAATGCCAACCGTAAAGTCTTCTCCGACTCTTTCCCATACTTTCTCCAAAATTTCCACGATGAATCGCATCCGATTTTCGAATGATCCGCCATAGAGATCGGTGCGCTTATTTGTATGCACCGACCAAAACTGGGCAGGAAGATATCCGTGTGAACAGCAAATTTCGACTCCATCAAGTCCGCCTTCCTTTGCCAGCTGTGCTGAATGGGCGAATCCTTCAATCACTCCTTCAATATCTTCTAAGCTCATTGGCTTTGGCATAACGCCGAAACGCAGACTGGGAACGGCGGATGGCGCCCATGCTGCATTTCGATAGTCGCTCGATACAACTTCCCTTCCGCCATGAAATAGCTGCGAGAAAACCTTCGTTCCATATTTATGGAGCGTTTCGGAAAGTTCTTTGTAGGCATTGATAATTCTCTGGTCATAGCCTGCAATCGTTTTGGACGTAAGCATGCCGGATGGATGTACGGATGCCGCTTCAAGGATGATCAATCCGACACCCCCTTTAGCGCGGGCTTCATGATAGGCCACCATATCCGAAGTGGGAATTCCGTCCGTGACATGATTTGTTTGATGTGCTGTACTTAAGATCCGGTTTTTTAATTCAGTAGAACCGATCGTTAAATGGGTAAACAGATTCTTGAATTGAGCCATGATCATGACCACTCCCTAATTTTAGATAGAATGAGAGGATAGAGGGCACCAATCGCCCTCTACCTATCCCTATACAGGTTCAATATGCAATAATCATGCCGATGGGGAATTTGGGTTCATAATCGTTTTTTTACTTTTATAAGGAGGGTATGGCCTATGAATCGAGTATTTTATATATAGATAACTGAACCTTTTTTGAAAAGTGGTGATTCATAATAGGTTCAGGTTCGAATCGGTTGATATATGGACATTCGTTGCTTATGAAAGGGTCACTTATTTTTTTGCGCACCAAAAAGTGTAACAAATTCGGTTCGAAATCAAAATATGGGGTGATTGTGTGGATACGGAAGTAAAAAAAGAATCACTAATTGTATTTTCCGATATTTCTATTTTGGATGTAAAATCCTTACTGAAAATACATTCCTCGCCTTTTATTGTCATGAAAAATCACTTGGAGATCCTCGGTATATTAGATGAAGGCCTCTTTTTGAAGAGATTGGATATTGAGGGGGAAAATCAGAAAATCACGGCTTATCTTAATACATCTTTTGTCGTTGTGGAGAATTTAGATAGGCTAAGTGAAGAGGATCTGAGCACCTATGATTTTGTGATTCAACATAATGATAACCAATATAGATGCTATCCGATCTATGAAGTCAGGGAAATGCTGCTTAAAAAGAAGATTAAGAGCTTAATAAATCTAAATGAATCACTGCATGAAGAGCTGGAGGTGACAAGAAAGAAGGTCAAAGAGCTGACGCAAATCCTGGATTCCAGTTATGATGAAATTTTCGTGACGGATGCTAACGGGGACACGTTATTCGTGAGTGAAGCGTGTAAGAAGCTTACTGGTCTGCCGCCGGAGGCCTTTATTAATAAGAACATAAAAGAGTTGGTGGAAAAGGGACTGATCAACAATTCGGTTACATTACAAACCATGAAAACGAAGGCGATCCATTCAGCGGAACAAACCTATCCGCATGGGCTGACTGTATTCAGCACAGCGAAGCCGATTTTTGATGAGGAGGGGAACTTATATAGAATCGTTTCGAATTCCAGGGATATTACGGAATTAGTTGAGATGAAGAGTAAATTGAACAGAGTGAACCTTCGAAACCAGCGGGCCCAGCATGAGAATTCGAGAACCGTTTCGTTCAATAACTTCATTACAAATTCGGATAAGATGATAAAGGTTTTGGAATTAGCTGAAAAAGTGGCACCGATGGATTCATCGATCTTCATTCATGGGGAAACAGGAGTCGGAAAAGGGGTTTTAGCAAGGGTCATTCATGATCTCAGCAGCAGAAAGGATAAGAAATTCATTCAAGTGAATTGCGGCGCGATTCCATCGGCTTTAATTGAATCCGAACTGTTTGGCTACGAAAGCGGTGCATTCACGGGAGCCAATAAACACGGGAAACAAGGACTTGTTGAGAGTGCTGATGGCGGCACGTTGTTTCTTGATGAAATCGGGGAAATGCCGCTCGACATTCAAGTGAAAATCCTGCATCTGGTCCAGGAGAGAACATTCATGAAGGTGGGAGGAACGAAGGAGAAAAAGGTGAATATTCGCATTATCTCCGCTACGAATAAAGACTTGAAGCAAATGATCAAAAATAATCAGTTTCGCGAAGATTTATATTATCGGTTGCATGTCGTTCCACTGGAAATACCGCACCTGCGTGAGCGGAAGGAAGATATTCTATTATTAACCGATTATTTTCTGAAGAAATTCAATGAGAAATACGGTCAATCAATCACTATCGATGATCATTCCAAGTTAATTCTTCAGCTGCAGGATTACCCGGGTAATGTTCGGGAATTGGAAAATGTAATTGAGCAAATTGTCGTGACGGCTAGAAAACCTATCGTAACGATAGAGGATTTGCCTTCCGATTTAACCTACAAAGATACGGCGCTAGTCAATTTAACCGGAATCATTCCCTTGAAAAAAGCGTTAGAGGAAACAGAAAAGCAATTATTGTCCCAGGCCCTTTCCACCTATAAATCAACCCGAAAAATGGCCAAAGCCCTGGAGGTCAGTCAAACGACGATCATGCGCAAACTAGGCAAATACCAATTTAGCTATGATGACGATAAATAAAACAAACCTCCATAGAAATCTGAATATTCGAAAATTTGGTATGGATATTGCATATTTCATTATTGATTATTTCTATTTAGGGGGTCAAGAAATGGGTGAGTTGATTTTCTCTTTAAGTTATGGGGGTTCCTTAATTGTCATGGGGTGGATCACGAAGGTGTTCCTAGTGAAAATGAAAAAGAGCCAAGAAGAAATAAAAGCAAAAGATCCGATTGAAAAGGTGGGGATGTAAGTGGCCTTTCTGCTTGGTATTATCATATCCTTTTGTGTTTATGTCTCGATCGGCATCTTTTTATTCAGGAAAGTGAAAAGCTCAGAGGAATATTACGTTTCTGGACGGAGCGGAAACACATTGATGATAACCGGTACGCTAGTTGCCTCTTTCCTAAGTACCGTATCCTTCATGGGAGAAGCAGGATTTTCCTATGAAGGATATCCGATCCTGCTGCTGATCCTCGTTATTTTTAATGCAAGCGGCTATATTTTCGGGGTGTTCCTGTTTGGCAGGTATTTAAGAAGAAGCAAATCATTGACCGTTCCTGAATTTTTCGGTAATCGCTTTCATTCCATGAAGGTCCGGCTGGCAGCTGCCATCACGACGATTCTCGGAATCGCAGCATACTTGGTTGCCGTTACCCAAGGGGCAGCTGTTTTATTGGCCGAGGTTTCCGGGGTTTCCTATCCAATGGCCCTGGTGATCATGTGGGTCGTGTATTCATCCTTTACCATTCTCTCAGGTGCGAAGGGGGTCATGGTGAATGATACCGTGATGTTCTTTTTATTCTCGATCGCAACGTATCTTAGCTTTCCTTATATTATCAAATCAGCAGGTGGTTTCCCTGATGCCGTTACGAAAGCGGCACACCTGGCAGAACGGCCTGATTTATTAAGCTGGCATGGCATTACCGGGCCTGCCGCAACGATGGGAACTCCTTGGGAAGCATTGGCCTGGGCTGTCATCATGGGCTTGGTCTGGGGCATTGTCATCGCAGTGAGTCCATGGCAAAGCAGCCGATACTTGATGGCAAGAAATGAACACGTAGCCATCAGGGCCGGCGTATGGGCGACCATATCCATTTTGACCGTCTATTTGTTCCTCCATATCAGCATATCGACAATCACCACCATTAAAGCGGATATCGCCCCGACGGAAAAGGTATTCATTTGGGCAGCGATGAATATTGTCCCGACATGGCTTGGAGTCATCATCGTTAGCGGCATCATGGCTGCGGCATTATCTTCCTGTTCGAGCTTCCTGCAAATAATAGGAAGCAGCATTACACGGGATATCATGGAACAATCACGGAAAAAGGAATACACAGATCACCATCTATTGCGGGCCAGCCGCATTTCCATGGTCGTGATCAGCTTGATCATTCTATTGATTGGATTGTTCCAGCCGCCTGCCGTCATGTGGATCGGCTACTTTGCTGCTACATTATTTGCGGCATCATGGGGGCCGATTGCCATATCAAGCGTATTTTCAAAGAAGGTAACGAAAGAAGGAGCCTTTTGGAGCATCGTATTCGGCTTCTTTGGAGTGATTCTCGGAGAAAGCCTCGGCATGTTCGGTATAAGCCTTCCCGTTTACTTCAATCCTGTCATCATAGGTTTAATCTTAAGCATAGGCGCACTTATCATTGGCTCCAAGTATGGAACGATCACCATCGAAGAAAGGGAGTTTCAAGCAAATATCCTTCAAACCCCCATTGAAATAGACGAGCAAAAAGAAATGAACATCACCCGCAGATACCCAACCTATTTAATGATCAGCGGCGTCATGATCATCATGGTTACACTGGTGTTTTATTATTGGCCGATTAATATGAATTGAATGACATATACTCATGTACTGGCAGGGGAGATCCCTGCCTTTTTTTGACTGAAAAAAGTGTCCAGGTTTCCCTGAACACATTAAGGATGAATCGTAACCGGTGTCCCGATTGGAACAATCCTTGATAATTCCTCCACGTCCCGATTATGCATGCGAATACAGCCTTTTGAGACGGCTTTACCAATCGAGCTGGGGTCATTCGTTCCATGAATGCCGTAGTGCTCCTTGGATAGACTCATCCACATTGTACCGAATGGGCCTCCGGGGTTGGGGGCTTTATTAATGATGATGAATTGTCCTACTGGTGTACCGAACAGCATTCTTCCAACGGCGATTGGATATTGTTTCTGCAGTACTCCATTTTTAAGCAGCCTTAGCTTACGATTATTAACGGACACATCGATCTGAAATGGAATGGTATCAGCAGGAGGAAAACCAGGGATCATGATGGGTTGACCAGGATAAATGACATTTGGGTTTATTGTCGGGTTAGCAGCGATGATTGCCGATAGCGGTTTCCGGTAGTCCCTGGATATCTGTGTCAGTGTTTCACCTGGTTTAACTGTATGAATCAGTCTGAACACCTCCATAGGTTATAGTTGTCATGTTTCATTCTATGTGATTTTTCAAAAGTGTTTCGTAACTCGTCGTAAGCTGTTATCTATTTTTAATAAAACTTATATGTTAAGTAACTAAGCCGAAAAGAAACCGAAATGAACATTTGATAAAATAAGTTTTTATGGAGATGGATTTTTGTTAGTTAAAGAGGGGGAATAAAGGTGGAGGAACATGTGAAAAAGGCTTTAGTAGAATGGAATGAAGAAATTAGTGATGTGTTAAATGGGATAGAAAAAGAGTATGATGAAGTTAAGCGTGAACTTCAGGTTTATTCCTATAAATTCAATATTACCAAACAGGTTGTACAATCCACTATTAATGATGAAATTATTCGAAGCATCCGCGAGCTCTATCATAAACCTTTTGAACAAAAATTGAACGAATTGAAAGAATCGATAAAAGAGCTGGAAGAAAAGAGAAAAGTTTTTCAAATGTTTGTCGATAAAATTGAAAAGGTTAGTGAAAGAGAAGAAGGAAAACCGCAAATATCAGTCATATAAGGCAGCGAGGAGCAGGATACTCTACCATATCTATACACAAAAACCATGGCAGCGAATATAACTGCTTTTTTTTGCTGGAATTGCCAAAAGGGCCCCCTTGTTTACTCTAACATCAACCCGGGTACACTATCCTATAAAAAGGAAATGGGGGAGTTCTATGTGGAATGCGGTCTTTTGGGGAGGGGTTTCGGGTTCTGCCGTCCTGCTTGGCGCACTTGCCGCAATCTTCATACCGATCAAGAAAAACATCATTGGCTATATCATGGCTTTTGGTACGGGTGTATTGATTGGTGCCGCGGCATATGAGCTGCTTGCTGATTCGGTGAGTGATGGTGGAATCTGGGCGACGGGGATCGGATTCATAGCAGGGGCAGGCGTGTTTACTGCCTTGGATTTTCTTATTTCCAAAAAAGGTGCGGATAAAAGGAAACGGTCCAATAATAGCTCTTCGAAGGAAGCGGGCCTAGCCATTTTCATCGGAACCGTGATGGATGCCATACCGGAGTCGATCATGATCGGCGCAAGCTTAATAAGCGGTGGCTCGGTAAGCTGGCTATTGGTCATTGCCATCTTCATCAGTAATATTCCGGAGGGGCTCTCAAGTACAACAGGTTTGCTCAAAAGTGATTACTCCAAGAAGAAAATCATGCTGCTGTGGTTTTCCGTCCTGATCATTTCGGCATTATCCTCGATGTCGGGCTATCTATTCCTCGATCATGCCCCGGACTATGTCCTGGCAGCGATGGCAGCCTTTGCGGGCGGGGGAATCATCGCAATGATCGCCTCAACGATGATGCCTGAAGCATATGAAGACGGAGGGCCGATCACGGGCATATTCACCGCTGCTGGCCTGCTTATATCTTTGGTTCTGGATTCGATGTGAGATTGTCCCCTTGGAAGGAAGGGGGCAATTTTTTTTGAAAATTCTATCATAAAAGGAAATGCACAAGGAATCTATCTCGAAAAAAGAATTGTTGGTGTTAAAATATCATTTCAAATCATACACTCTTCATATAGATTTTTAGACATTGAGGAGATGTTAGAAATGAACTTCGAGATGCAAATAGCGAATATGTTAGCTGATAATTTAAAAGGGTTCATTACATTTGTCCGGGAAAATCATGAAAATGAAAACAACTGCTTTTGTTTAAATAAAGATAAATTGTATCAATTGAAGCTTCTTGTTGACGAGTTTAAATTTCAAGTATTGGCAGATGAACTTAAACGAATCAATCGGTTTACCTGGGATGAAAACTACACGCATTTATTAGTTGATAGATTCAGAAAAGGGATGGAGATCATTGAAGAGTACGTTGAAAATAACTACAGCGATTTATTCATTTTCACCGCTAGACTTTACACATTGAATAGTCTCAGCTTAACCTTTTGCAAGGAGGAAGAATCAATAGTCCGCTAATTTGGGCATCCGCGAATAAAAGAAGAGCACATATTATCGTATATAATATGTGCTCTTCTTTTATTTTTTTATAGGGATAGGTGACCAAAAAGATTCTAATTCTTATATATGCTCCGAGCCCGCTCTTATTTGCTTGGCATCGTAGAGATATATTTTTTAACCACTTCATACACATATTCTTGATTGGCTGCTGCTGTATTAGGGTTATATTTACCGCCGTTCACTTTATTATTGGATAGTACTCGTATACCTAAGAAGGGAACGTCGTAAGCTTTGGCGATTTGTGCTGCCGAAGCTCCTTCCATTTCTTCAACAGATGTACCATATTTCGTATGGAACCACTTAATCCGATCCACTTCATTATTCCAAACGTCTGCAGAACCGATAGTACCATCGACAACCTTACCTTTTGTGTAAGTGTCTTTAACTGCATGAGCAGCTGCGAGTAGATCCTTATCTCCCTCGTAGAAGCGTGGTTTTTCAGCGTTAGGATCTTCTCCTGCACTTCCTTCAGAAGCCATTAGGTCCATTGGTTTCCATATGGTTGGATCAATTCCTTCGTTTTCAGCTTTATCAGCCGTTTTTAATGAACCTAGGTTTACCGTTCTTTTTCCTAAAACAATATCAAAAACGTTTAAGCTTGGATCATGTCCGCCTGATGTTCCTTGATT
This sequence comes from Peribacillus sp. NPDC101481, assembly GCF_044767165.1. Lineage (NCBI taxonomy): Bacteria > Bacillati > Bacillota > Bacilli > Caryophanales > Bacillaceae > Peribacillus > Peribacillus sp. NPDC101481. The sequence continues at coordinate 1,739,778 of NZ_JBIWNJ010000001.1, read as the reverse complement.
GATGATGGCAATAGGGTTATATCTTTCAATGGCCAATGCTGTAGCGGCAGCTGTATTTTCCATCCCTTTACCTGTTTTTGCAACGATTACAGGATAATTGTCTAAAGTTCCAATATAAAATACAAAATCTCCTGATTTTTCTTCTTTAACATTTTTTAACCTTTTCGCGAAATTTTCAGCTTCAATTGGCATTGGACCTTGAATCATGATAGGCCTTTGAGTCTTTTTTTCGACCGTTTCATTTTTGGAAGCAGAACTGCATGCTGCAATTACCGACACGAAAAGTAATGTAATGATTCCTAATAGAGTGTACTTTTTTAACATGATTTTTCTCTCCTTAAAACGAATTATCCGATTGTTTGAAGCACTCGCAGTTGTGGTCAAAGAAAAAGGTCCAGAACCGCAGAATGATTACTGCATACTAGACCTACGATAGTTAAAGTATAGATAATTAAGCAAAAATGAAGCCAATGCTAAATCATTAGCTACTCAAAAAGCGGGCGGCCGAATACTTTAACTCGTAGTCTAGTTCTTTCACTGGGAACCAGGTAGAAACGCTCAGACCATATTTCCGAGCATATACGAGTAATGATATGTACGATTATTACTTTGCTAATATAACAAATAAACGATAGATAATCAATGGAAAAAGTGAACATTAAAAAATAAATATAATTTAATGTTCGTGTTTAAGGGGGTCTAATTCGATAATAACGTTGATTTCCACTCCAGGCACTCGCTTTCCGCGGGCGGTCGTGGAGCCTCCTCGGCTTGCGCCTGCGGGGTCTCCCTTGGACACGTTTCTCCCGCAGGAGTCTCGAACACCCGCTCCAATCAACTGGAACGTTTTTAAAATAAAAAAATATAGTCAAACTGACTATTCATCTAGTTTGACTATAGTCTGGAGAGGGGGGGGGAATGGCCTCATCCCGAACCATATAGGGATGAGGCCAAAAAGCTTCTAATTCTTTATTAAAATAGTTAACCTTTTAAAGGTACTTTCCCTATGAAAGTATTCATTTGAATATCATAATGATTTTCAATATCCCTCCCAAGCCTGTTTGTAAGTTGGGTGAGCTTTTGTACTATATAGCTTAATTCAAAAACATTGTATAATTTATTCACTTCCCAAATGGATGCTAGTCTTGCGCTATTTCCAAAGGGAAGTAAAGAAATTATTGCTTCATCTTCATCAAATTCCAAAGAATAATATTTGAATTCTTGTACGTCCCTACCTTTTTTGTTTGTTTGTACCCATTTTAGTAAATAGAGATAAAATTCTAACAATGCAATATCCGCTTGGAAATATATATCATTATTTATTTTAATTGTAAGAATCCCCTCAACCCTTAATGCAACGGCAGGAGAATGCCTTAAATCAAAGGGAATAGAGTCTTTATCAGTTGTAAACTCATATTCAAATTTTACGCTATTGGATAACTTGTCCATATTTTACCATCATATCCTATCACAATTTTTATTATTACATGGAAACTAAGGTTATGCTTACCATGCTATATTAAAACCATTAAAAATAATAGAGATTTATAGTTAAGAATACCTAGATGGTGTTAATTAATATTTAGGACTAATTGCAAAAACTCCTACGGGAAAATCCATAGGAGTATGAGGTTTGGTTTTCCGATTATCGGAAAAATGAAACATTGGTTATAAAAAGTTCTTAAAAAGCGGCGGTGTGCAAAGTGCTATCAGCGCTTATCATCATCAACCAAAGTTATCACGACATTTCCCTTTTTATGTCCTAGTTCAACGTATCTATGAGCCTCGGGTATCTGTTCCAGCGGGTAGCGTTTATCAATGACCGATTTTATCTTTTCAGTTTCGAATAGCTCCTTGAGAAATAGTAAATCTTCCGTGAGTACCTTTGCTATTCCTTGCCCTTCAACGGACACGTATCGCCCGTTCGGGGTTAGTGCTTTTTTGCATGTGGCTTTTGAGCTTTTCCCGACTGCATCAAAGATGATGTCATATCGCTCTTGTCTTTCCGTGAAATCCTCTTCTGTGTAATCAATCACTTTATCTGCTCCCAATGATCTCACCAAATCAAAGTTAGCGGCACTACATACTCCGGTAACTTCTGTTCCAAAGTATTTGGCAATCTGTACCGCGGAAGTCCCTACAGAACCGGATGCACCGTATATGAGGACTTTTTGTCCGTCCTGGATATTGGCTTTTCTAAAAAAATGCAGAGCAGTCGTTCCACCAAAAGAAACGGCTGCGGCTTCCTCATAGGTCACATTGACGGGCTTTATTGCGATTGCCCCGTCTTCAGGTAAGCATGTGTATTCGGCATGGGCCCCAAAATTCATTCCAGTCATGGCAAAAATCCGGTCGCCTTTTTTGAATTTTTTCACATTGCTCCCTGTTTCCTCTATCCCCCCGGCTAGCTCCACTCCGAGTATCGGTTTTCGCGGTTTTCTAAGCCCCAGAAAGATCCGCATCGGCAGCCATAAAAAGAAGGGACTCTTGAAGCTTCGGACTCTTATGTCCCCTGAAGCCACTGTTGCCGCATGAACCTTCACCAGAACTTCGTTTTCCTTGGGAGTTGGTTTTGCTACCTCTTTGAGTTCCAGTACATCGGGTGTTCCGTATTTTGTGCATATCATTGCTTTCATCGCGAGTCTCCTTAGTTTTTGGATTCAATCTTTTAATACTATGTAATAAGTTGCAATATAAAACTACATTATGGAAGCATATTCATGATCACCATCATTAAATCATTGGCTGTCTTTGTCATCATTGCCCTCTATACTTGGTTTGGTATTATATAAAATGGTGAATTCACGATATCGACGAAAACAACAGGTTTATCTCCGAATATAGAGATATATCGACGTTACTTGCAGGTTTATCTCCGAAAAAGTAGATATATCGACGAAAACAACAGGTTTATCTCCGAAAAAGTAGATATATCGACGAAAACTACAGGTTTATCTCCGGAAAAGTAGATATATCGACGAAAACTGCAGGTATATCTCCGAAAAAGTAGATATATCGACGAAAACTGCATGTATATCTCCGAAAATGGAGATATACGAGTAAATCCCCAAAACTCACGAGTAAAACCCTAAATAAGGCTAGTAAGGTATCCATACTTGATGTATGGGTACCTTTTTTTACACATATTGCAATTTATAAAATATAAAATGTAATATATATGTTGCAAAAAGTTAAATAAATCATATAATAAGGGTAAGCGATGGAATTATGGAGGTCGATCAGAGATGAATCTATTCAAACGAACGAAAAAGATCACGGATGAGCGGGTTGAGAATGTTAGAAATGAAATTTATAAAGAAATGTATTACGTCATTTTGGCCATTTGCTTGGTGAGTGGACTTTTCAAACTATATAAATATGGTGCAGGCAGCGGGGAGTTATATCTGGAGTTCGCGATCCTTGTTGCAGGAGGGCTGTATTACTTAGCTCGTTCCATTTTCTTAGGTGTATTCTGGGATGAGGTGGAGATGCATGACCGCACAAGCAAAACACCGATGAGCAGGAAGACGATTCTTGGGACGGTTGCTTTAGCACTCATCATCGCTATATTCATGGGGGTGAATAGTGCTGTATCCTATGCCGATAGCAGTTCCCAGGGCGTATGGTATTTTGTATTGGTATCGTTTGTATCCGTTATGATCTATTTGCCGATTTTACTTCTGTTTTTTGGTGGTATATACTTGCTGGCGAAGAAAATCGGAATGAAGAATAGCTAAGATAATAAGAAATAGTAGGTGCTTTCCCTTGAAAAATATAAAACTGAAGCTTGCGAGAGTAGAAAAGGACTTGTCACAAGAAGAACTGGCCAAGATTGTCGGGGTATCCAGGCAAACGATAGGATTGATTGAATCCGGAAAGTATAATCCCTCATTAAGTTTATGTGTCGGAATTTGTAAAGCATTATCCCGCACATTGGATGATTTATTTTGGGAGGAAGACTGATTAGGGTATCCATTGACTTGGATATCTTTTTTTTAGGAATTTATCATCAAAAAATGGGGGAAGGTATAGCATGTAAGCAAAAATCTAACATTCGAGAGGGATGGTTTGATGGATCGTACGATTGGCTACTTACGTGAGATATTGTCTAACTATACGGACCAATATCCTGAAGCGCAGGAAATTTATAATAAAATCAAAAGCGGACATTTTCATTCTGAAGAAGAACTCGTCAATAAACTATCCGGTAAAGAAGCCAGTCTCCTTAACCATATTCTTCCTCAGGAAATTAAACATGCGAAGGAAGCTAGTGATACGGAACGGGTCACGCAATTATCAGAGGTATATGAACTGATTATTATATGATAAAACCTTGTCCATGATGATCATGGACAAGGTTTTATTGGTTTTATTCCATTTCACTAAGTGAATCCATATGACTGGCTATCATGGCGATGATCGTGCTTGCTTCTTCTTTGCTGAAAATGAAATTCGTTTCATCCTTTATCAGGTCATCATCAGCTGTCCGAATCCGATTGATCCGTTTCAGTACACCATCACCTGTTACCTGGACGATACCGAATTGATAGGTGACCTCGACCTCATTATCCTGGATATAGGCAGTCACTTCAGGCGTTTCCCAATCTACATCGATTTCGTATATTTCGGAATCGTTGCCGTCTGGATCATACAAATCATCATTATCATCATCCATATCATATTCGTAATCATCATCATCATCTTCCTCTTCCAAATAGTTATGGAAACTCTCATGGACAGCATCGACGATATCTTCAATGTCCGAAAGGATGACCTTGCTGATCTGCCCTAAATCAGGCTCGAACGATTCCATATAAAATTCTTCATTGTACGGATCAAAAAACAGCGTGGCAAAATAATCCCGCTCATTGTCATCCAGCTCTGTATAAAACTCGATGCGTGGATGCTTAGACCCGCGCTCCACGATCAAACTGCCATTGCGGTCGTATTTTTCACAAATTGATTTAAGATGATCCTGCAATTCCCCGCTTACTCTGTCAAACCATTCTAATGACATCAACATCCACTTCCTTTCGTGATTATTATTTCCCAGAAAAGGCGAATTTGACGTGCCATTTAAAGCCAACTGCTATTTATCTTCGCATCAAAAAGGTCAGTTATAAAAAATAATTTAAAGGGAAAATTAGATGAAAAGCAAGAGCGATATCCAGGATTTATGAAACAAGCAACTAGGCAGGATAAGGCTCAGGACTTCTGCAGTAACATAGTTAAGAGGTTTTTATTTAGGAATGCAAAAGTTCAAAGGTAAAAGTTTGGAGAGGTTAGGAATTCTCTTCATCATTTTAGAAGGGAATTTTTATTAAGCTTCCGATACCTTTCAATAATAAAGTCAATAAAAAACCTGCTTGCTATTGGCAATACCCTTTTATCTTTGTATGCCAATGTAATTGTTCGGATAATAGAAGGGGAGATGGCTTTCGTTACAATATTATAGGGACATTTAGTTAAGAGCAGTTTCGGTAAAATCGAAATGCCAAGCTTTTGTTCAATCATCGACATAATCGCATAAGGATCATAGACCCGGTATTGTGTATCAGGTTCAAAATTGTACTGTTTAAAAATTATTAATGGTTCATGTATAACTCCCTCATCCAACAGGATATAAGGATCTTTTAGCAATTCCTCCAAGGAGACTTCTGTGGATGATGCTAAAGGGTGATCTACTGGCATTACAGCCAACATTTCATCTTCTTGCAAGGGAATCGTAGTTAAATCCGTAACATTTGAATTCACAAAGCCAAAGTCTACGCTGCCTTCTTTAATCCAGTTTGAGATTTCCGAATAATTTCCTTGATGTAATTCAAAATGAACAGTCGGGTAAAGTTCCTTGAAATCCTTGATCAATCCCGGTATCCAATGACATGTAACACTGGAAAAGGTGCCAATTCGAATAAGACCGCTTTGCAGTCCCTCCATCTCTTTATGCTTTTCAGTCAGTTCCCTATGTGAATTACAAATCTTCCGGATATATGGCAAAAATTCCTCGCCATCTGGTGTCAGAGTAATACCCTTTCGAGAACGTAAAATAAGAGTGGTGGAAAGCTCTTCCTCTAATGAATGCACCATTTGGCTAATGGCGGACTGCGTATAGCCAAGTTCTTCAGCAGCTTTTGTAAAACTGCCTGTTTCTATAGTTTTAATAAATGCATAATAAGAATTCAATCTGACTAACCCCTTTGTATTAGTAATTCTAATAGACCTATTATAAAAATTGGTTTTACTAATGTAAATGGAAGAAATAAAATATAGTTGGGAACAAAACAACAGACAATTATCAAGAACCTAAAATTAGATCAGGAGTTGAAGTAGAAAAATAATGAATATAAACGTTAAATACAGAAATATTATTTATGCATTTTTAATGGCATTTAGTATGTCCTTTTTTATTTCATTCATATTAGTCTCAATAAATAGGGGTTATGATCATCTATTCCTAGCTACTTGGTTAAAAACTTGGTCACAGGCTTTTATCTGTGCTTTCTTTGGAGCTTACTTTTTCCCGAGAGTAATACAACAAATAATGAGAAGAATTGATTTTGTAGAAAAACCGTTAATAATTGAGAAAGATTTTTTAGTGAGAGAAGAAGACAAATAATAATTGCCAGTAGATAATAAAAATGTGGTTTTAAAGGATTTCCTTAAAAACAGTAAAGAATATGGATTTTAAAAAATACTGATATAGAGCTGCCCAAATGATGGGGAGCTTTTTATGCGTTTCCCGAAAAAGTTTCAAGACCATGCTACTTTCATCCTGTAAAAGTTTATATAGAGTGTGAAAGGGGGTGAGTGGTATGGCAAATCAAATTCCAGTATCAAGTACGTTGCGGATCGATTTTGAGACGGGGTTAAATGAAAAAGGCGCCCTCGTTTTCAAGCGGAGGACATTTTCAAACATCAAGGTCGAGGCGACGGCGGACCAGTTGTTTTCGACAGCAGTTGCAATCGCAAGTGTACAGGATTATCCAATGGGTGAAGTGACCCGGGTGGATACGTATTCTTTGATTGGCTAATCGGTTTTCGAAAGATGTCGGAAGAGGGGGAGGTGATTTGAAATGGCTAAAGTATTGGAATTGATTTTCGTTACAGCGGAAGGAAAGTCAGCGACGATTTCCGTTGATAATCCGAAGGATCCGGTCGGAGTAAACACGGTTAAACAGGCAATGGAAAAAATCATTGCGGGGAATGTGTTCGTTACATCCTCCGGGAATTTCGTCGATTTGAAGGCGGCGCGCCTTGTCGAGCGGAATGTGGAGGAAGTGGAACTTATTTAACGAACGGGAGGTTACACACTTGAAGTGAGGTGAATAAAAAGTGGATCAAATTCTGCCATTTGTCAGTGATATTGGGTTCCCGATCATTGTTACCCTCTATTTGCTTCATAGAATTGAAACGAAATTGGATACTTTGAATGAAACCCTTGTAGAGCTGCCAAATCGCTTGAGAGAAGGGATTCCGAAGTAGGTTAGGAAGCATCATGAGTGATATCATTCATGATGCTTTTCCTTTTGAAATTTTAATAGATTCTAGTTTTATATCAAAACTATCGGGTATACATAAAACTGTAGCTAGTTCTTAAAAAATCCAAATAATAAGGAGGAGTTTTAATGACTAACAACAATGAAAAAATGAGCAGGGAAGAAGCTGGCCGCAAAGGCGGGGAAGCGACAGCAAAAAATCATGATAAGGAATTTTTCCAAGAGATTGGTCAAAAAGGCGGAGAGGCCACTTCCGAAAATCATGATAAGGACTTCTATCAGGAAATTGGCAAAAAAGGCGGAGAGGCTAGAGCCAATCAACGTGATGGTTCCGATGATTGAAAAATGAGCAGGGAAAAGCAGGACTTAATGGCGAGGGAAAAAGTCGCCGCTAAAAAAACGATCTGAAGTTTTTAGCTTAATCTAGTTTTATAGCTGTTCAAGCGAGTACATGTCACATGTAGCTAGTACATGAAAAATCCAAATAATAAGGAGGAATTTTTAATGGCTAACAACAATGAGAAAATGAGTCGTGAAGAAGCAGGACGTAAAGGTGGAGAAACAACAGCAAAAAATCATGATAAGGAATTCTATCAAGAGATTGGCCAAAAAGGCGGAGAAGCAACATCCGAAAATCATGATAAGGAATTCTATCAGGAGATTGGCCAAAAGGGCGGAGAAGCGACATCCGAAAATCATGATAAGGAATTCTATCAAGAGATTGGCCAAAAGGGCGGAGAAGCGACATCCGAAAATCATGATAAGGACTTCTATCAGGAGATTGGTAAAAAAGGCGGAGAAGCGACATCCGACAGTCATGGCAAGGAATTCTATCAGGAAATCGGCGAAAAAGGCGGAGAGGCACGGGCCAATCAACGTGATGATTCCGATGATGGAAAAATGAGCCGTGAAGAAGCAGGACGCAAAGGCGGGGAAAAAAGCCGCCGTTAAAATATAATCCAGTGAAACTTATAAATGACCGAGGGAGTAACCATTCCCTCGGTTTTGTTATGCCCAGCACAGCACATTGCAAAGTGTGCTTGGAGATTAAAGTGGGTAAAGAATAACACCTAGAAAAGGAAGAGGTGATGAAGAAGTTGATTGCTCATTATTCATTTCCCCGTTTAAAAGTAGGCGGAGTTACATTCACTGCACGGCATTCATTGCTTGCTCTTGGTCTTGCGGGATTCGCTTATCTGGTCTCCAATAAGAGGAAGCATCAAGCGGTATTCAAAACGGCTTCATTGATGTGCAAGATCGAACGGAAAGAAGATTCCATAAAACTTATTTGGCCGGATGAAGGCGGTTTCTATCGGGTATTCAGGGGGAAAAAGCTGATTTACAGCGGCTCGGAGCCAAAGATTGCAGATCGGGGTCTGACTCCAGGAACCATCTATACGTACACGATAGATAGTTTGAATGAAAAAGAACAGGCAGTAAACAGGATGAAAATACAGACATCAACGACCGCCGAGAATAAAAAAGAAGATAATATCCTTTTGGATTTGGTATTCACCACGATTGTCGCAAAAGGCCAAGCCACCCTGGAATGGGAGCCCATCAAAGGAATAAAAGAGTATACGATTTACCGAAACGGCGTGGATATTGGGAAAGTGGATGGATGTTCCTTCAGTGATCGAAGTATTAGTGAAGATCAGGAATACACATATACCATTAAAGCAAAGCGGCCCCTTCCGCGTTCGGAGCAGGAGTCCTATGCCGTGAAATCCCTTCTAGCGAGTATTGTCGGAGCCGTAAAAAAAGGTTCATCCCAAGCAAAGGCAGCGATCGAGGAAATAACGAATACGAAAAAGATTGGGCCTGTAAAAAAGCTTTTACAGCCAGTTGAAAACGATGTGGACGGTAAAAAGAAAAGAAATTGGCAGCTGCGCTATACCACCTTTTTACCGGAAGAGTGGCTTAAAAACCCCAATCTTGCATCGAAGGTTCCCATTTTTAAAGGTGACAATCGCGGGTTTGATCCTGAATCACCCCGTTTCCGGACTAGAGTCGATGTGTATATTCACGAAAAGGAACGAAAGGCCGAGATTGAATTTTCCAAAGCTGTCGGGAAAAGTGAAGCCTACAATCATGATGGCGATTTCCTTGAGGAAGGAGTGGCCTCGGATGAAGACATTGTAGTGAAGCGCGTATTATCCAATCATGAAAAAACGACAATTCAGCTGACACACTCTGTAGGCAACCCAATCATCATTTCTCCTGCCGTGGACTATAAAGTGATTGGGACCTTTTACCGAAATGGCGAAATCAATATAGCAGGCTTTCATGATCAGGCACCGCATCACGAAGTCTACCTCAAGGAGGCAGATGACCCAGACTGGGCACCCCTGCACCTGGCGGAAAACAAAGGGCTCGAAATGATGGCGCATCCTACGGCCAATCATTTATGGAGATACTCCACATTTACACAATGAAAAAGACGAAAAGCCGTGAGCGCTGATCGTCCTTTTTTTTGTTGATACTAGAAAGTTGACCATTTCCAATCCAACAAATACATTTTCTTTATCAAAATCGCTTTCGAACACTTGGCGACGGCAGCATACAGCTTTCTTCTTTCTTTCCGAACCATTTGTAACGGTTTCTGGCAATGAAATCATAAACGAAGTTCCGGATGAAGCTTGGAACGATGATGAAGCCGTAAAGCAGTTTCCATGCCCCTTGTAAGCGACGGCAAATCCTCAAGGCTGCAGACGATTTATAGTAGGCCTTATCCCTTTCAATCAGGACCATGCTATCTATATCTGCTGGAACATCATACTTCTTCAGCAACTCTTGTCCCGCCTCACTTTGAAGCGAAGCGTAATGAAAAAGCCCCTGCGGATCCCGCTTTATAATGAACTGGACACTCGAATCGCAAAAGTTGCATTCACCATCAAATAATATGATCGGATTCATGAACATTCCTCCTATAGAGAGACGTTATCATACTCATGCTTATATAATACACTACCCGTTCTGCTAAGGCGAAAACGTCTGGAACTGCTTGGGATTTGATTTTGAAAGTGATTGTCCGTTCCGGCAAGTCATTAACGGGTGCGATAGCGCGTCTCGATTGGCGGGTGGAGTTTTTTGTTTAAGTCTCTGTTATCAAACTGTTATTTTCCATTAACTATACTGTAAACAAGCTATGATATGGTAGATACTCCAATGAAGTTCCGTAAATAAACAGCCGGCAATCCTATATTAGAGGAACGCCGGCTTTTTCATTCAAACCATAATTGAGGATCAGAAGATATAACTAGCAGTTTCTTTATAGGGGGTAAGATTTCATGAAGCGTGATCCGTATTTTGATAATGCGAAAGCTGTTTTAATCGTACTAGTTGTTTTGGGACACACATTAGCAAGAATGGTGGAAGAAAACGAATGGATTTTAACAATTTATTTGTTTATTTTTTCATTCCATATGCCAGCTTTTATTTTAGTATCCGGCTATTTTTCAAGAAAGATAAAAAGTAAAAAGGACCTCTGGGGGCTAATTAAGAAAATATTAATTCCCTATGTAATATTCCAGATGATTTATACCTTCTATTATCAGAAGGTATTTGATGAACCAATTGAATTCACAATTTTGACTCCAAGATGGGCTTTATGGTTCTTAATAAGCTTATTCTGCTGGAATATATTATTGTTTATATTTTCCTCGAGGAAATATGGAATCGTTCTTTCAATAATTGTCTCTCTAATAATCGGTTACTTTGGTGAAGTGAATGAATGGTTAAGTTTGTCGAGAACGTTCTTTTTCTTTCCTTTCTTTTTAATTGGTCATTTTTTAGAAAAAAATCATTTTGAATGGGTTAAAAAGAAAAGTAATGCCCTAATAGGCTGGGCTGTACTAGGGTTGATCTTTATCGGTATTTATTTCTATGGGGAAATGACTTGGAGGGAATGGTTTTATGGCCGTTTAGGTTATAAGGAATTAATGGAAGGCTCCATTGCCCTCGGTTTTATATATAAGTTTCTCGTTTATTTAATTATGGGAGCAGCAACTTATTGTTTTTTATGTATTGTTCCTAAAAAACATACTTTTTTTACTGAAATAGGATCAATTACATTAGGTATTTATCTTTTTCATATGTTTTTTCTGGAATATGTTTATAACTCATTTATATATGATTGGATCAAAGAAAGTGGCCAGTACTATGTTTTATTAGTCATACCTGTAACCATTATATTTATATTATCAAGAAAACCGATAGTAAAAGTGGAATGTGTGTTAATAGGAATGAAAATGAAAACATAACAGATTTTCAACACCTATAAAGTAATAGCCTTTCAGTTTAAAGGGCTGAGTTAGTAGACAAAAGGGTTTTATCTAAATTTTAAAACAAAGTTGATTGGAACGGAAGGTGCGAGACTCCTGCGGGAAAAGCGCGTCAAGGGGAGACCCCGCAGGCGCAAAAGCGCCGAGGAGGCTCCCGGACCGCCCGCGGAAAGCGAGTGCCTGGAGTGGAAATCGACGTTCTGGTTTTATAAACCTAAATACAAATTAAGACAATCTTGTTCTTCATCGAGTTTGTCTTCAGTCTGAGCCCTTCAGTTTGAAGGGTTTTTTTCATGAAAAGAAATTGCCAGATATTTAGTGATCTACAAAAAATCTATTTAATGGAGATTAAATGGAGGCTCCACTAAAAGGGTTACAACCCTTATAAAGTTATTTCAGGAAAGAAAATGAAGTTCATTCCCCGAAATGTTTCCAAAATTATTAAGGGGTAATTACTTTTGTATTTCACTTTCAATAAATCAACTCTAAACATTCAGATTTATTTTATTATGACTATATAGGATTTTACTATCATCAAAGGAGCGGCATATGAAAAAGTTTTTCTTCATCTTCATTTTGGCTTTAATCCCCTTCGCCTCTACAACTGTAAGTGCAGAATCTGACTTACCTCTCAATAGTGATGCCGGTATCATTATTGATGCGAAAAGTGGAAAAGTATTATACGAAAAAAACATGAATAAAAGTATGTATCCAGCCAGTCTAACGAAAGTTGCCACGGCTATATATGCTATAGAACACGGAGATATGAACGAACTAGTGACTGTAAGCAAGAAAGCAGCGAAGGCAGACGGGTCTTCGGTATTTATTGAACCTGGGGAGGAAATAGAGCTTTCCAAATTAATTGCAGGAATGCTAATCAACTCCGGAAATGATGCAGCCATGGCAATTGCCGAGCATATGTCTGGCAGTGAAAAACTGTTTATGGAAGATTTGAATGAGTTTTTAAGAAAAGAAGTAAACGTCACCGATACTCATTTTACGAACCCCCATGGATTGTTTGACAAAGACCATTTAACTACAGCCAGTGACCTTGCGAAAATTACCCAATATGCAATGAAAAATGAAACTTTCCGTGAGTATTTTGGGAAGAAGGCTTTACCATGGGAAGTGGAAACATGGGACACGACTCTAATTACCCATCATAAAATGTTAAAAGGAGAACTCCCCTATAAGGGAATAACCGGCGGGAAAACCGGTTTCGTCAGTCAATCCGGCTACACCCTGATTTCCACTGCCACCAGAGGTGATCAGGAATTGATTGCTGTCACTCTAAAAGCTCCTTCAGACAAGATTGCCTACGCTGATACCAAGCTTTTATTCAACTATGGCTTTGATAACTTTATATCAGGTAAAATTGATAAAAAAAGCAAACTTTATTCAGCGGACTACTCTCATTCCTACACGCTGAACGAAGACTTATACTATACTCATTCAAGCAGTGATCAACCTAGTCTAAAAACGGGTAATGATGGAATTCTCTCAATCATGAACCAAGAGGGGGAAGCAATAGAATCCTTTGACCTTAAAACGGTCGCTGATGTTAGGAACACAGTATTGCCTGCCCCGATTAAAAAAGAAACAACCAATGATAAGCTAATTAAATTATCTGTCCCATCCCTAGGATTGGGAGGGTTTTAGGACTCGTTACTAATGAAAACCACTGACTGGCTAACAGAGGCGTTGCTGTCTATACATACCCAGCTTAAAAATAATATAAACAATAAAAGAGTGCCCTTATCATTTATTACTGATAGGTGTATTCTTTTATTTTTATTGATGATTCGAGCACAGGAATATTCTTATCTACTGCAAAACGATCTTGTTTTTAGATAGGACAACTTTATTATGTCAAATAAGATCATATTCCTGAATTCGGATATTTCCCTAAAATAATCAACCGAATTGGAAATGGAGTATATGACCATAATAGTATTAAAAAAACTATTAGGGATGATTTCATGATGTATATCTATAATGATTATGGGGGTACACATACCACGTCTATGGCTGCCGCATATCATTTAAAACAATTACCTCAATCGGAAAGAAAACTAACAAAGGAAGAAATATTAAATGTAAAATATTTCAATAAATTAACGAAAAAAGAGTTTGGAAAGCTGATTTTTCGCGGGACCGATGAAGATGGCAACTCAGTTTATACAATTGGACATAAAAGAGAAAAGCTTGTGGTTCCAGCATTAAAAGAATTGACATTACTACTAGAAGAAAAATTTCATTTTAACGAAAAAATAGTATTCTCCAATACATCACCAACGGTACCTATTGCTATGTCTATAGGGGGTTACCTATCAAGAGCATTAAAAATTGATTTTATAGGTGTACCATTATTAGTTATAGGTGCAAAACAATGCTGTGATAATATTTTTCGGTTGGTTGAAAATACGAAACAAATTGGAAAAGCAGCGAATGGGGAAAAAGTGATTATATTAGAGAATGAAATATATAAGTAATAATAATTATTGTAAAAGATTGCTTAGCCCATCGAAATTCGTTTTTGAAAGTGCAGTTTGTAACTTTATTAGGAATTAAAGTCAACGATTGATGTTGGCTTTTTTTTAGCTTCTGGGAGAATATACGCTATATAGACGTGGTGCTTGTTCAATGAACTTAATCGAACAATAAACCACCACCCGAAAGTGGAGGTTTATTAATTGAATCGAGGAAATTACTGTTCCTTTAAGCTGGTTACAGAAACACTTTGTTTTTTATTTGGATCATCAAGGGGATGGATTGTAGCTGTTCCATTTTGTTCATCGACGTGCTCGATATAGATGCTTTCCTCATTATAGGTTACATTAACCATATTTGGTGAAGAAGCAATTTCTTCTGCTCGTTGTGCTTTCATTTTAGCCACCTCCTTTGATTTTGCAATATGTATAATATTTGTTTCGGGTTACTTAGTTATACTTGTTGTATTAAAATTCTTCCAAGAATTCCTTAAACTTTACTTAAGATCGAGTTATATTTAAGGCAGCTTTTAACATTTCGGCAGGTTAGTTCAGAAGATTAAAATCAGTGATTTGGTATAATTACAGAAAATTAAAAAAGGTCAGGGGGATGTAAAATGAATATTAAAGGGTTTTCGATTTCCACTAATAAAAAGCATTTAGATGTGGATTTAATACATAATTTTTTGAATCAGGAAGCTTACTGGTCAAAGGGAATACCCAAGGAAACAGTAATAAAGTCAATTGAAAATACGACCTTATGTTTTGGGGTTTAT
This sequence comes from Peribacillus sp. NPDC101481, assembly GCF_044767165.1. Lineage (NCBI taxonomy): Bacteria > Bacillati > Bacillota > Bacilli > Caryophanales > Bacillaceae > Peribacillus > Peribacillus sp. NPDC101481. Next base: position 1,724,734 of record NZ_JBIWNJ010000001.1, on the reverse strand, counting down.
AAAGGTGAAATAGGAAATGAAGATATTGAACAAGTTGGATTTGCAAGGGTAATAACCGATTTAGCAACCCATGCGTACCTTTGCGATGTGTTTATATTACCTGACTATCGTAAATTAGGATTATCAAAATGGTTAATGGAGGTTATCACCAATCATTCCGAACTAGAAGGGGTTCGCAGGTTTATGTTAGCTACCAATGATGCACATTCATTATATAAAAAATACGGTTTTAACCAGATTGATAATCCAGAGCTATTTATGCAAAAAGTCCGTAAATCCCCATCTTAACAATAAGAGTATTTTCATTAACAGGTGCGAAAGTTCTCTAAGGGGCAGTGACGAATTGCTCTTTTCTTATAGAGCAAAAGGGGCATTAGCTGAAGTGGAAATTCTGACTTATATGCAGGAATACAGTAAATTTACGAAAAGATATGAGGAATTAAAATGGAAAAAATTAATTTGATCAAGCAAAATCATAATGTAGTTCCAAATTATAAAGTAAATGATAAGGAAGTTTCTTTTGAAATATACATTAGTCCCAAACAAGAGGTCTGCATTATTGGGAAATTAGATAATAACTATATATGCTGGTGTTCTATAACTCCTATTTCTGACTATGAAAATAATTCTGCTATTTTTCAATATGTATCGAATCTCCAAACCAAAACGATATCAAATGATTATAAAGCTTTAGGAGATCGGTATAAAGAAGTGAAAAATTGGCATAGAATGCAGATTAGTAAGAGACCTTATCAAGATCAGTATCTTTATTATTCTCCAGTAAATTCTTCTTTCTTTACGGAAGGTAAATTTTTCGGAAGAGAAATCTATACATTTTATAAACAAGAGAGAGCCAAATGTGATTACAGGTTAATTGACGATGCTTATATAACTATTTTAAAAAGATATAAAAACATTTTAAATAAAGAAAATCAAGAATATAGTTATTATCATGAAATGAACCCACTAATTAAGATAATAAAAGATGAAAGTTACATAAAACTATGTCCAATATCAGAAATCAGACAATTATATTTAGAATGCCTAGAAAAATGTGATGATATATATAACCGATATATGACAGAGGTTCGTTAAAAAATATTTTGCGGATTGGTTTTGAGGGTAGTCCTATATAAAAATTAGAAATAATAAAATGACTTACAGAGTGTTAGTTTTCATTACTTTTGTAAAAGGAAGTAATTGCATTTTCATTGAAAGTCTATAAGAAATCGTGAAGGTTTGTAATTAAACTAACGGAAAAGTTTATATCCTGCATAATCGTGCACAGAATGTCGGATGATTAGTTTCAACTCCTGCTATTCTGTTGATATAAGGGAGGTCATATTGAATGGATTTGCTCAAAAATATGAATGGTGCCATTAAATTCATTGAAGAAAATCTTACGAACGAAATTGACTTTAAGGAGGTTGCAAGGATAGCTTATTGCTCGGAATATCATTTTAAAAGGATGTTTTCCTTCCTTGCAGGTATTTCACTATCCGAGTATATCCGCCGAAGACGGCTTACACTTGCAGCGTTTGAGCTTAAAGATAACAACATGAAGGTCCTTGATATAGCGATAAAGTACGGGTACAGCTCACCGGACTCTTTTGCGAGAGCGTTTCAACATTTGCATGGCATCACACCATCTGAAGCGAGAAGTAATGGCCATTCACTTAAAGCCTATCCACCGATGTCCTTCCAATTATCCATTAAAGGAGGCAGTGAAATGAACTATCGAATTGAAGAAAAAGAGGCGTTTCACATAATTGGAATTAAAAAAAGAGTTCCAATCATTTTTAACGGGGTTAATCCAGAGATTGCATCGATGTGGAAAAGTTTAGACGAGAAAACGATAAATGAACTTAAACACCTATCGAATGTCGAGCCATTAGGACTGCTTAGTGCATCTGCGAACTTTTCCGAAGGCAGGTTGGAGGAAAGAGGGGAGCTTGATCATTATATCGGCGCAGCAACAACGAGGGAATGTCCAGAAAACTTAACACAGCTGAAAGTGGATGCATCTACATGGGCGGTATTCGAAGCAGTCGGACCCTTTCCTGAAACACTGCAAAATGTATGGGGCAGGATTTATTCCGAATGGTTTCCATCCTCTAACTATGAACAAAGAGAAGGGCCGGAAATCCTTTGGAATGAAAATAAAGATATAACCTCACCAACATTTAGAAGTGAAATATGGATCCCCGTTATGAAAAAGTAAATATAGGCAAAAGATTTATTCGAAGAGCTGTCTTAAGGCAGCTTTTTTTCCTGTGGAAAAAAAGGAAGGTTAATGAGGGAGAGCTAGGTAATATTTGCTTTAACGAGCTATAATGATGGATAGAAAGTGCTTATATAAGGAGATTGAAAAATGCCTGTTATTGAGTATCAACAATTTATTAAAGCACCAGTTGAATTATGTTTTGACCTAGCGAGGAGCGTGGATATCCATACTAAAACGACAGCGAAAACAAAGGAAATTGCTGTTGATGGTGTGACAGAAGGGCTTTTAGAAAAGGGAGATACTGTTACTTGGGAAGCCATTCACTTTGGTATTAAACAAAGGCTGAAAGCCAAAGTGACATTAATGGAAAAACCAAATAAGTTTGTAGATATTATGGTGAAGGGTGCCTTCCATTCATTCATACACACACATCAGTTTATAGAAGAACAGGGCGGAACTATAATGATGGATAAATTTCAATATAAGTCACCGTTCGGTCCGATTGGAGTTTTAGCTGATAAGTTGTTTTTAGAGAAGTATATGAGAGCATTTATCGTTTCTCGTGCAAAGGCACTGAAAAAGATTGCCGAGAATATGAACTAGGTTAGTGGCAGGTCAGTTCATAAAGAAAGCAGGTAGAAGCAAGAAATGTTGAATTTGACCAAACTATCACACTTAATAATTATGACATTTGTGACATTGAACTACATGAGAAAACACAACTGGTAAGTAGTTATAGAACTAATGGGTGCTTTAGCTGAAGTTCGTAGCTGTCTCTTTATCACCGGCACCCTGAACATTAGCAATTGGCTCGGCTCAGCGGTACAACCGTGTTAGGCCCGCGGATACAACCGGCCTTTATTTATAATTACGGATCAAATCGTTTGGCTGCGATTTGATCTTTTTATTTGTTTTTATAAGAATAACACAGGTAGAACAAATGTTCCAGTGTAAAAGTGTAAAATTATTACTTTTTTTGAAAAATCAGCTCTGATAAAAAGTATTGTTGATTTTCTTGAAGACTAAAGGGGCAGGTTAGCTAGGGAGCCGTAGTGTTTCCCAACTTTGTAAGAGTCATGTGATATAATTATCCAAAAAAGGATAATTTTATTTGAGCGCGCTAATTATCTCTATATATTTAACTATTACACTTTTATCGCTTACTTTCGCTGGACCTTATTCTCCATTGGTGGGACTTGCAGTTGGATTGCCATTACATATACTAATATTACTTACACAAATATATAAAGAATTAAAAGTGATATCTAAAAAACTATACGAATAATTTTGTCAACTCTACGTTCTGTGTAGTAGACATGAGCTATGGTTAAACCAAAAAAAGAAAGGGGTGAAGTTCTTTGGGTTACAATATCGGTGATATGGTATATCAACTTATTATGTTTGTTTTGTTGATTGGGGGGATATTTGCTGTTTACTTTTTTGTTCGTTCTCTTCTTACAAGGTCAAAACAAACCAATAAAATAGAACAAAAACTTGATAGAGTAATTGAGATGCTTGAAAAGGATAAAAGAGATTAATTTCTTTTAATCCTTTTCTTTTTTTGTTCCACACAGGCCACTCTATCGGCGCAGGTTAGTCCAATAAGAAGCCGAATATACTCTAGTGATTTCATCTAGTGCAAAAAAGATTATTGAGCAAATAACCGCAAAGATAAAGAAACCTCCTGGGTCAATAAAGTATGTAGCCAATCCAAAACCAATATGTATTACTCCAGATAACCAGAAACGAATATTGAAATACTTCATTGAAATAAATTCAGCAATGAGTGAGACTGGTAAGCCATAAAAGAAATTTCCCATTAAACTATAAAAAAATACAATAAGAATAATCTGAAAGAAATCTCCATCTAATTTAAAGGATGGTTCTTCAAAAATCGAGACAAGAAATAAACCAATAGTAAAGGTTAATGATGAGTAGAATGCCACTTTAATTTTTCTGAAATGGTCTTTAAACAGAAGCTTTCTAATCACAGGAAATAAAAACGCAATCGTTATTAAAGCAAGTAAAGTTTTAATTATGATCGGTGTAGTTGAAACTAGTACTATTGTCAACAGAACAAGCATGGAGAAAACAAGAATATAAGAATTTCCTTTTATCATAAATACCTCGAACCTTTTTACCTTCATTGTACAATAAGCTGATGTTAGTAGGATATTACAAAACAATTATCATCTTCACAGAGATAAATCCTTTTTGAATGTTCGTATTATTAGTGATAAGGTGTCCGGCAGTTCGACGCTGTGTCAGGTGAAGGTGTATGAAATTTCAAAACAGTAAAAATACGCTGTTAAACTGTTTTATTTCTCATCAACTAAGGGTGGTTAAAAAAGTTTTCGGTGATTTTGTGTCAATATCCTAATTAGAACATATGTTGAATTAACCCATTTAATTTTTTCCTCCTAAAACAAATAAGGAGATGTTTCTATTGTCAAATTGTGGTCATGAATCAAATTGCGGTTGCGGTAACGATGTTGGTGGATTTGGTGGCGGTTTCGCTTTTATAGTCGTTTTGTTTATCCTTTTAATCATCGTTGGAGCTGCTTGTTTCGGCGGCGGCGATGGAGGTAATGGTGGCTGTTATCCCGTTCAAGGATATGGCGGTTTCTGCTAACAAATGTATAAAGAAAAGCCGACCTTTATTGGTCGGCTTCTTTTATTGCTGATTTTATACTATCGCGAAGTAAGCTTTATGACTGATTCGATAATCATATCCCAGTCTTCACTATGAATCTCATGCCCTGATCCATCAAGAGTCACTAATTCAGCGTGAGGGATGGCTTTCGCAAGAGCAAGTCCGTGCTCGTATGGCAGGGCTGGATCTTCTGTGCCATGAATGATGAGGACAGGTACGGAAATCTCACCCATTCGATCGAAATATTCGTCTCCGCCAGCAAGCATGGCATGATTGAATCTGCTCGGTAGCTGTTTGGCACGGTCAGCCTCTCTTTTTGCCAGTTTATGCATTCTTTCCTGCTCATAAGGTTTGGAACCGGCTAAAGTTTTCCAGCCATCCGCAAGATAAGCGATGACCGTCTCCCGATTTGACCAATCAATGGAAGCACTTTTTGCATGATGATCCAATATGCTCTGATCCATTGGAGGCAGTTTTTCCATTACTGTCCCGAACACGCTTGATGCAATTAGCGTAAGCGTATTTACGCGTTCCGGATATCTTAAGGCAAGAATCTGGCCGACCATACCGCCTAGGGACATTCCAACGATAGAAGCCCGCCCTATGGAATAAGCGTCCAGGACACCAGCGGCATCGTCAGCCAAATCCGTTATTGTATAGTTGGAGGTACCGGGTTCATAAACGGTAGACCGGCCCAGATCCCGATGATCGTAGCGAATGACAAATCTCCCCGAATCGGCAAGGCGGAGACAGAAGTCATCATCCCACCAGTCTAATGAAGACATCGCTCCCATGATCAAAAGCACGGCAGGGTCCTTAGGGTTTCCAAAACTTTCAGTACATATATCCACTTTATTTATTTTCAGTATCTGTTCACTCATGTTTTTTACCTCCGTATTAAATATTATCCAATAGCCGTTACCATGGCGCAGATCAATATATACTTTCCGGAGCATGATGATTGGCCTGCGCTTTTAATTATCGCAGTCTAACCCACTTAATAATCATGACGAGGCCTCCTTTTAATAGTTGTAAAAATGGGAGGTATCCCTATATTACTGTAACATGGGGGATTTCTTTACGCCACCAAATTTTCCCACATTTCCATGCGGACAGAAAACCCCGAATACAGAGCACCTTTTTTGGTGCCATTTATTCGGGGTTTTTAAAATGCATTTTCGTTTTATTGAGCTGTATATCCGCCATCTAACACGACTGCCTGGCCTGTGACGCCCCTTGCTTTGTCGCTTGCTAGGAAAATGGCGTAGTCGGCAATTTCACTTACATCGAGTAAGCGGTTTTGTGGGACAAGTGGATAGATGACCTCTTCCAAAACGCTTTCCAGAGGAACTTGTCTTGTTTTCGCCAGGTCCTCCAGTTGACCGCGGACGAGAGGCGTGTCCACGTATCCTGGGCAAAGGGCATTGACGGTTATGCCAAAAGAGGCGCTTTCCAAGGCGGCTACTTTCGTCAATCCGATTACACCGTGTTTGGCACTGTTGTACGCTGCTTTGTTGGCGAATCCAATCAGACCGTTAATGGAAGAGATGTTGATTATCCTGCCGAAGCCCTGTTCTTTCATGATGGGCAAAACGTTCTTAATTGAAATGAACGGCGCGGTCAGCATGATTTTGATCATCAGTTCGAATTTTTCAGTTGGAAACTCTTCAATTGGTGCAACATGCTGAAGGCCGGCGTTATTGATGAAAATATCTATTCGTCCGTATTTGTCTTTAGCTTGTTTGATTAGTTGGATAATATCATCTTCACTTGTTACGTCAGCTTTTAAGCCGATAACCTCCAAGCCGTTGTTCCTAAGGTCTTGAGCAGCTTTTTCAACTGTGTTTTGATCAAGGTCGGACAAAACGACCTTTGCACCATTTTCAGCAAATATCTTTCCAATCTCAAAGCCGATCCCTCTAGCGGATCCGGTAATTATCGCCACTTTATCTTTAACCATATTACATTCCTCCAATAAAAAATGTAATGGTCCAGGTCTGTCATTTTATGTCGTAAACAGGGAATATTTCACAGAGTAAGCTCCATTGGAAATATAAAGGGAAGGTTATTAAAAATATGATTTAGGTTAATGAGTAAGAGTCTATCATGATTTTCTTGATAACAAAAGAATTTTATTTCCCCTTATCGTTGGCATGGATATTGCATATATAAAAAGGCGAGTAAATAAAGGTAATTGAAACGGAAAGGGGAAGCTGGATGATTAAAAAAATAGCCATTATCGGTTCTGGTGTAATGGGGAGTGGAATCGCTCAGTCTTTTGCAGTTAGCGGGTATTTCGTCACCATTAACGATATTAAGGATGAGTTGCTACACCGTGCCCAAAATCGAATTTCTGAGAATCTATCATTGCTCATCGAGGAAGGGGTTTTGACTGATCAGGAAAAGCAAGTAGCTTTAGCCCATATTACATATAGCGTGGATTTGGAAGGGGCAGTAAGAGATGCTGATTTTATCATTGAGGCCATTCCGGAAGTCATCGAGCTGAAGTTGAATCTATATGAGCAAATGGAGGAAATAATCAAACCGGATGCCATTGTTGCCTCCAATACATCGACCATTCCAATTTCTCAATTGATGGAGAAGGCATCGTTTGCGGACCGAATGATCATCACGCATTTCTTTAATCCTGGCCATTTGGTTCCATTGGTTGAAATTGTTAAGCATGACGAAACAAAGCCGGAAATCGTAAAGACAACAATGGATTTGATGCGTAAAATCGGCAAGTCTCCGATTCTCTTGAAAAAAGAAATAGCAGGATTCATTGCCAATCGTCTCCAGACTGCCTTGATGCGGGAAGCCTTTTATCTATTAAAAGAGGGCGTTGCCAATGCTGAGGATATCGATACAGCGATAACGGCTGGACCAGGTTTTCGATGGGCATTCACCGGACCGATCGAGATTGCTGACTTTGGCGGTCTGGACACTTGGCAGCGTGTTTTCGATAATGTTGCACCGGCATTGGATCAGAGTAAGGAAGCCCCTGATTTGATTAGTGATTTGGTGGCCGAGGGAAAGCTTGGGACGAAGTCGGGAGAAGGGATTTTTACGTATGAAGAATCTACCGTTTCCCAGAAAATCAATGAGCGGGACCGTAATTTTATTAAACTGGGAAAATTAAAAATGGAGAAGGAGGAAGTGTTATGAGAGAAGTAGTGATTGTAGGGGCAGCAAGAACACCAGTTGGTGCGTTTGGAGGCAGTCTTGCCAATGTTTCAGCGGTCGACTTGGGAGTCGTGGCAGCTAAGGAAGCGATTAAGCGGGCAAATATCTCGGCTGATTTGATCGATGAAGTATTGGTTGGGAATATTCTCTCTGCTGGATTAGGGCAAAATGTGGCACGTCAGGTTGCGATTCATGCAGGGATTCCGGAAACAACGCCGGCCATGGCCATTAATAAACTTTGCGGATCTGGCCTTCGTACAGTCATAATGGGAGCGCAATTCATTGCCCTTGGAGATGCTGATGTGATTCTTGCCGGGGGTATAGAAAGCATGAGCAATGCTCCGTATTTACTTCCAAATTATCGTTTTGGGCAGAAAATGGGTAACGCCGAAGCGGTGGATTCAATGACTTATGACGCCTTAACGGATGTGTTTAATCAATATCATATGGGTGTGACTGCAGAAAATATCGCCGAGCAGTGGGAAATCAGCCGTGAAAAGCAGGATGAATTTGCTTTAGAGAGTCAAATGAAAGCTGAAAAGGCGCAGCTTGAAGGACGATTTGCAGATGAAATCGTACCTGTTGAATATAAACGCAGAGGAAAGACGATCTTGGTTGACCAAGATGAACACCCGCGTCATGGGCTGACGTTAGACCAACTTACGAAGCTGCGTCCTGCTTTTAAGGAAAATGGAACGGTTACGGCAGGAAATGCATCCGGAATCAATGATGGGGGTGCGATGTTGGTCCTGATGTCTAGAGAAAAAGCAGACGAGCTGGGATTGGAAGCATTAGCAACCATCAAGTCATATGCAAACGCCGCGCTTGATCCGAAAATCATGGGATACGGTCCAGTTCCTGCGACAAGGAAAGCTTTGGCAAAAGCAGGATTGACAATAGAAGATATTGATTTGATGGAAGTGAATGAAGCCTTTGCGGCACAGTCACTCGCCGTGCTTAAGGACCTTGAACTGCAGCCGGAGAAAGTGAATGTGAATGGAGGGGCGATTGCCCTGGGTCATCCGGTAGGCGCTTCCGGTGCCCGCATCTTAGTGACTTTATTGTATGAAATGAAGCGCAGGGATGCAAAAACCGGCCTTGCCACCTTATGTATCGGTGGCGGGCAAGGAACTGCGCTGATTGTGGAGCGGTAATGACTTGGCCTCATTTTCCTATGATATAATGGAGGAAACTTCAGACGGGTTAAGGAGAATAGGAATGGTCAGCGATAATAAAACTATTCAATTGGAATTAGTGAAAGCGATATTGGAAGAATTGCCTTTTGGTGTTTTGGTGACGAAAAACGAAAAAGAAATCGTTCTAAGCAATCGCGTATTATCTGAGGCTTTTGCTGAGAATCAATTTGAGATGCAAATAAAATTGATTTTAGAAAAAAACCTTGTACCAGCTGTAAATACTCCGATCCGCTTGAATGATAATAATGGGATTGTCAGAAAAGCCATCATTCAAATGGGTGATGAGGAGTATCAGATTTACCTCCTATTGTTTACAAATAATAAAAGTGATTTTCTTAATATCGATAATCATGAAGAACTTCTGTTTAAGGATATTATCGAGTTTGCTTATGATGGCTTGGTGATGGTTGATACGGAAGGGTATGTCCAAATGCTGAGCCACGCTTATGCGGATTTTCTTGGGGTCGATCAGGAAAGCTCGATAGGGAAACATGTAACGGAGGTCATTGAAAACACCCGTATGCATGTGGTCGCCAAAACTGGCAAGCAAGAGGTCGCTGAATTACAAAAAATTAAAGATAATTATATTATTGCGACCCGCTCCCCGATACGGAAACAAGATAAATTAATAGGAGCGGTCGGAAAGATCCTTTTTAAGAATGTCGGGCAATTTACCGCTCTTTCCAAGCGGATAAATTCACTTGAAGTAGAGCTGAAAAAGTACAAAGGCGATTTTCGCGAGAGAAATAAGGCCTCATATACGTTTGATCATTTGATGGGAAGAAGTCCTGCTTTCATGGAAGTGAAAGGTCAAGCCAAAATTGCAGCTAAAAGCGACTCGAATGTGTTGATTTTGGGCGAAAGCGGAACAGGTAAGGAGCTGTTTGCCCATTCCATTCATAATGATAGCAGACGCGCCATGGGCGTGTTTGTCAAAGTGAACTGTGCCGCCATACCGGCAGAGCTGCTGGAGTCAGAGCTTTTTGGTTATGAAGAGGGTTCTTTCACTGGTGCAAAAAAAGGCGGAAAAGCAGGTAAGTTCGAAGCGGCTGAAGGCGGAACGATTTTTCTCGATGAAATTGGTGAGCTGCCACTGCATATGCAGGTGAAGCTGCTCCGTGTTTTACAAGAAAAAGAGATTGAGAGAGTAGGTTCTACGGGAAGTATTCCGATTGATGTACGGGTAATCGCTGCAACGAACCGTAATCTGGAGGAAATGGTCTCGAAAGGGGAATTCCGGCTTGATATGTATTACCGGTTGAAGGTCTTGCAAATCCAGGTTCCTTCCTTAAGGGAGCGACCGGAGGACATTGAAATACTGGGAAATCATTTTGTTGAAAAGTATCAGAACCTTATGAAAAAACGCGTAATGGGAATGAGTGATCAAGCATTACGGCTGCTTCGTCTTTATAAATGGCCGGGGAATATTCGTGAGTTGGAGAATATCATTGAACGCGCAATGAATATTGTTGAAGAAGGGGAAATGATACGTTCCAAGCATCTCCCTAAAGAAATAACGGGTCATAAAGAATCAGTATCGATCCGTACCTTGGCTGAAGTAATGGATGAAACGGAACGGGCTGCAATCGTTTCATGCTTGGAAATGACCTCAGGCAATAAATCAGAAACGGCAAAGAGACTCGGAGTTAGTCGAACAACGCTGTATGAAAAAATGAATAAATATGGTTTATGACTGCAGAAAGTGCCCTTTAGCTCAAGGGCACTTTTTTTATACTTTTTAACCTCCTCTTAAGAATAGATACACATTTGTGCATATTTTTCACTAGCAAATATTTGCGTGTGTTAGGAAATCCGTACATAAAACGAAAGGAAATTTGAAAGTTGTAAGAAAAGTCTTACACTTTTTTAAAGTTAATACTTAGGTGTACTGAAACCTTGACAGTTTTAAGGGACTTTAGCTCTTAAAAGGGAAATAAACTGTTGGAAAAGGCTTTAAAGATGAGATTTTTCATTGCATTAAAGTTGGCACAATAATTGCATAATTACTTAGTGAATGGCCTATCTGTCATTTTATACTGTTTTTTCACGTAAAATGAAAAGGGATTTCGTAATTCAGCAAATTGTTGAAAGCGTTCTCAAAAATTGGAAGATCATTCAGCCTGACTTGGGGAAGGCAGGCTTGGATGGTAAAAGCGGAAAGATTAAAAATGTGGAATTTAGGAGATTAATAGTTCTATTTAAATGCTGCCGAAATAATTTTGGGGCAAGGGGAGAAAAGGGGGAATTGAGTTGGTGATTCAAATTTTAGCCATTGTTGTGGCGCTGGGACTTTTAATCTTTTTAGCCTACCGGGGCTATCCGGTCATTATCATAGCGCCGGTTGTTACTTTACTGGCGGTCATCTTATCCGGTGGACACTTGCTGCCGAGTTACACAGAGACATATATGACGTTTGCGGCTAACTATATAAAAGCGTTTTTCCCGATATTTTTATTAGGGGCCGTATTTGGAAAAGTCATGGAGATGAGCGGTGCAGCTGCATCCATCGCCAAGACCATCGTAAAATCACTAGGCTCAAAGCAGGCCATTCTTGCTGTAGTGCTGGCGTGTTCGGCGCTGACATATGGCGGGGTTTCATTGTTTGTAGTGGCATTCGCCGTTTATCCATTCGCAGCGGCAATTTTTAAAGAAGCAGACATTCCAAAAAGATTATTGCCGGGAACGATTGCATTAGGTGCTTTCACTTATACGATGGATGCCCTTCCTGGAACACCTCAGATTCAAAATATCATTCCAACGAATTATTTCGGAACAGATACGTATGCAGCTCCAGTAATGGGGATTATTGGCGCGATCATGGTATTTACAGGAGGAATGATCTGGTTAGAGCGTCGCCGTAAACAAGCGTTGGCAAATGGTGAAGGATACGGGGAAGGACATATTAATGAGCCAGAAAGTGCAGAACAGCAAAACCTGCCTAACTTTTGGCTGTCCATCGTACCGCTCATCCTTGTCGTAGCATTTAATTTTGCTTTCAGCCGCAGTGCCATTTCGGTTAAGCACTGGTATGATGCATCGATGTTGAAGGAAACTTTCAACATTGCAGATGTAAGCACTGTCACTTCAACCTGGTCTTTGATTGTGGCACTGACAATCGGTATCATTGCAGCGATGCTTCTGAATGTTGGACGCATCAAGGTCAAATTGGCAAGTGGATTAACAGCTGCGGCAATGGGATCATTGCTTGCGATATTCAATACCGCTTCTGAAGTTGGTTTTGGGAATGTTGTGAAAACGCTACCTGGATTCTCGGTCATTCAAAACTGGGTGTTCAATGCAAGCGGTAATCCACTTGTATCCGAAGCTATTGCCGTCAATGTGCTGGCAGGGATTACCGGATCTGCATCTGGTGGACTTTCGATTGCGTTGGAAGTAATGGGAGGTCACTATTTGCAGGTGGCCCAAAGTGTCGGAATCACCCCGGAAATGCTTCATCGAATTGCATCCATGGCATCTGGCGGAATGGATACACTGCCGCATAATGGTGCCGTCATTACCTTACTTGCCATTACTGGACTGACACATCGTCAATCTTACAAGGATATCTTTGCGATTACGATTTTAAAAACAGTGACCGTGTTCATCATAGCTTTTGCAACATCACTGTTTATTTAATAGAATAGTATTAAGAATGGAGATGATGGAAAATGAGTAAATTATTAACATCTTTTGATAGCGCTATTCAACAAATCGAGGATGGAGCAACCATTATCGTAGGCGGGTTCGGATTAAGCGGAATACCAGAAAAACTGATCATTGCTTTGCGTAACAAAGGTGTAAAGGATTTGACGATTGTCAGCAACAATTGCGGTGTCGATGACTGGGGTCTGGGTCTATTGCTTGAAAATAAACAAATCAAAAAAATGATCGCTTCTTATGTTGGGGAAAATAAGTTATTTGAACAGCAATTTTTAAGCGGCGAGCTGGAGGTCGAGCTAGTTCCCCAAGGAACGCTGGCCGAGCGTTTAAGAGCGGGCGGAGCGGGAATTCCTGCCTTTTATACAGCTACAGGAGTAGGAACGGAAGTCGCAAAAGGTAAAGAACATAAAGAGTTTGATGGCCGCACATACATTATGGAAAAAGGAATAGTCGGAGATTTTGCCTTTGTAAAAGCCTGGAAAGCAGATCATTTCGGTAATCTTGTATATCGTAAAACGGCAAGGAATTTTAACCCTGTCGTTGCCACCGCAGGGAAAGTCACGCTTGTCGAAGTGGAGGAGCTTGTGGGCACAGGGGAGCTCGATCCGGATGAAATTCATACTTCAGGAGTTTATGTACAGAAAGTGCTTGTAGGGAATGACTATGAAAAACGAATTGAAAGACTTACAACTGCTAACGCATAAAAAAGGAGGAGTATCGAATGACTAGACAACTAATCTTAGAACGGGCCGTTAAAGAAATCCAAGACGGTATGTGTGTAAATTTAGGGATTGGAATGCCGACCTTGATTGCCAACATGATCCCGAATGACTTTAATGTCATGCTTCAATCGGAAAATGGCTTACTCGGAATCGGCCCTTATCCACAAAAGGATGAAGTCGATCCGGATTTGATCAATGCAGGAAAAGAAACAGTAACCGCAAAAGCAGGGGCATCATTTTTTGATAGCGCTGAATCGTTTGCAATGATTCGCGGCGGCCACATCGATCTAGCCATTTTAGGCGGGATGGAAGTTTCCGAAAATGGGGACTTGGCAAACTGGATGATTCCAGGGAAGATGGTAAAAGGAATGGGAGGAGCGATGGACCTCGTCCAAGGCGCAAAACGTATTGTTGTCATCATGGACCATGTGAACAAGCATGGGGAATCCAAAGTGAAAAAAAGCTGTACATTGCCATTGACGGGAGAAAAAGTCGTCCATTGCCTGATTACCGAACTGGCTGTTTTTCAATTTACAGAAGCTGGCATGGAATTGATTGAACTGCAAAATGGCGTAACACTTGATGAAGTGAAAAGCAAAACAGAGGCCGACTTTACAGTTAGCCCCTCTATTGAAATTAAAGCGTAAATTAAAGAGAATAATAAAATAATACATGATTAGACTGCTTTCATTCGCAAACGGGCGAACGGAAGCAGTCTAATTTTTTTTGTGGAATTCCCTTTCTATAATGATAGAACGACAGGCCTTTTAACCTCAGTTATCAATACTTGGCAGACAGTCGGCGGAAAGGGAGGGGATTTTTGAAAGAGGATATGTGTAATGATTTCCACTCCAGGCACTCGCTTTCCGCGGGCGGTCCGGGAGCCTCCTCGACGCTTCGCGCCTGTGGGGTCTCCCTTGGACGCGCTTTTCCCGCAGGAGTCTCGTACCTTCCGTTCCAATCAACTGGAGCTTCTTTTTTAAGAAATATTGTAGGAAAACTGGCTCTTCTTCTCCAATTCGTCTACAGTCTGGCGGTTTCATCAATTTTTCGACAAAAGGAGTTTCGAATTGCACTCGCCCCGAACCAAGATTTTAAAAGTAAACTTGATGTTTTTTACTAGTCTATACCGATGCAACCCTCAATAGATAGAAGAAAATTGCGACACTTCTTCCGAAAAACTGACTAGCCGAGACCCCGCAGACGCTTGGCAGGCAGTCGGCGGAAAGGGAGCGGATAAATAACATATCACTTCTATTCTCTATTAAATGAGAACAAACTTTTCCAACTCTGCTACTTTTTCGTTAAAAAGTCTTATATAAACTTTGATGGGAACTTAAAAGGAGGGATGACAGTGAAAGTAGCATTACGGACATTATTGGAGCGATCAGTGAAAAAGATGGGCAAAGGGATGAATCCTGTTGTGAAGGCATCAGCATTGGAAATGGTCGAACGTGCTTATAATGAAGGAATCACGGTACAGATAAGTGCAGGTTATCGCTCTTTGGAAGAACAAGCCAACCTTTATGGTCAAGGACGAGTTTACAGCTACAAAGGAAAAAACTATAGTAATCTAGCTAAACCGATTGTGACGAAGGCTAAGCCTGGGCAATCCTATCATAATTATGGACTGGCTATTGACTTCTTCATAGTGAGTGATGATGGCAGGAGAGCGATATGGACAGTTAATTCAAAATGGCAGCGAGTGGCAGCCATAGGTAAGGATTTAGGATTTAAATGGGGCGGCGATTGGAGTTCATTCAAGGATTACCCCCACTTGGAGATGACAGGCGGGTTATCATATACACAGTTACAATCAGGAAAAGGTCCCCGCCTTACCTTCAAATTAGAAAAAAGGGAAATGCAGAAAACCGGCAAAGGAGATAATTATATCATTTCGATTCAACAAACGTTAAATGGCCGATATGAAACGAATATTGAGTGTGATGGGTTTTATGGTCCCAAAACTCGAACGGCCCTTATAATAGGTTTCCAAACGGAATTGAATAAGCAATTCAATAAAAAGCTTGTTGTCGATGGGAAATGGGGACCTAAAACCAAAAATGCGATCGTCACCATAAAAAAAGGCGCTAGCTGCAATATCACATGGATCCTGCAAGCAACGCTCTATATGAAAGGATATAATGGGCCCCTTGATGGAGAATTCGGAAAAAATACCGAGACGGCATTATACAAATACCAAAGAGCAAGCGGGATATCCGCAGATAAGCTTGCAGGTAAAGAAACATGGAATGATTTGTTTGCTTGATATAGAAACCATACTGTTAGCAGAAAGTTAAAGCTGTGGCAAGAGTGCACCAACTGCCTTTTTTCATTACTTATACTAAATATTAATTATGGATTGCAAAGTTCTTAATATTCCTTTAGAGTACGTACCTGTCGCTATTTTAGTATGAGCTTCCTTGGCTTCTTGAGTTGCATTCCCTACAAGGTAGCCATGTTTAACACTTTTTAACATGAGCAAATCATTTCCGCTATCCCCGAAAGCAAAGGCTTGCTCCCGACTCAGCCCGAATTTGTCTAGCATAAATCGTACAATCTCATTTTTACCAGTACCTAATGGGATAAAGTCTATATCATAACTATCTTCAGGATCGCCGGCAAGGGGATTACAACGATTGATATTTACCCCTATCCCATACTCTTTAGCCACCCTCTGGATGGTGGATAAGTTCTTCTTGTCGACAGATTCATGTTGTATTTGATAATAATAATTTCTTTTATAGCGTGAACTTCCCATTTGAGTCTGAGGAATCAATGGTATATTGCCGTTGAGTAGAACATTATAAATTTCATCGACTTTCCGTTTATTAAATTCTTCGATATTAATCTGTGAATGCCAATCTGGATCATTTTCCAAAAAGTTATTTTCTGAGAAATAGGTGATTTCGGTACCTAAGTCACTTGCAATAAAATGGGGAAAAAATCTGAATCCACCATGTTCCATTTTATGTAATATTGATTCGATACTACTCCCTGTGACCCAGCCAAAGACAAGTTCTTCATCATTACTTTTTGCTTCTAAGTAATTTTCAAGTTCATATAAATCTTCCTGTCTCTCGTGACTCATGGAGTGAGGATAATAGGTTTCATCAAAATCACAGAATACAATGTATTTTGGGTCATCAACCTTTGGCAATAACTGAAACCCGCCCTTTTTATTCAATAACATAACAATCCCTCCATTAGCTAAAAATATAACTTTTTAAAATACAACTCAGCAGTAAAATTTTGTTAATATATTAGGAACGGTTTAATAATAACTTCTGAAATCGATAACATGTCAACCACTTATTACAAGGATGGGATTAAATGACGAGAATTAGCGAGATAGCCAAGATATGTAATGTCTCTAAAACAACGGTATCCAGAGTCTTAAATAATCATCCATATGTATCGAAAGATAAAAGGGAACAAATCTTAAAGGTCATGGAAGAGCTTGATTATGCACCAAGTTCACTAGCCCGGAATTTTAGGACAAATAAAACCCAGACCATTGCAATATCAGTCCCAAGTTTCGATCATCCATTCTTTGCCCAATTGGTTAAAGGAGTATCTCTAGCAGCCTTGGAAAATGATTATAAAGTTCTTATTTTTCAAACTTTTTATGATGCGAAAAATGAATTAGATGTTATGGGAAAATTAAAGAATAGAGAAGTAGATGGGGTTATTTTAGGAGCGTTAGAAAATGAATGGAATGTAATCAAGCCTTATTTGAAATACGGCCCAATTTTACTGTGTAATGAATACCATCATTCCGCCTCTATACCAATTATTGGTTATGATGAATTCGAAGCGACATACAAAGCTGTTAATCATTTAATAAAAAAAGGCCATAGGAAGATAGGTTTTTGCTACGATACTTCTTATAGTCAGGCTCAGATTCAAAGAAAAGAGGGGTTTTTAAAAGCTTTAGCGGATAATAATTTACTACATAATGAAGACTGGATATTTGGGCATGGATTTAATATTGAAGATGGATTCCGTATTTGTGATGAAATATTAAAATTAAAAGAAAAACCTACTGCTTTATTTACTGGAAATGATCAGGTCGCAGCAGGAATTATTAAAAAGGCAGCCATGTTGGGCTATAAAATACCGGAATACCTAGCTATAGTTGGTTATGATAATCAATCTATTTGCCAAGTCACAACCCCCACCATAACCACAATTGATATACCAATTATGGAATTAGGACAACGCACTGTAATAGAATTGATAAAATATTTAAGTAATGATTTGAAATTAAAGCGCGACATTATTAAATTGCCTACCAAACTTAAAATCAGAGAATCAACCTAACCATCATTAAGATATAAAACTTCATATTCAGGTTTTATCCTTTGAGCAGTAAATGAATGGTTAGCGGATGGGGTGTAATCCGACCTATCTCAGGAAAAATCCGACCTACCCTGGCAATAATCCGACCTATCTCAGGAAAAATCCGACCTACCCCGGCAATAATTTGACCCACGCGGAAATAATTCGACATACTTCAAGCTTATCCGTCCTACCCGGGAATAATTCGACTTTCCCGGGAAATAATTCACCTAAACCCAGCATAATTCGACTTCCCCTGGCAAGAACTCATTCAAGTTCGAGGCACCAATCATTGCATCGCATAAAGCTCCCCAGTGGGTATTCGAATTCACATTCGGAGATGAGGATGAAGCCGAGCTTGCGGCAAATCGCGTTTGATGCAGGATTATTGATGGAAGGGAAAGCGTGAATATATTTGTATTTTCGTTCGGCTATGATTTTCTCTATCAGTGCCTTCACGGCATGAGATGCGATTCCTTTTCCTTGGAAGGAAGGGAGGACGCTCCAACCGATTTCATACACATTTTCATCGTTCCACACTTTTTGCCAGTAGCCAACGGAGCCGGCCGCCTCTGCTTCTGGAAATGAGTTGATGCTAAACATGCACCCTTTATCTCCAATCTGTAGATACCGTTGATGGCGTTTCAGGATTTGTTCATTACTTTCTGGTCCGCCAAGATGTTCCATCATTTCTGGGGCATTTAGTTGAAATAGTAATTCAAGGTCTTTATCTTCCCACGGTTTAATTTCTATTTTCGTTTCTTTGCTTCGTTCTGTAATCCGACTCACCCCTAGAATTTTATATTTTCTTATATAATCTTCTTGGCTTAATGCGAGATTCCTTTATTTGACCTTAGTATTCTATTGCCTTTGTGTTGAAGTTTGATTTTAATAAGATTAAAGAGATGAATGTTTCCCATTAAATGCTATAATTTACAGGTGATTCTATCAAATGGCAGAGAACGGAGATGAAGAAATGAAATCTTCAGTAAATCAGTTTTCCACTCAATTTGAATGGATATTGAATGTGATCAATGTGGGTGTCCATATTGTGAATAAAGATGGGGATACGGTTTTTTACAATGAAATGATGGCACATATCGACGGGCTTGATCGTGAGCAGGTGCTGGGGGAGAATATTTTTCAGCTTTATCCTTCATTGACTGATGAATCCAGTACGCTGCATGTAGCATTGGAAAAAGGCAATGAAACGATTGAGTCCATTCAAACATATGTCAACTTAAAGGAGAAAAAGATAACGTCCATCAATAGTACGTATCCTTTGTATGAGGATGGTGAAATCATTGGTGCAGTGGAAATCGCAAAGGATATTACGAAGGTCATGAATATGTATGACCAAATTGTCGATTTGCGTTCCCAGCTGGCCGAGACCCATAGGAAAAATAAGTTCTCTGAAGGGACGGCGACCTATCATTTTAGTGATTTGATTGGTAATAGCCCTGCTTTTCAGCAAGCGATTTCCTTGGCGAAAAAAGCGGCCCGTACACATTCCCCAGTCATGATTTATGGACCAACAGGGACAGGGAAGGAACTTGTCGCTCAAAGTATACATAATGTAAGTGCTCAGCGAAATCAGCCATTCATCGCGCAAAACTGTGCGGCTGTTCCCAAGGAATTGATGGAGGGGCTGCTGTTCGGTACGACGAAAGGGGCTTTTACCGGAGCGATGGATCGCATGGGCATTTTTGAACAGGCAAATGGCGGTACCCTTTTCCTTGATGAGCTGAATAGCCTCGACCTCGGCCTGCAGGCAAAATTGCTCCGAGTGCTACAGGAAGGTGAGGTGCGCCGTGTTGGAGGTTCGAAAGAGCAAAAGATTAGTGTGAAAATCATTGCTGCGATGAACATTTCTCCAGAAGAGGCGTTGGAGCGGGGAATCATTCGCTCGGATTTATTCTTTCGCCTCAATGTCGTGACGATCCAGATGCCTTCTCTTTCGGAGCGTAAAACGGATATTCCGGAAATCGTCAATCACTTTATTCTAAAATTCAACAAATCATTTTTTACGGAAGTGCGCGGGATCAGTCATAAGGCGATGCAGCGGCTTCTTCAATATCCATGGCCAGGGAACATTCGTGAGCTGGGACATGCCATCGAGTTAACCTTTAACGTCATGGACGCTGGGGAAGATATGATTGATGAACATCATCTTCCTGCTTATCTTTTCCCGTCAGGAAATTATGCTGCAGCAAATGCGCAGAGCCAGCCTTCCCCATTGAAAAACAGGATTGATTTACCTGTCGTTCTTGAAGAAATGGAAAGGGAAATGATCATCAATATGTTCGAGAAATATAACGGGAATATCAGCAAAACGGCAGAAGCCCTCAATATTAAAAGGCAGGGATTGCAATATAAGTTAAACAAGTACGGCATTGAAAAAGTTTATACGGCAGGGTCGAAGGAAACCAAGTGAATTCAGGTTTTTTGGAAACGCTGTCACTTTCTTGATCATGATGTAACGTGAAGAGGGCTCTTGTGTAAAGAGAGCCTTCTTTTTTTATTGCCTGGTGCAAAGAATCTGGCTGCAAAAAATTATGCATAATGAAAAATATCTTGCGATTTTCAGCTAGGTTTACCCCCATTTGCTTATGATTTCCTTGTTATCAATGTTGGCATCATTCTTGCGAGAGTATATAGATAAGTTCTTATAATAAGGGGGCATTATTAATGAATTTGATGGGAATGGATGTAAAACATAAAGAATACCTAGGTGGACGCAGGCATTATAATGATATCGAATTGTGGAAGGATGTAACGGAAGAGCAGTGGAATGATTGGATCTGGCAATTGACCAATACGATTAAAACACTGGATGATCTGAAAAAGGTCGTCAACCTGACACCTGATGAAGAAGAAGGAGTCCGGATTTCGACTCAAACGATTCCATTGAACATTACACCTTATTATGCATCTTTGATGAATCCCGATGATCCTCGCTGTCCGATTCGTTTACAGTCGGTACCGCTTTCGGCAGAAATGAACAAGACTAGATATGATTTGGAGGATCCGCTGCATGAGGATGAGGATTCCCCAGTTCCAGGATTGACGCATCGTTATCCGGATCGCGTTCTATTCCTTGTAACGAACCAATGCTCCATGTACTGCAGATATTGTACGCGACGCCGTTTTTCAGGTCAGGTTGGCATGGGTGTTCCCAAGAAGCAGCTTGACGGGGCGATTGAATATATCCGGAACACTCCGGAAGTGAGGGACGTACTGATCTCTGGAGGAGACGGCCTGTTGATCAATGATAAGATCCTTGAATACGTATTGAGTAACTTACGTGCCATCCCGCATGTGGAAATCATTCGGATCGGCACACGTGCACCGGTCGTTTTCCCGCAGAGGATTACTGAAAATTTATGTAATATTCTGAAAAAATACCATCCGGTTTGGCTGAATACGCATTTCAATCATTCACTTGAACTGACGGATGAAGCGAAAAAAGCATGTGATATGCTCTCGATGGCAGGAGTGCCGCTTGGGAATCAGGCAGTCATCCTGGCTGGTATCAACGATAGTGTCCATATCATGAAAAAGCTTATGCATGACTGTGTAAAAGCAAGGGTAAGACCTTATTACATTTATCAATGTGATCTATCTGAAGGGATTGGCCATTTCCGGGCGCCGGTTTCAAAAGGATTGGAAATCATTGAAGCGCTGCGCGGGCATACATCAGGATATGCAGTGCCAACCTTTGTGGTGGATGCTCCTGGCGGTGGCGGAAAGATTGCCTTGACTCCGAATTACCTTCTTTCGCAAAGTCCGGATAAAGTCGTTTTACGGAACTTTGAAGGAGTAATCACAAGCTATCCGGAGCCGAAGAATTATGTTGCCGGCAGTGCGGATGCTTACTTTGATGAAGTGTATGGTACTGCGGATAGGAAAGAAGCCGTCGGGATTTCCGCTCTTATGACGGACGAGAAATTCAACTTGGTGCCGGAGGGCCTTCGTCGTCTTGACAAGAGAAAAGCGTATGAAAGCACTGATGAACATGCTTCCTTGAAGGATCGCCGTGATAAACGGGATGAAATGAAGGAAAAATTAAGGTTAGCCCAAGAAAAAAAGAACGCCATGGCCGCCAGTGGCTCGGTGAAATCTGATGGCAAGGAGGAATGAAGATGGACTGCTTATGGTGCAATGCCCCAAACGTAGAAGAAAGTGAAAAGAAGGATTGTTACTGGATCATGCCTGACGGGAAACGCTCAATAAAAGTCCTTCAAGTTCCAGCCTTGAACTGTCCTGAATGTGGAATTTATGTATCTGATTCGATGAATCAAAAGGTGGATGAAGCCTTATCCATATATGATGTGAGTGAATATCCTGACGAATTTACGTATGATCAGCTTCTTCAGGCACCTGTCAAAAAATTATTCAATTGGAAATAAAATGCCGGGAGAAGCGGATGATATGCATCTCTTCTCCCGAATTCTTTAAATAAGGGGGGTACATAATGCCTGTTCAAAAGCTGCCTTTTTTCACCCAAATGGAGACCGGGGATTGTTATACGATGGAGCTCTATCATGATCATGCCAATCAGCGCTTGCGTATGGATGATTATCGGGGAAATATCAAAAAAGGGATCGATCGGGCCCTTGCCATTGCAAAGGAGCAGGGCTTTACAAAAGTGATACTTAAAGCGAGGAAAGAAGATTTATCAGCAGCGTTGGGTAAAGGATTCATGCTGGAAGGAATATTGAGCAAGTATTTCAAAGGGAATGATGCTTATTGCATGGCCTTCTATTTAACGGATGAAAGGCGAACAAGCGACTTTTGGGTCAAGGAAGATAAAGTAATCCAAGATGTAAGTGAGATTTCTAGACTGATTGAATCTCAGCAAATACCTAAGGATTATATCCTCCGGTTTGCTACGGTTGAAGATGCAAAAGAGCTGGCGAATTTATATGGTGCCATCTTTGAAACCTATCCTACACCGATGAATGATGAGCGATATATCAAGAAAGTGATGGAGGAAGGCACGATCTTTAGTGTTATCGAATATGAAGGAACCATCGTGAGTGCTGCATCCGCTGAAGTGAATGAGATGTATCACAATGCTGAATTAACGGACTGTGCAACAATTCCCCAACATCGGAAGCATGGTTTCATGAAGGTGCTCATCTCCGCCTTGGAACAAGAATTGTTCAGGAAAAACATTTATTGCTCTTATTCGTTAGCGCGTTCATTGTCAATGGGCATGAACGCCGTCTTTCATCAGCTGGGATATGAATATGGCGGCAGATTAACGAAGAATTGCAATATTTGGGATAAGTATGAGGACATGAATATTTGGGGTAAAGATTTATCCCTCAAGTAGGAGGATTATTTTTATGGCTAAATACACTTGGGTCGATAAAGAAACCTGTATTGCGTGCGGGGCATGCGGTTCAACAGGTCCTGAGATTTATGACTATGACGATCAAGGGATCGCTTTCGTCATCTTGGACGATAATCAAGGGATTGCCGAGGTTCCTGAGATTCTGCATGATGACATGCAAGATGCTATGGAAGGCTGCCCTACAGAATCCATCCTGATTCAGGATGAGCCTTTTAGGATAGGTTCCTTTTAAAAACTTAATATATTGATAGATAATGTGTACGAACGTTAAAAAGGAGAGATGACATGACACGCAATTATTTGATTAAGCCTACTTTAGATCATGACTATCCCACTATCTCTCATGGGAATGGAATTTATCTTTATGATACAGATGGAAAGCAGTATATAGACGGATCATCAGGTGCTGTTACGGCAAGTATTGGCCATGGTGTAATGGACGTTGTCGATGCAATGACGGAGCAGGCCCGCAAAGTTTCTTTTGCATACAGGTCTCATTTTACGAGTGAAGCCGCAGAGGCATTGGCCAAAAAGCTAAGTGATTTGGCTCCAGGGGATTTGAATTGGTCATTTTTCGTGAATAGCGGATCCGAAGCGACCGAAACGGCGATGAAGATAGCGATTCAGCATTGGCAAGAAAAAGGATATGAGCGTAAAAATCGTATCGTCTCCAGATGGACGAGTTATCATGGGATTACGATGGGCGCTTTATCGATGTCAGGTCATGTACCGAGGAGAAAGCGTTTTGTTCCGCTATTGGAAGATTTCCCTAGCATTTCCGCTCCCTACTGTTATCGATGTCCTTATAATAATGAATTTTCCGACTGCAAGCTTCAGTGTGCAAATGAACTGGAAACAGCCATTCAAAGGGTCGGCTCAGAGAATATCGCAGCCTTCATCGCAGAACCGATCATCGGGGCATCCGCTGGTGCTGTAACACCGCCGGATGGTTACTATCAAAGGATTAAGGAAATCTGCGAAAACTATGACATTCTCTTTATCGCCGATGAGGTAATGACGGGAATCGGACGGACAGGAAAAATGTTCGCTATGGAACATTGGGGAGTCGACCCGGATATCATCGCATTGGGTAAAGGAATGAGCGCCGGTTATACTCCAATGGCAGCCACAATGGTTAGTGACCGTGTCATGGAGCCCATTTTAAAAGGCTCGAATTCAATCATGGCTGGACACACATATAGTGCAAATCCTCTATCTGCAGCCGTTTCATTGGAAGTGCTTTCCTACATTGAGGGAAATGACCTGGTTCAGGCAGCGGAAGAGAAAGGTCAATATCTATTTAAGAAGCTGCAAGGGTTGGCTGGGAAATTCGACATCATTGGTGATGTACGGGGGAAAGGGCTTCTCCTCGGACTTGAGTTTGTCTCAGATCGGATGTCAAAAACGCCATTCGACTTGCAAATCGGCCTGACCACTAGGCTTGTCAATAAGGCGTTTGCGAAGGGATTGTTGATCTATCCTGCTGCAGGTGCGATTGAAGGAATCGCTGGTGATGCGGTTATCCTATCTCCGCCATTAATCATTACGACTGAAGAAATCGATCGCCTCGTCAAGATACTGGAAGCTTCCCTTGAAGAGTTGCAGCGTGAATTGCACTCGGAAGGTTTGATTGAGGACATGCAGGCTATTTAGGAGGAACGGTATGAAGCAGGTCATTACGAAGAAAAACAAAATTGTGACCCTGGAAGAAGCACTGGAGCATATTTCCGATGGATGCACACTCATGTATGGCGGATTTGGCGGAGTGGGGACTCCCCCCACGCTCGTGCAGGGTATCCTGGCCAAGGGTGTTAAGGATTTGACCTTGATTGGCAATGATACAGGATTTCCTGACATTGGCATAGGCCGGCTTGTGACTGCTGAAAGGGCAAAGAAAGTGATTGCCTCGCATATCGGATCCAATCCTAATGCCGGCAGGCTCATGACTGAAGGGAAGCTGCAAGTCGAATTTTCACCGCAAGGGACATTGGCTGAACGGATTCGTGCTGGCGGTGTAGGCTTAGGCGGGATTTTTGTCGATGTCGGGATTGGTACGATAGCCGAAGAAGGCAAGAACAAGATTGTGATAGAAGGAAAAGAATACTTGGTGGAAACCGCTTTGACGGCTGAAGTAAGCATCGTCCATGCCAAAAAGGCTGATTCGCTGGGGAATTTAGTGTACGACAAGACTGCATGTAATTTCAATCCGCTGGTCGCGATGGCTGGAGCCTTCACGATTGCTGAAGTGGAGGAAATCGTTCCTGCAGGCGAATTGGATCCGGAATGTATTGCCACACCAGGCATTTATGTAGATATGGTGATTCCGACAAAAGGGGTGAATTGGAAATGGGCATGGCAGTAGATGTACGAAATCGCATCGCGAAACGCGCCGCCAAGGAAATCCATGATGGACTGATCGTCAATTTAGGCATCGGCATCCCTACCTTGGTGGCAGATCACATACCTCAAGATATCTCTGTGCTGTTCCATGCGGAAAATGGAGTTCTCGGTACCGGTCCAAGTCCTGATCCCGGGAAAGAAGATCCTGCCCTCTGTAATGCGGGAGGTTTCCCGATCACCACTGTACCGGGAGCTTCTTACTTTGACAGTGCAACGGCATTTGGAATGATCAGGAAAGGATACATCGACATCACCATACTTGGAGCCCTGGAAGTGAGTGAAAAAGGGGATTTGGCGAATTGGATCGTCCCAGGAAAGCGGGTGCCGGGGATGGGCGGGGCAATGGAACTTGCCCAGAAAGCCAAAAAGGTGATCGTCCTGATGAATCACGTGAATAAGCAGGGTGAATCGAAGATCTTGAAGACATGTACGCTTCCATTGACGGCAAAGCAGAGTGTGGATTTAATCATTACGGAAATGGCAGTCATGGAAGTTACACCGGAGGGATTGGTGCTGAAGGAAGTCATGACGCCATATACCGTGGATGATGTGATAAGGAATACAGAGGCAACATTGAAAATCCATGCTGCCGTCACCACCATTGAATAAGATTATGTGTAATTAAGGAGGATAAACGTGCCGGATATAAAAAAACGGATAAACCAATGGATCAAGGATAATCGGGAAGAAGGAACAAACCTTTTGCAAAAAATGGTACAAGCCCCGAGTACGCAAGGAAATGAAGCAGGGGCTCAAGCCATCGTCGCCCAAAAGCTGCAGGGAATGGGTTTGCAGATCGATAGTTGGGAACCTGACGGCGGCGAGCTGAAAAAGCATTCTTATTTTTATTCTCCGCGCAGTGAATTTTCCAACAGCCCCAATGTGGTAGGTATCATGAAAGGGACTGGAGGCGGACGTTCCATCATACTGAACGGACACATCGATGTGGTTCCGGATGGAGACCGGGATCAGTGGGACGACGACCCATATAGCGGAGCCATTAAGAATGGAAGAATGTTTGGACGCGGAGTAACCGATATGAAGGGTGGAAATGTATCGCTGATCCTTGCGATGCAGGCATTGAAGGAAAATGGCATCCAATTAAAGGGAGATGTCATTTTTCAAAGTGTGATTGAAGAAGAAAGCGGCGGGGCCGGAACATTAGCAGCCGTCCTGAGGGGATATAAAGCCGATGCTGCCCTGATCCCTGAGCCGACGAATATGAGGATTTTCCCGAAACAGCAGGGTTCGATGTGGTTCCGAATCTCTGTTAAAGGACGGTCAGCCCATGGCGGAACAAGGTATGAAGGCGTTAGTGCGATTGAAAAAAGCATGACCGTAATCAATCATATCCGTGCCTTGGAAGAAAAGCGAAATGCACGTATCATTGATCCGCTTTATCAGAACACGCCTATTCCGATTCCGATCAATCTTGGTGTCATTGAAGGCGGTAATTGGCCGTCATCCGTTCCCGACCTTGTGAAGGTCGAAGGAAGGATGGGCGTTGCGCCAGAGGAAACGATGGAGCAGGCGAAGGAAGAAATGGCCGCCTGGTTATTGCAGCTGGAGGAAGTGGACCAATGGTTCAAGGAAAACCCGGCCGTATTGGAATGGTTCGGGGCACGCTGGGTACCAGGTGCAATTGATGTAGAGCATGAACTGATGAATGCGCTTGTTCATCAATATCGGCAAGTTGCCGGACAGGACCCGGTCATTGAAGCATCCCCTTGGGGAACGGACGGGGGATTGCTGACACATGTCGGTGAAACGCCTGCAATCGTTTTCGGGCCAGGAGTAACCGAGGTTGCCCACTATCCAAATGAATATATCCTGCTGGACAACGTATTCTCCACAACGGAGATCATTGCCCTTACTTTAATTCAATGGTGCGGAATGGAGACTGAGCAGGATGGGGTCACACAGGCAGGGAATAGGGAGACGATACCAGGCAATGGCAATTAAACTGGATAGTATTCCAGCAAGTAAAGCGAAAAGCGGTTATTAAAAAAACTTTTTACTATTTCTTGAACTTTTAACTTTAAAAGAAAATGAGGTAGGAACCATATGGACATGAATCTCATTGATAATCAAGAACCGACAGTTAAAAGGCAACTGAAAGCAAGGCATATGACCATGATTGCCATCGGCGGTTCAATAGGAACCGGATTATTTCTGGCAAGCGGGGCAACCATCCAGAGTGCAGGGCCCGGTGGTGCCCTCGCTGCATATGCCTGCATTGGAATCATGGTTTATTTCCTGATGACGAGCTTAGGGGAAATGGCGACATATATGCCTGTGTCGGGATCATTTTCCACCTACGCCACACGCTTTGTTGATCCCGCATTCGGCTTTGCACTTGGCTGGAATTATTGGTTTAACTGGGCAGTAACCCTTGCTGTGGAAATAGCTGCAGCAGCCATCATCATGAAATTTTGGCTCCCTGATGTACCCAGCCTTATATGGAGCGCATTGTTTCTTGGAATCGTCTTCACCCTCAACGCCCTATCCATTAAAAGCTATGGTGAATCTGAATATTGGTTTGCCTTAATAAAAGTCGTCGCCATCATTTGCTTTATCATTATTGGTTTATTGACCATATTGGGGGTTTTTGGCGGAAAGGTGATCGGATTTGAAAACTTCACCATGGATGAGGCACCATTCAAGGGAGGATTTTTATCGATCATCTCAATCTTTCTAATCGCGGGATTTTCTTTTCAAGGCACAGAACTGGTTGGTATTGCTGCCGGAGAAAGTGAAGAACCCGAAAAAAATGTTCCGAATGCGATCCGCCAAGTATTTTGGCGCATCCTCTTATTTTACATCGGGGCCATCCTGATACTCGGTCTCTTAATACCTTATACGAGTCCAAGTTTGTTGAACGGAGATGTCGAAAACATTTCTGTAAGCCCTTTCACACTAGTCTTTGAACGGGCAGGACTGGCATTTGCGGCATCAGTCATGAATGCTGTCGTGTTAACCTCCTTACTATCTGCAGGGAACTCGGGGCTATATGCATCAACGCGGATGTTATGGTCGATGGCAAAAGATAAACAAGCTCCCAAATTCCTGGCCAAAGTCAACCGCAGGGGAATCCCGATGAATGCTTTGATCATCACGTCCTTAATTGGAGGACTCGCCTTCTTGACCTCCATTTTCGGGGACCATGTATTTACATGGCTATTGAATGCATCCGGGCTGACTGGCTTCATCGCCTGGATTGGAATCGCCATAAGCCATTATCGCTTTAGACGTGCCTATGTTGCACAAGGTGGTGACCTAAACGAATTGAAATATAAAGCAAAATGGTTTCCATTCGGTCCGATTCTTTCATTCGCACTGTGCATGCTTGTCATTGCAGGACAGAATTATGAAGCATTCCTAAGCGGCAGCATCGACTGGTATGGCGTCGCTGTCTCCTATATCGGATTGCCGATATTCCTGGTAGTCTGGTTAGGATACAAGTTTTATCACAAGACCAAATTAATATCACTAAAAGATTGTCAATTCGATAAATCAGATGTGGCTTGATACCAATGGAAAAAACCTGAGACCCCTTTGGGGACTCAGGTTTTTTATGGGGATTTGTATGAAAATCCAGGTATATCTCCGAAAATAGGAATATATCTTCGAAAATCCAGTTATATCTTCGAAAATCCAGTTATATCTTCGAAAATCCAGTTATATCTCCGAAAGCGGAAATTATCTATTAAAGTTCGAGATATGGTAATTTTTGCAATAAAATCATTTTTTAAAAGCTGAATAATTGGGGAAGTGGTGCAATATTATTCTATGTACGATTATACTGTGGATGAAAGGAAACTGATGATGAAAGAGGCGTTTCGCGGTTCTGGAATTGGAGTCATTTTCATGGCGTTCTTCGGTACACTATGGGCAGGTACCGGTGTAATGGGATTGCAGGGGTGGGGGTTTCCCTACGTGGAACTCGCAGCCATATTGGTCGGAATCATAATGGTTATCGGAGGCATATCATTAATTCATGCATCACAAAAAATGTCCAATCAAGTTTCAGAAAATGGGGCTAGGCGTCTGAAGCGTATCGGATTTTTGTTTAATATGGTTTTCATTGCCGAAGGTTTGCTGATTGGAATTGCCATTGCCATCTGTAACTTGATAGATCAGATTGATCTTATACCAGGCATCATCGCCATTATTGTTGGGATTCATTTTTTACCTTTGGCGTCACTTTTCAAAATCAAGGTTTACTATGCAACAGGAGTGCTTCTCTGTTTATTGGCGCTTATCACATTGCTTATTGTGCCAGACACCGTCATGTTTGGGGAGCATCAAATCCTTGCACCGTTATCATTGCTCGGCTTCGGATGTACCCTAATTCTCTGGACCACTGGACTTACGCTATGGCTTGGAATAAAGAATTCAAGTCGAACGATAGCCGATGAAGATTGAACTCATCAAAAAACCCGTCATGAAGAACGGGTTTTTCATTTCGATTAATTTTTCATCCAGGTCAAGAGCCTGACAATTTGAAATGGCTCATTCCAAACGAGAATGAAACTTAAAAGAAAGAATGCAGCCACAGCCAAAAACTTCAACTTTCCTTTTTCATTGATAAACATGGCCCCTAAACTGCAAAACATACCAATAAGCAACGCACCGAATCCTGAAATCATAAGCAGCTCGGAGGCTTTTGCTAAAGCAAGGGAACAGCAAAATGATAGTGTACCAATCACTGCAAAAACGATAGACCAATTGCTTAAACTTTTCATAGAGACTCCTTTTTTACTAATTATACCAATTTAGTGTTTGTAATGAAATTAATAAATTTAAGGTTGTCACTTATGGGAATATATTGTAATATATATAACAATATAAAAATCCATTTACATTTTTAGAAGCATTGATAAGGACATGAATCATTTTTACGGTCTGCAGAGAGGGGAGGGCAGCTGCGAACTTCCTGGCTTAGGAAACTGATTTACCGCCTTTGAGCTATAT
>NZ_JBIWNJ010000001.1:1127638-1693925 GCF_044767165.1 Peribacillus sp. NPDC101481 | reverse complement strand
CCGATATCGTCTAAGCTGCGTTACAAGCTCCAGAGCCATGAGTGTTTTTTGCTTATGGGAAATTGGGTGGAACCACGGGTAAACGCACTCGTCCCTCGCATAGGGATGAGTGCGTTTTTTTATTATTAAAAAAGGGGTGTTATGTGATGAGTGAAAAAATGATTAAAGTTCAATTCCCGGATGGGCAGCAAAGGGAATATCCGCAAGGGGTGACGGTGGAAAGTGTGGCAGGGTCCATCAGCTCAAGTTTAAGGAAAAAGGCAGTAGCAGGAAAACTGGGTAAGCAACTGGTTGATCTAAGTCACAAGCTTAATAAGGATGCCGAACTGTCGATCTTGACTCTGGATTCGGATGAAGGATTACAAGTGTTACGACATACATCGGCACATGTTTTGGCGCAGGCTGTGAAAAGATTATACCAAAACGTGGAATTAGGGATGGGGCCAGTAGTGGAAGATGGTTTTTACTATGATTTTAAGTTAGACCATCCTTTGAGTTCAGAAGATCTACAAGCCATTGAAAAAGAGATGGAGCATATCATAAGTGAAAATCTGGAAATTAAAAGGGTCGAAGCGACTTATGATGAAGCTGTAAAGTTATTCGTGGGCAGAGGGGAGTCATTCAAGTTGGATATAGCAAAGAACATCCCTAATGGTGAAAAATTAACGCTTTATCAACAAGGGGAATTCGTCGATCTTTGCAGAGGGCCGCACCTTCCATCCACTTCATTTGTAAAATCGTTCAAATTGACTCGTGTATCTGGTGCCTATTGGCGGGGAGACAATCAAAATGAAGTGCTTCAAAGGGTGTATGGCGTTGCTTTCCAAAAGAAAAAAGATTTACAAGAGCATTTTGAATTTCTGGAAGAAGCGGCTAAACGCGATCACCGTAAATTAGGGAAGCAGTTGGAGTTATTCATGTTTTCGGAGGAAGCCCCTGGAATGCCGTTTTATTTACCGAAAGGACAAATTGTTAGAAATGAATTGGAGAAGTTCTCACGGGAGCTTCAAACTGAAGCTGACTACGACGAAGTTCGCACTCCTTTCATGATGAACCAGCGGTTATGGGAACAATCGGGTCACTGGGATCATTACCATGAGAATATGTACTTCACTGAGGTGGATCAAACAAAATTCGCGATGAAGCCAATGAACTGTCCGGGTCATATGCTTATATTCAAAAACAGTCTTTATTCTTACAGGGATTTACCCATCCGGATGGCCGAATTCGGTCAAGTCCACCGTCATGAATATAGCGGTGCATTGAACGGGATGCTGCGTGTCCGTACATTTTGCCAGGATGATGCCCACATTTATGTTCGGAAGGATCAAATCGAAAGTGAAATTAAACAAGTGTTTCATCTGATTGATAAAGTGTATCGCACTTTTGGATTCGAGTATTCCGTGGAGCTCTCGACTCGTCCAGAGGATTCAATGGGCGATGATTCCCTTTGGGAAGCTTCTGAAACAGCCTTGAAAAATGTTCTGGAAAGCATCGGGATACATTATCAAGTAAATGAAGGGGACGGGGCATTTTATGGACCGAAAATTGATTTTCATATTAAAGATGCATTAAAAAGAAGCCATCAATGTGCAACAATCCAGCTTGATTTTCAAATGCCCGATAAATTTGATCTGACTTACATTGATGAAAATAATGAAAAAGTTCGTCCGGTCGTCATTCATCGTGCCATTTATGGATCGATCGATCGTTTTTTTGGAATTCTGATAGAACATTTTGCCGGTGCATTTCCCGTATGGCTCGCTCCGCTACAAGTACAGATCATCCCTGTCTCACAGGTTCATTTGAACTATTGTTTAAAGGTTCAAAAAGAACTGAAGAATAAAGGCATAAGAGTGAAAATCGATGATCGGAATGAAAAGCTGGGGTATAAAGTCAGGGAAGCACAGATGGGGAAAATCCCATATATGCTGGTTCTTGGAGATAAAGAAGAGAAAGAAAATGAAGTGAATGTCCGGAGATACGGGGAACAAGCATTTGAAAATGTCGCAATAGAAATGTTCATTAAGAAAATGGTACAGCAAATTAAAGAACGCGGCAACTAACAAAAAAGCAGCTTAATCCGGAACTCACGAGTAAATGCCCATTGGATTAGATTTGGATAAAAAAAGACAGCCGGAATATTTCGGCTGTCTTTTTTCTATCTACAAATCCATACCCAGCCAACGCCCTGAACGAACTGCTGGAAACAGTTACCGCCCGGTCCGCCTTGACCGCCACCTTGTCCGCCACCTTGACCGCCACCTTGACCGCCACCTTGACCGCCGCCTTGACCGCCACCTTGTCCGCCACCCTGACCGCCGCCTTGACCGCCGCCACCGACAGGGCAGGTTAATCCTAGATATTGTAATCCGACTATATCTGTATGATGAATCTCATTCGGGATGCCACCTTCGAGTATTTGTACCATACCAGTAGCAGCATTGAACCCCATCAAAATAAAGGTGTGCTCGGTGTTACCCCAAAAACCTCTGAAACAATGACCTTGTCGGCCTGCGTTTAAATGACTCTGAATAGTAGCTAATGGAACCAGTGTTTGTACTGGCATTCTGTAATCATAATAAGGCAAATTGGCATAAGAATTATCATAATAATATGGATCATTATTATATGGAACATTATAAGGGTAATAATTATTATACATTTAAGAAATCCTTCCTTTGTGTTTACCCTTTGAAAGCTATGAACAAAGAGGGATAAGTGTCCGACATGGGCAAAGATGGACATTAAAATGGGCTGCCTATTTTATATATTTAATGAATGTAAGAGTAAACTCTTTATGTAAATAAAGCCTTGGCTGCTTGGATGGCAAAGTAAATGCCAATCCCTATAAGGGATATTCCTGAAATGATCGAGATGCCCATTAGAATGGGTTTGGATAAAATGCGTCTGAAGGTGCTGGCGATGATGGCCATTGCGAAATCCCAGGTTAAGAGGCCGACAAGGATCCCTGAACTGTATAAAAGCAATTGATCCATATCATATTTTGAAGCGGAGTTTGCCAGAATGGATCCATAAATTCCAAGCCAAAACAAAATGGATAAAGGATTCGAAAGGGACATGATGAATCCTGTCAGGAATGAAGAAATAAGGGAATCTTTCGCTTTTCGTGCATTCACTTCAATCTTACCTGCACTTAACAGACTTTCGATTCCGGTATAGGTCAGGACGAAAAATCCAAACAGCCATAAAAATGTCTTCATGAAGGAGTTGTCCAAAAAGTGGACGACACCGAAAAAGACGAGGGCTATAAATACAAAATCAGCTAAAATGGCACCCCAGCCAAAAACCCAGGCATGCCAAAACCCCTTCTTGATTCCTTTGTCCAATTGAGCAGCATTTATGGGACCGATAGGAGCCGCCAGTGATAAGCCTAATAATACATAGCTGAAAAAAACACCCAATTCATCACCTCATCGTTTGTTACATCTTCACTTATTTGAATGTATTCAGATAATTGGACTTGTACCACATTTTTGACCCTTTTTTTGAGTGGATATGGTGAATCATTGTCCGGTTTGCTGCTTATGGATGTACCTAGTCGTGACATGGTGTTTTTGTAACAACACAGAAAACTCCTTCATAATGTAATTTAGTCAAATGGAAAGACGCCAATTTTAATGCATGCGCTATTCAAATCGGAATTGGAGGATAATTATGCCTGAATTATCGATGCCGAATAAATACAAAACAATTCTTGATATCATGCATACGGATATTGCAATAAATGAAATTAAGAATCATTTTGAAGAAGGAATTTCAAATGCGTTAAACCTGATTAAAGTATCAGCACCTATTATTTTAAATGAAGGTAATGGCATAAATGACAATTTAAATGGTGTGGATCGGATTCTTACCTTTGAAGCTCTGGATATTAAGAATAAACAAATCGAAGTGGTTCAATCTTTGGCGAAGTGGAAAAGAATCACTCTATCTAGGTATGGTTTGGCGTGTGATGAAGGCATTTACACAAATATGAATGCGATAAGACGTGATGAAAAACTTGATCATTTACACTCTTTATTTGTGGATCAATGGGACTGGGAGAAAGTCATAACGAAGGAACAGCGTAACGTAGATACATTAAAATCTGAAGTGAAAAAAATATATAGAGCCATTAAATCGACCGAATGTTATATGTTTGAATTCCATCATCTGCTTAAGCCTGTGTTACCTGATGACATTCACTTCATTACGACCCAGGAGTTGGAGGATTTATACCCGAATCTGACTTCGAAGGAAAGGGAGAATGTGGCAGCGAATAAATATGGTGCAATTTTCATCATGAAAATTGGCGGAGAGTTACAATCGGGGGAAAAGCATGATGGACGTTCACCGGATTATGATGATTGGGACCTAAATGGAGATATCATTTTATGGAATCCACTCTTGGAATGTGCTTTTGAAGTTTCTTCAATGGGAATTCGAGTAGATGAAAAGTCACTGTTAAAACAATTAAGATTATCCAAAAACGAAAATCGTAAGGTGCTCGATTATCATAAGGCCGTATTGGAAGGAAAGCTTCCGTATTCAATAGGTGGAGGAATAGGGCAATCCAGATTATGCATGTTTCTGCTGAAGAAAGCACATATTGGCGAGGTTCAGGTTTCGGTATGGAATGACCAAATATTAAAGGATTGTGAAAAAAGGAATATTATTCTTTTATAAAGACGAAAGGATGAAACCCATTATTAAACAGAATGGGTTGAGTTTGTAGACAAAAGGGGCTCCAAT
Organism: Peribacillus sp. NPDC101481; assembly: GCF_044767165.1. NCBI lineage: Bacteria > Bacillati > Bacillota > Bacilli > Caryophanales > Bacillaceae > Peribacillus > Peribacillus sp. NPDC101481. The sequence continues at coordinate 1,689,170 of NZ_JBIWNJ010000001.1, read as the reverse complement.
TGCAATTTTAACAAAGTTGATTGGAACGGAAGGTACGAGACTCCTGCGGGAAAAGCGCGTCCAAGGGAGACCCCACAGGCGCCAAGAGCGCCGAGGAGGCTCCCGGACCGCCCGCGGAAAGCGAGTGCCTAAAGTGGAAATCATCGTTCATATTTTACACTCCCTCAAAAAAATGTAGGCAATCTTAATTAATATCGAGTTTGTCAACAGTCTGACCCATTCTTAAACAGAATGGTTTTTTTGTTTTAAAGGTAATAGGGGTAATTTTGGGTAAAGCGCTACTGAATAAATCTTTCTGCGCTATAACATAATAATTGAAGACATCTATAATGATGCAAAACAAATTAGTTTCACAATGTTACCTTTTATGCAATAAGTTGCTTTTATAATGGATGAGGAGTGTAAGTATGGAAGGTCATGAGAAGCAAAATAAAGATGTAAGCGTATGGTGCCTGATCAGTATGGCATCGATTCCATTGGTAATGACACTTGGAAATTCAATGCTTATCCCGGTTTTGCCCATTTTCGAGGAAAAGGTGGGAATATCTTCATTTCAATCAAGTATGGTTATAACAAGCTATTCCGTAGCATCCATTTTTTTAATTCCTATAGCGGGTTATTTATCAGATAGATTTGGACGGAAAATGGTGATTCTGCCAAGCTTGATCCTAGCCCTCATCGGCGGCTTGATCGCAGGTTATGCATCATGGAAAATGGAGAATCCATACACATGGATCATCATTGGGAGGGTATTGCAAGGGATTGGGGCGTCTGGGGCCTCGCCCATCATTTTGCCTCTGGTGGGGGATCTATACAAGGATGATGATGAAAAAACCAGTTCTTGTTTAGGAATCATAGAAACCTCGAATACATTTGGGAAAGTACTGAGTCCAATACTGGGTTCCCTGTTTGCTGCATTTATCTGGTTTTTACCATTCTTCTCAATTTCATTCTTCAGTTTAATATCTATTGTCTTGGTCTTTTTCTTTATAAAGGTACCAAAGGAGAAGGATGATCCGAAGAAATTCAAAGAATTCTGGCATGATACGAAAAAAATATTCAAGCAGGAAGGGAAATGGTTATATACAGTTTTCCTGATTGGTGTATTTGTCATGTTGGTTTTGTTTGGTGTTCTTTTCTTTTTGTCTGATAATCTGGAAAAAATCCATGATTTGCATGGAGTTAAAAAAGGTTTAGTAATAGCGATCCCGCTGTTTTTCCTTTGTGTATCTTCTTATGTTGCCGGGAAAAAAATCAAGGGTGAATTACCAATCATGAAAAAAATCATCATGATCAGTATAGCTGTTCTTTCAATCAGCCTTGTATTTGTCGGTTTTACAAAAAACAAGGTTTTCCTTTTATTACTCGTAACGAGTTTGGTGGGCATAGCGATTGGTGCGTTATTGCCGACACTCGACGCAATCATCACTCAAAATATAAAAAAGGAACAGCGGGGTACGATAACTTCCTTCTATATGTCATCAAGGTTCATTGGAGTTGCGGCAGGCCCTCCGGTCATGTCCCTTGTCATGAAAAATCATATCAATTTGACCTATATCATTTCAGGGATCATTGGTATAGGCATCGTTTTGATTGTTATGAAATTCATTAGCTCAGATAAAAAAGAAGCTGCTGCCTAATAGGTTTCTATAGAAGTTCTCCGAAAAAGCCGGGCTTTCCCACGGCTTTTTTTGTTTGTAAATCGGGAAATTTTTTATGGCAAGTGGTTATAGGCCGAGGGTTGTCACATAAAATGTACAAGTCATGAACTAGCTCGAAGGAGTGATGCTTTTTGAGTGTACATTTACTGCTGAGTTACTTTTTCTTGGGACTTACCCTTGCAGCACCGATCGGTCCGGTGAACTCTGCTCGTATCGATAAAGGAATCAAGAACGGGTTTTGGCATGCCTGGATCGTTGGGGCAGGGTCGATGATTGCAGATGCCTTGTTCATGATTTTAGTGTATATAGGTATGGTAAGGTTTTTAGAAATTCCGATTGTCCAGATTTTTCTATGGCTTTTTGGGGGATTCGTGCTTATTTATTCTGGGGTCGAAAGTGTTTTGCGGGTCAATACGATATTATTAAATGAATATAGGAATAAAGATTCTTTAATTTCCTGTTTTTTGACAGGGTTCATCATGTCTGTGACCAGTCCATTATCCATTTTATTTTGGTTGGGGATATATGGATCTGTTTTAGCTAAAACAGCTTCAAGTTATGGGACATCCCAACTTTTCATTTATAGCGGGATGATCTTCCTTGGGCTTACCTGTTGGGATTTTTTTGTAGCGGCATTAACGAATGGATTTCGCAGGTTCTTAAATGAAAAAAGCTTAATGGCCATTTCGATCATCTCTGGATTATCATTGGTAGGCTTTGGGGTTTATTTTGCATATCAAGGTATTTCTGCCATCATATTATAAAGCACAATGCTTTAGTTTATTACATAAGGTAGGGTATTTGAAAACTTCTTCCTTGCATAATTCATTGTGGCAATATCAACACTATGAATGATGGAAGGAGGAGGAATGTCATGACGACAAAAGCCAATTGCAGTTCAGCGAAAGGGAAGGCTGTCCAAGATTCTAATGCATCAGGTGAACAACAAGGCGATATGAAATGGTGGCAGCTATCATTGGTCGGTGTAGGCTGTACGATCGGGACAGGGTATTTCCTTGGATCGACTATAGGGATAAAAACGACGGGGCCATCCATTGTATTTTCATTTGTATTAGCTGCACTAGGTACCTACATCGTTTATAATCTGCTTGCCAAGATGACTGCGGCCGATCCTCAAGAGGGTTCTTTTTGTTATTATGCCAATAAAGCATTTGGACGATGGGCTGGCTTTAGCTGTGGCTGGAATTATTGGTCCTCCAATATATTGATCATGGGAAGCCAGCTTACTGCGCTTTCGCTATTATCTCAATTTTGGTTCCCGAAAGTACCGCTGTGGCTATTTGCATCCGGATTCGCAATTGTTTCAATCGTGGTGGTATTGTTGGGAACAAAAGGGTTCGACAGGGTGGAAAACATCCTTGCGGTAATTAAGACAGCAGCAATCATAATGTTTATCATTATAGCAATATGTGCCGTTTTGGGCTGGTTTGGTCTTGATGGAGGGAAACCGCCATCCTTTCCGAATAAGTTCAATGAATTATTTCCAAAAGGGTTAAAAGGGTTTTGGACATCACTAATCTATGCTTTTTATGCGTTTGGCGGCATTGAGGTCATTGGACTGATGGCGATGCAGCTTAAAAAGAAAGAAGATGCGCCAAAGGCAGGGACGATCATGCTCTTGGTTCTAACCATCATATATGTGGTTTCATTGGGGTTAGCCGTAACCATGATATCGTTAGGGGCATTCAGTGAAAAAGAAAGTCCATTCGTTTCGGCATTGGACAGCTATCATCTGACATTTTTCCCGCACGTATTTAATGGTGCAATTATAATAGCTGGTTTCTCGACGATGACCGCTTCACTTTTTGGTGTAACCAATCTTTTGGTAACACTCTCCAATGACGGGAACGCACCCTCATTATTCATGCAAAAGATCAAGAAATTCAAGGACCTTCCACTGCCTTCACTTGGTCTTGGAGCCTTAGGACTTTTAGGGTCAATCATCACTGCCTTGCTCCTGCCAGGCAAGATTTATGAATACATCACAACATCTGCTGGAATATTACTTTTGTATAACTGGGCATTCATCATTCTTTCTTCATTTAAAATCTTGGAAAATAAGATTTGGAGTAAGATCACGGCCGTTTTCGGACTTCTTTTAATTTTAGCGGCGGTTAGTGGCACTTTGCTTGAAAAAGAAATACGTCCAGGTTTTTTCATCAGCCTTTTATTCATCGTGATCATCGGTCTTGCCGCCGTTTTCATGAAATTCAAGGTTTGGAATAAGAACAAGGCGATGGCCGCAAAAGCCAGTAAATCAGAACTTGATTGAAAAAAAGGAACTCGACTAACGAAGTCTAGTTCCTTTTTGTGTGCTTTCGATTTGGTGCTAAATTTCAATGATGATCGGAAGGATCATTGGCTTTTTCTTAGTTTGAGTAAAGAGATAGTGCCCCAATTCCTTCTTTATGGTTTGTTTGATGATGTTCCAACGGTATATCTTTTCACTTTGTAAGTCGTTGACCGTTTTCGTGACAAGACGATTCACATGTTTAAGGAGGTCCTCGGAATTTTGAACATATACAAATCCACGGGAAATTGTATCGGGTCCTGATACTATTTTTCGTTCCGACTTGCTTAATGTTATGACGATTACGAGCATGCCATCTTCGGAAAGCTGCTTACGGTCCCGCAGAACGATTTCTCCAACATCACCAACGCCGACACCGTCAACAAAGGTATTGCCGGCAGCCACCTTTCTCGTTTGACGGGCAACGGAGTTTTCAATATCCACCACATCGCCATTACTGATAATGAAAGTATTGCCCTTCTCTACCCCGACAGACTCAGCCAGTAATCGATGTTGGTGCAACATCCGATATTCACCGTGAATTGGAATGAAATACTTCGGTTTCATAAGGGTAAGCATGAGCTTCAACTCTTCCTGATAGGCATGTCCGGATACATGCATGCCTGTTACAGTCCCAGAACCGTAAATGACTTTGGCACCAAGTTGAAATAGGTTGTCGATGATTCGTGAAACATCCCGTTCATTTCCGGGTATTGGAGTGGAGGCAAGAATCACTGTATCATCAGGCAGTATACTCATATCCCGATAATTTGAACTGGAAAGGCGGGAAAGGGCAGCAAACGGCTCTCCTTGACTTCCTGTACATAAAACTGCGATCCTTTCAGGCGCATAATTATCGACTTCATGTGGTTGGATAAGCATCCCATCAGGTACCTCGAGGTAGCCGCGTTCAATGGCAACGGATACGACGTTCACCATGCTACGTCCAATTAGGGCAAGTTTCCGGTTTGTCTTCTGTGCAGCGTTCACAACTTGTTGAACTCGATTTACATTTGAAGCGAAGGTCGAAAGAAAGACTTTCTGTTTTGCCTGCATGAAGGCCTCTTCGATATGGCTGCCAACGAGATGCTCCGAGGGACTGGAGCCGGGACGTTCAGCGTTCGTGCTTTCCGATAATAAAACCAAAACACCTTCACTCCCGATCTTGGCCATTTTATGAATATCGGGATACTGATCATTCATGGGAGTCAAGTCAAACTTAAAGTCCCCTGTATGAACGACCGTGCCTTCTGGCGTTCGCATGGTGACACCAAGGCAATCGGGTATACTATGATTCGTTTTGAAAAAGTCGAGAACCATCTCTCCGAATTCCAATCTTGAATCCGAGTCGATCTGGATTAACTTCGTATCACCCAAAAGGTTATGTTCTTTTAATTTCAATTCAATCAAACCTAGTGTTAAACGTGTGGCATAAATGGGTACATTCAATTTTTTTAAGAAATAGGGGATACCGCCAATATGATCTTCATGCCCATGAGTAACAATCAAAGCCCGGATCTTCTCCTTATTCTCCTGGAGAAAGGAAATATCAGGAATGATTAAATCGACTCCTAATAAACTTTCATCAGGAAACTTGGCACCACAGTCAATAATGACGATATCGTTTGCATATTGAACCACATACATGTTTTTACCGATTTCATTCACTCCGCCCAGAGCCAGTATGGACAAAGCATTCTCTTTCACACTCAAGTGGGTAGACCTCCCTTTATTATGATAAGGATAGTGTTTCCTTAGGCACCTTTTATAAAACCACTCTTTTTATAAAATCGGGGCAATGCAAGAAGCCGTAAAAAAACACCTGCCGATTTCGGTAGGTGCGTGTGTCTTTAATCTTCAACGGCTCAAGCAAGAGTTGATGCTTTCTTCAAAAGAATCAATGTATGCTTGGACCTGAGAAGCATATCTAGTCTTCAAAGTGGCCAGCAAACTTTCTATCAAGAATTCTCGCGGTTTGTCAGACTGCATTAGCTCATCTTGGATGAAGTCGACCAATTCAATGGCTCTTGTTCGATTTTCATCGCAAGGAAAAGCTTTGTTTATCGCTTTTTTCAATTCCGTGGTGGAATGAAGCAAATCATTATGGCAAGGTTCAAGGTGGTTTGTAAAGTTTGGAAACCATGTGTCCATTAGTTCCGGATCGATGATCTGTTCCCCGCTTTCAGCCACTTCATTGACTAAATGGACAATGCGGTTCATGCAATAGCGGATAATTTGTATGTCCGGTGTACCGGCCGGATTAGCACGATAACTAAAATGATTCATGTGGGTCATCATCGAATGGAAGATAATGACGCTATCTAAAAGATAGGGTTTTTTGCTTTCCCCGAAGATATCGATAAAACGGTTATACATCCAGCGTAAGCTCAACAATAGCGTTTTATTGATGAATTGTTTTAATTCTTCATCGTTGGAAACACGGACTTCTTCAATCAGGATAAGCAATTTGCTTTGCTTGTTCACCATTAATTGCAGTTCTAGCTGCCGGATGAAAATTTCAATATCGGCGGAATCTTGACCAATCAACAGTTTTTCCCGTTCATGACGAATCTTTGTATAAAAGGAACGGAAAATGGCTATAAATAATTCACCCTTCGAAGGGAAATAATTATAAAATGTACCTTTTGATATACCGCTGCCGTCTAGAATGTCCTGGATGGACGTCGCTTGGTAGCCTTTGTCAATAAAAAGCTTATGAGCCGTATCGATGACATTCTGCCTTCGATTATTCATCATATCACCTAATTTTCATTATACTGCTTGTATAAATTTAATCGTACTCTATTTTTCATGACAGCACAAACCCTTATTTAAACCAGTAAATTTCTATTGCAAAAATTGAACTAGGGGTATATTATTGATTTTGTGAGATTGGAATATACCGCTCGTATAATTAAATGAACCAATAGTTTGAATGGAGGAATAGATAAAAAGTGAGTACTGCACAAATAAATGAGAAAAAGGGTTCGTATGGCATTTTGGCCATACTGATGGTCGGGGCGTTCATATCGATACTGAATTCAACCCTTTTAAATATTGCACTGCCATCAATTCAAATAGACCTGGGAATAGAGACTTCCACAGTTCAATGGCTGACAACTGGCTACATGCTCGTGAACGGAATCATGATTCCGACAACTGCCTTCTTAATAAGAAAATATTCGGTACGTAATCTGTTCCTGACAGCCATGCTCCTATTCTCAATCGGGACAATCGTGGCAGGTGTAGCGCATGTATTCCCGCTATTATTGAGCGCACGTATGGTTCAGGCTGCCGGTTCGGCAATCATGATGCCATTATTAATGAACGTACTTTTAACTTCTTTCCCTGTTGAAAAACGGGGCTCGGCAATGGGACTATTCGGTTTGGTCATGATGTTTGCCCCTGCAATCGGGCCGACGCTTTCAGGCTGGATCATCGAACATTATGATTGGAGAATGCTATTCCATTTCATTACTCCGCTAGCTTTACTTGTTCTTATTTTCGGCTTCTTTAAACTTAAAGACCACAAGGAAAAAGTCAATATCTCAATCGATAAAATATCGGTCATCCTTTCAAGCTTAGGCTTCGGCGGTTTGCTTTACGGATTCAGTTCGGCAGGCAGCAAAGGTTGGGATAGCCTTGAGGTATACGGCACACTGATTGTCGGTGCCATCTCCCTGATCCTTTTCATAACACGCCAGCTTAAAATGGAAACACCAATGCTTGAGTTCAAGATCTTCAAGCACCCGATGTTCGCTTTATCCGCAACGATCTCAATCGTACTGAACATGGCGATGTTCTCGGGGATGATCTTAATTCCGATGTACACACAAACAGTACGTGGCATTTCACCATTCGATTCTGGATTACTGATGCTTCCAGGTGCGTTATTAATGGCCCTCATGTCACCGGTCACCGGTAAGCTTTTCGATAAGTTCGGTGCCCGCATCCTTGCTTCAATCGGATTGCTTATCACCGTGGTAACTACGTATTTGCTAAGTAAATTATCAATGGAAACTACGTATACAGAAATTGTAATCCTGTTTTCCGTTCGTTCCTTCGGGATGTCAATGTCCATGATGCCGATCATGACAAATGGTTTGAACTCGCTGCCAGCCCGCATGAACCCGCACGGTACAGCCATGAATAACACACTGAACCAAGTTTCCGGTGCGATCGGTACGGCATTGCTCGTTACGGTCATGTCTAACCGTGCAGCTTCTACTGCCGAAGATTTAATGACGAAAGCGATGAGCAAATTAACAAGCCAGCCCACCGCTGAGGTGATGGGCCAAATGAAAGCCCAAATCGGGATGCAGGCAATGCTGGATGGAATTAACTTCTCCTTCTTTGTATCTACCTTCATTGCCGGTGTGGCGCTGATTCTGGCATTATTCATTAAGCGTGCTTGGCCGGCTGAAGAAAAACCAGCTATGAAAAAAGATCAAACCGCTTAAATGAAACAATATAAGGCCCTATGCCACCTGAATCGTTCAGGCAGCATAGGGCTTTTTTTAATAACATCAGCCATCTAGTTTGATTTACAGCGGAATTAATTCAGGCTACAGCGAATTATTCGATCTACGATGGAATAATTCGACCCCCGCTGGAATTATTCGACCTATCACCGATTAAATTCGACCCCCGCTGGAGTTAATTCGACCTACCCCCGATTAAATGCGACCCACGCTGGAATTATTCGACCTACCTCGACCTACCGCCGATTAAATTCGACCCCCGCTGGAGTTAATTCGACCTACCCCCGATTAAATGCGACCCACGTTGGAATAATTCGACCTACCCCCGATTAAATGCGACCCACGTTGGAATAATTCGACCTACCGCCGATTAAATTCGACCCCCGCTGGAATAATTCGACCTATCACCGATTAAATTCGACCCCCGCTGGAGTAAATTCGACCTACCGCCGATTAAATTCGACCCACGTTGGAAATATTCGACCTATCACCTATTTAAATCGACCCATGAATCAAATATGTTTTACCCGGTGATTTCACTTTTATACAAAAAAGGCGCAGTGCCATTTGCACTGCGCTTTTTTTACATCAAGATGTCACTTCCTCTGAAGTTACTTTTGCATGCTGGATATGACTGGCTATCCAGCCAATGATCGCGGCAGAAACGAGATAGGCAAGTAGGATCCACATCTGCACCTGCAAGTTTTCCCAGCCGCCTAAGGAGATGACCTCTTGAAGTTCCTTTAGTGAATGGGCCATAGGTAAAAATTGACCGATTTTCGTCAATAGCGACATGCCCAGTTCGTCTGGGAATGTTCCGCCGCATGTAGCCAATTGGAACACGAGAAGGGTCACGGCCGCGAATTTTCCGACCACTCCGAATACGGTCACCAGCATAAGAATGAACGTCATGAAGGTAAATGAAACGATGATGCTAGATAGAATGAATACAGGGACACTTGCTACATGTAAATGGAATCCAAGCAGGACCACTGCATCCACTAGCACTGCCTGAATCAAGCCGATTACATATACTAGCATTAATTTATTCGTGAAATGAACGGTTCCGGTAACCCTAAGATTCTGCCTGCGGCCAAGCGGCAAGATATTGGAAGCCATGATGCCGCCTACATAAAAGGCCAAAGACAGAAAATAAGGGGCAATTCCGGTACCATAGTTAGGAACTTCGGATAAATTGGATTGGACCAATTGCACGGGTTCAGAGAACATTGAAGTGGTCGAATCGTCGTACTGAAGACTAGCCGTTTTATCGGCAGCTTCATTAAGCTTGGAGGATAACTTGCTTGAGCCCGTTTCCAGCGAAGCCAGTCCTTCTTGTAGTTCCGTCGATCCACTGGCTAGTTGGCTGCTTCCGCCAGCTAGCGAAACGATTCCGGCATTTAAAGTGGAGAAACCATTTGTCCAATTAGAGAAACCATTCGCGAATTCTAGAGACCCCTCGTTTAATTGCTTGGCACCTGAAGTAGCTTGTGCCATTTTATCACCAAAGGCATTCATCCCGGTTTGAATGGTCTCTTGTCCATCAGCCACTTTTTCAGCACCTTCTCCCAATTGCCTTTGACCGGCATTTAAAGTGGCGGCTGTTTTGGTTAACCCTTCTGATAGGGCAATGATTTGCTTGAAGTCTTGATCCTTTATTGCATCAGGATGACTTTTCATATAGGCATCCAATTGTTTCTTAAGAGTATTCGCTGTATCGGCAGCCTGTTCTTGCCCTTGCATCAATTTTTTATTTCCGGCTGACCAGTCCTCAACACCCTGACTTACTTCATTCATCCCACTTTCCAATGAGTGATGTCCATCCGATAGCTGCTTCATGCCGGAATACAAGTTCTTCGAACCTGATGTTAATCCTTTCGCACCATCAGCTAAGGCTTCTTGTCCATCCAAGAGCTTGGTGCTTCCTGTGTGCAGTTTCTGGGCGCCATCATTTAAATCCTGAATGCCATCATCCAATTTTTCACTGCCGCTTTTCGCTTCCGCCGTTCCTTGTTGAAGCTCTTCTGCTCCATCCCCGGCATTCGCCAAGCCTTTAGAAACCTCCTGGAATTTTGAAAGGATGCCTTCAGAATAGACTTTCGTAATGCTTGCGTTGATTTTTGCAGTCATCTTTTCAACAGCAGTTGAGCTGATTTGTGAGGCAACGAAGTTTTTACCTGGATTGACAGTATACAAAAGTTTAGCTCTTTCCGGTTTTTCATCCATTAAAGTCGTGACATTTTCCGAAAAATCCTCCGGAATCGTGACAACCAAATAATAGGTACCTTCTTCAAGACCTGTATTAGCCTTTTTTGCCGTGACAAAGTGAAAGTCCAATTCTTTTTGCTTTTTTAATTCTTTAACGAAATCATCTCCAGCTTGGACTGGCTTATCGTCCATTTCCGAACCATTATCGAGATTGACCACTGCTACAGGGAGCTGATCCAACTGTCCATAAGGATTCCAATATCCAGCCAAGAAGAAACCAGAGTAAATCAATGGAACGACCAAAAGGAAAATCAAGGCGATTCTCCCGTGTTTATGTTTCCACATTGCTTTAATATCTTGCAATACAAGTTGTAAACCTTTCATTATTGAGCCTGCCCTTTCTAAATAAGAGATTATTTCATGATAATGGCTTTTTTAGATACTGTATAATACATAATTGATTATGTAATAATAGATTTAAATCTATGCGAAAAGAGTGGGAAAATGGAAATATTACAGCTGCAGTACTTTCAAACCGTAGCACGACTGGAACATATGACGAAGGCTGCGGAACAACTTCAAATAGCTCAGCCATCCCTCAGTAAAACCATATCCCGGCTTGAAGAGGATTTGGGTGTCGCACTTTTCGATAGGGAACACCGGAAAATCAAGCTCAATGCAGCCGGCCGAATATTCTTGAACCGGGTCGAACGCGCTTTTGCGGAACTGAATGAAGGAAGGCGCGAAATAGTGGAATTAGCAGATCAAGACCAAAAGAACATCACTTTGGCCGTTACCATTCCCAGGGTCCTGCCTGATTTATTGGGTGCATTTTTATCTCAGTACCCGGATGTCCGTTTTCAACAATTCCTAAAATCCATATCATCAATGAAGCAGCTTTTAATTGAAGGAGAAATCGATTATTGCATATCGTCCGTTCCGATCGAAGGACCAGACTTAAGGTGGGAACCGCTGATCACCGAAGAAATATACTTGATCGTGCCTCCCAATCACCGGCTGGCTGGCAGGGAAAGCATAACACTCAAAGAAGTGAAAGATGAACCATTCATCAGTATGAATACAGGCTTCGGGTTCCGCAGCCTAACCGACCAATTTTGCCTCGAAGCGGGATTCGTCCAGCACATCGCCTTCGAAGGAGATGAACCAGCTGTCATCTCGGACCTTGTCAGGAAAGGGTTGGGGATCGCCTTCGTATCCGAATTGACATGGCTTCATCAAACCGGATCATTATCCCATAAAATCCGAATAACAGAACCTGTTTGTCAAAGAACAATAGGGCTTGGCTGGTCAGAAAAACGCTACTTCACCGCAGTAGCCAAGCAATTTCGGTTATTTGTCATGGATTACTTCGCTGCCGTCAATTCCGCTAGGCTAAAGGATGAATAAATGTGGTAAAGGTCGAATAAATCGCCGGTTAGGGCGAATAAATGGGTGAAGGCATAAAAAGTATAATTTAATTATAGAGAACATAGTATTCTAGGAGGTTTTTATTAAATATATCGGGTTCAAAATGACGAATCCGATCCTAGGAGATGAATGGAGATGGAAATACGGGTTAATCAAATTGAGTTGAATGGCCTCACGTTTCAATATCGGGAGAGCGGGGATGTTTCTGCACCGCCGCTTGTTGTTCTTCACGCGATGGGGAAAAGTGCAGATTCATGGGATCAAGCGGATGCCGCATTAGGAGAAAATTATCGTGTTTTAGCCTTAGATCAACGGGGCCACGGTGGGAGTGCGAGAACTAATACATACACTTTTGAATTGATGTGCGATGATTTGCTTCATTTTGCGGATGCGCTTAATTTGGGAAGGTTTTCGCTAATGGGGCATTCCATGGGGGGAACAGTTTCCTATCTGTTCTCGCAAACTTATCCTTCGAGGATAGATAGGTTGATTGTCGAAGACACGCCTCCTCCTTTTTCGGATAAGCCAATGGAGGTTCCTTCCAAACCTGCTGTCCCACTGCCGTTTGATTGGCAGGTAGTGCCTTCGATTCTACAGCAGCTTAATGAACCCGATCCCAAATGGTGGGCGCGCCTTACCGATATTATGATGCCGACGCTTGTTATAGGGGGCGGGTCGAGCCATATTCCCCAAAACAAATTGCAGGAGGTTTCCGAGCTTATTCCGAATTGCGAATTGGTGACGATAGAGGATGCCGGACACTTTGTCCATGAAGATAATTTACCAGCTTTCTTGGCTGCCGTAACAAGGTTTCTTTCCAAAGGACAGGCGTTTTAATAGGCTTAAGAGGGTTGCCGATGCAGCCCTCTTATTCCTGCTTTAAAATGTTATGGTTTATTTTAAAGACGGAATTTACTGATTTATTATTCAGGATTTCAAGCAACTGTTCAGCCATATAGCCAGCGCTATATTTAAAGCCAGTGTTGACCCATTCGATGATCATGCCTAATATCGCATACGCTTGGTAGCTGGAGGCAAGTTCTATATTGATCTTAGGGTTCGGCCGGTAATCTTCCAGGTCCTCCAATGGAAGTTTCTTTAACTCATTACAAATCCTTTCCAGTAATGTAGGCCATGCATTCGTCTTTAGGATAAGGGTATAAATGTTTGCATAGTTAGCTACATGTTCAAATATTTTGATGACTGAAGCGGTTAGTTCATTGATGGTGAAAGTATCAACGTTCTTATAAGGTTCCCGGTAAGATATGATCAAATCGGCAATGACATCTTCCATGACCTCTTCAAGCAGTTCCTCTTTGTACTGATAGTGTTTATAAAATGTACCCCGATTAAGGTCGGCGAGTTCTACAATGTCAGTAATCGATATATCCCTGAAATCCTTATTTTGCATTAATGATATGAGGGATTCTTTCAAAGCCATTTTGGACTTCCTGATCCTTCTATCAATCCCAGTGTTATTATCAGTCATTTTCTTCACCCTTTGTTCGTTATTGTGCTTTTAATGAACATAATGACCACTTTCTGTTCATTGTTCAACATCGAGGTCATCATTTGCTGATTGTATAAGCCTACTGAAACTAATTATACTATAAAGGAAGGTAGTTAATGAACATCTGTACAATAAGTATCACTTCACTAGAATGAATGGGGGAGTTCATAATGAAATTACAAGACAAAGTTGCAGTAGTGACAGGTGCAGCATCAGGCATGGGAAAACAAATTGCTATAGATTATGCTAGAGAAGGTGCGAAAGTCGTCGTATCGGATTTAAATCTTGATGGTGCGAACGAAACGGTAGAAGAAATAAAAGCGAATGGCGGAATGGCCTTTGCCATTAAAACGAACGTGGCGGTGGAGGAAGATATTCAACATTTGATCGATACCACGGTCAGTACTTACGGTACGGTGGATATTTTGGTGAATAACGCGGGTATCATGGATGGCATGGAACCGGCTGGAGACATTGAAGACTCTAGATGGGATCGGATTTTTGCCATTAACACGACTAGCGTCATGCGTTCGACTAGAAAGGTGTTGCCGATCTTTTTAGAAAAACAAAAAGGGGTCATCATCAATATTGCTTCTGCTGGCGGTTTGTACGGTGCTCGAGCAGGTGCAGCATACACTGCCTCTAAGCACGCAGTCGTTGGGTTCACAAAAAACACGGGCTTTATGTATGCCAATAAAGGGATTCGCTGCAATGCAATAGCACCAGGCGGAGTTGAAACCAATATTGGTTCCAGCATGACGAATATCAATGAGTTTGGCTTCTCTCGCCAACAATTGGGTATGGCTATCAATCCACGCAATGGCAAACCTGAGGAAATCGCTAAAGTGGCATTATTCCTTGCTTCAGACGATTCCAGTTTTGTTAATGGTACTGTCATCACCGCAGATGCTGGTTGGAGTGCATATTAAGCCCGTAAATTAAAAAGAATGGTCAAGAACTTAGTGACTGATATATTTTCCTGCTAGTTAGCAGGGATGCATTTTTTTGAGTGGAGCATAGGCGGGATCATTGTAGGGGGAATTTGGTTAGCCAGACAATTTGCTAGAGGAAGTTTCTACTTCATTCGGTAGTCCTGACATTGTCATTTCAATCGAAAGTGGATAAGTGGGGGCTGGATAGTTCGAACTACTATCCAGTTTTTCTCTCAAAAAGAATTATGCTATCAATTGGATTTAAAAGATAAGTTGAACTCTGAAATCTTGGAAGCAAAATAGGTTCCCAGAAAAAATCCACTTTCCCTATGAAATTGGATCACTGAGTGATCCATCAGTTTGCTGCGATACCTCTCAAACGATATATTAATTGGCGTGAGAATATTGAAGGACTTTCTGACGGACGTAATCAAGGTGTTTGTACATTTGGCTAAATGCTTCATGCGGATCATGTGCTGCAAGTGCCGCATAGATGGCTTTATGATACTTTACAGTCAGTTCCCGTTCTCTGAATTGAATCAGGCTATTAATTTTATTATGTGTAATCAATAAAGAATCGATCATGCCTTCAATAATGGGATTGTTTGCACTTAAAGCTATGATCTTGTGGAATTCTTTATCGGCCTCTCCATAATCGTTGTCTTCACTATTGGCAATCGTCTCAATCGTAACTTGCAGTTTCTCCAATTGTTCGTCTGTGATCTTCTCGGCAGCCATCGTTACTAATCCCAACTCCAAAGCCATTCGCGCTTCGATGATCGCTGGTAAATTATCTGTAGCCAGCGCCAGCATGACAGAGAATGGATGTGTACCGATTTTATCGTTAAAAAAGGTTCCTTCACGTGTTTTTCGAGTAATGACACCTAGTGTATCAAGTGCACTGAGCGCCTCACGTAAAACAGGCCTGCTTACTTCAAGTTCTTTCATAAGTTCCATTTCAGGAGGCAGTTTGTCGCCCGCTTTCATTTGTCCGCTGACGAGCAGATGCACAATTTGATCCACGACTTGTTGTGAAAGAGTGTTGCGATGTACCGATTGTACGCCTAATTTCTTTGACGATTCTTCCATTGTGTAACCCCTTTTCTGTTAAATCCTATATGTATTCATACTGTAAGACTAATTATATAATATAATACACTTATTTGCATGTGAGTATGAGAAGACCTACGTCCAAAAAAAGTAAAATGCGCCTCTCTAAAGAGAGAGACGCACGCAATGTAGGAAAAAAATCATCTCACAAGGCAAGGAGATTTTGGATTGAACTTCCATCCGGAAACCAGGTATTGCATCGCCATTGAATCATCACGGGCACCAAGTCCTTTTTGTTTATAAAGCTGGTGTGCCTTCTCGATTTGTTCCATATCCACTTCAATTCCAAGTCCAGGTTTGGAAGGGACATCGACCATACCGCCGACAATTTTAAAAGGTTCTTTCGTCAAACGCTGCCCATCCTGCCAAATCCAGTGGGTATCGATTGCAGTGATTTTTCCTGGTGCGGCTGCTGCAACGTGTGTAAACATGGCAAGTGAAATGTCAAAGTGATTATTCGAGTGTGATCCCCATGTCAATCCCCAGTCGTTGCACATTTGAGCGACACGGACGGAGCCCTGCATCGTCCAAAAATGAGGATCGGCAAGAGGGATGTCCACGGATTGAAGTTGAATGGAGTGCCCCATTTGCCTCCAGTCCGTTGCAATCATGTTCGTTGCGGTTGGAAGGCCCGTTGCACGCCTGAATTCCGTCATGATTTCCCGGGCGGAAAAACCATTTTCCGCTCCGCATGGATCTTCCGCATAAGCTAAAACATGATGCTGATCCCTGCAAAGTTTAATCGCATCCTCAAGCAGCCAGCCGCCATTTGGATCAAGCGTGATCCTGGCTTCAGGGAAGCGTTCCGCAAGTGCCGTCACCGCTTCGATTTCTTCCTCCCCGCGTAAAACCCCGCCTTTCAATTTAAAATCATTGAATCCATAGCGAGAATGGGCGGCTTCTGCCAAACGGACAATCGATTCGGGTGTCAGCGCTTCCTCATGACGGAGGCGAAGCCAGTCATCTTCCGCTTCCGGTTCGCTTAAATAACCAAGATCTGTTTTATTGCGGTTACCTACATAAAATAAGTAGCCCAGCATTTCCACCTTATCACGCTGCTGTCCTTCACCGAGAAGGGCTGCGACAGGAACACCTAAATATTGGCCAACTAAATCAAGAAGTGCCGCTTCCAATGCTGTTACGGCATGAATGGCAATACGGAGATCGAACGTCTGAAGGCCGCGCCCTCCAGCATCGCGGTCCCCAAACTGCTTACGGATGGTATTCAGAATGTTGTTGTATGCCCCAATGGACTGGCCGACAACCAATTGTTTGGCATCTTCTAGAGTTTGGCGGATTTTTTCGCCCCCAGGAACTTCACCTACACCTGTATTACCCGCATTGTCTTTTAGAATGACAATGTTCCGGGTGAAATATGGAGCATGGGCACCACTTAAGTTCAGCAGCATGCCGTCATGGCCCGCAACTGGAATAACGCTCATTTCTGAAATTACCGGTGTGCCGACTTTTACATTATCCTTAAGCAATTGATTGTTCATAATTTTTCCCCCTACTAGAATATTTAGTTGACTATGATTTTAACTCTACACGTTTAATTTCACCAACCAGGAATAAGTAACTTAAAATAGCGACAAGAGCATTGGCACATACGAAGACTAGCGCCCCATTGAACGACCCTGTCGTGGCAATGATATATCCGATGATGATCGGTGTTGTAATGCCGGCAATGTTACCGAATGTGTTGAAAAGCCCGCCGCTGACACCGGACATTTCTTTTGGTGAGGTATCGGCCACAACCGCCCAGCCTAATGCCCCAAATCCTTTACCGAAAAACGCAAGGGCCATAACGAAAATGACAACCCATTCCGTATCTACATAGTTTGCTGCTACCAAGCTCATCGATAGAATCATCCCAACAACAATTGGCATTTTTCGGGCGACAGTCAATGAGAATCCCTTCCGTAACAAGAAATCCGAGAATGTACCTCCGAGAATACCGCCAAAAAATCCACAAATGGCGGGAAGGGAAGCGACGAATCCAACTTCAAGAATGGTCATGCCTCTTTCTTGTACAAGGTACACAGGAAACCATGTAAGGAAAAAGTACGTTAACGTCGTAATGCAATATTGTCCTAGATAAACACCTAACAGCATGCGGTTTGATAAAAGCTGCTTAATATGATTCCAGTTGACGCCTTTCTTTTCCTCCTTATTTGCACTGGTTTGATCCATATTGATCAAAGCGCCGCCAGCTTCGATATATTCAAGCTCAGCTTTGTTGATACGAGGATGTTCTTTCGGGCCATAAATCGTTTTCAGCCAGATGAAAGCAACGATGATTCCTAAAGCACCCATAAAGAAGAAGACATATTCCCAACCAAATTTATACGTAATGTAACCCATGATCGGTGCAAAGAGAACGGTTGCAAAATACTGGGCGGAATTGAAAGTGGCAGCCGCGGTTCCGCGTTCATGGCTTGGGAACCATGTAGCGACGATGCGGCTGTTGGCCGGGAAGGAAGGCGCTTCTGCCAATCCAACTAAAAAACGCAGGCCGAACAATACGATGACAGCTGTTCCGGCAGAACCGAAAAAACCTAGAAACCCTTGTAAAAGCGTAAAGGCAGACCATAACGTGATACTCCAAAAGTAAACCTTTTTTGAGCCAAAACGGTCTAAAAGCCATCCGCCTGGAATTTGTCCTGCTACATAAGACCAAGCGAAAGCGGAGAAAACGTAGCCCATCATGACTGAATCGAGACCAAGCTGACCAGACATGTCCGTACCCGCAATTGATAGCGTCGCACGATCCGCATAATTCAGAGCAGTGACCAAAAAGAGCATAAAGACAATGAACCATCGTGTGCGTGTTTTTTTCTGGGCACTTGGTAGTTTAGGAGATGGTTGAAAAACTTTTTCTTCAGCGTTCATATACTCACTTCCTTAATCGTATTTAATTATATTTTCATTTGATACCGCTTACAATGTTAACTGTTCCTCCTTCGTGAAAATTCTTAATATTTAGTTTTGTCCAATGGTAAGACAAATAAAATTGTTTGTCAATGGCTTTTTTTCGTAAATCATTTTTCATTTTAGCTCCTTAATTATCGTGTTTTTTTGTATATAGTAGAAGTGAAATTATTGAGGTTTAACGTAATGTTAGTTTTTTCAGAAAATAAAAAAAATACGATTGACCAGAAGGTCTATTTGTCTTACAATAAAACAATAATACACAAGGGGGAATAAATAATGAATAAGACTCGCAAGGCACCTAAAGGAATACTCGGATTTCCCGTGGCACCATTCACAACGAGTAATAAGCTTGATGAACAAGCACTCGCCCAAAATATCCAATTTTTATTAGATGAGGGACTCGAGGCTATTTTCGTGGCATGTGCAGCAGCGGAATATCCTTCGTTAAGTAAAGAGGAATATGAAGCGATGGTAGAGGTAGCCGTATCCGTCACGGCTGGAAAAGTACCTGTATACACAGGGGTAGGCGGGAATATTCAAACTTCCCTCGAACTTGCCAGAATATCAGCGGATAGAGGGGCAGACGGTTATTTAATATTACCTCCATATCTCGTTACTGGAGAACAGGCAGGTCTGGCTGCTTATTTCAAAACCATCGCAGAAAGTACAGACTTAAATTCCATAGTATATCAGCGTGATAATGTTTCATTTTCACTTTCAACTTTGGAAGCGCTTGCTGAGGTCCCGCAGGTGGTCGGCGTCAAAGACGGCCTGGGCAATATGGAGTTGAATGGACTCCTTACACAAACCTTCGGAAAACGTTTCGGCTGGCTGAACGGAATGCCGCTTGCGGAAGTTACCATGTCGGCCTACGTTCCACTTGGCTTTGACTCATATTCATCGGCGATATCCAATTACATCCCGCATATCTCACGAAAATTCTATAATGGCATTTTGAGCGGAGATCAGGAAACGGTCAATGAAATTTACCAACAGGTCATCATGCCAATCAACAATATTCGCCGTCAGAGAAAGGGATATGCCGTTTCGCTCATTAAAGCAGGTATGGAGATTATGGGAATGCCGGTTGGGCAAACAGTCAGATTACCAATTCTTCCGGTGGAAAAAGAACATTATGCAGAAATGCAAACGATATTAGAGAATGCTTTAAATCGTTTTCCAAAAGAAACACCAATTCAATCAATCTAATAAGGGTGGGGATTATAATATGATAACTACAGTTCAAACAAAAACGTATCTTAACTATATTAACGGTGAATGGGTTGCTTCTATTTCAAATGAAGTTGAAAAAAGTTTAAACCCGGCAGATAAACAGGCAATTGTCGGATATGTACAAAAATCTACCAAGGATGACTTGAACCTGGCTGTGGAAGCTGCGAAAAAGGCGAAAGAAAAATGGCGCAAACTAGCTGGTTCAGAGCGCGGGGAGTATCTATATAAAGCAGCGCAAATTCTTGAAAAGCGGATTGATGAAATTGCAGAATGTGCAACACGGGAAATGGGAAAGACCTTTGCTGAAACAAAAGGGGAAACGGCACGCGGCATTGCGATCCTGAAATACTATGCAGGAGAAGGAATGCGTAAAGTGGGGGATGTCATTCCATCCACCGACAGTTCAGCGCTTATGTTCACGACGCGAGTCCCGCTTGGCGTTGTGGGCGTCATAACACCTTGGAATTTCCCAATCGCCATCCCAATTTGGAAGATGGCTCCTGCTCTCGTATATGGGAATACGATTGTGGTCAAGCCAGCCACCGAGACGGCTATCACCTGTGCGAAGATCATGGAGTGTTTTGAAGAAGCGGGTTTACCGGCGGGTGTAATCAATATGGTCACAGGACCGGGCAGTGTCATCGGGCAGGGCATCGCTGATCACGAAGATGTAAACGGCATTACCTTTACCGGCTCAAACGGCGTTGGAAAAAGGATTGGACAAGCGGCGTTAGCACGCGGAGCGAAATACCAGCTTGAAATGGGCGGGAAAAACCCGGTCATCGTTGCAGCGGATGCGGATCTTAATCTGGCTGTAGAAGCCGTCATTACAGGTGCGTTCCGTTCAACGGGGCAAAAATGTACCGCGACAAGCCGTGTCATCGTTGCAGCTGAAGTTTATGAAGAGTTCAAGCAGCTGCTGGTGAAAGAAACGAAAGGCATTTCCATTGGGGATGGATTGGACAGCGGGACATGGATGGGACCATGTGCTAGCGAAAATCAATTGAATACGGTTCTTTCCTATATTAAAAAAGGAGTGGAAGAAGGCGCTGAACTTCTAATTGGCGGGAAGCGTGCTGAAGAAGGCCCTCAGGCAAATGGCTTTTATGTAGAGCCTACTATTTTTGATAACTGCACGTCAGATATGACGATTGTACAGGAAGAAATTTTTGGTCCGGTGATTGCTTTATTGAAAGCTGATTCAGTTGAAGAGGCCCTGCAACTTGCGAACAGCGTGGAATACGGCCTTAGTGCTTCGATTTTCACAGCGAATATCAAACATTTGCTTTCATTTGTTAACGATATGGAAGCGGGATTGATCAGGGTCAACGCTGAGAGCGCTGGCGTTGAATTGCAGGCGCCATTTGGCGGCATGAAAAACTCCAGCTCCCACTCCAGGGAACAAGGAGAAGCAGCAAAAGAGTTTTTTACATCCATTAAAACGGTGTTTGTAAAATAATAACCCTCTCGTGTATCGTGTATCTTTAGTGATGACTGTTTGCTTTTTTAGAATGAAGGAGTGGTAAAGTGGATACGAAAACGCAACTGACGGAGGTTCCGCTTTATATTAAGGTAAATAAGATTGATAATGTCGCCATCGTGGTTAATACGGGGGGCTTGGATCAAGGAACCGTTTTCTCTTGTGGGCTTGAATTGAAAGAAAGAGTACCACAAGGTCACAAAGTGGCTTTGACGGATATAGTCGAGAATGAAGCCATCATACGCTATGGGGAAGTTATCGGTTATGCGGCTGAATCCATCAGTAAGGGCAGTTGGATTGACGAGTCGTTGGTGATACTGCCGGCTTCTCCAGATTTAAAGGCATTACCGGTAGCAAATGATATACCGAAAACTTTACCCCCACTTGAAGGGTATACATTTCAAGGATTCCGCAATGAAGACGGCAGTGTTGGAACCAAGAATATATTAGGCATTACAACTAGCGTTCAATGTGTTGTGGGCGTTCTGGATTTTGTCGTGAACCGGATAAAAAAAGAGCTACTCCCGAAGTATCCCAATGTTGATGATGTTTTCGCCATAAATCACAACTATGGGTGCGGAGTCGCTATCAATGCACCGGAAGCGGTTATTCCCATTCGCACGATACAGAACCTTGCGAAACACCCAAATTTCGGCGGGGAAGCCTTGGTAGTTGGATTAGGGTGTGAAAAACTTTCTCCAATGAGAATAAATCCAAGCGGGGATGATTCAGATATCATTTCACTTCAGGATCAGCAGGGATTTGCGGGAATGGTCCAATCCATTATGGAAATGGCCGAGGAACGTTTAATCAAGTTGAACCGCAGGCAGCGGGAGACATTTCCGGTTTCCGAATTAGTCATCGGTACACAGTGCGGAGGAAGTGATGCCTTCTCTGGTGTGACAGCTAACCCTGCAGTAGGATATGCTACAGATCTGTTAGTTAGAGCAGGGGCAACCGTTCTATTCTCTGAAGTCACAGAAGTACGGGATGCGATTCATCTATTGACGCCTCGAGCGGTGAATGAAGAAGTAGGAAGAGCCTTAATAAAGGAAATGGATTGGTATGATAACTACCTTGCTTTAGGTGATGCTGATCGAAGTGCCAATCCGTCGCCTGGAAACAAAAAAGGCGGATTGGCCAATGTAGTGGAAAAATCATTAGGCTCCATTGCCAAATCCGGAGGCAGCCCCATTTCAGGCGTATTGGCTCCAGGTGAAAAAGCAACGGAAAAAGGGCTGATTTTTGCAGCTACACCAGCTAGTGACTTTGTTTGCGGAACACTGCAGCTCGCTTCCGGTATGCACCTTCAAGTTTTTTCAACTGGAAGAGGCACACCTTATAATCTCGCAATGGCTTCCGTCATCAAAGTATCTACACGAAATACATTGACAGAGCAATGGAAAGACCTGATCGATTTAAATGCTGGAACTATCGCTACTGGTGAAGCGACGATTGAGGATGTTGGATGGGAAATATTTCACCTTATTTTGGAAGTGGCCAGCGGTAAAAAGAAAACCTGGGCAGAGCATTGGGGCCTGCATAATGATTTGGCATTGTTCAATCCTGCTCCAATTACTTAATAATGATTTACTGGACGGACTTCCTTTTAATAGAGGAAGTCCGTCCTTTTTTCTTCCAGAAAAGAGGACCGCTGGACTATTAGCAGAAGTTATTAATGAACGTTTGGTTTTCATCATGACGAGATACTGAAGTACATATCAGGAGGGATAGCATGGTCACATTCAGGAATGCGACGGCAAAAGATTTAAGTGAAATAGTACAGATGCTTGCGGATGATGTTTTGGGGAGGGAAAGGGAGCGCTATGAAAATCCCCTTCCTGAAAGCTATATAAAAGCATTTGAATCCATTGATGCAGATGGAAATAATGAATTGATCGTAGCATGTCTTGGTGAGGAAATCGTTGGGGTACAGCAAATCACGTTCACTCCTTACATTACCCATCAAGGCGGTTGGAGAGCTACGATCGAAGGGGTTCGGACGGCATCTACAGAACGGGGGAAAGGTATTGGAAGCAAGTTGATTCAATATGCGATTGACCGTGCAAGGAAGCGGGGCTGCCATATCATTCAGCTGACGACCGATAAAAAGCGGGAAGAAACGTTGCGTTTTTATGAACGTTTAGGATTTAAAGCCACTCATGAAGGCATGAAAATGAAGCTTTAAATTCACGGTCTTTTGTCCCCTTTTTTTGTGCACAACAACTTGTCTGGTATTATATGTTAAAATTATTCGTGGGATATTAATAGATGTATAGGATTTAAAAACTTATGAAAGGGTGAGCTCGATGGAAAACGAAGCATGTATTCAGAAGAGGTATGGTGTAATCAGTTTTACTTCATTCATCATTGGAATCGTTTGCTTTTTTACTGTTTTTATTACACCTATCAGAATCGCAAATTTCGGGAGCCTGACGGGTGATTATATCACATTTTTCCTTACGATTACCGGTATCGTCCTATCTGTCATGGGAATTTTGAAGAAAACGGAGAAAAAAGTGATTTCTATCGTTTCTTTGGTTTTTTCCTCATCTTTCTTTATATTTTGGGTTATCGTCATCACTTTGCTGTTAACTGGTGAAATAGAATGGCCACGTAGATCAAATTAGCGGTTGCAGTGATAGAGTTTAATGAGTTTTGCTTGAAGATAGTTTGGAGTTGAACCAATTGAACCTTTCGTGATGCTCAGGGGAGCTGAAAAATAGAATGGAGAATCATAGAATGAATGTCAAAGCGGAGTTATATTGGAATGAATTTTGGCAGGGGAAAGAAGAAGAAAAACCCCAGTCAGTCAGTGCGTGGCAATTCGGGGCCGATCCCGATCAATTGGCTCGATTAGTGATGGCTGGGATAAAAACGGCTACATGCTCTGGGTATATTTTTTATGAAGAAGAAAATGAACCATTACCATCCGTGGGTGATTACAGCATTATTTTAAGCGGTGAGGATGAGCCCTTAGCCATCATCCAAACAGTGAAAGTCGAAGTATTGCCCATGAATGAAGTGAGCGAAGAGTTTGCAATTGCAGAAGGGGAAGGCGATCGAACATATACATACTGGTGGGACGCACATGAAAAATTTTTTAAAGAAGAATTGGACAGAATCGGACACACCTTTCAAGTAGATATGCTGCTAGTGTGTGAGCGTTTTGAATTGATTCATGTAAAGTGAGTGTAGACGGCTAGCAATAAGTGCTTTCTTTCAGTGATTTGCTATAATAGGTCATTGGATTAAAAAACTTATAGAAAGATAGGTATTTGCATGAAAAGGAAACTGATATTCATTGGATTGGGAATCCTGGTTGTTTTCCTGCTATTGTTTGGTACGTATAAATTAATGAATTCAAGAACATATCAGTTATTCGGTGGATTAACGGATAATGTCGAGACGAATGAAAAAGTGGTCGCTTTGACTTTTGATGATGGCCCATCGAACAATGTAAATCAAATCCTTCCGTTATTGGATAAATACGATGTAAAGGCTACATTCTTCCTGATTGGTAACGAAATCGAAAAGTATCCAGAGGAAGCGGATAAAATAGCGGAAGCAGGACATCAGATTGGCAATCACACGTATTCCCACAGGCGAATGGTTTTTAAATCGCCCTCTTATATCAAGGCGGAAATCGAGAAAACGGATACATTAATTCAAAACTCCGGATATAAGGGTGAAATTGATGTCCGGCCGCCAAACGGGAAAAAAATCTTAGGTTTGCCTTATTATTTAAATAAAAATGATAGAGAGACCATTACTTGGAATCTGGAACCAGATAGCTATTACACTTCAGCTTCTGACAAAGTGAAGTATGTGAAGGAAAATATAAAACCAGGTTCGATCATCCTGATGCATCCGATGTACGATGATACGGGTAAAGAACTTCAAGCGATTGAAGGGATCTTACAAGAGTTAACGAACGAAGGGTATAGGTTTGTAACGGTCAATGAACTTCAGGAAATGTAGTTTCATTTTTCGTCCAGACGATTTTCGAAGAATCGGGTTGCTGCGGCAGCCCTTTTTTATTTGATATACAGAATAGTACAAAACATGGGCTGCATATTGTTTCTTAATGGAAGGTTGTTGTTAGGGCATGCATTCGCATGAATTTTTCCTTAGTGGAAATAAAGCTATTAAAATGGGGCTGGTTACTTGTATCGGAATAAAAACACCGCTCTGATCATGATTTTATGTTTCCTGTTATTCCTATTTCTTGTGGTGCTCATTTTTCGCCACATCACGGTATACTTCGTGTATAGCTCGGGCATCGGCCCGTTATTGCTTATCGGGGTAATGGTTTTTGCTATCGTTATGCTTTTTTTCAAAGGATATAAATAATCGAGTCTGTCTACTGGTTTTAAGGATTTGTACAATTTGAACGTTGCTTTCCTCTCCAGGCACTCGCTTTCCGCGGGCGGTCCGGGAGTCTCCTGGACGCGCTTTTCCCGCAGGAGTCTCGTTCCTTACGTTCCAACCAACTTGGTTTTTAAATTTAGATAGAACCCCTTTTGTCTACAAACTGAGGCTGCTGCGCAGCCTTTTTTTGTTTCTATGTATAGAGATACATAAAAAAATATAAAAATCAATAAAAAATTAACACTACGACATTAGTAATATATGGTAATATTTGAAATGGGATTATTTTCTTATAAATTATAATCAGGGGTGATATGTACGTGGAGTTTTTTACTAAGTGGGCGTTTAAGAACAAGGCTGCCGTTTCATTGGTAACCATATTTATTTTGTTGATAGGAGTTGTCAGTTATTTTAAACTGCCGATGGAATTTTTACCATCTGCCGATAATCCTCAAGTTACGATTATCACAATGGGTCAGGGCACTGATTCGAAAACGATGGAAGCACAAGTTACAGATCCAATTGAAAGAGCAGTTACGGGAGTTAAAGGAAAGAGTTCAATATACTCCACCACTGGAGATGGATTTTCAAAAGTAGATCTATTCTTTGAAGCCGGATCGGATATGAAACAAGCGAAACTTGATGTTCAAGAGGCTCTTGGCAGTGTAGCGCTGCCACAAAGCATGGCAAAGCCAACTGTTACACAGTTAAATACATCAATGATTCCCATCTCATTTGTAGCTGTTACTTTTAAGGATGGATTAACAGCTGAAAATATAGACTTTACCAAGAAAGAATTAGAGCCTCTGTATAAAGATATTAAAGGGGTTTCGGATGTACAGACATTTGGAATTTCGCAATCCGTTCTTTCAGTCAAAGTGGATAATGAAGAATTGGCTAAAAAGAAAGTCTCCATTCAAGATGTCATGAGCGTCCTTAACGGTCAGAATGCAGCTCTGGCCGTAGGCGAAAAAGTGATTGATGGGAAGGCAAGTAACATCAAGGTTATCGGTGATTTAACAAGTATTGAAAAATTAGAAGCACTAAAGGTCACTCCGAATGTCGCACTTGGAGAGATAGCAAAAGTTGAAGAAGCGAAGGATGGCAACCTCATCAGTCGTTTTAATGGAAAGGAAAGCATTGATTTAAGCATTATCAAGGACAGTCAATCAAATGCGGTCACAATCAGTAAAGAGGTTGAAAAAGTAGCAAAAGAAATTAATGAAAAGTATAGCGACCAGAAATCGACCATTTATTTATCTACAGCTGATATGGTGGAGACTTCCGTTCAGACGATGGTAAAAGAAGTTCTGCTAGGTGCGTTATTCGCTACGATTGTAATCATGGTCTTTTTACGGAATGTAAGATCTACATTCATTACAATCGTATCCATACCGCTATCTCTTGGATTTACGTTATTTTTGCTGTCATTGTCGGGAGTGACGCTGAATATTTTGACGCTGGGCGGTGTCGCTGTAGCGATCGGGCGGTTGGTGGACGATAGTATAGTTGTTATTGAAAATATTTTCCGGAAAATGCAGCAGGAGAAGATTTCAAAGGAATTGGTGATGGATGCAACGAAAGAGGTGGGAGTGGCGATAACAGCTTCAACCCTTACTACTGTAGCCGTTTTCTTGCCAGTTGCTTTATTGAATGGAGGGCTTCAAGAGTTTCTTCTTCCTTTCGCATTGACGGTAACTTATTCTTTGCTGGCTTCTTTAATTGTGGCATTGACGGTTGTTCCGTTAATGAGCGCAGGATTGCTGAAAAGGACGGAGCTGCCAAAACATCGACCGGCCAAGCGTTTTACCAAACTGGTTACTTGGTCATTAAATCATAAATGGGTAGTCCTGATTATTGCGATGCTGTTGTTTGTCGGTTCCATTGGTACATATTTTGCCATGCCAAAAGGGGCGATTGATAATTCTTCAGCAGACTATGTCTCCGTGACATTAACTTATCCAAATGATCAGCCTTATGAGAAAGTAAAGGAAAAAGCGATTGAACTCGAAGAAACGATGCAGGATATGAGTGAAGTGGATAATATTTTCATGCAATTAGGAAACTCAGCCGAGACGGCCCAATATGGAGCAGTCACATCACCTACAGAAGCAACTTTCGGCATCCTCGTGAAGGATAAAGCAAATGTAGATTCAATCCTGGAGAAAATGGAAAAGGAACAAGAAAACTATCCTGATGCGAAGCTTACGGCCCAAGCCTCTTCATTTATGATGGGGGCATCAAAGACGAACATTACGTTAGATGTGATCGGCAGTAATGTTGAAGATTTGGAACTGACGGCCAATAAGGTCAAAGAAAGTATTCAGGATATTAAAGGAATCGAAGAGGTTACAACAAACCAAGACGAAAAGAAAACGATTTATTCATTCAAGGTAGATCCGGCTAAAGGCAATACAGAACAAATCGGTCAACAATTAGGTATCATGCTTAATAAAACTCCTATTGGCAATATAACCTTGCAGGATAAGCAGACACCTGTCGTCCTTGAACCCATCTTTGATCCTAAAAAACCAGAGGATTTAAAAAGTATCCCGATCATGACAGACGGCGGTCTAGCTCCGGTGTCTAAGGTTGCATCTTTAAATAGTGAAGAGAGTGCAACAACGCAGTTCCATAAAGATGGAGAAACGTATCTTCAATTAACGGCAACGGTCGATCCGACTAAGCTTTCCGATATTGCAAGCAAAATAAATCTTGAGATATTTGGAGATAAAGAGAACAAAGGTCTTGATATTCCGAATGATGTAGAGATTTTAGTCGGCGGGGCCAGTGCTCAGCAGACAGATGATTTTTCCGATTTATTCCTTACGATGTTAATATCGATCGGCATCGTATTTTTAATCATGGTAATAACATTTAAATCAATCAAAGCACCGATCGCCATTCTATTTTCCTTGCCATTCGCTGCCATTGGAGCGGTATTAGGATTGGTTATCAGTCGAATTCCAGTTGACATTACAGCACTGCTGGGTGCTCTCATGTTAATAGGAATTGTTGTGACAAACGCGATTGTACTTCTGGATCGAGTCAAACAAAACGAAGAAAAAATGATCATCCGTGATGCGATCGTCGAAGCGACGGCTACAAGATTCCGTCCGATCATAATGACGGCTGTAGCAACAATTTGTGCCATGCTGCCGCTTTTATATAAAAAAGCGGAAACAGGAAGCTTGGTTTCACAAAGTTTAGCGATCGTTGTCATTGGCGGGCTAGCTGTGTCTACACTGCTCACACTTATCGTCATTCCATGTATATACGAATTACTATACTATAAAAAATCGAAAAAACAGAGAAGGAAAAAGAAAGAACCCGTTAACGAACAAATCGAGATGTAGGGAAGCTTAATAAAAAAGTTTGTAGAGAAAAGCAACATTTTCTTTACAAACTTTTTTTCTTTTAAAATAATGGTTGACTTTCCTTTAACCTGTAACTAAAATTATTACAGCAGGTGGTAAAACAATTGCCGAAAGCTATCGACTACTGAATGCCATGTTCTTATATTAATATTTTTTTTGCTTTGTATTGTAACTATTACGGTTACAAGTTGAGCTGATAATGAAAAGTGAGGGAATATATTATGACAGTGAAAATTAAAGCGTATTCTGATTTTATTTGCCCATTTTGTTTTTTAGGTAAAGGTCCTTTGGACGAAATCGTGAAGGATAAGGATGTAGAAGTGGAATGGATGCCATTTGAATTGCGTCCGAGTCCACATGCCAAAATCGATCCATGGAAGGAACCCGATAAGTTGAATTCATGGGACTCTTACATTCTGCCTGCTGCGAAAAAGCTAGGGGTTGATATGCGTTTACCCCGTGTCTCCCCGCATCCATATACACATTTGGCATTCGAAGGCTGCCATTTTGCAAAGGAGCACGGAAAAGGGAACGAATTCCACAACAGAGTATTTACCGCGTTTTTTCAAGAGGAACAAAATATTGAAGATATTGAAGTATTGACAAAATTAGCGGGTGAAGTTGAGCTTCCTGTAGAAGACTTTAGAGAAGCGCTAGTGTCACGGAAGTATCGGGAAGTGCACCAACAAGCACTCAAACATGCCTATGAAGAAGCAGATATAAGGGCTGTCCCGACGTTTATTATTGGTGATGAAGTTATTCAAGGACTAGCCAGCAAGGAAAGGCTGGCGCAAGTCATTGAGAAGGTAGAAGCAAAAAATAAACGGAATGAATTTGATGGCTTGCAATGTGATGGTAAGGGGAATTGCCAATAACGTTTTTACTGTCAGGCAAATACGGATTTACTACTGTAATGTCATTTCACGCCCCTCCTTAAAATAGGCTTGATTAATTTTTAGAGTACTTAAATATTACAGAATAACCCCTTTTATCAAACAATAAAGCCTTTCTTTTTACTGTTTAATATAAAAGGGGTATTTTAATGTAATTCTATAACTCTAGTTGAATTGTAGTAACAATATTAGAATTATCGACCCATAAATAAGCATTTTTACATTTATGTGTGAAATATCTAATGGCAAAAGTATCTTTTAAAGTCCAATTGTATAATGAGAGCGAGATTTTTGGCCCCTTTGATGTGTTTTTTAAAAAATCTAACACCTTATCGAACTCCATATCTTCGTATTTCTCTATAAATTCAGGTATTATCTTGTATGATTTTTGTGGTTTCCATTCATATTGTGACTTGCTCATTGTCCCATATAGATTTTTTATTATTGGATTTAAATGATTCCACCTGATCAAGGAGAGAGATTCTTGATTCGGCTTACTTAAGATTATTTCTGATGGTAATTCGTTTTCTAATACAATCTTTGTGTTGTCAAAATGCATAATAATTACTTCGATTACTTGATAATCAATTCTAGTATCGACAAATAACGAAGTAACACTATTTTCATCTTGGCAACCCAACAGTAAAAAGAATTGAGTTAATAGTGAATATTTTTTTTGGACATTGGAATTGGGGATAAATTCCCTGATCTTGAAATCTGAAAAACTGTCTGTATTGTCTAAGAACTGATTATTAGCTTCAAAAGATTTCAACCATTCCATTAGTAGCCCACCTAGTGTTTTTTTATTTACCTCAAAATAACTATAACCATTTGCAATGGCTGAATGAGTTAAATTATTTCATAGTGTATCATGGTTGTTTGTGAAAAAAACAGGCTTTTTTACCTAGATATTTTGGTTTTTCACTTGATTTTTAGGATATTTATATTATTTTTAAGATGAGGAACGGACTGTTTAATATAATTACCGGAGGTAAATAATTGACAATGAGAATCATTTTCATTTATAGTGAGATGTGTAATGAAATTAATTCTCAATTAGGAAGGTGATATAGATGAAGGTATTCATTGGTTATGTCAGTTTATCCGGTAATACCGAGAAAATGGCTATAAACATAAAGAACAGAATGAAGGCTGTCGGCTGTGAAGTATATATGGAAAGATTGGATACTGTTGAAGTTGATGCTTTAAAGGATTTTGATTTGGCCTTTATCGGTTTATATACATGGAATCTAGAAGAGTTACCGTATGAAGCAAACGAGTTTTATGAAGAAATTGATCAAGTGGACTTTACTGGAGTGAAAGTTGCATTCTTTGGTGCCGGCGACCTGACCCATTCGAAACCCTGCGCTGGGATAGATATCCTTTCCAATAAAATGAAGAAATTTGGATTTGATGTATATGATCAAGTGTTGAAAATACACCATGAAAGCAGTACATACGAACAATTAAGCAAATGCGAAGACTTTGCAGAGCATGCCCTTATATGGGGAAGCAATAGGAAGAAGTGGAGATTCTTCATGTGGGATCGGATGCTGGGCAGCCCCAAATACCAAAAGTCTGTATTTTTGTTAAGGAGGGTCCTTGATGATTACCCAATTAAGTACAAAGGGAGAAGCAAAAAAAGAGGAACTTATACAAGAACTTCTGAAATTCGGGATTTTTAAAAAATATAATAAACAACTTTACGAGCTTCCGATAGTAGTTTTACAGAAGGAATTCAATCACTTGAGAGGTGAATTAAAAAATGTCTAGGAGAAGGAAATCATATACTGAACTTCTAAAAGAAAACCGCGAACTTCTGTTGCATGACAAAATTGAAGTGGAACGCATCTATACAAAGATCGATCAAAAAGCCATCAATGAAAAAAAGGGCGGTAAGCAAGTACAATCATGACTGGTTAAAATTTGAACGTTGATTGAAACTTGGCACTCGCTTTCCACGGGCGGTCCCGCACTCGGAGCTTTTTGCGCCTGTGGTTCTTTTATGAAACGCTCGCTAGATTGAGGAAATTTGCGACACCCCTGCCGAAAACTGGCTAGCCGAGACCCCGGAGTCGCTTGCGTCGAGGAGGCTTGGCAGACAGTCAGCGGAAAGGAGCGGATTTCTGAAATCAACTCGAGTATTTTTGAAACTTCAGGCAAACTGACTTTTCTTCAAGTTTGCCTGAAGTCTGAGCCGAAATCCATTTTTGATTTGGTTTTTTCTTTTGGGTCTATAATTAAATGCTGTTGGTTTCCATATTCAGCAAACAATGCAGTCAGTTGAAGAAGAAGGTATTTTCCGGTTGGTTGCCGAATAAAAATTCTTTAGGTAAATCTTAGGGGGAGTGCAAATTGAAAAATGTAATAAATGGAATCAATCATTGGATAGGTTTTATACCTGAAGAGTTCAACCGGAGGACAGAAAAAGAAATAAATCATCGACCAATGCCACACAAATGGTCCAAAAAAGAGATTTTAGGACATCTATGCGATTCTGCATTGAACAATATGGATAGGTTTATCAAGATTCAGTACGAAGTACAGCCATATGTTATACAACCATATAATCAAGACCAATGGGTATTGATTCAGAATTATCAAGAGCGGCCAATGGATGAGATCGTTAATCTTTTTTGTTCTTTAAATAAGCAAATCATACATATAATAACGAATACACCAAATGATAGATTATCTAATCTTTGTGATATAGGAAATAATCAACTAAAATCATTGGAGTGGCTAATAAAAGATTACCTAGAACATATGGAACATCATATTAACAATCAAATTATAATAAAAAAATAGTGATCCATAGGTCACTATTTTTTTATTCAATTTTTCACATTTGCACTCCATGGATCGTATTTACCATTTTTTATAATTAAAGTAATAAATAACTAATAAGATAACTCCATACGTTATAATGAATGGGCTCCAAGGGAAGTGTCAGAAACCTGCAGGAGTGATCATATGAATGGAGGTTATATGTGTTGAAGAAAAAATTATTGGTCATGATTCCAACAGTTGCCTTGATGTTGGCCCCTCTAGGAACGGTTACTTCAATTACCCACGCAGCATCAAAGGGCAGTGAAATCCAGAAATTCGAAACGAAGGCGGAAACACGCCCGACCCTCAGGAAAGGCTCACGTTCGAGTTATGTAAGAGACTTACAGCAAAGCCTTAAAGATGTTAAATATAATGTAGGTGTTGATGGGATTTTCGGTACCCAAACACAAAATGTGGTAAGGGAGTTTCAAGTGGATCATAACTTGAGTTCGGATGGTATCGTCGGACCGAAGACATGGGCTGCTTTAGATGAAAATAAGGTGGAAAGAAGACAGTTCACGGAGAAAGACGCGATCGCGTTAGGTAAGAAGAAGCTGGGTAACAACATCGTATTCAGCGGTGATGGCAGATTGCTGAAAGATGGTAAAGGAAAATCATATTACAATTATAAAGCAGCTAATAAAGATTGGATCGATCAAGGCGGCACAGGAACGATTGGGTGGTTTCACATTTATAAAGATGGCCGTGTAGTCGAACAATAAAGGGATATACATGCAAAAAATGTTCTCACTTTAAGTGGGATTTTTTTTATGGATATTAAAGTAGACTAAATACAGCTATTTTTGGCTATAAATAACAAGTAAATACAGATATAATAGTAAATGGACAGCAATTTGGTATAGTGGGCAGCGGTCACTCCTTTTCAGAAAGGGGGTGTCGCTGGTGATTTCTATTATGGACGGACTGATGCTAATGATTTCATTCGCCTCTTTAATCGTCGCAGTAATCGCGGTTACATTAAAAAAGTAACCCCCTCCATACCATCCGGCCAGATGTATGTAGGAAAAGGGTTACTTTCATGATCGAGTAGCAACTGACTTACCACAGAAAGCCGCTGCTCTTTATGCAGTTTGCTGTTCATTAAGACGCTGGTTAAACCAGTGTCTTTTTTTATTTATTAGTTATCAATATTATATCCTCATTTTGCCTATACATTCAACTAAAAAACATGGGTGAGATATTGCTTAACGAAGTCTTTGGTAAAATCAATTAGACTTTAGTTAAATCCTTGCCGGAATCCAGTTTGAATAATTTTATTCCTTTATAAGAAACAATTGAAGGAATCATACAAAGCAAGGCCATCGGTAAACAATAAAGCAGATAGAAATGCCCTCCGTTGTCCAGCAAAGGAATATAGGCTAAAGCAACAAAAAGTAAAGTGAAAAAAATGATCGTGAAAATCCCGAAAGATTGATGATAGAAGGCATGAATTTCCCTTCTTTTTTCATCTTGGTTGGGTAAGGTCTTTACTGCTTTGTGCGTTCGAAGGAATAGGTACAAGGAGAACATTAGAAATAAAGCGGAAAATGGCAAAGCGATTGCAAATAATGAAACGTCAAGAATGGAAAGATAAAAGCTGGATAAAAAGAAAACTTCAGATACCCCTAATGCAAAACAATAATTGAAGATACTTATTCTATCAGGTTGTTTAAGCATGAAATCCCTCCTTCTATATCATATTATGCAACTGCTTTCATGTTCACCACTTTGTCACATTTAAAAGGAAAATAAATGTTCCAAGTTCCACCCAGGATCAAGCAGATGGGTAAATGGCATCGCTCGATGGTAGTCAGATTTATCAAGCCTGCAGATTTTGAATAGAGTCTTTGCATATTACGAATAGTAATAAAATATCGCTTAAAGGGGGGAGTGCTCAATGTCTGTAAAAACGGCAATTAAAGGATTTTTGCTTGTTCTTCTATTATATGTCCTTTATGTAGTGGTGACGGCTGTTGTTCTTTTCCCCAAAGCAGAAAAAGAAGAAAACAGGCCGATTAAACAAGTAAGTGAATATATGGGGGAGAAGGAAGCCACCGTGGATCGTGTCCTGCTTTTCGAAGACGGTTATGAGTCGGGACTCGCCAGAATGCGAATGATCCAGGAAGCCCAGCATTCAATCGATATCGCCTACTATGCTTTTGGAAAAGGCAAATCAACAGAGCTTTTTCTTGGAGCCTTGATTGATGCGGCTGACCGAGGTGTCAAAGTCCGAATTCTTCTGGATGGAATATCTCATGGACTCAGAGGTCAATTAAGCAGTGCCCGTTATGCATTGGCTTCGCATGAAAACATTGAATTAAGATATTACGAAACCTTTAAGCCATTTAAGCCGTGGACCTGGCATAATCGCCTTCATGACAAGATTATCACTGTAGATGGAAAGTTAGGCATCATCGGCGGGAGAAATATTGCAGATAAGTACTTAGCAAGCAAGCCGCCGAGGAACTTTGTCTATGACAGGGATGTACTCATTTTCAATGCTAAAGAGGAGAAAGATAGTGTAATCGTTGAAATGAAGGACTATTTGAATCAATTATGGAATCATCCGTATACGAGCGATGTTTTTTCGGACCTCTCGAAAAGGCAAACGAAAAAAGGAGAACGTGAAAGAGATGCATTAGCGAAACAATATAGCAAAGCATTGCAAACTGAAGCTGATTTCGTTAATCCAGTCGTCGATTGGAACAAGGCTACAACACCTACAAAGAAAGTGTCCTTCATTCATAATCCAATCGAACGTTTCAACAAACACCCTATTGTGTGGAGATCCCTATTGGATATTGCTGCGAACGCCAATCAATCGGTATACATCCAAAGTCCCTATATTGTTCCTGGGGATGCCTTGAAGGATTATGTACCGAGGCAAATGGATCCAAAGGCTGATTGGACAATACTTACCAATTCGGTGGCGTCAACACCGAATGTTATCGCCTTTTCCGGTTATTTGGCGCTTAGGGATAGCGTCGTTGAGACGGGGGCAAGGCTTTATGAATATTCAAAGCCTTATTCTTTGCATGGTAAATCGGTTGTCTATGATCGACGATTAAGTGCAGTGGGCTCCTATAATTTGGATTCCCGATCTGCCTTTCTGAATACAGAATCGATGGTGGTCATCGATAGTGAAAGATTTGCAACGCAGTTGATAGGTGCCATCGATTCGAAAATCACAAAAAGTACACTCATTGCGGACAATAAAAAATATATACAACCGCCTGAAGATCAGAAGAAGGAAGAGTCTTTTTTTAAAGCCACCTTTTTAAATGCCCTCTCGAAAATCACGGTATATTGGAATAGGTTCATTTGAATGATGACGAAAAAGACAGCAATCACGGAGATTGTTGTCTTTTTTGCCTTTAGCGGAGATTATGTAATGAATACATGTGTAATTTGCTATACTTGAGCAAGCTAATCACAACAACAATCGTAAGGAGAACAGAAACATGCAAACATTACAGCACCTATCGAAACGTATTGTCTACCTGCCGCCAGTTCAGGAAACGGATCGCCCGGTTCTTGCCGCCGTGACGGGAAACAAGAAAACGCTTATCATCGATGCCGGTAACTCAGTCAGGCATGCACAGCTCTTTAAGGACGAATTGCTTCGTAAAGATATTAGCGGGAATTTCCTCGTTCTTACCCATTCACACTGGGACCATGTTTTCGGACTGGAGAATATCGGGATTCCAGTGATTTGTCAGGAAAAAACATACACCAACATTAAAGATATGCAGCAGCTTTCATGGGAAGATCGGGCCCTTGATCAACGGGTCGAAGAAGGGACGGAGATTACCTTTTGCGCCGATGCAATCAAATTGGAGCATGGGACGAATAGAGAGATTTCCTTTCCTCTGCCCGATATCATCTTTGAAAGAACGATGACGATCGATCTCGGCAATATAACCTGTGTCATTGAGCATGTAGGGGGCGATCATGCTAAAGATTCCTGCATCATCTATGTACGGGAGGAAAAAACATTATTTCTGGGAGACTGCCTTTATGCCAATCTTTATGCTGAAAAATGGAATTATACGCCTGAACAGGCTTCGCTGCTCATTAAGAAAATTGAAGCCTATGATGCCGAAACCTACATACTCTCCCATCATGATAAGCCTTGCACGAGACTGGAAATGGAGGCGGAGCTTAAGCTAATGAAAGAATGTGCCAGAGCGGTGGTCGAACACCGGGGAAACCGAGCTTTAATGGAGCAGGAACTGGCTAAAGAACTAAAGCGGGATCTAACTGAGGACGAACGTGAAACAATTGGATTTTTCGTGAATGGTTACTTTGAGTGATTGAAGACCATAGGGGTGGCTTGGGGTATGAGGTCGGTAATACTGGGCCCATACCCTTTAATTTGGCCTTAGTTCTCAAAGGCTCATTCAAGGTCCCCACACCAAATCGATAATAATAGTTAATAGTACTGAAACTATAAGAATTGATAGGAAACCTGATATGATTTTCCCTGCTTTTGCTCCTCTGTTATCGGGATAAATATGACCAATGATAAAGGAAGGGATGAAAAATATAGCCGAATAGAACATTGTATAATGAATACCTGAATCTCCATTTGACCATGCGCTTAGTCCGATATTATTTAAAATATCATCTCCTATGCAAGGTTTATCGCCAAATTGAAAGGTAAACAATATTCCGATTAAACATAGTGCAAAAGAAAGGGAACCTAATCCGATATCCTTTGTTTTCCTAACTTCAATAGTTTTCATTTCTATTCTCCCTGTATAAAAATAACAAAATATGTTTTTTATATTGTAACATTCATAGCCTTATTTCTGGTCCGTTTAATATAACTTTTATATAGCTTGTACATGTATCACGAGGGAGGATTCATCATTTCTATCGGGCTTCAAATTCTGTAAACATAAGGTCTTTTATAGGCTTTTGCTCTTTGCTTGGAGGTAGTCATAGCCCTTAGTTGTCTTTGTGAGATTGGTGGTACGATTACTGTCCCTGAGGGATACATAATGTTGTTTTTATCATTTAAATGACGTGCATTGACTAACAAGGCATGTCCGAATTCATGAGCCAAGATATCCATATTTTTTTGTTGGAATGTATCATATGTCATGACGATATTACCCAGTGTTCCTTTATTATCCCAGCTGACGTTAGCAATAGCCTTTCCATCTTTAAGGTCTTGTGCATTAATGTAAAACACAGCAAGTCCAGTTTGACGGCCACGATTACCTTTTCTTAAGGCTCTAAAAACTTTCTCCCGTTGTCTCATCCGCAAAGGTACGGAGATCGTTGCTATAGTGGCATCAGTTTTCAAACCACACTTCCGTGCTCCTTCTTTAGTTCTTAAATCACAAATATTAGGCCGAAAATCAATTCCCCATATGTCACTGGCGTATTTAAATTGTGTTCTTATATCTTCTTCTCTTACTTCAGCAGCGTTACCTAAAATGAAAACACAAACATCGGTCGTATACCGAGTACTCTGACCGTTGTTATTCTTACTGGTTTTCTTATCTTTTTTCTTTGACACAGCGTTCATCCTTTTTTTTATAAATTGCTACATGATAATAAATGCAGAAATTCCTCAAGATGTTTGGACAACCCTAAACAAAAAGTTGAATGACCAAAGAATTTAAAAAATTCCAATTTTCAGAAGCATGTAAGGCTCCCTTAGGGGAGTTCATAATATTTGAATCGTATATACTGTGTTCAAAAGCGTTGTTTGTGGTGGTTTATGGTAAAGTGCAGAAAAACAATAATAGGGGGATGGAAATGAAACTTTTACTAAGATTATCTTTAGTAAGTATTTGTGCATTGTTTTTAATCCCTGCTAGCGAAGATTGGAAAACTGGTAAACTGTACATTCTGTTGTTCGGTGACGGGGGGAAAATAGTGAAGTGAACATATGATTCTCTTTTGAAAACATTATCGTTTCATTTATTGTGACACTAACTCAGCAAGTACCTTAATCCCTGTTTCTGTAAAAAACTGCACCTCTGATTGTTAGGTGTTTCTAACAATTAGGGTGCAGTTCAGATTAATTATGAGCTTTTTCCAGAGCTAGCTTTAACCCGAAACCAATCAAGACCGTCCCGGTTATACCCTCGAAAATCGCTTGGGTTCTAGGCTTTTTCATGAAAGCACTGATCTGGTTCAGCAGATAGATATAAAATACAAACCACAACGCAGTTAAAACGGTGTACGTCATGCCCATGATCAGGAACGGAAAAAACGTATCATTTCCCGGGTTCACGAACTGAGGCAGGAACGTTAAAAAGAAGACGGCCACTTTAGGGTTCAGCAGATTGGTAAGGAAGCCTTGCTTAAAGCAAGACTGGTTTTCGTACTTACTTTTGACTGATGTTTCCGCCGCTGCGGCCACTTGTTTATTCCTTAATCCCCATAGGGTCTTGAAGCCTAGATATACTAAGTAAACGGCACCGACATATTTGAAGATGGAAAATAGTAAAGCGGATTTCACAATGATTGCCGAAAGTCCGAACACGGCAGCTGATGTATGAATAAGCAGGGCACAGCACGTGCCGAACATCGTTTTAAAACCTCCCGACGTCCCTACGGTAACGGTGTTCCTTGTGGCTATTGCTGTATCTGGACCGGGTAAGATGATGAGAAGGATGCACATGATGATGAACAAATAAAAGTTTTCCATATTCGGACCTCCACTCTTAGTGATGAATTCTGAAAATTATAACATAAATGCACTTGGTTTAGGGAGATAAATTTGATAGTTAATGGTTACCTCAATAGAAAGGGAGGCAATAAAAAAAACAAGCCAAATCATTTTTTGATCTGGCTCGTTTTTTGAAAAAATTTGTTAGGGTAACTTTTTCAACACAGCACGTACCGGACTTCCATCTGCTTCAACTAAAGGAAGAGGGAGGGCTGCCAGCTCATAATTACCCGGTCCTATATCGTCTAATACAAGTCCTTCCAAAATGTGAATTCCATGACCGGCAAGTTCATGGTGGGCAGACAGTTCTTTACTATCCAGTGGATCTACTGATGGTAAATCAAGACCAATAAGACGGACGCCCATTTCTGAAAGATATGCCGCTAATTCTGGCTGGATAGGAGGAATCGTTTGTGGAAACACACTTCGATCCTGCCATGCATCCGTCCGTATTAACAGACGGGTAACGCCAGTTAGATCTATACTGGATAATTCATCGACTCCGATGCTTGTCTTGTTTGGTAAATGGATAACTCGGGCAATTCCCATATATAAGTCGAGATCCAAATCAATCACTCTTTTTCCATCGTCATCAAAATGAAAAGGTGCATCAATATGGGTACCGGTATGGATACTCATATTGATTTGACCAACATTGACAGATCCACTTTCTTCTTTACTCCAATTTACTTTATAAGAGAAAGGTGTATCTCCAGGCCAAACTGCAACGTTATCATCCAGACGTTGTGAAATATCAATCCATGTCCCCATGCATTTACCTCCATCTCTGCTGGCTGTTTCTCTGCTGCTTATTATATTACATCATAGCTTCGTTCTTAAACTCCATAGTTCTGGGAAAAAGTGTTGATCAAGTGCCCTTTTTAAATACGTTACACCTGATGATCCGCCAGTACCTTGCTTATTACCAATAATCCTTTCCACTGTGGTCATATGATTAAAACGCCATAATTGCTGTTGGTGGCCAATGTCCACTAACTTTTCGCCCAGCTCATATAAGTCCCAATATTGCTCAACATCGCGATAAACAGTCAGCCATGCCTCTTCTACACTCGAATTTGGTTCATATCTTTGTGACCAATCCCTGCTGATGGCTCCTTGATCAATAGGTAATCCACGGGCTACAAGAGCATTAATCGCCGCGTCATAAATACTTGGCTCATGAAGGGCCTGCTGCATTTGCTCGTATAACTCTGTTTGGTGCTGATAGACTGATAGCGTATGGACATTTTTGTTTCCTAATGCAAATTCAATCAAACGATTCTGATAAGATTGGAATCCGGAAGATTGTCCCAGTTTATCCCTGAACTCCATGTATTCAGCCGGCGTTAAGGTTGAAAGGACATTCCATGATTGAATCAATTGCTGCTGGATCCTTGAAACGCGAGACAGCATTTTAAACGAAGGTTCCAGCTTGTTTTGGCGGATAGACTCAGTCGCTGCTGTCAACTCATGTAAAATGAGCTTCATCCATAGCTCACTCGCTTGGTGGATAATGATAAATAGCATTTCATCATGATGATCGGAACATCTATGTTGACTGGTTAAAATCTTATCAAGGTGGAGATAATCTCCGTAAGACATCGATTTTTGAAAGTCGGTTTGAATTTCTTTCTCTAGACCCGTTATTGTTTTTTCATTGTTATCCACATTTTTCATTCCGCAATCTCCTCACTTTTCCATATGCAAAAAACTATTTATTTCGTCATTCTATTCTATCTTCTTTTCCAGAGATTCTTCCATTACATTATGGTTAATATTTCTTCTTTTTGAAATAAAATAAGCAACAGCTAAAAATAGTAACCAAGGAATCCCGAATTGAAGCATGATTTTGAAATCCGTAAACCATGACGTAATCATCAAACTAAATAGAAGAACGGCTCCTAGTATCGTTAAATAGGGAAAACCAATCATCCTTACCGGTAACTTGCGTCCGCCTGTTTTATCCCATGTAACCCTGAAAAACAAATGGGAAATGAAGATCATGAGCCATGTGAACATAGCACCGAACATGGAAATCCCCATCATGAAGGCATAGGATGAACCAGGAAGTAACGCATGAACGCCTGCAGCGATGAAAATTCCCGTTGAAGAGACTGCAAGTGCTTTTGTAGGAACACCCCTTTTGTTTAACTTTCCTAAAAAGCTAGGTGCATTTTTCCCACGTGCCAATGAAAACATCATCCGTGTTGAAGCATAAAGCTGAGCGTTCATGGCAGATATGGCAGCCGTTAAAATAATGAAGTTCATGATCCCGGATGCACCTGGAATGTTCAATATTTCCATCACTTTTACGAATGGACTTACCTCGATCCCAGCCGTTTTCCAAGGAACGATCATCAGCATGATGCCGATTGTCAGCACATAGAAAGTGGATAAACGGAACACGGTTGCTTTTAATGCTTTTGGGACAGCTGCATCTGGATCTTTTGCTTCCCCTGATGTAACCGCTATCAATTCAGTTCCAAGAAAGCTGAATAAAGAAATAAATACGGCTATCCACATCCCCTTCAAACCAAATGGGAAAAAACCGCCTTCATTCACGAAGTTTTCCGGTCCTATATGTGGCTGTTCGGATGAACCGAATAGTACATAGGCTCCAAGAAGGATAAAACCAACAATGGCACTTATTTTAATAAAGGAGAACCAATACTCAAATGTCGCGAATGTATTCACGCTGGTAGCATTTACATAAATCAGGACCCCTGCAAACAGCAAAATCCATACGATTCCCGGAACGCTCGGAAACCAATAATTCATATATACGCTGACTGCACTTACTTCAACCCCAACAGCCAAAACATTGCCAATCCAATAAGAATAGCGGACAAGATAGCCTGCCATAGGAGTCATGTACTTTTCCGCAATGGCTCCAAAAGATCCGGAAGTAGGATGGGCAACCGTCATTTCGGCTAAACAGCCCATCAACAGTAAAACAATGAACGCCCCAAGAGCATAACTGAGCAATACACTTGGCCCTGCCGCTTGAATCGCAAGCCCGCTGCCAAGGAATAGCCCTGTCCCGATGGCACAGCCCATCGCGATCATGGAAAGCTGATTTGTTTTCAGCTCACGTTTTAATCCTTTTTCTGGCTCATCTTTAAAGTTCAATTGAGTATTTTTGTTCTCCATAGTTCATCCCCTTTTTATCAAAAAAGATTTTAGCCTGCCGTAATTAACTAACCATTTGAGGGATGAGCCCCATTTGGCGGAATTCCATGTTATGCGACCACTTCACGCTCATTCTTGAATTTTTCATATTGTTTTTCCGACATGATTTTCTTGAGTATTTGTACAACTTCCCAAACTTCTGCGTAGGAAGTATATAGTGCAACCGGAGCGAGACGAATGATGTTAGGTGCCCGGAAATCTGGAATGACACCGTTCTCTTTCAGTGCCTTGCATATCCGTGCAGCTTCTTTATGCTCAAGGCTTACATGACCTCCGCGGCGTATGTCTTCACTAGGAGTTCCAATGAAAAATCCCATGTCTTCCAATTCGAATTCGACTAAATCCATTAAATATTGATTGATTTTAAGGGATTTTTCGCGAATATTCTCAATTCCAGCTTCTATAAAAATGTCCAAAGACCCAATCAAAGGCGCACAACTTAACACATGCGGCGTGCCAATTTGATACGCTCCTGCTGATTCAGCTGGTGTTAAGGTATGTTCCATATCGAATTGTTTATCTTTTTTTGAGCCGAACCATCCAGCCAATCCAGGCATCGTTCCAAAATGTTTTCGATTTACATATAAACCGCCAACACCGCCAGGACCGCCATTTAAATGTTTATAATTGCACCAATACGCAAAATCCACATCCCATTCGCTGAATGAATGCGGGATGGCACCGATGGAATGGCATCCGTCAAATCCGATTACAATTCCTCTTTTATGGGCCTCATCAGTCAATCGTTTCATATCCAATATTTGACCGCTGCGATACAGGACCGTTGGTAAGATGATTAAAGCGATGTCATCGGTCATTGCTT
Organism: Peribacillus sp. NPDC101481; assembly: GCF_044767165.1. Lineage (NCBI taxonomy): Bacteria > Bacillati > Bacillota > Bacilli > Caryophanales > Bacillaceae > Peribacillus > Peribacillus sp. NPDC101481. Next base: position 1,645,712 of record NZ_JBIWNJ010000001.1, on the reverse strand, counting down.
GGATAATGTCATCTTCTTCAAGAAATCTGCCATCGCGGCTTTTCACGCGGATGAGATCGGTTTCCGGATCGTATCCATGTGTACGCAGCTGACTTTGAAGAGCATAAATATCAGTCGGAAAGGTTAATTCATCTGCCAAAATTTTTGTGCGCATTCCTTCAGGCTTATAAAAAGTAGCTACAAGCTGATGCAGATTCACGGTTGTGGAGCCGGTTACAATAACTTCCTCGGGAGAAGCTCCGACCAATTGGGACATCTTCGCGCCCAATTTCTCAGCCATGAAAAACCATGGGTGATTCCCTTGCGTCCATCCATCGATCCCATGCTCTTTCCAATCTTCCAAAGACTCCAGAAGAGTGCGTTCAGCCCTTTTCGAAAGAAGCCCCAATGAGTTTCCATCCATATAGATGGAATCCGGCTTTAAATAAAACTCTTCTCGAAAACCTTTAAGCGTATCATTCTCATCCATTTGTTTAGCGTGATCCAATGTATATTCAGAAACCATAATCATCCTCCTATATTAGTATTTTAATAATTCTAGGAGAATCGTACCAAAGAATATGACATCGTGTCAATAAGTTGATTCGGAAAATTATAAACATTGAAATCGAACTTTCCAACAAATGTTTTTTATTTTATGGAAATCCTTTATGCTAGAAGATAAGGGAGGAATAAGCATGGAGAATGGCAAAGTAGGGGATAAACGGCATTTACGCTCGATCATGACACGACAAAAGTTATTGGAAGCTGCAAAGGAAATATTTCTTGAAGAAGGTTATCAAGCTGCGCTTATTTCCCAAATGATCAAAAGGGCAAACATCGGATACGGAACGGCCTATGTTCATTTTAAAGGGAAAGAGGATCTGTTAATTGTATTAATGGAGAATGTAATGGAGCAATTCTATGAAATTGCCGAGACCTCTTTCTTTCCAAAATCAAAAGACGAAGCAAAACATATCATAAACAGACAAGCTAATTCATTTTTGAAAATGGCAGAAGCTGAACGCAACATGATGCAAGTTTTCGAACAGGCCATTGGGATATCAACCATTATTTCAGATAAATGGAAAGCGATTCGCATGAAGTTCATTCAGCGAATTTCAAAGGACGTCGCCTATGCCCAGCAAAATGGTCTGGCAAGGGCTGAACTAAACCATGAGCTTGTGGCAAGAGGGTGGTTTTTCACAAATGAAATGTATCTATGGGAAATTGTCCGAAACGAACACCAAAGCACTGTCGAAGAAATTGCTCAAACCATCACCTCAGTTTACGTCGAAGGCTTGTATTTGTAATGATAATGACAGTACACCAATCTTCCGGTTTTATCGGAAGATTTTTTTTATTTCAAAACTCACGAGTAAACCCGCAGAATTCACGAGTAAACCGTTCAAACTCACGAGTAAATGCAAATTCACGAGTAAATAGTGCAAATTCACGAGTAAATTGCTCAAACTCACGAGTAAATAGTGCAAATTCACGAGTAAAGTGCCCAAACTCACGAGTAAAGTCGCAGAATTCACGAGTAAAGCGCAACTCACGAGGATATAGCTCAAACTCGGAGTATATCACGCAAACTCTGGTATATATCGATCAAACTTTCGAATATATCACTCAAACTTACAAGTAAGTGCAAATTCACGAGTAAACCGCCAAAACACTACATTAGCATCGGACTTACAGCGTCTACGCCTTAAGTCTTACTAGAAAATATAGCTAAGGCTCATTATACGAACTTGTAAAAGTAGATAAGATATAAACATAGAAAGGAGGACGAAAACAATGAAGAAATTTGGTTTATTTATTGTAGGACTGATCGCACTTTTCCTGTTACTGGCGAACGTTGGTCCACTGATCAGCCTGGCGATTTGCTTGGCGATCCTATACTTTGGGTTCAAGCAGTTCATGAAGTCCGAATCGACAGGGGCGAAGATTGCGTGGGGATCAGTCTCCATTATCGTGCTGATCGTTTCTATTTCCCATATCCCGGCAATATTGGGACTGGTGGCAGCTTATGTTCTTTACCTAGTCTATAAAAAATGGAATGAAAATGATGAAAGTGCATCATCGAAAGAAAATGACCCATTCTCAAATTTTGAAAGAGAGTGGAAAGAGTTGAATAAGAACTAATAGAAGGGATGTAATTGGAATGGGTAATTTATTTTCAAGAATGAAACAAACGATTTCAGCGGATTTTCACGACTTGTTGGATAAAAAGGAGCAAAAAAATCCAATTGGAATGTTAAATCAATATTTGCGTCAATGTGAGCAGGAGGCGGAAAAGGTCGGTAAGCTGCTTGAACGTCAATATCTTTTGAAAGAAGAGTTTACGCGTGAATATAATCAAGCGCAAAATCTGGCTGAAAAACGTAAGCATCAGGCTGAGATTGCCAAGCAGTCGGGAGAAACGGATTTAATGGAGTTTGCTGTAAAGGAAAGCCTGCACTATGAAGAGCGAGCGCTAAGTTTGAAGGAGGCGCATAAAAGTGCAGAGGTTCAGTTAGCTGAACTGGAGCGGAAATATGAAGAAATGAAGCATAAGCTGAAGGATATGCATCTAAAGCGTCTGGAGCTGATGGGCAGGGAAAATATTGCCCGGGCAAACAACCGGATCAATCGGGTTTTGGATGGGGGCAGATCCGAAGCCAAACCGGTAGCGATGTTTGAAGAAATGGAGCATTATATCGATCGCATCGAGCACCAGGTCCATACTGATTATAATCGGCATACGATCGATGCCAGGATTGTCCAGCTTGAAAAAGAATTGGAACAGAAAGAAGCGTAAAGTTTTTTTAAGGCATCGCTGTTATCCCCTGACCTTTTGGAATGGAGGGCGGGGGAAAACGGGCTGTCAGAAAATGATAATTTCATGGTATTCTTAAAAGGCACGGGTTCCTGTGCCTTTTAAGAATATCGTGATCATATAAAGGGGAGGCGAACCGATGTTGAACAAGATGAAGACGGACTATATGGGATGGATACTTCTCATCGGAGTCGTCCTGATTTTTTTAGAGATTGCATTTACGGGTGGAGGTCTCCTTTTTTCCCTCGCTTTTTCAATAGGATGCATCTATTTAGGCAGGAAATTCACAAAACGGACAATCGGGAAAATCCTATTTTTTATAGGGTTGATTTCGCTTATCATCAATGTCTTGAATATGTTCGTCTTTAAATTTTTCCTAATGGCGATCCTCATTTATCTTTTGTTTTTATATTATCAGTCCAAAAAGAATCCTGATTGGGTCAGTCCCATTTTAATCAATGATGATTCGGACGAAGAAAAGATCAATAAGGAACAATTGCTGAAAACCGATTACCTTTTTAAAAATAAGTTTTTCGGTCATCAACAGGCCGAGCAAGTATATGAATGGAATTCCGTGAATGTTCAGGGCGGGGTCGGTGATACGGTTATCGATTTAAGCAAAACGATTTTACCGAAAGGCGACGCTGTCATTTCCATCAGGAATATCATTGGCAATATCACTGTTCTCGTACCATATGGCATCGAAATCAGGGTCCATCATTCTGTCATTGCAGGCAGAGCGAGGATTTTTGAAAATAAGCCTGAATCCAGGGTCTTTAATCAAATTTATTCCTACCAAACGGAAGGGTTCAATGAAACGGATCAAAAGGTTCATATCATCACTTCAATCTTAGTTGGGGATTTAGAGGTGAAGCGGATATGAGTATACTGACACGGCAGATATTGACTGCCCTTGGTGTTGCTTTCGTTCTTTCCCTTGCCTTGCCGGCGGCGGTTTTCTTCATCTTTCCTTTATCCGACTGGAGCTTATTGTGGGAGAAAGTTGTCATGGGCTTACCCTTCGTCATATTCCTGCCAAGTCTGGTCATGACGGTAGGGCTGATTTATGGAGTCGTTTCGGGAATGTTTTGGAAGAGGCAGCTGGAAAGGATGGATGAAGGGCTGTACTTACTTGAACAGGGCCGCTTACCTTCGCAACAGGAGACGTATCCGGTCCAAGAGATGGCTAAAATGGTGGAAAGGATGCATCTAATCCATAAGCAAATCAATGAGCAGACAAAATTATCACAAAAAATGGCGAATGAAAAGGCCATTGATCAGGAGAAACAGATTCAGGAAATCGTTTCCCAGGAACGAAACCGTTTGGCGCGGGAACTGCATGATTCGGTGAGCCAGCAATTGTTTGCCGCTTCGATGTTCATGTCGGCCATCACCGAGTCACAATCCGATATGGAAAAAACGGAAATGAAACAATTCAAGGTAGTGGAAGAAATGATCCATCAATCCCAGCTTGAGATGAGGGCGTTATTGCTTCACTTGAGGCCTGTTGCATTAAAGGGAAAATCTTTACATGAAGGAATGAAGGAGCTTCTTTTGGAATTGGCCCAAAAAGTGACGATGGATATAAATTGGAAGATGGAGCCTGTCACTTTGGATAAGGGGATTGAGGACCATCTGTTTCGGATTTTACAAGAATCGATTTCCAATACACTGAGACATGCAAAAGCGAGCTCGCTTGAAGTGCTATTGATCGTTCGTGATGGGCTGATCATTTTACGGATAACGGATGACGGCATCGGTTTTAACGTCGAGGAGTCGAAAACGGGATCTTATGGTCTGCAAAACATGCATGAACGGGCTGTTGAATTAGGCGGAACGATGCAACTTGTAAGCGTTCCGAATAAAGGAACGAAACTTGAAGTGAAAATCCCATTATTAAATGCTGGAGGTGATCATGATGATTAAAGTATTATTTGTCGATGACCATGAAATGGTAAGGATAGGGGTATCGGCTTATTTATCCGCACAGTCGGATATCGAAGTGATCGGGGAAGCGGACAATGGTTTGAAAGCTGTCGAACTGGCAATGGAATTGCGTCCGGATATCATTTTGATGGATTTGGTGATGCCAGAAATGGACGGCATAGAAGCGACGAAACGAATTATTGAAAAATGGCCAGAAGCGAAAATCATCATTGTGACAAGCTTCCTGGATGATGAAAAAGTGTATCCGGCATTGGAAGCCGGAGCGACGAGCTATATGCTGAAAACATCAAAGGCCAGTGAGATTGCGAGAGCCGTTCGTTCCACTTTCCAGGGTCAAAGCGTACTTGAACCTGAAGTGACGGGAAAAATGATGGAAAAGCTGCGTCGCCCAAAAATCACCCAGCTTCATGATCAATTGACAAACCGTGAAATGGAAATTTTACTGCTGATGACACAAGGGAAAACGAATCAGGAAATTGCCGATGAACTATACATAGCCCTGAAAACAGCCAAAGTGCATGTTAGCAATATATTAAGCAAGCTTGCCGTGCAGGACCGCACGCAAGCAGTGATTTACGCATTTAAGCATTCGCTCGTTCACGACGAGCAATGATGCAAAAAAAGGGGCTTTCCCAAAAGGATAAAACCAGCCAAAAAGAAGCAAATAAAAAAATCAAGAATGCTGTTAAATCAACATCTTGATTTTAAAGATGGGGTGTCAATAAGTCTAAATTGGACTTATGAGACAGCCCCCTTTTTCTATGGTTCTAGACAGAGACTAGAGAAGGCGAGAAATCGCCATATAACGTCTGTGAACGGGAGAGGATAAGGAGTTGATAGACTCGCTGCTGTACCAAGACCCTCTTGGGGTCTCAAAAGGACATTACCTTGTAGCCCCAGTCTTTATGTTTCACTCTTTTTATTCATCTTATGATTAGCCAACAATAAACCTATTCCCACAATCCCACCAATAATGGTTACTGTGAAACTTTCAGGTGTTCTGGTGGTGACACCATATAGAAAGCATCCGAAGAATATGACCACGATAAGAGTGTGGAATAAACGATATTTTGACATCAAAACACCTCTTTTATTTAGTTGTGGTACTTGTACTTAGTCGTAGTCTTACCTTTGTAGTTGATCTTTTCATAGTATACTGTTTTTGACTTAAATTTATAAGCTTTAAGGTCACTTTTCTTAATGTAGTTTCTAAATGAAAGACTACCATGATATAACTCTTTCCAACTAGTATATGTAGCAACTGCAAAAGAGCCGACACCTGCAGTAGTCCCTAAAAATCCTACACCACCCAATACAACCCCACCAATAATAAGACCTTTACGCCTATCTGAATTTTGATAGACCAATGAATAGTTTTTTGGAGGTACTTTCATACATGTATATGCAGGATAACATGCTGCTGCCGGTTCTGGTTTTGCCAGTGATGTAATACTGAACATGCTGGTTAATAGGATAACGGACAATAAGGCTTTTAAAGTTTTACTTCTCACGAACATTCCCCTTCCAAAGACAAATTTAAGCTCACTTTGTGTTTAATAGATATTTTAATTCATAACTTTATAATAATACAAAGTGAGAGGAACGAAATTCCAATTTTGAAATGGGGCATTGCTGTTTTGGTATGCTTATTTATTTGTTGAATGGAAAAGCTATTGCTTACCGTCTACCTCACGAACAAGTTGGATGGTTTGAATCGTTTAGACTTATTTGTAGTTAGTTATTGTAACTGCCCTTAAAATATCTGGCCAGATAAGTGTAGACAATTCAGTGTTTTCTACAATGACTCTATTCCAGAGAATCCGTAGAATTAAATCAAGCTTCCTCTGCGGTATCGAGCCTCGTTCCGTATATCCGATAAAGAACCAAAGCGAATACCATTCCTATAAAGGAGATGGAGGAGATGAACAGGTAAAGGGTCTTCCCTCCATATGCTCCATATATGGCCCCGCCTATATAAGAAGCAATGATTCCCGAAACCCCGAAGAATAGCAGCGCCAGTACGGTCTGGCCTGTGGCACGCCATTCCACCGGAACGATCCGGTAAAGATATTGGATGGCCGCCGAGTAGAAAATCGGGAAAGTCAATAGCTGCATGACTTGCAAATAAGCTAATAGCTGTGGATCGGTAATCCACGCAGAGACGAAATAACGGATAAAGAAAAACGCTGCTGCAAACGAAATGATGATGATTTCCTTACCTTTGCGCAGCCACCAAAAGCTTAGGGCGAATACAACGATTTCACTTCCCGCCGCCAAGAACCAGGTCAAGCCTACAAGCTTGGCACTTCCTCCAAGTTCCCGGATATATACTCCAAGGAAGGTATCGTTCATCCTTGCAGGAACAGCACAGATAAAGACCAATAACAGAAAGAGAAGCGTCTCTTTATTGCTGAAAAAATGCTTAAGGCTGCTTAAGGTGACAGGTTTCCCTGAAACGGGAGCATCAGGCATCATCCAGCTGACAATGAAGCTGATCAAACCTATTCCTGCAAAAAGGAACGCAAGGCTGTTCGCTCCGAAATATGACATAACATAGCCGGTGATCAGCGATATGACCGCATAACCCAATGCACCATATGTCCGGATGGAGCCGTAGCTGATTCCGGATTTCTCTGCCATCGTAAAATTGAGGCTTTCCGTCAGGGGATCGATCGGCATCAGAAAGAAATATAGCAGCATGGCAAACAGGATAAGCTGAAGATAACTGCTTGAATCATAGAGGAAATAACCGATTACGCTCGAGAAAAAGATGAGTAACAACAGGACTTTTCGTATAGTCCTTGTTTTGTCGCTGATCATTCCCCATAAAGGCTGGGTAATGAGGGTGACAAAACCTCCTGTACCGATGATGAATCCGATTTGGGCTGGACGCAAACCTTGATCAGCCAGATAGACTGGCAGAAACGGAATGAAAATGGCAAGCAGTCCAAAATATAAAAAGTTAAAACTCTTTAATAATCGTATTGCTTTCATAAAAAATATGATACCTCACGTGTTCTATAGATTGGATTGATTTCAGACCATGTTATTGTATCATTGATGACAGAATTTGAAAAAATAGTTTAAATTTTATGGATGAAAATAGAATGATAGAGTTGGTTTCGAGGTTAAATTTCACTTTTTAAAAATGGATGTAAATGATAGAATTAACACTTATTGTTAATTGAGGAGGGTGGTAATTCATGGACCAGGACACAAAAGTAATTCAAGAGTTGCAGGAATTGAAGCAAAAAGTCGGTCATCTGGAAGACTTATTAACGCAGCAAAAGAATAAAAAGGAAAAAGCAGGACCATTTCGAATCTTCCTGGACGCAGTAGGCTCACTGCTATTTGGATTAATTGTTGTAGGACCGGTTATTGTGATTGTCGTTGGGGTTCTGATGGTGGCTGCATCATGGTTAGGGATGGAGTTTTTTTAGGAGAGTCTAGGCTTTTATGAATAGATTAATTGATTAGGTAAACAACAGGAGCTGTGATCGTTTTTTTTCAGTGGGAATTATTGACGATGGATAGGGAAAAGACCTTTAAAATCCGTCCATTCGGATATAACGGTTCTATTTTGTTAGTTAGGATATTAGAGGGTATTTATCCTATAATTATATAAAAATGAATTTGTTAAAATTGACCCAGAGAAATTCGAACTAATTAAAAAGGTATCATTAGTAAGTTGTTATTCTTGAAGCCTTTTCGTCATTGCTTATACGTTGGCTACTCATTTCGGTGATCTAGTTCAGATGTTAGCAGCACTTGTAAACAAAGGGAATTAATTTGGTCTAGAGGGGCGAATACGCCCTCTTCTTTATTTGCTTTGCTTTAAAGTAAAGCTTTCTTCATTACCATCCCAATTAATTGTTATATGTATAGGCATACTTTCATTAGTTACTGAACAGCCGCTACATGCAGTTTGAATTTCAACTGTTGATTCGTTGTAGTTTGTCGTTTTCTGCTTAGTTTCACCATCATTAATTGAAATCTCCAAAGTCTTGAAAAATACATCGCTGGCTACATCTTTATATTTAAAAGTATAGGTTCCATTTTCCGACTCTTCGGTAGCGGTTGCAACATACTCTCCTTTCCAATGATCGCTCTCCCCAGAAAGATTCATGTATTTATCACCGTTACTACACCCAACCAAAACAGATAATAAAAAAAATATAATAATTAACGTTTTTTTCATTATGTCCTCCAAACAGATAGTGAGTTATTCGTTAGATTTATTTCCTGTATAAATACTATAACATTGAATATATGGAAAAATATAGAGGGAACCGAGTGCAGGAAGAAGGTCACGGTTTTGCTTTTCCATCTAATTATAAACGGGGAAGGAGGTAACCTCATGATACATTTCTAACAGATAAGCTGCCGTAGCAACCAGTCTTATCGGTTGCGTTTGCCAAGAAACGGAAATAGAACCACTCATCCTCACAAGATCGTAATAGCTGGCTCACGTTGATTTCCCCTAATTTATTTCTTTGAAAATATTATCCTAAGAAAGTTATTGACAAATTTACCTTGAGTCCGTATAGTATTGGATATTATTAAAAATATTCAGATATAATTTTTGAAACGCAATGAACAGGAGTAGTAAAAGCTCATTATTAGGTGAAGAGAGCTGCGGGTTGGTGCAACGCAGTCCAATGATACTTTGAACTTGCCTGGGAGTGGTAAAGCGAAAGATAGGAATGATTCCATTCTTTTGTTTTAACGATTGACCTTCGTTACAAGGTTTTTAAAGCAGGGTTCTAAAAGAGAGCCAATAAGAGTGGTACCGCGGTAAGCTTAAGGCATATCGTCTCTTTCTTCATTTGATTATGAAGGAAGAGACGATATGCTTTTTTTGATTTTTGGGGGGGAAGGATATGGAAACGGACAAACGGAATTTACAGAGGACAATGACTTCAAGACATATAACGATGATGGCATTAGGAGGTGCCATCGGGGCAGGTTTATTTAAAGGAAGCAGTTCAGCTATTGATATGGCAGGTCCTTCCGTAATCATTGCGTACTTGATAGGAGGCATCATCCTATTATTCATCATGCAAGGTTTAGCTGAAATGGCGGTCCGCAATAGCGGTGCACGAACATTCAGGGATTTGGTCCAATCGATTTTAGGAAAGTACCCTGCCTATTTCTTGGATTGGATTTATTGGAAAATGTGGGTATTGAATATCGCGGCCGAATCAGTGGTTGCGGCAATTTTCATTCAATATTGGCTGCCTGGATATCCAATCTGGATATTGGCATTAGCTGTTTCGGTTTTAGTTACTGCGGTTAACTTACTGTCGGTAAAGGTTTTTGCTGAAACGGAGTACTGGCTTGCTTTAATTAAGATTACGGTCATCATTGTGTTCATCATGGCTGGATTATTGTTGCTGCTCGTTACTTTTGGTGATCATACAGCCGTCGGTTTTTCTAACTTGACCGAGCATGGAGGTTTCTTTCCGAATGGATCGACAGGTTTGATCACTGCGATGCTGGTGGTAATCTATTCATATGGCGGTACGGAAATCATCGGGGTCACATTAGCTGAAACGAAAAATCCTGAAAAAGTGGTTCCAAAGGCCGTTCGCAGTACATTGGTCAGGATCATTTCTTTCTATATCATTCCTTTTTTCATCATCGTTAGCTTAATTCCTTGGAACGAAGTAAACGGAGTGAAGGAAAGTCCGTTTGTAATGGTCTTTCAAATGATCGGTATTCCTGGTGCCGACCATATCATGAACGCCGTTGTTCTATTAGCGATCATTTCATCGATGAACTCCGGGTTGTATGGTTCATCCCGCGTTCTGTATACACAAGCCGTGGATGGTCGAGTTCCGAAAATCTTTTCCCGTTTATCCAAGAAGAAAGTACCTGTTCCCGCAATATTAATGTGTACTTCCGCTTTATATGGCGGTGTACTGATTTCCTTATTTGCTGGAAGCAAGACCTTCGATTTCCTAATGGGTTCGCTTGGATATACCGTATTATTCATCTGGTTGATCATTGCTTTCGCCCATTTGAAATCACGTAAACAACAGTCAGGAAAAACAAGTGCCTATTCGGTAAAATGGTTCCCGTATACGACTTGGGCTGCGATCATCGCTTTAATAACGATCCTGATCGGAATCATTTTCACGACATCCATAGTCGTCACAATCATTACACTTTGCATCTACATCTTCATTTCCTTAACGTATGTATGGAAAAAACGCCATAACAAAATCTAGAAAAGGCGGAGTGATCACTTTTGCCTTCCCGCATATAAGTTTCCGTTTCAAGCCGTGGTATATGCCATGGCTTTCGTTATGTATTCATGGTCTGATGAAAAGTAAGAGATATCCATTTTACTAGTTCATGGGAATCATTAACTTTAGCAATTAAAGAGATAATCTAGTGAAAAATGTTGTATAATAATCTTTGGAAAAAAACCAATATATTGAAAGTCGGAGCGAGCTATGAAAAACAATTCCTTACTATCCTTTCACCCGTTATATTATTTAATACTTTTGGTGATTACTAGTTCCATCTATTCAATCATCAATCAATCTTCAGGTCATGCTGTCGATGTTACGACTATAATAGATGGGGAGATTCCCTTTATTAAAGAATTTGTCGTTCCTTATTTACTTTGGTATCCGTATATTTATGGATTGATGATTTACTACTGTTTTGTTGACCGAAAGCACTATTTCGTAGGATTAGGCAGTTTGATATCGGGGAAACTTTTCTGTTTTCTTGTATATTGCCTTTGGCAAACGACAGTTCCGCGTCCGGAAGTGGTGGGTAACGATATCTTTGCCCATTTAATGCGATTCGTCTATAGTCATGATCAACCTGTCAACTGTCTTCCCAGCATACATGTACTGACTACATTCATCATGATGATCGTTGCCCATAAGCGGAAAGAACAGCACAAATGGGAGTATGCCAGTGTCACTGCATTCGGAACACTGATCATCCTCTCGACGCTATTTACGAAACAGCATGCTGTATTGGATGTACTCGCAGGAATACTCCTTGCATGTGGGGTATATGCAGCTGTCCAGTATATATTCCATGCGCTACCTAGTTTTCAGACCAAGCATTACGCAGCGAGGCAAATTAAAAAGTGACTATATGTAAAAAGGCATCGAACCTCCATGACAGGAAGTCCGATGCTTTTTTCTTTTACATTTCAGCTTCAATTTTCAAAGATGATTCTTCTCTGAACTGTTCCTTATCCAGGTCACCCGTTATTTTACTTGTCAAAATACCGGAAGTCATGCTTCCGCTGACATTCACGGCCGTTCTTCCCATATCGATCAATGGCTCGACGGAAATCAACAGGCCGGCCAAGGCGATTGGCAGGTTCATTGCAGATAATACAAGGATGGCAGCGAATGTTGCGCCTCCGCCTACACCTGCAACCCCGAAAGAACTAATGGCTACGATGGCAATCAACATGGCGATAAAGGAAGGGTCTAGCGGGTTGATCCCAACCGTTGGAGCGATCATGACCGCTAACATGGCCGGATAGATTCCGGCACAGCCGTTTTGACCGATCGACAAGCCGAAGGATCCGGCAAAGTTGGCAATACCTTCGGACACCCCTAGTTGTTTCTGTGTTTGGATGTTCAATGGCAGAGCGCCAGCACTTGTTCTTGAAGTGAAGGCAAACGATAATACTGGGAAAGCTTTTCTCAAATATACGATTGGATTCAATCCTGCAAGCATCAGCAATAGCAAATGGATAAGGAACATGACAATCAGGGCCACATATGAGGCACCTACGAATTTCCCTAATTTCAGGATGGCATCCAAATCACTCGTAGCTACCGTCTTCGTCATGATCGCCAAGATCCCGTAAGGTGTTAAACGCAGGATCAATGTTACTACGCGCATGATGATGCTGTGCAATGTATCTACTATTTTAGCAAAGTATTCAGCATGTTCAGGCTGCTTCCTTTTGACTCCTAAATAGGCAATCCCAAGAAATGCAGCAAAAATTACAACGGAAATGGTTGATGTCGGACGTGCACCCGTTAAATCAAGGAACGGATTGGACGGAATCAATTCAAGAATTTGCTGCGGCATGGTTTTATCCTGAATCGTACCGTATGTTTCCGATATTTGATCCCCGCGGCTTAACTCCGCTTCCCCTTGCTCAATTTGAACGGCTTCCAAATTGAAAACAGTTGCCGATGTGATCCCGACAGCTGCTGCAATCGCAGTCGTTCCAAGCAGGATTCCGATGATCAGGACACTGATCTTTCCAATATTGCTAGTCAGTTTCAATCTTGTGAATGCGGATAAGATTGAAATGAAGACAAGCGGCATGACGATCATTTGCAGGAACTTGACATAGCCGGAACCTACAATGTTAAACCAATCGACCGATTTAACGATCGCCTCTGACTGAGGTTCATAGAAATACTGCAAAAGAAGTCCGAATACAATTCCTAAACCAAGTCCAGTAAAGACCCTTTTTGTAAAGGAAATATGCTTCTTATTCATGTAAAATAAAACGCCTAAAAGAATGAGCATTATGGCAAGATTTAAAAACACATAACCAATCATATATATTCCTCCTAATTCCGATTAACCAAATAAGAATAATAAATATCTGAAGCCTATGATACATCATCCGCTGATTTTTTACCAGAAGAAAATAATTTATTTTTGACTTTTCAAGTAATTCATGTATTTATCTTTATTCAGGAACTGGATTTGAGGGAACAATAAAGGGATGCTGGATCAAGCCAGGGTACAAATCTTCATCTATTTATTTATCAGGAAGGATTAGCCCTTTGTTTTCTTGAATGATAGTTTAGGCCGCATATGCTTAGCGTTTTTTTTGAAAGGGTGGAAGAATGATGGATATATACATTGACAGGCTTAATGAACGGGATGCACAAGCGTTATTTGCATTTGAATGCAATAATAGAAGGTTTTTCGAGCAAACGGTCCCAGGCCGGGGTGATGATTATTATAGCTTTGGAACGTTTGGGATCAGGCATAAGGAATTATTAAAAGAACAAGAAGAGGCCATCTCCTCTTTTTATTTGATTAAGGATGGTTCAGGCAAAATCGTCGGCAGGATTAATCTTGTGGATATCGACGCCATCAAGGGTACGGCTCATGTCGGTTATAGAATCGGTGAAGCGTTTACGCAAAAAGGGAATGCGAATGAAGCTTTAAAGCTATTGATGAAGCTGGCGCCGGAATTGAATGTGACGCAAATACATGCCAAAACGACAAGTGACAATATCGCCTCCCAAAAGGTTTTAGTGAAAAACGGTTTTGAACGGATTTCGATTAATGAGGAAATTAGTGCGGATTCGGGTCAAAAGCTAACATTCTTCCATTATAGTTGGAACCTTTAAATCCATTTTCTTCTATTTAAATAAAAGTGAACTGGCGGATGTACCGGCCATTAGAAATAAAGCAATCATCGTGCTTCCTCTTTCAGCGGGCGCGGAAGGGATTCGTGCACCACTAGCCTTACGGACAGTAGCGGAAGGACTCTATCCCGAGAAGTTTTGAACCGACCAAGCGGATGCTGAACAAATGACCCGAATAATTGACACGAATGAGACGTGTTCTTGTTCGGGTTTTACTATATCCAATTAGAAGGATAATAGGATCGGTTTCTTGAATTATTTTGTTTGGCAGATCATAATTCGTAAAAATGAAAGTTATAGGAGAAGGAGAATCTAATATGATAGAAGGTTTATATGAAGCCCATTTACCAGTCAAGAACCTGGAGATCTCTATGGATTATTATAAGAAAATAGGCTTGAAACTAGCTTGGAGGGATGAAGATACTGCCTTCTTTTGGATCGAGGAAAACAAAAGCTGGGTCGGCTTATGGGAAGGGAAGGAATATCAAACTCCATACCACCCTTCACTAAGGCATATCGCCTTTCGGGTAACTTATGATAATATGAAAAATGCATTAACTTGGCTTCAAACCTTGCAAATTGAAGTCGTCCCCTTTGGAAAAAGGACAACGATTGAACCATTTGTGCGTCCGAACCAAGGAAACGCTTCCGTCTATTTCAATGATCCCGATGGCAATAGTCTGGAACTTATGTGTTCGATAAAAGTCCCTGATGCATATAAGCATATTACCGAAAAACTATCACTTGAAGAATGGGAAGAACTATTAACCAGGTGAACTTTGTAAAGTTACTTAGGATTTTGCAAAATTTTATTCAAGTCCATTTGATAAGAAACAAATCATTGTTTTGATGAAATATACTATACGAGTATGAGCAATCAATACGGAAAGGCTTGGCATGTGGATGTTTAAAATTAGAGTGAACCTATTAACTCAAATGACATTACTTATCATATTCGTTGTTTTTATCAGTACCTTACTTGTGAGCATCCTATTCTCTACACTGCTGGAAGACATCGTCGAAAACCATATGGGTAAGCAAGCAATGACGGTGGCCAAATTAGCGGCTCAAAATCCAACGATCATCCAGGGATTTGACGATGAACAGCCCTCAGAGGTGATTCAACCCGTATCAGAAATGATTCGTCAAACAACAGGTGCAGATTATGTAACCATTACGGACCATAAAGGACTTCGATACTCTCATCCTAATCCAGAATATATTGGTAAGCCTACGGCTACTAGTAATGATGCAGTACTAAATGAACACAAATCAATCATTTATCAAGGAAATGGGATATCGGGGCCAGCGATTAAAGCTAAGGCTCCTATCTGGAATGATAAAGGGGAAGTTATCGGTGTTTCATCTGTAGGATTTTTGGTAGAGAATGTACAAGATCAAATATCCAATTATAAAATGAAGATTATTCATTTGTCACTTATCCCGATCAGTGTAGGAATCTTATGGGCAATATTTATAGCGCGACGCTTAAAAAAGCTTATTTTAGGTCTGGAGCCTGAGGAAATTTCTTTTCTTTTTCAGGAAAGGGAAGCGACACTTGATGCCATCCGATATGCTACCGTTACGATTAATATTGAAAAACAGGTTACTTCCATGAATAAAAGAGCACGTGAATTGTTTCATGATCATCAGCTTATGGTGGGAAAGAGAGTTGTAAATGGGCATTTAGAAAAACTCATCAAAATGGTAATCAGCACAAAAGAGGGGCAGTTCAATCGTAAGTTACTTTTAGGCCAACAGCTATACATTTTGGATTTATCCCCGATCCTAAATCATAATGACGTCAGAGGTATCGTTTTAACAATAAGAACAGTATCAGAAATTGAACAATTAACTAATGAATTTTCAGAAATCAAGGCCTTTTCAGAAAATATGCGGGCACAAAATCATGAGTTTTTAAATAAATTAAATACCATTTATGGATTACTTAGTTTAAAACAGTATGATAGGGCAATGAACATCATCTCTTCTGAAGTGAGGGAGAGGCAAGATATCATATCGTTTCTTATGTCATCGGTTAAAGACCCTTTAATCGCCGCCTGTTTACTTGGAAAGATAAACCGTTCAAAAGAATTGCAGGTTATTTTAGAAATAGAACAGGAAAGCAATTTAAACAGTACATTAAAACCTGAGGATTCCCATCACTTGGTTTCCGTTATTGGTAATGTCATCGATAATGCGATGGAGGCAGCGCGGCAAAAGAACAAAAGTGGGGGAAAGGTCAAAGTTTCGTTTACGGATTTAGGAAACGAAATCATATTTGATATCGAGGATAACGGTCCAGGTATCCCTCATGCAATGGAAGATATT
The DNA here is from genome assembly GCF_044767165.1 of Peribacillus sp. NPDC101481. NCBI lineage: Bacteria > Bacillati > Bacillota > Bacilli > Caryophanales > Bacillaceae > Peribacillus > Peribacillus sp. NPDC101481. The sequence continues at coordinate 1,629,251 of NZ_JBIWNJ010000001.1, read as the reverse complement.
ATTTTTTCAGATGGTTATACGACTAAAAATGGGGAAAATCATGGGATCGGCTTGGCCATTGTAAAAAACTCCATTGGTCTTTTAAGCGGTGAAATTTATATTGATCGCAGTTATTTGGGGGGAGCAAGATTTACAATCGTCTTCCCGAAGGATATAAAAGCAGAAAAGGAGGCGTGAGAATGTCCAAAGGACCGATTACAGTCGTCATTGTTGAAGATGATGAGAATGCAGTGAATATATATAAACAATTTACGAATCAACTAGATCAATTCACTGTCATAGCTACAGCTAGCACAGGCAAGCAAGCGCTGAATATACTGCATGTCGCACAACCGGACTTAATTTTATTGGATATCTTTTTACCTGATATGAATGGAATTGACCTTCTTCGGGAAATTAGGAGGGAATACCGGGGGATTGATGTAATCCTGATCACCGCCGCGAATGATACCGAAACAGTCAGTGAAGCGATTAGGGGAGGGGCTTTTGGTTACCTTATAAAACCGATCATTATCGATAAGCTTCTTGCGACGCTCAACCAATACGACCTGACGAGACGGCAGCTGCATAATGGCAATTTAGTAAATCAAGATAAAGTGGATACTCTTTTTCGGACCATAAGTAATTCAAATACAGCAAATGATGTCCAAATAAGTTCTCTTCCCAAGGGAATTGACAAACATACCTTGAAAATGGTCAGAAGCAAGATTCAAAACGTCAATGGCAGTTTAAACGCTGATGAACTAGGTCAACTCGTTGGAATTAGTTATTCAACCATGCGAAGATACCTGGAGTATTTAGTTTCTTGTAATGAAATGGAAGTTGAGGTTCTGTATGGTGGTATAGGAAGGCCTGAAAGAAAATATAAAATAAAGCACATGTAAATCCCAGTTGATGAAATTCGTTTTCATCAATGGGATTTTTTCTTTTTTAGGCGTGAAAAAAATGAAAAAAACTCTTTTTACTTTCTTTATATGTGAATAAGGCATAATGGATGATAGTCTCTAAAGAAAGCGCTGTCAAAACGAGATGGTGATAAACAGAAGGGGGCTTGAAGATGTTATCCATTTTAGGATTTTCCATGATTGCAGTATTCATGTATTTAATTATGTCGAAGCGACTATCGGCACTAGTGGCCATTATGCTCGTTCCAATCATATTTGGAGTGATTGGAGGATTTTTTACAGAGCTGGGACCCATGATGCAGGATGGTGTTGAAGGTATAGCTTCAACAGCCATAATGATATTGTTTGCGATTTTATATTTTGGAATAATGATAGATTCCGGTTTATTTGATCCTCTTATTTCTAAAATATTGAAAATAGTAAAAGGAGATCCATTAAAAATAGTTTTAGGAACCGCTATTCTCTCAATGACCGTCGCATTAGATGGGGACGGGACAACTACTTACATCATTACTGTCTCAGCACTTTTACCCCTTTATAAGCGTCTGGGCATGAACAAAATAATATTAGCCACTGTAGCCATGTTATCTATGGGTGTAATGAATATGACACCGTGGGGCGGAGCTTCCGCTATGGCGATGGCCTCGTTGAACCTTGACGCATCGGAATTGTTCTTGCCGATGATTCCTGTCATGGGGTTTGGCCTAATTTGGGTTCTTGTCGTGGCTTTTATATTGGGAAAAGGGGAACGAAAGAGATTGGGCGTAGTGGAGATCCAGCATAATCACACTAATGAAATGAATTCGGAGGCCAATTCCGAGTTAGCGGCAACTATGGTCTCCCGTGATTATCGCAGACCGAAATTGGTCTGGTTCAACTTCATTTTAACGATTGTGCTCATGGCATCATTAATCATTGATTTTATGTCTTTGACCATTTTATTCATGATTGCTTTCGCCGTTGCGTTATTGGTCAATTATCCTGATTTGAAAGATCAGCAGGATCGAATCGCCGTTCATTCGAAAAATGCATTGGCCGTCGTTTCAATTGTCATTGCAGCCGGGATTTTTACCGGTATCATGTCTGGAACGAAAATGATCGATGCAATGGCCATTACGTTGGTCTCATTAATCCCGGAATCTTTCGGACCATTTTTACCGGTTATTGTTGCGTATGCCAGTGCCCCTTTTACTTTCTTTATGTCAAATAATGCATTCTATTTTGGCGTACTTCCTATTATCGCACAAGCCGCTGATGCTTATGGAATTAGCGCGGCAGAAATAGGGCGTGCTTCATTAATAGGGCAGCCGATACACGTATTGAGTCCTTTGGTGGCCGCAGCACATTTGCTAATAGGTTTAGTTGGCACTGACTTCGGGGATCTACAGCGGTTTGCCGTGAAATGGGCATTAGGGACTGTCACTGTTATGACAATAGCCGCGATAATCTTGGGAGTCATTTAGTAAAAGGAATGGTTACTCTATCTTGCAGAAGGATATTTTAAAATTGGAGGATTTTCAATGTGGATCATCACACTCTATAAAAGCAGAGGTATTGTAATGTATGAATTTGAAACAGAACAAGCAGCAAGGGAAGTTTTCTGTAATATTCGGGGCAATAAGGTTCTATCAGAAGTTATTTACTTTAATGACCCATGTTTAGCATAATGATAGCAATGAATAGTAGGGTGTTTAATAAAAAAAGGTTATTGCAAAAGAAAAGTGGAACTTTACAAAATATGATGTATGTTCAAAACGCAAATCATGGGAGTGTCCTTCAAGGTTATGCATTTCATTGTTTACCCCGAAAAGCTAAGGCTTTATTGGGGTTTTTCTGTTGCTCTAGCCGCTTTTAACAATGATTCTTGTGGTAATCTTCGCCAGATTCATTACAGTAAGCAGTCTCGTATCATTTAAAGATTGTCGGGGCAAAAGGGGATCTAAATAATTTACGACGGCTTTTAGGTGATAATCACCCAATTCAGGTAAGGATTTATTCATCGCTTCACCAGGGGTAAAAGGACCTTTTGTCAGAAATATAGAACCGATTTGATGATAACCACCCAAACAAGCATCGATACCAAAAATAAAGGGATTTTTAAATTGCTTTTTTATTTCTTTCAAAACACTTTTCAAATTATGGGCGTGAACAGGATCTGCGAGTGTACCGAAGACATGATAAGGGACTTGGTTTTCTCTAAGCATCGTCCCTACTAAAGGCCCGAATGAATCTCCTGTGGAACGATCTGATCCAATACATAAAAAGATGATCTCTTTGGACATTGGCCGAAGAATTCTTGCGATTTGAAAAGACATTTCGTCTATTTCTCCTTCTGCATTTGTATCCAACGTATAGCTGCAACGCTGCATTTCAATTTTTGTCTCCCTTTTTTTCCTGCCATCAAAAGGATACATGCCTACACCCCCTAGAGTACCGTGATCTTGAATAAATTATAACATGATTAATTATTCTTCAAAATATTATGGAAATCACTTGCTTCCCTCTAATGATCAATTTCAGCCGCCGTATCAAGTGGAATATCATTTCTTGTTTATTTGTATTTTGTTAATATATAGATAAATTGGTTTTTTTGATAAAATGAAAACAAAAAAATATACTGTATGAAACTTTTGATTATAGAAAGGCAGAGCCAGTGTTTTATAGAAGGAAGTGTAAGAATGTTTAATCAATTAACGAATAACGATAGTATCCTTAATCAATTACGTGCAGACTGTGAGAATTGTTTTGGTTTGTGCTGTGTGGCTTTGCCTTATGCAAAATCTGCTGATTTTGCATTTGATAAAGAGGGAGGTACACCATGTTCAAACTTGCAATCAGATTATCGTTGCGGCATCCATGAAAATCTCAGAGCTAAAGGGTATAAAGGCTGCACGGTATATGAATGTTTCGGTGCCGGTCAAAAGGTATCTCAACTCACCTATGATGGAAACGATTGGAGGAACAACCCAGAGTCAGCAAAGGAAATGTTCGATGTATTTCCTATTATGCAACAACTTCATGAAATGCTTTGCTACTTAAATGAAGCACTGAATTTAGAAGATGCGCAACCTCTTCACCGAGAATTGCAGACCGCTTTTGAAGACATGGAATATCTCACTCAACAAAGTCCAAAGTCTATCATGGACCTGAATGTGCCAGCTCATAGAGCGATCGTTAATGATTTACTTCTGCGCACAAGTGAACTGGTACGTGCAAAGGTTTCATTTAAGAAAAATAAAAAAAAGCCGAACAAAATAGGTAGGGGAAGTGACCTGATCGGTGCAAAGTTGAGAGGAGCTGACCTTAGGGGAGCGAACTTAAGAGGAGCTTTGCTTATTGCATCTGACCTCAGAGAAGCCGACATGCGAGTGACGGATCTTATTGGTGCAGACTTTAGGGACGCTGATTTAAGAGGTGCCGATCTCACCGGAAGCTTCTTTATCACACAAGCACAGATTAACTCGGCTAAAGGCGACACAAAGACAAAATTACCACCTTCATTAAGCATTCCCAATCATTGGAGATAGAAGTTTAGCCAAGATTGGAGCAAGATTTCTTGCAGAGCAAACGCTTAACGAATAATGAGATTGTTTAATTCACGAGTAAAAGGCGGAAACTTACGAGTAAAAGCACGAAACTCACGAGTAAAAGGCGGAAACTTACGAGTAAAAGTGCCAAACTCACGAGTAAAAGCGCGAAATTCACGAGTAAATCACCATATTCATGAGTAAAAGCACGAAACTCACGAGTAAAAGCGCCAGATTACGAGTAATGGGAAATTTACTACATAGTGTATGAACATCAATAGCGGACAAGTAAATTAGATTTGCTTTAATCCGAAGCTTTTACAAAGAGTGAACCCTGCTAACATGCGATTCTTCATTAGGAAGGATCGTCTTTTAAATTTGGGAGGGAAATTTTCATTTTTCCATTTACTCTGACGTTGCGTAATACCTTACTGTTAATGATATCGGAAGGAGGTAAAGAGCAGTGGCAATGAAAGTGAAGGAGTTAGCCGATTTGGTTGGCATTAGTGTGCGGACGCTGCATTATTATGATGAAATCGGGTTATTATCGCCAGAGGAAATAACCGATGCAGGTTATCGCCTTTATTCGAATGATAATCTTGAAATGTTGCAGCAAATCCTGTTTTTCAGGGAACTTGGCATGCCATTAAAGGAAATAAAACAAATGATTAGCAGCTCTTCGTTTGATAAACAAGATGCGTTAAAGCAACATCAAAAAATGTTGCTGGAGAAACGCAGTCAGCTCGATAAATTAATTAAGACGGTCGAAAAATCGATTAAACATATGAAAGGGGAAATTCAAATGACGAATAAAGAAAAATTTGAAGGGTTTGACTTCAGTCAGAATCCATATGAAGAAGAAGCTCGCAAGCTTTGGGGGGATAAAGCTGTCGATGAGTCGAAGGCTAAAGTGGCGGGCATGTCCAAAGATGCACAGAAAGTTGTATCAGCAATCTATTTAAAACTTGCGTCAATCCGAAATGGCTCGCCAAAGTCGGAGGAGGCACAAGAGGCAATTAAAGAATGGTATGATTGTTTGAACAATAACTTCGGCACATACTCGCTGGATGCTTTCAAAGGATTAGGTCAAATGTACGTGGACGATCAACGCTTCACCAAAAATATCGACCAATATGGTGAAGGGTTGGCAAAATTCATGTGTGATGCGATGGGGCACTTTGCTGACGCTAACAAAAATTAAAACTCAAGTTTGAGAGATTTCATGATGGAAGGTTGCTGCGGCAACCTTTTTATTTTGGTGCTAAGGGGACGGTCAGTTTATACTGTTATTATGGGAATATTTAGAATTTAAGAGAACAGGGGGAAACTTATGGAATTTAGGAATGATTCCTTTAACCTCGGGAAAATCAATGATGTTGATGGAAGTAAAGTTGCTGTTTTTAATGGAGATACCATTTATACAAGTATCGTCACTAAACTTAGGGCCGCAGGTTGTGTTTTCGCGGAGGAAGAGGCCCGTTTGCTTATCAACGCGGCAGGGACAACGGCCGAACTGGCTGGGATGGTGGATAGACGGATAGCGGGTTTGCCCCTTGAACACGTCATCGGTTGGGCGGAATTCTGCGGTATCCGGATAGAGGTTCATCTCGGAGTTTTCGTACCCCGCCGACGGACCGAGTTTTTGGTCCGCCAAGTGACAGCACTCGCTATGCCAGGAGCAGTCGTAGTGGACTTGTGCTGCGGGACGGGCGCGGTTGGCTCCGCGGTTGGCGATGTTCTCGAAGGTATCGAGTTGTACGCAGTCGACATTGACCCAGCCGCGGTGCGGTGCGCGCGTCGTAACGTCACTTCAATCAATGGTCGGGTATACGAAGGGGACCTCTATGAACCGCTTCCAGCAAATTTACGGGGACGTGTTGACGTCCTGGTCGCAAACGCACCATACGTCCCCACTGAGGGAATCGGTCTATTACCCCATGAAGCGCGCATGCATGAGGCGAGGGTGGCATTAGACGGAGGGGCGGACGGGCTTGATGTCCAGCGAAGGGTGGCGGCCTCGGCAACACTTTGGTTGGCGCCGGGCTCCCATTTGTTAGTCGAGACGAGTGAGCGGCAAGCGATGCAGACCGTTGAAATCTTTGCTGGATACGGGATGATGCCACAGATGGTAAAGTGTGAAGAACTGGACGCCACTGTCGTGATTGGAACCAGGCCCGCACTCAAAAGAAATGTTTGAGGGCACTTGTTAAGTTAAGGCTGGGGAAAAAACCGTGACCTTCAATAATCAAATTTTTGCAACAAAATGAGGCAATCGAGCAATAAAAAAATCCAAGTCATCTTGAGGTGTCAGTTTAAATGGAACTTTGGAAAATGAGCCAAAAGGTATCGGAGCTAAGCGATGTGATTCCTTATTATTTTTTTAGTCTAGTCTTTTCCTGTCTGTCGACTTCCACGATGTTGGTTATATTTAGCTTCGGTACCTGGGGGGTGCTTGGCATTATCGTGTTTTCTTTTTATGTTGTTATCCCTTATTTATTATTTGCTGTTCCGGTACAGGTCCTTTTCAATAAACATCCTAAAAAATTCAGTTTAATTTATTTTAGTTTTTATATTTTTTTCTCTTTGCTCGCTGTATTCATTTATAGTGCGGTGCTTAATTTTGACTTCAGTATGGATGTTTTAACTACAAAGAATTACTATGCAATAAGCCTTTCTGCGGCACTGTTTTTTTGGTTTTGGGACTCGGTCTTTTTACAAAAAAAGAGCCCTGTATCTTGAAATGGGACCTTCAGATTGTAGACAAATTCAAACGTTGCCTCCAGGCACTCGCTTTCCGCGGGCGGTCCGGGAGCTTCCTCGGCGCCTTTGCGCCTGCGGTCTCCCCTGGAGGCGCTTTCCCACAGGAGTCTCGCACCTTCCGTTTCATTTTGATAGAACCCCTTTTGACAAACAAAAGGGACCAGTTAAATGATCCCTTTTCGACATTATTTCTTTAGCAAGTTTACGATTTCTTTTGCTTTTTCTAATGTAACACCTTCAATGATACTGTTATTTTTTCGAACAGCCGTACCGAAATGATAGTGACCGGTATGCAGTTCGGAATGGATAGAAAGGATATTATCCTTATTTAAGCCGCTTCCAACCAGTATGGCTATGTCGCCGCTGACTCTTTTCATTTGTTGAATCGTTTTCATGCGGCTGGGGAGTTCCCCATTACCTCCTGAGGTTAATATCGTTGTGATTTCTGGATATTGTGCTAGCATTTCAGCTGAAATGACCGGGTCGTTTGTTTCATCGATGGCTCGGTGGAATGTAATCTCCAAACCTTCACATACCGTCAATAATTCTTCGAGATATGGTCGATTGATTTCATTATTTTCATTTAATGCACCCAATACAACCCCGTTGGCTCCCAGTGATCGAATGATTTCGATATCTTTTTTCATTATTTCCAAATCATTTTTCGTATAACTAAACGACTGGCTATGAGGCCTTACCATCACGTTGACTGGTATCTTTACTGAATTGACGACAGCTTCTATCAGGGCGTGGCTGGGAGTTAATCCCCCCTCGGCTAAAGAACTGACAAGCTCGATTCGGTCTGCGCCCGATTCTTCGATAATAATTGCATCCTCTATCGTTGTGGCAATGAATTCAATGTACATTGGATTTTCCTTTCCTTCATGCAAGTGTTATAAGATTATTAAATCCATTAAAAATAGTAAAGTCAATTCATTAATAGATAGTTTTCCCTAGCTTTCCTCAAATGGAATATCTTTATTTCGCTATTTATGAAACGAAATGAACTTTCAAACGTATAAAAAAAGAATATATTCAATGGTATATTTGAAAGTGGAATGTTCGGCAGTGTAATTAAATGAAAATCATCATGACGGAGGTTATTTAATTGGATAAAGAAAGTAAGGAAATAAAGAAATCGAGGTTTTACAAAGTAGGGATGGGGTTCCTGATTATTTCCCTTCTCACTTGGATCATTCCTGTCGTAGCTCCTTTTACCCCATTTTCGACTGCGGTTAAAGCGGGGGTCATAACAGGTGCAATCGTCTTTGCGGAGGTCATGTTTTGGGCAGGAGCACTTTTGGTCGGGAAAGAAGTGGCTGCTAAATATAAAGGTTATTTAAACCCGAAAAATTGGAGAAAAGAAAAAGGATGAAGCTGTTTTATAAAAAGGGCTGGGAGTAAAGCTCCAATGGAAACTGAGTTGTTGAAAGTTTTCGATTCCAATCACATTCAAACCGTCGTGAGGTAGTACATAGATTGGGATATTGGCCTGCTGGTTCGCAAGTAGTGAAACGGGATTGGATTACTATTATGAAAGCACCATTAGATTGATCAGAGAAAACCTCGTTAATTGAAAATAAAGCCCCGACAAAACGATTCGAGTTTTGTTGGGGTTTTTCTTTTTTCTTGAAAAAAACATTAAGTACATCGACCTGTATCCTTACCAATCAACTGCAGCCTATTGGCTCGTTTTGTCTCAGCTCGATACGCATATGTCCTTAGTTGTTACCTTATTTGTCCTGAATTGCTCATAGGGATAATGACTTTGTCTCTGTGCTGATTCAGTTGATAAAGCGAGACATACAAGACTGTAATAGTGATGGCAGGCTGCAACTTTAAGGCGGGGATGTAGTTTTTCATGAACTAGGGAATTTATCACTTGTAAGAATATTACAAAATTGTAAGATGAACAGTGTATAAATTTTGTTAAGGGGATGAGTGAAATAATGAAAAAAGTGGTTTTATGCATTTCATTTTTTGTAGCTTCTTTAGTACTTTTTGGCTCCCTTGATTCTTTTGTAAGCAAAGCTTCAGCAGAAACACACACCTATGATGGAAAAAGTCCTTACTATAATAGTTGTGCGAATAGCGCTGTCACGAAGAAGTCAGTGAAAATTTATGCCAATGGCGGTTCTGCCAATTTGGAGTTGAAATTCAGCACTGTCTGTAAAACCGCATGGGCGAAGATCACTCTAAGCCGACCAGCTAAAACAGACGGGGAAGCAACGGCATTGGTTGTCCGAAATACTGATAATAAACAATTTAGCTGTGCATCTCCTGGAGGAAATGGTGAAATAAATAAAGGTCAAACGTCATGCTATACACCAATGGTATATGATTTAGATCCGCGAAAAGCAAAAGCGGTCGCTTTTTGGCCATATACAGCAGGTGAAACCGATTGGTATTAATGAAAAAGGAAAAACCTTCATCTATATTTTTGCAAAGAAAGGATGAATGTATTGAATAAAAAGCTTAAAATGATAGGTTTATCCATTGTGATGACACTGTCGATGTTTCTTGTCGACTTTGGTTTTGGAAAAAATCAAGCACTGGCCGAAACACACACCTATGATGGAAAAAGTCCTTACTATAATAGTTGTGCAAGTTCGGCGGTAACGAAGGATAAAAAATGGATCGATTCCAATTCGTACGTAGAATTGAAATTCAGCACTGTCTGTAAAACCGCATGGGCAAAAGTGACCGTAACACGGCCCGCGGTATACAACCATGAAGCGGATGCCAGGATCGTCCGAAGTACTGATGGTAAGGCCTATACATGCGCCAGTTCTGGGGGCAATGGTGTTGTGAATATCGGGCAGACCTCGTGCTATACACCAATGGTATATGATTATGATCCGCGAAAGGCACAGGCCCAAGGGATACATGCGATACCTAATAGTGATGCATATAAAAAAGCGGTGACCATTTGGTACTGAAAAACAAAGGCAAAAAAAGCATCCTTATGGTCGGATGCTTTTTTTGCGGTCAGATTGTACTCACGCTTTCATTTCTGCTTCCAATTGAAGTAGATATTTTTTCATCTCCGTGCCTCCCCGGTAACCGGTAATGGCCCCGTTTTTTCCGATAACCCGGTGACAGGGCACTGTGATTAGAATAGGATTGGCACCAATGGCCGTACCAACCGCCCGAACAGCTGCAGGTCTTTGGATGATTTGGGCTATATCGGAATAGGAACAGGTTTTTCCATAGGGTATTTGATTCAGCGCTGCCCAAATTTCTTGTTGAAAGGGCGTGCCTTTTACATCTGCGGGAAGAGAGAAAGTCTTCCTGGTTCCTTCGAAATATTCTTGTAGTTCTTTTAGATAGGGATTTAATGCTTTCTCATTTTCAACAAGGCTCGCCATTGGAAAGCGTTTTTGTAGCCAAGACTTCAGTTCTTCATACGTTTGATCCGGAGAGCCTACATAGCAAAGTCCTTTTTCCGTCTTGGCCACATATAATTGCCACTTATCATAATGCAATATGGCCCAGTCAATGGTTTGTTCTTGATCATTCTTCATTTTCTTCACGCTCCAAAGCTTTGAGATAAGCATTCCGATATTCTGAAGGGGTATTCCCCATTTTTCTTTTGAACAGGGTCAAGAAATAGGGTGTACTAGAGAACCCCACAGCCAAGCCTATTTCGGTTATCGGCTGTTCGGAGTTTTCCAGCAGCCTCGTTGCTTTTTCAAGGCGAAGCCGTTGAATGTATTCAGTGGGCGATATCCCCTTCACGCGCTTGAATGAACGTTGTAAATGATAGGGGCTGCCGTGAGAAATATCCGCCAATTTGTTCAAAGTGAGGGGTTCGCTGTAATGGGTGTCGATCCATTCGGTTATTTGTTCAACCCATTCTTCCGTCGGCAAATTCATTCCTTCCGGTTTACATCGTTTACAAGGCCGGAAATCTTCTTCCAAAGCCATCATGGCATTTTTGAAAATCTTCACGTTTTCCTTATTCGGCACCCTGGATTTACAGGAGGGCCTGCAAAAGATGCCTGTCGTAATTACTCCGTATAAAAAATGATCATCATATGCGGCATCACAATCTATAATAGCTTTCCAATATTCATTCGGGAAAAGATTCACTGCATTCACCTCTTCATTTAGTATACAAGAAAGGGTTGATATACAACCATTTTGATAATATAAAAGCAAGATAACGTAATTGTTCGAGTTAGAAAAGAACACTATTGGTCTGTTAAAATAAGGGAGTTGCATGAAGGAAGGAGCGAGATAACGTACTCACCTTTCATTAGAATAAAGCTAAAGGAGGAGCGGAATGAAAGAGAAATTATCAAATGATGAAGTCAAGACTGAATTGAGAATTCGTGCACCAAAGGAGTTCAGTTTTTCGGAAAATCTTAAATACTTATCACGATCCTCCAATGAATGTCTGTTCGATATTGTTGATCAAAAAATTTATCGAGCACTTGTTGCCGAAAACGCGACTCTTATAATAGAAATCAGTGCGATGAATGAAACGGAGCTGACCGTTCGATTTCCAGGACGAACTGCACCGATGGATAATCAGGTAAAGAATGCTGTTTCCCAATACGTTCGTCACTGGTTCGATCTTGAGACAAATCTGCTTCCTTTTTATGAGCTGGCCCAAAATGACGCTTTATTGCAAAAGCCTGTAAGCCAATTCTTCGGTTTGAGAAATATGGGCATCCCTGATTTATTTGAAGCGATTGCCTGGGGAATACTTGGACAGCAGATTAACTTGACTTATGCCTATACCTTGAAACGGAGGCTTGTGGAGGGATTTGGTGATTTTGTAGAATTCGAAGGAAAGCAATATTGGCTGTTTCCGACGCCTGAGGTGATCGCGAAATTGACGGTCGAAGATTTTGCCGATATGAGGATGACGGTGAAGAAGTGTGAATATTTAATAGGTGTTGCTCAACTGATTGCAGAAGGGGAACTTACTAAAGAAAAGCTGTTGATTGCAAAGAATGTAAAAGAGGCTGAAAAAATGCTGACCAATATACGGGGAATCGGCCCGTGGACAGCGAACTATGTCTTAATGCGCTGTTTACGTTTTCCAGCAGCCTTTCCCATCGATGATGTCGGGCTGCATAATTCCATGAAACTGGTCATGCAAACGGAAGCAAAACCAACGAAAACGGAAATCCTGAAACTTTCGGAAGCGTGGGCCGATTGGGAATCCTACGCGACCTTCTATTTATGGAGATTGCTATACTGAATACCGCTTCGGAGATAAACCTGCAAGTAACGTCGATAAAACTCCATATTCGGAGATAAAACAATAAATTTCGCCGATATATTTCCATATTCGGAGATAAAACTATAGAATTCGTTGATATATCTCCATTTTCTAAGTTAAAGCATTTCCGTTGAGTTCATATATCATAACTTATTACATTCAATCTTATAGAGGTGAATGACCATGTATATGTACCCAACGTATCATTATGAAGATCAAGCTTTTCTTGAACGGCAGTTTCCCGGTCTATCCGGCTTTCCGGGCATCCCTGGTATGCCTCAATTTCCAGGGCAGCCAGGACCGCCGCCGGGTTCGCAAGCACCAACAGCTCCCCCGCCAGCGTTTATCCCCCACCAGCAATCGGCTTCAACATTTGCCGTAGATCCAGGTGCCATTTCGTTTTGTCTGTTCAGGAATACTTTTATATGGCTAAACAATGGTGCGAGTTTCTGGTATTATCCCATTTTTGTCGGTCCGCGTTCTGTTGCCGGCTTCAGGTGGAATGGCAGGTTCTGGACGTTTTTTGGTATCGATACAAGACAAATCAATTCTTTTAGCTGTTTTTGAAAAAATGCTCAAAGGAGATGCTTCCTTTGAGCATTTTATGTTTCAGGTTGTTTTGCCTTCTTCCAATACGAAAAGGTAGGGTAGCAAGACAGAAGCAGTGCTATCCAAAGATATACATTAGTAAGAGAAATGCCTATAGCTGATTTTCCACCTAAAGCGGTCAACACTCCCACTACGGAAAGGAGATACAAGGTGTAAAACACCTGCTCCTTGATTCTCGCACCATTATTGGTGTGACCATCTTTCTTAAAAAGGACACTGAGAAATAATCCTATCATAACCCCAAGAAGTACCTCGGGTGACACGATATCAGAAAGAAAAAAGACTGGAAAAAAATCGTAAATCAGCAAAAGGGTTATGATGATCATATAAATCATTTGAAAAGGATTCAAGAAATTTATTTCACCCTCCCCTTTTTGTTAAATTATACCTTGTTTTGTTACTTAAATCCTTTCATTTTTGAATGTGGCGAAATAAACGGCCAACAATGTTCAATATTTAATAGAAATGGTAAAATCATTATGCTCCTATAAAATTTAGTGAATGAAAATGAAAATAGAGGATGCTGTTGAAAATGAGGAAAGTATCGCTGGAAACCAAGATTCTCGGGTTAGTCTTATCGTTGAGCCTTTTTTTGATTATCTTATTGACTACTTCTTTTTCCTATATGGAAGGAAGGCAAATAGCGAAGGATAAAGGTCAATTGGCGTTGGAGCTTTCAAAGACGGTTAGCTTCATGCCTACAGTTACAGATGCCTTTGAAACTGACGATCCCGCTGGCATAATCCAGCCGATTGTCGAAAAGATCCGCAGGGAAACAGGGGCTGAGTTCATCGTTGTAGGGAATGCAGAGGGAATTCGCTATTCCCATCCGCTGGCTTCTGAAATTGGGAAGCGGATGGAAGGCGGGGATAATAGCAGGGCCATTCGGGAAGGCGAATATTATGTCTCCGAGGCGGCAGGATCACTCGGACTTTCCATTCGGGGGAAGTCACCGGTATTCAATGAGGCTGGAAAAATAATTGGAATCGTCTCCGTCGGTTTTTTAGTGGACGATGTCCGCGCCCAAATTTTCAAGGATTTGTCCAAAGAGATGATTGTATCTTTAGTGGCCATCATGATATCGATCATTGGCAGTTATATGCTGGCAAGGAGCATACGTAAAGATACATTGGGGCTGGAACCATTTGAAATCGCCAATTTATATAAAGAAAAAAATGCAGTGCTGCATTCGGTGAAAGAAGGTATTCTGGCCATTGACCAAAATGGGTCGATTACCTCGATGAATCAGCCGGCGAAAAAATTGCTGGATATTAAAGAGTCAGTTCGCCATTTGAACGTGGATAACGTGGATGGCCTATTTCCTTCGAAATATTTATTCGAAGTGCTGAAGTCCGGTGAACCGCAAGTGGATAAGGAGATTTCATGGAAAGACAAATCCGTTATCGTTAATTGCACGCCAATCTTCGATAGTGAAGGGGTAAGCGGTGTTGTCGCTTCGTTCCGTGATCGAACGGAAATTGAGGAAATGGTCAACACATTATCTGAAGTGAAGATGCATTCAGAGGATTTGAGGGCACAAACCCATGAATTTACCAATAAACTATACGTCCTTTCAGGATTGATACAATTAGGAGAATACGATGAAGCGATAGAAATGATTCAAAGCGAAACATCCGAATTGCATTCCCTGAACCGTGTCGTGTTCGAACAGATAAAGGATACAAAAGTACAAGCCCTGTTACTAGGGAAGATAGGGAAAGCATCGGAGAAGAAGATCATCTTTGAAATAGACGCACAAAGTTACCTAGAGAAACTGCCGGATCATATAAAATTGTCACAACTAACATTGATTCTAGGCAACATTATCGATAATGCACTTGAAGCGGTTTCAAGCATGGAAGAGCCGCACGTGAAATTTTTCGCCACAGATATCGGAAATGATATGGTATTTGAAGTGAGTGATAACGGAAAAGGAATACCTGAGGATGCCATCGCCCATATTTTCGATCGGGGTTTCACTTCGAAAAACAGCGGAAGTCCGAGTGGTTATGGACTTTCGAATGCTGATCATGTCGTAAAAGAGCTGGGCGGCATCATCGAAGTTCAAAGCGAGGATGGAAACACCATATTCACAGTGTATCTTCCTAAAGAACAGAGAGGAGGGAAAGGATGCTGAAGATAAGAGCAGTCATCGCAGAAGATGATTTTCGTGTAGCGGATATCCATGAAAAATTCTTAAAAAACTTTGATGAAATAGAAGTGGTCGGAAAAGCTGTCAATGCCAAAAAAGCGCTTCGTATCTTGGAACAAAAAAGTCCGGATCTGCTTTTGCTTGATGTTTATATGCCAGATCAGCTTGGTACAGACCTTCTTCCGGACATACGTAAAAAATTCCCGAATGTGGATATCATCATGATTACCGCGGCAACGGATAAAGAACAACTTGAAAAAGCCCTTCACTATGGTGTAGAGAATTATTTAATTAAACCAGTGGAAATGAAGCGCTTCAACCAAGTTATCGAAGAGTATCTGAAGAAAGTCCATCTGATGAAATCCAAACAAGAAATAGATCAGGATTTTGTTGATCTCATTTTGAAAAAGGGATCTTCCGTTTCGGAAACGAATGATGGGCCGTCCTTACCGAAAGGGGTCGACGAAATTACTTTGGCGAAAGTGATCGAGGTACTCGAAGCAAGCGATATCGGTTTGTCGGCTGAGCAAGTGAGCGGTCAGATCGGTGCTTCCAGGACAACCGCGAGACGCTATCTGGAATACTTGATATCCGTTAAGAAATGTAAAGCGGAAGTCGTATACGGGGTAGTGGGAAGACCTGAGCGAAGATATTATAAAATTCAATAGAATTAAATGTGGAACACCTTCACGATTGGAGGTGTTTTTTTATGCATGCTGTACAACGGTAAAATGGTTTGAAAGATTTCAAAAAAAGCAATGTGAGTTAGTTTAGAAATCCTCTGCAATGCATAAAGATTTAGTCACTGTTTGCTTAATAATCGTATTTTTTCCTTAAAGAACCCGCCATTCAACCCGGGGAATGGAGTCTGGTTCACTCTGGAAAATCGCCTCCGTGAACACAATGAACACAATTAATTTAATAGTTTTAAAACACAATAAATTGAAAACGCTTACAGATAAAGTGATTTCATATACAATTTAGAAAATTAGAAAATTAGAAATTAAGGAGTGATCATATGCTCGCTTTATTAGGATACTTGATGATAGTAGTGTTTATGATTTTAATTATGACAGGGCGACTTACAGCCATGATAGCTTTGATTGCAGTACCAAGTGCCTTTGCACTTATTGGCGGGTTTGGCGGTAAAATGGGTGAGATGGCGTTGGAAGGAATCAAAGACGTCGCGCCAACGGGAATCATGATTTTATTTGCGATCCTTTTCTTTGGCATTTTGATTGATGCTGGGGTTTTTGACCCGATCATCAATACGATTCTTAAGGTTGTAAAAGGCGATCCGGTGAAAATTGCCATCGGCACGGCAGTCCTGGCCTTGCTGATTTCCTTGGATGGAGATGGTACGACAACATATATGATAACGATTTCAGCCATGCTTCCGCTATATAAACGGATTGGAATGAGACCGCTAGTATTGGCCGGTATTGCTGTTTCGTCATCTGGAGTCATGAACCTTCTTCCTTGGGGAGGCCCTACAGCACGGGTAATGACCGCTTTAAAACTTGAAATGTCCGATGTTTTCACCCCTGTCATTCCTGCAATGATTGGCGGAGTCCTATTCGTCCTTTTCATGGCATATTGCCTGGGTAAAAAAGAAAGAAAGAGAATTGGAATCATTGAAGTCGATTATCGGGCTGTGGCACAGCACGCGGCTGCAACGGAAGATGCTTATCTTAAGCGTCCTAAATTGATAATATTCAATTACGCATTGACTCTTACACTTCTGGTTGCGTTGATTATGGAACTTATGCCTTCAGCAGTTCTGTTCATGGTAGGTTTCGCAATTGCCATTACGGTTAATTATCCGAAACTCAGTGATCAGAAAGAGCGTGTGGCAAACTATGCGGACAATGCTTTATCTGTAATTTCGATGATTTTTGCAGCAGGTGTCTTCACTGGAATCCTTGCCGGTACGGAAATGGTCGATGCCATGGCAAACTCTTTGATTCAGCATATTCCAGATCAAATGGGCGCACATTTTGCTGTCATCACAGCCATCATCTCAGCACCTTTTACGTTCTTCATGTCTAATGACGCATTTTATTATGGTGTGCTCCCATTACTTGCTAAAGCGGGAGCTGCTTATGGAATCGACCCTGCCCTGATCGGCAGAGCTTCACTATTAGGATTGCCCGTCCATCTATTAAGCCCGCTTGTTCCATCCACCTATCTATTGGTTGGAATGGTAGGGGAGGATTTCGGTGCATTGCAGCGCACTTTCCTTAAATGGGCATGCGGTTCGACGCTTGTCATGATAGTGGTATGTGTCCTATTGGGAATCATCCCACTATAAGATTCTAAAGAGTCCCGTTCGTCAAGTTGCGAACGGGGCTCTTTTCTGTCTGCATCAAGCGCTGAATAAATCTGGAAAAGTGAGATACATTATGTTTGTCTTCTCCTTCGCGACAAAGTTAGCTTTTTCTTTTATTGAATGCGGAAGGTACGTACCTTAAGATTAGAGGAAACTATATTAATATGAAGGGAAGGGAGCAAAATGGCTCACTTTAATATAAAAGTTGCAGTTCAAAAGTTCGGTAACTTTCTAAGTTCAATGGTCATGCCGAATATATCAGCTTTCATAGCATGGGGGCTAATCACTGCCCTATTCATTCCATCTGGTTTCCTGCCAAATGAAAGCCTTGCCAAAATGGTTACACCGATGGTTACGTTTTTACTGCCGCTTTTAATTGGGTATACGGGTGGTAAGCTAATCCATGACCACCGAGGCGGCGTAGTCGGTGCCATTGCGACAATGGGCGTCATCGTCGGATCTGACATCCCGATGTTCCTTGGAGCCATGATTATGGGACCGTTCGGCGGTTATGTCATCAAGAAATTCGATCAATTGATTGAAGGGAAAATAAAAGCCGGATTTGAAATGCTTGTTAATAATTTCTCAGCAGGAATTATTGGCGGCCTATTGTCCATTCTATCCTTCTTGGCCATCGGTCCTGCTGTAGACGTATTTACAGGCTGGCTTGTTGCAGGAGTAGATTGGCTTGTCGGTACAGGTTTACTGCCGTTGACTAGTATCCTGATCGAGCCTGCCAAGGTATTGTTCTTGAACAATGCCATCAATCATGGTGTACTATCACCAATCGGTGTAGAGCAAGTTAAACAAACAGGGGCTTCAATCCTGTTCCTTCTGGAATCGAATCCTGGACCAGGTATCGGCGTACTGCTTGCTTATTGCTTTTTTGGAAAGGGAACGGCGAAGAAATCGGCGCCAGGAGCTGCCATCATTCATTTCTTCGGCGGGATACATGAAATTTATTTCCCTTATATCCTAATGAAGCCGATGTTATTCTTAGCAGTCATTCTTGGAGGCATGAGTGGAGTCTTCACTTTGGTCCTTTTAGGCGGAGGATTGTTCGCTCCAGCATCTCCAGGAAGCATTCTTGCCATTACAGCGGTAACTCCGCATAATGCGGGAGCATATATTGCTAACTTTGCAGGCGTGATCGTAGCGGCCATCGTTTCATTCATCGTCGGTGCATTCATCCTGAAAACAGGAAAGCAATCTGAAGAGAATATTGAAGATGCCGCGAAAAAAATGCAAGAAATGAAAGGCAAGAAAAGCTCTGTTGCCGATGTATTCGCTTCAGATCCGGGTACGATGCCAGCAAACGTCAACAAAATAATATTTGCCTGCGATGCTGGGATGGGATCAAGTGCGATGGGGGCTTCGCTGCTTCGCAAGAAGGTGAAGGAAGCCGGATTGAATATCACTGTTACAAATACGGCGATCTCAAACATTCCTGCAGATGCACAAATCGTCATTACACAGGAAGAGCTAACTCCAAGGGCACAGAATAAAGTCCCTAATGCATATCATGTATCCGTCGATAATTTCCTATCGAGCCCTGAATACGATTCATTGCTTGCACGGCTTCAGGATGACGGTACCGATGAACTGCATGAAATCGTCGAAGATGCTGAAGAGAAGGTTCCCGGTGTTCGTGAACATTCAATCGAGCCTGGCATCAACGAGGAGGAGCAGGATGATAATGAATTGCTTCGTGAAGAAAACATCTTCCTTAATCAACAATTCGCCAATAAGGAAGAAGCGATCCGCTTTGCGGGAAGAGCTTTGGTTAATGCAGGTTACGTTAAGGAAAGCTATATTGAAGCGATGATTGCCCGTGATGAATTGACTTCAACCTATATGGGGAATGATGTAGCCATTCCGCACGGAACCGAGGAAGCTAAGAAAGATGTCCTTAAATCTGGATTTACCGTTTTACAAATTCCTGATGGTGTCGACTTTGACGGCCAAAAGGCAAGATTGATATTCGGCATTGCCGGCAAGGACGGGACACATCTTGAAATTCTATCTGGCATTGCAGTTACCTGCTCTGAGATGGAGAATATTGAAAAGATGGTTAAAACCACATCAGCCAGGGAATTGATGGATATTATAAATGTCGAAAATAATTAAATACTCTTAAAACAAGAATAGAAAAGCGTTTTACGCTTTTCTATTCAGTATTTTCTCGTGTTACTCCACCTGAAATGAGTTGGTAGCATGTATATTACTTCAAGGGAAAAATCAATCATAGAATTGATCATAAAAACTTCAGGAAAACATACAGCCTTATCCATTGCGACACAATTGAATGTTAGTGTCCGGACGGTTCAACGCGATCTGAAGTCCATAGAAAAAATCCTGCAATCATTTGAGTTGAATTTAACACGCAATACACATGAGGGCCTGTCCATCGACGGGAAGAATGAACAAGTCTTTCGGCTTGTACAGCACCTGATGGGCAATCATCCGATCGATCAAACGCCACAAGAAAGAAAGCTGCATCTCCTTTTAGCTTTACTGCAGGAAGAATCATATAAAACTCAAGTTCTTGCGGGGGATCTCGGTATAAGCATAACGACTCTTACAACCTATTTGGACGAACTGACTGAATGGTTAAAGAATTTTAATATCGTGATTACCAGAAAAAGGGGAGTCGGAATAGAGCTTGCCGGTACCGAAGAAAATAAACGGAAAGCACAGGCAGCCTATTTCTTGCACTTCTTTAATGAAGAGCTGATTGAAAGTTTATTTTTGCTGCAAGAAGGAAAATTTCCAGAAGCGAAAATCCTCGACTATTTCGATCCCGAATATCTTCTGGCTATCGATGGGGTGCTGAACTCAACTTTTAACCGTGTCCATTCCCGTTTGGCGGATAGCGGGTATATAGGGTTAATAGTACATATTTATGTAACCCTGCAAAGGAATGAAAGCCAATTTTTTTTGGAGAAGGACTTCAAGAAAATAAGCGAACTTTCCGATGAGAATAATCTCATGAATAAAATAGGCAAGGAACTCAGCACAAAGCTGGAAGTCTCTTTTACCATCGATGATATAAGCTACCTGGCAGCCATCCTTAAAGGGTCCAAGCTTCATGCGGCAGATGCCGTTCCATATGACAGTGTGTTGCTTGGTCAGTTGATAAGAAACCTGATAAAAGATGTTTCGGCACAACTGCAAATCGATTTGACCAAGGATTTCCCATTGTATCAGGGGCTCCTTGCCCATATGGAACCATCGCTTTTCCGGATCAAACAGGAAATGGGATTGTACAACCCCTTAACCGAAGATATTAAGCGAAAGTATCCGGTTCTCTTTTTGGCAGTGAAGACCAGTCTGGAAAAGGGATTCACAGAAATAAAAGAATTTCCTGAAGATGAAATAGCCTTCATCGTCCTTCATTTCGGATCTGCATTAGTGCTCCGGGAGGAAGAAATCTCAATAAGGGCTCTCATCGTTTGCCCGACAGGTATCGGTACATCGAAGATGCTTGCAAGCCGGATCAAAAAAGAAATAATCGAAATCGAGACTGTAGAAATCAAGACGATCAAAGACATCCAGCAGCAAGGCAGCCTGAAAAACTACGATGTGATCATTTCTACCGTCCGGCTTCCGTATATCGATAGTGATTATATCCTTGTATCCCCTCTTTTGAGTGAAGAGAATATATTGAACATCAGGAATTATTTAAGGAAGAATATCGAAAACTTCACGAAGAATAAGCGTTATGGCAGTCATTCAGCCCATAAGGATACCGTGACAAAAAAAGAGGATGGCGAATTGAAAGAAGTGCTGCAGGAATTGAAGTATGCCCAGCAGAGCATCGAGTCGATCATGGATAATTTCCGGTTTTATCGGCTGCCGCATCTGAAAGGACATCCAGAGATCATTGAAGAAATGGTCAGGATGGCAGAAGCGGAAGAACTGCTAATGGGTGCGGATGATGTGGTCGAATCCTTGAAGGAACGGGAAAAAAAAGGCGGTTTAGGCATTCCTGGCACTGGAATGGGCCTTTTCCATACGAGACATAAGAATGTAAAAGAACTGATATTCCAGGTGGCCCACCTGGATGAATATCGTCTGGTCAAAGGTATGGACGGAAATGACGTCCATATGAAAAATTTACTGCTGATGCTGGCACCTGAAGAATTAAGTGTGAAGCAGCAGGAAATCGTCAGTTTAATAAGTTCAAGCTTAATTGAAAGCAATGAATCCATCATGATTTTTTCATCTTCAGACGAAGAAATGATTAACAGAAGGCTGGAAGCCATATTTTTGGATTATTTATATACTAACTTGATAAAGGGATGATTGTAATGAAACAAGCAGTACATTTCGGTGCAGGAAACATTGGAAGAGGCTTTATCGGAGCGCTCTTTTCACAATCTGGATATCATGTGACATTTGTAGATATAGCTGATCAAATAATCGACCAGTTAAATGATAAAAAGCAATATCAAGTCAAACTGGCCACTGATCAACAAGAATCCGTCACAGTAGAAAATGTTTCGGGTTTAAACAGTTTAAAGCAGGAAGAGGAAATCATAAAAGCAATTTCCGAAGCAACCTACCTCACCACTGCTATCGGTCCCAATATTTTGCCTCATATCGCTCCTTTAATTGCAAAAGGGTTAGCGTCAAGAGTGAAGGAAACCGATGAAAAACTATATGTGATCGCTTGTGAAAACCAAATATCGGCAACAGACCTTTTAGAAGGCTACATTCTAGAAAACTTGGATCAAGATACAAAAGAAAAACTAACCGATAAAGTCTACTTCTTTAACTCAGCAGTCGATCGCATTGTTCCTATCCAAAATAACGAAGGATCACTCGATGTTTTGGTGGAACCTTATTATGAATGGGTCGTTGAAACGAAGGAAAGCATTCCTGCCGTTGAAGGGATGACCATTGTAAAAGAACTCGCTCCATTCATTGAAAGAAAACTTTTTACCGTTAATACAGGACATGCCGTAATTGCTTACCTCGGTTATCTCAAAAATAAAAAATCTACGATTGACCAGTCATTGGAGGACGCAGGCATTGTAGAGCAAGTCAAGAAAACCCTAGGGGAAACGGGCGCTTATTTAATAAAGCAATACGGTTTGGACGCAGATGAGCATCAGCAGTATATCGAAAAAATCATTAATCGTTTTAAAAACTCCTACCTGAATGACTCGGTGAATAGAGTCGGACGTTCACCGCTGCGTAAGCTCGGGCCAAACGACCGTCTCGTGCGCCCTGCCGTAGAAGCAAAGAAAGCCGGCCTTTCCTATACTAATCTGGCGAAAGCGATAGCGGCCGCTTTACTCTTTGATTTTAACGAAGATGAAGAAGCCCTTAAACTGCAAACGATGATCAAAGAACACGGTGTAGCGTCAGCACTTAAGGAAGTTAGCGGATTGGATGAAAGCAATGAAATAACAAAAGAGGTTGTCAATCATTACAATGCGTTGAAAAAATAAATAATTTAAGTTAAAAGCTCCTGAAATGAATTTTCAGGAGCTTTTAAAAATAGGAAAATTGTTAAAAGGGCTTATTGTGCTTACTATCGTGAATGAATGCGGTTTACAATGCTCAGAAGGAAATAATACAATACCAACTAAACCACTAAAGATAATTGACTACAGTGCAGGAATTTTATATGATAATACTGACTGACTAATCAATCGGGAGGTGAGAAAGAATTTCTACTCAAGAAAAGCCGGATAGAAGAGAGCAAATATTAGAGATATCACAACAACTTTTTGCTTCACTTGGTTATCATAAAACGAAGATTTCTGACATCGTTCGAGAGGCGGGCATTGCACAGGGTACTTTTTATTGGCATTTTAAAAGTAAAGAAGCTATTGCTTTAGAAATTATTCAACAAGGGCGGATCGGACTTCTGGAAGTAGTAGCACACGGACATCGGAAATCTCCTGGAACAGTTCAGGATGTTTTGAATTCCTCTGAAAAGTTATTTGTGGAGTTGTTTGATTTTTCGGAATCTAATCGATATATAATGGAAATGATATTCAAGGGAATTGATGGTGAAGGGTCACTTAAACAGGCGATCATTGATACTCGATTGAAGGTGGAAGAAGCTTTTGAGAATAATATTAAAAGAGCAATGGAGCTAAACATTCTACCGGAAAGGGATTCTGGTTTACAAGCTGCATTATTAATGAGTTTATTTGAAGGAATCCTATCTAGGTGGTTATTCGGGCCGGTCTCAGATGGTTCGCATATCCGAAGCAGAACAACGGCTGAGCTGGCTAAAGAAATGGTTAGATTCGAATTTTTTGGATTATTAGGAACATAAAAGGAGACAGATTATTATGAAGAAAAAATATTCATACCTTACATTAGTTTTATTAGTAGCATTTACTTTGATATTAAGTGCATGTGGTACGAAAGACGATAAGGCAAGCGAAAATAAAGAAAGCAGTGCAGATTTATTACAACAAATCAAAGATCGCGGAACCCTTAAAGTAGGGCTTATGGGTACATATCAGCCATACAATTTCTTAAATGAAAAAAAAGAGATGGATGGATTTGATGCTGATATCGCGAAGGAATTGGCCAAACGACTTGGAGTGGATGTTGAATTTGTTTCCCAAGAATTTTCAGGTATGGTAGCAGGATTACAAACTAAAAAATTTGATGCAGTTATCAGTCAAATGACCATTACTGATGAACGCAAAAAACAAATGGATTTTACAGAACCATATATCACAAACAATGTGAAGGTAATAGTTCAAGAAGATAATAATACGGTTAAGTCTGTAAAAGATTTCAAAGGCAAGAACATTGGAGTGGGGCTAGGAACTAATGATGAAACATATCTTCGTACAGAGCTGCTTCCGGAAGTGGGAGACTTTACGATTAAAACATATGATGACGTGATTACATCATTAAAGGATTTGGACTCTGGAAGAATCGATGCAACCATCAATAATATGTATGCGTTGAAACCAGTTGTAGAGAGTAATGGATTTAAGATCAAGGCTGTTGGTGATCCGGTTAAATCTGATAAAGCAGGAATCGCGATTCGTAAAGGCAATGAATCATTATTGAAAGAATTGAACAAACATCTAGCTGATATGAAAGAAGACGGCACATATAAAGAGATTTTTGTGAAATGGTTTGGGGAAGAGCCACAAGAATAAACCGATAGTAGTAGAAAGGATACAAGCAAATTTATGGATGTTATTTGGATTAACCTGCCATTTTTATTGAAGGGAGCATACTATACGCTCCTTATCACCATTATTTCAATGTTTTTTGGATCGATTATTGCTGTGATTGTGGCGGTAGCAAGATTAAAAGGTAATAAATTTATTAGATGGATGGCTCGTGCATATGTTTCCATCATAAGAGGTACGCCCACTTTGGTGCAAATTATTATTGTGTATTATGGACTGGCTGATTACGGCTTTAATCTTCAACCACTAACAGCGGCTTATATTGCGTTAAGTATCAGCATCGGGGCTTACCTTTCTGAAACATTGCGCGGGGCGATTCAATCCATCCCAAAAGGGCAATATGAAGCGGCATATGCATCTGGAATGACACCATATCAAACGATGCGCAGAATTGTTTTTCCGCAAGCGATTAGGGTAGCCATCCCGCCAGCTGGTAATACATTCATTGGGATGTTAAAAGAAACATCGCTTGTCTCCGTTATAACGGTTACCGAATTATTGCGATCTGCTC
The DNA here is from genome assembly GCF_044767165.1 of Peribacillus sp. NPDC101481. Classification (NCBI taxonomy): domain Bacteria; kingdom Bacillati; phylum Bacillota; class Bacilli; order Caryophanales; family Bacillaceae; genus Peribacillus; species Peribacillus sp. NPDC101481. The sequence goes on along the minus strand of NZ_JBIWNJ010000001.1, from coordinate 1,604,047 downwards.
AATTATTAATTGCCCAATACTATGTGTACATGCCATTTTATTTAGCAATTGCACTAATGTATTGGATCATGAGTACAGGATTTTCCTTTGTGTTGGAAAGAATTGAAAAAAGGTTATCAATATATGACTAAGTATGGAGAGGTAGAATGATAAACATCAGTAACCTATCGAAGAGTTTTTCAACCTTAGAAGTGTTGAATGATATTAATTTACAAGTGAACAGCGGCGAAGTTGTTGTGATTCTTGGGCCGAGTGGTTCAGGTAAAAGTACATTGCTTCGATGTATAAATGGACTGGAAGAATTGACGAGTGGAACTATTGAAGTGAGCAACATTGTCGTTGATGCGAAAAAAAGTCATAAAGTGCGCAATAAACAAATTAAAAAGGTCCGTCTACATACGGGAATGGTTTTTCAACAATTCAATTTATACCCGCATAAAACGGTATTGGAAAATGTTATCGAAGCACTGTTAATTGTGAAAAAGTGGTCGAAAAATGATGCAGTGATAAAAGGGGAAACGCTGTTAAAAAGAGTAGGTTTGATTGATAAAAAAGATGTGTATCCTTCGCGATTATCTGGAGGTCAGCAACAAAGGGTCGCGATTGCCAGAGCACTTGCAATGGAACCGGATATCTTATTGTTCGATGAACCAACGTCTGCATTAGATCCAGAGTTGGTAGATGAGGTGTTGGCTGTAATAAAAGAACTCGTTCATGATGGAATGACCATGGCTATTGTTACTCATGAGATGACATTTGCTCAGGAAGTCGCTGATCGAATCGTCTTCATGTCAGATGGTGTCATCGTTGAAGAAAGTTCACCAGAGGAATTCTTTTCACAACCAAAAACTGATCGAGCCAAGAAATTTTTGAAGAAAATGTAGTTAATATAAGGAAAGCGGGAGGAATTATCATGAAAGTGGTAACAAAATGGAATGGCCAGCGTGCTTTCACAGCTGTTGGAGATTCAGGTTATGAAGTCAATATGGACGCAACACCTGCATATGGAGGCGAAGGTAAAGGGTGTACACCAACAGAAATGCTTTTAGCTTCCCTAGCTGGATGCATTGGAATAGATGTCACGATGATACTGAAACCTTATTTGTCATCTGTGGACAAGCTTGAAATTGAAACAGATGGTACGAGAAAAGAAGAATTGCCAAAAGGATTCACATCCATTGTTGTGACTTTCATAATTGATGGACAAGTGGACAGTAAACGAATTTGGAGAGCAATCGATCTAGGAAAAGAGAAATACTGTGCAGTATCGGATTCCTTGAAAGCCAATATCTCATTCCGGCTTATTTTAAATGGAGAAGAGAAAACGAAAGTGGTAACTGATCAGAACGAAGCAGAATAATATTTTTAACCTTTCAAAAGCGCTGTAGAGAAATCTCTACTGTGCTTTTGTGGTTTTTAAGGAAAAAAAGGGAACGAATAAATTTTAGCAAATTAAAAAAAAACTTGTAAATAGTAATCATTACGTTTTATAATGAAAGACAGCCAATACAAGAGTGACATGTAGATTTTTTTAAAGAATAAATCGTAATCATTTTGATTTATTAGACGAAAAGCACTGAAAGAATGAATTGAAAAAGGAGGATTCGTGCAATAAATAGAGAATTTGGTGCATTTTTTAATAATTTGGTGATATTGCAAGAGATTTAGAGCTGTTACTCAAGGGTTTAGAGCAAAAACTCGTGAATATAGAGCAAATCATCGTGAGTTTAGAGCAAAAACTCGTGAATTTGGAGCAAATACTCGTGAGTTTAGCACATTTACTCGTGAATTGATGTTTACTCTCGAGGAGGATTACATAGTTTGATTTCTGATAAGCATTCGGCGATGTGTTACGTCGTTTGTCATGATGGTAAAGCTGCAATCTAAATCGTAATCAATACGATTTTTTGTCGGCCAAAATAGTTGAGGTAATGGAGGAAATATATCGTGTTCAGGAAATGTATATCAATTTTTATTGTTTGTTTAGCATTCTTACTTTTGGCTGCTTGTTCCACCGAGTCTGCGAATGAAGTGGGAGGGGAGAAGGAAGTGAACTTGCTTTTTAATTTTGCGACTAGCTCGCTTGATCCGAATGTCGATACTAGTTATGTGTCACTAAGGGCTGGGATCACTGAGACATTGGTGCATCTCAATGATGAGGATCTGACCATCGAACCTTGGCTGGCGAAAAGCTGGGATAGCAAGGACGGTCAATTATGGAATATCGAGTTAAGGGAGGGTGTGACTTTTCAGAATGGAAAGCCGATGGATGGCAAAGCGGTGAAGGCTTCGTTGGAGAGGGCGGTGAAAGATAGTCCGGCGATCAAGAATGCCTTGCGCATTGAGTCGATTGAAGCGGACGGAAATGCGCTGACGATTAAGACGGAGGTTCCTTTTCCTGAGTTTCCTTCTGAATTGGTTCATCCAAATACATCGATTATTGACGTGAAGGAAAGTGACTATATAAACAAGCCGATAGGTACAGGGCCATTTGCCGTTTCGAAATTCATACCAGGTACGGCTGTTGAATTAATACGTTATGAGTCTTACTGGCATGGGGCCGCAAAGCTTGAGAGCGCCAGGTTTTCGTTTAATGAAGATGCCAATGCACGGTCTCTTGCCCTTGAATCGGGAGGCGCCGATATTGTTTTCCGTCCGGAAGTGGAAAGCCTGGAAAATTTAAAGGCGATAGATGGTGTGAAGGTTGAATCGACATCCACTTTCCGCGTCCATCAAATGACGATGAATTTGGAACGTAAAGCATTGCAGGACATACACGTCCGAAAGGCGATAGATGCCTTGATCGACCGTTCATCCATTGCGGATACGATTTTACATGGTCATGCAGAAGTGGCAACTGGGCCATTTCCATCAACATTCTCTTTTGCTCCGGACTATCCGAAAAAAGAGAATGGAATGGAAGCGGCTAAGGAGTTTCTTGATCAGGCGGGATATAAGAAAGTGGATGGTGTCATGCAAAAAGACGGCAAACCGTTAACGTTTACACTTCTTACATACAGTTCACGTGCCGACCTGCCGTTAATTGCCCAAGTTTTTCAATCGGATGCCGGCCAGTTGGGGATTGATGTGAAAATCAAGCAAATAGAAATCCCTGAAGAGTATATGGCTGCCAATCGCGATTGGGATTTAACGACCTACAGCAATTTAACGGCTCCGCGCGGGGATGCTGGTTATTATTTAAATGCTACTTACCATCCAAAGGGAGCCTTGAACTTCAGTGGGGCCGATGATGATCGCCTGACGTCCCTGATTGATGAGCTGAACGTAACGGTCGGACAGGAGAAGCGCTCGGATTTAGCTGAGGAGATTGCGATGTATGTGGATGAACAGGTGTATAATTCATTCATTTTACATCCGAATACACTTGTTGCTTATGATGCCGATAAAGTTGAAAACTGGATCACTTCTAGAAGCGAATACTACATGCTGACGAATGAACTGGATGTGAAGTGAATGTTGCGCATCTTAGTCCGGCGATTCATTGAGGTCGTGATTTTTGTCCTTGTAATTACATTCATCTCTTTCCTTTTTGTTCGGCTTGCTCCAGGGGACCCGGTTCTCTCGATACTTCAAGTGGATGATGTGTCGATCACAAACGAGCAAGTCAATGAGCTTCGTGAAGAATTGGGGTTCAATGATCCGCTGATAGTGCAGTATGGCGATTGGTTTATGGACTTTATCCAATTGGATTTCGGGCATTCCTATCTGACGAATCAGCCTGTGATGGAGATGATCATGAGCGGACTGCCTGCAACACTTGAGCTGGCGATTGGCGCATTGCTTGTCATGCTTGGTATAGCCATTCCATTAGGTTCGCTTGCTGCCTTGTACAGGGGAAGCTGGATTGATCAGATAAGCCGTGCCGTTTCTTTGTTGGGCGCAGCCATTCCTAGCTTTTGGCTGGGGCTGCTCTTGATAGATTTATTTGCGGTACGATGGGGGGCCCTTCCAACAATGGGCAGGGACGGATTTCGTTCTTTGATTCTGCCGTCAGTCACGCTGGGACTGGCCATCACAAGTGTGTACGTACGTTTGCTGCGTTCGAGTTTAATAGATTCCCTCAGTCATGATTTCATCAGGGCTGCCAGATCTAGGGGGATATCAGAAATACGGATATTCTTTGCCCATGCATTTCGTTATAGCTTGCCCCCGGTCATTACCGTATTCGGTGTCAGCCTTGGCAGCCTGATCGGCGGTGTAGTGGTGATCGAAGTGATTTTTGCCTATCCAGGCATAGGTAAGATGGTCGTGGACTCGATTCGGTCTCGGGATTATCCAGTCATCCAAGGGTACCTGTTGGTAATGGCCATCACTGTATTCATGGTTAATAGTGCCGTGGATTTATCTTATCGGTATTTAAATCCGGAGCTAAGACTGAAGGAAAGGAAGCATGGAAAATGGAGTTAGTTATCAAAAAAAAATCCAAAAGGCGTTGGAGAATGACAGTCCTTTTTACGGTGATGGCCACAGTCCTTGCTGTTACGGCTTATACCTTTCTTATTCTGGAACATGATCCGGCTCTGGTAAATCTGGGAGAAAGGCTACGGCCGGCAAGCATGGAACATCCGTTAGGGACAGATCATCTAGGGCGTGATGTATTGACACGTCTTCTGCTTGGCGCACAGCTGACGGTTGGCTACGGTCTCTTATCTTTGTTTGCCGCGGTTATCATCGGCGTCCCGTTCGGTGTGATTGCCGGTTTTAAAGGAGGTCTGATCGATCGGATTTTCATGCGAATTGCCGACGCGTTTCTCGCATTCCCTGATACGATCGTTGCCATTGTGCTTAGTGGTTTATTAGGACCAGGAATCGAAAATCTCCTGTTGGCGATCGTTCTAGTGAAATGGGTGAATTATGCCCGGCTTGTACGAAGTGCGGTGATCACCGAACGTCAGGAGGACTATGTCACAGTTGCTAAAATCAATGGATTAAGTTCATTTGGAATCATGCGGAAGCATCTATTTCCGCACCTTATCGGGAACGTGCTGGTCCTTTCTAGCCTTGATTTAGGAAAAATCATTTTGCTCATATCTTCCTTATCATATATCGGGCTCGGGGCGCAGCCGCCGGCACCAGAGTGGGGAGCCATGCTGAATGATGCCCGTCCATACTTTCAATCCAATATGTTGCTGATGATTTACCCAGGGCTAGCCATCGTATTTGTCGTCCTTCTATCCAACATGCTCGGTGATTATTTGCGCGATGCATTCGATGTGAAAAAGGAGGTGGAATCATGAGCATTTTATCCGTGAGGCATCTAAATATCATGGGGAAGCAAAATCATATCGTCAAGGATATTTCATTGGATGTGCAGAAAGGTGAATGGTTCGCACTTGTCGGACAAAGCGGGAGCGGCAAAAGCATGACTGCCATGGCAATATGTCAGCTGCTTGCACCCAATCTCCAAGCGAAGGGAGAAATATGGTACGGGGAAAAGAATTTATTAACGCTATCTTCCTCAGAAATCAGGAAGATTCGCGGAAACCGCCTGGCTTATATTTTTCAAGATTACCAGGGTTCATTTACACCGTTCCTTACCATCGGTAAACATTTCGACGAATATCAGCGAACACATTTGAACCTTTCCAAAAAGGAGAGGCGCAAGCAAGCGGTCAAGGCGCTCATTTCGGTGGGCCTGAATGAAGATATCTACAGCAGATACCCTTTTCAATTAAGCGGCGGGCAGCTTCAACGTGTATCCATTTCAATAGCCCTGCTGCTTGAGCCGGATATATTGATAGCGGATGAACCGACCACAGCCTTGGACAGTGTATCTTCATTTAAGGTCTTACAGCTGTTATCAAGGCTCCAAAAAGAAACCGGATGTGCGATCTTGTTCATTACCCATGATTTACGTCATGTCAGGAAGTATGCGGATCGCATTGCGGTCATGAAAGACGGGGCCATCATTGAGACCGGTGATAAAAATCAGGTATTGAATCATCCGCGGCACACTTATACGAATGAACTGATTCAATCATCACCATCATTGAGCAGAATTCCATTTAAGCTTGAAGGAGTGTCAGGATGAGTTTATTAGACGTACGCAATGTCCATAAAAGCTATGATAACGGAGTGGAAATACTAAGGAACGTGAATTTCAGCATCGAAAGGAAGGAATGCCTTGGATTAGTGGGAGAGAGCGGGAGCGGAAAAAGCACATTGGCAAGACTCATCCTTCAGGTTGAATCTTTTGACCAGGGCAGCATCCTATTTGAAGGAACGGCGCTGCAAAACAAAAGCGAACGCAGTTTAAAACCGTATCGTAAGAACATCCAGGCTGTTTTGCAGAATCCTGCATCGGCTTTGAATCCAAAACTAAGGATTAAAGATTCACTAATGGATCCATATCTTCAATTTGGAAGTCAGGTAAATCTGAAACATTTTACTTATACAAGTGAAGCGAACTTTATCGAACAGCTCCTGGAAACTGTGGAGCTTCCAAGGAGTTTTGCTGAACGTTACCCGCATGAGCTAAGCGGCGGACAAAAGCAGCGGGTGACCATTGCACGCGCAATCAGCATTGAACCGGCCCTCATTATATTGGATGAACCGGCTTCAAGCCTGGACGTTCTGTCTCAAGCGGCGGTGCTGAAATTGTTAGGCGGGCTGCGGGAGACTTTGGACATTTCTTACCTTTTTATTTCCCATGATCTATCGGCTGTACAGGAGATGAGCCAACGGATCATGGTGATGAAAGGGGGTGTTATTGTGGATTCTTTTGAAAAAGAACAGCTTTTTTGCAGCGATCGCCATTCATACACAAAAGAACTGATTTCGATGTTTGAATAATGAAGTTGTGTTTATTTGAGTTTTAAATCGTAAAGATTTCAATTAAGTTCTTAAGGAGGAAGTAGGGTGGCATGTGAGGAAGTCGGGAGAACGATTGCGGATTCTTTCATCATCAATTCAACCATTTATTACACATTTAAATAGTGACACCATATAACGAGTTGCTTTCGGCAATTCGTTTTTTTAGGTAAAAAAATGAATTCCAATAAACTTACTTGACATTATAAGCTTATGAAAATATAATTACTTACATAAAGTAACTGACAAAAGGAGAATTCATACATGAATAAAAATGATGCAGGTCAAGTTTTTTTAAGGGTGATTTTAGGTCTTACTTTTTTCATTCACGGCGTTTCAAAGTTTCAAGGGGGCATAGGAAATACGGCGGGATTTTTCGATAGCCTTGGCATTCCTGGCTTCATGGCATACATCGTTGCAGGAATCGAATTGATTGGAGGACTTGCGGTTATACTGGGTTTGGGAACACGAATCGTATCCGTCCTATTTGCGGTCATTATGGCGGGGGCGATTTTCACGGCTAAATTACCTGCTGGTTTTCTTGGAAACGGGCAAGCGGCGGGTTACGAACTGGACTTGGCACTGCTTGCCATGTCTGTCTATCTAGCGTGTGCAAACCGCACGGTTCTTTCTTTGGATCATGTGATTTTCAATAAAAAAGGGAAGTGACAATATGGATAAAAATTTTCATCAAAAACCGATTACCTATGTTGGCGAGGTCAGTATAAATGTATTGGATTTAAATAATGCCATTCTGTTTTATCAAGAAATCATCGGTCTTCAAGTATTGAATAAAACCGACCGGCAAGCTGTTTTGACGACAGACGGTAAAACCCCGTTGCTGACACTTGAGCAGCCTGCAGATGTGATTCCGAAAGAAGGGCGGACGACGGGCTTGTATCACTTTGCCCTTTTACTGCCAAGCCGTGCTGACTTATCGATTTTTTTACGCCATTTACTTCAAACGAAATATCCATTTGGAGCGGCTGATCATGAAGTGAGTGAAGCGCTGTACATTACCGATCCGGATGGCAATGGGATTGAAGTATACTCTGATCGGCCATCAACTGATTGGAGATGGGCCGGAGGGGAAGTCGCAATGGGCACGGATCCGCTGGATGGGAATGACCTTCTGAAAGAAAGCGATGGCAAGTGGAGCAAACTGCCTGCAGGTACCTTAATGGGGCATATACATTTGCATGTAGCGGATTTACGTAAAACGGAGGAGTTTTACATGCAAGGTCTTGGGTTTAGCGTCGTGAATCGATATGGTGGAGCGCTCTTTACTTCAACCGGTGGATATCATCATCACATAGGGTTGAACACTTGGAATGGCGTTGGCGCCCCTGCTCCTAAGGAAAATAGTGTAGGGCTAAACTGGTATACTCTCGTTTTTGCAGACGAAGAAGCGAGAAAAAAAGTAACCGAACAACTGAAAGGAATCGGGGCTGTCGTCACGGAAAAAGAAGGGTTTTTCGCTGTAACAGATCCATCAGGCAATGAGATTCATTTAATCGTCTAAATATTATAAATCAGAAAGCAATGGTGAGAGGATATGGGATTCTTAAGTAGATTATTTAGAAATAAAGAAACCGCGGCAGGGGAGAATGGAAAAATGACAAAAGTATTATTCGTAAAAGTGAACGATCGTCCTGCAGAACAGGCAATCAGCTCGAAAATGTATGACACCTTCTTAAAAGCATATAAAGAGACACACCGTACAGATGAAGTGACAGAACTGGATTTATTTAAAGAAGAACTTCCTTACTATGGAAATACGGCAATTACCGGTTTGTATAAACGTAACCAAGGTCTTGAACTGACAGCCGAAGAGGAAAAGGCGGCCGATCTGGTTGACCAATATTTAAATCAATTCCTGGCCATGGATAAAGTGGTATTCGCTTTCCCTCTTTGGAATGCAACGGTTCCTGCGCCGCTTATCACATATCTTTCCTATTTGGCACAAGCAGGTAAAATGTTCAATTATACGGCAGAAGGTCCTGTCGGGTATGCTGGTGATAAAAAAGTCATGCTATTGAATGCCCGCGGTTCTGATTATGCATTAGAAGGAATGGCTTCTGCTGAAATGGCCGTGAATTTAGTGAAAAATATCATTGGCCTATGGGGAATTAACAATCCGGATGTCGTGGTCATTGAAGGACATAATCAGTATCCGGATCGGACACAAAAACTCATCGCGGATGGTTTGGAAAACGTTGTAAAAGCGGCTGAAGCATTCTGATTGCGAAGTAAAATGAATAGAAGCAAAAAAAGGCCCTCATTATCAATGAGGGCCTTCAGACTGTAGACAAATTCGCAGAAAGTGAGTTTGCCTTGATCTACACGGCATTATTCGGCAGTTCACGCATTAATTCGACCTTTAATTCGACCGTTGAAGCATTAATTCGACCTACACGGGATTTAATTCGACCGTTGATGCATTAATTCGACCTACATGGGATTTAATTCGACCGTTGGGGCATAAATTCGACCCTTAATTCGATCGTTGAAGCATTAATTCGACCTACATGGCATTTAATTCGACCTACACGGGATTTAATTCGACCGTTGATGCATTAATTCGACCTACATGGCATTTAATTCGACCGTTGAAGCATTAATTCAACCTACATGGCATTTAATTCGACCTACACGGGATTTAATTCGACCGTTGATGCATTAATTCGACCTACACGTAACTTAATTCAACCGTTCACGAATTTTTTTAACCTTCACCTCACTATTCGGAATTTGGGCATTTATTTTAGGGTATACGCATGAAACCCGCTCGCTTTCCGCCGATAAACTAAAGGGCCCACCATATATATAATGGGGGCCTTCTTTGTGTTATTTGACCTGATACTTTTTCAAGCGGTATTGAAGACTTTGGCGGCTAATATTCAGGGCCTTGGCTGCTTTGGAGATATTCATCCCATGTTCTTTTAAAATCTTCTCCAAGTATTGCTTTTCAGTATGGGCGATATAATCATCAAGAGATAAGGTCGACTCCTGTAAATCTCCATTTTCATGATTTTCTTTTTTATCGGGACGAATGTCTTCCAAATGGGCTTTCTTCCTAAATAGAGCCGGAAGGTGGGTGATGGCAATCTTTGTATCGCCAGGTTCCATTAAATTCATGGCCCCCTCAATGATATGTTCAAGTTCCCTTACGTTCCCGGGCCAGTCGTAATCATAAAAAAGCGAGTAGACATCTTCGCTGATTCCTTCTATATTCAATTCGAACAGCGCATTGAATTTCTCGATGAAGGATTGCGCCAGCAGAGGAATATCCTCTTTCCGTTCACGAAGAGGCGGGATGAATAACGAAACGACACTTAATCGGTAGTATAAATCCTTTCGTAAATGATCATTTGCAATGGCATCTATCGGATCTTCATTTATCGTTGCAATGACCCTAACGTCAATTTTTTTATCCTTTGTATCCCCAACACGGCGAATCGTCCTTTCTTGAAGGGCTCGTAATAATTTTGCTTGCATGTTCGGATTTAATGAGTTGATTTCATCGAGCAGGATGGTACCGCCCTGTGCCTGTTCGAATAATCCAGGCCTTTCAATCGATCCGGTGAAGGCGCCTTTCTTTGTTCCGAAGAGTATTCCTTCAATTAGACTATCTGGCAGGGCAGCACAGTTTTGGCTGATGAAAGGATGTGTCGAACGGCTGCTGCCATTATGGATGCTTTGGGCGAAGAGCTCTTTTCCTGTGCCCGTTTCTCCGACGACGAGGATGGAGGATGCCGTTCTGGTCGAGCGCTTGCTCTTTTCTATGACTTCCAGGAAATTTTCACTCGTTCCGATGATGCTGTCAAACGTATATTTGGTATCGCCCTTATTTAAGATATTATCTTTAATGATTCTTTCCAGATTCGTTATATCCTTTGCCACTTCAATTGCTCCGATGATATTTTGCTTTTGATCCAAAATCGGAAACGTATTATTGATTGTTGTAATTTCCTGACCAAGATTATTGAAGTAGGTCTGCTTCGAGTTCTCGGTTGTCTTACCCGAATGAAGTGCCCTTATTAATGTACTCTCCGTTTCTTCCTTGAATTTAAAGATTTCGTGAATCTTCTTCCCTAACACTTCTTCTGAATCCATTCCTTCTATTTCTGCCATTTTCTTGTTATATACAATGGTCCGCCCTTTTATATCGATTATATGTATCCCTGTATCGATTACATCCACAAGCGAATAGAGGATGGATTGGAAACCATCTATTTTAATGATTTGATCTAAATTCATGAATGCCTCCCGTTTTTCTTCTTTTCTTAGAGCTATTGTAGAGGAATTGAAGTAAAGGCGCAAATAAAATTTGCACAGCAAGATAATTTTGCATCGAAGTGCAAAAATATTTTGCGGAAAAAGTGAAAAAACACTGTTTTTTATGGTTTTTATAGTTGGCATGAATCTTGCATTAATAAAAAGTGTAAGGTTAAGCGACATAAATAGGGATTAGAGCAAAAAAAGATGGCATACTATGTCAATTTTGCCCCAAAAGTGCTGAATTTCATTGCATATCTAATGAAATATCATTATTTTTTCAAAAAAATGAAAAGTTGGCACGGAACTTGCTTGTTAAGTAAGGGTGAAGAAAAAAACATAAAATTTTAGGGAGATGAGCTATAATGGTCCAAACATATAAACACGAACCATTTACTAATTTTAAAATCGAAGAAAACAATAAAGCTTTTCAAGCGGCATTGAATGATGTAGCTAATGATTTAGGGAAGAAATATCCGTTGATCATTAATGGTGAAAAAGTGTTTACTGATGAAGTCATTACCTCTGTAAACCCAGCAAATAAAGAAGAAGTTATTGGAACCGTATCCAAAGCGAATAAGGATCTTGCTGAGCAAGCTATGCAAGCGGCAGATAAGACATTCCAAACTTGGAGAAAAACGAAAGCGGAAGTGCGTGCAAATATTTTATTCAGGGCTGCAGCCATCGTACGGAGAAGAAAACACTATTTCTCGGCTCTATTGGTGAAAGAAGCAGGAAAGCCTTGGAATGAAGCGGATGCGGATACAGCGGAAGCGATCGACTTCATGGAATACTATGCACGTCAAATGCTGAAGCTTAAAGACGGCATGCCAGTGGAAAGCCGTCCGATTGAACACAATGCTTTCAATTATATCCCGCTTGGTGTCGGTGTCATCATCTCACCTTGGAACTTCCCGTTTGCGATCATGGCAGGCATGACGACGGCAGCTCTTGTTTCAGGAAATACGGTCTTATTGAAACCGGCCAGTACAACACCGGTCATTGCAGCTAAATTCATCGAAGTGCTGGAAGAAGCGGGCATGCCTGCAGGAGTTGTGAACTTCATTCCAGGAAGCGGTGCTGAAGTTGGAGATTATTTGGTAGATCATCCTCGTACACGTTTCATCAGCTTTACTGGATCTCGTGATGTTGGAATCCGTATTTATGAGCGTGCGGCAAAAGTTCATGAAGGCCAAATTTGGTTAAAACGTGTCATCGCTGAAATGGGCGGTAAAGATACGATCGTTGTTGATAAAGAGGCTGATCTGGAATTGGCGGCACAATCAATTGTCGCTTCTGCATTCGGATTCTCCGGTCAAAAATGTTCTGCTTGTTCACGTGCCGTAATAGTGGAAGATGTATATGACCAAGTCTTGAATCGTGCCATTGAATTAACGAAAGAAAAAACAGTCGGGGAACCAACAGATCTAAACAATTTCATGGGTCCGGTTATCGATCAAGCAGCTTACGACAAAGTCATGAGCTACGTTGAAATCGGTAAAGAAGAAGGGAAAATTGTTACAGGGGGAGAAGGAGACAATTCAAAAGGTTTCTTCATCCAGCCAACTATCATTGCCGATGTGGATGAGAACGCACGTGTCATGAAAGAAGAGATTTTCGGACCAGTGGTTGCATTCTGTAAGGCAAAAGATTTCAATCATGCAATCGAGATTGCCAATAACACGGATTATGGATTAACGGGTGCGGTCATCTCGAACAACATTGAACATATCGAACAAGCGCGTGAGGATTTCCACGTAGGTAACTTGTACTTCAATCGCGGCTGTACTGGTGCAATTGTAGGATACCAGCCATTTGGCGGATTCAATATGTCAGGTACAGATTCAAAAGCGGGCGGTCCTGATTATTTAGTTCTTCATCTTCAAGGAAAAACAACTTCTGAAACGCTATAAATCTTAGGGGGAATCAACATGACAACATTAACGGAAAAATTAATCGAGCAAACAGAACAATATGGTGCAAACAATTATAATCCACTTCCAATCGTCATTTCGAAAGCAGAAGGAGTTTGGGTTGAAGATCCTGAAGGCAACAAATATATGGATATGCTTAGTGCCTATTCAGCAGTGAACCAAGGCCACAGGCATCCGAAAATCATCGACGAATTAAAAAAACAAGCTGATCGCGTAACATTAACGTCCCGTGCATTCCATAGTGATAAATTAGGACCATGGTATGAAATGGTTTCGCGCATTACGAAAAAAGACATGGCACTGCCTATGAATACAGGTGCTGAAGCTGTTGAAACTGCAATCAAAGCTGTTAGACGCTGGGGTTATGATGTTAAGGGAATCGCAGAAAACCAAGCTGAAATCATTGCATGTATCGGGAATTTCCATGGCCGGACGATGGCAGCAGTGTCCTTGTCATCCGATGATGAATATAGAAGGGGCTTTGGACCGATGCTGCCAGGAATCAAGCTTATCCCTTACGGCGACCTTGATGCATTGAAAGAAGCGATTACACCGCAAACGGCTGGATTTTTAATCGAACCGATTCAAGGTGAAGCGGGAATCATCATACCGCCACAAGGATTCTTGAAAGAAGCTTACGACTTATGTAAAGAAAATAATGTCCTATTCGTTTCTGATGAAATTCAGTCAGGACTTGGACGTTCAGGAAAAATGTTCGCCTCTGACTGGGATGGAGTAGTTCCGGATATGTACATTTTAGGTAAAGCGCTGGGCGGCGGGGTTTTCCCAATCTCTTGCGTAGCTGCAAACCGTGAAATCCTTGGCGTATTCAATCCTGGTTCCCATGGTTCTACATTCGGCGGCAATCCATTGGCATGTGCGGTTTCCATCGCTTCATTGGAAGTCCTTGAAGAAGAGAAGCTTGCTGAACGTTCATTGGAGCTTGGACAATACTTTATGGATAGTTTAAAAGAAATCAAGAATCCAATGATTAAAGATATCCGCGGCAGAGGCTTATTCATCGGAGTCGAATTAACGGAAGCAGCAAGACCTTATTGTGAGCAGCTTAAAGAAGAAAAATTGCTATGTAAAGAAACACATGATACAGTTATCCGTTTTGCTCCGCCATTAGTGATTACAAAAGAAGACTTGGATTGGGCAATCGAACGCATTAAAAAAGTTTTATCCTAATATACCTATGAGGTGAATTCAATTGAGTACAACAGTCAAAGAAGAAAAAGAAACTGCCAGTTTGCTTGATTCAACACAGGTCGTAATCAAGGAGGCGCTGGATAAGCTTGGCTATTCTGAAGAAGTGTTCGAGCTTTTGAAGGAACCTCTTCGGATGCTGACCGTCCGGATTCCAATCAAGATGGATGACAATTCGACGAAGATTTTCACTGGATACCGTGCACAGCACAACGATGCTGTAGGTCCGACGAAAGGCGGAATCCGTTTTCATCCTGAAGTCGATGAGGAAGAAGTCAAGGCACTTTCAATGTGGATGAGTTTGAAATGCGGAATCGTGAATCTGCCATATGGCGGAGGAAAAGGCGGCATCATCTGTGATCCGCGCCAAATGTCCATCGGTGAATTGGAAAGGCTTAGCCGTGGATACGTTCGGGCAATCAGCCAAATAGTGGGGCCGACTAAAGATATTCCGGCCCCGGATGTTTATACGAATTCACAAATCATGGCATGGATGATGGACGAATACAGTAGAATAAGAGAACACGATTCGCCTGGTTTCATTACAGGCAAGCCACTGGTACTGGGCGGTTCACACGGTAGGGAAAAGGCGACGGCACAAGGTGTCACCATCTGTATCGAGGAAGCGGCAAAGCGTAAGGGCATAGAATTGAAAGGTGCACGCATCATCGTCCAAGGGTTTGGGAACGCAGGAAGCTTTTTGGCCAAATTCATGCATGATGCTGGTGCGAAAGTGATTGGCATATCGGACGCATATGGTGCCATCTATAAACCGGATGGTCTGGATATCGATTACTTACTTGATAAAAGGGATAGCTTTGGAACGGTAACGACACTATTCGATAATACAATCACCAACCAGGAGCTTCTGGAACAAGATTGTGATATTTTAGTGCCTGCTGCCATTTCCAATCAAATCACCAAAGAAAATGCACATCTTATCAAAGCCCAAATTGTTGTGGAAGCAGCTAATGGACCTACCACTTTGGAGGCAACCAAGATCTTGACGGAACGCAATGTGCTTCTCGTACCTGATGTATTGGCAAGCTCAGGCGGTGTGACAGTTTCTTACTTTGAATGGGTTCAAAATAATCAAGGTTATTATTGGGAAGATGCAGAAGTCCAAACCAAATTAAAAGAGTTATTGGTCAATTCATTTAATCAAGTATATGAAATGTCCGAGACAAGAAAAGTGGATATGAGGCTGGCAGCGTATATGGTGGGTGTCAGAAAAATGGCAGAAGCCTCGATATTCCGTGGCTGGGTATAAGCTAGCCAAATAATGGAGAGTGGAGGAGTGATTCCGTGTTAAAACCGATTCATACCATCGAGTGTGCTCAGGATGGGACCGTCGAACAAGTTTACGTTCAAAAGAATTCCTATGTTTATGAATGGGAGAGGCTCTTTTTAGTGAAAACGGAGGATGGGAAATTGATTGATGTTTCAATAGGTGCCAGTGGTCACATTACTGAAATTAATGTTTCGGCAGGGGATCCTATAAATAGAAAGCTTCCTTTAGCTTTGCTCCAAGACGATTTTGTTATAACTGGCTCTGATTGATTATAGGAAAGAGGGTGTTCCAAAGGCGGAAGTGATTTCTGCTTTGGGGTGCTCTTTTTTTTGTTGTGATGATTTATATGGTGATGACAAAGCCAGGAAAAAGTTTGAAAAGAAAAAACGATGGGGGCTGAGGACTTTTTGGCTTTCCAACAAAAGGCACCTAGCAATTATTTCTTGATAGGAGCTGGGAATAAGGAAAAGGGAATAACCTATCCCCACCATCATCCGCGTTTTACTTTTGACGAAGATGCCATAGAGTATGGTGTTAACATTTTTATACACGTTGTTCGAATGATTTTAGGATAGAATTAAATGAGTGGCCCGGTCTATCTGGGAGAAGGAAAATAGAACTAGAAAGTACATGACCCAACATAATAAACGCACCTTCGCTGACCGTACACTTAATTGGGTATGTTTACGCGAAGGTTTTTTCAAATGGAAGGAATTAAATGGTTTATGGCACTGAATGATTGATGGCATATTGTCATATTCGCTTTCATAAACTGTTACAAGCCAATAGCCAAGGCGAGAAAGGAGTTGTTCATGGTTGCTCGAAGCCGATTCAACAGCTTTTCTTTATCTGTGTGTGCTTTCTAGGAAATTAAGCCCACAGCTAGAAATATTATGTTAGAATACAACATGGGATTTAAACATCAAAAAAATAGTGGTTTTTCTTTATTCGACCAGATTTTACAATTAAATGGTGAATATTCAGAATTCCGCTGTTTAAAAAAGGGGAGTTAAATAGGAGTATGAGAATCTCAGAATTAAAAAGGAACGCCCTTCAGTCGTTGGGAGGTAAATGGGGAGTAACTGTATCGCTGATGTTGCTTCTGTTCTTGATCAACATCATTTTACCTTTAATTGTCGAAGTGATAGGAAGCGGTGGGTTTTCACAATGGCTCATGCAGGAAGAAACACCGATATGGTCTGATATCTTCAGTCTCGTCTTTTCCATTGCCTTAATCCCGCTTACCATTTCAACCACTTGGTTCTACCTGAATTTGGTTAGGGAAGGAAACCCTGATATTCCAGAAGTATTTGCTATCTATAAAGAAGGAAAAACCTCTTTCAAGCTTATTGGGGCATCCATCTTACAAGGTATTTTCATTTTTTTATGGTCATTATTATTAATCATTCCGGGTATCATCAAAGGCATCGCCTATTCGCAGGTGTTTTTCTTATTGAAGGATCATCCTGAATACACGGTGCTTGAAAGCATTACAGAAAGCAGAAAAAGGATGA
The DNA here is from genome assembly GCF_044767165.1 of Peribacillus sp. NPDC101481. Classification (NCBI taxonomy): domain Bacteria; kingdom Bacillati; phylum Bacillota; class Bacilli; order Caryophanales; family Bacillaceae; genus Peribacillus; species Peribacillus sp. NPDC101481. The sequence continues at coordinate 1,586,990 of NZ_JBIWNJ010000001.1, read as the reverse complement.
AGGGCTTGAAATGGAAGTATTTCCTTATGCACCTAAGCTTCATCGGATGGGGCATCCTTAGCATGTTCACGCTGGGAATTGGTTTACTATGGTTGATTCCTTATGCAGGAACAACAATGGCTGCATTTTATAATGAATTAATTGTGCCACAAGATGACGATCAACAATTAGAGGTATAAAAGATCAACCGATAGCAACTGGCTATCGGTTTTTTTATTCCCGATTCCCCTTAAAAAGGTTAAATTGTTCATTTTGCCTGGTGTATAATAGAATATTGAGAATGCCATTTAGGGGGATTACATAGTGAGTGGGTATAATATTGCGGATATGGTATACCAATTGTTTTGTCTTGTATTTCTAATCCTGATCATCGTGGGAACCGTATCTCTTTTCCGTTCAATCAAGCACCGTAAAACAAGACTGGATATCATGGAAAAGAAGATGGATGATTTGCATGAACTGATTAAAAGGGGCAAAAATTGACGGCTACAGTGCAGCCGTTCAGACTGTAGACAAACTCGAAGAAAAGCGAGTCTGCCTGCAGTTTTTTTCTTTTAAAAATTTCCAGCTTGATTTCAGAAATCCGCTACCTTTCCGCCGATTGCCTGCCAAAGCCTCCTCACCGCAACCGGCTGTGGGGTCTCGGCCATCCCAGTTATTCGGCAGGAGTGTCACAAATTCACTTAAATCCAGTGAGGGATTAACTAACCTGACGGCTGCATTGTGCAGCCGTTTTTCCATGCAGTGGATTCATTCCGAATCAAACTCGGGTATTATAAAAATAATTTATACTGAAATAACTTAGTGAAAGGACTTTCACCGAATATGAAAATGAGGATTGGATTTTAAGCTTCAATTGAGAGACATAAAAAAATAGAAAAAGAAAGGGAATTGTAAAAAATAAGCAGTTTTACATAGGGTTGTTGGGATTGTGGGGCAAATTTCATGTAAGGCTGCTGGTATGGAAGATGCATGGTTTGTTGCGGGGTTTTACCCTATAATGGAATAGATGTGTATTTAAGGATATGGTGAAAAAGTCTATCAGGAATGCTCGACCCTTTAACAAATCGACTGAGATGGTAATGCTGAACATTCGATCCTTTTGTTAGGTAACTTTTAAGAAGTGGGAGGAGTCGGTATCATGAAAGAAGTTATTGCAGTAAAAGAAATTACTAGGTTTAAAACACGGACGGAGGAATTCAGTCCGTACGCTTGGTGTAAACGGATGTTAGAAAATGACCCGGTGAGTTATCACGAAGGAACGGATACGTGGAATGTTTTTAAATATGAAGATGTGAAGCGGGTTCTCAGTGATTATAAACATTTTTCAAGTGTGCGTAAACGGGCTACCATATCGGTTGGAACGGATAGTGAGGAAGGTTCTGTGCCTGATAAAATCAAAATTACTGAGGCGGATCCACCTGAGCATAGAAAACGCCGTTCACTGTTGGCCGCAGCATTCACACCTAGAAGTCTTCAAAACTGGGAACCTCGCATTCAGGAAATTACGGATGAGTTGATTGGACAAATGGATGAGGAAACGGAAATCGATATTGTACAATCATTGGCGAGTCCGCTTCCGATCATTGTCATGTCGGATTTGATGGGCGTTCCCTCGAAAGATCGTTTATTGTTTAAGAAATGGGTGGATACCTTATTTCTTCCTTTTGATAGAGAAAAACAAGAAGAAGTAGATAAATTGAAGCAAGTGGCCGCAAAAGAATACTATCAGTATTTGTATCCGATTGTTGTGCAAAAACGATTGAACCCGGCGGATGATATCATCTCAGATCTATTGAAGTCAGAAGTGGATGGGGAAATGTTTACGGATGATGAGGTTGTCCGGACGACCATGCTGATTTTAGGGGCAGGGGTAGAGACAACTAGTCATTTACTGGCCAATAGCTTTTATTCCCTGCTATATGATGACAAGGAAGTTTATCAAGAGTTACATGAAAACCTGGATTTAGTTCCGCAGGCGGTCGAAGAAATGCTCCGATTCCGATTCAATCTTATTAAATTGGATCGAACCGTAAAGGAAGATAACGATCTATTGGGAGTGGAATTGAAAGAAGGGGATAACGTGGTTGTTTGGATGAGTGCAGCTAATATGGATGAAGAGATGTTTGAAGACCCCTTCACCCTTAATATCCACCGCCCTAATAATAAGAAGCATCTCACCTTCGGAAATGGCCCGCATTTCTGCCTGGGAGCGCCGCTAGCCAGGCTGGAAGCGAAGATTGCGCTTACTGCCTTCCTGAAGAAATTCAAGCATATTGAAGCGGTGCCATCGTTCCAGTTAGAAGAGAATCTTACCGATTCAGCGACCGGGCAAACTTTGACATCATTACCGCTTAAGGCAAGCCGCATTTAAAAAACGAAAAACCTTGTGCCCTAACCTGCATAAGGTTTTTTTCTTTTTGCATGTTGAATGGCACCCTTTAAATCGAGTTGATGTTCCTGTAGTCGTCGGGAAATCTTATAGTAACCTGAAGTTGAGGTGACAATGACGAATGGAGTAGTATGATAAAGTAGTAAATTTTGTGCCCAGGCAAATTCCTGAATTCGGTTGGCGGGCGATTACACTCACCATGCAATGTAGAAGATATGATAAAATGGAAATTTGCATATGAATCGGTTTTAAATAAGTGAAAGGATGTTATTATGAAATTAAAGCAGCAATTAACCATTGCCTTTATAGTAAGTGTACTTTCTTTAATCGGGTTCAGTTTCATGGCATTTACCATAAGTGCAAATGAATACCTGAAATTTGATGAAGATGTGATTTCCTTGGTGCAGGGATGGGAGTCTCCACTTCTCACGGACATCATGAAGTTCTTTACCTACATAGGTTCAACCGTTTCCCTGATCATCCTTTCCTTGGTCATTTTGTTTTTCCTATATAGGGTTTTGAAGCATCGTTTGGAACTAGTCTTATTCACTGCAGTCATGGTGGGTTCACCTCTTCTCAATTTGATGGTTAAGCTATTCTTTCAACGCGCCCGGCCCGATTTACATCGACTCATCGAAATTGGGGGGTACAGTTTCCCAAGTGGACATGCCATGAATGCATTTTCTTTATACGGTATTCTTACATTTTTGCTATGGCGTCACATTACGGCTAGGTGGGCAAGGATTCTATTGATTCTGATCAGCATGATCATGATTCTCTCGATAGGTATTAGCCGAATATATTTGGGGGTCCATTATCCTAGTGATATCATTGCCGGGTATTTGGCGGGCGGTTGTTGGATTGCGATTTCCATCTGGTTTTTCCAAAGGTATCAAGACCGGAGGAAGAACAAAGATCGTTAATAAAGGGAGCAAGGTTATTGCAAGATAAGCAGCCGGCAGGTAACATGCCAGCTGTTGATTCAAGAAAGTTAGGAGCGTATTAAATGGAAAACTGGATTACGGAATTCATGAATGATTTTGGGTATATGGGAATCTTTCTATTAATAGCATTGGAGAATATTTTCCCGCCGATCCCGTCTGAGGTCATTCTTACTTTTGGCGGTTTCATGACGACAACAGCGGATATGACGATTATGGGTGTCGTGATCGCTGCGACTATTGGGTCAGTGGCAGGGGCAGTCGTCCTTTATGGAATTGGTTTACTTCTTGATGTGAAGGTCATTGAAAAGTTCGTGGAAAGATGGGGCCATATTTTTCGGTTAACGGTGTCGGACGTCCATAAGGCGAATTCTTGGTTTGACAAGTATGGGGCATGGACCGTGTTTTTCTGTAGATTGGTTCCGCTAATCAGAAGTTTGATCTCGATTCCAGCAGGGATGTCCCATATGAGCTTTTGGCTCTTCCTGCTTTACACAACATCCGGAACATTAATTTGGAACATCATCTTGGTGAATATCGGGGCAGCAGTTGGCTCTTCGTGGGAAGATATTGTAGGGTACATGGACATTTATTCAAACATCGTATATGCGATACTGGCCTTGCTATTGATTGCTTTCGTTGTTTTGATTTTTAGAAGGAATAAAGGCAAAGTATAATTTCAGTTTAGTTGATTGGGCCGTTATCATCGGCACTTCATTCCCAAACCGAATATGACCATCAAAGGCTGTCATTGCGACAGCCTTTTTTGTATGGAAGGAAGTAGGCTGAACCAGAATAAAGGGGGAGTGCTTTGGACAAAATGAGTGAAACGAAAAAGGAATGAGGTTCGGTGCTATGGCTTCTTTTTTCAAACAAAAGAGACAAGTGAAGCAACGTGAAAAGAAAAAGGAAGATGAAAGTCAATCCAAAAGCAAAACGCCTGATTATATTGAAAGTTCCCTTTCGGCCAATCTGGAAATCGTGAAGAAAAAGACGGGAAAAAGTCCCGACATCATTATCCGAACGCTGAAAATCGGGCAAAATCCGGAGATTAAAACAACTATTTTGTATGTGCAGGGTCTGATTGATAATCCAAGCGTTACGGACTTTTTAATTGAATCAATCATGAAAAATCCTCATCTATCAGAAAAAATACTTCCACAAGAAGCGTTGGATGTAATCTCTGAGGACGTGGTTTCCCTCGGTGGTGTAGAAACGGTCACGGACTGGGAAAAACTATTTTTATCCTTATTATCAGGGGACAGCATCATTTTTGTTGATGGTATCAACATAGCCCTTGTTGCCAGTACAAAAGGGGGAGAGCGGCGCTCGATTCAGGAACCAAGCACGCATTTGACTGTCCGGGGATCAAGGGAAGGGTTTACGGAATCGATTGGAACGAACATTGCCATGTTACGCCGGATCATCAATACCCCGGATTTATGGATAGAGTCGATGAAAATAGGCACGGTGACAAAAACGGACGTTTCCATCATGTATATAAATGGAATTGTTAAAGAAGGGATCGTCGAGGAGGTCAAGAAGCGCTTAAATCGAATTAACATCGATAGCATTCTTGAATCAGGATATATTGAACAATTGATAGAAGACCAGGTCATGACCCCATTCCCAACCCTTAACCATACAGAAAGACCGGATATGGTCGCAGGAAACCTTCTGGAAGGAAGAGTGGCGATATTCGTTAATGGAACGCCTTTTGTCCTGGTGGCACCGGCAATATTCGTACAGTTTTTCCAATCTGTCGAAGACTACTATAATCGCTTCGACATTGCTTCAGCCACACGTTTTTTACGGATCATCGTTTTCATCATCTCGATAGTCGGGCCGGCTGTCTATGTTGCAGCCACGACTTTTCATCAGGAAATGATTCCAACGAAGTTGCTGGTCATTGTAGCGGCCCAAAGGGAAACGGTTCCTTTGCCTGCCGTCGTTGAAGCGCTTCTTATGGAAATGACCTTTGAAATATTACGGGAAGCAAGTCTTCGGATGCCAAAGGCCGTTGGTTCGACGATGTCCATTGTCGGAGCATTGGTCATCGGGCAGGCGGCTGTCCAGGCTGGTATCGTATCGCCGGCAATGGTCATCATCGTCTCGATCACGGCGATTGCCAGTTTCGCAACCCCTTCTTATTCCATAGCGATTTCTGCACGCATTGTGCGGTTCGGATTCATTATTTGTGCCGGCACTTTAGGCTTTTATGGGATGATTTTAGCCTTTATCGTCCTTATTGTCCATTTATGCAGCCTGCGTTCACTTGGAGTTCCTTATATGACACCGCTCGCCCCTCTGAATCCGGAAGGATTGGGTGACACATTCTTCAGAAGACCCATGTGGGCATTTAAGGAAAGGCCAAAATTTTTAACCAACGAAAATAATCTGATAAGGGAAGGCGAGAATCAAAGACCATTGCCTCCTGAATCGCGCGGAATGAAAACTTCTGACGGGAAAAAAGGTGAAGGCAATGAATCGTAAAAGATTAGTTCCGCTCTTGATGATGTTAATCGCCACCACATTCACCACAGGCTGTTGGGATAAAACAGAGTTAAACGAAATGGCCATCGTCTCGGCGGTCGGACTCGATAGAAATAAAGAAGGAAAGTTAGTGGGAACGTTCCAAATCATCAATCCAAGCAATGTAGCGGGAGCTCTTCAGGGCGGCGGCGGGACAAATCCACCGATATCCATTTATAGGGCCACCGGAAATAATGTGCTTGACCTGGATAGCATCGCTTCAACGAAAATCTCCCGAGATATGTATTTTGCTCATGCCAACCTGGTTGTCATCGGTGAGGAACTAGCAAAAGAGGAGGGCCTCAACGATATTTTCGATGCGTTTGAGCGCTCACCGGAATTCAGGGCAACTACGAGGATCGTGATTGCCCGGGGTGTGAAAGCAAGGGATATTGTAGAAACGTTAACTGCAATCGATAAGGTATCTGCTGAAAAAGTCATTAGGACGATTGAAACCACTGAAAAAACCCAGGGGAAAAGTATTAGCATCAATCTCCAAGAAACGATCAAGAATCTGCTTAGTACCGGAAAAGAACCGATAATAAGCGGTTTTACCGTGAAAGGAAACACGGGTAAGGAAAATAAAATGGAGAATACTATGTCCTCGGATATTGAGGCAAACCCTACTGCAGCAGGGATAGGTGTTTTTAAAGATGGAAAATTGATTGACTGGCTGGATGGTGATAAGGCAACAGGATCAATGTGGGTATTGGATAGGATCGAAAATACCTATTTAAACCTTGATTGGGAGGGTAAAAAAGACGCAATCACCTATTCAGTTATTCGGCAAAAAACCAACGTCGGGGTAAAATTGGTAAACGGCAAACCGAAAATATCGATAAAGGTCCGTGCAGAGGGAGATGTCCGGGAGGTGAATGTTCCTTTGAATCTAACCGATATGCATGTTCTGATAGATATTGAAAAGAAGTTAGCGAAAGAATTGAAGAAGGAGATGGAAGGTGCGATCGTTCGGGCACAAAAAAATAAATCCGATATTTTTGGCTTTGGGGAGCTCATGCACGAATCCCATCCGAAAGAATGGAAGAAACTAGAGAAAAACTGGGACGACGATACTTTTCCTAAACTGGAAGTTGATGTGCAGGTAGAAACTTTCATTCGCCGTACCGGATTACGTAATAAGCCATTTCTTTCAAATTTAAAAAAGAAAGATCAATAATGGAAAGGAAGTGGCATTCTCATGGAAAAGGCAAAAATCAGCGGTTACCAGCTGTTCGTCCTTATTTTCATGTTTGAAATGGGCAGTGCACTTTTGGTTCCGCTTGCCGGTGAAGCCAAGCAGGCTGCTTGGCTAGTCATCCTTATTGCGATGACAGGCGGATTTTTATTATTTTTCGTTTATTATGGCCTTTTTCAATACTACCCTGAGCAGCTGTTAACAGAGTTTGTAAAACATATATTGGGGAATTTTCTAGGCAGGATCGTAGCTTTTCTATACATCCTTTATTTGATCTATCTTGCTGCAAGGTGTCTGAGGGATTTCGGAGATACACTCCTTACTTTTGCCTATCCTCATATTCCGTTATTTGTTGCGAACGCAGCATTCATTTTAGTCGTGGTGTATACGGTCCGTAAAGGGATAGAAGTATTGGCGAGGACGGGGGAACTATTCTTTGTCTTGGAGAATTTACTTTTAATGACCTTCATGCTTCTGATTATTGCTTCAGGCATGATCCATTTAAACAACTTAAAACCCATTTTTGAAATGGGCGGGACAGAGATGGTGAAAATGGGCTTCACTAAAACCGTATTTTTTCCATTTGGCGAGATCATAGTGTTTTTAATGATTTTTCCTTATTTGAACGAACCTCAGCGACTGAAAAAAATTGGGATAGGGAGCTTGGCGACAAGCGGTATTTTTCTCGCGGTAATAATGGCTGTGAATGTTGCTGTACTTGGTGTGGACCTTACGACACGTTCGCAATACCCTCTTCTTACCCTCATACAGTCCATAGAGGTCGCTGGCTTTCTTGAACGTCTCGATGTGTACTTCTTGTTTTTGTTGTTGATTGGCGGGTTCATCAAGATAAGTGTATTAACTTATGTAGCGGTAACGGGTACGGCGAATGTTTTCAATGTTAAACAGCCCTCCAGACTTGCATACCCTGTTGGCATCGTCATTTTATTGATTTCGATCATTATGTCAAGCAGCTATACGGAACATATCTATGAAGGGCTAGATGTCGTACCAAATTACATCCATCTGCCATTTCAGGTGATCATCCCGTTAGTTCTCTTGATCATTGCCTTTTTTAAGAATCGGAAAAAAAGGAAAGGCCAGCAACAAAATAAGTTCCAAGGCGGAGTTGATCAAAAATGAAATTCTTCGGTATTACGCTTTTGCTTCTGACCCCTTTAGTGGTCATATCTTTAGGTATGGATATTCTATTGGGATTTGATCTGGATAATTCAATCAAGCATGCCTTTAACCCATTTTTGGTGAAGGACCCCGCTGAACTTATCCTTTTTTACATTCTTCTTGCATTCCTTGTATTCAGCTTCTTTTATCGAAAAAAAAAGAAAAAGAACCAGGTCAAAGGACAACAATGAAGTTGCAATTCCCGTTGCTGAAAAATTGAGATGAACTCCGAATAGGGGAGTTTGTCTTTTTGCTTTTTTCCACCCTGTAAACCCATTTCATAGTATGATGATAAAATGAGATATTTTCAGCGGAATGTAAAATCACTCAACAAAAAACCCCCGGGAGGAGGACGGCAATTTGGATATCAAATTAAATCAAAAAATCATAAAAGACATGTGCGGGGCCGTCTCCTTCAAAAGAGGGGAAGCTTTTCATCGTGCCAATAAAGTGACATTTGAAAGCTATCGTCATGATGGCTGTGAAGCATCGGTTAGAGGCAAGGAAGACTTCCATGTCACGATTGAAGTGGATGCAGTCGGCGGATTTCAGACGAAATGCAGCTGTCCTGTGCTAGCTTCCTTCCCTAGGGATTGCCAGCATATTGCAGCTGTCCTGCTGTCGGTATACGACCATCAGCGAGATGGAACGATTCCTGAAGGCCTGCATGCAGCCGGTTCTGATGCTACAGCCCATGAGAAGTTGTCAGAGGGCTTGCTGACCCTTTTCAATAATCAGCCTGTACGCAAAAGCGGTCATCAGCGCCATTTTGAAAAAAGAAAGATGCTTGAAGCGGAATTTACGTGTAAACCAGTATGGATGGGCATGGACCAATATATGTTAGGACTGGAAATGAAAATCGGTTCTCTCAATGTGTCGAATGTCCGGGATTTCCTGAAGCGAGTTAAAGAAGGAAAGCCTGCCCAAGTGTCCCCTTCATTTATATATGACCCGGTGCTGCATTGTTTTCAAAATGAAAATGATTCCGTGCTTCAGGAGCTCATTACAGTGATATCGGATGAAAAAGTCTACGTGGACGCCCTGACGGATATATCTGAATATACATTGGACGATCACTTATTACTTTTGCCTCCATCTTCTTTCCGAAGGCTTGTCCCCATCCTTGAAGAGGCGCCAATGGTGAAGCTTGCCTATGGCGGCCTTACATTCAATGGCTTTCGTGTAACAAACGGACCGCTTCCTTTACAGTTTGACTTTACCGAAAGCGAGGTCAAAGGTTATCACCTGAATATTAAAAGGCTGCACGAGATGATCGTCATGAATGCATACACATTGGTCCTATTTGAGGGGAAATTGGTTCAGCTTGAAGATGGGGATTTCCAACGCCTTTCAGAGTTGAAGCAAATGATGGAGGATTCGGGGATGAATCAAATTCCAATCCATCATGACCAGCTGGAATTATTCCTGGACAAAGTGGTACCAGGTTTGAGAAGACTTGGTGAAGTCCATATAGCAAGATCCATCACCGAATTGTTTTTGAAGACACCGCTGGTTGCAAAGCTATACTTGGATCGAGTGAAAAACAGGCTGCTTGCCGGGCTGGAATTCCATTATGAAAATATCGTGATCAACCCTTTGGAAAAACAGGAATCCAAGGTCATAAGGGATGTTGAGAAAGAGGCGGAGATAATAAAGCTGATGGAGGATAGCCAGTTTGCCAAGACGGACGGCGGCTATTTCTTGCATAACGAAGAGTTGGAGTATGAGTTCTTGTACCACATCGTTCCTAAACTCCAGAAGCTGGTACAAGTCTATGCCACGACCGCTGTAAGAAACCGAATTTCCCGTGGAAATGCTGCACCGCGCATTAGGGTGAAAATTAAAAAAGAGCGTACTAATTGGCTCGAATTCAAATTTGAAATGGATAATATCCCAGATAAACAAATACGTGAGGTATTAGCAGCGCTTGAAGAAAAAAGGAAATACTATCGTTTAAGGAATGGATCGCTGCTTTCCCTTGAAACAAGGGAATACGAGGAAATCAATCGTTTTCTGAATGCACTGCCCGTACAGGATGAAGACCTGGAAAGCACACTGAACATGCCAATCATAAAAGGGCTCCAGCTCCTTGACTCCGTTCAAGACAGCCAGACATTCACGATGGAAGAATCATTCCGGCAGTTTTTGGATAACATCAGGAATCCGGGCGCCTTGGAGTTCAAGGTGCCAAATAGTCTGGACCCGATTTTGCGCGAGTATCAAAAAAACGGCTACAAATGGATGAAAATCCTTGCACAATACGGTTTTGGCGGGATTCTTGCTGATGATATGGGTTTGGGAAAAACACTGCAAAGCATCACGTTCATTTTATCCGAGCTACCTGACATCCGTAAGAAAAGGGTTCCGGCGCTTATTGTCTGCCCATCATCATTGACCTACAATTGGCTTAGTGAATTCACTAAATTCGCTCCTGATATACAAGCCGTCGTCGTGGATGGAGACAAGGCGGAAAGGTCGAAGCTGCTTAAAGAAATGAAGGACGTGGATGTAGTGATCACCTCTTATCCATTGCTTCGGAAAGACATCAAGTCGTTTGAAAAAGAGGACTTCCATACGGTGTTTTTCGATGAGGCACAGGCCTTTAAGAACCCGGTGACACAAACGGCACGAGCGGCCAAGAAGATAAAAGCGGCACATCGCTTCGCGTTGACTGGTACGCCTATCGAGAATTCACTAGAAGAGCTCTGGTCCCTTTTCCACGTCGTATTCCCTGAACTATTCATGGGGTTAAAGGAGTATAGCAATCTCTCAAGGAAGCAGATTTCCCGCAGGATCCGCCCATTTTTGCTGCGGAGAATGAAAGAGGACGTGCTGGGTGAACTTCCGGAAAAAATCGAGTCGCTGGAATCGATGGAACTGCTTCCTGATCAGAAGAAACTGTACGGGGCCTATCTGGCGAAGCTGCGGCATGATACGCTGAAACACCTGGATAAGGACACCCTCCGGAAAAATCGGATCAGGATCCTCGCTGGCTTGACCCGGCTTAGGCAAATATGCTGTCACCCCGCGTTGTTTGTGGACGGATATAAAGGCAGTTCAGCTAAATATGAGCAACTGATGCAAATTATCGAAGAATCGAAGCATTCTGGAAGACGGGTGCTGATTTTCTCGCAATTTACAAAAATGCTTCAAATTATCGGCAGGGATTTGGCCATGAAGGGACAACCTTTTTTCTACCTGGATGGACAAACCCCATCAAAGGAACGTGTGGAAATTTGCAATCGATTTAATGCAGGAGAGCGGGATATATTCCTCATTTCATTGAAAGCGGGAGGTACGGGTCTCAACTTGACAGGTGCCGATACAGTCATTCTATATGACCTTTGGTGGAATCCGGCAGTTGAAGAACAAGCCGCGGACCGTGCCCATCGAATGGGACAGAAGAATGCTGTTCAAGTCATCAAACTTATTGCCCGTGGCACAATCGAAGAAAAAATGAATGAACTTCAAGAGAAAAAGAGACACCTTATTGAAGAAATCATCGACCCTGGAGACAAATCGTCGTCTGCACTTACAGAAGAGGATATCAGGGAAATCTTGATGATATAAGGGAACAGCTGAAGGTAATCTTATTAATGAATCGAATAGTTCAGTTATGGAGCATTCCTTTGTAAATGAGGAGTGCTTCTTTTATTTTTAAAAGAAAAGGATATTACGGTAACGATAATAATATAATAAAAAACAACAATGTTTTATTGTAAAACGATAAAAATTGTGTTAAATTCAAATTGATAAAAAATAAATGAGGTGCTTTTTATGAAACAAGTGTCAACGATCTTTTTGAAGATAGCCGTTATTCTTATTGGAATGCCGATTCTTGCTTTGTGCATCTTTGTGGTGCCTGAGATTGCGAATTTTGCAGCAGAATTATATCCGGATATGCCTTATTTGAAATATCTCGTTTTAATCGATTTGTATGCTTCGGCGATACCTTTTTACTTCGCTCTATATCAAGCCTTTAAACTTTTAAGCTATATTGACAAGAACAAAGCTTTCTCGGAATTATCTGTAAGAGCTTTAAAGACAATAAAAAATTGTGCAATCACAATCAGCTGCTTGTATGTGGTAGGAATGCCGCTCTTTTATCTCATTGCGGAGATGGACGACGCCCCAGGCATCATAGTAATCGGATTGGTCATCATTTTTGCTTCAATGGTGATTGCAGTCTTTGCTGCTGTTCTTCAAAGGCTTTTGCAAGAGGCCATCGATATAAAATCAGAAAATGACTTAATAGTCTGAGGTGAATAAAATGGCAATTATAATCAATATTGATGTAATGCTGGCTAAAAGGAAAATGAGTGTTACAGAACTTTCTGAGAGGGTTGGAATAACGATGGCTAACCTTTCCATATTGAAAAACGGCAAGGCAAAAGCGATTCGATTATCAACTTTAGAGGCGATTTGCAAGGCGTTAGAATGTCAGCCCGGAGATATTTTAGAATACCGTAATGATGAAGACACCCAAGGATAATGGTAAAGGGGAGTAAAACATGAATTTTTTAACCATTAAAAAAGAGGAAACACCAATCATGCGAGCACTAAAACAACTCGTTCGGTTTGGCTGGGAGCAGGCCCTGTCATGTTTGTTTCCTGCAGCTATTTGTGCTTCTTTGGCTATTACAAAATTCATTCCGCTTCCCTTCCTGCCGCGGTATGACTGGCTGCTCATCATCTGCCTTCTGATGCAGTGGTGGATGCTGCGTTCCGGGCTTGAAACACGGGATGAACTAAAGGTTATCACATTGTTCCACCTTATTGGACTTGCTCTTGAACTTTTCAAGGTACATATGGGCTCCTGGACTTATCCAGAGGAAGGTATTTTTAAGATCTTTGGAGTGCCTCTGTATAGCGGATTCATGTACGCAAGTGTAGCGAGTTATCTTTGCCAGGCGTGGAGGAGGTTAAAGGTTGAACTTGTCAAGTGGCCGCCGTTTTTGGTCGTTGTATCTCTTGCAGCTGCGATTTATTTGAATTTTTTCACCCACCATTATTGGATTGATGTTCGTTGGTGGTTATCTGGACTTGTCATCATCGTCTTTTGGCGGTCATGGGTCACATACGAGGTTGGTGGAACTCTATATCGTATGCCAATCGCGCTTTCTTTTGTGCTCATCGGATTTTTTATATGGATAGCCGAAAATATCGCAACGTTCTTTGGGGCATGGGAATATCCAAACCAAACCGATGCATGGAGTCTTGTTCATCTAGGAAAGGTAAGCTCATGGCTCTTATTAGTAATTGTTAGCTTTCTTATAGTAGCGACGCTAAAGCAGGTTAAAGGGAAAGATTCCACTAAGATGGATGCTAATCATTTTTTATAAAATGGCTTCACACAAGAAACTAAATAAGTAAGGACGACACATTAATTCGATATATCAAAATTGTGTCGTCTTTGTTTTTCTATGCTTTTATATACCAGATAACATAATGGTAATGCGGTGTCATATTCCGAATTTCTATAGACAAAAGAAAATCACCTTCACTCATTCTTATGAAACAAGTTTTAATCCCACTGCTGCGCCAAGGACCATGGCTATAAAAACGACTCTTCGCCAATCTTTGGATTCCCCATATAATAGCATCCCGATTATCGCTCCGCCTGATGCGCCGATTCCTGTCCAGATAGCATAAGCAGTCCCCATCGGCAAGGTTTTCATGGCATAAGCAAGAAAAAGGAAACTTGCTCCAAATCCGATGAACAACAGCAGCAAGGATTGCCAATTACGGTCTTTGTGCAATTTATTTATCATCGCAACCCCAAACATTTCAAATAGCCCCGCTAAGATTAAAGAGACCCAAGCCATTATGATTCATCCCCTTTCTCTGCCTTATCATCAGTCACTAGCTTCAAGCCAATCACCCCTGATAATAAAAGGAGGATCAATAGCGTTTTGCTCAGCTTGAAGGATTCTCCAAAGAAAATGATTTCTGAAAAAACGGTACCGGCTGTCCCCATACCAACAAAAACGGCATATACCGTACCGACAGGAAGCTTCCTGCCAGCCATTATCATCAAGTAAAAACTGATGATGATCGAAATGACCGTTCCAGACCAAGTCCAAAAGTCATCTGCATGTTTTAAGCCAATCACCCAAAATACTTCAAAAAAAGCTGCAATGAATACTTTAATCCAGTTTGTGCTCATGAATACCGCACCTCCGATTTTATTCTTTACCAAAAAAAACAAAAAAAGCCCAAGAGATAACTGTTAAACAGTTTCTCCCAGGCTTTTATCCTTCCGTGACACAGCATGCTGTGAGTTTTCTCTCGGACCAGACCAGCAATAAGACGCACTGCGGAACCCTAGAAAACCTTTGACATATGCAATTACCTTTCATTATACATACTTTTTGAACTTACTCAAGATAAAGATTTTTTTGCCAAGGCCATGCCCAATTTGGTCTAATATCAGCAAATGCCCCGTAACGTTTGCAGCAGAGATGACTGAAAAGTTTAATGATAAAAATGGAAGGTGAGCTGTTTGCCACTTTAAAAAATCATCAATTTATCATGACCTGTCAATGGAAAAAAAGAACGTAGTCAGTTTCTGTTTTTAAGGTCAAAAAAGCCCCGAAATCTTATCCGGGGCTTTTTTGACTTGCTATTTAGGCACTCACTGTCCGTTTCCGGGATGAACCTTCTTTTTTATGTGAAACATAGCTATGCAGGATCATTCCTATGATGACGATAAAGATACCGAACCACGATAACGGAGAAGGGATAGGTAAAGATAGGAATAGTAATTCGCCGGCGAGGGCAAAAAGGACCTCCATCGATTGTGTAGCTTCGACTGAAGCTAATTTCTGCATATTTCCACTTACCAAATCGGTCGCCTTGAAAAAAAGGACTGTGGCAATGACACCTGAAAATAGTGCGACCAAAAGGGATTGGAAACTCTGCATCTTCGTCGGTGCCCCTACTGTAAAGAAACCGTACAATGAAAGCAGGAACCAGAATGGCAAACTCGCCAAAGTCATTCCCAATACACGCTGGTAAGCATCTAAACGACCTTCGGATACTTCCATCATTTTGCGATTTCCCAAAGGATATGCAAACGAAGCGATGACGATTGGAATCACTCCCAGCCAAAGATTGGCCATTGAAATGTGTTTAGTATGTTCCAGCTGCATCAGGATGATCCCAAGCAGAATGATCATGGACATGAGGAGGCCTTTCACAGAAACCCTTCCTCTTTGCCTTTCGATCCCATCTTTCGTTTGGACACTTTCAAAAAACAGCGGCGCAAGCAGCGCACCCGAAATGATCGTGATTTGCCAAGTGCCGGCGATCAGCCAGCCAGGTGAGTAGGCGGACGCAAAGCATAAAGGAGCATAAAATAACCCAAATCCGACAAAACTCCAAAGCAGCCAAGGACCTGGCTTTTCTCTCATCACTTGTAAAAGGGGACGCAGGTTTTTTCTGCTCAATACGATACACAACAGAAATGGCACCATGAAGAAATAACGCAGCGAAGCACTCCAAATCCAACTTCCGCCAGACAGCTCCATGGCCTGATTCAAAACAAACGTAAATGCAAAAAAGAAAGCAGAACAAATACCTAATATAATCGGACGCAATTGACTCACCTCAATCTGTTTTATGAGTCAATAAGACTCTGGAAGGATGGCAATCGTTTCGGCTTTCTGAATCCACTGTTTTAAAAGCGGAATGAATTTTCGGAATATTATAAGCGATCAATTTAAATTTTCCTTCAAAAGCAAAAGAAAATCAACAGGATTCTTTTAGGCTAGTGAAATTCATTCTTCATGATTCGACATGACATAAAAAGAATGCTTGTTGGAATTAAATGAAGGCGTTTCCATTTTAATATTCATTTTAACAATATATACCAACTAAAGAAGCGGGAAACGTTGTCATGACGCGTGTTATGAAGGTATTACTAATATTTTATATAAAAATCATATAGAGGCAGATAATATATGAAGATACGAGAATTGACGAATATGGTAGGTAGTGGTATCTTAATAGAAGTGCAAATAATGTCGAATGGTGACGAAATATATAAATGCAACATTCGCAAGAAAGTTAGTGGGGTAAATTAAATGAAATCTACAGGTATTGTACGTAAAGTTGACGAATTAGGACGGGTAGTCATTCCAATTGAACTGCGCCGAACATTAGGAATTAATGAGAAAGACGCTCTGGAGATTTATGTAGAACAAGAGCGCATCATCCTTCAAAAATATAAACCAAACATGACTTGTCAGGTTACAGGTGAAGTTTCCGATGACAATATGAAACTTGCTGACGGTAAATTAATACTTAGCCCTGAAGGTGCCGAACTTCTAATTAAAGAAATTCAAGCCAGCATGGAAACTGCTAAATAATTAATATGCTAGATTAATAGCATCCAAGTGTAGGGAGGTTTTCCCTACACTTTTTTTTATATTAAAGGGTGAAATAATAAAAATGATTCGATTCACGGACGAAACCAATTTTTTCATAAAGCTTCTGTGCATTAACATTATCCTTACCTGTCTCCAGTGAAACCCCTTTGGCACCTGTTTCCCGTGCAAAACTGATGGCCGCGTTCAATAACTCCTCGCCAAATCCCTTTTTGCGGGCGGACTCCTTCACGAATAAATCATTCAATACCCATGACCGCATCATACTGACAGACGAAAAAGAAGGATACAATTGTACAAAACCAATTGGATTTCCTTCATCAAACGCCATAAAAACCACAGACTCCCCATTTGTCAGCCTTTCCCTTAAAAACTCCGTTGCGCGACCAGGATCAGAGGTTTGCTCATAAAACACCCTGTATAAATCAAAAAGTTCCGTCAGTGATTCCAGCTCAAGTAATGTAGTCTTTTGTATGCTCATAAATGGACCCTCCAATTGTTAGAATACTCTAAATTTACCATTTAATCATACTTCCCGCCAAATTCAGGACCACATTTTCCGGCGCCAAAAATCAGGATGGAGCCTAAAAAGGCACCATCCTACATGAAAAGGGCTATTAAACCCAAGTTGGGCTGTAAACTCATGGATTATAAGCGATAATACGTCAAATGCAGCAGCAAACTCACGAATTATAAGCTTTTACTTGTGAGTTTTGGCAATTTACTCGTGAAATTAGAACAAATACTCGTGAGTTTGGCCGATTTACTCGTGAAAGGAGCATCATCAAATTGGGACCTAAAATAATAAATCAAATCCTTCATTACTCGAGTGGTTTAGCTTCTAAACCGCCTGTATTAAGGATGTGAACTTTAACGTTTATATCATGTAGTGAATCGTTATCTAAGTAGTCCTTCGGATCATTTATATGATTCTTTTGCCAGTATTTTGTCTCTTTGATATAAAGGATTTTACCTAAGCTTAAAGGATCCGCGTTCTTTTGAATCCCTGTCATGAAGGTTGTTTGGATTTCTTTTTTTATTTGGCTTTCGAATTTTCGTTTTATTTTATCGATATCCATTTGTGTATCAAGCCCCAGTATCTTACCTGATACATCAACGTCAATATTGAATTTGTACTTTCCATCCATGAGAACAGGCTTTACTTGATAATGCGGATGGGAGAAAGAGGCATAGATGTCTTGCTTATTCATGTTAATATTTAAGGGTGTTTTGTTGGTCCTTTTATTGAGCCAGCGTAAACCGCTCAAATCCTTTTCAGAGAACCAGGGCTGGGACACTTTATAGTAAATGACATAAGCACCATCCATATAGATGCTTTTTCTTTTTTTATCTTTTTCCTTCCATACTTTATCGTTCCAGGAAATGGAGGGCAGGATGGTTGTAGATGCTTTTTCCCGTTGATTGGAATAATACCTTTGGACCGTAATGGGTTGGATGAATGATCGATTCCTGTAGACATCCTCAGGAAAATATAATGTCGTGTATAAAGGCGATAAATTAAAATATCCATTAATGGAGAAAAGCTCATCCATGGAACTTTTTGTGGCAAAGATATTGGCTGAATACCTAAGTAACTGGTTTCTGTATATATAATCCACTATTTCTGTACTTTGCAGCTTCAAAACATTTTCACTGATGACAAATGTGGAAACATGCCCTATATAGAGAGACTGTTGAGTATTGCGCATTAGTTTATTAATGGCGATCGAGATGGAACGCGCTTTTTGTTTCCCTACATATACGGGCGGGGCTTGAGTGGGTTTTGCCTCCGTTTTAGCTACCGCAGAGAAGTCCACAAGTTGCGTATAAACAATGTATTCCCCATCTTTGAAATCTATCCCGATGGCCGTTATATAATGAAAATCCTGGATCGTTTTTTCATCCCAGCAGCCTGAAAGTAAAAGGAATAGAGGGATGGTTAATAATATTTTGCAGATGCGGAACATGGCCTTACTGCCCCTTTCTGGTCTTATCATTAGCTGCCAAGGATCGTTTGCTCATGGAATTCCATGGCCTCATTATGAATGAATCCAGTAGTTTAGTGAATATTGGCGGGTTCATTCCGCCAATATATGAAATCCCGAATGAATCAAGCCTGGATAGTAAAGTGACAATGGAAAGGAAACCGATTATCGTGCCATAGATTCCATAAATACAGCTTAGTAACAGCACAAACATGCGCAGAATCGTTACGGCCCCTGTTAAAGACTGGTTTACAAGAGTATAAGATGCGACAGAGGTTACGGCAGTAACCACAAGCATGGTTTGTGAGGTCAGTCCGGCCCTTATCGCGGCATCACCGACAATGAGTCCGCCTACAACGGCAACTGTCTGCCCAACCGCTTTAGGTAACCTGACTCCGGATTCGCGGAATAATTCAAATAAAATGAGCATGAGAATGAATTCCATGGTGGCGGATAAGGGAAGTCCAAGCCTTGAAAGGGTGATGGTGGCCAATAACGGGAACGGCACCTGTTCAATGTTGAAAGCGGAAATGGATATCCAAAACCCCGGCAATAAAATGGTAATGCCAAGCCCCATAAAGCGAAGCAGTCGCTCAAGACTTACAAATAGATAAGGAAGATTCGAATCTTCTGCTGTTTTTATTTGCAATAATAATGTAGAAGGAGCCACGATTATTGTTGGCATTCCGTCCACGATTAGAATGAATCTTCCTTGATTGAGTGCTTCCACTCCAAAGTCGGGGCGACTTGTATAATGAGTGAGTGGAAATATACTAAATTTACTGTTAGTGATCAATTCCTCCAATTGTTGGCTGCTCACCAATATATCAATATCAATGGAGTTAATCTTGGACCTCACATTTTTGACCAGTTCTTTATCAATGATGTCATCCATGTACATTAGTGCGACTTTCGTTTGACTGCGCCTGCCGACAATAAAGTCTTCATAGGCGAGCGATTTTGTTTTTAGCCGCTTTCTGATTAAAGCGGTATTTATGGATAAATCCTCGACAAATCCATCTCTTGGTCCTCTTACAGAGACCTCGAAGGAAGACTCCTCAGGCTGCCTGTTCGGAACATTGGACAAATTTATTGAAAATAACTTTTGGTTTGATGGAATGAATAATAAGGCATTCCCGGAGAAAATCAGCTGCTGGACGCTATTGAATTCACTATCAATTGTCACTTTAGTCAAATCTATCAATGGTTTTAGCTTGTTGATTGCCTCTTCTTCATCGATTCTCTCATCCAATTCCATCATTTTGTTTAACTTTTCCAAAATCCCCTCGTTCAGTAAACTGATATCGGTCATACCCGAGCAATAAAAGATAAGGACAGGAATGGGCCTTTCGGTTTCTCCAATATAAATCGTGTCAAATATGATATCCGAGCTTGAACTGAATAACTCCCGAAATGTCTCCTCCTTTAATTCAGGCAGGGTTGGTTCATTTTTGGATCGTTTCATTCTCATGTCGTTTACCCTCCTTAGATCTAATGAACGTGCCGATAAACAAAAAGGCGGACAAAAGTAACAGGAAATAAAAAGCGCCAGGATAATAAAAAGTTTGGGTCACATGCAAAAACTTGAAATTACTGAATGGTACGATGGAGATGACGACCATGAGAAAGCCGACAGCGAAAAGAATTCCTACCTTCATTTTTTCAGTTTTCCTATTAAAGATTTCCGTTATTAAGAATAATGCCAGTGAAACACGGATATAGGCACCAGCAAGCCATTGATAAATGGAAAAGAAATCTGTATGTTCGATATATTTTCCAATAGTCAGCAGACGCCACTGTTCAAATGCAGGGTACCTCATGGCTTCGGCTAAGGTCGGTCCGAATTCGGCAATTGCAGCTGTTAATGGTCCTAGAAGTAAAAACACTAAACCGAGGCATATGAAAACCAATACTTTCCGACTGATTTTATCAGTAAGCTTTTCCTGGAAAAAAGCGATTAAAATCAGTTCGGCAAGACCATAACCAGAATATTTCATGGCTTTAACGCCATGAAAATAGCCATTCTCGAAAAGGGGAAGGAGGTGGCTATAGTCTTTTGTCGGTATATTTCCGGTCGCAACAAACATGCCAAGAATGACGACTATTGGCAATAATACAGAAGAGCAAATGGCGATGGAGCGCATACCTGAATGGGCAAGGAAGATGCAAAGCAGTGTAAACGGAATGATAATCGCTAAACTTGGGGTTTCAAAAAGAAAGCTTGTCGTAATCCAATCAATCGTTTCCTTTGTGGTGGCCAATACAAGACTGATCAGATAAATCACGATAAAGAATAAAACGATATTTTTAATAGGATTACCAAATCTATTTTCAAGCCAATTTGTAAGGGATTGATTATTCATATTCTTGATTATCCTCGATAATATGTAGACCCAAACCGGTATCAATCCAATAGTCAGGATAGAAAAAAACCAAGAATCCCTTCCGCCGGTGGATAGAAGGAAAGGGATCAAGATAACGTGATTTAGAAGGCCGATTGATAAAAAGAAGATGCTAAGAGTTTGTATCGATCTGATTTTCTTCAAGATGATCCTTTCCCCATTTCCATTGTTTAAAGATTGTATTAATGCAAATGCCATTCTTTTGTTATGGTTGCTAAATGTGGAAATAGTATACGTGATAATGATTGGATTAATATTCCTGATGATTAATGAAAGCATGTGCAGGCTTGCAAAACAAAGAATAGCAGGTAAAAAGGATTTGTCTCAATCAATAAAGAATATAGAATATATCTGGATGCTATTTTTATTGAACATCAAGGGGGGATGAAGATGGATTTAAGATACCCGGTTGGAAAGTTTCAGTTTGACGGGGAAATTACTAGTGATGTGGCCGAGGGGTGGATCAAGGAGATTGAAGCTTTGCCTCGGATGCTACGGGAAGCGGTATGTAACATGGATGATAAAAGGCTTGATACGGCTTATCGGCCTGGAGGATGGACGGTCCGCCAGGTGGTGCATCATGTTGCCGATAGTCATATGAATGCATATATTCGTTTCAAATTGGCCCTTACGGAAGAAAGTCCGGTCATTAAACCGTACGAAGAGGCGCAATGGGCTGAGCTGCCTGATTATGATTTGCCGATTGAAGTTTCTCTATCACTAATCGAAAGTGTACATATCCGGATGTGCAAACTTTTATCGTGTCTTCATGCAGACGACATGGGCCGAACATTCATCCATCCTGATTCAGGAGAGGTGACGGTCGGTGAAAATATAGGCATTTATGCATGGCACGGACGCCATCACCTGGCTCATATTACTTCTTTATCAAAGCGCCAGGGATGGTGAATATGACTGAGAAAGGTGTGATTACTGTGAATGGCGAAGTGAAAATCGAACAATTAACATCAATCGAAGAACATCTTAATGATCTTTCCGACCTTTTGGTGCAAGTGGTGGATGATGGCGCGTCCATCGGTTTTTTACCTCCCATGGAACGGTCTGAGGCGATTGATTATTGGAGTAGTGCCATAAATCCTGATGTGATTCTGTTAGTTGCTAAATTACAGGGTAAGATAGTCGGGAGTGTACAGTTACATTTATGTTCAAAGCGGAACGGCGGCCATCGAGCGGAAATCGCAAAATTAATGACGCATACTGGTTATAGACGAAATGGAATAGGACGTTCACTCATGCTAGAGGCTGAGAAGAGGGTCAAGCAGGAGGGACGGACATTATTGGTCCTGGATACAAGGGAAGGGGATCCTTCTAACTCCCTGTATACATCATTGGGATATATTCAGGCAGGCAGGATTCCTGATTATGCGAAATCTGCAAATGGTGAATTACATCCGACCATGTTTTATTATAAAAATAAAATCGGGTAACGAATTGTAAGGGGGGAATCCAATTGCAAGCTGTAATCGAAAAAGAAGGTAATGGGATTATCGCAAGATTTGATCGCCTGCTCAATCATTCGGTTGAAAAGGTATGGGGTGCTTTAACGGAGAATGATAAGGTGGAAAAGTGGATGTCCAACCTGGAAATGAAAGACCTTCGAAAAGACGGGACCATAAAATTCAATTTCAATGATGGGTCAGGGAAATCTTTTGATATGAAGGTCAGGGACTTCCAAGAATTTTCCGTTTTAGATTTTGACTGGGGGGACGGCTGGGTTCGTTTCGAGGTATCCCCTGAAAAGGATGGATGCTCATTAGTATTGAAAGAATCCATCACGCCAGTTAATGATCATACATCAAAAGATTTGGCAGGCTGGCATATATGCCTTGATATGTTTAGTGATTTACTTGATGGTCATCATCAGGACTTCCCGATGGATGAATGGGAAAAAAGGCATAAGGAATATACGGCCGCCGTCAAACGAATTGAAGGATGAATGGAATGTGTGACATGCAGGTGGATGCATAAGGAAGCGGAAAAGTGAATTTCGGCCAAAACCGAAGTGAGGCTTCTGCCATTAAGGCAGTTTTTTATTGATATTCCAGTTGGCTCCATGTTAAGATGACTTTAACTTTTAAGAAATGGAGGTTTTCCTTGTGACATTTATCAGACTGCGTTTCCAATCTTTGAACCGTTAATTGAATACGTTCAAAGGCTCTGCATGTCCGCAGGGTAAATGGGAATGGTCTGTCTATTTTTAAGGAAACCTTCATTTTACGCTTTAGTGAAAAAAAGAGACGATTTCAACCTCTTTTTTTTGTGTCCAGCTGATGCCGCGACAACCTTTGTGATCAAAGGGTTTCGCTATTCCAGTTGACTTTAAAATAGAAGAATTATTAAGGGGAGAAATACTTTACCTATCCAAGGAGGTCATTTTGGATACGTGTAAAGTGGTGAATTCTCCATTGTATTGACCAAACCGAAGGCCAGTAGGAGATTACTTTTTATCGTGAAAATAAACATCCTCTCAGTTTCTTTAGATAGGTTCTGATCCATTTACTCTAAACACAGGCAGATAGCCTGTGTTTTTTTTAGGGCATTAAGAAAAAAATATTGAAAATAGAATGAGGTGTTTAAGAGATGAAATCATTAAATGAACAAGTAAAGGACAATTGGAAAAAGAATATCACTCTTTTTCTAGGCAGTCAGACCATATCCCTCTTTGGTTCGTCCTTAGTTCAGTATGCCATCATGTGGTATATCACGTTGAATACACAGTCGGGTGTCATGATGACGATCTCCATCGTTTGTGGTTTCGTGCCTACCTTTATACTCTCCCCAATCGCGGGGGTATGGGCAGACCGCTATAATCGGAAGATGCTGATCATTCTTTCGGATTCATTGATTGCCATTTCAACGCTGATTTTGGCCATCTTGTTTTTAATCGGCTACGATGAGCTTTGGATGCTTTTCGTCATGTCCGCTGTCCGGGCGATAGGAACTGGAATCCAGACTCCTGCAGTCGGGGCCATTCTTCCGCAGCTTGTGCCAGAGGATAAACTTACGAAGGTGAATGGGACAAATGGAAGCATTCAAGCGCTGGTGATGCTAGTTTCCCCCATGGTGAGCGGCGCGCTGCTTACGATGGCTTCAATCGAAACCATTTTCTTCATTGATGTGATTACAGCTGCAATTGCCATCTTCACTTTGCTGGCATATTTGAAAATTCCAGCACATGCGAAGGCATTACAAAAGCAAACTACCAGCTATTTCACCGATTTGAAAGAAGGATTCAGTTATATCAGGAATCACGACTTTCTTAAGAAGTTCTTTATATTTTTCGGATTTTTCTTCGTGCTTGCCGCACCTGTAGCATTTCTTACACCGCTTCAGGTCACACGCTCTTTCGGGAATGATGTTTGGCGGTTGACTGCGATAGAGATCACTTTTGCCATCGGAATGATGCTAGGCGGGATTTTCATGGCTTCGTGGGGAGGCTTTAAAAACAAGATCCATACGATGACACTTGCGAGCCTGATAATTGGCGCCTGTACTTTCGCTCTTGGAATCATCCCCGTTTTCTGGATTTACTTGATCATCATGGGGGTAGTCGGATTGGCGATGCCCATCTTTAATACGCCGTCCATGGTCTTGTTACAGGAGAAGGTAGAGGGTGATCTTCTTGGAAGGGTATTTGGTGTTTTAGGGATGATCTCGACATCGATGATGCCCCTGGGAATGCTAGTATTCGGACCGATATCCGACATCATTAAAATTGAGTGGCTGCTTATAGGAACTGGTTTATTGCTGTTCATTCAAGGTTTTTTCCTGCTGGGCAGCAAAGTGTTGATCGAAGCCGGAAAACCAATCTCGAAAGATGCCCCCGAGTAATGGTACACGGGACATCATGTGAGCTGAAGGACTGGAGCCAGAAGGGTATTGGATATTAGGGCAGCACTCCAGTTTTTTATTCTTATTACACCATGAAAGTCATCATTAGATTGGCTAAGGAGGAAAAGATGGATTTTTTGGGAAAGTTATTTAATTGGATTTTAGTTATCGGAATGATCCTACTTATAGGACGACTGCTTACGATGGCGTTTTTATTTCTGGAAATTCCATTTACGACCTTTTTTAAGGACTACAGTCTCATTTCGATCATCATTTTAATAATAGGTGCAATTGGTCAGCAATTCACCAAACCGGGTAAAAGGTAAATTGGTTTGAGTTATCATCTTTCCTTTTCATGGGAAATGATCAGCTTCGAATCCAACAGATCGACATATTCTATTGTCGGTCTAAAGTTTTTCTGGAAAAACGGAAGGTATGAGACTCCGCGCAAAGCGAGTGCCTGGAGTGGAAAGTGAGTTCACTAAGTTCCTGACGAATTGAAAGCCAATTCCGTTGAATATGCAAAACAGCATGTCGTTGCGCATGATGATATCATTACAGGTGATGGTCCGGATGGTGCAAAAGAATTCGGAGAGAGCCTAGCTGCAGCATTACGCTAAATCTCGTTTTCTGCTAACCTTGTTATTACCCATTTGAAACCCT
Source organism: Peribacillus sp. NPDC101481 (assembly GCF_044767165.1). Taxonomy (NCBI): domain Bacteria; kingdom Bacillati; phylum Bacillota; class Bacilli; order Caryophanales; family Bacillaceae; genus Peribacillus; species Peribacillus sp. NPDC101481. The sequence continues at coordinate 1,561,459 of NZ_JBIWNJ010000001.1, read as the reverse complement.
TGGATTCTATGTAATCCAAGGGTTTTTTGAATTTGAAAACGCAATAAGTTCTTTATACCTACATATTTATCCTTAATTGGCAATTGACAAGGTTTGATTAGGTATATAGTATGTTTGTGTGGAAAAATAAAGTAAGTGATCGTAAATAAGGAAGGATCCATTTTGAGCATAGATTGAATCTTTGTTTTCACACAGGTAAGCGAAGCATTTTTGCAGGTCAAATAAAAAGGGGAAATTATTAATGAGAAGTTCATCGATTGAAAAGAAAGAAAAAGTGAAGAGGAGGATATCGGTCCGGATAAAATGGTTATTATTTATATGCACATCCGTTTTTCTAGCTATTGTCGTATCCGTTTCGATAATGGGGGTAAAAGTGACCTCCATTTTTAAAGAAGATAGTATATCCATCAACAAAAGCTCGGCCCAAAATGCGGCGGCACAAATCAATTTGAGCATGGCCACGTATGAGAATTCGCTAGAGCAGTTATCACAGCTAGTTTCCAATCAGATCAAGAATGGTGATTCAATCAAGGATATCCAAAAAACGATAGAGGCATTTCAAAAGAACAATGAAGATTTAATTTCTGTTTATTATATGGATGGATCGGATGGTTCCTTGTATGCTTCGCCCCAAATGGATTTCAATCAGGATGCAAGGGAGACCAAGACATATACGCAGCTGACCGAAAGGCTAGAAACGAAATGGATGGATGTGTATAAGGATGGAGTTTCAGGGATGATCATGACTTCCGTTGTAACGCCCGTTTTATCGGACGGGAAAATGGCAGGAGCCCTGGGCTATGACATCGACCTTTCGACAATCGGGAAAATGAGGACAACCATCGAAAAAGAGTCCACTAGCAATCTGGTTATATTGGATTCACAAGGTTTTATTGTGAGTTCATTCATGCAGGGGATGGACGGGAAGAATATGAATCCTGAAAAAAGCGGGATGGAAGTAGGTGTGGAGGATTTCATGGCGGATACTGACCGATTCAATTCAGAGTTCAAGTGGGTGGCCGACATGTATAATGGCAACGTCAAGGCGAATCAGGCCTTGACGTTGGAAGGTGAAGATTATACAGGTGAATTGAGTACGGTCCCTGAAGTGAACTGGAAGGTTTTGGCGCTCAATCCAGATAAAATACTGCAATCAAAGCTGGATGACATTAATAGAATCGTAGTGATATCAGGTATTTTAGGTCTTCTATTCGGGACGGCATGTGCTCTTTATCTAGCAGGAAAGTTAACGAAGATCATAGCCGACTTCCAAAAAATCATAGAAAAGACAGCTAATGGGGATTTAGTGTCCGAATTTGCCATTAAATCCAATGATGAGATTGGGGACTTAAGCAAAAGCTATAACTCGATGTTGGGGAAATTAAGAGGATTGGTTGCCAAGGTAAACGGCAATGCGGAATCGGTGACAAAGGCCAATGCCGGCTTAAGCCAAATAGCTGCTGAGAATAGTGCGGCCATTACAGATGTTTCACGCGCGATAGAAGAGATTGCAGCGGGAGCATCGAATCAATCTGAACAAGTGGAGCATGGTGCGGGCACGATCCAGGTTCTTAGTGGCGAAATCGATGGGTTATCAAAAAAATCGAGGGAGACCCAAACCGTATTGGAGCTTGCATCTGAAAAAATAGAGTCAGGGAAACAACAGGTAAGTGGCTTGGAAACGTCGTACCATAAATTAGAAATGGCTTTTGCTGCAGTCAACAGCATGAGCTTAAGACTTGTGGAAAAATCAAAAACCATTTCCGATGTCACGAATGCCATCTCGAAAATATCGGAACAAACCAATTTGTTATCTTTGAATGCATCCATAGAAGCGGCAAGGGCAGGTGAGTCCGGCAAAGGGTTTGCCGTCGTGGCGAATGAAGTAAGGAGCTTGGCTGATGATTCAAAAGAAGCTACAAAAAACATTCAAGCCATCATCCAAAGCATTCTATCAGATACAGAGGAATTGCTGAGGACGACCAATGAAACGAATCAAATCAGCAAGGATCAGAAAAATGCCGTGATCACGGTAAGTGAAGCCATGAAAGAGCTGGAGGATTCCGTTGAGGAGATTTCTAATTCGATCCAGGAAGAAACACGATCCATTGAAAGCATCAATCAACAGAAAGAAACGGTTATTAAAGTAATAGAAGAAATCACCGCCGTATCTCAGCAAACGACAGCTTCATCAGAGGAAATTGCATCATCGATGGAGGAACAAGCAGCTTCATCCAATGAACTAGCTCAATATACACAGCAGCTATCACAGTTAATAAATGATTTGGAGCATACGCTCGGGGAATTTCAGATAAAGGATTAGAGGAACGGACAACATAAGTGTTTCGAAAAGGGGAGGCCACTAAGTGGTCTCCCCTTTGTTGTATTGCCATTGACCCTGATTTCTGTGAACTGGGCATCTCTCTTTAGTGGACAAAATCACTAGAAGTACAAAAGTACAATTTAGAAGGACTGGTCAAGTATCCATGCTTTTTTTACAAAGGGGAATAATATATAGGAATCGGACAAGTAGGGTCCAATGGCTCAAGGCCCAAAAAGGGGAGAACAACATGCATTTCGAAATAGGAATGACTATTTTTGTGTTCGTCATGACAATGATAGTTATATTGTGGAGGCCAGGAGGTATCAATGAAGCATGGCCAGCTTCAATCGGTGCAGTGATAATTTTACTGAATGGCACAGTATCCCAAGGCGATATTTTGGATATCATCAATAAAATCGGGGGCGCATCGATCACCATCATGGCAACGATTGTCATGGCAGTCATCTTGGAAAGTTTCGGATTTTTTCACTGGGCGGCTGCGAGACTTGCGATCCTTGCCAAAGGATCGGGGTATCGTCTGTATTGGTACATTCAATTATTGTGCTTTTTAATGACCTTGTTATTCAATAACGACGGCAGCATCATGATTACGACCCCCATCTTGATCTTGCTTTTGAAAAATCTCAGATTAAAGCCGCATGAAGCCATCCCGTATCTTTTGAGTGGAGCATTGATTGCAACAGCTTCAAGTGCGCCTATTGGTGTGAGTAATATTGTTAATTTAATCGCTTTGAAAATTGTGCACATGACGCTTTATATGCATACTGCCATGATGTTTGTACCTGCAACTTTGGGGTTGGTCTTCATGTCATGGTTGATGTTCGTAGTGGTCAAGAAAAAATTGCCCAAGAAACTGCCAAAAATTTCTTATGACATTGAGGAAAGTTTCTTCACTAAGAATTTCCACCCCCTAAAGGGGAAAGTGACTGTTGAAACAAAAAGGCAACGCACAAAATTCATGTTGAAAGTATTGCTCTATGTGTTCGTGGTGCGCTGTTTACTCTTTGTAGCTTCTTATTTTTCCATTCCAATCGAGTGGGTTGCTGTACTTGGCTCTTTATCTTTACTGATCTGGAGGTGGTACCATTTACGGACAAACCCTGTCGATATCTTAAAAAAGACCCCATGGCACATCCTGATATTCGCATTCTCCATGTATGTGATCATTTATGGTCTACATAATGTAGGCCTTACAGACATGCTCGTACAGATATGCGAACCGATTGTAAATCAAGGGTTACTGAGTGCGAGCTTTGTCATGGGAGGATTGGTTTCGATTCTATCAAACATCTTCAATAATCATCCAGCATTAATGATAGGTACCATTACCTTAACCGAAATGGGACTGGATCCGATCACATTAAAAACTATCTATCTAGCTAATATAATCGGTAGTGACATGGGATCATTGTTATTGCCCATCGGTACTCTTGCCTCACTTATCTGGATGCACATCCTGAAACAAAACAAAGTGAAAATTAAGTGGAAAGATTATTTAAGTGTAACCCTGATAGTCATACCAATAACGACAGTGGTGACACTGCTCTTATTATTTTATTGGGTGCAAATGATTTTTAGCTGAATAACCCCCTAGGAGGAGATAGTAATGAGTGATGCGTTTGCATTACTGGGTAAACAGATTGATGTCCAAATCTCAGGAAAAAAAACTTTCAAAGGAATTCTAACTGATCTGAGCACGGATATTCTAGTGTTGTTTAATGGACAGCAGTTTTTGTATTTTCCTATGCTGCACGTCCATAAATTCAATCTGAGTACAGAGATTGATAACGAGATCAAAAATCCTATGGAGTCCCCCATAATGGAAGACATGGCGTCGATTTCCTATCGTAAAACACTAATGAACGCAAAAGGGGTTTTTTCAGAAATCCATGTTGCTGGACACATTCCTTTACACGGCTATATAACCAATGTTTTCAATGATTACTTTGCATTCTACTCGCCTGTATATAAAATGATGTATGTCTCGCTGCATCACCTTAAATGGCTTACCCCGTACAATCAAAGTGCCACACCCTATACACTCAGTAAAGAGAGTTTTCCCGTCAACCCTTCAGATGTGCCAATGCTGCGTTCTTTGGAAGACCAATTAAAGAAAAATGCAGGAAAGCTAGTAGTATTTGATGGGGGAGAGGACCCGATGAAAATCGGTATGCTTAAAAAGGCGGAAAACAACTTGGTTGAATTAACGACAGCCAGTGGAGAACATGTGTTTTTGAAGCTTTCACATATTAAAACGGTGTACATGCCATAGATTCTTAGAAACGAGGGGAAGGCCATTAAGCTTTCCCCTTTTTTCTTCTGCTAGATGATGGGTGATGATATCAATGGATTCGGGTTCCTGATCCTTTTTTAGAGTTGCCAAGCTATATGTGTAGTTCATCACGTTACAGCAAGGTCTGTTTATGCCAAACCTCAAATGCGTTGCCCCTCCTAAACTATGTTGCATATCTTCACTCCTATATCGTTAGTACGACTTTATCATCACTGGCCTCAGCTAACTTTACCCATTCTGTCCAAAAAAATAAAATCTTCTAGTAATTTTCCGATTCCAACCATGAACATTTCTCCATGACCTGGGTAGCTATAGGGAAAGTCACACTGTGACGGTAAAAGAGCATAATATAGGAATAATGGTTTGTTTTTAAAGTGGTTTTATTGAATCGGATTGATGATAATTTGTGAAAATAGGCTAAATGTTTTATTCTGTTCGCCGATAATATGGAAGTGTTGAGAGTTAAGGCTCATTTTTTTGGGTGGATGATAGGATAAAAGATTCGTGTGATGGAGTTTACTTGAACATCGTATATTTAAAAATATTTCAGCTATAAAGGAAGGTTAAAATGTTTAACGGAAAATTAAGCGGTATGATACTTACATTGGTATTCATGATCAATTTCACTTTTTTACCTGGCTTAATGGTCGAGGCAGCAGAGCCTGTGCATACTGTAACCTCTGGCGAAACGGTTGAATCGATTGCCAAGACATATGAGATATCGGCTGAACAATTAATGAAAACGAATGGTTTACCGGATGATAAGTTATTTGTGGGCCAAAGGTTGACAATCATTCACACGGCGTATACTCCTTCCATCTTTCAATGGTCGGAGAGAGGAAAAAAAATTGCAAACTATGCGAAATCCTTTATAGGGTTTAAAAAGACAGCTGGAGAGGAGACGCCTGAAAAAGGATTTGATTCGAGCGGATTGATTCATTGGGTGCTTTCCCGGCAAAATGTGCCGGTCGACCGTTTGACAGTAGATGGTTTTTATAAGCAAGGGATGGATACAGCCACTCCGAAAACGGGGGATATTATATTCTTTCTGGAAAAAGACAGCTTAAAAGTCGTGACTGCGGGTATTTATGTCGGCAAAAACCATTTTATCAATTCTGGATATGGTGCGGAAACGGTGCAGGTGAGATCCACTACAGAAGATTACTTTGCAAAATACCAAGTGGCGTACAAAACATATACGCCTAAAGGAGAGCATATCGTCCAAACGGGAGAAACGCTTAAAAGTATATCGGAGAATTATAGCATTTCCATGAGGACGATCAAAAGTCGCAACGCTTTAAGTACGGATGAATTGATGCAAGGGCAGTATCTTCAACTATACAGCAACCCGTTGTATCCGTTTTATGTAAACCAGGAGGCTGCATATGATAAAGCATATGATGTCATCAAGTATGCATACACTCTACGCGGATTCAACTATGTTTTCGGTGGGGAAGATCCGATGATCGGAATGGATTGCAGCGGATTCATTTATTGGGTCATGAAGGAACAGGGCCTTTCAGTAAAACGGGGTTCTGCAGCGGATTACTTCTCATTACTGTCCAAAATCGAAAATCCAAAGGCAGGGGATTTAGTGTTTTTTAGGGACACAGGAACAAGGCTGGGTGTGACCCACGTAGGTATTTATCTAGGTGATGGCCGTTTTCTCCATACAACGGAAAACACGGGCGTTCATATCTCCAATCTTTCGTCAGTTTATTTTGCCGAGAAATTCGAAAGCTTCGGCCAAGTTGAAAGCCTTATGGACTAAGAAGATCATTCAATCTGTTTATATTCAAGAGTCGCTTTTTCAATGGCAGTAACGAACCGTTTAAAAAGATCACAGTGATTGACCCTGTTTTTACTGGTAAAGTCATCACCTTTGAAAAAGCTTTTTCTAAGCTTAGTGGAAAGTTCCAATTGCACGCCTGCACCCGTTTTGGATATGTTGGTGATGTTGTTTCCTTTCATCCCTGAAAGGTGCTGCGGTGCATGAGCAGTTTGGAATCCAGCTTTGTTGAGGCATTGCTGTATCAGGTTCTTAAAGGGTTCGTTCCTTCCGCCAAAGTAAATCAGCGCATTATGTACGTCGTAGTGGCCATGGATGGAAAGGGTGGTTTGTGCGTTCGCTGCCATTGAAACGCCGATCGGTTCATTGAACAAGCGGGATGTTATATGGAGGACCTGGTTGCCCCTTGGTTTAAGACCTTCGAATAGATAGGTGCTTGCACAAAGTCTCTCTCCAAGTGCGGCTGCAATCTCGCTAGTTCCTGGTTCGATATTCCCGCCATGTATGGCTAGAACTGCAATATCAGGATTCCTGTGATGAACGATGATACGGTAATCGAGGTCTTCTTGTTCATTTTGCTCTAGTTCAATAAAATCAGTATAGTTATTTTCCTTCATGGTTATCCTCCGTATATCTTTCACTCGTTGACGGCAAAAATAAAAAAAGCGGGGATGCCCCGGCTTTTTTCATTTTTCGACAGTCGTATATTGTTCTATCTTTTTTTTCTCGTCGGGTGTTAAAGTTTCTGTTCGTTTAAACGTATTCATGGTCACAAGCAGGGCCGCTATTATAAAAACGGGTATGACCCAGCTTGTTATTTTTTTTACGATATTCATATTCTACGTCCCCTTATTCATCGCTAAAATTCATATGATATTTAGAAAAGGAGGAGCTGGATTGCTCGTTTATTGCTGAGCTTTCCAGCTTCCATTTCTTCTTTTATCCCCTGCTCCGGATAATTGTCCATTTTTCTCGTTTTTAACAAGTACTTGAACACCGCCATAATACATGGGGGAAATCTTCTGAATGACTTCATATCCTGAATCTTCCAATTCTGATATTGTTTCATCCGAAAGCCTGGATTCTGTATAAATCTTCTTTCCATCAAAGACGAACCGATTACGGTCGACGATATCCTGAAATGGGCCTTCATTCTCTGTGTAAGAATAAAGAACCTGCATCAATACTTGCGGAATCCTATCACCGCCTGGTGAGCCGATCCCAATCGATTCCTGCCCTGGTTTCTTGAGAATGGTCGGAGCGGTGAAAGTTCTTGACCGTTTATATGCCTCTTGAGAATTCAAGCCGGACCGGAAATTTTTCAATTGATCGTTAAGGAAAAATCCATTCGTATAATCCCCAGATCCGAAAAAGTTACTGAGCGTATTTGTTGTTGAAACGACAGTGCCATACTTGTCCATTATCACAAAGTGTGTCGTACTTTCATGTTCTTCTGAACCATTCGATTCTTTATCGTCCCATTTTTCACTTTTGATCTTATTTTTAAGATTATCCAAATGAATGGGGGAGAGCAATTTTTCCGCTTTAGAGTGACTTATTCCATCTCCAACATGGGTGGACCGATCTTGATAAGCAGTATCCGTGATGCCCCCCAAGACTTTCATATAAGCTGATTTGCTTGAAGTATCACCTAGGTTCATTTCCTCGGCGAGCTTTAACATTTCAAGAACTGTAATTCCTGAAAAGGGCGGAGGGGCGGTAAAAACATCATAACCGGCAAATGCTCCTTGGACCGGCTTACGTTCCTTCACCTCATAGCGTTTTAAATCCATCAAGTCGATATCTGATTCTCTTTTAATATCCCGTGCAATTTCCCCTTTATAAAAACCATCAGGACCTTCCTTTTGAATCTGCTTCAATGTTTCAGCAAGTCTTTCTTGGACGAGAGTTTTGCCTGGTTCAATGGCATCACCATCAGGATAAAAAAGAGAAGTCGCATCGGAAGATATCCTTGGCTGAGCTGCTTCTAAGCGTGATGATAACGATTTGTCGACTTCAAATCCGTCTTCAGCCAGATCTATCGCCGGCTGAAGTAGATCCTCCATCGGTACGCTCCCATACTTATCACTTATAACCTGCATGCCGGCCACTAAGCCTGGAATCCCTGTATCGTGTCTTGAACTTGGGTCTTCCGGAGAGGATTCACGATAATCGATAAAATTGGGATCGCCGGATTCCGGGGCAATCAGCATACCGCCGCCGCCACCCACGCCAGATCCATAAGGTTCAACTACACCTAATACATAGGATACCGCAATGGCGGCATCTGCCGCCGTTCCACCATTTTTTAATATATCCATCCCTACATCTATTGCGATTGGGTTTGAAGAACTGACCCCATATGATTGTTCCGTTTTACTCTCTATCGGATCATTCGTGTCAGAAATAGGGGGTGTCTTCGAACATCCAGCAATATATATGAGTATGCTAATGGGAATGAGCACTTTTCTCGTCATACGGTTAATCATCGATTATTCCCCCTTCTCGTTGAGCTTCCAAGTTGTTTCTCTTTTCACATAGTAGTATCCAATTGATCCTTACTGAATGGGCTGGATGTCCTGTTGTATAGCTTGTGCTGCCTTTTTCTCTTGTGCAGCTTTTTTCCTTTCCTTTGCTTCCTTCGCTGCTTTTGCTTCTTGTTCACGTTGTGCCTTATGGTCGATTACCTTTTTGTGATCCAAGGTAATCTCGATGCGATCCTCTTTTTTCGACCACTGGACCTTTTTACTCGTTTCCTTCGTCAACTGCCGGTAAACACGTGATTTGTCGATTGAAGAGGTAGCTGGCCTTGGTGTTGCTTCTTCAATTTGAAGTGGAACGACATCGATTGTAGCTTTTCCGTCTTCCGCTAAATGGTATTGAACCATGGCCGAATCCTTTGTGCGTGTCCAGCCTTGATCGAATATGAAATTTCCTAAACTATAGAAAATGATTCCATCTTTATAAACATCAAACGATTGAAGCACGTGGGGGTGATGGCCGATGATGATGTCAGCCCCCGCATCGATGATAGCTTTAGCCAAGTCTTCTTGACGAGCGGTGGTTGATGTTGAATACTCTTGTCCCCAGTGCATATTCACCACAACCAAGTCTGCGTTGCCTTGCTTGGCATTCCTTGCTTTGCCGATCATTTCAAATAATAAATCAGGGTTGGAGTTTAATAGTCCGGCTTTATCATTTTTTGACACGGCATCCTTACCGTAAACATCTGTGAAGCCAAGTGTTGCGACACGTACGCCATCAACATCCGCATAGTCGATGCTATTTTTAGCTTCCGCAGTGTTCGATCCAACACCGACATAGTGCATATCTGCACTTTTGAATTCATCAATCGTGTCAAGGAGTCCTTGTTCTTCATAGTCCATCATATGGTTATTTGCCAAAGACATCACAGAGAAGCCAGCATCTTTAACGGCTTCCACACCACTAGTATTGGAGTTTAACCGGATGGGCGTATCTGCTTCCTTGTAGTTAGATACCTCTTCTTTTAAAGCGGTATGTTCATAATTCCCACTGACATAATCTGAATTGGCGAAATATGGCTTCATATACCGGAAGAGGTATTCATACCCGTGCCTTTCCGTCACTTCTTCAACATAACGTCCCATCATCACATCACCGACCATTGTCATAGTCAATGGTTGATCGGATTTTGGAGCGGTTGTTTTCACTTCTTCAGCCCGTCCCATCCAAGTGGTGATGACCAAAGCGATTAGTAATATAGGTAGTATGATTGCAGAGTATTTAAGATTCTTTTTCTTAGTGCGTTTAATAAAGATAAGTGTTTTTTCTTTTGCATTTAAAGTCCGTTTCATTTTTTGCACCTCAGAATAGGTAGTACACGTTCATTAAACCGAAAGTCAAGCCGGATAATAAAAGCGTGCTGCCAAGTGTCAATGGCATTCCTTGTCTTTGAATCGTATTCGCTATCAATCCAGGTACGATTATACCGATTCCCCGAAACTCGAATATTTCAAATGGCATGACGGGGTAGACTAAGTCCAATAGGAGCTTCAAGCAAATCCCGGTCACCATCATGGCTGCGAATTTTCTTCTTCCATATAAAATCACCCATCTTGAAAGACCATGAGTGACGATTAAATAAGTTACGACACTGATGATCAGGATGGTCAGCATGATTTCCCATTGGTCAAATACCAATGCCAAATAACCTGGCACGATAAGTCCTGCGGGTACGACACCCGTTTTTTCTGAAAATATAAGGCTAAGCGTAACTCCTAGCACTAGGGCTACATATAAATCCGATCCAAACATTAAGGTTCCTCCTACTTAACTCGCTTTTTGCTTCGTTTTAGATTTCATGAATGCTTCAATTAATGGTTCCGCTGCACCGTGAATATTCCCGACACCGTAGACGATGCGATTTTTCATCATTGGGCGGAGGCGGGCTACGATTTCTTCAGTTGACCAGTTTTCCAAATCCCAATACTCTTTTGTATCCAATTTACCTTGCTCGAATGCCCGAGTGATCGGTGATGTGGTTTCACCAATGGATATGACGATTTCAGATTTTATGTAAGGCAATACATCTCTAGCAAATTGCTCGGTACGGTCCACACGGTCGGGACGGCAATTCATGATGACGATAGGAGGTTCTGTGCTGTATCCGAATGTATTGACTCGTTCCCAGATGTTCAACGTCGATGACGCGTCATTGGCAGCAAAGCCATTGACAAAGAAAGTTGGCTGGATGGGATCTCCGAATTTGGTGATCCGCATGGCACCTGGATCGGGATGCGCATTCAACATGCCGCGAAATGCTGTTTTTTCATCAATGCCCAAAGCTTCCGCAACGGCCAATGCGAGGGATGCATTATCCGGAAATACCATATAGTCGAATTCGCGTAGAAATTCTTCCGAAATTCTGGAGTTATCTGCAACAATCACTTTTGTGTTGCGTTCTTTGGCAATTTGCTTGAAAAAGTCCAAGTATTCACTTTCGATGGTTATTAAGTGACCATTATAGGGAATGGTAGCGGTGAAGGCTTCAGCAACCTCATCCAAAGTCGGTCCCATGACATCCATATGGTCTTCCAATACATTCACGATGACCCCGATGTTTGCTTGGATCATTTTGTTTTGGAAGATTAGTTGATAGTCAGGCTGTACGGCCATACATTCACAAACCAACGCTTCGGTTCCTAAATCGGCAACTTCTTTAATTACACGCCGTTGTTCTCCTATGTTGGGTCCTTCCGGTCGGCGTACAATCGGTTTTTCCTTGTCGGTAAACCAATAGATCATTCTTGCTGATGTACCGGTTGTTTTACCTACTGTTTTGTACTTAGCTTCCTGGATCACACCTGTAATCAGACGCGTTACAGTCGATTTCCCTCGGATCCCATTCACATTCACACGTACCGGGATGGAGTCGAGACGCTTCTGATGGCGCTTTTGTTCGAAAATGCCATAGCCAAGCAAAAAGATCGCACAAATAAATATTGGTGCCATTTTTTAACCTCTCTTTTTTTAAATATTTGATTTACTGAATACACACTACATGATTTTAAACTTAATAGGCAAGAGTCAATTATTCTATTGCAATATAGTTATTATCAGCTTTTTCAAATAAATGTATATTGGAGTGTAATAGTATCTAATGGGATAAATTGTTTTATGAGTACAAAGATATGGCTGGAAATCAAGGGAATCATCGGTTTATTTACACTAAATTATGGAAAGTTTAATAAAAACCCATTTTGATTAGAATCAAAATAGATTGATGAGCATTTAAACCTAATTCATAATGGCTATATTTGAATAATAATTGTTTTTGAAAAGTGAGGTTTATTACAGTTTGTTAATTGTTTCTACCCATTGTTTGACATAAACGTAACAATTTTTAAGCATTTGTCATTCAATGTGAAATATTGCATCTAACGACTCAATTAGTTGAACTCTTTTGAATATGGACAAAGATGAGTAAAAGAACACATCTCTTTTTTTTGATATTTACCGGTTTTTTCCTTAGGTAATACCCATGGGTCTATCATTGATCTTTTACCTAAAACATGAAATAAAATAAAGTTAACCCATTTTTTAAAAAAATACCTAGTTTCTTCTATAGATATAGTGTTTATAGATGAATGCAAAATAAAAAAGCTCAGAAGCATTTCTGAGCTTTCGGCTTATATATTGCAAATGAATGGAATGGTCACGAATCTCCGTTTATCTGGAGATTTAACGTTGGGGAGTCTTGAGCTGCAGTTTGGGTAGCTGATTATGGAAGGAATCAGGTCAACTGGATTTCTTTCTGTCAGAAATTTCAAGGTTGGAGCCCTTTTTACCGCCATCAATCACATAAAATCTAGGAGTTAATCTCCTTCTTTTTCCTTGATTGTCAGGATTCATCTTCATATAATTTTCGTATTCTTTGCGAAAGAATTCATCGGTTTCCCGTTCCAGTGCTTTTCTTTCGTTAAAATCTGTTATGAATTTGAAAAAACGTTTCATATGAATTCCTCCTTATGGGGTTAAAAGGTCTTGGTTTAATAGTATCATATCATTAGTGAAATTTAACCTTTTTAAAAAATTTGAAGTGGGAATCGTGTTTTTGTGTGAATAAAGTTGTGAATGGCTTGATTCGAGAGAAAGCATGCAATGGAACCTTACTGGGTATATGTTCTCGTGCATGTTGAAAGGAAATGTCGGGATTTGCAGTAGCAGGTATTGGAAGTAATGAATATTTAAGTTAAAATATTCCTTTAATCAATTATACACTAAATATTCTGAAAACAAAGGGAAATATTCACTTCCAGCCACTTCTGATAGATTTGTTTTTTAATGGTTCATTATTGTGTATAGTTATTTATTCCCCGAATATACGAAAATGAAACAACCCTTATAATGGAAGGGAAAAAGCAATTTCCCGCATTCGGGAAATTGCTAGTGTCATAATTGGAACTTCTTAACCTGTTCAGTGAGCAGTTCTGCCGAAGATGCAAGTTCACTGGCATGATTCGTGATTTCATCCATCGAAGAGCTGGATTGCTGAGCGGAGGCGGAGACTTGTTCGATTCCTGCCGCGGACTCTTCAGAAACGGCTGCGATATCTTCGATAGCCTGATTGATTTTTTTGCTATTTGAGGAAATATAGTTCAATTCGTCTGTTATATGCAGTATTTTCATTTCCATATTCCCGACAGAATGATTGATTGTTTCAAAGGTTTGCCCTGTGAGCGTGATTTGTTTCGTGCCTTCATCCACTTGAGTATAACCATCTTCCAGGGAGTGGACGACCGTTTTTGAACCTTTTTGAATGGCGGAGACAATATTGGTGATATCCCCAACGGAGTCTGTGACCTCTTCAGCGAGTTTCCGCACTTCATCGGCGACGACGGCAAAGCCCTTGCCATGTTCACCAGCACGAGCAGCTTCTATGGCTGCATTCAGCGCCAATAGATTAGTTTGATTGGATATATCCTTGATGACCTGCACAAGCTGCGAAATTTGCTGTGATTGAGAATCGAGCCCTTTCACTTGCTCTACGGCATTTTTGACAATCCCATCAATACTTTGCATCTGTTGGACCGAACTGCGCATTAAAGTGGTGCCTTCCTTGGTCAAGGAAAGGATTTCGGTTGAACTGTTAGCTACATCCACCCCTTCTAGGTGGGCAAGCTTAATCCTGCCGGTGAAATCATCCATGATGCGAACCATTTCAGATGCCAGGTTGGCTTGTGACTCCGAACCTTCCGAAAGTTCATACATAGTAGTCGCTATCTGTTTGGTGCCCTGCTGCACTTCATTTGCTGATTGAGTCAGATCTTCGCTTTGGTTGGAAACGGATTGCGAAACAATGAGCATTTTTTCAATCGTATCACGAAGGTCTTTCTGCATTTGATTGGCGGATACCGTTAGTTCGCCCATTTCATCATTTGACTTTTGCTCCAGGGGCTCATGATTCAGCTCTCCTGCAGCCACCATTTTCATCCTATCCCTGATTTTAAGGAGGGGGGTGGTAATGAGGTTGGCGGTAACAACCGCAAGGACAAGGCCGATAAGGACTGCCGCAATGGATATGATGATACTTGTCGTCTTAACCGATTTCCCGCTGGTGATGACGGTTTCACCTGAAGCGACAATCAATTCCTCGCGTTCCGAAGCAAGCTCCTTGAAACCCTCCATAACTTCATTGCTTATTGGCGCCACTTCATTTTCGAGTATCTCTTTAGCGCGTTCTTCATTTCCATTTTCATATTGTGGAAACACCCGGTCTACAATCATCGTGCTCCAATCCACGCTTTTCTCGATTAATTCCTTCGCTTTAACAGAATCGCTTAAGGCAAGAAGATCCTCCTGGATGACCTGGCTTTCTTCGGTATATTGTAAGAACCCTTCTTTATAACTCTCGTCACCATAAAGAATATATGCCCGGGCGTATGCGGTTCTTTGTGCTAGATTGTATAGCAGCTTTTCGTCTTGGATAAGAAGCGGAAGCTCCTTTTCGATGATATCCTGGGAATATACCAGTGACTTGTTGCTGCTGTAGATATTGAATGCTCCTAAGATGACACATAAAGATATGATGAGTGAAAATGCCACCAATACCTTTGCTTTAATGCTTTTCAAATTATTGGACCCCTTTATCGATATTTTATTCACACTGTTTTATCGGATAAATAAAAGGATATTTAAGCAATGAAAAGTTAACCAAATTTTCCATCAGATCCAATGTTCTCTTAATAAAAACATCTTGATTTCTTATCGTTTTCAAGTTACTATTGACTTGGAAAAATATAATATTCCGTGTTAAGGCGGAAGAGGTTCTAGCTACCCTCTCAAAAAAACTAAGGAGAAACAGTGCTCTATTCTTAGGGTGCTGTTTTTTTCCGTAAAAAGGAGTTTTATAGAAATGAAGAAGAAAGAAAAGGCAGTGGTTGTGTTTAGCGGAGGTCAGGACAGTACGACGTGCCTGTTCTGGGCGATGGAGAGATTTGAGGAAGTGGAAGCGGTGACGTTCGATTATAACCAGCGGCATAGCTTGGAAATCGAATGCGCTCAAAACATTGCCAAGGAATTGGGCATAAACCATCATATCCTTGACATGTCGCTGCTGAACCAACTGGCACCAAATGCGCTGACGAGAAGTGATATTGCGGTGGCGGACGGAGAAGAAGGGGAATTGCCGTCGACGTTCGTACCAGGGAGGAATTTGCTGTTCCTTTCGTTTGCCGGAGTGCTGGCGAGTCAGATTGGCGCTAAACATATTGTCACCGGTGTTTGTGAAACGGATTTCAGCGGATATCCGGACTGCCGCGATGTATTCATTAAATCATTGAATGTGACCTTGAACTTGTCGATGGACCAGTCATTCGTCATTGATACGCCGCTAATGTGGCTTAATAAAGAGGAAACATGGGAGCTAGCGGATCAGCTAGGCGCGTTCGATTTTGTGCGCGAAAAGACCCTGACTTGCTATAACGGAATCATCTCCGACGGCTGTGGAGATTGTCCGGCATGTAATCTGCGGAAAAAAGGACTGGATGACTATGTAAGCAGACGGAAGGTGCTTTCATGATGTACGGTTTTACGATAGTTGATAAACTCCAAAAAATAGATGAAGATATTCAGCGCAGCCAATTGAAGTATACAAACAAGAGGGTTCTCGTGAGTAAGGAATTCACCTTTGATGCGGCACACCATCTGCATGATTATGAAGGAAAATGCAAGAACCTGCATGGCCACACGTATAAGGTCATTTTCGGATTAAGCGGGTATACAGATTCACGCGGGTTGATGATAGATTTTGGGGACATCAAGGATATATGGAAAAATGAAATTGAAATCCACCTGGATCACCGTTATTTGAATGAAACCCTGCCGCTCATGAATACAACAGCTGAAAATATGGTTGTCTGGATTTATGAAAAAATGGCCGAATACCTTTCATTAAAAGAATATGAAGGTGCTAGAGTCGAATTTGTTCGACTGTACGAAACGCCGACAAGCTATGCCGAAGCCAGACGGGAGTGGATGGAAAGTGAGTAAACTCCCGGTTATGGAAATATTTGGGCCGACCATCCAAGGGGAGGGAATGGTCATTGGCCAAAAAACCATGTTCGTTCGGACGGCCGGTTGCGATTATTCGTGTGCCTGGTGTGATTCCGCATTTACATGGGATGGCTCCGGTAAGGAAGATACCGTCCAGATGACTGCCGAAGAAATATGGGATGAGCTGAAGCGTATTGGGGGTTCCGCTTTTTCCTTCGTTACGATATCAGGAGGAAACCCGGCTCTGTTGAAAAACCTAAACGGCTTGATAGCGATCTTACATGAAAATAAAATGAAAATAGGTGTCGAAACCCAAGGGAGCCGATGGCAGGATTGGTTTCTCGATATTGATGAACTGACTATTTCACCTAAGCCGCCGAGCTCTGGAATGAACACCGACTTTACGGTGCTCGACAAAATCATCTCGAACCTTGCCAATCGAAATCCTGACAACCATGTCTCATTGAAAATCGTCGTATTTAACGAGGAAGATTATCAATATGCCAAACATGTACATGGGCGTTACCCGGAAATTCCTTTTTATCTGCAGGTCGGCAATGACGACAGCAGGACGGCGGATGATCGTCAATTGATCAGCGGCCTATTGAAGAAGTACGAAGAGTTAATTGATAAAGTGATAACAGATGATGAATTGAATGATGTGAAAGTCCTGCCCCAGCTGCATACCTATATATGGGGTAACAAGCGGGGCGTATAAAGAAAAGAAAGCGGAGGCAGTGTGATGCGTAATCACACTGCCTTTTAAGCTATTACAACCTTTGAATGTGTGTAGCTTTGAAGGATGATGTGTATTTAAGGCCATATCCAAATAAGCGATCCATTCCAATATGCGCAGTCCAAATTAAACCAATCAGCATCAATGCATCAGACTTTAGAAAAATGGCTAGCAAAATCATGAAGATGGACAGAGTATAAGTATGAAATAAGTTATAAACCCTTGCTCCAATCCGATCATTGATCAGGTAGGCCAGCATGGAAACATCAGGCGATAAAATCAATAGAAGGAAAATCCACCAGCTGAATTCATATAACGAATAGATGTAAATCACCGCTAAAAGGACCATGAGTCCTTCAATATGAAGGTATTTCTTTACCATATTAAAACCTCCAATGTTTAATTGACCTATGGTCAATAATATTCAAAAAATTATATGATGTTCCTGATGATATTTTTTACATGAAAATAAGCTAAGCCTTTTACATCTTGATAAGTTAGCTCAGAATTAATATAAAAAGTTATGAATCCGTGAAGAGAAAGAAAAATCGACCATATGGATGCAGGATTCAATTTGTTGTCCGTTAGGTCCGTCAGGGACTGGATGAGCTTTTCATATGTTTTATTAGAATCAAATTGAAGTAACTGCTGAATTTCTTTTTCCTTCGATAAAAACATGATGGAATAATGATTTTGTTGGGTTAGACCGAACTCCAAGAAGCACAATAAAATCTTTTCCATTTTTACAGAAGAATCCTTTTCCGACATGATGATATCATCGATTAAATTATTTAAAACGGAGAAATCCGTTTTTACCAAACTATAAAATATTTCCGCCTTATTTTTAAAATGATAATAAATGGCTCCATGGCTGCAATCCAATGATTTAGCCAATTGCCTCATGGAGACATTAGAATACCCTAACGTTGCAAAAAGGTTTCTAGCTTCATTCAACACCATGTCCCTGGATAATTCTTTACCTGCCGATTTCCTTGGCGACATCTTGTCACCTCCTTATTAATTGACCACTGGTTAATTAGGATGATAGCTCACTGATTTCCAAATGTCAAATATTAGATTGAATAATAAATTCCTGTTTTTAAAGATAAACTTTACCATTTACTGAAGCGGAATTCCACCAGTGTTGCAAAGGGGAGCATTCAGGACATTGCAGCGTTTTTATTTTTAACTTTAATACCCTTATATGGTATTATAAGGATATTATTGGAGATTTGAGGGGATGGATAAATGAAAAAGAAATTCGGTATTTTGGCATCAATTTTCATAGTCTTGACGGCTTTTTTTTATTCAATAAACCGTATAAAGATAAAACAATTCCTGTAGAAGACATTTTTGAAGTGTATCCACGAGAACAGGTAATAATAAATGAAATGGTGATCATAGATGGAGTTGATGAGGACAATCCGAGTGATGTCGATTTGAATGATGAAGAGGAATTGGAAAATTTGGTAAAAAAGCAATATGAGCAAAATCAAAAGGGAGAAAAAAATTTTTGCAGAAAAAAATCAGTGAAATCACCTGTCTGTAATGAGTAAACTAATGGTGGAGGCGGCAGTTATTGATAGTTTCGGATAGTATCTATGGGGAACACATTGTAGAGGGAGTTCTGGAAGGGCTGATAGTAAGTAAACCGGTCCAAAGATTGAAGGGGATACATCAAGGCGGGGCAAGTTATTTAGTTAATGAGAAGTGGGATGTCACACGATTTGACCATTCAATTGGTGTGATGCTTTTAATAAAAGCGCTTGGAGGTTCATTGGAGGAACAAATCGCGGGCTTGCTGCATGACGTATCCCACACTGCATTCTCACATGTAATTGATTTCGTTCTGGATTGTAAGGATGAAGATTATCATGAAAAAATATATGAACAAGTCATTATGGAATCCGAAATCCCATTTATACTGAAGGAATATGGATATGATCGTAAAGTCATTTTTCAATCAAAATGGGAATTGCTTGAACAGCCAGCACCTGAGTTATGTGCCGATCGGGTAGATTATACTCTCCGGGATATGTATCAATATGGACATATCACCATCGAAGCCATTAAAGAATTCCTAGAACATGTAATCATAATAAATGGAAGGATGTATCTGGATAATATTGAATCGGCGGAATGGTTTGTGAAAACGTATTACAGCGAAGTTATTGATTTTTTCATGAACCCACTTAATATATATGGCTATGATATCTTGGCAAAGACCTTAAAAGTGGCTTTAGCAAAAAAACTGATCAGCCTTGATGACTTACTCGGTACAGATGAAGAAGTCATGTGCTTGTTAAGCTTCACTGAAGACCATGAAGTTCAAAACCTATTAAAACGGATCCATGGTAACGTAAAGTTGAAAGAAGATCAAGTGGAATACGATATACATCGGAAAAATAAAATGCGCCTGATAGATCCTTCAGTTATTCAAGGAACCCAATTGGTAATAGCATCCAGTTTATCGGAAAAAGTCAAGAAAATGGGAATTGAAGCCTACAAAAAAGCTTCAAAGGGCATGTATCTAAAAGTGATTTCCGATTGAATTTCGTGTCAAACCATACGGGAAGTTTTTTCTCGGAAACATCTAGGTCTCCTCCCTTAGTTGATTTAGACAATCGACATTAGGAAGGAGCTTGCTTAACGGATGCCTTATCATCTGAACCAGCACCCTTTAATAATTAAAAAACCAATGATGCTCTCAAAGTATTAACGCCATTTTCTAAATAACCCTTTAAACAGGTTAATGTATAAACCCAACCTTCTTTTTGTCCGATCATTTTGTTTATTATTTCAGGGTCGTCCTCACTCAATCCTGATTCGTTTACTTCAATGATTGTACTCGTTTTATCCAACTCTTTTAGTGTAATGGTAACAATCGTTTCTTGATCATTTCCGCCCCACGCAAACACGATTTTCCTATTTTCCTCAACTTCCATTACATTAATGACCACTTCAGCATCGTATTCGTTGTATCTCAATGTAAGTGTCCTGCCTTGTTCCCATCTTTCCGAACTCGATGAGAACCAGAAATTCCTGATTTTTTCAGGATTCACTATGGCTTCAAACACTTCATTAGCTGGCTTGATTATCTTAAATTTCGTGATTATTTGGGTATCCATACTAAAACAACTCTCTTTCGATTTGTTTTTATTTTTTTCCACTATCCCAATCTACTGATATTGACGGCAGTGTCCGTCCAGTTTCAAGCAAGCTCTTCAGGTTACTTAGAATGGCTGGCCATCCATTATTCAAGCCTTCATAGGTATTTTCATCATATACGAAATCTGTCTTCAAAAGCTCCTCATGCCTAAGAATTAACTTCACAGTCGAATCGTCCATTTTCTGTAATTCAAAAGTGACCCGTGTAGGCTGCTCGCGAGGTGTTTCGTCTCCTGCCATGATCCATGTAAACGAGAGCAGGTGCAACGGCTCGCATTTAAGTACATTACCATGATCAGTAATCCGCCCATCTTCCAGCAAATATTTAACGGCTGCCCCTTCTTGCCAGTCAGACTGTACTTGCAATCCAAAGTGATATTTCTTCGTGACTTCACCACTCGTCAAGGCTTCCCAAAGCTTCTCTGGTGTGGTTGCGATATAAATAGGATAGACAAACGTAGTTTTTTTCATAATTCTTTTTCCTCCTCGCCAAATAAGGTATCAAGATCGTAAATGACTCTATCATTGATTTTCGGCTTTCATATACAGGCGGTCAAGCAGTTTTTTGCGACAGAAATCGGCAAAGTCATTGCATTGAAGAAGATTTGAAGTGAATTGCTAATATCGGATTCTCCGTAACATAAAAGGGCCATATGGAAACTTCTTGATTTCCAATCGTTTTCAAGCTACGATAAATGAGGAAAATGATAATCCGCCCGGGCGGAAGAGGTTCTAGCTACCCTCTCAAAAAAACTAAGGAGAACAGTGCTCTTTCTTAGGGTGCTGTTTTTTCTGTATAAGGAGAATTAAGAAATGTTAAGAATTTTATTGTATTTAGTATCCATAATCACGGCGAATGTGGTTACAGCAGCTTTTGCGCCATTACATTTTGGCATGTTCATCATCCCGATGGGGACATTGCTCATCGGGGGAACCTTCATCTTCCGAGATCTGGTCCAGAATAAATTCGGCCGCGCGAAGACCTATATATGTATCGTCACTGCACTTATTTTATCTGCATGTGTATCATTTTTATTAGGGGATACGTTACTGATTGTATTTGCTTCCGCATTATCGTTTGTGGTCGCAGAAACGGCGGACACGGAAATTTATACCCGTTTAAAGCTTCCGATGAGTTGGAGGGTGTTTTACAGCGGGATCGTTGGAGGATTTTTCGATTCGGTGATATTTGTCGTGATTGGCCTAAGTCCACTGGGTGCCAATATATTGCCATGGGAAGCAGTACCCGCTGCGGTCATCGGGCAAATCATCGTTAAAACCATCATACAGTCAATTGGTGCCGTACTGTTGGGACGAATCAACGTAGAACTGGAGAAACGTGTAGTCGCCAGTTAAATGCCAGGAGGGGTGCACTCGATGGAAGGAACCAAAAAGGAAGAAGATAAATGCTATTGCCTCGAGGCCTTTCGTGAAAAATATGGCCCCCATGTTCAAGGGGAATGCATGAAGCTCTCCTGCGCCAATTATCGCAAGCATAAAGGAATTGACAAAAAAGGACCAAATTAGGTCCTTTTTTTTGCGCGTTAACGGAGTAACTCAAGAGTAAACGTGAAAAACTCACGATTAAATAGTGCGAACTAAGTGTGCAGTACGAATTCACGAGTAAAAGTGCAAAATTCACGAGTAAACAGTCCAAACTCACGAGTAAAAGTGCGAAACTCACGAGTAAACAGCGCAAACTCGCGAGTAAACGTGAAAAACTCACGATTAAATAGTGCGAACTAAGTGTGCAGTACGAATTCACGAGTAAACAGCGCAAATTCACGAGTAAACAGTGCGAACTCAAGAGTAATTCACGAATAAACAGTGCGAAATTATGAGTGCAGGACGAATTCACGAGTAAACATCAAAAAAAGCTTCCTGCACCGTTCCATTATTGGGGCTAGGAAGCTTTGTATTTTGTTTAGAATTGCTCTGTGGTTTTCCGAACTAATTTTTCGAGGAAGAAAAAGCATTCTCGCTTCCGTTCAAGTTCGGTTTGTCCATTTTCGGTGACATGATAATATTTCCTGCGGCCTGACTCGGACTCTTTCCAATGGCCTTTTATGAATTCTTTTTTTTCTAACCGTTTCAGGGCGGAGTAGAGGGTGCCTTCACTTATTTGATATTTGCCCATGCTCATTTCCTTCAAGATCTTCGTGATTTCATAGCCGTATAGCTTTTTTTGTGAAAGAAGTGAAAGCAAAAGGAGGTCAATGCTTCCCTTCATTAATTCTTTATCCAAATAAATTCTCCTCCTTTTCATTTCTAAAGTGTAATACGTTGTACATCGTATCACAAGGTGCATTTTACTTTTCTAAAAAAAAATGGTTAAATGACGATTGCTAAATAAATTTAATCATAGTAAAATGTGCTTCGGAACGGATGAGTTGTGAAGAGTGTGGTAAGGATACTATATACATGATTTAATTGTTTTAATGAAAATACGGAATAGGATAGAAGAATCACTACTCAAGGGGTATTAATTGATTTTTTTTCAAAAATCATTTAGATTCTATTTATCAACAAGAGCAAAGAAAGAAGGTCCTAGATAGATGAAAGTGAAAGCACCAGAGCCATTCACATATATTGGTGGAAAGAGAGCTGTTCTTTTACTTCACGGGTTTACCGGAAGTACAGGAGATATGAAGAAATTAGGGAAATACTTGAATGATCTTGACTATACTTGCCACGGACCTCTTTATAGAGGGCATGGAGTATCTGGTGAGGAACTCGTTAAGACTGGTCCAAAGGAATGGTGGGAAGATGTAGTTAATGGCTATAAATTCCTTAAAGAAGAAGGCTATGAAGAAATTGCTGTTGTAGGAATTTCTTTAGGAGGAGTTTTCTCATTAAAAGTGGGAATTGAATTGCCTGTAAAAGGCGTAGTTTCAATGTGCGCTCCGACGCAAGGGAAAAGTATCGATCGACAAAAGAACCGCTTGCTCAATTATGCACAGGCTTATAAGAAGTTTGAGGGCAAAAATGCAGACCAAATTGCTGCAGAAGTGAAGCTGCTGGAAGAAGAGCCTATGCCTCAACTTAAAGATGTGCTGAATATTATAAATGAGACAGGTGAAAATTTAGATTTAATCACATCACCAACGCTTGTTTTACAAGGGCGCTTGGATGATCCTGACTATACGGAGAGTGCTACAGCGATTTTCAATGAAGTCGATACGCAGCATAAACACTTGATATGGTATGAAAATTCAGGTCATATTATCACATTGGGCAAGGAACGTGAACAGGTGTATGAAGATGTGTATAAGTTCTTAAATACACTGAACTGGTCGGAGTAATAAGCGAGTTGATAAATCCCCTTTAAGTTAATATGTGTAAAGCTTGCATTCATAAGTAGGCTTTACACTATACTTGAGGGGGATTTTACTTTGGCTGAAGATTTATTTGTAGAAAAAGACCTTTAAGGCATCATTATTGTCAATGGTTGCCAATAAAATATCGTTCACGTCGGCATTATATGTTATTTTGATTCTGTTTTTCAGCCATGCTTCGTCCTTGCCGCCCCGATTTAATTCTTTAGAATCAATCTTTCCCTCTTTAATAATCGTTTTAGGAAATGTGAAGGCATTTGTTGCTAGGTGCATATCTGCTGGGGTTACCGCTTCATATTGAGGATATAAGAACAATGAAATGGTACCATCTGGTTCCCATAGTGCGAGTGATACTTTTTGAATATCTTTGACTTTTTCTTTTCTTAATTCCGATAATAAAACATCGATCGAAATTCGGGCCCTTGCCAAGCTTTTGTATATGATTTGTCCATTTTCGATAAGGGGAAGGGGATCAGAGTCAAAAAACCTTCGGAGTTTACCCCACTTAAGGCTTGTAAACACACTAATTATATATAAAATGACCAATACACCTGTTGTTATCATTGAGCCCTCCAAACCTAACTGTTCATCAGATAAAGGGTGAGCAAGAATGTTTCCAATAATTAATGCCATTATGAAATCAAGTAACCGTAACTGCGAAATGGACCGTTGTCCCATCAATTTAACCGAAAAAAGTAAGAAGATGAAGGATATAATGGCTCTTAAAGTCCACTGGATTGCAGTAAGAGTTTCCTGGCTATTAAAAAATTCCACAAAAAATTCACGTCCTTATTTCCTTTAAAGGAGATGTAATGGTCAGTAGGATGAATTGAAACAACTGGGAAGCGTATTTAAGACATCTTTAGATGGAACCGTTTATAGTTTAAGCCACCTCCTTCTTAAGTATTACCCAACCTCGGTCCTTCTGAGACTTTCTTAAATGTTTTCAAAAAATTTATATTAATATAACAACTTTAAAACGTATTGTAATTAAAAATAAACTGATTTAAAATGATATCTTTCCTAAGAAATTTATTTAAAAAATATCCTTGTATAATATCAGTGACGATGGTCTGATAGTTTCTACCTGGCAGCCGTAATGCCGGACTACAAGGAAGTATGAATATAGAAGAGATGGACAGGTTCATGTTGGTTCGCTTGTGATCCATATAACATGTTTGAATGGATGCTCTTACTTTTTCACACTTTCTTCCTGCGGCTGAAGGTGTAAAAAGGTGAGGGCTTTTTATATAAAAAAAACGAATGGGAAATGATATAGCCAAAGGGGATGAAAGCATGTATTTCTTATTGAATATATTAGGTGTTTTAGTTGTAATGGGCATCGTTTACCTTTGTTCACCTAATAAAAGGAACGTTAAGTGGAAAGCCATTCTTACCTTGCTGGTTCTAGAATTGCTTATCACATGGTTCATGTTATCGACAAAAATTGGGGCGTGGGTCATTAATCTGATCGCTTCATTCTTCACCTGGTTGATTGAATGTGCGAATGAAGGGATTTCTTTTGTCTTTCCTTCACTTATGGCAAATGAACAAGTGGATTTCTTTTTCAGCGCATTGATGCCAATTATCTTCATTATCACGTTTTTTGATGTTTTATCGTATTTCGGTATACTTACCTGGATCATTGATAAAGTGGGATGGCTCATCTCAAAAGTATCCGGATTGCCAAAACTTGAGAGTTTCTTTTCGATTCAGATGATGTTCCTAGGAAATACTGAGGCACTTGCCGTACTCCGCCTTCAGCTCAGTGCGATTAAGGATCAGCGTCTTTTGACATTTGGAATCATGAGCATGAGCAGCATCAGCGGTTCAATCATTGGAGCCTACCTGTCCATGGTACCGGCAACCTATGTTTTTGTAGCGATACCTTTGAATTGCTTAAATGCCCTGCTGATAGCTAACATGCTGAATCCTGTCGATGTCAGTAAAGAAGAAGACGTCGTTTATGTACCTTCCAAGGAGGAACGTAAAGATTTCTTTTCCACCATTTCCAACAGTATGCTGGTTGGGGCCAAAATGGTCTTCGTTATCATGGCAATGGTTATTGGCTATGTGGCGTTAACGGCCAGCGTAAACGGCATTTTCGGTTTCTTCGTGGATGGATTGACCATTCAAAAGATTTTCTCTGTCATTTTTAGTCCATTTGCATTCTTGCTTGGATTATCTGGACATGATGCCATGTATGTTGCTCAATTGATGGGAATCAAGCTTGCCACAAATGAGTTCGTTGCCTTGCTCGATTTAAAAGATAAAGTCAGTACACTGCCTCCGCATACAGTTGCTGTGGCTGTCACTTATCTGACGTCATTTGCCAACTTCAGTACAGTGGGCATGATTTATGGAACATTCAATTCCATTCTCAATGATGAGAAATCGAACATTATCGGAAGGAATGTTTGGAAGCTGCTGGTTAGCGGGATGGCTGTTTCCTTGCTAAGTGCCATGGTCGTTGGATTATTCGTTTGGTGATTTAACACATGGGCATCCATTTTTATGAATGGGTGCCCTCTTTTATATGAAAAAAGCTGTGCAGGTTTTCCCTTGCACAGCTTTTTCGTTTATTTCGTCAAATAGTTTTCCGTATAATATGGTTTATCTTCCTCATCGAAGGCAACTCCGACACCGAGCGATTCAAAATCCTTCTGTAATTTGTTTTCCCTGTGTCCAATGGAATTCATTAGGCCTTCATGGGCAAAGATACTGCTATTCTGACCGGCAGCCAGGTTTTCCCCAGCCATTCGAAAATTGATTTTGTCATCTTCCATCCGGTCAAAAGGGGATTCTCCTTCAAGGTTTGTATGGTTGAAGTATTGATTAACGGCCATATCTGAACTATGATCCTGTGCAGTGACCTTCACTTGTTTATCCCATGAAAGCACTGAGAGCTCATGATTGACCCGTGAGGCATTGGTCAAATCGAATAATTGATATTCAAAGCCCTTCTTTAATCCAGGACCGGCTTCTGCAAAATAGCCGCTCTTTTGCTTTTCGAGTTTTGCGTCGATGATTTGGATTGCCGTGACTGTATTTTTCTCATGTTTGTCATAAAAAATGGTCACATAGCTATTATCCATTTCAAACATATCGTATTCGCCGCTGTCACTTCGAATTTGGTAATAGACGTTTCCTTTAAGCAGTTTTGTTACAGGCTCCCCCATTTTCCCAGTCACGGTTTCTTTGGGTGTGCCGCGTTTAATGCCCTCCTTTGAGGAAATCAAATCTTGGTTCGTATATAAACCAACAACTTTATTGTTGTTATCATAGGCAACCATGAAGAAGTTTTGATAATTTTCGTGATAGGCGAACCAGTCCACGCCATATTCATTTCGCGTATTCCGTTTTGCTTTACCAGCCAATTTTTCTACATCATCCTTCGTATCGCCAATTTCGATATTACGGACTGAGAAGGATGCATCACCAGGTGCTTCCAGTGCTGGTTTTTTCACTTTTTCCGTTTCCTGCAATTCTTTTTCAGAAGCGGTATCCAATGTTTCCGACAGCGAGCCAATCAGGCTGCTGACTCCAGTACTCAGTTTTTCCAAAGCGGTTGAAACCTCGGGCCCGTTTATAAAGGAACGAACATCTGAAGCAAAGGCACTAACCCCTGCTTTGAATCCAGACTCCTGAATATCTTTACCATATCCATACCATAATCCAGAGAGTAGGAGTATGAGGACCACAATATTAAACAATTTCCGCAAATCGATCACTCCTGCTCTATCCAGGATATAAATCCCGTTTAATGAAAGATCATCGGCACAAAACTTAAGACAGGTGGGGCACATAACAAAAATAGTGAACACAGAATGAGTATTTGTGAGGCTGTTTTTGGAAGCTTTTCCTTCCCTTTTCCCGAGTACCAGCCACTGAACTGAAGTTTATTTCTATACCAGACGAATAATAAAATCAGTATCGCAATCGATCCTAGCCAGCCATACTGATTCACTCCTATGTTTATATATATGCCGTTTACAATGCTCGAAATGATTGTGCCGGCTATCCCGAATATTAATATGATGCGTATCAATTCTAATAAGACCCTCATATGTCACTCCTTGGTTTCACCATTATACTTCTTCGATTAAAAAATAAAAACTTTAAATGATGTGATATTACATATTATACCAAAAAGAAGGAGGGGAATAAAACAGGTGCCTCTTGATGGGGAATTTATGGGAATATGGGGCTAGCTTTAATTATTGGTTAAACCAGGAGAATTCTTTATAAACAAAAAAGGATTAGCTACTTCAAGCTAATCCTTTTTGTTTAAGATTACTTTAATTGATCATTCAATACACTTTCCTCTAGAACGGAAAACTTATCACCATACACCCTGGTTATGTGGTTTTCCCCCCACGTACATAGTGCGGATAGGATGCTTTCCAGGCTTTGTCCATACTCACTTAATTCATATTCCACTTTTGGGGGGACCTGGTTATAAACGATCCGATTGATGACACCGTCCTGTTCCAACTCCCGCAATTGTTGAGTCAGCATTTTTTGGGTGATGTTTGGCATTAGGCGCTTCAATTCACTAGTCCGCTTTTTTCCGTGAGTCAGATGGCAGAGGATTACGCATTTCCACTTCCCGCCCAGTACTTCCAGTGTTGCTTCAACGGATATATTGTACTTCTTTTTTTGCATGTTTTGTATACTCTCCTTATTTTATAGGAACTTTAAGGTACCTATATTACTTTAAAGTACGTACTGTTTTTTATTTGTATTATATCTCATAATAACATTTGCACACCGAATTCCACTGTACCATTTATAAAAAAGTTGCTTAGGCAATTTCAATGATAGTACAAAACAACAAGAAGGAGAAGAGGATATGATTTCAAATAAAAATAGAAGTACATGGGCATTGCTCGCTTTAGCGATCAGCGCCTTTGCAATTGGAACAACCGAGTTCATCAGCGTGGGATTATTACCGCTCATTTCTAAAGATTTACACATTACAGTCACGACGGCGGGGTTGACGGTATCTCTATACGCCTTGGGGGTCATGTTCGGGGCACCTATCCTTACATCCCTTACATCGAATATGTCGAGAAAGACCTTATTGCTTTGGATCATGGTCGTGTTCATTGCCGGAAATGCATTGGCGGCTTCTGCGACCACGATCAGTGTATTATTGATCGCACGTGTCATTTCAGCGCTTGCACATGGTATTTTCATGTCGATCGGCGCTACGATTGCGGCTGATTTGGTCCCTGAAAACCGCAGGGCGAGTGCCATCGCCATCATGTTCACAGGTCTAACGGTGGCAACGGTGACCGGAGTTCCGTTTGGAACGTTCATCGGGCAGCAATTCGGCTGGAGATTCGCTTTCATCATCATTGTGGCAATCGGCCTGATAGCTTTCATCGGAAATGGCATCCTTGTCCCATCCGATTTAAGAAAAGCTGCACGGACGACGTTCCGTGACCAAATCAAATTGGTGACGAATGGACGTTTGCTGTTAGTATTCATCATTACAGCGTTAGGATACGGAGGTACATTCGTTGTCTTCACGTACCTGTCGCCATTACTTCAGGAAGTAACAGGGTTTAAAGAAGGAACTGTGGCCTTGATTTTGCTAGTATATGGAGTAGCCATAGCGATAGGGAATACTCTCGGCGGGAAATTGGCCAATCGCAATCCTATTAATGCCCTATTCTATATGTTTCTTATACAAGCCATTGTACTGGTGGTCTTGACCTTCACGGCACCGTTTAAGATAGCTGGTTTAATTACGATCATTTTAATGGGATTGTTTGCATTCATGAATGTTCCAGGGCTTCAAGTCTATGTCGTCATGTTAGCGGAGCGTTTCGTGCCGAGTGCAGTGGACGTGGCTTCAGCCATCAATATTGCCGCCTTCAATGCGGGAATCGCCATTGGTGCCTACTTAGGAGGGGTGATTACCGATTCGATCGGACTGATCCATACAGCGTGGATAGGTGGAGTCATGGTGTTTGCAGCAGTGATTTTAACAGGCTTGAGCCGGGCCTTGGAAAGTAAAGACCGTGCCAAGGGAACGGACAAAATAGCATAGGAATGAAAAAGTGATGCATGTTAGAAAAAGCATGCTATGCGTTTAGAGTATCAATAACCAAGTATCATTGCATCCCTTCAGCGAATGATGGAAGGTTCCTTGAAGGGATGTAATGATACTGATACTTAAACGCATTACAATCTTAAAAAACAATGAAGAGAAAATTTGGAGGTAGAGTATAATGGTGAAAAATTTACAAGATACAACTACGTTGCATAATGGAGTTAAAATGCCTTGGTTCGGATTGGGCGTATTTAAGGTGGAAGAAGGACCGGAGCTGGTAAATGCAGTTAAAGTGGCCATTAAACATGGTTATCGCAGCATCGATACGGCTGCCATTTATGAAAATGAAGAAGGGGTTGGACAAGGGATCCGTGAGGGATTGAAAGAAGCTGGAATCTCGAGGGAAGAATTATTCGTAACATCAAAAGTCTGGAATGCTGATTTGGGATTTGAATCAACAATCGCGGCTTACGAAAAAAGCTTAAAGAAACTTGGCTTGGAGTACTTGGATTTATATCTTATCCATTGGCCAGTGGAAGGGAAATATAAAGAAGCTTGGAGAGCGTTAGAAACTTTATATAAAGAAGGAAAAGTAAAGGCGATCGGTGTGAGCAATTTCCAAATTCACCATCTAAAAGATTTGATGGAAGATGCAGAAGTGAAGCCGATGGTCAATCAAGTGGAATGCCATCCGCGTTTAACTCAAAAAGAAGTTCAGGCATTTTGTAAGGAACAAGGAATACAACTTGAAGCATGGTCTCCTTTGATGCAAGGTGAACTGCTGGATAATGAAGTATTACAAGCAATTGCGACCAACCATGGCAAGTCTGTTGCACAAGTCATTTTACGCTGGGATTTACAAAATGGGATTGTAACGATTCCAAAATCAACTAAAGAACATCGTATTGTCGAAAACTCAACTGTATTCGATTTCGAATTGACAG
Organism: Peribacillus sp. NPDC101481; assembly: GCF_044767165.1. Classification (NCBI taxonomy): domain Bacteria; kingdom Bacillati; phylum Bacillota; class Bacilli; order Caryophanales; family Bacillaceae; genus Peribacillus; species Peribacillus sp. NPDC101481. The sequence goes on along the minus strand of NZ_JBIWNJ010000001.1, from coordinate 1,530,754 downwards.
AAGAGGAAATGAACCAAATTGATGGATTGAATCAGAATCACCGTGTTGGTCCAGATCCTGATAATTTCGACTTTTAATTAAGTATGAAGGAGAGGGACGGGATATCCGTCTTTCTCTTTTTTTATGGATTTCTGCATCGGAATTTACAATGACAGCTTCGGGAATCTGATTAGTTGACACAGTATTACTGGGATGATATAAATGCATGTGCATGCATTATATAAAAAAGGAGATAAAAAATTATGAATGATTTATTTTCACCTTATCGCATAAAAGAACTTGAACTGAAGAATAGGATCGTCATGCCGCCGATGTGCCAATACTCCGTCGAAGCGGAAGATGGTATACCAACGAATTGGCACCATCAGCATTATGTAAGCAGGGCAGTTGGCGGTACGGGGTTAATTATAGTTGAAATGACCGATGTGGAGCCTGATGGGCGCATTTCGAATCGCGATCTTGGATTATGGTCCGACGATCAAATTGGGGCTTTCTCCAACATCGTTAAGGAAGTTCATCAATACGGTGCAAAAATCGGAATACAAATTGCCCATGCAGGCCGTAAAGCGGAGGATGCGGAAACGCCGGTGGCACCATCAGCCATTGCGTTTGATGAAGCGTACAAAACACCAAGAGCTTTAGAAACGGAAGAAGTGAAGGAAATGGTCGATAAATTCCGGGCATCGGCCAGAAGGGCAGTTACAGCAGGATTTGACGTAATCGAATTACATGGTGCACACGGGTATTTAATCCACCAATTCACATCACCGCTTACGAATAAACGTGATGATGAATATGGAAGAGACCTGACAAAATTCGGAGTGGAAGTCATTAAAGCAGTGAAAAGCGAAATGCCTGCCGACATGCCTTTAATCATGCGCATTTCTGCAAAAGAATACGTTGAAGGCGGATATGGTATTGAAGAAAGCATTGCATTTTCACAAGTCTTTAAAGAAGCAGGCGTCGATATGTTCCATGTGAGCTCTGGAGGAGAAGGCCCGATTGGAGCAGACGGAAGGCCTGGTACCCATGCCAGCTATCAAACTCCGTTGGCCAGGGAAATCAAAAAAGCTTTGGATATTCCGGTGATTGCCGTAGGTAGATTAGATGATCCGATTCTTGCAAATTCAATCATAGGTAATGAAGAAGCGGATTTGGTTGCCGTCGGCAGAGGAATGCTGCGAAACCCTTATTGGGCATTGGAAGCATCTAAAGCTTTGAATAAAAAAACGGAGATCCCTGAACAATATCAACTGGGATTCAAGCATTAATACGAATTCATGCTTTAAAACGCCGGCGAATAATATATTCGCCGGCGTTTTTACAGTCAGGCTTGAGGGAATTTTCATCAGGAAATCGATTACGTGATGTTTAACTGGAAATTTTGCTATAATGAAAAAGATAAATCAAACGATAATTCGAGGTGCTAATTATGGAAGAAATCAAAGTCATTACAACTGAAGAAGTGGAAGCTAAGCTTGAGGCAGGAGAAGCGATGGAACTTGTCGATGTTCGTGAAGACGAAGAAGTGCAAGAGGGAATGATCGAAGGCGCTAAACATATTCGCATGAATGATATCCCGGCAAACCTTGACTATTTTGATAAAGAAAAAGAATATATTTTTATCTGCCGTTCAGGACGCCGCAGTGAAAATGTATGCCATTATCTTCAGGAACAAGGATATAAAGTGGCAAACATGGTTGGCGGAATGCTTGAATGGGACGGCGAAGTCATCGTTAAGTGAGGTTCCTCAAAAAGACCTGTTACTTTTGTAAGCGTAAATCCAGGAATGTGACGGTTTATTTGAATGAAGAAAGAAAAAAGATCATGGTTTGTTCACAGTGCCGTGAATATGCAGAAAGACGCGCATATTTGAAGGCGTAAAAAAAGAGACCTTTCATCATGAAAGGTCTCTTTTTTCTGTATGGACCTCTTCTAACTGGAATGTATAAATTATATGTTAAAATTAGGGGGTTAAAATCAGAAAATATAGAAAAAGGAGAGTTGAAGCATGAATGTTCATAAAATAGCGGTCATTGCGGGTGATGGGATAGGCCCTGAGGTGATTGATGAGGGTGTAAAGGTCCTTAAAGAAGTAGCTGCAATTGCCGGGGATTTTTCTTTCCAGTTCACCTATTTTCCATGGGGCTGTGAATATTATCTTGAGCACGGTAAAATGCTTCCCGACGACGGACTTGAACAACTGATGAAGTTTGACGCTGTGTATCTTGGGGCGGTCGGTTATCCTGGTGTCCCGGACCATATTTCTTTACGTGAACTTCTGCTGAAAATCAGAAAGGGATTTGATCAATATGTGAATGTTCGACCCGTTAAATTGCTTCAAGGTGCACCCTGTCCATTAAAAGACGTGACTCGGGACCAAATCGATATGGTTGTCATCCGTGAAAACAGTGAAGGGGAATATTCCGGTGCCGGTGATTGGCTTTTTAAAGGCAAGCCGGAAGAAGTCGTCCTGCAGACGGGGGTCTTTTCAAGAAAAGGGACGGAGAGGATCATCCGTTATGCGTATGAACTTGCGCGTAAGACGGGCAGGACGCTAACGAGTATAAGCAAGGCGAACGCTTTGAATTATTCAATGGTTTTTTGGGATCAGGTTTTTGAAGAAATTGGACAGGAGTTTCCGGATGTAGAAACGAATTCCTATTTGGTCGATGCTGCAAGCATGTATTTTGTCAAGCAGCCCGAACGGTTTCAAATCGTGGTCACCTCCAATTTGTTTGGTGACATCATCACGGATTTAGGTGCTGCCATTGCAGGCGGGATGGGACTGGCGGCCGGTGCCAATTTAAACCCGGAACGGATTTATCCTTCGATGTTCGAACCGATCCATGGTTCAGCCCCGGATATAGCACATCAAGGCATTGCCAATCCACTTGCGGCCATATGGTCCGCCAGTCAGATTCTCGATTTCTTTGGACATGAGGTTTGGGGTGCTAAAGTGTTGGACGTGATCGAACAGGTGATGGTCGATAAAAAGGCGCTCACCCCTGATATGGGCGGGACAGCTTCTTCAGGAGAAGTCGGGGATGAAGTGGTTGCATTAATATCCGCTTTACAAACAAATCAAGTATAATATTTTTGAAAAATGGGCATCCTGCACAATAACTATCATTATAGTAAAAGGGCGGGGAGAGCCGATGATACAAGTCAAATTATTTGATTATGAGCATGAAAAGGATCTTGAGGATGAAATGAACTTTTTCCTTGAAGATATTCGTGATAATCAAATAGTCGATATCAAATACAATGTCGCCACTACAGGTGAAGAGGAAGAGGAACAGATCTACTGTTTTAGTGCGATGATCATCTATAAAAAAAAATAAAGGCCGGCTGGCCTATAATCAACATTAGACTACCTATTGCTTGCTGGCAGGCAATAGGTAGTCTTTTTTTTATGGAAATCAGAATTTTGACTTCCTCGGAAGGGAGCATATACGATGTGGAAATTAGGACGATGTCGCTTCCCCGCCGTTGACATGAAGTGTTTGTACTGTCACAAAACGGGAATCATCAGAAGCGAGATAGACAAAGGTGGGAGCCAGTTCAAATGGCTGGCCTTGACGCTCCATCGGGTTATCGACTTGTCACTTCGTCTGCCGAGAAACTTGCCGGGATGAGGGGTGTCCAAAACCTTCCGGGTGCAACGGCGTTCACCCGGATGCCTTGATCGACAAGACTGTTTGCCAAGGCACGGGTAAAACCAATGTTGGCCCCTTTAGTCGCCGTGTAATCAATTAATTGCTTATTCCCATTAAACGTCACGACAGAAGATGTATTAATGATGGAGGACCCAGCTTTTAAATGGGGAAGGGCAGCACGGGTCGTGTAGAAGTGGGAATAGATATTCACCTTAAAGGTATCATCGAATTGCTCATCCGTAATATCAAGCAAGCTTAATTGTTGAAATTGAATACCCACGTGGTTACAAAGAATATTGAGCTTTCCAAATGTTTCGATGGTGTCTTCCACGATCTTGATGCATTGCTGTTTATCCCTTAAGTCACCAGGCAGCAGTAAGCAACGTTGTCCAAGCTCTTCAATTCTCGTTTTAGTCCGATTGGCATCCTCATGTTCATCCAGATAAGCGATGGAAACATCTGCGCCTTCTTTAGCAAAAGCGATGGCAGCCGCAGCGCCAATTCCACTGTCTCCGCCAGTTATCAATGCGACACTGCCTGTTAATTTTCCACTGCCCTTATAATTGGGATTTTCGATGATGGGCCGTGGCACCATTAATTTTTCTACACCAGGCTGGCGAAATTGGCGTTGCTCCGGAACCGTGATGGGGACGTCTTGATAACGAGTGATTTTTCCATAATTCGGATGCATGGGATAGCCTTCACATGATGATTTCTTTTTCTTATCTTCTGCCATGAGGAGTCCTCCTAAAAAAGAATTTAGTCGGATTACTCTATGACGATCAGGTATATGCCGTGCATGAAGAACATGTATGGGTACCGGCTCGTTGCCGTACAGCTCGAATATGCTGAAGTGTAGAAAAAAAGTTTTTGGAGGCCTCAATATGCCATATTATTATAGCGAAGAAGTGAAATTGTTATTGGTCGATCAATCTGATGAAAAAGTGGAGTTGTTATATGATTCCAACCCAAATACCTTTGAATTGCCGCTGATAGGACCAAGACCGCCATATTATTATAACCCGCGCTATGTGCCGTTTTATCCCGTGATTTAAGGTCAACGTACCAGGGGGAATGCATGAAGAAAGGAGTTTGCTGAAATGGGCTGCCTTGGTCTTTCGATGAGTGGACTAAAAGCAGCCTCAATTCGATTCAACTAAGTTCCGGATCATAACAGATGTCATTAAGAAAAACTGATTATATTTATCTATGAATTTTACAAACACGGAGATAATAGGTAAAGTTATACATAATACATAGAGCGGATTGGTGTATTTAAAGGAGAGATCCATTTTGGATAACAATATGAAACAACTAATAGAAAATCTACAGCAATCGGATGGTGGACATATCTTATACTGTTTTAATGAATTGGAAGCCTACATTGAAAATGAGGCAACATTCATCATTGAGGGTGTTGAACAGGGAGACCATCTTCTGGTCGTCGAAAATGACCGTATCTTTCCTTTTGTGTACAAGAAATTGCAGCTTCATTTAAATGAGGAGCAATTGGAGCAAGTGCATCTTATGAACAATTTTGATTTTTATTGTTTTCATGGAAACTTCCATCCTTCGACGATGGTTAATTATTTCTTGGAAAATATCGTTACATATACTGAACGCAATCAGCACGTGCGGACTTGGGGCCATGTTGAATGGGGCCATGACGATCAAGCCACCTTAGCGATAGGAGAATATGAAAAAGGAATCGACAAATTGATCAAGGAACGAGGATTGATTTCTGTTTGTGCGTACGATGACTGCAGAGTGCCTGCCGAGCTTAAAATAAACTTGATCAAGCATCATGGGGTCCTGATAACCGATGAAAAAATCACGATTTTAGCAAACGGATAGAATGGAAGGGGCGAGTTATTTGGAAAGTTTTACTGAACGGGTAATTAATATCATACAACAAATCCCTTCCGGTAAAGTGATGACATATGGTCAAATTGGACAGCTCGCCGGAAGTCCGCGCGGTGCAAGGCAGGTCGTAAGGATCCTTCATTCAAGCAGCAAAAAGCATGACCTTCCTTGGCACCGGGTAATCAATGCCAAAGGAGAAATCGGCATAAAAGCGGAGGGAGCCGCAGAACACCAGAAGGCGATGCTCGAGAGTGAAGGCGTCACTTTCACGAAACGGAATACCATTGATCTTGAAGCCTTTCGCCATCATCCAGAAATATTTTAAACAAAAAGCCGGATAATAGAGGCGTCGCGGGTACGGCCCAAAAAAGTACGGTGAAGACCCAAATAACCGCATCTTCGCCTGAATCAAAGCCCAATAAACACCGAATGGATGTATAGGCTTACGAAATCGCATTAAAAGAGGCTGATCCAAGCGGATCAGCCTCTTTTACGAATTATGAACGGGCATACATGGCAGCATTCATTCCGGCGAGTCTTCCGGTTACTAATGCCGATGTGATATTATAGCCGCCTGTGTATCCGTGTATATCCAGAATTTCACCGCAGAAATACAGTCCGTCCATTAGTTTGGATGCCATTTCCTTTGGATGTATTTCTTTGACGGATACGCCGCCGCCCGTGACGAAGGCTTTTTCCAGCGGCTGGGTGCCGTGCACTCCGAATTGGAAGTCCTTGCATAATTCTGCAAAGCGGCGGATTTTTTCATTTGATATCGTAGCTCCTTGTTCTTGAAGGTCGATCCCGCTTCGCTCAAGCAGGAAGTGAAGGTATCGTTCAGGAACTAAGCCTTTTAAGGTGTTTTTAATGGCTTTTTTCGGTTCGGCCTTGATTTCCTTCATGATATCTTGAAAAACCTCTTCCTTGTTTCGGTCCGGCAGGGCATCGAGTTTCATAGTCACTTCAGACAGGTTCCATTTTTTCATCGCTTTCACGACGAATTGGCTGCATCTTAGAACAGCTGGACCGGAGACGCCAAAATGGGTGAAGAGCATATCCATTCGGTGTGTAATCAGGGCCTTGCCCTTTGGGTTAAGGACACTCAATGAAACATCGCGAAGTGCGAGACCTTGAAGTGTTCGATTTTTAATGAATGTTTCATTGCTAAGTACGGGAACTTCAGTTGGGAAAAGCTCGGTAATAGTATGTCCCGCCTTTTTAGCCCATGCGTAGCCGTCTCCCGTTGAACCGGTGTGGGGAACTGATTTTCCGCCGACTGCAATCACGACTGCATCCGTGTCAATGGTCTGGCCATCTTTTAACTGGACACCGCTGGTTTTTCCATGTTCATAGAGAACTTCCGCAACTGGGGAGTTCTTATAGATCGTTACTTTTAAATTCGACAGGCGCGTCAGAAGGGCATCCACGACACTTTGCGCTTTATCGTTGACAGGGAACATCCGGCCATGGTCCTCTTCTTTAAGAGCCACGCCCAATTTTTCAAAGAATTGAATAATGTCTTCATTATTGAACTCTGAGAATGCACTGTATAGAAATCGCCCGTTTCCAGGGATATGCTGAATGATTTCATCGATTGAGAGCCTGTTCGTCACGTTGCAGCGTCCGCCGCCCGAGATTGCAAGTTTCCTGCCAAGCTTCTCGCCTTTATCCACTAACAAGACATGGGCACCTTTTTCCCCGGCTGCAATTGCTGCCATCAATCCGGAAGGACCGCCGCCAATTACCACTACATCATATTTCAAATTGATCACCACTTTATCATTTTCAGTCCCTTCATTATATAGCAAGAGCCCGTCAGATTGCGAATGTAGAAGAAAAGGAATTATTTGTTTGTGTATTATCATCGAAAACGATAAACTTGAGTGTAGTTTTCTATAGAAAAAATTCTTTAATATGATAAGATAAAGAGCGTGTGAAACGTAACTGACAGAGGCAGGAAGGGATTAGATGTCATCTAAGTTTTTAAAAGGGGCTTTTATATTAACGCTGGGAGCGATCATTTCCAAGATACTTGGTTTATTTTACGTTATCCCATTTGAACATATGGTTGGGAATAAAGGGGCTACCCTCTATCAATATGGGTACGTTCCATATACCATTTTCATTAGTTTTGCAACGGCAGGCATGCCGCTTGCTGTTTCTAAATTCATTTCGAAGTATAATGCGCTTGAGGAATACGCAGTCGGTGAGAAGTTATTTAAATCGAGCCTGAAATTAATGGTTGTCACAGGTTTTCTCGCTTTTTTGATTCTCTATACGATGGCCCCGCTGTTTACTGGAGTCTTTGGGGTCAGGCAGGAAGATGTCAGTGATGTCACCGAGATCATACGGGCGGTCAGCTTCGCCTTGATTTTTGTACCGTTCATGAGCATCATCCGCGGCTTCTTTCAAGGTCATGAAGCGATGGAACCAACGGCCATCTCTCAGGTTATCGAACAAATTGTCCGCATCGTGTTCCTTTTGGCCGGTGTGTATGTTGTTTTGAATGTCCTGGATGGAGAGTTAGTGAGAGCCATCCAAGTAGCTACCTTCGCGGCAACGGTCGGGGCTGTCGGCGGTTTAGTGGTGTTATTTTGGTATTGGAAAAAACAAAAACCCCATTTGGACAGCTTGATGAAGAAAGACCGGGGGACGATGGAAATTTCCCTGAAGGAGATTTATAAAGAAATATTTCTTTCGTCGATTCCTTTCATATTTGTCGGAATCGCGATGCCATTGTTTCAGTTTGCGGACTTGCTGTCTTTCAATAAGGCGATGTCTTCAATCGGTTTGCAGCACGTCGCAGAAGATGCCCTTGGGGTGTTGAATGTATATGCCCAGAAGCTTGTCTTGATTCCGATGACACTTGCAACCGGATTTTCAATGGCGCTTCTTCCCTCGGTGACGAAGGCATATGTAAGCGAGGATTCGGAAGAGTTAAACCGCCAGCTGAACCAAGCCTTCCAAATTTTGTTGTTCATTACCATTCCAGCTGTCGTTGGCATGTCGGTGCTAGCCGATCCAATCTATAGTGCCTTTTACAGCCATGATCCACTTGGAATCAGTGTCCTGAAGGCATATGCGCCCGTTTCCATCTTATTTGCGCTTTTTTCCGTTTCGGCGGCCATTTTACAAGGCATCAATCAGCAAAAATATACAGTGCTCAGCCTGCTTGTGGGCTTTTTAATCAAATTGAGCTTGAATATCCCGTTGATCAAGCTGTTTGAAACGGAAGGATCCGTTTATGCTACGGCATTCGGCTACTTGGCTGCTGTGCTGCTGAATTTGTATGTCATTACCTACTTTACTGGATATCGTTACGGCCTTACCATCAGAAGATCTGTTTTGATCACAGTTTTTTCAATAATAATGGGACTGGCTGCATGGGGCATGAACAGTTTATTATCGCTTTGGCTTACAACGGAAGGGCGCTTCCAGGCGATTTTGATCGTGGCCGTTTGTGCAATTTTTGGAGCGCTCATTTATGCGGCGCTTTCCTTGAAAAGCAAACTTGCCCATCGTTTGTTCGGTACCCGGATCGATCGGTTAAAAGCTAAATTAGGATTATAAGCTGGAAGTTTGATGTGTAAAATAAAGGGTATTGAATGTTGAATCCCCAGATTAAAATATATTGGCCTTGCCTGACATTTAAGTGGGCAAGGCTTTTTACTGAAAAAGGCTTTAGGAGGAAACGATGAGAATAGATAAGATATTATCCAATATTGGTTATGGCAGCAGGAAAGAAGTGAAAAAGCTCCTGAAATCCGGCGCCGTGAAGGTCAATGACAGGCTTCTTAAGGACCCGAAGGAACAAGTGGACCCTGAAACGGAAATAGTTACGGTTCATGGTGAACGGGTTGAATACAGGGAATTCATATATTTAATGATGAATAAACCGCCAGGCGTATTGTCGGCAACGGAAGACAACTACCAAGAAACGGTCATCGACATCTTGGAGCCGGAGGATTCGGTATTCGAGCCATTTCCTGTAGGCCGTCTTGATAAGGACACAGAAGGTTTATTGCTAATAACGAATGATGGAAAGCTTGCCCACCAACTGCTTTCTCCAAAGAAACATGTCCCTAAAACATATTTTGCGGTCATTGATGGCGAAGTGACGGAACGGGATATCGAGGCATTCCGCAACGGCGTGACCTTGGATGATGGATACGAAACAAAACCAGGTGAATTGAACATTTTAAAATCAGGTCTGACATCGGATATCGAGCTAACGATCATGGAAGGAAAGTTCCATCAGGTGAAGCGGATGTTTGAGTCCGTTGGCAAACGTGTCGTCTACCTAAAGCGTCTTTCCATGGGGAGTTTACAGCTTGATGAGGAACTTGAGCTTGGTGAATACCGTGAGTTGACGGCGGAGGAGCTTGAACAGTTAAAGGCAGGCCAACCGACTGAATGATAGCTGGATACAAAAAATGAGGCGGACAATATTGTCTGCCTCAAAGTATTTTACATATCGATCTTGTTCGGGTGGTCGTTCTTTTTACGATGACATCTTCACCTTTTTACTTGTTGTCGTCCAAAGGCCACGGCTTGGGCTTTGAACAAGGTCATTGTATGCTAAGACATTTAAATCGCGCTGCACAGTTCGAGGAGTGATGCCAAATTCTTCTACAAGCTCTTGCGTAGAAACCGTACCGTTATTACTAATGAACATATAAACGGATTTAATACGGGTTAACATGCGATTTGTTGAAGGTTTCAAAAAATCACTCCTTATTCTTTTCATTGTTATTTTGAACAAATGAAAACAACCGATATGTCGGACAGCATTTCAGCTGTCACTATGTACTTGCTATACCCACCCTATAACTCCTCGGAAACATTTAGAAAAAATAAGATGTCATTAGCTTCATTCTACCCCTTTGCAAAAGCAAATTCTAGGAAAAGATACTAATTGACTAAATATTACATTTATTATATCAAATTTTAACAAAATTATTCTCTATACCTATAGAAAAATTAATAAAGAGCTGTTCCATTTGTTCATGATCATATTTTTCCAATACAGGATGCTTACTATGCATCCTGAGATGCCGCACAAAACGAACGTTGACTTTTAAGGCATATACATGTTAGATTGTAAATCGTAACAATTACGCTTTGTGTATTGGTATAGGAATTGCTTGATGGCTTGCGGTTACGATGTCATAATGAGGTATCGGGCAGTATAGACTTTTCATACATATCCAAGAGGATTTAAATATAAACCAATTCGAGGTAGAGCCATATGAACGAAAGATTAATGGAGTTTTTATTGCGCGACGAAGTAACCAGACTTTCTGGCGTCAAAAAACAAGTGTATGAATTCATTGTGAACGAGGAAGATTATCTTGCATCGAAGGCGGACACGGTCGATCAATTCATGAGATTGCTGGTAAAGCATTCTCCGCCAAGGCTCGCAGCCCGTCATTTCAACATGCCATATGGGGAAATCATTCGTTTCATGAATGAAATAGAAGATGAACTGAATGAGAGATTAGAGGAAAGATGCAAGAAAGTGAAGTGGATGGACTACACGGAAAAGGACCAGCAGGCATTTGAGGAATATCATAGGAAGTTATATCTATTTGTAAATTAATAAATTGGATCATCAAGATGCCCTGGTATGAAAGGGCATTTCAGACTGTAGCCAAACTCGATGAAAATCGAATTTGGCTACAGTTTTTTTTTGCTTGTACAAATTTAGACGTTGATTTCCACTTCAGGCACTCGCTTTCCGCGGGCGGTCCGGGAGCCTCCTCGGCGCACTTGCGCCTGTGGGTTCTCCCTTGGACTCGCTTTTCCCGCAGGAGTCTCGCACCTTCCGTTCCAAACAACTTTGTTTTAACATTTAGATGAAACCTCTTTTGTCGACAACAGGAATGTGCCATGATACACCTTACATACTGTAGATAAACCCGATAATAATGGAATTGCCTACAGTTTTTTTATGGCTTGTACAAAGTAGATGTTGATTCCCACTTCAGGCACTCTCTTTCCGCGGGTGGTCCGCCCTCGGCGCACTTGCGCCTGTGGGGTCTCCCTTAGACTCGCTCATCCCGCAGGAGTATCGTACCTTCCGTTCCAAACAACTTTGTAATAACTTTAGATAGAACCCTTTTGTATACAAACTGAAATGCCCTGGTATGAAAGGGCATTTTTTTTATTTGTCACGGGAATCCAGCACAATCATTATTTGAAATGGACCATAAGAGCAAGAATGAGGACATTTGGAGCTGGGTTGATTGTTAAAATGAGGTCAAATAAATTTTAGGAGCATCTATAATGACTAACATTAAGGAATTCAATGAATTACACTTTTCGAAGGACCTGTTGATATTGGGGAATGCCTGGGATCTATTATCGGCCTTGATTCTCGAGAAATCAGGATTCAAGGCGATTGGAACGACAAGCTGGGGAATTGCCAACTCCCTGGGTTATTCTGATGGCGAATTGATTGATTTTGAAAGACATTTAGGTATTATTAAACTAATTGCGGATAATGTGAAAATTCCCGTCACTGCGGAAATTGAAGCAGGCTATGGTGAAACCGAAGAAAAGATTGTCGATAATGTGTTAAGGACGGCAGACGTCGGTGTAGCCGGGATCAATATTGAGGATTCATTCAAAAAACAAAAAGGTCTAAGAGATATATCTCAACACTGCAGCCTACTATTAAAAATAAGGGAAGCGTTGGATTATAATGGGTATGAAGGTTTTTACATCAATGCTAGAACAGATACTTATTTTCAAAAAGAAAATCATTTCCAGGAAACGGCAGAGCGGGCAAAAGCGTATGTGGAGAGTGGTGCCAGCGGAATATTCATCCCTGGATTAACGAACCATGATGATATAAAGGAAATCACTTTGAATGTAGGCGCTCCCCTTAATGTATTATCTTTGCCTGGATTGACGAATGGTAAGGAGCTTGAGGAATTAGGCGTAAAACGTCTCAGTTTCGGAAATGCCCTAGTCTTTGCATTGATAGAACGAGAGACAGCACGAATAGTAGAGCTAAATGACACCTCACATTTATATGGGAACTAAACCTGAAAGGATGCGGAGTATAATGGCTGTTGCTATAAATCTTACTTTTGAAGAAATGTGGGAGAAGATCATTGCTTGCGACCCTAAATATGACGGACTATTCTTTACCGCAGTAAAGACAACTAAAATATATTGCCGCCCTTCCTGCAGGTCAAGGAAGCCGAAAAAAATAAATGTGAAATTCTATCATGACATCGATGTAGTTGAAAAGGCTGGTTTCCGTGCTTGCAAACGATGCCAACCGGAAGTTGATGATTCCCCTCAGTTGGGACTTGTAAGAGATATCATTGCTTTCTTGGTAAATCAGTATAATCAAAAAGTGGAATTAAAGGATATTGCCAATCATGTCGGTGTAAGTTCCTATTATCTGGAGCGGCTGTTCAAAAAGGAAACATTAGAAACTCCCCGTTCGTACTTGGAAAAAATAAGAGTGGATAAAGCTTCATACCTTCTAACAGGCACAAGTCTAACGAACCTTGAGATTTGCCTTGAAGTGGGCTTCCAAAGCCCTTCAAACTTTTATAAAGTATTTCGCCGTTTGAAAAATTGTACTCCAAGTGAATATCGTAACATGAATCTTAAGAATCGAATGTAAGCCACATATACAGAAATGGAGTTCCTTATATGCCTGAATTATATAAACTAGATTATGAATCGCCGATTGGAGTTATCGAGATATCAGGAACGAATGATGCCATTTGTTCCATACTGTTCGCTGAAAGGGATATAAAGATAAATATTATGCAAGAGCAAACGCCCAAGGTTTTGGCGGAGTGCTTTAGTCAGCTTGATGAGTATTACAAAGGTGAACGCAGGGAATTTACATTTCCTTATATACTTGAAGGGACCATCTTCCAAAAAAACGTGTGGAACGCATTAACAGGAATCCTGTACGCTAACACGGGTTCCTATAAAGACATCGCCGTTTCAATCGGTAATGAAAAAGCCATTAGGGCAGTAGGGAGCGCTAACGGCAGAAATAAGTTAAGCATCGTGATTCCTTGTCATCGAATAATAGGTTCAAATGGGAAATTAACTGGTTATGCGGGTGGCTTATGGAGAAAGGAATGGCTCCTTCAGCATGAAAGGAATTTTAATTGAGGTACTAGGCTCAACTTTATGGGAATCGCCCGGGCCCGGTCAGAGTCAAAACCAGAAATTAGCCTGAGTTTCACTCTCCATTGATGGAGGACACAGTTTTTTATTTAGGAATGGTCTCATCCCGATCCCTCTCATGATTTTAGTGAGGGTTTTTTTTACCACATTTTTCAAACAAAACTTGGTTATCTTTCACGTATTTTTACTGTTTTATAGGATGAAAACTCTCTGGATTGAAGAAATTTGCGACACTCCTGCCGAAAAACTGGCTAGCCGAGACCCCACAGACGCTTGCGTCGAGGAGGCTTGGCAGACAGTCGGCGGAAAGGGAGCGGATTTCTGAAATCAACTGCAACTTGAACAAAAAAACGGGAATTATACTATTGTATAGTTCCCGTTTTTTTCTTGCTTTTAAGAAAGAATCAAATGTGTGTCGTTCTCTTTAAACGAAGAGATGAAATCTTTATGTAAATGATCGTCGGTTATGATGTAATCGATTTTATCCAGTGAAGATATCCCGATGGTCACGTCTTTCCCAAACTTTGTGCTGTCAGCGGCAACATAGACTTCTTGGGATAGATCTATGATTTTTTTTCGTGTGTTCGCTTCTTCTAAATTATAGTCGGATATGCCTTTTTCAACGGTTATGCCGCTCGCACAAATGAATGCTTTTGTAATATTCAATTCACTAAAGTTGAATAAGTAGTCAAATGCAACGATGGATTGTTCATTTCGCCTGACTTTCCCGCCAATGATCAATATCTCGATGTCGCTATGAATGAGCTCATTTACAACGGGGATCGAACTGGTTATCACGGTCAGTTTCTTTTTCTGTTTTATATATTTAGCGATTTGATAGGTTGTCGAACCACTATCGATATAAATGCAATCACCATCGTCGATATACTCACTGCATTTTTGAGCGATGGATTCCTTTTCTTCTAATTGACTGAACATCCGTTCATCTATCGTCGACTCTCCAAACTTCGATTGAACCAGCTTAACGCCGCCATAGATCTTTTCTATTTTTCCTTGCCTTGTAAGAAGGTTTATATCCCTTCTGATGGTTTCGATGGAAACTTGCATTTCTTCAGTAAGCTCGGCAATCTTCATAACTTTTCTAATCGTTAATAACTCGATGATCTTCTTTTGCCTTTCAAGAGGAAGCATAAGTTACACCCGCCTATTCTTCATATCTATCTTCCTGATATTCAGTTTAAGTGTACTGTTTACCGCGAACATATTCAACATATAGATGATAAAAATATCACTAGTTGGTCAAAAGTTAGTATTAAGTTAGTAATAAAGTGTTCAATATTTACAGGGTATTTACAAAAATCGCAAATTCGTTTTACAAATGGCTTTTATACTAAGGGTGTATTAAAGGAGGTGAACGGTTTGCTAAAATTACAAAATATTAGCAAGCAATTCGATGGAAAATCAGTTTTGGATAATATAAATCTTGAAATAAAAACGGGGGAGATCGTTTCACTATTAGGACCAAGTGGAAGCGGCAAAACTACTTTATTACATATAATTTTGGGCTTGACGGGTATCAATCATGGAAAAATCATTTTCAATGATACCGATTTGAGTAACGTGCCCATGAAAGACCGGGGATTTAATATCGTTTTCCAGGATTACGCTCTTTTCCCGCATTTGAATGCCTATGAAAATATCGTTTATGGATTGAGGAACAGGAAGGGATCCGTTTCCAAGGAAGAGCTTCAAGAATACATAGATTTCCTGGAATTAACACCGCATTTAAAAAAAAGGATCAGCGAATTATCCGGGGGTCAGAAGCAAAGGGTTTCGATCGTAAGGACTCTTGTAATGAAACCGAAAATCCTATTACTTGATGAGCCGCTGAGTGCTTTGGATGGTGTGATCAAGGAATCGATAAAGGAACGCATCAAATCCATTGCCCGAGAATTTAAGCTCACGACGATCATAGTGACACATGACCCGGAAGAGGCTTTGACGATGTCCGATAAGATTTTGATCATTAATCAAGGGAATATTTCTCAATTTGGATCGCCTCAAGAAATCATCAATCAGCCAGCCAATGATTTTGTGAAGGAATTCATTCTTAAACAACTGGAGATCAAGAGAGAAAATATTTACAACTTATTCGGTGAAAAGTATGCCTGATGTAAAACCGGCAATGAGAGTCATTTATATACCTATCTTACTGCTATTTGCCGCTTTTCTTTTCTTGCCGCTTGGGATATTGTTCGTCCGTTCTTTTGAAACGGCTGATGGAATCAGTCTCTCGAATTATCTAACGGTCCTTTCAAATGCAGAGCTGATGATGTCATTTGGAAACAGCGTGAAAATCTCAGGGCTCACAGCTGTCATTACGACCGTTTTAGCCTTTTTTCTGGCCTATTCCATCCATTGCACCCGATTATATAGGCCGTTAAAAAGTGTAATTAAAACAGGGATCCTTATTCCGATGCTGCTTCCGACGATAACTTTCGGGTTTGCGATCATCTACTCTTTCGGAAATCAAGGAATCATAACGAAGATTTTTGGAAGGAATCTATTCGATATATACGGATTTAATGGATTATTGATAGGTTATGTGATTTATACATTGCCATCAGCTTTTCTGCTCATTAATAATTCCTTCAAGTACATGGATAAAAAGTTCATCATCGTTTCAAAATTAATGGGTGACGGAACGATAAGAAGTTTCATGAATACGATCATACGGCCATTATCGGGAACTTTGGGAGGAGCCTTTGTACTTTCATTCATCTTGAGCTTCACCGATTTTGGGATACCGGCTTCAGTCGGCGGGACCTACTCCGTTGTTGCGACGCAGCTGTATCAAGTCATGCTAGGTTCAATCCCTGATTTCAATAACGGTGCAGTGATTGCCATTCTCATGCTCATTCCGGTAGTATTCAGTGTTTTTCTATTAAACTATCTCGAAAAACTTAATTTTCATTATGACAAGTTCAGCGATATCGAAATGACGAAGCACATAGGAAGGGATATATGTTTTGGGGGTATCTCGCTGCTGGTCTTGATAGGGATGTTTTCTGTATTTGCGGTCATGTTCATTACACCATTTTTAACTAGTTTCCCTTACGATCTCTCGTTCACCATAAAGCACTTTATCGACACATTCCAATCAAGCGATTTAACGGCAGTTTATAAAAACTCCTTATTCGTTGCCTTGATGACGGCTGTAATGGGAACGTTCATCGCCTTTAGCTCTGCGGTTTTGAATGTCCGGACGCCCCTTAAGGGGAAATCGTCAATGGATGTCATTTCGATGCTGACGAATACAGTACCGGGAATGGTGTTGGGCTTATCGTATTTGCTGCTGTTCAACGGCAGCAGCTGGAAGGGAACCTTTGCCATCATCATTCTATGTAACATTGTCCACTTCTTTACAACACCCTATTTAATGGCGAAGAACTCTTTATCCAAAATGAACCCTGGTTGGGAAACCACCGGGAATCTATTGGGGGATAGCTGGATCAGGACAATCTATCGTGTCATTCTGCCAAATTCGGCATCTACGGTGATCGAGATGTTCAGCTACTATTTCATCAATAGTATGGTGACGATCAGCGGAATCATATTTTTGGTCACGGCCCAAACCACATTAGTGGCCAGTAAAATTAAAGAGCTTCAGCATTTTGCGAAATTCAATGAAATATTCATCCTGTCTTTACTTATCTTTTTTACAAATCTAGTCGTGAAGCTGCTTTGTGATCATTATCAAAAAAGACAATTCAAACATTAATGAGGGGGATATTATGTCTAAAACATTGAAGATAGCCTTACTTTCTTTAGTTGCTTTAAGTTTGGTATTTGTATTGGTCGGCCGTAACAGCGGCAAAGCGGATGAGGAAAAGGTGGTCATTTATACGAATGGAGATGAAGAAGCCACTGCAGCAATGGAGACTTCCCTGAAAGATGCCGGATATGAAGGGAAATACGTCCTTCAATCATTAGGCACATCTGAATTAGGAGGGAAACTGCTCGCAGAAGGCGCTGAAATCGAGGCCGATGTCGTGACGATGAGTTCCTATTTCATTGAAAGTGCCCAAGATCAGCACTCCATGTTCAAGGACCTGTCATTCAGTGCAAAAGCTTTGGAAAAAAATCCAGCCTATTACACGCCGATTTTGGCAAATACCGGTTCCATTTTTGTAAATACGGAAGTGCTTAAACAAAAAGGCCTGCCGATGCCTACCTCGATTAAGGATTTAACAAAGCCGGAATATAAAGGATTCGTTTCAATTCCTAATATCCTGGACTCTTCAACAGGGTGGCTGTTAGTTCAAGCAATAATCAGTCAATACGGTGACGCAGAGGGGAAAAAGGTTCTCCATGATTTAATAGCAAATAGCGGTCCGCATCTTGAGAGCTCAGGTTCAGGTCCAATCAATAAAGTTCAAGCAGGGGAAGTGGCTGCCGGTTTTGGTTTACGCTACCAAGCCGTGATGGCTAAAGAGTCGGGTTTACCGATCAAATTCGTCGATCCGGTTGAGGGGAATTTCTCTTACACGGAATCCGTTGCTGTCGTGAATAAAGATAATGAAGGTAAAACAAGTTTAGCAATGAAAATGGCAGAAACAATCAGTAAAGATGCTAGAGAAGAATTGCTGAAACATTACCCGGTCGCACTTTATGAAGGTGAAAAGGTAACGGAAAAGAACAAACCGGCCCATCCTAAGAAATACAAGCAGCCCCTAACGGTTGAATTATTAAAACAGCATCAAGAGTTCTTTAAATCAGCACAATGATGAATACAGTGAGGAGTGAAGTAAAATGAATACCTATAAACTATTAACGCCTGGACCGCTGACCACTACAAGTACGGTGAAACAGGAAATGCTTGTTGACCGCTGTACGTGGGAAATTGATTATAAAGAAATTACACAAAAAATCAGATCCCAGCTTCTTGAATTGGCGTATGCTGCAAACGGAGAATATACGGCTGTACTTATGCAGGGAAGCGGCTCGTTTGTTGTAGAATCTGTGCTCACGACTGCACTTTCAAAATCCGATAAAGTGCTGATCATAACGAATGGTGCATATGGGAAACGGATTGTGAAAATGGCGGAGTGCATCGGGCTGAATCATGTGGAGTATGGCGTTGAGTACAATGAGTTTCCAAATGAAGCTGAAATCCGGAACATTTTACTGGATGATCGTGACATCACACATATAGCAATGGTTCATTGTGAAACGACGACAGGGATTTTAAATCCGATAGAAATGGTTTCGAAGATATCACAGGAACAAGGAAAAATTTTGATCATTGATGCGATGAGCAGCTTTGGCGGAGTTGACATGAATGTGCCTGAACTCGGAATTGATTATTTGATCAGCAGTGCAAATAAATGCATTCAAGGAATCCCCGGTTTTGGTTTTGTCATCGTAAAGCTTGAGAAATTATTGGCTTGTGAAGGCAATGCCCGCAGTTTGTCCTTGGATTTATATGATCAGTGGAAAGAGATGGACAAGGATGGGAAATGGCGTTTCACTTCTCCAACACATGTAGTGGCCGCGTTTGCTAAAGCGTTGGAAGAATTAACGGAAGAAGGCGGCATCCCAGCTAGATTCTCCCGCTATAAAAATAATAATGACAGGCTGAGGGAGTTGATGGGAAAATTGGGCATTCATGCATATATCTCACCTGATAAACAATCGCCTATCATTACAACTTTCCTTTTTCCAACTGAAGCCTTTGATTTTGAGGACTTCTATAATTTTATCAAAGAGAGGGGATACGTAATATACCCTGGAAAGCTTACTGACATAGATACATTCCGAATTGGCAATATTGGCGAAATCCATGAAGAAGATATCGAGGAACTTGGCAGGATCGTAGAAAAATATATGAAAGTGGTGACAGTATGAATAAGGTAGAAGGAATCATTTTGGATTGGGCAGGAACAGCTGTGGATTTTGGATGTTTTGCACCAGTGAATGTTTTTGTGGATATTTTTAAGAATGCTGGACTGGACGTGACGATGGAGGAAGCCAGAGCTCCGATGGGCATGCTGAAAATCGACCATATTCGTGCGATGCTGACCATGCCAAGGATATCTTCGTTATGGGAGGAACAATACGGAAGGCCATTAAATGAGGAAGACGTTGAAAAACTATATGCTGAATTCGAACCGGCACTGATGATGTCATTGGCGGATCATACAGATCCCATTCCGGGGGTTATCGAGACGGTGGAAGCATTAAGGAATCGGGGCCTGAAGATTGGGTCGACAACGGGATATACGGATACAATGATGGAGGTCGTCACAGCAAATGCTTTGCAAAAAGGGTATCGGCCGGATTTCCATGTAACCCCGGATCAAACCGATTCGATTGGAAGGCCTTATCCTTACATGATATATAGGAATATGGAAAAATTGAAGTTAGCGGCTTCATGGAAAGTAGTGAAGGTGGGCGATACCCTTTCCGATATGCAAGAGGCAGTGAATGCTGGAGTATGGTCGGTCGGAATCATTGTCGGAAGCTCTGAGATGGGATTGAGTTTGGATGAGTATACGAGTTTACCAGAACGAGATAAACAAAACCTCATCTCTAAAACGGCAGGCACATTTATGCAAAACGGAGCCGACTTCACCATCAAAACGATGGAGGAACTGCCTGAACTCATAGATACCATCAACCTTCTTATAGCAGACGGGAAAAGACCTCGTTCAAACTAACATTCATCACAAAGAAAGTGCAGCATCTTTCATCCTTGAGTAGGGATGAAGGATGGCTGCACTTTTTCACTTTTGGACTGGTTATTACCTCTATTCTCTTTATTCTTTTTACAAGGTGAGGATAGACTTACGACATCAATCTTTTCATTAGATAACCATTCGATAGATTAATCCAGTAATGGCCTGTAGGTCTCATACCGACAATAGTTTATGTCTAATCCGTTTTTCATCTTTTTTATAAACAGCGTGACTTTATTTTAAATCTACACTATAATTTTCTTCGATTTTTAATACTGGTGGCTGTTTTTTAAGTCCTTTTGTCAATACAAGTAAATAAATGAAGCCTATTATTAACCAACTTACTCCAAGTACTTTTGAGTGCGCATCAAGATTCACAAGAAGTAAAATATCAAGGGCAGCTCCAATAATAGGAACAAATAAATATAAGACAGTTCCTTTTACCGAACGTTCTCTATTTCTAATATAATAATGAGCAATTACGGAAATATTAACACAAGTGTACGCAAGAAACGCCCCGAAATTAATAAATGATGCTACAAGATCTAAACTTAAAAATAAAGCAAGCAAAGAGACAAAACTAATGATCAGTATATTATTTACGGGTGTTCTATATCTCGGATGCAGGCTGCCAAAGAACTTTTTAGGAAACTGTCCATCTCGCCCCATCGTATAGAGGACTCGTGATGCACTTGCCTGGGACGACATGGCACTACCCAATACAGCTAATGCATAAAGCGCAAGATATACTGAGTACATCGCCTTTCCACCAACAAGTTTAATAATTTCGTAGGCAGCCGAATCAGGATTATTAAATGTGTTATACTCTGGCCATACAAGATACGAGAAATATGAAACACTTGTAAAGATTAAACCACCACCAAGAGTAATTAAAATAACAGCTCGGGGAATTGTTTTCTTAGGGTTCACTGTCTCTTCCGCAAACGCTGTAACTGATTCAAACCCAAGGAAACAAAAGCATAATAAAGCTGCTCCAGCTATTGTATAAGAAAAGGGTTCTTTCGAATTATAGAATGGCTCAAGAGATAAAAGAGTTGCCGTGCTTTCTCCCATAAAAATTTCCTTAATGGAAAAACCTATAAAGATAACGATAAAAAGAAAAGCAAAAATCGTTATGAATGCGTTTACATTTGTGGCAATCTTCAATCCTTTAATATTAATAAAAGTGACGAGAATCAGCATACCTAAAATCCAGATGTAACTTGGAATTGTAGGAAAGGCTGCTGAGAAAAAAATACCAAATACTAAATAATTCACCATGGGCATAAATAAATAATCCATTAAGATCACCCATCCGACAAGAAATCCAACAGAGGGATTGAGCGATTTTTGCGTATAAACATATGCAGAACCTGAAGATGGAAACGCAATTGCCATTTTCCCATAACTGTAAGCAGTAAACATCATTACCACTAGAGCAACTATCATTGCTCCCGGAACCGTACCGTGGGAAATATTGGCCGCAATACCATACGTAGTAAAAGCTGTGGTTAACCCCATAAATGAAAAACCAAACAATACAACTGGAATGAGTGTCAGTGTTCTATCCGTTTTACTTAAATTTGACATGTAAAATACTCTCCTCTTTTACCTGATTTAACTTTTTACAAGAAATAGGATCAATATTATTACATCTTTTTTAATGCGTGGTTTTCTAGAAATCATAAAAAAGTCAGAAAGATGCTAGGGAGCCTACTTTGAATTATCCATGAATTTGTTGTCTTGTTTCCCCATTCCTCGTAAGGAATTCCGTCTGCAGAATAACAAAGATAATTCCTGCAAAAATCTTCTCGCCGGCATCTTTACTGACTCCTGGAATTTCTTTAGTAGCGACTTGTTCAATAACGTGTACACTGATTTCTAATCAATCGAAATGAAACGTAGGATATGAGATGACTCTAAGAACGCTTTATTATTTTGACAATAGTAACTCCGTTTTTATATCTGTATAAGGCATGTCATGATTGATCCCAACTTCGTGATGAACAATTTCACCGTTCAAAGTGCTGATACAATTTCTTACTATTACATCATTTTCTACAACCTCTTTCAAACCATTATTCGCAATGTTCATAATATATGGGCCGGTTGTCATCAGCATCATGTTTGTCGAGGTTTGTGGACATAGAGCCGGCATATTCGGGACACAGTAATGTAGGACTTCTTGTTCGTAGTAAACTGGATCCTCTAAAGTCGTATAACGTGAGGTTTCAATTATACCCGTTCCTGCAATATCAATAATAATAGAATTAGGTTTCATCTTACTGACCATCTCTCGTGTAATGAGAGGCTCGGTTACCCCTGGCATCGGATAAATTGTATTAATTAAAACATCACTTTGAATAAGTTCTTCAAACATCATATCTTTATCCCAACCCAAAATGTCCACCTGTGGCAACTGGTTGTTCAAATAATCAATGCGTTTCATTGATGCTTCCATGATTGTTACATTCAATCCAAGACCCACAGCAACTTGCGCAGTATTGAGTCCAGCATTGCCACCACCAAGTATGAGTACATTGCTCGACGGTAAACCGGCCAGTTTCCGGAGAAGTATACCTTTTCCTCCATAACCATATTGAGCATATTTGACTGCTTCAAGCATTGCTAATGTTCCGGCAATTTCACTCATTGGTTTAATGGTAGGTCTTGTCCCGTCAGGTAAAACGATTAATTCCATTGATAATGAAATGGCTTTTTTATCTAGTAATGCCTGTGTCATTTCATGATTTACATCTTCTGCCAAATGAAACCATGCCATTATCATTTGATCTTCTTTAAGAAGGCCGTATTCATAGGGTTGAAGTTCCTTCACTTTAACAACAAATTCTGCCTTCTCATAAATTTCGTCAATCGTGTTTACTATTTTTGCTCCAGCCAAAACATATTTCTCGTCACAAAAACCACTAGCTTCTCCTGCCATGCTTTGTATTAGTACTTCATGACCGTAAGCTGTTAATTTTTTTACCCATGTTGGATTTAATCCCACTCTAGTCTCTGCAGTTTTTAATTCTTTAGGAACTCCTACTATCATTGTTCATTCTCCTTTTTAATTGCATTTAATTTATTGAACATTCTAAAATCTTACAGGGAAATGATAACCCTTTCATTAGACACGGGGTTAAATTTATATTAGTTTTTTTTTAACCAAGCACTTTTGGCCATTTTGTACTTTTATGAATATAGCATTGGTGAAAAGTGATGATTTTTCCATTGTTTATCGAATGTTTTGGTCGTTTAAAGTTTCAGTACTCCACCGTTCATGCACACATATAACTGATGAATAATGGTGAGAATTATGATAGATTATCAGGTTGATTAAGGTTTTCAACAAAGCACGTAAAAGAACTTACCTATAGACATTGGTCGTATTACTTGGGGTTAAACAAAGATAGGGTACCATATTTTATGGGCTTAGACTTTCTAGTATAGTTATAATAAGATGATACAGCTAACCATTATTAAATGAGGAGGTACATATGCTTACAGTACAAGATGTTCTTAAGCGCTCACTCTTTTCAAAGACGGAGGTAGTTGCGGGGGCAAACGGGTTGCACCGTCAAGTCAAATGGACACATGTCCTTGAAATTCCGTTTTTTGATGATACCATCTTTCAGGGAGGGGAACTGATACTCTCCACCGGATTTGGGTTTGAATGGAGAGACTCCTCTAATACTTCATTTTTGTTAAATCTAATCGAACGCAACGCCTCATGTTTATGTATAGAACTTGGACACCACTTCGACAGGGTCCCTAAAGAAATGATCGAGATGGCAAATGAGTATAACTTTCCGATTATTATTTTCAAAGAATTCATAAATTTCGTCGAAATAGCACAGGATCTACATTCGTTTATCATTAATGCTCATCATGAGAAGTTGGTTACACTAGATTCTATTTCCAGAAAGTTCCATTCTTTGTCACTCACTACTCATGGGTTATCAAATATTTTAAAGTTGTTGCAACAGAAGACAGAAGCACCAATAATCTATCTTCCTATAGAAGGAACACCTTTTTCGATTCCAGGATTGAAAAATGAATTTATGGAAAAGCTACTTCACACGATTTATGAAGATAAAGAACACTGGCATGGCCGAATTACAAATGATTCGCCCGTTGAATGGAAGGCATTGAACCATACTATTCTTCTCCAACCGATCGGAGCAATGGATCAAATCTGGGCGTACCTTGTTATGGTTTTAGATCGTGAATCGGATGAATTTGATTTCCTAATCCTTGATCGTGCTTCTCTAGCAATCTCACAAGACTTATTGCGCAAACATTATTTGGATGAAAAACGATTACGTTTAGAATCTACATGGCTAAATGATTTACTTAATAGACGCATCAATAATGAGGAACAGGCAAGGGGATTTATTTCTTTAAAATCGAAGCGCGCTTCTATACATTATCGAATAGCAATCATTGATATCGAAGATGTTTTTCATCCGTCTTCATTAGGTTTATCGGATGAAGAAAATGAATCCGCTATTTATCATTATTCTTTAAAAATTCGGTCTGGGTTCGCAAAATATTCTTTTACACCCTATATCACGTCTGTAAGAAATCAGATTATTGTATTAGCTATTGATCTTGGAACTGCCGATTCCTCTAAGGCACGCTTCTTGAAAGTGATCAATGCCTTGCTATATGTTAAAGAAGGTGAATCTAGCCAAATCCGTATAGGCGTTGGGCGACAATACCAGTTACTTTTGGATGCTCATACTGGTTATCGAGAAGCGCAGTTAGCTTTAAATTATCGTATGTTTTCGACAAGTGCCTTTTACGAAGACCTTGGCATCTTTCGGTTGATACAATTAATTCAGCATGATCAAGATACAGCACATTTTATTGAAGACTATCTCTCTCCTTTAATATCCTATGATAAGGAGTATGGAACGGAATTGCTTCTGACATTAGCAAAATACTTTGAGCTTGATCGCTCAAAGAAGCTTACTGCTCAAAAATTACATGTTGTAAGACAAACACTCTATCATCGGCTGGAAAAGATAAAAAAGATTCTTGATCTTGACTTTGATATGCCGGAGAACAGATTAAACGTTGAAATGGCTTTGAAAGCATATCAACTTATACAGCAAGTGGAAGTACCTACGAAGTAGTTATCAACCGCCAACCACGGGGCGATGTTAAGGCCGAGGATAAAAATATTTTAGCAATAATATTCATTGACGTCCCATACCCTTATTCCTTTTTTAACCTAATTTTTCATACTAATTGTAATACTCCACTTATCATTTATACGTACTTAATGAATGGTAAGTTTTTAATAAATCCATATTGTAAAAAGTGAGAAAAGAGTGTACGATTAAATGAGAATGATAATCAATCACATTTGATTACCGGGGAGTGGACGTAAATGGAACAGCAAGATTTATTTGATGTAACGGTTATTGGGGGAGGGCCAGCAGGTCTTTACTCCACTTTTTATAGCGGACTTAGAGAAATGAAAGTTAAACTGATTGAATACCAGCCACGGCTAGGCGGGAAAATTCATGTCTATCCAGAGAAAATGATTTGGGATGTAGGAGGGCTGACACCCACTACTGGGGAAAAATTAATTGAGCAGTTAGTGGAGCAAGGTTTAACATTCAATCCAACAGTCGTCTTGAATGAAAAAGTGGAATCAATCACTCGTAATGAAGAAGGTATCTTCGTTTTACATACCGCTTCAGGGCAAATGCACTTTTCCAAAACGATCATTGTCGCGGTTGGCGGCGGAATTCTGAATCCGCAAAAGTTGGAAATAGACGGGGCTGAAAGGTTTGAAGTCTCCAATTTAAACTATACTGTTAAGTCTTTCAATCGATTCAAGGATAAGACGGTGATCATTTCAGGCGGCGGGAATTCTGCAATAGACTGGGCAAATGAATTGGAGCCCATCGCCAAAAAGGTGTATCTGACATACAGGAAAGATAGTTTAGCAGGTCATGAATCACAAGCAAGGCAATTGATGGAAAGCTCTGCTGTTTGTTTCTTGAATACCACGATTACAAAACTGATCGCCTGCGCTGATCATGAATCAATTGAACATGTTGAACTGACGAATCACGCAACGGGAGAGGTTTCTTACTTTCCGATCGATGAAGTCATCATAAATCATGGTTATGAGCGTGATACATCTCTGCTTCGAAATAGTAAAGTGGATATTGCCATAGCCGACAATTATTATATTGAAGGTACTCCTTCAAGTGAATCCTCGATGGATGGAATATACGCTGCCGGTGATATCTTAAGTCATGAAGGTAAATTGAACCTGATAGCAGGCACTTTTCAAGATGCTGCAAATGCCGTAAACAAGGCAAAGCAATATATCCAGCCTGACGCTCACGGAGTGGGAATGGTTTCTTCCCATAATGAAATCTTTAAAAAGCGCAACAGGGAATTGATCAAGGAAATGATGAAACCGGCTGGGGTACTTTAAAGGGAAACGGAAAAAGCTCCAGGGCCTCATGGGCCCTGGAGCTTATAGCAGTTTATAGAGATTCTTTAATGACCTTCTTGTAATGAAATACGGATAGGATTCCGAAGATCGAATACAATGCCGTGTATAATGCCATAACGATGATCATCGGTGTCCAAACTTCGGTCCCGAATAAGAACCATCCTGATTGGACTGCGAAATAACTGTGAAGCAGACCGACGACTAAAGGAATGCCGAAATTGAAAACTTGTTTTGCTTGGATTCCCCTTAGTAAGTCACCACGCGTGAATCCCAGTTTTCTTAAGATAGTATAATTGGATTTTTCACCTTCACTTTCATCCATTTGTTTGAAATATAGGATACAGCCGGATGTGATGAGGAAGGTTAACCCTAAGAAGCCGACGATGAACATGATAAGCCCCATGTTCTTCTTCTGGGTGTTGAACATTTCAAATTGGGAATCATTCACATGTTCTTCTTTAAAACTCATTTTATTGAATAGATCATTCGCTTTTTCAAGTTCAGCTTCATCCTTCACATCAATGCCGATATTAACGGATGATACTTTTTGGATTTTCGGGTCGACATCCTTTTTCAAACGGTCGAATATCGTTTGGTCTACAATGGCAACGGGCAGTCCGCCATTCGTGAAGTAATAGGACAGGAAGGTATCATCATTCAAGCCCATATATGTTTGCGGAATCACTTCATTTTTGCCCTTCAGTTCAATCTTTCCGGAATCCTTCAAGGACATGACCTTCTCCATCATATTACTGTATCCGCTGAAAAGGGTCTCATCTTCAGCGAGGTTGATTCCTTTAACGGATTCATCACTGATGACGGGAACGGTCATGATGTCGGGATCAAAGTTCACTCCTTCGAGGCTAGTCTCCATAATTTCCTTTACATTGACATCCACTTGAATGACATCGATCACCTTTTCGTCATAATCAATTTTACTGTCGGATAAAGCTTTTTTGAATGTATTCGCATCTCCCTTATCCGTCATCGAAAAATCGGTGGGGATACTGCTTTGTGCCATTTTCTCCGCTGAGTAGTAGGAGATATAGCTTAATGATAATAACCCGATCGCCAAAGCGGAAACGGTCGTGATGATCGTCAATAATATCGCATTCGATTTCATCCGGAACATGATGGATGAAAGGGACAATACTTCATTAATGTTCAAATAGCCATTTTTCTTTTTACGGATGATATTAAAGATGAAGCTTACGGATCCTTTATAGAACAGATAGGTACCGATGATGACGGTTGCCAAAATGAATATCATGGCCATAAAAAGCTCGGTCATCTCTGTAAAAGCTCCATCGAATAATTTGGATGAAACGACATAGCCAGCAATGATCAGGATGATTCCGAATATCCCGAGGATCATTTCGAACATCGAAACCTTTTTCACTTTTCCTTCCGTCATTGAAGTCACTCTAAATAATGATAGAATGGTTTGCCTTTTAATGAAGGTATAATTCATCAACATGATTAAAAGATAGATGGCGCTAAAAACGAGCAAGGTTTGCACTAGCGGCTGAAAAGAAAATTTAAGAGTCGCGATCGCCTGGACACCCATTATTTTAAATAGTATCATGATGATCAATTTTGAAGCGGCAAACCCTACAAAGATTCCGAGGAATACGGAACAGAAATACAGGATCAGGTTTTCCACACTCAGGATACGGAATATCCTGTTCTTCGTCATGCCTATCAATTGGAATAAGCCAATTTCTTTACTGCGTCTTTTTATGAAAATGCTATTGGCATATAAAAGGAATATGGAAACAATCGCAACAAGCAGGATCGATGCAGCCTTGATGGAGGCGGCCCCTTTCACCGTACCCTCCGCTTCATCCAGCGATGGGTCATATTGCAAGGTGACAAAAGCAAAGTAAAGGGAAGCGCTGAAGACCAGGGCAAACACATACAGATAATAGTTCTTCAGATTTTTCTTCAGATTTCGCAAGATGAGTTGATTAATGCTCATTTTGAACCCCTCCCAATACACCTTGTGTTTTCATGATGTCCTTGAAGAAGGTTTGTCTGGATTCTTCACCTTTATTCAATTGGGTATATATTTGACCATCTTTAATGAAAATGACTCGGCTGCAATAACTGGCCGCCACTGGATCATGGGTTACCATGATGATGGTCGCTTTGCGCTTTATATTCATTTCGCTCAGTTTGTTCAGTAAATCGGAAGCTGATTTTGAATCAAGCGCCCCAGTCGGTTCATCGGCAAATATGATGCTTGGATCATGGATGAAAGCCCGTGCTGCAGACGTTCGCTGTTTTTGACCACCGGAAATTTCATTTGGGTATTTATCCTTCACTTCATATATGCCCAGTTCCTTCGCCACGCTATCAAACTTTTGTGCCGCTTCATTAGCGGGCGTTTTTGTAATGGATAAGGGCAAAAGGATATTTTCTTTGACAGTCAGTGTGTCCAATAGGTTATATTCCTGGAAGATGAAGCCTAGATGGTTTTTCCGGAATTCGGCCAAATTCTTTTCTTTCATCCCTGAAATCTCTTTTCCATCGATCGTAATGGTGCCGTTGCTGATTTTATCTATCGAGGAAAGGACATTCAGCAAAGTCGTTTTTCCTGAACCGGAAGCACCCATGATACTTACGAACTCACCTTCTTGTATGCTTATATCGAGACCCTTTAAGACTTCTTGTTTATTGAATTTATTACCATAGCTTTTATGGATTTTTTTCGCTTCTAATATATTCATTTGGATACACTCCTTTTTTTCTATATCCTCATTATAAAAGGCCATGTATTTCTTTTCCTTCGTTTGGACGAACAAAGAATAAAAGCATGTGACACTTTTGTCACATGCTTGTGATATTCACGAAATCATTTCTTTTTGGGAAGGTCAAGGTAACGGTCGTCCCGGTTCCAAGCTCTGATTTAACATCAATGGAGATGAATAGGGACTCGGCCGCATTCTTGGTTAAATACAACCCCATGCCGGTTGCCGCATTGTCATGATGGTTTGTCGTGGAAGTGAATCCTTTATCAAATATGCGGGATAAATCCTTTGGGTCAATGCCCCGTCCGGAATCCTGAACTTCAAGAACCGTTTGTCCGGCTTGTTCATGGCAATATATCGTGATATCTGAATTTTCACTGTATTTAATGGAGTTGGTCAAGAGCTGTCTCATGATGAAGGCCAGCCATTTGGCATCAGTAAGCACTTCGGTTACATCCAATTGTATGTCGAAGCCGATCCCTTTTTGAATGCACCATGATTGCAGCGTTTTAATCTCATCAAAGATTATTGTTTCCAAATCGGTTTTCTCTATATACAAATCATTTTCGATGAAAGGCATGCGCCTTTGATGGAGCTGCTGATCAAGAAGAAGGTGAATGCGCAGCCACTCATAAGTCAAATGCGATTTCAGCAATTCATCATCCAAGCGGTCAATCATTAAATGCATTGCTGTCAATGGGGTCTTCACTTCATGAATCCAAGATAATAATTCATCCTTCTCCTGCTCTAAAGTCATTCGGCCAATTGCTGCGGATTGCTTCAATACTTCGGTTTGGTTAATGATGCTGTTTTCTATGATTTTTTCGAAAGGGCTCTCTGGTTCGGCTATATTCGTTATATCCAGGTTGTCTTCCCGCGCTTCTAGACTTTTATAAAAGGAAGTTTCTTTTTTATAGCGGAAAATCAAAAAGATACTGAACATGAGCAATGATAAAAAGGCAATATACAGTATTGGCTTTAACGGAATAGCCGAATCAAGATAAGCGACAAAGATAATGAATAGATGAAGAATTATGTAGAATGTGATCCAGCTGAACCTTTCCATGAGATATTTTCTGATCATGCATTTGCCTCTTCTACGGCGATATAGCCCTGTCCGACTTTCGTTTCGATAAAATGTCCTAAACCCAGTTCATCCAACCTCTTTCGTAAACGGTTCACATTCACTGTAAGGGTGTTATCGCTTATGAAACGTTTGTCATCCCATAAGCTGTTGATTAACTCTTCGCGGCTTACGATCTTATTTTTCTGTTCAATGAGCTTTTTCAAGATGAAAATTTCATTTTTCGTCAATTCGATTGTACCAGTCTCGGCCGATACCGTGTTCTTCTCATAATCCACAGTTGCGCCGCACCAGGTTTTCAATTCGATTTTTTCGGTATTGTAATTATATACCCGGCGGAGGGTGGCCTGTATTTTTGCGATGAGTACATCGAAATGAAAAGGCTTCTGGATAAAATCATCAGCTCCAAGCTGCATGGACATCACCATGTCGGTCGGATGATCGCGTGATGATAAAAAGATGATGGGAACATTGGAATGGGCCCGGATCATTCTGCACCAATGAAATCCATCAAACTTCGGCAACTGTATATCAATGATGACCAAATCAGGTTTTATGTCCGTGAATTCCTGAACCACTTTACTAAAATCGCCAATTCCGTAAATATCATAAGACCATTGCGCCAATCTATCTTTAATTTCATTGAATAACGTCGTATCATCTTCTATCAATAGAAGTTTAAACAATGGATTCACCGCACTTTCCAGCTTTTTCTTAAAAGTATATAGTAAAACCTTTATAGGTTCTAGAGGAAGGGGGACAGGAGCAGTATAACCTACTGGTTGTGTGTAAACCATTATTATATTAAAATTGGCATAATGAATGGAGGAAGTGAATTTATGCCTGATTTTCCTAATTGCCCTGCATGTGATTCAGAATATACATACGAAGACGGAAGTCTTTTTGTTTGCCCGGAATGCGCTCATGAGTGGACGGTGGAAGCGGAAACGGAAAATGGTGATCAAAAGAAGACGATCAAAGATGCTAATGGAAATGCCTTGAACGATGGTGATACCGTTACGGTAATCAAGGATCTTAAAGTGAAAGGGAGCTCATCCGTCTTAAAAATGGGCACTAAAGTCAAAAGCATCCGTCTAGTTGATGGAGATCATGATATTGATTGTAAGATTGATGGTTTTGGTGCAATGAAATTAAAGTCCCAATTTGTTAAAAAGGTGTAATAAAAAAGGCCTAATCCATTGATTAGGCCTTTTTTACGTTACTTCTTAATAAACTTTGTCACCGTTAAAGATTGAATTCTTAACGACCACATAATCCACATTCCTGATGGCTTCCAACTTGGTACCACCTGCATATGAAATGGATGACTGAAGATCTTGTTCCATTTCCTTCAACGTATCTTCCAAAGATCCTTTGTGCTCGACAAACATCTTTTTGCCTTCAACGTTTTTCTTTTCACCTTTTTGGAATTCTGAAGCTGAACCAAAGTATTCTTTAAAGGCCTTTCCATCTTTCTCGATCGTTTGACCTGGAGATTCCTCATGTCCGGCAAATAGTGAACCGATCATAACCATCGAAGCTCCAAATCTAACCGATTTGGCAATATCACCGTTCGTGCGAATGCCGCCGTCTGCAATGATTGGCTTGCTTGCCGCTTTTGCACACCAGCGAAGTGCAGCTAATTGCCAGCCGCCCGTTCCAAATCCAGTCTTGATTTTAGTGATGCATACTTTACCTGGTCCAATGCCCACCTTTGTAGCATCTGCACCGGCATGTTCCAATTCACGTACCGCTTCAGGAGTTCCCACATTTCCTGCAATGACAAAACTTTCAGGTAAATGTTTTTTAATATGCTGTATCATCTTTATCACGGCATTGGAATGTCCGTGTGCAATATCTATCGTAATGTATTCAGGCACAATGTTGTCATTCGATAACTGTTCGATGAAACCGTATTCTTCTTCTTTAACTCCGACGCTGATGGAAGCGATCAATTCTCGTGAATGCATGTCTTTAATGAAAGTCACTCGTTTTTCTGGCTCAAAACGATGCATTACATAAAAGTAACCGTTTTCAGCCAAGTAAATGGCAATCTTTTCATCAATGATCGTTTGCATATTGGCAGGTACTACAGGTAACTTGAATGTATGCTTACCCAAAGTAACGGATGTATCACACTCAGAACGGCTATTTACTACACATTTTGCAGGAATTAATTGAATATCTTCATAATCAAACACGTTTTCCATGTTATGCACCTCTATATACGAATATTTTTATATTTATTTATTAAAATTGTTCGCCCAATAGGTAATGTACATCATTTTTGACAGTAAGTCAAAATTTTTAATGGTTTTATTTTGATTTATTTCAGCTTGATGGAAAATCCGTAACTGGATAGGAAGCGAAATATACAATGAAAATGATTTCCACTCCAGGCACTCGCTTTCCGCCTGCGGGGTCTCCCTTGCCGCGCTTTTCCCGCAGGAGTCTCGCACCTTACGTTCCAATCAACTTTGTTTTATTTAGATAGAACCCTTTTGTTCACAAACTAGATAATAATAATTTGCCGACAGCTTTTTTGTAGGTTTGTAAAATGGGAACGTTGATTTCCTCTCCAGGCACTCGCTTTCCGCGGGCGGTCCGGGAGCCTCCCCGGCGCCTTGCGCCTGTGGGGTCTCCCCTGGACTCGCTTTTCCCGCAGGAGTCTTCGTACCTTCCGTTCCAATCAACTTTGTTTTATTTAGATAGAACCTTTTTGTTCACAAACTAGATATAATTATTTGCCGATAGCTTTTTTGTAGGTTTGTAAAATGGGAACGTTGATTTTCTCTCCAGGCACTCGCTTTCCGCGGGCGGTCCGGGAGCTTCCCCGGCGCCTTGCGCCTGTGGGGTCTCCCCTGGACTCGCTTTTCCCGCAGGAGTCTCGTACCCGTTCCAATCAACTTTGTGTTATAAAAGAAAGAACTGCTGGCTCGTCTTATTCCAAACCCTATTTAAGACTAGTTTATCCTTCATGTTTTTTCCTGTAATCCTTAATGGATGGAAGAAATTTGCGACACTCCTGCCGAGTAACTGGCTGGCCGAGACCCCGGAGAAGTTTAAGTCGAGGAGGCTTGGCAGAAAGTCGGCGGAAAGGGAGCGGGTTTCTGAAATCAACTAGAGTTTTTAAAAGAAAAAACTGCTGGCTCGTCTTATTCCAAACCCTATTTAAGACTAGTTTATCCTTCATGTTTTTTTCCTGTAATCCTTAATGGATGGAAGAAATTTGCGACACTCCTGCCGAGTAACTGGCTGGCCGAGACCCCGGAGACGTTTGCGTCGAGGAGGCTTGGCAGAAAGTCGGCGGAAAGGGAGCGGGTTTCTGAAATCAACTGGAGTTTTTAAAAGAAAAAACTGCATGTTGGTCTCATTCCGAATCATGTTTAAGACTAGTTTATCCTTCATGTTTTTTTTCCTGTAATCCTTAATGGATGGAAGAAATTTGCGACACTCCTGCCGAATAACTGGCTGGCCGAGACCCCGGAAACGTTTACGGTCGAGGAGGCTTGGCAGACAGTCGGCGGAAAGGGAGCGGGTTTCTGAAATCAACTGGAGTTTTTAAAAGAAAAAACTGCTGGCTCGTCTTATTCCAAACCCTATTTAAGACTAGTTTATCCTTCATGTTTTTTTTCCTGTAATCCTTAATGGATGGAAGAAATTTACGACACTCCTGCCGAGTAATTTGCTGGCCGAGACCCCGGAGACGTTTAAGTCGAGGAGGCTTGGCAGACAGTCGGCGGAAAGGGAGCGGATTTCTGAAATCAACTAGAACATTTTTATTTATCTACAGCCTGAAATACTTAAGTATTTTCACCAATTTGTATGACTTTTACACCTTTACGTTTTTTTACATCATCTTAACGTTGACCGACATGGCACTAAGTTAAAATGATAATGGGTAACGAAAAAGAATGGGGGGATTGGCGTGAAGGTTGAATTACATTGTCATACGAACATTTCAGATGGTTCCAGTTCTTTTGAAGAACTATTGGAGGTTGCAAAAAGGGAGAGCATTGGTCATTTAGCCATTACGAATCACGATACAACGATAAGGTTGCAAGAGATGGTGGAACGGGGAAAGGAAATAGGAATTGAAATCATCCCTGGTATAGAAGTGTCTGGTTATGACTTTGCAAGAGGCAGGCGTGTACATATTCTGGGCTATTTTGTTGAGCCTGGTCATAAGGCACTTGAGGAGCTTTGTAATCCATTGATTGAAAAAAGGAATGCAGCTTCTGAAAAAATGGTGGAACGACTAATTCATGCAGGCTATCGAATAACTTGGGATCAGGTTTCTAAATTCAGGGGAGGAACCGGAGTTTATAAACAGCATATTATGCTAGCGCTACGGGAATCGGGGTATACGGATTCCATCTATGGTGATTTGTATAAGAAAATCTTCAGTCGCGGCCAAAATGGAGAAGTGCCAGGCATTGCCTTTATTCCTATGGAGTATGTGGATGCCATTCTGGCTGTAAAGGCGATTCGAGCTGCCGGAGGCGTCCCGGTCCTTGCTCACCCTGGACAATACGGGAGCTTTGAAATTATTCCTGAGCTTGTAGAAGCAGGGCTTGAAGGGATTGAAGTTCTTCACCCGCATCATGGGCATGCAGAAGAGGAAAGAGCGATTTCATATGCAGATCAATATAATCTCATTAAGACAGGAGGTTCGGATTTTCATGGGGATTATGGGGAGAAGCCGATTCGTCTTGGCAGTATGAGCCCAGGAAAGGAATGTGTGGCTGCTTTGAAATCAAGGAAAAAAAGCATGGCCATTAAATGATGTTCATTAAACCAGGAATTTTGCTGTGAAAGCGGCCTGCTCATTTGCTGGATTAGGAATTTGAAAGACTGAACATGATGTTGTATTGAGAAAAATCCATAAAATAAGCATTCCTTTCGTTCTGGTAATTGACCAGGACTTTTTTTTTACAAGAAAATCATGTTAGCTTCATATTTTCTCATTACACTGACAGTAACAAGGAAAAATATATGTAAAGGGGGATTTCTGTTGGCGGAAAAAAACTTTTTAGTGGATCATTTGATATCTGAAATTAAGAGTGGAACCTTTCAATCGGATAAAAAGTTACCTTCAGAGCATATACTCGCCGATCAATTTAATGTGCCAAGAATGGTTGTCAGGAAAGCATATGAGCAGCTTCAAGATTTAGGCTTTATCTATTCAAAGCAAGGTAAAGGAAGTTATGTCCAGGAAACAAAAAAACAAATTCCGTTAATTCTATCCGGAGATGTTAGTTTCACCGAGAAAATGAAAGAATTTCAGTTTTCCTTTCAAACGAGTACTATTTTTTGCGAAGAAATTTCTTATGATCAGAAGATCTTTCTAAGCCTTGAGGTGGAAAGTGATGATAAGGTCTTTAAAATTGGCAGG
The DNA here is from genome assembly GCF_044767165.1 of Peribacillus sp. NPDC101481. NCBI lineage: Bacteria > Bacillati > Bacillota > Bacilli > Caryophanales > Bacillaceae > Peribacillus > Peribacillus sp. NPDC101481. Next base: position 1,494,658 of record NZ_JBIWNJ010000001.1, on the reverse strand, counting down.
CTTAGGTTAATGGACGATTTCCCGATTGCTCTTCATACATCTTTTGTAGCAAAATCAACATTTCCTGAAATAGAAAAGGACGGTCCGGATATAACCTCCATGTTTCAATATTATCGGCAGCGTGGCTTTGTAGAATTCGGATCCAGCAGCAGCACGTTGAATGTGATTTTTCCTACTTTATTCGAACGGGATATTTTGCAGTGTTCAAGTTTGATTCCACTTTTGCAAGTGGAATCAGTATGCCAGGATAAGCGAAGTAATCAAGTCCTTGAGCACACGGTCATAATCTATCGGAGCGATTGTTTCACATATGTTATATAAAAACTTCCATTCCAGATATCGGTCGAATTCACTAGTAAATGCCCTGAATTCACGAGTAAAAGTAAGAAACTCACGAGTAAATGTCCCGAATTCACGAGTAAAAGTACGGAACTCACGAGTAAATGCATTGAATTCACGAGTGAAGCACGAAATTTGAATAATGTAGGTCCGGCTTTAACACATTCCATACAAGATTTACTCTTTCTTAACGTACGTTCACTTGGCAACAAGATACATTGAAGATGTTAGCTTGAAACTAAAACATATTTTATCCTGATCGTCGCCTTGAAATCTTCGCAACACAAATCAAAAGGAAACTAAAAGTATCATCTTGATACTAGAATGCTGGCTAGGGAAATATGGGCTCTGCCAATCTATCAACTTGGTGCAGCCCCCGACAGTCACGATCGTTTCATAGCATGCATGAAAAAAGACCACAAAATGACGTGGTCTCTTTGTTTTGTTTGAAAAGTCTCCGGCTGATTATCTAATTTGTCATGAAAGGCTTATATTAGGGCGGTCTTTATTTCTTGAATCTGTTTGATATGCCTTTGTTCATGTAAGGATAATAACTCAATCCATTGATCCAATGAGAGGTCCCCGAACAGGGGATGTTTGGCTTTCTTTCTATTTAACAGGATATCTGAATCCATATCATAAAGAACCTGTAATAATCGATCCCTTGATTCTGCCAGCAAATCCATGAGGCTCGATAATTGAAATGGGGCTGAAGAGGGTGAAATGGCCTCAGGGGATGAGAATTTCCTTGTTCTATCAGTAACGAAGTAAATGTTTTTTTGAATGATATTATTAAAATCCCTTTCCCGAATGCCATTTGCTATAACTTCTGTAAAAACCTGTTCCGTAAGATATAAATGATGGCAAATTTGGGCGATGTTCCATACTTCAGGCACAGGCTTATGGTGGAGCGTTTTTTCATCCAACTCCGTAATTTCCTCAATTAACTGTTTTCTTGATTCAAATAGCAAATCATACTCGATATAATTCATGAGAACTCCCCTTTTGTGACACCCACATATGAAAGCATCACTGAATTTTTTGAAATAGGAAAAAAAGGGATATCTGATTGCATAAAGAATGCATAAAAACTACGGGAAAAACACCTGATTTAAAGTGGATTCATGATGATTGAAGGAGTGCGACACTATGTTTTGAAGCATGGTTTCTATTTAATGAAGAGTGTTAAAAGATATCTCTTATAGTACAACGAAAAGACATGTTCACTGGTATTTATAATTTTGGGAAGAAATGCAAATCTGGAATCCGGTCTGTATTTCCAGGGACTACATTTTTTCTGGAGCTTTGATACCCTATCATGCCTATGCAAAAAAGTTGAGTTTATGCCTACTTAGAATGTTGCGCCTAGGGCCTCCGCTAATAAACCGAAAAATGAAGCTGGCATTCAAAGGGAAAAGAATCTATAGATGCTGGACATTAGAAATTATTATATCTGAATTATAGCACAGTTAATATTTTCCTATAAATGATTATTTGAAAAGAGACGGAAGGTTTCCACATCGAATTTTGACTTTTTATACTGTCTAGAGAAAAGTTGCTAACGCAATGGGAAGCTTATAAACTGAAGGTAGAAAAAATCAACCAGGATTGGATGGTGAATGCAATGGCTAAAACAATAGTCGAAAAACTGAATTTACATAAATATGAACGGGTAGCAGTCTTGAATCTGCCAGCCGGGGCGGATTATTTAACAGAGCTGCCGGATTACGATACAGAGCTTAATGAAAGTGCCTATGATCTTATATTTGCCTTTGTATTGGATATGGGTTCTTTAAAAGGAATCGTGGATAAGGTAATCGAGAAGAATCATTTGAGTAAAAACGGCTATATTTATTTGGCGTACCCCAAGAAGGGGAATAAGGGCTATGCTACATATATTCATCGTGATGATCTGATGCAAGGCCTTGGTGCGGATGATGAAGGTTATGTTGGCTCGAGTGACCTGAAGTTTGCACGTATGGTTGGGTTGGATGATGTCTTTACGGTAGTCGGACTGAAAGAAGATTCGAAAAATAGAAACCGTCCATCTACCAAAGCAAGCCAATCAGTAGATGATTATATCGAAATGATTTCTGAAATTGAGAAAGATTTACACGATTCTCCTGATTTGCTTGCGTTCTATCAATCACTTACCCCAGGGTATCGCAAGGATTGGGCCCGTTACGTGTATAGTGCGAAACAAGAGGCGACCCAAGTGAAACGGCGCCAGGAAATGAAAATGATTTTAGGAGAGGGTTACAAAAGCAGGGATCTATATCGAAGAAATAAATGAGGGTGGGGAATGTCTACCATTCTCTTTTTTCTTGTTCTGATCATCCTATCAAAAGCATATACTAGACCGAATCCAAACTTAAATCGTAATAATTATGATTTGTGAGGTGGTTAAATATGCTTTTGAAACGCTACACGGGAAATTTGCTGTTAGTGATACTGCTGTTTTTGCTGCTGGCATTCTTTTTTCTAGGAGATGTATTCATTCCCAAAGCGATTGATTTCTCGGGCTATCCGATGCTTCACTCTGTATTCGTCGTGTTTTTGGGATTGTTTTTAGAATCGATTCCTTTCCTGTTCCTCGGGGCCATTGCTTCATCGTTCATCCAGCTGTTCATCAGTGAAGAAATCATTCAGCGGATGATACCAAAAAGACCCCTGACCGCCATTTTTGCATCGATAGCGGCGGCGCTTATCATTCCGGTTTGCGAATGTGCAATCATCCCGGTCGTCCGGAGATTGATTCAAAAAGGAGTCCCGGTCCATGCAGGTGTGGTCTTGCTCGTAACAGCCCCAATATTGAATGTCATCGTGTTCGGCTCAACTTATTATGCGTTCCAAAATAAACCTTCCATTCTATATGGAAGAATCATACTTTGTGTCCTGACGGCCATAATAGCAGGTTTATTTATTCATTTATTCAGCACTAAAGATGTGGTGAAAGAGGACAAGCTGGAACTGGTACATGGGCATGAACATGATAGTCAGTCCAGTAAATGGACAAGCTTTATTGATCATACTTCACAGGAATTTTTTATGGTCGGAAGATACTTTATCATCGGGGCCTTGTTTGCCAGTGTATTTCAAGTGTTCATGGATCGATCTGTAATGGCCGATATTGGTCAAGCGCCAATAAAAGGCACGGCGTTGATGATGGGAATTGCATTTGTGCTTTCACTCTGTTCATCAGCAGATGCATTCGTTGCGGCCTCCTTTTCCCATAGTTTTCTGCCAGGCTCGATACTGGGTTTCCTTGTATTTGGCCCCATGCTGGATTTGAAAAATGTTTTGATCATGATGTCCTGTTTTAAACGGAGCTTCGTCGTCACGTATGTCTTGCTTGTTTTCGCAGTCGTCTTCAGCCTGTGCCTGATTGCAGGCGGATTGATCAGTAAGGGGGGCTTCTGATGAAACGTTTTTTTATCCAAAGACTTGAAGGATTGCTGCTGCTTGGAATTGGCCTCATGATCTTTAAATTGTATGTTTCAGGATATTTAACGAAATTGATTGCACCCAAAATGGTTCCATATGCATTGGCAGCGCTTTTTGCTTTTTTAGTGATCAGCCTTCTCCGAATGAAAAAACAAAAACAGGGTGAACAACATTGTGATTGCGGATCGAAGGGAGAGTCTTCCTCGTCCGCACTGGTCCTGAAATATAGTTTGTTCTTCATTCCGATTCTTCTTGGCTTCACCTTGACCGATTTTACATTAAGCGGGGAAGTGCTGGCGAAAAGAGGGATGGCGAAGCAGCAGGCACAGATGGTAAGTTCTTATGATTCAGGGAAACATGCGAATGGGGAGAAAATCTCCGTAACCGATGATAATTATTTTGAAGTGCTGGATGATTTACTGAACAACCTCGATACGATAGAGGGTAAGGAAATAGAGATTTCGGGGTTCATATACCGTGAGGATACATTTACAAAAAAACAAATGGCCATCTCCCGCCTCTCCATGTCCTGCTGTGTGGTCGATGCGACGTTATACGGATATATGGTAAACGGGAATGTGGAAGGAATGAAGACGAATGATTGGTATACGATTACAGGAACATTAAAAAAAGGAAGCTATAAAGGGGAACCCGTACCGGTGATCGATTTAAAAGAGTCGAATAAAATAAAGGCACCCGAAGAAGCTTATTTATATGAAAATGTACCAATCATTCAGTAGAAGTTGAAAGGGGTGTTTTGCCTGTACGAAGACACCCTTTTCATGTAAAAAGGCCTTAAAGCCATATATACCATCATAAGATCCCATTCCTCTTTTATTTATACAGCCAAATGGCAGAAAACGTGGGCGGTGAGAATTCTCTTCAAATTCATATTTTGAAGGCAAACATTTATTTGATGGGCACCTGGTTCTCTGTTATTCATACTATATGGGATAAAGAACAGAGAGGGGTTATGCCATGTATGGGCATGATATGTATGAAGGTGATTGGAACAGACAGCAGGATATGTTGATTCAGCTTGAAAAGGCGATAAATGGCGAGTACAGTGCCATCCAGTGTTATGAGAAATTGGCAGCATTAGCGCCGGATGAAAAGCAGAGGAAACAAATCATTGAAATAAGGGAAGATGAAATAAAACATTTTCAAGCATTCACCCGGATATACAACAGCTTGACCGGGATGCAGCCACAGCCTAAAGTGACGGAACCATGCCCGGACTCCTATGCAGCTGGATTGGAATTTGCCGTTCAAGATGAACAGGAAACAGTAGATTTTTATCAGGATGTTGCAGATGGTGCGGCTGATAGAACCATTAGAAAGGCGTTCCGGCGTGCTGCCGCGGATGAACAAAACCATGCCGTCTGGTTTTTGTTTTACTTAGTAAAACTCAAAGGCTGATTCAATAGTAAGTAAAGTGAAAAAAAGCCAGGAGATTATCCTGACTTTTTTTCACTTTAGGACAGCTCCTGGTTCATCAATATCCCCATGTAATGGATCGGAGTCGGCTCTTATGCGGAATCATCTCTTTGACGATTTCACCTGGGCTACGAAAAAATGTTTGTATACCGTATATGAAGCTCCGGCCCCCAGCGCAAGCAGCGCACCACCTATTGCAATGGGATGGGCTCCATCGGGGGCGAATGACTGGGCCGTTCCGGTCGTTCCCCAAAGCATTGCCCCAAGGATGACGAGTAAATAAGGGTATTTTTCCTTCATGGAAGTTATCCTGTAATAAAGATTTACTATTCAGACTATATGATTGTGCCTATTAAGTCAAAGGGGCCTATTTGTTCGAGAGAACGTAACATAGTATAATGGCCTTACAATGGATAAGAGTAAGGGGGGATAATCTTGTCTTCAGGTAATCGAAACAATCAAATTGGGCCGCCGCGGTTCGCTATTGCCATTCACTCTCTGGTTTGGCTCGCACAAAGCGAAAAGCTCCTGACAAGTTCGGCAATCGCTTTAAAGGTGAAGTCACATGCCACTTTTTTAAGAAGGGTGATGGCTCAGCTTGCAGCTGAGGGGATCGTCGAAACAAAGGAAGGGCGGGAAGGCGGATACAGCTTGAAGGTGCCTGCCTCTCAGCTGACTTTGGCCGATGTGTATCAAGCGGTACGGCCGGAATGTCTTGTTTGTATGGAAACGAGCGAATGCGGTGAAGTCGGGAAACAGCTGGATACGGCTTTGGAGGAGATCATGAACGAAGCCGAAAAGGAAACATTGCGCCTGCTAAAGGGCTATACATTGGAAGAATTCATGAAAAAAGTCGACTTTACCAATTTTGAAAATGAGTGTCTAGGGTAATATCCTTGCAAGAGGATACCTAGGAATATATAATGTGCTTAATGCGATTGCATTTGAAATAAGGAGGTATTTACATGAAGGTGGAAATTTGGTCGGATTATCAATGTCCGTTCTGTTATATAGGAAAGCGTCGATTCGAAGAGGCGTTAAAGCAGTTTGAAAATAAAGAACAGGTAGAGGTTTCATTTCGGAGTTTTGAGTTGAACCCAGAAGCTGAACGGGATATCAATATGACTCAAAATGAAATGCTGGCCAAGAAATACGGCATGTCTCAAGCACAGGTGGAAGCAAACAGCCAAAACCTGACTCAACAGGCCAAAGAATTGGGACTCGATTATCATTTGGACAAAGTGGTCTTAACGAATTCGTTCGATGCCCACCGCTTGATGCATTTTGCTGAATCAAAAGGTAAAGAGAAAGAAATGAATGAACGCCTATTTAAAGCTTACTTTACGGAAGGCAAACATATTGGCGATCACGCTACATTGGCTAGTTTGGCTGAAGAGGTTGGCCTTGAAAAGTCCGAGACGGAGGCCATGCTGGCAGGAACGGCATTCACGGCTGAGGTTAGGGGAAATGAGCAAGAAGGAAGCCTGCTTGGTATTACAGGAGTGCCATTCTTCGTCATTAACCGCAAGTATGGAATTTCTGGTGCCCAGCCAACAGAAGCGTTCCTGGATACGCTAAAAAAAGTATGGGCTGAGGAAAATCCGCTTACGATCGTGAATGATCCAGCAACAGGCGACGCTTGTACGGACGATTCATGTAACGTGCCGGAAAAATAATGAAGATATGAAGAAGGAGACCCGAAACTGGGGTCTCCTTTTTTACATAAAAAGGAAATGTTATATATGGCAAAGAATATAGTGTACAGGATGGCTTTTCAAAAAAGTCCGAAATGAAAGGAAGCTAAATGGTGTATATAATGATTGGAATACTAGTCTTCGTGATTGCATGTGCAGTAACTGCCAAACTAATTTCCTATAAATATTGGACATGTATTTATTCAGCATTCGGGAATGAAAATTATTTTAAGGCGGTTGCGAAATTGGAAAGGGAAGGGATACAATTCAAAACGAAAACGCCTATGAATTTAGGCTCTGAAAGCTTTCAAAATCGCGATGAAACCACTCAATATGATGTTTTTGTGAAAAAAGAACAGAAACATATTGCCCAAAGGGCACTAAACAAGAATTAACAAAAGTAAATCGCTGTCCTGATGGCAGCTTTTTTATTGCCGGTGTTCAGGCAAACTATATCCCCTTACATAATTATTTTTAAATGATGAACACAGTATACAACCTGGAGTAAACTCCAGATCAGTTTTACTTTCTTGGAAACTCACGAGTATTTGCTCCAAACTCACGAGGGTGGGACTTAAAAAAAGCAAGGTGCTTCTAATTCATCTTTCGATTGATTTCATATAGGATAAAAGAAAGAAAAAGCGTTGATTTTGATATTGAATTGGTTTTTTATAGTTTCAAAGACTGAAAATTTGTATAATGGGTGAGATGGATTTAATTGAATGTACATATAGGAGGGGCATGGATGAGTAAGCTTAATGGCAGGACCGTTGCTTTATTGGGAGCAAGGAAGACGGAAGAACTTAGTAAAATCGTTCAAAATCTTGGGGGAGTCCCGCTCGTTCGCCCGGCACAGGGGACGGTATTCCTTGATGATTCCCATTTGGAAGAGGATGTCACCCGGTTGATGGAAGGGGAGTTCGATTGGATTATCCTCACGACGGGAGTGGGGACGGAATTATTATATAAAACGGCCGTGAAGATGGAAGCGGGAGATCGTTTCGTAGAAGCCTTGCAGTCTATGAAAATTGCAGCTAGGGGCTATAAAACGGTGAATATGCTGAAAAAGCTTGGCCTGCAGCCATTAATCCGTGATGATGATGGCAGTACGGCAGGGCTTGTTCGCAATCTGGAAGGCCATCTGCCAGGAGGTGTAAAGGTCGCTTTGCAGCTTCACGGCGATCCGGCGCCACTTTTGATGAACTGGTTGGATGAACAAAAAGTGGAGCATAAAGAAATCCTGCCATATGAACATATACCGCCCGAAAAGGAAACGATGCAGCAGCTGATCCAAGAACTCCTTGAAGGCAAAATCGATTCGGTTGTGTTCACGAGTGCACCGCAGCCGCGAAATTTAATGAGATTTGTCCGTGAACAAGGTGTGGAGGATAAGATAGCCGACCTGTTTGCATCAGATGTAATTGCTCTTGCGGTCGGAAAGGTAACGGCGCAGGTGGTAATCGATGAAGGGATCGAGCGGGTCATTTATCCTGAAGATCAACGGATGGGCAGTGCAATGGTGGAGCTGGTGAAATATTATCAGGGAATAGCAAGCAGATAGGGGTGAGTTCAGCATGGCCAAGGGCAAGGTCTATTTTGTGGGTGCAGGTCCGGGTGATATGGGCCTGATTACCGTAAAGGGTCAAAAAGCGATTGAAAAAGCGGACGTCATTTTGTATGACAGATTGCTAAATCCCAAACTGTTGGAGGCTGCCACCCTCAATTGTGAATTGATATATTGTGGAAAGACACCTTATACTACTGGCATCAGTCAAGGGGAAATCAATGAGCTGCTTGTTTCCAAAGCACAGGCAGGGCAGCGGGTCGTCCGTTTGAAAGGCGGTGACCCTGCCGTTTTTGGAAGAGTCGGGGAGGAAGCGGAATCGTTGAAGGATGAGGGAATCCCATTCGAAGTCATTCCGGGGGTTACGTCCAGCATTGCTGCATCGATATACGCAGGAGTACCTGTCACACATCGGGATTTCGGACGCTCCTTTGCGATGGTGACGGGCCATGACCGAACGAAGAAGGATATAGATTGGAACGGGCTTGTGAAAAGTATAGATACGGTCGCCTTTTATATGGGTGTGGCCAATCTTCCTTATATCCGTGAAAATTTGATCAATCATGGAAAGCCGGGGAACACGCCGGCACTCGTCATCCAATGGGGCACATATGGAAGTCAGGAAAGTGTCGAGGGGACCTTGGCTGATATCGTCGAAAGGGTAAGTGAAAGGTCGCTTGGCAATCCTGCGATCACCTTGGTCGGGGATATCATTTCACTAAGGGGCAAACTGCAATGGTTCGAAAAGAAGCCACTATATGGACAGCGGTTTTTAGTGGCCCGGACCGGAACGGCAAAGAGTTCCTTGGCAGAAGCCCTGCATGAACTTGGCGGCGAAGTCATCGAGTTTCCTAAATGGAATGCGGCAAAAGTGAAAATGGAAGAAAGTCAGCTGCTCTCTTTTCTTTCGTATGATCGAATTCTCTTCACTTCCCCCGAAAGTGTCCATGGATTCTTGGATTCACTCACTGAACATGCTATTGATTTCCGACGGATTTCTTCGAAACTTTATGTGTTATCAAGGAAATCAAAAAAGGCTTTACAGCAACGGGGACTGATGGCAGAACTCAAATCCGAGATGGCGGAAGCCGGGACACTGTTGGTTGTCGGAGATCGAAACAGAGATCAAAGAGATCTGGCCCATGGGGACGGAGACTATTTTCAATCAATCGATAAATTCGTCGATGAAAGATTCCTTGAAATCCTTCCGAGAATGCTGGACGGGAAAGCTGTCGGAACGGTGCTTTTTTCGAATCGGCATTCTGTTGATATGCTGATGCAATATGGGAACAAGGCAGACGTGGATGTTGAAGGGCTGCTAAATCAAGCCTCCATTGGGGTAATCGGGGAAAGTACCGGCAATAGACTTAAAGACTATGGATTTACATTGGATATGATGCCCATTGAACCGTCTGTCGAACAATTGGTGGAGTTAATCGTGAATAGGTATGTTTTTTAGGCTCTGATAATAACAGAGTCTATTTCCTTTGGAGGGGCTTCGTTAATCATTCCTGCAGAACTGTTGTTTGCATTCAGTGTTATGGTCTATCGTGTTATCATTTAATTACGGGACATAACAAAATGCGGAAAGTTTAAAAAGGCATCACTTACTGCTTTTATTGGCCAGAATTGATGTTTACCATTCATAGACAGGGGGTGACTTAATGTTTAATATTGTTGATATTTTATGGCAATTATTCTACCTTGCCCTGCTAGTTCTGCTATTCGTAATGGTTGTGAAGTCGATCCGTTTCTTTATAAAACATATGACAAAAATGAATAACCTTGAAAATAAAAGAGATGAATTAAATGAACGATTGAAAACGAAGGATGAGTGACGGCCGTATCTCCGGGTCGGTTTCCTGTTTGCGAGTTATAGCAGGGGTAGATTGGATTAGCCATTTGCCAAATGGACACTCGTAAGATTTTAAGAAGTAAAGAATAAAAGTCTTTTATTCCTTCCCGGATTGGGTATTATATATAAGTGACTTTTCCAGGGAGGCGAAGCAAATGAAACGGACATGGGAATACGTATTAAGTATCATAGGCGTGAGCATCGCTGCAATTTTTTTAATCGTGACGATCATAACGGCCGTTTATCTCAACAGTATCGATTTGAAAGAAATGGTGGACTACTCATTAATGACAGATTCTCAGGAGTTTTCTTCATCTGAGATAGATATGTCAGTCAAATTTTTCATGGGCTTATTATGGGCTGGAATCATATCGCTGTTCATTGCCTTGGCAGGCGGTTTGATCGCTATCTTTCTATTAAAAGGCGGCAAAGCGAAGGGAGCCGGAATCTTATTGATCATTACGGGCATTCTGACGATTTTTCATGTTTGGCCGCTTATCTTCTTCATCGTACCGGGAATCATGTGCCTTGTAAGGAAGCCGAGGGAAACGGTGGAAGTGATCGTATAATACGACACCATACATAGTTCTGTGATTTGAAAATAAAGGAGCTGGCCCGAAAATGCGGGTAAGCTCCTTTATTTGCTGTAAGGATATTATAGGAGGATATACCTTTTTATACCTGCAATAACCAGTCTATCATGTTACTATTATTATAGATTTAAATATAAATAGACTGGAGTTCAATCAATGAAAATACCATTATTGAAGGTTGGGGCACTGACCTGTTTAACACTCGGATTGTTCAATGGACAGGCTTTTGCGGAGTCTGGTATAACCAATGCGTGTTCATCATTCGGTGAGATTCAACCCAATGAAAAATCCTTCCCATAAGCAGATTAACTGCTTACTGACGAATGCAGCAATAGAGGCTGAAATCCCCCCTGAAGTGGTAAAAGCGGTGGCTACACAGGAAAACGGGGATTGGAGGCAATTTAATGAGGACGGTAAACCGATTAAATCCGACGATGGCGGTATCGGTCTAATGCAGCTTACCAATAAAACTGGATATGATCAGAAAAAGCTGGAAAATGATATAGTCTACAATATCGAGGCAGGCGTCGAGGTCCTGAGTGGCATGTATTCAAGAAGTGATTTGCCGAAGATCAAAGGTGCAGGACGCAGGGTCATCGAAAATTGGTATTTCCCTGTCATGGCATACAATGGGACAAAACCGGTGAACAGTCCTCTTTACCAGGAAAACGGACAAAGAAATGCGAGTGCCTACCAAGAGGAAGTTTTTGCTGAGATAGAAAAACAAAGTTATTTGGATGGCACAGAACTGGCCAAATATCCATTCAAAACAACGGACTTTCAATATGACCGGGAAAGCACCGAAAATATCATCTTTAAAAATCTTGAATACACACTGACAGATCAAACGCATGACTCCGTTTATTGGTTCAAGGCAGGAGACAAAGTTGTGACGACATCCAGTGCGAATATCAGGAAAGAAATAAGCACTACGGCAGGTGCAGTACGTGTGCCACCAAATACAAGCATGATCATCACAGGGAATTTTGATTATCACGAATCTACGGGAAATAAATTTGTCTTTTACCCCGTACAAACGGAAGACAACAGTATTAAGGGGTATGTTTCATCGGCTTACATCTCCAATGGGCCATCGATTGTCAAGGATACGGATATGCCTGTGATTTCAGGAGCTGCCGGTAAATCGATACCATTCAACTCAACCTTCAATCCTAAAACCGGCATAAAGGCGAAGGATGATAAAGATGGTGACTTAACGAGTGTCATACGTGTTGAAGGTAAGGTGGATACCAAGAAAGTGGGCACCTATAATTTGACTTATACGGTAGCCGACAAGGCTGGGAATGTTGCCAAGGTCACAAGGAAAATAACTGTTTATGATCAAGTCAAGCCAGTGATTTCAGGTGCCGGGAATAAAACCATCAAACTTAATTCTTCATTCAGTCCAAAAACGAACGTGAGTGCCAAGGATAATGCCGATGGCAACTTGACTAGTAAAATCAAAGTGACGGGTACAGTCAATACGAAGAAAAAGGGGACCTATACATTGAAGTATACGGTCACCGATTCATCGAAAAATGCAGCGACAGTTACAAGGAAGATCACGATTGATGGCACCAAGCCAGTCATCTCGGGAGCCAATAGTAAGACAGTTGCCTATTATTCGACATTCAACCCTAAATCAGGTGTTTCTGCGAAAGATAACCTTGATGGCAACTTGACAAGTAAAATCAAAGTGACAGGTACGGTGAATATCAAGAAAAAGGGAACGTATACATTAAAGTATACAATCACTGATTCATCGAAAAATACTGCGACAGTCACAAGAAAGATTACGGTAGACAGCACCAAGCCGGTCATTTCCGGTGCCAAAAGCAAAACCATTGCCTATAACTCGACATTCAATCCTAAATCAGGTGTATCTGCGAAAGATAATCTTGATGGAAGTTTAACAAGTAAGATTAAAATAAGAGGGACTGTGAATACGAAGAAAAAAGGTAACTATACATTGACTTACACAGTTACGGATAAATCGAAGAACAAGGCAGAAGTAAAAAGGAAAATCACAGTTAAATAGATGGCAAAAAAGGATTCCCGCAATAGGGGGAATCCTTGAATTTGTAGGCAAGGGTTTATCTAAATTTCAAAAAAAGTTGATTGGAGCGGGTGTGCGAGACTCCTGCTGGAAAAGCGAGTCGAGGGTAGACCCCACAGGCGCAAAAGCGCCGAGGAGGCTAACGGACCGCCCGCGGATAGCGAGTGCCCTACGTTTCAATCGACATCCGAGATTTTACAAACCCTCATAAAAACTGTAGATAAACTTGATTTTCTACGAGTTTGTTTACAGTCTGTAGGATTCCCGTCATAGGGAATCCTTTTTTGATGTCTAAATGTATTTGGCTGAAAGGTATGCATATATAATAGTAGAAAGTGTCTTTCAGGGTGGAGTGGATATTGATAAAAATGTTATAATTGTAAATAGATGTAATATAAAGTGATCTGAAGGGGGATTGTTTATGGGCAAAGAACACGGGCATGTAAACTGGATGGATCAGATTTTTAAGGAATATGAACGTGACGGCGGGTTGAAGAATAATCCTGGCTTTGGAAAACCGCTTCCGGAGTCGGCGTTATCGGGAAATATATATGACAATTTCTTGGCAAAGGCCAAGGATGCCGGCTACCTTCCGCTTTGGATAAAATGGCAAAAAGAAATTCGGGAAGAGTTATCCGGATTGGTTAGATTGAAAAAAATGAATGGACCTGAATCTGAAATAATGAAACGAATTGATGAAATAAATGAGAAAGTACGTACATATAATGCGATTTGTCCAGCCAAAATGCAGCGCAGGGAAATAGAGTTGGAAAGCATCGATATCCAATATGAAAAATGGAGGTAATTTACAATGTGTAAAATGTGGGTATTTGTATGACGTGATCATTAAAGGATTATGATATAATGGCATGAATAAAAAACAGAGAGAGGGACTTCGATTGGAAAATAGAAAAGAAGTTTTTTCATGGATAAAAGCGATATTGATTGCAGTCATTCTAGCTTTTTTAATTCGAACGTATATTTTTGCACCGATTGTCGTGGACGGTGAGTCAATGATGCCGACTCTGCAAGACCACGAGAGAATTGTTCTTACCAAGTTTGGAACGAGTATCGATAATATCGACCGGTTTGATATTGTCGTTTTTCATGCAACGGTAGATAAAGATTATATAAAAAGGGTTATCGGTCTGCCAGGAGACCATATTGAATATAAAGATGATACGCTTTATATTAATGGGAAAGCTTATGAAGAACCATACTTGGACAAATATAAGAATCAGATGGCAGGGGTGCCGCTGACTGAATCCTTCAAGCTCGAAGATATTACAGGCAGCATGACTGTGCCGGAAGGTCAGCTGTTCCTTATGGGGGACAATCGCCAAAATAGTTTGGATAGCCGTGAAATCGGCACGATTTCCGTCGATGAAATTGTAGGCAAGGCGAATCTAGTGTATTGGCCGATCAATGAAATAAAGATTGTGAAATAAGAAGAAGCGGACTCAGGTTTAGAGTCCGCTTTATTGTTGCGTTTTACATTCCATTGTCATACAGGTTTTTCAACAAAAAACGTGTCAATTCTACTTTTTTTATCTTTTTTTATGAAAATCAACTCATTTGGGTTAAATTAGGTTATCCTATTAAAAAGAAGTAATCACGTTACCCAGGCCCGCATAAGAAATTGGATTACTTTAAAAAAGGGTGCTGAGATGGAGTACTATAGATGGATATAGTAAAGGATTTAATATCAAACTATGGTTATTTCGCGATATATGCGCTGTTGGCCATTGGGATTATCGGCTTGCCGGTTCCTGATGAGTTCATGATGACTTTTGTCGGCTATTTGTCATCCATTTCCGTTTTGAATGTCCAGGGAGCATTCCTTGTCAGTTTCCTTGGATCGATATCCGGGATGCTTTTCAGTTATTTCATCGGGAAAAAGGTAGGGAAGCCTTTTTTGAGGAAGTATGGTAAGTGGATCAAAATGACCCCCGCGAGGTTGGAAAAATTGGAGAAATGGTTCAATAAATACGGTCCTTGGACCATTATCATAGCCTATTTCATCCCAGGAGTCCGTCACTTCGCCAGTTACATTTCCGGTATGAATGGAATGGGGAAACGAAAGTACTTTATCTTTGCCGGAGCAGGTGCTTTCAGCTGGTGTTTGGTATTTACGACTTTTGGCTATTTCATTGGTGTGTTAACTTAAATCATTTCAACTTCAAAATTTCTTTATTGAATCAGAAAAACCCGTTTCTGGATTCCAGAAACGGGTTTTTCCATTTCTGCCTATAATTATTGAGCTGAGTATCCACCGTCGATGACAAGCTCGGCACCAGTTACGTATGAAGCGTCATCGGAAGCAAGATAAAGCACGGCATTTGCAATATCCGCCGGCTGACCCAAGCGTTGTAATGGTGTTGCCTTGATCATTTGGTTCACTAACTCTTTTGACTCTTCTAATTTTTGAGTCATCGGTGTTTCGATGATACCAGGGAATACAGCGTTGACACGGACACCCATGCGGCCATATTGCGTTGCGGCAGCCTTGGAAATAGCACGAACGGCACCTTTTGAAGCAGAATAAGAGTTTAAGCCCATTCCGATTTGAGCAGTAAAGGAAGAAATGTTCACGACTGCGCCTTTACCTTCTTTAGCCATGTAAGGAACAACGTGTTTCATTCCAAGGAATGGTCCAAATCCATTGATGCTTAACATTAGCTGCCAATCGGCCAATGACGTATCGTTAATGCCTTTTTCCGTTGAGATACCGGCATTGTTAACCAAAATGTCGATCTTGCCAAATTTAGCGATAACTTCATCCGTCACTTTTTTCCAGCTTTCGT
This sequence comes from Peribacillus sp. NPDC101481, assembly GCF_044767165.1. NCBI lineage: Bacteria > Bacillati > Bacillota > Bacilli > Caryophanales > Bacillaceae > Peribacillus > Peribacillus sp. NPDC101481. The sequence goes on along the minus strand of NZ_JBIWNJ010000001.1, from coordinate 1,478,872 downwards.
CTGAAGATACATCAAGTACAGCTCCATGGACGTTATCCAATTCATTCACAACAGCTACAGCTTTTTCATTGATATCAGCAGCAATGACCTGTGCTCCTTCTTTTGTGAATAGGTCAACCATTTCCCTGCCCATACCAGATGCTCCGCCAGTGATAATGGCTACTTTATTAGTCAATCTTCCCATCATGATCACTCCTAATTGGTTGTTATAACGATGAATAAATGTTCAAGCAAGTTCAAAAGTTATATTATCAACGAGCAATACTATAACTCCTTTTAAAATCCGTCTAGCTTTTTATTTTTTCGCTTGCGATTTTGCTTTTTCTTGCTGGGTAAAAAAATTCATGTACGTTTGTGGAAAAAGGAATTCCCATGTTGAGAGCGTTATCAATCTTTTAATCTACAAAATTGATACCGTAGATCATCAATATCTAAAATAGCTTAATCCGTTCTATTTGAACCGATTAACAAGTAATCTTGTAGAGGCATCGTATGCATGTTGGGGAGCACCATATGTTCAATTCTAGTAATTAAAATGGAATACTGCAAACTTTTTGTACTTTGGATACAAATTTTTATAACATCATTCCAATTCTAACTTTTCAGAACTTTTCTGTACATTGGAGGTCATCATTTTATGAATAACAGAATGTATCTTTCCTTAGCCATCCCGCTTACGATTTCGACGATGAGTACGCCCTTGCTCGGTGCGGTCGATACGGCTGTGGTTGGAAAGTTGAGCGATCCCGCCTATATTGGCGGGGTGGCTGTCGGAACCATTATTTTTAATACGATGTATTGGCTTTTTGGTTTTCTTCGGGTCAGTACATCTGCCTTCGCTGCACAAGCGGAGGGGGCAAGGGATGAAAAGCAAAGCCTGATGGCCTTGGTTCGGCCATTTTTCATAGCAGCGATCATCGGTCTTCTTTTTATCGTGATCCAGAAGCCCATTTTGAATGTTTCGTTAGGCGCAATCGGTCCGGAATCGGACGTTTCCGCCTTTGCCGCAGACTATTTCGGCATCCGGATATGGGGGGCACCTTTTGCGCTATTGAATTATGTCATCTTAGGCTGGTTAATCGGGAAATCCAGGATAAAAACATCTTTGTTCATTCAAGTTTTCATGAACGTGATGAATATAGTCTTATGCCTCGTTTTTGTAAATGGCTTTTCATGGTCTGTATCAGGGGTTGCTGCCGCTTCATTGATATCAGAGATTGCCGCGTTTTTCCTGGGCTTGTGGGTGATCCGGAAAGCGGTCAACGTACCGGATTCATTTTCATTCCGGGAGGGGTTCGATCGGGCTTCCCTGAAAAAAATGATGGTGGTCAACAGGGATTTATTCATCAGGACCATTTGCCTGATCACGGTTTTCAATCTTTTTACGGCCAAGGGAGCCACTTTCGGGACAGAGACACTGGCGGCAAACGCCGTACTCATTCAAATCCATTACCTGATGGCCTATTGCTTTGATGGCTTCGCGAATGCATCGAGTCTTCTGGTCGGGAAGGCGATTGGTTCGAGAGATATAAACCTTTATAAAAAAACACTCTCACTATCGGCACGGTGGGGCTTGTATGCTTCGTTCATACTTGCCGCATCTTACTATCTATTCAGCGATGAGGTCATTCTCCTTTTCACGGATATTCCCGGCGTCATCGAATTGGCCCATGAATATGGACTTTGGATAGTTCTATTCCCGTTCACTGCCTTTATCGGACTCATTTTTTATGGAGTGTTCACCGGAGCGACTGAAGCCGTTCCAGTAAGGAACTCGATGCTCCTTGCACTAATGGCTTTTCTAATAGTCCAATTCGCAGCAGTAAGCAATCATGGCAATCATGGATTATGGCTTGCATTCTTGGCTTTCAGTTTAGGACGTTCTTTGTTTTTAGCATTATACATCCCAAGGCTAAACCGAAAAGTTACAAAGCTTATGGATGCCGATAGTTTAATGAAATCATCCTCTTTTTAATAAAAGAGGGTGTTTTTTTGTAGACAAAAGGAAGTCTATCTAAATTTTTGATGAAGGAAAAGGTGTGCGAGACTTTTGCGGGAAAAGCGCGTCCAAGGGAGACCCCGGAGGCGTATAGCGCCGAGGAGGCTCCCGGAACACCCGCGGAAAGCAAGTGCCTGGAGAGGAAATCAACGGGGTGTTTTTTATTTATATAAGGGCTTTTATCGGTAGTTTGACGGTAGCGATAATACGGGAATACGAAGAATAGGTAGCAACGCTTGGCGAATGTGGTAGTAAAAGTGATAAAATGAAAAATATATATAAAAGAGGAGTTGTCGTATTTTGAGTGAATTGAATTGGCGAGAAGAAGTTGAAAAACGGAAAATGGACTTATTACTGGATACTCAAAACTTATTGAAAATAAAAAGTGTACTGGATGAGGAAAATCCTACAGAGGAGGCCCCATTCGGTAAAGGGGTGAAGGAAGCTCTTGAATTCATGCTTCAATTAGGCGAAAAAGACGGTTTCACTGTGAAAAATGTCGATAATGTTGCTGGTCATATTGAAATGGGTGAAGGCGAGGAGTTAATCGGGATATTATGCCATGTCGACGTGGTACCTGAGGGAGATGGCTGGAGTTCGGAGCCGTTCGGCGCTGAAATCCGCAATGGCCGCATATATGCTCGCGGTGCAATCGATGATAAAGGGCCGACGATGGCTGCCTATCATGCGATGAAGCTGGTCCGGGAGCTAGGAGAACCTTTGAACAAACGTGTGAGGATGATCATTGGAACCGATGAAGAATCGAATTGGCGCTGCGTTGACCGGTACTTTGAAGTGGAGGAAATGCCCTCGATAGGCTTCGCACCAGATGCTGATTTCCCGATCATCAGTGCGGAAAAAGGAATCTGGGATTTCTCGGTTATCCATCCTGCCGATGCAGGAAATGGCACGAACTCAGACGTGAATGTCATCGAGTTTTCTTCAGGTCGAAGGACGAATATGGTACCGGATTTTGCGACGGCTATTGTGGAAACGGACAACACTGCTGAAGTGGCGGCAAACTATCAGGATTATTTGCAAAAGTACTCATTGGAGGGGCAAGCCGTTCCGCAAAAAAATCAAGTGCTGCTTGAAATGAATGGTGTCTCGGCACACGCGATGGAACCGAACAACGGAAGAAATGCAGGTCTACATTTAGCCGTATTTTTAGCTGATCTCACTCTTGATCCGCATGCGAAAGCCTACTTCACTTTCATCAAGGATCGTTTGTTCGAAGATTCCCGCGGAAATAATTTAGGTGTGGCTTATTCGGATGAGCAAACAGGAGAATTGACGATCAATGCCGGAGTTTTCAATTATTCTAAACAAGGCGACAGCTCGATCGGTTTCAGCATGCGTTATCCGGTCACGTTTGATTGGGAACAGCAAAAGGCGGCGCTGGAAGAAAGGCTTGCGGCATATAATTTGAAAGTGAAGACTAATTCGCATTCAACTCCACATTATGTGGACAGTGAAAGCTTCTTGATCAAGACCTTGCAGGAAGTGTATGAAGCGGAGACAGGTGATAAAGCCGAGCTTCTTTCGATTGGCGGCGGCACATATGCCCGTTCATTGAAAGAAGGCGTTGCATTTGGCCCACTTTTCCCAGGCAGCGAAGACATTGCGCATCAGAAAGATGAATATATTGATATTGAGGATATGCTTAAGGCTACGTCCATTTATGCACGTGCCATTCATGAATTGGCTAAATAAGAGGTAAAGAGGGAGAAGACATGGGAAAAATCATTTTTAACGGGGACCTTAAAAGCAGGTCCGAAGTAAAGGTAGATATTGAAGACCGGGGATATCAATTCGGTGATGGCGTCTATGAAGTCATCCGGGTTTATAATGGTGAATTATTTACAGGGGACATGCATTTGAACCGTCTGATCGACAGTGCGAAGTTGATACAGATGAAGGTTCCCTTAACCATAGCGGAAATCAAAACCCGCATGAAAAAGCTGATCGCTGAAAATCAACTGAAGGACGGTATCGTCTATATGCAGCTGACAAGAGGAGTATCTGCGCGTACACACTCTTTTCCAACTGCAGAGGTGGAACCGGTCTTTGTCGCCTATACAAAGGAAATGCCTTATACAGGCAAAATGAAGCCAGGGGTCAATGCTGTTACCACCGACGATATACGCTGGCTGCGCTGTAATATCAAGAGTTTAAATCTACTTGGTAATATAATGGCTAAACAGCAAGCGATCGAAGCAGGCTGTGATGAAGCGATCCAGCATCGTGATGGTACAGTGACGGAGGGTAGTTCATCAAATGTATCAATCGTGGTGGATGGGCAACTTAAAACGCATCCGGCCACAAACTTGATCCTGAATGGAATTACCCGTCAGGTGATGCTGAAGCTTTGCGCGGATCATGGGATTCCCTATGTCGAAGAAGCCTTCACGGTCGAAGACATGATGGCAGCCGACGAAGTCCTTTATACAAGCACTAGCGTCGAAGTGACACCAATTATAAACATCGATGGCCAATCGATTGCAGCCGGGGAACCCGGTCCGATTACCCGAAGACTGCAGAACCTGTTTTCCGAGGAAATCGAAAAGCAATGCGGTTCCGTTAACTAGAAAAAAAAGCCCCTTTGCCACTATTGGCAAAGGGGTTTTTTTATGTGTACTCGGAAGCGAGATAGACATCTCCAAGTTAATTACTCCATATGCAATCCTCCCTTTTTGACATTTTCAAGAACCAGGAATATACTTGCTAATAACCTAAAAAGTTTACCTGTCGCAACAATTTAAGTTGCGTATAAAAAGGAGTTGACATAGATATGTCCGATGCGTTGCATCAATCTTCTTCGAGAGGAATAAAAAAACTTCTTCCCTATCTAGGGCCTGCCTTTATAGCAGCTGTGGCCTATATTGATCCAGGGAATTATGCGACCAATATTACAGCCGGATCAAAATATGGCTATACGCTATTATGGGTTATCTTCGCATCCAATTTAATGGCTGTGCTAATTCAATCACTATCAGCTAAATTGGGAATAGCCACTGGAAAGAACCTTCCAGAGTTATGCAGGGAAAAATTTTCGAAAAAAACATCTTTCTTCTTATGGATTCAGGCCGAAGCCGTTATAATGGCAACCGACCTGGCTGAATTCATAGGAGCTGCACTAGGGATTTATTTGCTATTTGACTTACCGCTTATCACATCGGCAATAATTGCAGCGATTGGTTCCTTTGCCATTTTGGAAATCCAGCGCAGGGGTTATCGAACATTCGAAGCTCTGATCACTGTCATGATATTTGTAGTTGTGATAGCATTTGGTGCTCAAGTTTTTTATGCAAAACCTGATACATCAGCCGTTGTTTTAGGACTCTTCACTCCAAAGTTTGAGGGAGTGGACAGTATTTTACTTTCAGCCGGTATGCTTGGAGCCACCGTTATGCCACATGCGATATACCTTCATTCATCTTTGACGCAAAGAAGAATAGTCGGAGTAAACGATTTGGAAAGAAAAAGGATTTATCGTTTTGAGCTCATTGACATTATCATCGCCATGTTGATTGCAGGTGCGATCAATGCCGCCATGGTCATCGTTTCAGCTGCCCTATTTCATAAGAATGGAGCACTGGTTGAGGACTTGGATGTTGCCTACCAACAGTTCGGGGCCATGCTTGGACCATCAGTCGCGATGTTTTTTGGAATAGGACTTTTATTTGCCGGCTTATCCAGCTCATCCGTTGGTGTAATGACCGGTGATGTAGTCATGCAGGGATTCATTAAAAGACATATACCCATTTATTTGAGAAGGATCATTACAACCGTTCCGCCCCTGCTCATAATATTATGGGGAGTGAATCCATCCAAAGCACTTGTGATGAGCCAAGTTGTCCTCTCGTTTGGCATCGCGTTTGCCTTAGTGCCCTTGATCTTGTTTACAAGCAATAAAAAAATCATGGGCAGCCTGGTCAACCATAAAATCACCTCGAGCGTAGCTTGGCTTATAGCTGTCCTTATCATTTTACTGAACTTGTTCCTGCTTTACGAAACAGTTTTCAGTTAAAAGAAGCAGGGAAGGACCAATCTTTGGTCCTTTTTTGTTTGGATTTTTGCTGTGTGTTTCGTTAATCCGGCCCAGCGGGTTGATCATTCGACCTTGTGCGCGGATAATCCGACCTAGCGGGGTATAATCCGACCCAGCTCGGGTATAATCCGACCCAGCCCGAAAAAATCCCTCCTGGACCGCTTTCATAGTAAGTAAGATTTGGAATATTCCTGATGGAGGGAATATTTATTAGGAAGCCCAAGAAAAGGTATATGCAATGGGAATTATGGTAAAATTAAAGGGAAAATAGGAAGGAATGAACGTGACCATGAATACTCATTTTTTCTTTGCTTTAGTATTGCCTGATGATATTAAGGCTTATTTAAATGCTGTTACGGAACGACTGAAGCCAGAATTTCCATTTAAGAAATGGCTGCATCCAGCCGATTATCATATTACGATGGCATTTTTGGGAAATGCTCCCGATACATTGAAAGAGGATGCCATGGGGCGTGTGGAAAGCGAGCTTTCCAATGAGGCTTCATTCGGCTTGGAACTCGGCGATATCGGCGGTTTTGGCAGGAGTGACAGTCCAAGGATCCTTTGGGCAGGCGTCAAGCAGCAAGATAGGCTATTTGCCATCCAAAGGAAAGTCTATAATTCTTGTATCGAAGCGGGTTTTGAACTTGATAAAAAGCCTTTTAAGCCTCATATAACGCTGGCAAGAAAATTCGAGGGTGAAAGTCCCTTTTCGTTGGAGAGCGTCCGCCAGATAGCGAATTTGAAGGATAAGCATTTTGAAGCAGATCAGGTTGCGTTATATCAAACACATCTTGGAGCTTCCCCTTCATACGAGAAGGTTTTCACGATAAACCTTCAAAAATAGAGAGAGGGGTGGTGGTCGAATGGCACAGCTCATAAAGATGCAGGATTATATTTCCCGGTATGAGCAGGATATTTATCGTTATCCAACGCAATTTGCACGTTTGAAAAAACAGCAATGGAATAAATTGAAGGCTGCTTATAATGCGGGCGAGCTAGATCGGTTGTATAGTGAGCATACTGAAACACAAGTCAAATTCGATCCGCCTCAGGAAGAGACGAAGGGCCTGTTAAAAAAGGTTAAAGGCATCTTCCACCGGACAGGTAAACAGGAGGCAGAAGCAGAAGAACTGCCAATACCGGCACAGAATGAAGATGCTAATGTTTTTTCATTAAGATTTCCGTTTCGTCCGGCCAGTCTGGATGAATTAAAGCAAAATTATTTAAATCAATTACTCCGCTTTCAAATGAAGTGGGGTAGTTCGACGCTTCATGAAAAGTCATTTGTGGACCAATCATTCATTTTGGATGAGAGGCTCCGCTTTTTTCTGCAGCGTTTTCCGGATACGTTTCTCGTATTATATAAACCTATATTTCTATTGAAAAATGCGCCTGTTGAAGTCGAAGTCATTTTATTGACCCCTGTTGATGCTTGGTGCATCACTTTTCTGGAAGCGGAAGAAGACGCTGCATTCATCGGTTCGAGTGATCGGTTCTGGGTCCGCAGGCATCATAAGCATCCAGATAAAAAAGTGCTTAATCCTTTGTTGGGCGCAAATCGGATGACGAACATCGTCTCCCAGTTATTTGAGCTATATGAAGTGAACATGCCGATAAAAAAGGTGATTTTATCCCGGAATGGATATGTTGATTATCCCGAAGCCCCTTATGATATTACGGTATTGGATAAACGGACCTTCCCGGAATGGTTTGAAAGGATGCGGGCAATATCGTCTCCTCTTAAGGCACAGCAGTTAAAAGGGGCACAGGCATTGCTTGAATATTGCCAAACTACATCAAGCCTGCGACCGGAATGGGAAGCCGAATATAACCAACCAGAAGGAAATGAGTATGCCGCACCTTAATGAAACGGTGTATTTCATTGTCAATCCAGTGGCTGGAAATGAAGCGAGTTTAAAGATTTGGAAAAAAGCCGAGGAAATACTGAAATCAAAAGCTGTTCCCCATGAGGTGTTTTTCACACGGGAAAAGGGGCATGCGCTAAGATTGACGAAGGAAATACTATCAGGGACTAATCAGGATACCCGGGTGATTGCTGTTGGGGGAGATGGCACGATTAATGAAATGATAAATGGCGCCATTGGTTTCCCTCACGCAATCATCGGCTCCCTTGCGGCTGGGTCCGGCAATGATTATGTAAGGGGCATTCAAAAAACTGAGAGTATGGAAGAAGCCCTTTCCTTATTTCAGGATAATGCCTTTAATACCATTGATATTGGACAGTTTGAGACGAATGGCAAGGTGGGTTATTTTGTGAACAGCCTGGGAATGGGCATTGATGCTGAAATTTCCGATGAAGCAAATCGTGCCCCCCTGAAAAAATGGTTTAATTTTGTCAGAGCGGGTAAATTAATTTATCTGTTGATTTTTATAAAAATGTTATTTTCTTACAAGCCCAGATGCATGGAATTGATCATTGATGGAAAACGGCATCATTTGAAAAAGGTATGGTTCATCGTTATTGCGAACCAGCCCTACTTTGGAGGTGGAATGAAAATTTCACCATTGTCGAAGGTGGATGATGGCAGGTTGAACGTGATTGCAGTCCATGATATTACTATGTTGAAATTATTGACCGTCTTCATCACCGTTTTATGGGGCGGTCACCTCAACATTAAAAATGTTGATTCTTTTTCTGGTAAAATGATAAAAATGAAGAATCAAGGTTCAGTAAAAATCCAGTCTGACGGGGAAATTGTTGGTAGGAACGAAGTAGCTGCAGTGGTTCTGAAAGAGAAATTGCGCGTCATGTTCAAGGGTGATAACCGATACAAAAATATGAAATGATTTATTTGTTTTTGTTTTATGCGTATAATCGTTTTATAGTACTTGACGAAGAAACCGTTTTTCAACTAAAATTTAATTTATGGCTATTGTTTAATTGCTCAATAGCTATTTTTTTATTTCTCTAAAATGAGGATGTTTTTAATTGCGGGTATCATCCCGATGCAAGTATATATGCAGCTTCGCCAGCAGGCGGATTTTTTATAAAACATGGACTCAAAGTAGTGGTAATACATACACTAGGTGAACGTACCCACATTTGTATGATTAAGCGAGGAAATCGAAGGTGAACCAGTTGGAACATTTATTAGGTCAGGAGTGGGATATATCCCCTGCTGGAGGAGCTACGGGAGAAGCCTTTATTGCCGAGAAAGAGGGGCAGAAGCTCTTCCTTAAACGAAATTCATCGCCATTTTTAGCTGTTCTTTCAGCTGAGGGCATTGTTCCAAAGTTAATGTGGACAAAACGCCTGGAAAACGGGGATGTAATTACGGCCCAGCATTGGATGGAAGGCAGGGAGCTATCTCAGCAGGAAATGAACAATATAAGAGTCGCAAAGCTGCTTCAAAAAATTCATCAATCCGATCCTTTGTTAAGCATGCTCAAAAGGCTTGGGAAATCCCCTTTACGACCTGAAAGTATACTTACAGACATAGAAACCGGGTTATCTTCGGATGTTACGGATATTCCGATAATCAAGCAGGCCATCCATTTTTTACAGAATAATCTCCTGTTGATTGAATGCGACGAAAAAGTCGTCTGTCATTGTGATGTGAACCATAATAATTGGCTCATGACCGAAACCGACGGATTGTTCCTGATTGATTGGGACGGAGCGGTCATTGGCGATCCGGCCATTGACCTCGGCATACTCCTGTATTCATATGTCCCAAGGGAAGAATGGAATCAATGGCTTGCCCGCTACGGCAAGAAGCTAGACGCAGGCCTGGAGATGAGGATGAAATGGCACACGGTTTCACAACTTGTGCTTTCCATCCAATGGCATCATCGCAGAAAGCGGTACGAGGAAAGAAATGAATTACTGCAAAAACTGGAAGCATTATTGATGGTTGGCTGATCAGAATTGATCTATATCATCCACCCACTGGGACAAGTCGTTCTGGTGGGTTGAAATATGTGCATCTAAATCGGCGGTACCGATGCCAGTCTGGCTGTATTCGTAAATCTCCGTCAGTACCGTTTTTACATTGCTGTCTATATCCATATTGATCATTAAGGATTTGACGAGCCTTTCAACCTGTTCACATTCAGAAACGGATCCGCAGCAGTCTGATTGATGATTGGTCAATATATCTTTCAATAGTGACATTTGATGTTCATGGGAAAGCGGCATATAATACCTCTCCTTTCTTAAATATGGATTCAAGGGATTCTCAGGTGGTTCTTGCCTGCCCTTCACTTATTTATGGTGTGTTTTGCGGAAAGTTTTATACATGAAAACTACAGAGACTGTCGCCTGGATGGCCGGCAGTTTTTTTATTTGTTAAGTCGGTGCATGCAGGATTTTTCCTGAAAAAATCAACTTGCAGGAATCCATCCACTCGTGGTATGGTTTGAACGATTATATTATAAATAGGGGTGTCATCATGCGTTTAAGAAATAAACCTTGGGCTGAAGACCGTTTGAATGATTTTCCACAATATGTAATTCAGCAGCCAGTGAGCCATAAAGGTAAATGGCATGAAGTTTTCGGTAACGATAATCCGTTATATATTGAAGTGGGTACGGGCAAAGGCCGATTCATCACAGAAATGGCAAAAGCCCATCCTGATGTGAATTTCATTGGAATTGAAGTATATGGAAGCGTCATTGTAGCTGCATTGGACTTGCTGATTGAAGCGGATGTTCCAAATCTAAAGCTGTTGAATGTTGACGCAGCGAACTTGGGGGATTATTTTGCAAAAGGTGACGTGGATCGCGTCTACTTGAACTTTTCTGATCCGTGGCCGAAATCACGTCATGCAAAACGCCGGTTAACGTATAAGACCTTCCTCGAAGTATATGAAGGCATCCTGCCAGACAATGGCGAGATCCACTTCAAGACGGATAACCAAGGGTTATTCGAATCTTCCTTGAAGAGTATTTCCGAATACGGCATGCTCTTGAAATATGTAAGCCTTGATCTGCATAACAGCAATTTTGAAGGCAATATCATGACTGAATATGAAGAAAAGTTCTCGAGTAAAGGCAACCGGATATACAGATTGGAAGCAATGTTCCAATAATCATAAACAGATAAAAAATCAGGTGCACAGCATCTGGTTTTTTATCTGTTTATCGGGTGTATTTCTATCACAAGGATGACTTGATCGTTATCAATTTCAATATATGGAAGTGGGTGTTAAACTATAGGAAGAGGAGGGGTATAATGGAAAAGATGCAAATAGGGGAAATTAAATTAACATGGTTGAATGGCGGTGTGACTCACTTGGATGGCGGTGCGATGTTCGGTGTTGTACCGAAGCCGCTTTGGTCCAAGAAGTATCCTGTTAACGAAAATAACCAAATCGAACTAAGAACGGATCCGATTTTGGTGCAGGCTAATGGATTGAACATGCTTATAGATTCCGGTATTGGCAATGGAAAGCTGAATGACAAGCAGAAACGGAATTTTGGGGTGACGGAGGAATCCAATCTTGTCGAAGATCTTGGCAGACTTGGGCTTCAGCCAAATGATATCGATTACATTTTAATGACCCATCTACATTTCGACCATGCCTGCGGTTTGACGAAACGTGATGGTGAAACTTGGGTGCCTGTTTTCGAGCGTGCAGAAATCATTACGACCCAAACTGAATGGGATGAAATGAAAAACCCGAATATTCGATCAAAAAGTACATATTGGGCAGAAAACTGGGAGGCTGTCGCTTCTCTTGTACGTCCTTTTGAAGGTGAGCAGGAAATTACGGACGGTATTAAAATGGTCCATACTGGGGGACATAGTGATGGACATGCGATCATCATCATTGAGGATGCCGGGGATAGATTGATTCACATGGCAGATATTATGCCGACGCATGCCCATGCGAATGTCCTCTGGGTCCTCGCATATGATGATTATCCGATGACTTCCATCGAAGCGAAGGAAAAGTGGATGAAATCCGGACTGGAAAATGGGTCTTGGTACAGCTTTTACCATGATGCACAATACTGTGCCATCAAATGGGATGGAACGGGTAAGGAGATAATAGACGAATTGAAACGGAAGCGGTAAAGCAAAAGGAGGACGTCATTTTGACGACCCTCCTTTTATGTTTCAATCATTTTGCGCATTAAGCTCCAATATCGTTCCTGTTGAGGCATCTGCAACAAATTCGAATTGCTCGCGTTTACCCTCTGTGTTTCTGGTGATCCCGCCTTTGTACACTTCATAGTCCAAATCATTTTTTGAATAGTTTTCCGGCTTCATCAAGATCCATGAGCCATATATATTTCCATCTTTTTTGACTGTTTCCTTCACTTGGGCCAAGACTTTATCGGGAGAAGGTTTACTAGATTGATCCAATAGTTGTTTTGTCGCATAGCCCGCAGCAAACCCGGCTGCAGTACCCAGTAAAAACGTTTTCCAATTCATTGATTTCTCCTCCATTGCATTTTTTAAAATCACTTCTTCCAGTATACAGAAGAACGCTTTATTTGACTAATAATTTGAAATTTTACCCATTAACTGATAAATTAGAACTTTCTAGTGTAACACGATGCTAAGTTCTGTAAAATAGTAAGAAACAATACATAGGTAAGGGGTAGAAAAATGAATCATGAGACTTTGGAGCTTTTTAAAACATTGACGGAATTACCGGGAGCCTCGGGAAATGAACATGCAGTTCGGAGTTTCATGAAAAGTGAGCTGGAAAAGTATTCCGATGAAATCGTCCAAGATCGCCTTGGCGGAATATTTGGCGTAAAAAGAGGCAATGAGGATGGTCCGACTGTACTAGTTGCCGGGCACATGGATGAAGTGGGATTCATGGTTACCTCCGTAACGGAAAATGGAATGATCCGCTTTCAGACCCTAGGAGGCTGGTGGAGTCAAGTGCTTTTGGCCCAAAGAGTCGAAATCATAACTGATAACGGTCCGGTCATTGGTGTCATCGGTTCGATTCCGCCTCATTTGCTTGATGAGTCGCAACGCTCAAAACCAATGGATATCAAAAATATGCTGATTGATATCGGGGCGGATGATAAGGAAGATGTTAAGAGGATCGGTATTAAGCCAGGTCAGCAGATTGTACCGATTTGTCCATTCACGCCGATGGCCAATGAGAAGAAAATCCTCGCAAAAGCGTGGGATAATCGTTACGGCTGCGGACTTGCGATTGAATTGTTAAAAGATTTAAAAGGTGAAACGTTACCGAATGTCTTATATTCCGGGGCAACTGTCCAGGAGGAAGTGGGATTACGGGGCGCTCAAACTGCAGCTCATATGATCAAACCGGATCTTTTCTTCGCTTTGGATGCAAGTCCGGCGAACGATATGTCCGGCAGTAAAAGTGAATTTGGTCAGCTTGGAAAAGGGGCACTGCTACGCATTTTCGATCGTTCGATGGTAACGCATCGCGGCATGAGGGAATTCATCCTTGATACGGCAGAGTCGAATGAGATTCCGTATCAATATTTCGTTTCCCAAGGCGGCACGGATGCAGGGCAAGTCCATATTGCAAACGAAGGCATTCCAAGCGGGGTGATTGGCATTTGTTCCCGCTATATTCATACACATGCATCCATGATTCATATTGATGATTATGCCGCTGCACGAGAACTGATTGGTAAATTGGTTCGTTCCTGTGATAAAACGACATTCGAGACCTTGATAAAAAACGGTTGATGGAGGAAGCTGAAATGGAAAGGGATGCTGTCATGAATCCTTTTCCATCAGCTTTTTTTACATAGAAGGAAGGTAATTATATTGAAAATAGCAGTAGGCAGTAAGAATCCGGCGAAAATAAGTGCCGTGCTTGGTGTATATGAAGATGCTAAAATCATTTCGCTTCAAGTGGAGAGCGGGGTCCCGGAACAGCCTTTTTCAGACGAGGAAACGATGGAGGGGGCAATGACACGTGCCCGGAATTGCTTGATTCAAAGTGATGCCGATATGGGTATCGGACTTGAAGGCGGTGTCGTGAAAATGGGACAAGCCCTGTTTCTGTGCAATTGGGGTGCAATGGCCACGAGGGACGGCGAGGTCTTTGTAGCTGCCGGAGCGAGAATCCCGGTACCGGGAATTGTTGCCGGGAAGCTGCTGGACGGTGAAGAGTTGGGCCCGGTGATGGATGCCTTCACAAGGCAAGAGAATATAAGCAAAAAGGAAGGAGCAATCGGCGTATTTACAAATGAGCGAATCACTAGGGGCGAAATGTTCCTTCATATCATGAGGATGTTAGCCGGTCAATACGAATATAAGCTGAAAATGAAAAAGCAGGATTTTTGAATCACTGCCATGGAAAGGCGGGCTTCGAATGATGAAACGAACACTGCCACAACAGAGCAGAATAAGACAGGGTTTTATTGAGCGGCTTTGCTAATATAGTGACAAGGGGTGAGCGGATATGGGGTGGGTTGAATCAATCCAAAAGGCCATCGACTATATCGAAGAGCACTTATTGGAGGACCTGACAATCGAGAGCATTTCCAGGCAGGCGAATGCTTCAGCTTTTCATTTTCAACGGACATTCACCATTTTAACGGATATTTCCATTGGTGAATATATCCGGCGTCGAAGACTGACCTTGGCGGCCCAGGAGATTTCATCCACAAATGGCAAGGTCATTGATTTAGCCTACAAGTACTGCTATGACAACCCCGAGGCATTCTCAAAGGCTTTTCGAAGGCAGCATGGGGTATCTCCAAGCGAAGCCCGAAAGTATATGGGGAAGCTGAAATTCTATGAACGCCTGATGATACAGGTTATTCTGAAAGGGGCAAAACCGATGAAATACAATATCCTTGAAAGAGATTCCTTTCAATTGATTGGAATCAAGCAAGAGTTTTCCTTGGTCAATGAAGAGAATTTGATCGGGATTCCAAAGTTGTGGGAGAAAGTCAATTCGGATGGAACAGGAGATAGGTTAGCGAAGCTGAACAATGGCCAAATAAATGGCTTGCTTGGTGTATGTATCGATAAGCGGGCTGTGGAAAAAAATGAAACGATGGATTATTGGATAGGTGCAGAGTATGCCGGGGAAGCGCCTGAAGAGTTTTCGACCCTTACGATACCGGCTTCCAAGTGGGTTGTATTTGAAGTTCACGGACCTATGCCTGATAGCATCCAACAAGCTTGGAAGCGAATTTTTTCCGAATGGTTTCCTACCAGCGGTCATGAACATGCCGGCACTCCCGAATTGGAAGTATACACGAATGACGACGCTTCAAACCCAGACTATTACTCCGAAATTTGGATTCCCATTAAAAAGAAATAGTGTTCAACCATCAAAATTTATTCGTTTTTCGCTTGCAGGTGAGGTTAGGAATCTAACTTTCTCCTGCAAGCTTTTTATTTGGGTAAACAAAAATCCTTCATACTTGAGCTGGAAGGTTAAGGGACAGGGAGATTTACAGCCCTTCTTCAAAAATATAAGAAAGCACCTTCATGGCTTGGTTCACGGATTCGACCGTGACACTCGCCTTTTCCGATAATTCCTTTAAGGCATGGTGATGGGATTCCGGGCGAATCAAAATAAGCGGTTTACCCAGGGAAACGGCGGTGCTTGCGTCCATGGCAGTATTCCACTGTTTATATTTCTCACCAAACAGGGCGACGACAAGATCGGCTTTTTTCATCAAAAGACCTGTCCGTAAATTATTGATTTGGGAAGCGGCCGCATCCTTCAGGATAGGATTCGGCTGTTTCCCGAGGATATCTTCACCGATATTATCGGAGCGTTCATGATTTTCCATCGGGCTTACGAATTCTAAAGGAAGCTTCAGTGCAGCGGCCTTATCTCTCAACTCGCTTCTCCAATTTGAATGGATCTCCCCAGCAAGATACACGATTAACTTCATTGTTTTCCTCCTCGATAATAAAATTGCTTTCATTGTACCATGTTTTTTAGAAAATGGATGAATTCCGTAAATAAGGATAATATTATCCATATGGTAGTAAAAGAGACGGCTGGAGGAATGACGATGGCTTTATCGAATAAGAATTTTCTTGTTTTCCTGTTGATAAGCAGTTTGATCGTGGGCTGCTCAGGTATCGAAAGACAAACCGAAAAGGCAATGAAGGCTGCTGAAGTGGCTTTTCGTGACGATGAAAAACAGCCCAATCAAGAGGCAGGCCTAATTCAGGTCTATCTGCCAAACGATTTTAAAGTTGTGGAAGAACATGATAATAATTTGATTTTACAAAAAGGTGATAAGATTTATATATTATTTGTCAATCCGAATGAAAAAGAAGACAGCTCCGTGTTATATTTGGCCATAAAGGAACAAGAGGATCAATTTGAAGTACTGCATTCTTTTCAAACCGATGATAAGTTCGGCTTTATTTCGATTAAAGAGATACCGAAAGAAAAGTATGAGCTTGCAGTGGGGATCGGCGGAGTGAAGCTGACAACCGAAACGGATAAAGACCAATTAAAAACCGATGCAAAACAAATGATGGAAATCGTTTCATCCGTGCCCCAGAAATAAGAGGACCAGTGACTTTCAACCGATCCGTATTAATGGTTGATTCCTGGAGACTCTGGTATGATGGGATTATAAAAAATAAGGTGTCATTTAGAGCAGGAGGAATATACAAATGGAAAAATTACAAACAGTAGAGCAATATGATGCATTTAAAAATGAAGGCAAACATATCTTTCTTTTTTCAGCAACATGGTGTGGAGATTGCCGTGTAATCGAACCGATAATGCCGGAGATTGAAACGAAATTTCCTGACTTTACATTCATTTATGTGGACCGTGATGAATTCATCGATGTGTGTGCGGCTAATGATGTATTCGGTATACCAAGTTTCATTGCGTATGATAATGGCAAGGAGCTAGGCAGATTTGTGAGCAAGGATCGCAAAACGCAAGAACAAATTGAGGAATTCATTCAATCACTATAATCAATTTCCCCTTCTCGCTGGGGATTTTTCAATGAAGAGGAGGGTCAGTCATGAAAATGGACAGCACGAAGCTGAAAAATATCTTGAAGGAGCGTTTAAAAGATGAGAATCGCTCATTCAAATTCGATAGCAAGCAAGATACGTTACGGGTGGAAAATGTGAAGACCGGGAAGGGGATCACCATCGAGTTGCCTCCTGTGCTTGCTAACTATGAAAACGTACAGGAAAAGGCCATCGATGAAATTACCTATTACGTGGAAGAGGCCCTGAATGTGATGGGGGAAGAACACAGTATGGAAGGCAAGGAGAAATTCATTTTCCCAGTCATCCGCTCGACCTCCTTTCCAATGGAATCCGAAGAAGGAAATCCGTTTTTATTCGATGAGCATACGGCTGAAACCCGGGTTTTTTATGCCCTTGATTTAGGGAAAACCTACCGTCTTATAGATGAAAAGATGATTCAACGGGAAAATTGGCAGGGTGACAGGATCCGTGAAATTGCCCTATTCAATGCCCGTTCCCTCACCACTGAAATGAAGTCGGATATCGTTGCAGGTAATGCATTTTATTTTTTGAACACGAATGATGGATATGATGCCAGCAGGATTTTAAATGAATCATGGCTTCGGGAAATGAAGGACAAGATCGAGGGAACCATGGCTGTGGCCATTCCCCATCAGGATGTCATCATCATTGCCGATGTGAAGAATGATACGGGCTATGATATTCTTGCGCAAATGGCGATGAGCTTCTTTGCCAGCGGTCATGTTCCGATAACGGCTCTATCATTCCTTTATGAAGAAAATGAGTTGGAGCCCATCTTCATTATGGGTAAAAACAAAAAGCCTGAACAATAATGAATCACAAAAGGATCGTGTCAGCATCTGGCAGCGGTCCTTTTAAAGTTTAATAGAGTTTATAACTCAGAGTTGATATTTATTTTTTAATCGGCGATAATATAATTGGAATATTTTGAGAATATAAAAAGAACAAGCGGATGAACGTTGTGGGAGAGTGCAAGCATTGAGCCACCGAAGGAGCAAGTTCCAAAAAGATCCCTTGGAGCAAATCTCTCAGGTAAATGGAACCGCAGCTGGACGCAGCTCTGGAGAGTGCGCAGGAAGCAGTGTGCCACCAAAGGGGAAATCTCCATGACCAAAAATGGAGCTAAACTCTCAGGTGAAAAGGACAGAGAAGGGGAGCGGTAAGTTTACGCAATCCTTCACTGCCCTTTTTTAATTGGCACTTTGTATCGGAAGGCATGCACCGAACATGGAACTACTAATATGCTCAACTTGAAATAAGGGGGAGAATAAACGTGAACGTGAAAAGCAAATTAATGAACATGCTGGAAGCCCGTAAAGGGGAAATGGTTCAAATCCGCCGTCATTTACACGAGAACCCGGAACTATCCTTCAAAGAAGAAAAAACGGCACAATATATCATTGATTTTTATAAGGGTAAGGATGTGTCGATTCAAACGAATGTAGGAAATGGATTAGGGATCATCGTAACGATCGAAGGCGGAAAACCTGGGAAAACGATAGGTCTCCGTGCGGATTTCGATGCGTTGCCGATTACAGAAGAAGCGGATGTCCCGTTCCGTTCAAAAAATGAAGGTGTCATGCATGCCTGCGGACATGATGGGCATACCGCTTATTTATTGGTTCTGGCAGACTGCATCAATGAGCTTAAAGATTCCCTATCCGGTACGATTAAAATAATCCATCAACATGCAGAAGAAACACCCCCAGGTGGAGCAAAGAGCATTATGGAATCAGGGTTTTTGGATGAACTTGATGCCGTTTTTGGAATCCACTTATTTCCGTCCCATCCTGCAGGGGTTGTCGGGTATCACGGCGGCTATTCGATGGCTGGACGGACCTATTTCAAGCTGGCGATTAAGGGTGTAGGCGGCCATGGTTCGTCCCCGCATATGGCCAATGATGCCATTGTGGCAGGCGCCCATTTCGTGACAGCCGTACAAACCGTGATCAGCCGCCGCTTGAACCCTTTTGATATGGGCGTGGTCACAGTCGGCTCCTTCGATGGAAAAGGAAGCTTTAATGTCATTAAAGATCGTATAGAAATTGAAGGGGATGTCCGTTATATGACAGCAGAGACCCAACAGCTGATCGATAGGGAAATCCACCGCATCGTTAAAGGGATAGAAACGGAATTTGATGTTCAGTGCGAACTAACATATGTGCCTGATTATCCTCCGTTATATAATGACCCTGAATTGACTGGATTCGTGAAAAATAGTCTGGAAAGCATGAAAGACCAAGATATTAAAAAGGTTATGGAATTTCCGGTTTTCTCTGGTTCAGAGGATTTTTCGTATTATGCAGAAAAGATTCCTGGCTGCTTCTTTTACATTGGCTGTAAACCAAAAGGGGTGGAGAAGGCATATTTCAATCACCATCCCAAATTCGACATTGATGAAGATGCCCTTTTGATCGCATCCAAATCAGTGGCCCAAGTTGTATGCGATTTTTATGAATGGGAATAGTTCCATTGGTATATTTGTTTGCAAAAAAGTGCAGAAACCCACAAAACACCGTTCGGTATTAACGAACGGTGTTTTATGGGTTTCAGGATGCCACCGGAGGTTTCGTGAAGGATGCTTCAATGAATTGACCAGTCTGCTTCTTGCGCCGCATGAAAACTTAATCTCTTTGTAAACGCGATTTAACAGCGGTGTTTTATTTAAATAGTAGACTAAGGGCTAATGTTATTTCACGAAGTGCAGGTTTAAACTCATACCAGAAGGGGTTTAATAGGGTAGGAGTTCTGCGAAATACGTTAAGTTAGTAAGAGTGCGATAAAAAAATAGATACTAATCCCAATTTAGCTTAAATTTTCTCGATATTTTTAAAATAACTGGTAGAATTAGTTACATAACTACAGATGTAGAAAGAGTGATAGTTTTGAAATGGCTAAATAAGATGAAAAAATGGTTCCAAGCAGAGGAAATTATTGAAATTGAAGAGATTATTATAGATGAACCGCTTGATGAAGAGACATTAAGGAAAATGGATTTTTCAAAGCTTGCGAAGTCAAAGGAAGAAGAAATAAAGGTTTACAATCAAAAAGTGGAAAAAATGTCGCAGACGCCAGACCCTGATACGAAAATCCTGTTTCAATATCCAAAAGGGCAGTTCAAGTTTCCGCTCATTCCAGATCGTGAACAGAGCAAAAGAAAGCCTAGGGAAAGAAACAGGGAAGATCATGAACCCAAAAAGGGGAGCGCGGCCAAAGAAACAAGAAGGCCTGTGAGGGATCCTGAACCAAAACGGAGAAACTTCGAACGGGAGGAAGTCTCAAAAATAGTCCCTTCAAATACTCCATTCCGTCCGACGGAAATCCCTTCACCCATTTATGGGTTCCGTCGTCCGGAAAAAAAAACAGTCGTTTCTGAAGAAATTGTCGAATATGAATTAGAAAGCAAAATGCCCGTCCTAAAAAAGGAAGAACCCGATATCGGGATTCCAGCATCGATTCCTGAAATTCCAAAAGAAGTGTCACATGAGGAATTGACGACAGAACCATCCGTTCTTATACCGGAACAAGCGGAAGAAAAACTGGAAGATTCAGAGATACCCGCTTTCTTTCGCAGGAATTCCATTGAGACACTGCCAGAACAAGCAGTAATCGAGCCCAACATAATTGAGCCTGCGGTGGAAAAAGAGGCTATTGAACAGGACGAAGTAGAATTTGGACGCGAAGTCGCTGTATCCATCATGGAACAGACGGACGACACACCGCCTGAAGCGATATCGGTTCCTGGGGAGATTGCTGTACAATCAAATCAACCATCCGTTAGTCAAGGGACAATGCCTGAAGACCCATCTGAGGCAATACCTGAAGTGCAGCACAAACGTCCGAAAAAACATATCCCATTTAATGTGATGATGCTTAAGCAAGATCGGAAAAATAATGACTTCATGAATAAAATGATGCCGGAAAAAAAAAGCCTTAATTCGGAAAGGGCAGTAGTATCACCTGATAAGCGGCCAATGGATGATTCTGCCCAAACAGAGGCAGGACAAGCGAAACCAACCGCCATTCCTGAACGGAAACAGGAGGAAGGCAGAGTTATTCCGAAAGAGCAGACTCCGGCCATATCACTTACCTTTTCGGACGCTAAGGTTGGTTCCGAAACCGTCGCTGCTGTGCCTGAAAATACAGTCGAATCCAACATCGGTTCCAACCCTAAGCCGCTCTTGGAACAGGAATCCCCGATTTCTGGACACGGGTATCAAGAAGCAGTATATACAGAGGCAGCGGCAGAAGGCAGTAAGGGCGAAATCCCGGCAGTTTTTGGCTCCGTCGAAGCGGATGAAAATGAAAATCCATACTATGTGTTTCCTAATATCGAATTGCTGACACCTCCCACTTATGCTGTGCATGATGATGTGTGGCTCGAGGAACAGACATTATTACTTGATGAGACATTGAAAAATTTCAATGTCCGTGCAAAGGTCGTCAATGTCACTCAAGGACCGGCAGTAACCCGTTTCGAGGTGCATCCGGAACCGGGAGTGAAGGTGAATAAAGTGACGAACCTGATGGATGACATCAAACTAAGCCTTGCTGCTCAAGATATGCGGATGGAAGCGCCTATTCCGGGTAAACATACAATTGGCATAGAGATTCCGAACAGGAAAAGCAAACCGGTATTTTTGCGGGAGGTTTTGGAAAGTACTGAGTTTCAAGAGCATGAATCACCGCTTGCTGTGGCCTTAGGGCTCGATATATCCGGTCAGCCAATCATCACCGATTTGAGAAAGATGCCGCATGGATTGATAGCCGGGCAAACGGGGTCGGGGAAAAGTGTCTGTATCAACACCATGCTGGTAAGCTTGCTTTATAAAGCGACACCGCAGGAGTTGAAATTGCTGTTGATCGATCCGAAAATGGTTGAGCTCGCCCCATATAACCGGATCCCGCATTTGGTCAGTCCAGTCATAACCGATGTAAAAGCCGCTACGGCTGCGTTGAAGTGGGCTGTAGAGGAGATGGAACGGCGTTATGAATTGTTTGTACATGCCGGTGTCCGTGATATCACCCGCTTTAATGACCAAGCGGAAAAAGCCGGTCAATATTCAAGCAAGCTGCCTTATATCCTGGTGATCATCGATGAGCTTGCAGATCTAATGATGATGTCCCCGGCTGATGTAGAGGAAGCAATTTGCCGGATTGCCCAAAAGGCCCGTGCCTGCGGCATCCATTTGATTGTAGCCACTCAAAGACCTTCAGTCGATGTCATAACTGGATTGATCAAGGCAAATATCCCGACAAGGATCGCTTTTTCGGTTTCTTCACAAGTCGACTCCCGTACGATCATCGATAGCGGCGGTGCAGAAAAATTATTGGGAAGAGGAGATATGTTATTCGCTGAAAACGGCTCTTCAAAAACGGTGCGCCTGCAAGGGACTTTTGTTAGTGATGAAGAAATCGACCAGGTCGTTAACCATGTTAAACTGGAGCAGCAGCCAAAATACCTGTTCGAGCAGGAAGACTTGCTGAACAGGGCCCAAGTCACGGAAGAAGCGGATGAACTGTTTTTCGAGGCCTGTGAATTTGTCGTGAGCCAGCAGGCTGCATCTGCTTCTAGTGTCCAAAGGCGCTTCCGTGTCGGTTATAACCGTGCATCGCGCCTAATAGAAATGATGGAGCAACATGGAGTAGTTTCCGAATCCAGGGGTTCAAGGCCCAGGGATGTATTGATTACGGAAGAAGAACTGGAATTTTTACATGTTAATTAAGAGAACCTAATAAAAGGAAATTGTATATAATGTGAAGGGGTGAAAACCCTTTTTTATCACTTTAATTAAGGGAAAAGCCAATGATTTGATAAATTGGCATCTGCCTGACATGGATGAATGAATAAAAAAGTGATATAATAGTTTTTTGTTGATGAATGATTGAAAATATAAGCTTGAAAAACCTATGAAGAAATTGCGTTACTAACAAGTCTCGTAATGAAAAAACAAATAAAAGATGACGTCATATACTGTCATACAGGTAGACGATTGGTGGAGGTTCGCTTTATGACTGCTTACCATTTTGTGGGAATTAAAGGGTCGGGTATGAGTGCTCTTGCACAAATACTGCATGATATGAATATTGAAGTGCAGGGTTCCGATTACGAAAAAGAATTTTTTACACAATTGGCATTAGAAAAAGCCGGGATTAAAATCCTTCCTTTCAACGAGGAAAATATTCAACCTGGAATGACCATCATTGCA
The DNA here is from genome assembly GCF_044767165.1 of Peribacillus sp. NPDC101481. Classification (NCBI taxonomy): domain Bacteria; kingdom Bacillati; phylum Bacillota; class Bacilli; order Caryophanales; family Bacillaceae; genus Peribacillus; species Peribacillus sp. NPDC101481. The sequence continues at coordinate 1,455,689 of NZ_JBIWNJ010000001.1, read as the reverse complement.
GGAAATGCGTTTCCGGATAGTCATCCGGAAATCGTGAAGGCAAAAGAACTTGATTTGCCGATCATCCGTTATCACCGTTTCCTAGGTGATTTCATGAAAAACTTCATCAGCGTGGCGGTTACGGGAGCGCATGGTAAAACATCGACGACCGGCTTACTTGCCCATGTGATGGGGGGCGCTAAACCGACATCCTTCTTGATTGGGGATGGAACGGGTAAAGGAATCGTGAATTCTGATTACTTCGTATTCGAAGCATGTGAATATCGCCGTCATTTCCTTTCCTATTATCCGGATTATGCAATCATGACGAATATCGATTTTGATCATCCTGATTATTATGCCAATGTCGAAGACGTGTTCGAGGCTTTCCAAACGATGGCCCTTCAAGTCAACAAAGGCATCATTGCGTGCGGGGATGATGAACATTTACCACATATTCAGGCGAAAGTACCGGTTATTTTTTACGGATTTGCAGAAGGAAATGATTTTCAAGCAAAAAATGTTTCCGTCACTCCGGATGGCACGACTTTTGATGTGCATGTAAGGAACAATTACTATGATACATTCACTATTCCTACTTTTGGAAAGCATAATGTGTTGAATGCACTTGGTGTCATTGCACTTTGTAAATATGAAAACTTGGATACGGAAGCTGTGAAAGCCCAATTGCGGACTTTTGGCGGAGTTAAACGCCGGTTCTCAGAAAAGGAAATCGGAAGTCAGATCATCATTGATGATTATGCACATCATCCGACCGAGATCTCTGCAACTGTCGACTCGGCGCGTCAGAAATATCCAGAGCGTGAAGTTGTTGCGGTATTCCAGCCGCATACTTTCTCGAGAACTCAGGCTTTCCTTGATGAATTCGCCGACAGCTTGAATTTGGCCGACAAAGTATACTTATGTGAAATTTTTGGATCTGCTCGTGAACATCAAGGGAAGTTATCGATTGAAGACCTTCAAGATAAGATTCCCGGAGCCGAGCTGATTACGGAGAACACAACATCAATATTGCAAAATCATGAAAACAGTGTCGTGTTATTCATGGGTGCAGGGGACATTCAAAAGTTCCAAGCAGCCTATGAGCATTCACTGCAGGTAAAATAAAAAAAACGATCGTCCCGTTAGAGCGGGTCGGTCGTTTTTTATTGGTCTTTACGTTATTTTAAATTTTCTGGATTTAAATTTTCCAGTTCCGGTAAAACGAAGCGTCCGTCCTTACGTATCAAGACGTCATCAAAATGTATTTCCCCTCCGCCATATTCAGGCCGCTGGATATTGACCAGGTCCCAGTGAATGTCTGAATGGTTTCCGTTAAAGGCATCATCATAGCATTGTCCGGGAGTGAAATGAAAACTTCCATCAATTTTTTCATCAAAGAGGATATCTTGCATCGGGTGTAGAATATAAGGATTTACACCAATTGCAAATTCACCGACATATCGTGCGCCTTCATCAGTATCAAAAATTTTGTTGATGCGTTCCGTATCATTCGCAACCGCTTCAACGATTTTTCCATCCTTGAATGTTAACTTCACGTTTTCAAAAGTAAAACCCTGATAAGGGGACGGAGTATTATACGAAATAACTCCATTGATGGAATCTTTAACCGGAGCCGTATATACTTCACCGTCAGGAATGTTCAGCTCACCCGCACATTTGATGGCTTTAATGTCTTTGATGGAGAAAGTTAGGTCCGTACCGGGCCCAGTTAAGCGGACCTTATCCGTTTTATCCATCAATTCAACAAGGTTGTCCATCGCTGCGCTCATTTTGCCATAATCGAGGTTGCAGACTTCGAAATAAAAGTCTTCGAATGCTTCTGTGCTCATTTTGGCTAATTGGGCCATGGAATTTGTCGGGTAGCGAAGCACGACCCATTTTGTTTTTGGCACGCGGATATTTCTATGTACTTTACCGACTGTCTGTCCATGAATCGCCATCTTCTCTGAAGGGACATCGGAATGTTCATTGATATTATCCCCGGCACGAAGCCCGATATAGGCATCCATCTGGTTCATTACGTTTGCTTCAAACTCACCCATCATCTTGTACTGTTCTTCTTTGGCACCCATCAGCAAGGCACGATCCACTTGGTGATCCTTTAAAAGGACGAATGGGTAACCACCTGCTGCATAGGCTTCATTCACAAGTGCGTTAACAAGCTCACGCTGCAAACCAAAGTTTTCAATCAAGATTTTTTCACCTTTTTGAAGCTTCACGGAATAATTGATTAAGTTTTTGGCCAATGTTTCAATTCTGGGATCTTTCATAAAAAATACCTCCATTGTTTAAATTCGACTTATCTTTTCTATCATACCCGATTTCCTGCCATAAGTGTGACCCATGAACTTACGGAGGAACTGGATGCAGACAACAATATTTCCAGATTAGGGTTTGATAGGGTATATTGAAAAAATAAATACGTTTATAATATTAGGGAAGGGGTAATTAATATCTAACAGCTATTAAATAAGTCGATTTTTTTCGGAGGTGTTCCAATGGAGATTATTTTATACGTAAGTGCTGCTGTTGCAGCGATAGCTTTTTTGGTACTCGTTATTTTCCTAACAAAGGTACTGACATCACTTCAAACTACCCTGGACAGTGTGGCCCGGACGCTGACAGGACTAGAGAGCCAAATGCAGGGCATAACGCTCGAAACTACTCAGTTATTACATAAAACGAATACGTTGGCTGAAGATTTGCAGCACAAGTCAGAAAACCTGAACACGGTGGTGGATGCGGTGAAGGATGTAGGCACATCCATCTCCAGCTTCAATTCTTCCATCCAAAAGGTTTCCCATAAAGTGCAGGCTGAGATTGATAATAATCAAGACCGAATCTCACAAATTGTACAATGGAGTAATGTTGCCATGGAGATCAGAGACAAGTGGAAGGCCAGAAGCAAACAGGCTGCCCCGACTCCAACCGAAAGGGCGGAGTTAGAAAGGGAAGCGCTTGAAACAGATAACCTGCCTAAAAAAAGGTTTTTACGTTCTAGATCCTAAAATCTAGTTAAATAAAAAATGAACTGAAAATTGAAAGGGGAATGTATTATGACTCAAAAAGAATTTGCGGCAAAGGACTATCAGAAATCTTATGAGGACGAACGCGACTCGATCAATTCGAAGGACTTTATGATTGGCGCCTTGATCGGCGGGATGATCGGAGCGGCTACAGCATTGTTCATGGCTCCGAAAACAGGCAAGGAATTAAGGAATGACTTCAATGAACAAGCTAGAAACATTTCCGAGAAAACAGAAAGATTAAGACAAACGGCAATGGAAAAAGGTACAGTCCTTGCTGATACTGCAAAAGAAAAAACAAGCTCCGTCACGGAAATCGTTTCCAATAAATCTTCGAATATCGTCAACAAAGTGAAGAGCCTGAAAACAGGAAAAGAAAACGGCGACGCTGCTGATGATACAACGAATTCAAGCAATAAGGATATTGATGTAACCGGAACTACCGATGCTCCTATCGTATCCGTCGAAACGAACTTTGCTAACGGCAATGATTCGGAAAATAATTCAGCAGATCCTACAAGCGGAAACAAGAATGCGGCAAAATTAAAACTTGATGAAGCGAAAAAGGCATTTGATGAAACGGAGAGTAAACTAAAGAATTAAACTCCCTGGCTTCTTTAATGGGAATGAAGAGTCATTAAGGGACGAAGAATAAGGCGGTGAAGTGCTTCGATGGCTTCATCGCCTTTTTGATGGTAAAATTTATATGACAAGGAAAGGAGACTGCTATATGGTCATGAGCAAAATCGAAACAGAAGAACAATTCAATGAGCTTCTAAAAGAGGATACATTCCTGCTTTTCAAGCATAGCGTAACATGCCCTGTCAGCGCTGAAGCATTTGAACAATATGAGAGGTACATCTTAGGGAACGAACAACTTAAAACAGCCTATTTGGCCGTCCAGGAAGCTCGTCCACTATCCAATTATGTAGCAGAAACCTTTGAGGTCAAACATCAATCACCTCAGGCCATCCTTTTTAAAAGTGGAAAACCTGTCTGGAATGAATCTCATTGGCGGATTACATATGATTCATTGAGCAAGGCCATTACAGAATGAATGGAAGGCTGGATCCCTTTGGTAAGGGGTCCGGCCTTTTATTATTCCATTGATTGGCGGGCCTAAGGATGTTAATCCTGGGGAAACCTTTTCTAGGAAGGCCTTTCCGTAAAACCTCTTTAAACATTTCTCGGCTTCGGACAAGTGGCAGAAGATTTAAACTTTTCTATGCTCTTGTGAAAAATGATCAATTAAATGATAGCTTTCCTGTTCTATTTCCAATATAATTCCTACAACGGATCGTGTTTCAATATTCTGTGTAATCGTTTTTCTGGCATGAGCGGCACCTAGTTTTATGCATTTATAACTTTAATGCTTAAAAGCGTTTAATTATTAAAGAAAAATATAGTGACATTTATGGACACTTCATTTATAATTGATTTAATCATACATGAAATATTCTAAATTTTTCATTGATAAAACAATCGGGGTGGATGTTCGAGGATCCGGATGGGATTTTTTTTAGTTTGAGTCCGCTGAACCGATTTCTATTTTAAAAAACGAAGGGATGGATTTGTAATGAGCAACAAAGAGCTTGATGGACTTCGTAATCAACTGGATGATGTGAACCTTCAGTTATTACATCTTATTAATCAACGTGCTGAACTTGTACAGGAAATTGGTCGCGTTAAAGAAAAACAAGGTGTAAACCGTTACGATCCGGTCCGTGAAAGAACAATGCTGGATCTTATCGAAGCCAATAATCAAGGACCGCTTGATCTTGGTTCGATTAAACATATTTTCAAAGAAATCTTTAAATTGGGCTTGGAGTTACAAAAAGATGATCAGAAGAAAACGCTTCTTGTATCGAGAAAACAAAAGGCTGAAGACACGATCATCGACATTAAGGGTGAATTGGTCGGTAACGGGATCCCTAGCTTCGTTTTCGGACCATGTGCCGTTGAATCTTATGAACAGACAGCTGCGGTGGCGGAAGTCATTAAAGCTAAAGGTTTGAAATTGATGCGCGGCGGTGCATTTAAGCCACGTACATCTCCATATGACTTCCAAGGGCTTGGTTTGGAAGGATTACAAATACTTAAACGTGTTGCTGATGAATACGGCTTGGCTGTAATCAGTGAAATCGTTAGTGCCAACGATATCGAAGCGGCAATCGATCATATCGATGTCATTCAAATCGGGGCGCGCAACATGCAAAACTTCGACTTGCTAAAAGCGGCAGGTGCTGTAAATAAACCAGTTCTTTTAAAACGTGGACTGGCGGCAACGATTGAAGAGTTCATTCATGCAGCGGAATACATCATGTCGCAGGGCAATGGCAACATCATCCTTTGTGAGCGCGGTATCCGTACTTACGAAAAAGCAACAAGAAATACACTTGATATCTCTGCTGTACCGATTTTAAAACAAGAAACTCATTTACCGGTCATGGTTGATGTAACGCATTCAACTGGACGTCGCGATCTTCTGCTTCCTACGGCTAAGGCGGCTCTTGCAATCGGTGCTGACGGTGTTATGGCTGAAGTGCATCCAGATCCTTCCGTTGCTTTATCGGATTCTGCACAGCAAATGGACTTCAAACAATTTGATGAATTCTACGAAGAAATTAAACGTTTGAACTGGGTAACAGTATAAGCTAAGAAATTCTTTAAATGATCTATTTACGGCCCTTACCAACTTGGCAAGGGCTTTTTTTAATGGTAAAATACTAGTTTTTGCAGAAAAAGCTTCGAAATGAGCACTATTGGATTGCAGGAAAGATTCGACTATCGTATGATAAATAACAAGAATGAGAACTGTTCGGAAGATTGAGTCATACATAAAGTGATATCTATGTGAATTTTATACTTGAATAGGGTATTGAATATTTGACTGAGAAGAGAGTAGGACTGCATTTTTTGTTAGGCAGATCGTTCCTAAAATAATCTTCCTTATAGAGAAAAACGCATAAAAGATTATTTTCCGAAATAATTCGGGTCTTTTATGGGGAAAATGAAAGAAATGGAGGAATGGATAAATGAATAATATAACCATTTATGATGTGGCGCGTGAGGCGAATGTTTCCATGGCCACCGTTTCCCGCGTAGTTAACGGGAATCCAAATGTAAAGCCTGCAACAAGGAAGAAAGTTTCAGATGTAATTGAGAAGTTAGGGTACCGTCCCAATGCAGTGGCAAGGGGACTTGCCTCAAAGAAAACGACTACAGTCGGGGTCATCATCCCGGATATCTCAAGCATCTTTTTTGCAGAATTGGCACGGGGCATAGAAGATATAGCCACCATGTATAAATACAATATCATTCTAAGCAGTTCTGATGAGAATATAGATAAGGAATTCCATTTGCTGAATACGATGCTTGGAAAACAAGTGGATGGTATCGTATTCATGGGCGGCAACATTTCTGATGAGCATGTCAAAGAGTTTAAGAATTCACCTGTTCCAATCGTTCTGGCAGGCTCGGTGGATGAAAGCGGACAAGTTCCATCGGTCAATATTGATTATGAGGCGGCGGCATTCGACGCAGTGACCTTCTTCGCTAAAAAAGGCCACAAGCATATCGCTTTTGTAAGCGGAAACCCTTCGGCGTTGATTAATGAAATGAAATTGACTGGTTATAAACGTGGATTGAAAGAAGCTGGGCTTCCATTTGATGAAAGTTATGTCGTTGAAGGTGATTATACATATGATTCAGGAATTGAATCTTTTGAAAAGTACCTGGAAGCTGAAGACAGACCGACAGCATTCATAGCCGGTGCTGATGAAATGGCGCTTGGAATTGTCCATGCCGCTCAGGACAAAGGGTTTAATGTACCGGAAGACTTTGAAGTGATCAGCTTCGATAACACGAGATTGACCTTGATGGTACGTCCGCAAATCACGACGATCGTTCAACCTTTATATGATATTGGTGCGGTTGCGATGAGGCTTCTTACAAAGTTGATGAATAAAGAACAAGTGGAGGAAGGTCTTGAAAAAGTGATCCTGCCACATCGGATTGAAAACCGTCAATCAACGAAATAAACTGGTTTGGAGAGTGTCCCGAGGGCACTCTCTTTTTGTTTCTCAAATGTTTGCCCCGAACAAAAAAGATCGTTTTTCAACGATCTTTTGGTTAACTTTGTTCATTGCTTTTCGTTGTTTGCCTGGAAGACCTGATGGGATAAAGGACCTTTTCAAGCGTCAGGGCATTCTTCTCGGTAATTTCAGGCTTCCTCGGAATGGGTTCATATATATCCTCCATGTCATCCCATTCATTTGGCAGGGGAACAGGGGACTCAGGCTGCCAGCAATCGAGCCATTCCTTTGATAGGGGACCTGATATATCATTATTCGTCATTTCAAGCCAGACCCTCGCCCAAGCCCTCGGGACGACGCGCCATATATCATATCCACCGCCGCCCACTGCAATCCACCGTCCTTCACAATACTTATGGGCCATTTCGTGGGCCAGCTTTGGTATTTCCCTATAAATTTTCATGGTGGCTGATAAATGGGTGAGCGGATCGTAATAATGGGAGTCGGCTCCGTTTTGCGTTAATATGACATCCGGTTTGAAGAATTCAATGACTTCTTTAAAGGAAGCCATGTAGCAATCGAGCCATGATTCATCTTCAGTGAACGCATCGACCGGGATGTTGAATGAATAGCCGTAGCCTTTTCCCTGGCCTCGCTCGTTAATATTGCCGGTGCCGGGAAATAAGTAGCGGCCCGTTTCATGGATGGATAGTGTACAAACATCCGGGTCATCATAAAATGACCATTGGACTCCATCACCATGATGTGCATCGGTATCGACATACAAGACACGCGCCCCATATTTTTTTTGCAGGTATTTAATCGCGACCGAACTATCGTTGTAAATGCAAAAGCCCGAGGCTTTTCCGCGGAAACCGTGATGCAGGCCACCGCCAAGATTAAGTGCGTGCAAGGACTGGCCGGTCATGACGGCATCCACAGCCGTCAAGGTACCGCCTACAAGCAATGCACTTGCTTCGTGCATTTTGGGGAAGATGGGGGTATCCTCCGTTCCTAGCCCATAATTCACAGCCTTTTCAGGGGGGAGCTTTCCCTGGCCTGCCAACCTGACAGCGTTTACATAATGGTGATCATGAATCAGTTCCAATTCTGCATCGGTTGCCATTCTGGGCTTGATAATTTGATCATCATTGATTGCATGGTGTTTTTTTAATAAATCAAGCGTGAGTTTAAGCCGTTTTTGATTGAATGGATGCTCATCGTTGAATTTGTAGGTAAGGAGTTCATCCGAATATACGAAAAGGGATGTATCATTCATGTGAAAACCCCGGTAGACTAGGCCATAAAACGGTATAGCCTTCTTTCTTCAAATCCTCCACCACCATGAATGGATTCATCGTCTGTACACGAATTACAAGAATTTTATAGTCGGTTCCATTTTTTTCAGGATAAACGAGGGTGCTCAGGATATTCGTATTGCGCCTTTTGAAAATATGGGCAATATCATGAAGGGAACCTGCCTTATCCGGGATTCTGATTTCGATTTGGGAACCGGGCTGATTGACTCCAGTCAACTCAACGTATGAATGAAGTAAATCAGAACCGGTTATGATTCCCACTAACTTCCTTCCCTTTACGATTGGAAGGCAGCTGATATTGTTATCACAGAAAACAGCCCCGATTTCTTCCACGAAATCCAGCGGGTGCCCTGTGATTATTTCCGTTTTCATGATGCTTGATAGTGGTTTTTGTAAATCATTTTTGTATTCTTCGGTACGGAATATAGAAGGGGCAGCATCCCGAATATCACGGTCGCTGACTAATCCCACAAGTTGAAAGCTGTCATCGACAATCGGGATATGGCGAATTCGCTTCTCCTTGATGATCAAGACAGCGCTATGGATTGTATCGGTTGGAGTGAGGGTGATAATATCCTCATTCATTATTGTTTCAACAATCATTTTCCTTCCTCCTCTTACTCGCCTCTTTAATACATAAACCGATTCATAAAACGCAATTGGTCGAATTTCTGGATGGATTCCGGCGGGACCCTTTTGCCAATACGGGCCATCAGACAGTTGGCCGGGTGGGAACTGATTTCAGGGTCATCTGTTGCAAAGTAGACCAAACCACCGGCACTCATCATTTTTTCCATGACCTTGCGATAGTCCCAAATATTCAGACCTGTCCCTTTCAAATCCCAATGCCAATAGTATTCAGTGGTGATGATGATGAAGTCTTCAACCGAATCGTCTTCCATGGAAAGGCGGATTAGGTTTTTCCCGACGGAGGCACCCCGGTATTTAGGGATGACCTCGATTGCACCAAGCTCAATCAGGTCCTCCATCTTGATTTCAGACCAGCGCTCCAAGGGATCGGGATATAAGTAAGTTACATAACCCACGATTGTTTCATTTTCACGGGCGATAAAGATCCTGCCCTCAGGCAAGTCTGCAATCTCTATTAACGCTTTATGCTGCAAAGCAGGCGGGCGAAAGGCGACCAAGTCTTCGTGAAACTCATAAGCGGACATTTTTTCGCCGCTTAACGGCCCCTCGATGATGAGCGTTCCGCTTAATGTCTGCAGTTCCTTAGTGTAAAAGGTCTTACTATATTCCATTCTTTCACCACCCTTGTTATATAGTAATCTTACACTCTCGCATTCCGGAGTATACGAAGCATTGCTTTTAAAAACTGACCGAATGGAAAGCTTACATAAATTATACATGAAAACGAGGGGCATAATTCAGAAAGTTCAAGGCGCTTTTGTTACATTGCTTCGTCTTTCACGGCCATCATATGGATTCGCCTTAACCATAACAATATACCAGTTGCTTTCAAAATTCACCAAGAAGGGATTTCCCTTATATGGAAGTATTCAATATTTTAAAAATTGAGATAATTCGATTCTTATACTATAATAAAAATATAGAGCCGAATGAAGGGGGAGTTTGTCGTATGAATGTGAAAGCGTTACCAGTAGTGGAAGGTAATTTTAATTTAAAGAATTATGATGAAAAATACAATAAGTTTGACTGGTCTGAGACGGAAAAGGAATTCTCCTGGTCTGAAACCGGTAAAGTGAATCTTGCGTATGAAGCCATTGACCGCCATGTCGAAACATACAAAAAGAATAAAGTGGCCCTTTATTACAAAGACGATAAAAGAAATGAAAAGTATACATTCAAGGAAATGAAAGATTATACGAATCAAGCGGCCAATGTGTTCAAGAACATTGCCAATGTGGAAAAAGGAGATCGTGTTTTCATCTTCATGCCTCGCTCCCCGGAGCTTTATTTTGCATTGTTGGGTGCGATTAAAACGGGAGCGGTCGTAGGGCCGTTGTTCGAAGCCTTCATGGAAGGAGCCATAAGGGACCGTCTTGAAGATAGTGAGGCAAGTGTGATAGTGACGACACCTGAACTTTTGCCGCGTGTCCCGGTGGATGAATTACCCCATTTAAAGCATATTTTCTTGGTGGGGGAAAATATAAAAGAAGAAGGAAATTACCATAACTTCAATAAAAAATTAAAAGAAGCCGACAAAAAATTCGAAATTGAATGGGTGGATCGGAATGACGGTCTGATTCTTCACTACACCTCAGGTTCCACAGGCAAACCAAAAGGAGTGCTGCACGTTCATAATGCGATGATCCAGCATTATCAAACGGCAAGGTGGGTCCTTGATTTGAAGGATGAGGACGTGTATTGGTGCACAGCGGACCCTGGATGGGTGACAGGGACGTCTTATGGGATATTTGGACCTTGGCTGACAGGGACCTCGAATGTCATTGTAGGCGGGCGGTTCAAGCCTGAATCCTGGTACAAGACCTTGGAAGACTTTGGTGTCACGGTATGGTATAGTGCCCCGACTGCCTTCAGGATGCTGATGGGCGCAGGTGACGAAATCGTTAAGCGGTTCGATTTGAGTTCTCTCCGCCATATATTAAGTGTGGGTGAACCGTTGAACCCGGAAGTGGTGCGCTGGGGAATGAAGGTATTCAATCACCGTATCCATGATACATGGTGGATGACGGAGACCGGGGCACAGGTCATCTGCAATTATCCTTGCCTGGAAATCAAACCTGGCTCGATGGGCAAACCGATTCCAGGTGTGAAGGCGGCAATAGTGGATGATCAAGGCAACGAGCTTCCGCCGCATAGAATGGGGAACCTTGCCATCAAGAAAGGCTGGCCTTCGATGATGAAGACCGTCTGGAAGAATGAAGCTAAATATGAATCTTACTTTATGCCAGGTGATTGGTATGTTTCAGGAGATTCCGCATATATGGATGAAGATGGTTATTTCTGGTTCCAAGGCCGTGTTGATGATGTCATCATGACGGCAGGGGAGAGGGTAGGTCCTTTCGAAGTGGAAAGCAAATTGGTCGAGCATCCAGCCGTAGCCGAAGCGGGGGTCATCGGTAAGCCGGATCCGGTTCGGGGGGAAATTATCAAAGCGTTCATCGCACTTCGTGACGGATACGAGGCAAACGATGAATTGATTGAGGAAATTCGTACATTTGTAAAGCATGGTCTAGCAGCACATGCGGCACCTCGTGAAATTGAATTCAGGGATAAACTTCCTAAAACAAGAAGCGGTAAAATCATGCGTCGTGTCTTGAAAGCTTGGGAACTTGATCTGCCAACTGGTGATTTATCATCGATGGAGGATTGAAAACTTAGTCTTACTGATTATTGAGAAGGAAAAGGCATCCATGGTCACTTCCATGGATGCCTTTTTGGGGAGAGTATAAGGAAACAGGCTGTCGGGGTAACCGACAGCCTGTTTTTAGTTCAAGAAAGAGTGTCATTCTTCCTCTTCTTCAGCTTTATCCGTGTCTTGCTCTTTATCATTGACGGTGCCTTGCTCTTTGTCGGTCTCTTGATTTTCCTGATCTGTATTCTCTTTGTTTTGATCTTTATCTTGAGCTGGCTCTTTATTATTATCCGTTTGCGTTTCTTTTTCTGGTTCTTTTTCTTTTACTTTATCTGAACCGTTCTCTTCTTTTGAGTCTGTTTTTTTATCTTCGTTAGCTATTTTATCTTTTCCACGATCATCTTTAGTTTTTGTGGAATCTTCTTTTGAACCGGTCTTTTTAGCGCCGCTTTCAACACGTTGAGAAGGGGCTGATTCTTTGCCGACTATGTCTACGGCCGTTACATAATAGGAACCGCCTGAGCCGACTTTATAAACAAGGCTCTCCCCAGCATTGATGCTCGCCACTTTCTTGCCGTCTTTATAGACACGATAACCGACGACATCTCCTTCATCATGCAAGCCCCATGTAATTTTATCGTTACCGATCGTTATGGATAGGGGATCTGGTGCTTTGCCATTATCATTCAATTTCGCTGTCGCCCCGACGACATTTCCTGATTTTTCGGCTCCAGGAATCACGGAGCCCGGGTCAACGACATATCTCAATCCGATATCTGCAAATGAATCTGGATTCAACATGAACCCGCCGCTTGTGAATTCGCCAGGCGTTTGCGGAAGGGCTGCGTAGCGTTTGCTGCCGACTGATACATATTGTCCATCTATGAAACTATCATCCGCCCTGGATGGAGCATATTTCGCGATGAATAAATCCGATTTGACAAGCCCGGCCTTTTGGCATGAACTTGAAGGAAGCAGTCCTGAAACGCCACAGAAGGAACGGCTGACAATTCCGCCCGGCATTTCAAATCGCTTATCGGGGTCGATGAGTTTAGGGTCGACTTTATATGCGGCATTGATCAGATCTGCCCAATAATACATATTACGTTTATTATATTCAAGACCATTATAGGTCCCTTGCAAGGATTTCGGTGTATCATATCCCAGCCATGTACCGAATGATACATTGGGATTCGTAGCGACGAACCAAGCGTCCCAATAGTTTTGTGAAGTACCGGTCTTACCTGCCCAATCGCTTGAGAAGGCAAGTCGGTTCCTGACCGAGGACGCCGTCCCGCTGTTTACGACATCACGCATCATATCAAGCGTCAAGTAAGCGGCTTGCGGAGAGAAAACATCCACTGGTTTCACTTTATGCTGATAGATGACTTTGCCATCTTTCGAAACGATCTTATCGATCATATAAGCATCGATGAAATCTCCTGAATTGGCAAATGTACCAAATGCATTGACGTTTTCTTCAACGGTTACACCTTTTTCCATCGCACCTAATGACAAGGCAAGATTGGAGTAATCCCCTTTCGTCACGGTGGAGAAGCCCATTTTTTCCAAATACGAAGCGGGGCTCAGGTTGATTATTTTTTTGTAAAAGAGCGCTGCCGGGATATTGTAGGAATTCTTCAGGGCCTCGCGGGCAGTCGATACTCCCGTATAGCTGCCGCCGCCATAGTTTCCTGGACTCCACGGTTTGCCGCCTGTTGGAATGGAAATCGGCACATTAGCCGATACGCTGCCAGGCGAGATCTTGCCTAGCTCGATGCCTGGACCATATATCACCAAGGGCTTCATCGTAGATCCGTTCGATCGCAATGATGCGGTGGCGTGGTTCGTCTGTTCCCGCTTGAAATCACGGCCGCCTACGAAACTGATGATTTTTCCTGTTTTATTTTCGATGAGAATGGCCCCGGCTTCAACGGGCTCACCCACCGTTTTCATTTCCTTCGTATCTGGATCGACGACTTGTGCCGTTTTATCGTATCCATAATTCGGATAGTTTTTCGTAACTTCCTGCATCTTGTCATAAATCTTTTTATCGATTGTCGTATAAATCTGATAGCCGTTTTGCCGGAGCTTACGATCGGCAAGTGCTAGATATTGAGCTTTTAAATCATCATTCTTTAAATCTTTCTCTTCATATCCATCTTCTTTTGCCAGACTGACAGATAGGATTTCGATGGAGCGTTTTTCGATTTCATAGGTGAGCCATGGATATTTCTCCGACGGCATCTCCGTTTTACCGATAAAGTCTTTTGTAATGTCGTATGCGTTTGCTTTATCATATTCTGCTTTTGTTATGTATCCGTTACTATACATCCGCTTTAAAACGGTTTTCATCCGGTTGATGCCGGGCACTTGATTTTCCTTCAATTTTCCTTTCTGGGTATATGGTGTATATCCGAAAGGGCTTTGCGGCAATCCAGCGATAAAGGCTGATTGGGGCAGTGTCAGATCTTTGGCCTCCACGCCAAAAATACCTTCAGCGGCGGACTCGACCCCGGCGATGTTACGGCCTGAAGAGTTTCGTCCCAAAGTGGAGACGTTTAAGTACGTTTCCAAAATCTCTTCTTTTTCAAAGAATTTTTCGACCCGGAGCGCAAGCAGGATTTCTTTTGCTTTCCGTTCAAACGATACTTCGTTGGTCAGGACCTGGTTTTTAATGAGCTGCTGTGTTAATGTACTTCCTCCCGATTGGACGGTTGCATTCGAAAATTCCTGGTAAATCGCACGCAGGATAGCTTTCGGGACAACCCCGTCATGCTCATAAAAATACTCATCTTCAGTAGCGATGACTGCATTTTTTAGATGCTCGGAAACTTTATCGATGGACACTTCTTCACGCTCAAGGTCACTCTTAAGCTTGCCCAAGTATACTTCATCAGCAAAGTATACTTCAGAGGTCTCTTCATAATTGTAAATGTCTTTTTTCAAATCTTCTTTTGAGCGTACCGGCTCATCATTGACGAGGGCAGCGAAATAGCCGGCTCCGACGCCGCCGGCGAATGAGAATCCTAGAATCCCGACAATAATGAAGATCAGCGTTAAATTCCAAATGACTTGGTATGTAACCCGCGCGTTCTTATGTGTTTTTTCATTTTGAAAAAAACGGGTCAGCTGCTTCCAGACTGTTAGAAATCTATCTTTTTGATTATTATTCATCGTATCATACCCCCTGAAATCACATATATTATAGCATACAACAGGTAGGGGAAAGGGCATCTTTCTTATTTTTCTATAATCTGTAAGGGTATGTTGACAAGGAATCTTATGTATGATAAAAGTTTATTAACAACAATAAAATGATTAAATGATCGCGATGATAGGACCCAGTAGTCAGACTATCCCTGTTTCAGAGAGCCGGTGGTTAGTGGAAATCGGTACAAATAGTATGATGAATTACTTCCTGGAGCATTTGCTGTGAAATGATTAGTAGCAGGAAACGGTTGACGACCGTTATTCGTCTTGAGCGGAGGGCATAGTATGTCCTCAAGTTGGGTGGTACCGCGAATTCATTCGTCCCTTCATATTTATGAAGGGGCGTTTTTGTGTGCTTTTTGCGGTTTTTTTCTAAGATGAGGAGGAAAATTAAATGGAATTGCTTAAAGACCTCGAATGGAGAGGGATTATTTATCAACAAACGGATGAAGAGGGGTTTAAGAACCTTTTAGAAAAAGAGAAAATTTCTTTATACTGTGGTGTCGATCCAACTGCGGATAGTATGCATATCGGACATCTATTGCCATTCTTGACATTGCGCCGTTTTCAGCAGCATGGCCATCGTCCCATTGTATTAGTGGGTGGTGCGACTGGACTTATCGGTGATCCAAGCGGTAAAAAAGAGGAACGCCAGCTGCAAACGCTGGAAAAAGTGCTCTATAATGCCGACTGCATAAAAGGGCAGCTATCCCACATCTTTGAATTCGAAGGTGAAAATGGTGCGATCATGGTCAATAACTATGACTGGATAGGTAAAATCGATATGGTCACGTTCTTGCGTGATTATGGGAAATACATCGGCATTAACTACATGCTGGCAAAAGATACGGTTGCTTCCCGCTTGGATACGGGAATTTCCTTTACTGAATTCGCGTACACGATCTTACAAGGAATTGATTTCGGCCATTTGTACAGCAATTACAACTGTAAATTGCAAATTGGCGGCAGTGATCAATGGGGCAATATTACGACTGGGCTGGAAATGATCCGGAAATCCAATGATGAGGATGCAAAAGCATTCGGTATGACGATCCCGCTCGTAACGAAAGCGGATGGAACGAAATTCGGTAAAACGGAAGGCGGAGCGATTTGGCTTGATCCTGAAAAGACGACTCCGTATGAATTTTACCAATTCTGGATCAATACAGCCGATGCTGATGTCGTGAAATACCTGAAATTCTTCACATTCCTATCTCGTGAGGTGATTGAAGAGTTAGAGCAATCCGTACAGTCCGAACCGCATTTGCGTAAAGCGCAAAAAGCTTTAGGGGAAGAAATGACCCGTTTGATTCATGGTCAGGAAGCTCTTGACCAGGCAATCAAAATCTCTGCAGCCCTATTCAGCGGAGAGGTGAAGAATTTAAGTGCGGCGGAAATCAAATTGGGCTTCAAAGATGTTCCTAGCTTCAAACGTGAAAGCAAGGAAGATATCGGTTTGGTCGATTTAATCGTTGAAGCGAAAATTTCGCCATCAAAGCGTCAAGCCCGGGAAGATATTCAGAATGGGGCAATCTCCATAAATGGGGAGAAAGTGACTGATCTGCAATATGTAGTGACGGAAGCTTCTAAGATTGAAGGGGAGTTCATCCTGGTTCGTCGCGGCAAAAAGAAATATACATTAGTGAAATGATTGTTCAAGGCCCGGCTGAATTACAGCCGGGCTTTCTCATGCAGGGGTGTTTAGATGCAAAAAAAACCCCATCCAAGGATGGGGTTTTTGAAGTTATTAACGAGAGTAGAACTCAACGATAAGAGCTTCGTTAATTTCAGCAGGCAATTCAGAACGTTCTGGTAAACGAGTGAAAGTACCTTCTAATTTCTCAGCATCAAAAGTAAGGAAATCAGGAACGAAGTTAGTTGCTTCAACTGATTCTTTAATGATTGAGAAGTTACGTGATTTTTCACGAACTGAAATAGTTTGTCCAAGAGACACTTTGTAAGATGGAATGTCTACGCGGCTTCCGTCTACAGTGATGTGACCGTGGTTAACAAGTTGACGTGCTTGACGACGTGTACGAGCTAAACCAAGACGGTAAACTAGGTTATCAAGACGTGATTCAAGAAGAACCATGAAGTTTTCACCATGTACACCTTTAAGTTTGCCAGCGCGGTCGAACATTGTGCGGAATTGACGTTCAGTGATTCCGTACATGTGACGAAGTTTTTGTTTCTCTTGTAGTTGCATTCCGTATTCGGAAATTTTTCTACGTTGGTTAGGACCATGTTGTCCTGGAGCATAAGGGCGTTTTTCTAATTCTTTACCAGTACCTGTTAGGGAAATTCCTAAACGACGGGATAGTTTCCAGCTTGGGCCAGTATAACGAGCCATAGGATGACTCCTCCTTTAAATGTTTTTATTTTGGTAAAATAAAAACCGTGTGAATGTACGATTATGACCATTTTGTTTTCATGTACCTTCGCCCTAGCAGCAGAGGGTTACGAGATACACCTCTGTATTGAGGAACAAAATGAGAACATAAAGGCTGTCACATAGGCTGCAATATTTTACACAAAGAGTATTGTATAATATTTGGCTCAATGAGTCAAGGACAGTTGTGATTAATTAAAAGGCGTAGATAAAGAGAATCGCAGCAGGTAAATTTAAAAACGGCAATTTTTTTGTGAGGTTTTTTCAATGTAAGCGTGATAATGAATGGAGAAAAATATCAAATGGGCCGATGAGGCGTTATATATTGTGAAGAATTCAGGAAGGACCGGGTACATGTACATGGGGCCTGTAATGGAAAAGGGAGCAGGCAAGGATTGCCGCTCCCTTTAACTTTATAGATGCCTGGAAAGGATTTCAGCGAACTTCTCCAGTCCTTGCTGATCCATTTCGTCAAAACGGTCCGTGACCGGACTGTCGATATCGAGGACACCGATCAATTTGCCATCCTTCATGAGCGGTATGACAATTTCAGATCTTGATGCCGCATCACAGGCGATATGTCCAGGGAATTGGTGGACATCCTCTATGCGAAGGGTTTTTTCAGTCGCCGCTGAAGTCCCGCAAACACCCCTGCCCATTGGAATGCGGACACAGGCTGGAAGGCCCTGGAAGGGTCCCAAAATTAATTGGCCTTCTTCGTATAAATAGAAGCCGACCCAGTTAATCTCATCAAGAAACTGATTAAGTAAAGCTGCCGCATTGCTTAAATTGGCTATCCGGTTCGTTTCATCTTCAATTAAGGCAAGAAGCTGCTTTTGGACCAGATCATAGTTATTTTCTTTTTTTCCTTGATACATTTCGACATTAAACAAAAGCGTTCACCTGTCTTCCGCATATTTTTACAGCACTTTCTAATCATGTTGCTTTATTGTTGGGAAATTGTCGAGAACTTACTAAAGGATTCAGGCTCTTCCGTGAAGAAATAGTCCACAAGACTTGTCTCAAAGAAAGCGAGGGATTGCCTGAATGAATCGCCAGACGCCAACGAAACAAGCCATTGTGGAAGCTGCATTGCATTTATTTCATTTAAAAGGCTATCATGCTACATCCATACGGGATATTGCGAATAAAGCCAAAGTGAACGCTGCGAATATTGCCTACTATTTCAAGAATAAGCAGGGGTTGCTGGAATTCTGTTTCACTTCCTATTTAGAAGAGTATATCCTGGTCCTTGAGACGAACATGACACTGCTGGAACTAAAAGGCCCGCAGCATTGCTTGATGAATCTTGTAAAGGATATTCTCGCTTTCCAGAGGGAAAACTTCCTTGCTGCACGGTTCATATATGGGGAATCTTCACTCGATTCCAATTTAAATCGTGAAATTCATTCGACTTATTTTACAAAGGAAAAGTCTTATTTTCAATATATTTTGGAACAGGGGATCAAGAGCAGGAGTTTCCAGCAGGTCTCGGTTCCCATGTATATGCTGCAGTTGAAGGGTTTATTGACGGCCCCTGTCCTGCATACCCATTATGCGATGGATGTGCTTCATGTGTTCCCGCAGGAAGCCTATTACACGAATATATATGCCAATGAAGTCGGACGTTTTTTGCAGGATACCCTTTTCATCGACCTACAGCCACTGTTAGCCGGGCGGAGCTGAAGTGTATACATGAGTTACCCATTGAACCCTTCAATCAGTGCCTGATGGCCCTGACCCAAATCCTTAGCCTGATGTGCATCGGAACCGTAAATAAGCGGAATGCCGAGATCGAAAGCACGCTTTGCAAACCGTTCAGGAGGGTATGGTTCACGGCATAGCGGCTTTACCTGCCCTGCTCCATTATAATCTAGTTCGTACCTTTCTTCTTTGATCATGTCGAGCACCTTGTAAACCCGCTCGTCAAAACTAGAAGCCGGCGGATATCGATGCTGGAATTTATGGACAAGCGTAATATGCCCAATCCGTTTTGGTTTATAAATGCCTAAATCAGTTGTTATTGATTTTTCCAGAGTATCGTAATATTTGGCATACACCGATTCCACTGAACCTAGTTCATTGGCAATCTCACCAAACCCATTTTCGCTGAAATCGATGCAGTGCCAACTGCTTTGATGCTTGATGAAGTGGACGGAAAGTATACTATCATCAAGGAATTCTCCGATTTCGTCGAGGAATTCTTTTGTTTCTTTTTCATAACCCTCTATAAAGTCAACCTCCAGACCTGTTTTGATCAGGATTTTGTCTTTATGGCGTTCTTTCAGTACGCGGAGCTCTTGAAAGTAATCCAGGAGCAGGGCAGCGTCCATGCCGCTGTCTTTTTCAGGCGTAGGATCTTGAAAATTTCGTGGCAATGGAGCATGTTCCGTAAATGTGATTTCCTTTAATCCTAGTTCGATTCCCCGCGTAATATATTCATCGAATTTATCCGTAGAGCCGTGAGGGCAAAACGGAGTGTGCACATGACCGTCAGCTTTCATGGTCCTTCCCTCCCAAAAAACAGGTATTTGTAGCAATTTTCTACAAAAAAAACATTTTTCTCGTCAAAAATTATTGCTAACATGGTATCATAAAAGCATTAAATTTAACATTTTTAAAATTGATATATAAACGGGCAAGACTGTAAGGATTAGAACAGGGGGCTTACCATGGATTACATAATTGGGGTAATTGTATTAATTTTGATTTTCATCATTTGGGGTTATTTTTTCAAAAAGAGATATTTTAAAGAAATCGATCGACTGGAATCCTGGAAAATAAGCATCATGCACCGCCCCGTGCTGGAAGAGCTTTCTAAAGTCAAACAATTGAACATGACAGGTGAAACAGAGGAAATGTTCGAAAACTGGCGCATTGAATGGGACGCCATCATTACTGATCATATGCCCGAAGTCGAAGAGCTTTTATTCGATGCCGAGGAATTCGTCGATAAATACCGTTTCAGCCGATCAAAAGAAGTACAGCGCAAAATTACAGTCAAGCTGAATGAAATCGAGGAAATGATCAAAAAGATATTATACGAACTGAATGAACTCGTAGGCAGTGAGGAAAAAAACCGATTGGAAATTGAGGATATCAAGGAATCCTACCGTCAATTGAAGAAATCCCTGCTTGCACATAGGCATAATTACGGGAAAGCTGCTGATAAGCTGGAAAGTACCTTGGATGAAGTATTGCAGATCCTTCAAAAGTATGACGAAGAGACCGTGAATGGCAATTATTTGAATGCGAGGGAGCTTGTTCTATCCATTAAGGAAAAATTGGCGGTTCTGTCGGTTAAAATGGAAATGCTCCCGAAATTATTGGTAGATAGCCAATCCGAGCTGCATTCCCAGCTTCAAGAATTGAAGGATGGTTATGAGGAGATGTCAGGACAGGGGTATCTGTTGAGCCATATCCAATTCGAGCAGGAAATATCCCGGCTTGAGGAAGAGCTGGAACTATATAAAACACAATTGGAAAATGCCGAAACGGAAGCAGTGGATAAAGGCATTAAAGATATGCGCGAAAGCATTGAGGTGCTTTATGACCTTTTGGAAAAAGAAGTACTTTCAAAACAGTATATCTTGAAAAATGATGAAGTTCTCAGGAAAACGATTAGTGACCTTGAATATGAAAACGATAAACTTAAAGTTGAAACCATACATGTTCAACACACATATCATCTGACGGAAAATGAGCTCGATGCACAACGGAAAATGGAAAAGCAGATTGCCCAGATTTCGAAACGCCATCAATTGCTTGTATTGAAAATGGAGGATAATGTGATGGCAAGCTCCCTTATCAGCGAAGAGATGCAGGGGCTGGCTGCACAGTTGAAGGAATTACAGGAAAATCAGAAAGACTTCACCATTAAATTACAGGCTTTACGGAAAGATGAAATGGATGCCAGGGATTCACTGGCTGAATTGAAACGTAAAATGGTCGATACAGGACGATTAATTGCAAAAAGCAATATTCCGGGTCTTCCGGAAGAGTATAAATTGGTGCTATCTGATGCCAAAGAAAGCATGGATGATGTCCAGGGGAAACTTGAAGAAAAGCCGCTTGACATGGCAGCTGTTTATATTTATTTGGAAAAAGCGGTTCAACAGGTGAATAGGGTCCACGAAAAAGCCCAAGAATTAATCGAACATATGTATTTGGCCGAAAAGGTGATCCAATTCGGAAATCGCTATCGAAGCAGTCACGATATGGTTGCCGAGAGCCTTAGGGAAGCCGAGGCGAAATTCCGAAGCTATGAATATCAAGCAGCGTTGGAAACGGCAGCAACGGCCATAGAAAAGGTCGACCCAGGCAGTTTACGAAAAATCGGGGCGAACATAGAAGAAGTCCTTTCCTAAAAACCCGCCAAGGCGGGTTTTTTTCTTTTACCGGATGGACCGTGAATAGACAGGTGGGAAGTTTAAATCATTCTGAGGAATAAAAAGAAGCAATTCCTCCTATCATTCATGGACCAGTGTTTTACATTCTCTTTCAAATTCAATTATGTTAATATTAGATGTTGCAACAGCAACATTGAAACTTATATTTAGTAGAGTGACCATCATAGATACAAAAACATGGAAGGTGAGCCCATGATTTATTTTGATAATAGTGCAACAACAAAACCATATCCCGAAGTAATCGAATCATTCATGAAGGTTACTTCGGACTATTTCGGGAACCCCTCTTCACTTCATGGACTTGGGGTGCAATCCGAAAAACTGCTTTCCGCTGCAAGAAAGCAAATCGCTGATTTATTAAAGGTGAAGAGTTCGGAAATATATTTCACTTCCGGGGGGACGGAAGGAAATAATCTTGCCATTAAAGGAACCGCACACTTTCAGGGAAATCGCGGCAAACACATAATCACGACAGCGATTGAACATCCTTCTGTAGAAGATGCATGCCAATCATTGACGAAAATGGGTTATGAGATCACATATCTTCCCGTTAATGAATTTGGGCAAATTGATGTAATGGACCTAAAGGATGCATTGAGGGAGGATACCATTCTGGTTTCCGTCATGCATGTTAATAATGAAGTTGGCTCGATACAGCCGATTGCTGAAATCGGCAAATTGATAAAACATTACCCAAACGTGCTCTTTCATGTCGATAATGTGCAGGGAGCAGGCAAAGTTTCTTTATCATTGCGTGATGCCAATGTGGATTTATGTACAATTTCCGGCCACAAGGTCCACGGCTTGAAGGGGACGGGCATCCTTTATGTTCGTGAAGGCGTTCGGATCGATCCGCTTTTCCATGGCGGCAATCAAGAAACGAAAATCAGGAGCGGTACCGAAAATGTTGCGGGAATCGTCGCCCTATCGAAGGCTTTGCGTATTAGTATGAACAATCAATTGCTGTATCATGATAAGCTGCAGCAAATCAAAACTTATTTATATAAAGGTTTGAAGGAAATGGACGGGGTATTGGTTAACAGTCCTGAAGAAGGGGCACCACATATTGTGAATTTTTCCGTTCCCGGACTTAAATCCGAGGTATTGCTGCATGCACTAGAATCGGAAGGAATATATGTTTCGACAACTAGTGCCTGTTCTTCGAAAAAAAGGACGATAAGCAAAACGGTGGATGCAATGTTCCATAATTCGGCTCGTTCCGAAAGCGTCATCCGAATCAGTACTACCTATGGCAATGAAATGGAAGAAGCAAAGCAAGTTCTGGCGGCGATACAGAAAATAGTCGCTAATTTAGAAAAAATAATGAGGGTTGCAAAATGAAATTTGATCATATAATTATCCGTTATGGAGAAATCTCCACGAAAAAAAGAAACCGTAAAGGCTTTGTAGACAAAATGAAGGCACATATTCGCTGGAGTTTAAAAGATATTGAAGGTGTAGTGCTTACAGCCAACCGGGAGCGGATGTACGTTCTCCTGAACGGTGCGGACCATAAGCCTGTCATTGACCGATTGAAAGGCATTTTTGGAATTCAGTCATTAAGCCCTGCGATAAAAATAGAGCGTGATCTGGAAGTGATGAAAACGGCAGCATTGTATTACCTGAATCATACTCTTGAAGAGGTAAAAACGTTCAAGATCACGACAAAACGCGCGGATAAGGATTTTCCATATAATACCGATGAAATTAACAGGGCAATCGGCGGGCATTTGCTTCGAAATACAGAGGATTTAAAAGTGGATGTAAAGAACCCTGATTTGAACCTGTTAGTGGAAGTGAGACGCGAAGCCGTGTATTTGACAGGTGAAATCATCCAGGGGGCAGGCGGTCTTCCATTCGGGTCAAGCGGAAAGGCGATACTGATGCTTTCAGGCGGGATTGATAGCCCTGTTGCGGGATTCCTTTCGATGAAACGGGGATTGGACGTGGAAGCTATCCATTTCTACAGCCCACCGTTCACGAGCGAACGTTCACGTCAAAAGGTCATTGATTTGGCGGGCAAGCTTGCCGAAATAAATGGAAGCATGAAAGTGCATATCGTTCCATTTACGGAAATCCAATTATTGGTTCAAAAGCAAATCCCGGAAAACTACTCAATGACTACTACCCGTCGTTTAATGATGCGGGTCGCCGATCGAATTCGTGAAAAGGAAGAAGCCATGGCACTGATTACCGGTGAAAGCCTTGGGCAGGTTGCGAGCCAGACGATGAGCAGCATGTTCGCCATCAATGAGGTGACGAATACACCGATCCTGCGCCCCCTGATTACCATGGATAAAACGGAAATCATCAAAATTGCAAGAGAGCTTGATACTTTTGAAATATCCAATCTGCCGTATGAGGATTGCTGTACGGTCTTTACGCCGGCAAGCCCAAAAACGAAACCGAAACGTGAAAAAGTCAATTACTATGAAAGCTTCGTCGACTTTGATTCCTTGATTGAAAAAGCAGTCTCCGAAACAGAAGTATTGACAGTTAAACCTGGTCAGACTTTCGATAAGGAAGAAGCGATGGAAGACTTATTTTAATATCCTGTAATTACCAATAAAATAGTGCGAATGAAGCCATGTGTTTTAACACACTCTATAATCACAAGGAGGTGAAAAACACATGGCAAACAACAACAGCTCAAACGAATTATTGGTACCTGGAGTGGAACAAGCTCTACAACAAATGAAATATGAAATCGCTACAGAATTCGGCGTACAACTTGGTGCCGACACAACATCTCGCGCTAACGGTTCAGTTGGTGGAGAAATCACAAAACGCCTTGTTCAAATGGCTGAACAACAATTAGGCGGAGGCTTCAACAGATAATTTAATAAATATGGCTACAGAGAGCGGGTTTTAACACCCGCTCTCTTTACGTTTGCGGACTGAATTCGTGGACGGCTGAATAATTAACGATTTAATAAATTCCTTAGTTTTACTACATAATTGTTTACTGTTTTATATAATATGAAACCTTATTGGATGGAAGAGATTTGCGACACTCCTGCCGAATAACTGGCTAGCCAAGACCCCACAGGCGCTTGCGCCAAGGAGGCTTGGCAGACAGTCGGCGGAAAGAGAGCGGATTTCCGAAAGGGGTATGTGTAATGATTTCCACTCCAGGCACTCGCTTTCCGCGGGCGGTCCGGGAGCCTCCTCGGCGCTCGCCTGCGGGGTCTCCCTTGGCCACGCTTTTCCCACAGGAGTCTCGTACCTTACGTTCCAATCACTGGAACTTCTATTTTAAGAAATATTGTAGGGAAACTGGCTAATCTTCTCCAATTCGTCTACAGTCTGGCGGTTCCATCAATTTTCCGGCAAAAGGAGTTCCGAATTGCTCTCGCCCCGAACCAAAATTTTAAAAGTAAACTAGATTATCCTTCATAGTTTTTTACAGTATTTCTTAAAGGATGGAAGAGATTTGCGACACTCCTGCCGAATAACTGGCTAGCCAAGACCCCGCAGGCGCTTGTGCCGAGGAGGCTTGGCAGACAGTCGGCGGAAAGGGAGCAGGTTTCTGAAATCAGCGGAATTTTCAAAAAGAAAAACTGCAGACAAACTCACTTTAAGAGTTGTCAAAAGGCTATAAGAGAGTGGGTTCCTAAACCCGCTCTCTTTATTTATTTGTAAAAATAAATAGAAATATTAGAGAAGTATCTTGTATAATGAGTAGGTACTAAGAGTTCATAATTGGAGGGGAAGAATATGAAGCGTGAAGACTTATTGGCTCCGGAACATTACAACTTAGTGAGTGAAATGGAACGTTATGCAAAAGATCCAGAAAAAGTTGCCGTACTCTGGGAGAACGAAACCGGAGATAAAAAACAACTTACATATGAGAATTTATTAAAAAGTGCAAATAAAATTGGAAATGCCTTAAAGAAAAAAGGACTGGGTAAAGGTGATACGGTCCTTATCATAATTCCTCGTTTGGTGGAAGCATATCAAGTGTATTTAGCCGCATTGAAAATTGGCATGATTGTCATACCTTGTTCGGAAATGCTTCGTGCGAAAGACTTGCAGTATCGAGTCAACCATGGTGATGTTAAAGGAATCATCAGTTATCATGAATATACTCATGAATTGAATGAAATAGAAGGAGCGGAAAGCCTTCTGAAATTCTCAATCGGAAAACGAATCGAAAATTGGTTGGATTTGAATGAGCTTGCCGGCAAAGAATCCGATCAGCTGACAATGGCCGACACGAAGAGTGGGGATATGGCGTTCTTATCGTATACTTCCGGAACGACAGGAAATCCAAAAGGGGTCGTCCATACACATGGCTGGGCTTATGCACATTTGAAAACGTCTGCTGCAAACTGGCTCGGCATCAGCGAAACGGATGTGGTTTGGGCAACTGCGGGTCCAGGGTGGCAAAAGTGGATTTGGAGTCCTTTCCTGGCGGTTCTAGGAACGGGAGCGACCGGTCTTGCTTACCATGGGAAGTTCGAGGCGAAAAAGTATCTACAGTTGCTTCAGGACTACAAAGTGAATGCATTATGCTGCACACCAACCGAGTATCGATTGATTGCAAAGGTGGAAAACCTTGATGACTATGATTTATCCCATCTTCATAGTGCTGTATCAGCGGGAGAGCCTTTAAATCAAAAAGTGTTCGAGGTCTTTAAAAACCATTTCCATATTGAAGTGCGTGATGGATATGGACAGACCGAAAATACCCTGTTGGTAGGTGTAACAAAAGGAATGGAAATTAAATTGGGCTCCATGGGCAAACCGACACCGGGCAACCATGTGGATATCATTGATGATTCCGGTAAGCCCTGTTCTCCTGGTGTAGTGGGGGATATTGCCGTACATGTCGATACACCTGCACTCTTTAAAGAATATTTTAAAGATCCCGAGCGGACATCGCAGCAATTCCGTGGGGATTATTATATCACTGGCGATCAGGCGAAAAAGGATGAGGATGGTTACTTCTGGTTTGAGGGTCGTTCCGATGATATCATCATCAGCTCGGGATATACGATTGGACCGTTTGAAGTGGAAGATGCCCTCGTTAAGCATCCATATGTTAAAGAGTGTGCCGTTATAGCAAGTCCTGATGAAATAAGGGGAAATGTGGTCAAGGCGTATGTCGTCTTGATGGATGATATCGATTCGAACAGCCAGGACTTGATCAAGACGCTTCAATCGCACGTGAAAGAATTGACTGCCCCATATAAATATCCAAGGAAAATCGAATTTTTAGAAGAGCTGCCCAAAACGACGTCAGGTAAAATCAAACGGGTGGATTTACGGAAAAGGGAAGAAGCACTCCTTAACAATTGATCGAAATGCATGACCGTCAGCCTCCAAGGCTGGCGTTTTTTATTGACAGGGGCTTGGGTAAAAGCATAAATATGGGAATTCGTGATATGAGATGGTACACTTACTGCATATCTGCACAGTAACAATCATTTAATAAGGAGTGTAAAGCCGGTGGGAACGTTATGGTTCAATGGGTCGATTTATACGATGATTAAAGAAAATGATCAAGTGGAGGCAGTCTACACTGAAAAGGGGGTAATTGTTGATACCGGCAGCCAGGGCTATTTGAAAAATGAGTATGCCGGCAATATTTCCAGGGAAATCGACTTAAAAGGACAAACGATGCTGCCGGGGTTAGTGGACAGTCACCTTCATTTGGTCGGGCATGGTGAAAGGCTGCTTCGTTTAGACCTCTCTTTGATGGATAGCAGGGAGTCGATCATGAAATCCTTGAAGGAAAAGTGCTCAAAGACCCCGGCTGGAAAGTGGATCGTTGCCGAAGGGTGGAATGAAAACGAATGGCCGAGTCCTGAATTGATATTACGGGATGAGCTCGATGTGATATCGACGGAACATCCCATCGTATTGAAAAGGATTTGCCGTCATGCCTTGGTGGTCAATTCCCGCGCCCTTTTGGAAGCGGATATTAAAGAAGATATTAAAGAACCTTCAGGCGGGGTGATTTGCCGTTATCATGACGGACGTTTAAATGGTTTATTTAAAGAAAGTCAGGCACAGAACCTTATTTTAGACAGTCTTCCCGGCATTGATCAAGAGTATATCGAAAACGCACTCACAGAGGCCATAGAAGACGCATATAAGCTAGGTTTGACTGGCGGACATACTGAGGACCTCCATTACTATAATGGCTTCATGCCGACATATCAGGCGTTTAAATCGGTAATCGAGGACCGGGAAATGGCCTTTCGCGCGAACTTGCTTGTCCATCATGAAGCGTTTGAAGAAATGCTGGCAGCAGGAGGCGGTTATCAGAAAGGTACGCGATATATTAAATTCGACAGCATGAAGATATTTACGGATGGCTCCTTAGGGGGACGAACAGCCCTGTTGAGCGAGCCTTATGTAGATCAAAAGAATACGAATGGAGTCGCGATATTCACTGAAAACGAGCTTCAGGAATGGGTGAAAAAAGCAAGGGCTGCCGGAATGCCGATTGCTGTCCATGCGATTGGCGATCTCGCTTTTGAATACGTCTTGAATGCAATTGAGTCACTCCCCCCGCAAGAGGGACAGAGGGACCGGCTCATCCATGCACAGATCGTCCGGCCGGAGCTGTTGCAGCGGGCGGCAAAGCTGCCGTTAATCTTTGATATCCAACCGGGCTTCGTCCCGTCCGATTTTCCGTGGGTGGAAGAAAAGGTTCCAGCCAATCTGTTGGAATCCTCATATGCCTGGAAAACCTATTTGAATTTGGGCATCATTTGTGCGGGTGGGTCGGATGCACCCATTGAGCCATTAAATCCAATTTTGGGCATTCATGCAGCTGTCACAAGGATGAAAATCAATAGTGAGGACCATACCGTATATGGCTTGTCTGAAAGGCTTTCCGTTTACGAGGCTTTCGCATTGTATACCAAAGGGAGTGCTGCAGCAATCGGCCAGGAAAAACGCCGCGGTGTGATCAATAAAGGGTACGATGCCGATTTTACCGTGTTTAATCTGGATGTCTTTGCTGTTGCGCCGGATGACCTCCTAAAAGCTGAGGCGGTCATGACGGTCATCGATGATAAAATCATGTATGATAAAAATTAACAGTTGCAAAAAAAGAAATGGAAATACAAAATTGTTAGATGGAATTAGATAAAGGAATGTAAATGGAAAGAAGGCTTGTTATGAAAGTGGATGAACAAAAAGAAGGGGCGATTTATGCAGCCCTTTCTTACATGATGTGGGGAATCGTGCCGATTTACTGGAAGTTCCTTCAGGGAGTCGGTGCAATAGAAATTTTAGCTCAGAGGGTATTATGGTCTTTCGTGTTCATGCTGGTTTTATTGATGTTCATGAAAAAATGGCAGGCGTTTCTTGTCTATGTCAAAAACATATTGGGAAATCCCAAACTCTTTGTGGCATTACTTACGGCGTCACTGCTTGTTACAGCTAATTGGGGAGTGTTCATCTGGGCCGTTAATACAGGACGGATCCTCGACACGAGCCTTGGATATTATATCAATCCGCTAGTCAGTGTACTATTGGGAGTGATAGTCTTAAAAGAAAAATTGAGCGGGGCCCAAATCATTTCATTCCTGCTTGCAGGAATCGGAGTCTTGATCCTGGGCATTCATTTCGGCACGATCCCGTGGATCTCTCTTGTTTTGGCCATGACCTTTGGATTATACGGTCTGGCAAAAAAAATGATCAAGGCTGAAGCGGCGATCGGGCTGACTCTTGAAACGATGATGGTAACGCCTCTGGCCCTAGGTTACCTGATCTACTTGATGAACCAATCAGAAATGCAGTTCTTTACAGATGGGAGCACAAGCTTGCTGCTGGTGGGCGGCGGGATTGCCACGGCCTTGCCTCTTTTATATTTTGCGAAAGGGGCGGAGAAGATCCCGTTATCGATGCTTGGCATTTTTCAGTATATCGCTCCGACCTTATCTTTATTGATAGGCGTATTCATCTATCATGAAAGTTTTACCAAAGCACATCTTTTAGCCTTTTTGTTCATATGGTCAGCCTTGGCTGTTTATACACTATCCATAACGAAATGGGGTCAGGCGAATGCCCGCAGGCTTAAAGGCAAAGGGAATATTGGTGCATGAATAAGAAAAAATGCTTGGGAGATCTCTCCCCAAGCATTTTTTTATGCGGGTATATAAAACAAAGAGGTCATGAAAGGTAAATCTTCGAACCTATTTCAGAAACAATACAATTGGAAAGGCTGACAGGACAGTGATCGGGCTTTGCTCTATTTAGTTGGAATTGACTATAGAAGGAACTATCCAGGAAAATGATATGCGTTGTCAGGAATGCTGATTTGGTTGCGTACGGCTTTCTATTGCTATTCAATTCATTGATGATTCCCTGTGAAGTGGTAATCCCGATTCCGTGGCCATAAAAGAGGTTATTCCCTAATAATATGGCATTTTCACCTTGCCATTCAGGAGTTGACTCGTCGTGATCAGGGTTTATGAAGTAAACGCAATCGCCTGGTAAATAATCCCTTCCTTGATGAATATTAAGAGCCATATTCTCCGGAGGGCGCCAGTCATATAAAAAAAGGTTTGAAAAAAGGTAATCGAAATTCCTAGGGCCGATCAAATCCAAAATCGCCTTTAAAAAAGTGACGACTATTGCCGTCCCGCATTCGAAAGCATAAAGCCTTCCATTCATGAAAATGTCCAGAAGTGCAGCATGAGGGAGTATCCCTGGCTGAAGGGTGAAGGTGCCACCCTTTGAAAGGTGCCAATATTGTTTATTGGATTGCGATTCCTCAAGTGTTGAAAATTCTACCTCACTTTTATTCAATGAAATCGCTGCCTCAATGACATGGCGCCGCAGCTGTATATCGAAATTAAACTCTCCAAAATTCCGGTATTCAAAAACGTTAGTATCTTCATCCAGCAATTGGAGAATTTCAAGCGACTTAGCAGATGCTATTCCTGGTTGGATGTGACTGACATCTAACCATCTGTGATTAATCTTTATCATGATCATATCCACCTTTTGCTTATTAAATTAACGGTTTATAAAACCAGTAAACATAAATGTCTACAGATAATGTTCATTATATGAATGCCTGCAAAGAAATGACTATTTAGAAATTGTCAGCCACTGCTGCAGTCAAGAATGATTGGAATGAAAAGAGGCAGAATTACATTGATTTCAATGATTTTCGTTCCAAAAGATGTTTTGCTAGATATCCTTAAGAGTAAGGAATACCTTTCCAATTAGTGATAAGAAGCAAATTAGTATTCCCTTTTCCCTATGAATTGATATAATGAGAGAGAAAAGTTCATATGTGCGAGAAATGTAGGGGGGCCAGTACTGCTGGCTGAGATTGCATCCTTTAGATGCTGACTCTTTGAACCTGATCTGGGTGATGCCAGCGGAGGGAACATATTATTACTGACTTTCTGTTTTGTATGTTAACGTCCGAATTCATCTTCGGGCGTTTTTTGCTTTTTATCCAGTATTTGAATAGACCCTGGAGCCCCATTATGGTTCCGGCATATGGATCTTATATGATGTGTAGGAGGATAATAACTTGAATAAATTCTTACCACTGTTAACTTCGTTGTTCCTTTTGGCTGGATGTGGTGCAGGCGGAACTAATGAAAAAGAAGAAGCATCTAAAAATGAAGAATTAAAAAAGGTATCGGTCGTGCTCGATTGGACACCGAATACAAACCATACAGGATTGTATGTTGCCAAGGAAAAAGGTTACTTTAAAGAGCAAGGTCTTGATGTGGAAATTATCATGCCAGGTGAAGCTGGAGCGGATAAGCTTGTCGCTTCAGGAAAATCTGAATTTGGCGTGAGCTACCAGGAGGGCATAACACAGGCCCGCGTGCAGGGCGTGCCAATTGTTTCGGTTGCTGCAGTCATCCAGCATAATACCTCTGGATTCGCTTCCCCTGAGGCAAAGAACATTAAAACTCCCAAGGATTTTGAAGGGAAAACGTATGGTGGCTGGGGTTCTCCGGTTGAAAAGGCCATTATTGATTCACTCATGAAAAAAGAAAATGCGGATGTAAATAAAGTGGATATAGTCAATACAGGAGACATGGATTTTTTCACTTCGGTTAAAAGGGATATAGATTTTGCCTGGATTTATTATGGATGGACAGGCATTGAGGCTGAGTTGCGAAATGAAAAGCTTAATATGGTTTACTTAACCGAATACTCTGATAAGCTTGATTACTATACGCCTGTTTTGACTACAAATGAAAAGATGATAAAAGAAGATCCCGAAACTGTTAAAGCATTCGTTCATGCAGCATCAAAAGGGTACCAGTTTGCGATTAAGAATCCTGCTGATGCAGCAGACATGTTAATTAAGTCTGCGCCGGATCTTGATGCAAAACTAGTTAAGAAAAGCCAGGAGTGGCTTGCAGCCAAGTATCAGGATGATGCTCCGCGTTGGGGTGAACAAAAACTGGAAATCTGGAAGAATTACAGTGATTGGATGACTGAAAACAAGCTTCTTGAAGGTGATTTCGATCCTGAAAAGGCATTTACCAATGAATTTTTACCAAAATAGGAGGAAATACGATGGCCAATTCATTAATTAGTATACAAATTATTCCTAAAGGGGAAAATGTCATCCCTATGGTCGATGAAGCAATCAAGATCATTGAAGAATCTGGTGTCAAGTATGAGGTTCACCCCCTTGAAACGACAATGGAGGGCGAGCTTTCCGAACTTTTTGCCGTGATAGAAAAAATGAATGTAAGAATGATCGAAATAGGATCGCCGAATGTCATTTCCCAAGTGAAAATATTATATCAGCCAAGCGGGATTACGATGGATACGTTAACGGAGAAATATCGGGCATGATCGGAAGGGGAATTTGGAAGAAGGGGGCTCCCTTCTTTCTTTTATTATTGTTGCTGATAGTTTGGGAGTCAGTGACAGTCTTATTGAAGGTTGAAGAATGGCTGCTTCCCGCTCCATCGGCCATTTTCATTGAAGGAATTGAGTCGTCGCGCAATCTTTACGGACACCTTATATCGACAACCGAGCTTGCGTTGTCGGGTTTTTTTATTGGAAGCTGCATCGGCTTATTGGTTGCTGCAACCTTACACCTATTTCCAGGTGTGAAGGACGCGGTTTATCCTCTGCTCATACTATCACAAAATATACCTATCATAGTTTTGGCCCCGCTATTGGTGATCTGGTTTGGCTTTGGCATGCTGCCTAAGCTAATAGTGATTTCGCTCGTATGTTTTTTTCCGGTTGCGGTTGCATCATTGGACGGTTTTCGCCAGACACCATACGAACTTAAGCATTATTTCAAGATGATGGGAGCGGGGAAAAACCAGTTATTTTGGAAGCTGGAATTTCCTCACTCAATCCCGTTCATTTTCTCCGGCCTGAAAATTTCGGCCACCTATAGCGTAATGGGTGCGGTTATTTCAGAGTGGCTCGGGGCAAAATCGGGGATTGGTGTTTATATGACGCTCGCGTCCTCTGCGTTCAGGACAGACCGAGTGTTTGTTGCCATTTTCATCATTATGGGAATGAGCCTGGTCTTTTTTGGAATCATCACCTTCCTGGAGAAATACTTAGTTTCTTGGAAGAGAAAGGAGGGCGGCAAGGATGAAGCTGGAAATTAAAGATGTCTCCTATTCTTTCGATGGTAAACAGAATATATTGGAGAACATGAATTTTCGTGTGGATGATGGGGAATTTGTCACGATCCTTGGGCCATCGGGCAGCGGTAAAAGTACTTTGTTCCACTTGATCGGAGGTATTTTGAAGCCGGATCATGGCATCATTTCACTGGATGGTAAAAAGATAAATGGTTTAAAGGGCCATATCAGCTATATGCCGCAGCAGCCTTCCCTTTTACCTTGGAGAACGGTATTGGAAAATGTTTTGCTGGGAAGTGAACTTGCTGGGATCAGAGATAAAGAAAAGGCAAAAGCCCTATTGATGAAAGCTGGATTAGAAGAGTATGAGAAAGCATATCCGCATGAATTATCAGGAGGCATGAAGCAAAGGTCCGCATTCATCCGGAGTATCTTAAGTCCACAGGACTTGATGTGCCTGGACGAACCCTTTTCTGCCTTGGATGAACTGACAAGATTGCAAATGCAAAAATGGCTGTTGTCGGTTTGGGAGGAAAATCGGAGGTCGGTGCTTTTTGTTACGCATAGCATAGATGAAGCGGTTTTCCTATCCGATAGAATTTATGTGTTATCTGCAAAACCGGCTGCGGTCATCAAAGAAGTCAAAGTTCCGTTTCCAAGGCCAAGAAGTGAAGAACAGCTTCTTAGTGATGAATTTTTTCATTTGAAAAGAGAGTTATATGCAGCATTAATGCCAACTCTTTCTACTTAAGTAAGGAGGCTATTAAATTTGAGAATCATCGACAGCCATATCCATTTGGATAAATATGATGTTGTTAAGCGGAAGCAGATTCTGACTGACATGGAAAAGGTTCATTTGCAATCCTTGCTGACTGTTTCCATGAATTTGGCTTCTTCTATTAACAATTATCAGCTTTCACTGGAGGATTCCCGAGTTAAGCCAGCCTTTGGCTTTCATCCAGAGCAGCCCCTCCCGAGTGATGAAGAAGTGAACGAATTATTGAACTGGATGCGGGAACATCGTCAAGATATGGTTGCCATAGGTGAGGTTGGACTGCCCTATTATCTAAGGCAGGAAAATCCCGATATGGATAACTCAGCGTATATAGTGATATTGGAGAAGTTCCTGGCTTTTGCTAAAGAGATGGAAAAGCCGGTTATCCTTCATGCCGTCCATGAAGATGCACCTATCGTTTGCGACCTTTTGGATAAGCATCAAATCACAAAGGCGCACTTTCATTGGTTTAAAGGAGATATCCGCACAGTCGAAAGAATGGCCGAAAAGGGCTACCGCATTTCGATTACACCTGATGTTTGTTATGAGAGGGAAATACAGGAATTAGTTTCGGCATACCCACTTAAGCTGATGATGATTGAAACGGATGGCCCATGGCAGTTTGAAGGGGTTTTCGAAGGGAAATGGACCCATCCCGGCATGATGCATGACAGTGTGCGTCAAATTGCTTCGATTAAAGGATTGCCGATTGAGGATGTTTATGAAACCCTTTATCAAAATACGAAAGAATTTTATCATATTTAAAGGTACCGGCTATCATATCCGGTACCTTTTTAGTACGTTCAAAGGAAGGTCCTTTTAACCTTTTCCCAAAAGGAATTGTCTTTTAGCTTAACGGTCTTGATGACTTTACCGCTTAACCGGACCTTTACCTGTTCGACATGATTGATGCTTAAGGCTTCATTGTCCATTCCGATGATCGGATAGCTTGGTCCGTTTTGTTCAAGGTGGATGGTCAAAGTCCTATCACCGCTAAGAATGAATGAGGAGCCTAAGGTCCGATAGGTATTATTATTGATGGAAGCAAGCTCGCTCACTTGAAAGCAAGGGAGAAGGGGATCGACAACCGCCCCATTGACCGATTTATTATAGGCGGTGCTTCCGGTCGGAGTAGCAATGATGATTCCGTCCCCGCGAAAAGTTTCAAAATGGAGTCGATCAATGAAAATATCCATGATGAACGTTTTGGTGATGGAAGACCGGATACTGAGTTCATTAAGGGCATAAAAGGAGGGCTGATCGTCCAATTGGATATCGATGGCTGGATATTTACGCACCTCGATTTGCTCTCTAGTCATGGCATCGATCATTTTATCCGTATCTTCCAAGTGGAAATCGCAATACATATTCAAGTTACCTGTGGTGGAAATGCCAGCATATAAACAGTCATCCCTGAACCCGGTTTTACGGGCTGCCTGCAGGAATGTGCCGTCATCACCGATGCTTACGATGATGTTTGCTTTTGTGAAATCCTGGATGACTTCATACGAATGTTGCTTCGCCAAGTCTGACAAGTATTCAACCTTGCTAAGCATCTCTGCATTCGGTGCATGGAAAAAATAAATATTCCTTCGAGTGTTCATCATGATCCCTCCTAGTATGTATGTTTATGAAAGGGCTTTCTTTTCTTTTGAAAAAGTAAAACCGCAGTACAAAATGCAACTGTACATTTCGTACATTTTTATATGACATAGTTTATCATGGAATGAAGCACTTTTGTTAAAGCGGTAACGAAAAGAAAGAATGGTCCGCTCTTGCATGATTAACTAGGATCGTCTTTTTAGGAAGTGAAAAGAGAATAATGGTATAATGAATTCTCAGTAAGGGCTCTTTAAATCCCTGCCATACAAAGGGTAGGGTTCGGATATATAAGAAAGTAGGTTATGTGTATGAAAGTACATATCATTGCGCCGTATGAATCAATGATTCCAATTATAAAAGCGTGTTTGCCACTTTATCCAGACTTGGAAATAGGGTATTCCATAGGCGACTTGGAAAAGGGTGTTGAACTTGCAAAATTGGAAGAGGAAAACGGAGCGGATGCCATAATCAGCCGGGGAGGAACGGCCAAGTTAATTAAGAAATCGGTCAATATCCCAGTGATCGACATGAACCTTTCCGGTTATGATATGATCCGATCCCTGACATTGGCCAGTGAGCTTAAAGATAAAACGGCCATCGTAGGATTTTCAAATATAACATCAGGCGCCCAATCGATTATCGACTTATTGGACCTTCCTTTACAGGTTTATACGGTCCGTGAATCAAAAGATGTAGCTCCTCTCATCTTGACTTTGAAAAACGAAGGCTATAAACAGATTGTTGGTGATGTGATTACAATAAATACAACCATCTCTTATGGAATGAAAGGATTCCTCATTCAATCGGGAAAGGAATCAATCATAAGGGCCATCAATGATGCTAGGGAAATGATTACCTATCTTCAATACAAAAGCGACATCAATAGGATGTTTGAAAGGCTTTTAGTCAAAGAAGTCCATAATATCGTCATTTTAAATAGTGATAATCAAATCGTCTATGAGCATTTAACGGATTTTGACTCCAACCCATTGAGCGATGATCAATATAGAACCATGAATGGAGAAGTAAACGTAAGTAAGCAGCTTCATACCAGTTTTTCACAGGATGGCAGCAGTATAGAGGTAGACGGCTTTTGGCATGATGGTTTGTACTCGTCATATGGGGTTTATGTATTAGATGCGAGTCCTGTGAAACGATTCGATCAAAAAGGTGTACAGATCAAGGCAGCTTCCATCTCAGAACCGGTTGCCATGGATACCGTTCTGATAAATAATGTAACAGCACTCTATAAGAACCATGAAATCATTCACCTAAAAGGAAATCGAGGGACGGGTAAGGAGTTTCTTGTACATTATATACATAATGAACAAACTAAAAATGGAAAGCTACTTATAATTGATTTCAAAGAATTCAAGGAAGCTGAGCTTAACAAACTGCCTCTTGAGCATATCCGCACCATAACTCTGAAGAATATCGATTGTCTAAATGATTATGAACCATTAAGAGAATTTCTAAGCATTTGCTGCAGAAAAAGTCTAGCGATATTCATTGTATCAAATGGTCAAGTCAACGAAGCCATTGCTGGGCATTTTGCAATAAACACGATTCATATGCAGGATTTATCGCAACGAAAGAGCGATATAGGAAACTTAACGAAATTCTTTTTATCCTATTATCATCAAACGTATGGAACGACAGCTATGAATATAAAAAGTGATGCCCTTGCTCTTCTGGAAGAGTATTCGTATCCTAACAACATCGACGATTTAAAACAGTTAATTAAGCAAATAGCCTTAAATGAAAAAGAGTATGTGATACGAAAGGAAACCATTGAGAAAATAATAGAAGATAATAACATTCCGACTGATATCTTCGTTTCACAAAAAGCGACGCTAAAAGAAATGGAAAAGTATATCATTCAGCGAGTTCTGAAAGAGGAAAATTATAATCAAACGAAAACTGCCGAACGATTGGGGATCAACCGGGCAACATTATGGCGCAAACTTAAAGAATGACTTTAAGTTTGCTTTTTTTTTGATCGAAGTGTTGCATTTTTAAACTATTTTTATTAAAGATAGTTTAATATTTTTATAAGTGTTGCTTTTATTAACATCATATTTTAATATAAATATTGTAAGCGCTTTAATAATAAAACAAAGGGGTTTTTATTATGAGAATTAAAGCAACGCTTGATCGTATCCCAGGGGGGATGATGGTTGTTCCGCTATTGCTGGCAGCCACTATCAATACATTATTTCCTAGTCTATTAAGGATTGGCGGTTTTACGGAAGAACTGTTCGTGAACAGTTCAAGTGCTTTGATAGCATTATTCCTCTTAATTGCCGGAACGCAAATCAATCTTCGTACAGCAGGCACTTCGGTGAAAAAGGGCGTTACACTTTTAACATATAAGTGGGTGTTAGGAGCACTGGTCGGCCTACTTGGATTCTGGCTGGCCGATAGTAACGGATTGTTTTTAGGAATGGCACCATTGGCAATTATTGCTGCCATGACAAATTCCAATGGCGGGCTTTATATTGCATTAGCCGGTCAGTATGGAAAGGAAGAAGACAAGGCCGCCTACCCATTTCTCGCTTTAAGTGACGGTCCATTCTTAACAATGGTAGCGCTTGCTATTTTCGGGACAATGGGCTTCGCTGATGGCATGTTCTCTCCAACTTCGTTCATTGCCGTATTGCTTCCGCTGCTAGTCGGGGTGGTATTAGGGAATTTAGATTCCGAGATGAAAGATTTTCTTTCTAAAGGAAGCGATAAGCTTGTTCCGTTCTTTGCTTTTTCATTAGGAATGGGGATTAATTTCACAGCGATAATCCAAGGTGGATTAAGTGGAGTATTGCTTGGTGTGATTACAGTTCTCCTAACTGGTGGAGGAGGGTATCTGATCTTTAAGTGGATAGGATGGAACCCGATTGTCGGTGCTTCTGAAGGCTCCACTGCGGGTAACGCCGTCGGGACTCCGGTGGCTATCGTGGCAGCGAATGCTTCATTCGGGATCCATGCGGAGCTTGCTACTGTACAAATTGCAGCAAGTGTCGTGACAACAGCTATTCTTCTCCCGATATTCATCGGCTTCCTATCCAAGCATTTGGATAAGAAGGGTGGAGTGGCTAAATACAATAATTAGGCTAGCCCATGCTTTGGAGGGGATTTAAATGAAATTAGCGATTATTGCGGATGATTTAACTGGCGCCAATGATAGCGGAGTCCAATTGGCTCGACATGGTCTTAAAACGACCGTACTATTTGGATTGGATGAAGAAAATGTACGGGATTATGATGCCGTCGTATTTGATACAGACAGCCGCTCACTTGAGAGGCAGGATGCTTATGATAAAGTCAAGGCAGCGGCAGGCTTTTTAAAGCGGGCTGGCTTCTCAACGATCTTCAAAAAGCTAGATTCGACAATGCGCGGAAATATCGGTGCTGAAATAGATGCCATCTATGATGCTGTAAGGCCGGATTTAGTCATGATCGCTCCGGGTTATCCTAAAAATGGAAGATCAATTCTGGGTTCTACCCACTATTTAAATGGTATTCCTCTTGGAGAAACAGAGATTTCCAAGGACCCAAAAACGCCTGTGACCCAATCTTATCTGCCAGAGTTGATTGGCGCCCAGACATCACATAAAATTGGTACAATTACAGTGAAGGATTTGGACAAAGGCAAAAACCATGTGAACAGTATGTTATTAGGTTTTGCAAAGGATTCGATAACGTATATCATCATCGATGCAACCGAAGAGCAGCATTTGAAAGACATATTGAATTATACAAAGGAAATGAATATTGACGTGGCATGGGCGGGGTCGGCAGGGATCGCCAATTACCTGCCTGACCATTATTCCATACCAAACAAGGAAAATCGATTGAAGATCCCTAATTCAAGCTCGCCGGTCCTTACAGTGATCGGAAGTGTAAATAAGAATTCACGGAAACAATTGAAAAAAATGTTGGAACAGACCCAGGTACATGCCATATCATTCGAGTCCCATAAAGCTGTAGGGGACGACCGGGAAAGAACTGAGGAAATCAGGAGAGTTTATCATGAGGCCATCCAAATGGCAGCACAAGGGCAGGATGTCGTCATTTATTCCACTGCAGAAAACGCGGATATTGAAAGGGCTTGGAAAACAGGCGAATCTAAAGGCCTTACTCATACACAGGTCAGTAACGAGATTGTGAAAGCGATTGGAACAGTATGTTCTGTCCTGTTAGAGAAACAATATTTTAAAGGTGTGACAATGACAGGCGGCGATACTGCCAAGCAAATATGCAATCTATGGGATGTAAAAGGTTTCGAATTGCTGGATGAACTGGAAATAGGGGTCCCGATCTCCAAATTCCTAGGTAATGACGCTATTCATGTCGTCACGAAAGCTGGAGGATTTGGTTCAGAGGACGTATTTATCCATGCGATGAATAAGTTGAAGGGGGAGAATGATTGATGAGACCCATTATCGGAATTACGATGGGAGATGCAGCGGGAATTGGCCCGGAAATTATCGTAAAAGCATTGTCTCACGTTGAGGTGTATCAACAGTGCAGGCCGCTTATTATCGGAGATGCGAAAATAATAGAAAAGGTAAAGCCTATCGTAGGCTTTGAGGGGATGGTTCATGCCATAAAAGATCCTGCAGAGGCGAAATATGAGTTCGGTTCGATAGATGTTCTGGATCTGGACATCCTACCTTTGGACCTTCCGTTTGGAGAGGTATCTGCCTTAGCGGGAGACGGCGCCTTTCAATACTTGGCAAAGGCCATCGACCTGGCAAAGGAGAAGAAAATTCATTCAATCTGTACAGCCCCACTGAATAAAGAAGCGCTCCACAAAGGTGGTCATATGTATCCGGGTCATACAGAGATTCTTGCTGACCTTACGGATACAAATGACTTTTCGATGATGCTGACCACTCCCAATTTAAAGGTCATCCATTTGACGACTCATATGGGGCTGATTGAAGCTATTGAAAGCATTAATCCTGAACGGACGTACAAAGTAATTAAGCTTGCACATGAAACGCTGACAAAGGCGGGCTTCCAAAACCCAAGCATCGCCGTTTGTGGTATAAACCCTCATGCAGGGGAAAATGGCTTATTTGGAAATGGTGAAGAAGAAGAGAAGTTAATGCCTGGAATAGAGAAGGCACAGGCTGAGGGAATCAATGTAAGCGGGCCGCTTCCTGCAGATACATTGTTCTTCCGGGCTGGCCGTGGGGATTTTGATATTGTCATTGCCTGTTATCATGATCAGGGACATGCCCCAATCAAGGTTATGGGAATTGAGGCTGGGGTCAATATTACTGTAGGGCTCAAGGGCGGCATAGTCCGAACTTCCGTAGATCATGGCACAGCCTTTGATATCGCTGGAAAGAACATCGCTGATGAAAAAAGCATGCTTGCGGCCATTCAGTCAGCAATTGAATTAGCACCAAAGCAATAAATAGAGAAGCTGCCAGGATGATCCCGGCAGCTTTTTAGTTGAGCTGATTTTCCCTTTACGTGATTTACTGCTCAGCTCAAAAATTGAAACTTGGGAAAATTAATATATTAATGGATATTGAAAAAACAAATGGAGATTGTCCAAAATGAACCAATTCATTTCCAATTTGAGGATTATTTGCTACAATTTTATATGTCTTGGTTTATCATGGAATGAAACATTTTCGTCTTTAGTTCGTATGGTAAGAAGGATACATATATTTAAGGGGGAAAACAGATGAATGGAAAGCGTTGGGCGGCACTTGGAATTGCAGCCGTTTTATTTTTTGTTTCTATTGCTGTAGGGACGGCTACGACTCTATTTACAGCGGATACGGAAAATATCATTGATGATTTATTTGCTTCTGAAAGTGCATTTTATGAGGAAGTCATAGAAGGCGATGATTTCTCTAATGTTATTGCCGTATTCGATGTAGAGGGCACGATTCAAGATACAGGAGAAGCCTCATTACTTAGTTCGGCAACATATAATCACCGTGCCTTCATGGATAAGCTGAAGATGGCTGAGGAAAATGACGATATCAAAGGAATCATCCTTCGGGTGAATTCTC
Organism: Peribacillus sp. NPDC101481; assembly: GCF_044767165.1. Classification (NCBI taxonomy): domain Bacteria; kingdom Bacillati; phylum Bacillota; class Bacilli; order Caryophanales; family Bacillaceae; genus Peribacillus; species Peribacillus sp. NPDC101481. Next base: position 1,414,031 of record NZ_JBIWNJ010000001.1, on the reverse strand, counting down.
CAGGCGGCGGTGTCGTCGAAAGTGCAGAGATATATGAAAAGATCCTTGATATCAAGAAAGTGAAAAAACCTGTTTATGTATCAATGGGGTCTATGGCAGCTTCAGGTGGGTATTATATTTCTGCACCAGCCGATAAGATTTATGCTAGTCCGGAAACGATGACGGGTTCACTTGGTGTCATCATGCAGGGGTATAATTACGAGAAGTTGGCCAAGAAGTATGGTGTTGAGTTCCAAACCATCAAAAGCGGACCACACAAAGATATTATGAGTCCGACCCGGGAAATGACTGGTGAAGAACGTGAAATACTCCAAGACATGATCGATAATTCTTATGACCAATTTGTAAAAATCATTGCAGATGGACGCGGTATGTCAGAGAAGGAAGTAAGGGAAATCGCAGATGGCCGCATTTATGATGGACGTCAGGCTAAAGAAAACCATCTAATCGATGATTTCGGCCATTTGGATGATGTAATTGCAGCGATGAAAACGGATATCGGTGAAAAGGATGCTCAAGTTATCCGTTATACAGATGAGGCAGGATTCGGTTCATTATTCAGTATGGGTGCGCAAAAAATGTTGGGAAATGATGTGGAAACGGCAGTCTTGACAAAAATCCTTTCCTCTTCAAATTCTCCACGCTTAATGTATTTGTATGCGGAATAGGGGGGCTGAAGGATGACGGAACGAAATGAAAATAATGAACAAATTGCTTCATCCAATCTAATGGCAGATCAAGAGGTTCCCGTTGAGCAGGGATTTACACCAGTCAGTAATGCCGTGGAGGATGACGGAGTAATGAAAGTGCATTTTGCCGGTTTTTGGATGAGGTTTTGGGCCTATTTAGCCGACCTATTGGTTATCGGAAGTTTGAACAGGATTTTGATTCATCCCATCTTCAAGTTTTATGAAGGGACAGATGATCTCTGGTTTTCCGCAGAGGGATTTTTAACGGGGGTCGTATTCTTCTTATACTTTGTTTTGATGACCAAATTCTTGAACCAAACTCTTGGTAAAATGATTTTTGGACTGAAAGTCGTTGCATTGAAGGAAGAGAAAAGAAACATTTCATGGGGCACGATTTTGTTCAGGGAGCTGATTGGCCGTTATATTTCAAAGATCACTTGGATCGGCTATCTCTTGGCAGGCCTATTACCGAAGAAACAGGCTTTGCATGATATCTTTGCAGACACGGGCGTTGTGTTGATCAGAAGATGATTTCTTCCAGTCATAAATCTGTAAGAGCGTGATTTTCGCTTTTACAGGTTTATTTTTTTTTGCATAAGCCAATAATGATAGGCTGAAGGGGTGTGGGTGCATGAAGTGGCTTTTGTTGATTATAGGTATCCTCATTTTGGTGTTGCTAATAGTTGTTTTCACAAAAGTAAGAGTGTCCATCGACTACAAACGTGTCCAAACGAATGACCTAATACATATTAAATTATCAGCTTGGTATGGGCTTTTTCACTATACAATCAAGGTTCCGGTCATCAAAATGGAAGATGACTCGACAACTGTAGTAGTAAACAAAGAGCAAGAAATGAACGGAAAAACAAAAAAGGAAGAAAAGAAAAAAATTACAGCCGAAGATATGCGTGACGGATTCGCAGACATTCTGGAGATGCTTCAGCATATAATCGGTTTCCATAAGATCGTCCGTCACTTCGCTGGGAAAGTCCAAGTCAAAAAATTCACTTGGCATAGTAAGGTCGGTACTAAAAACGCTGCACACACCGGTGTTTTAACTGGAGCATGCTGGGCACTCAAAGGTTCCATCATCGGTTTGCTGACAACCTATTTCAACTTCCGGATCATGCCCTCCTATTCCATTACACCCGACTTTCAGAGATGGCAGGCAAACACGTCGATTTCCTGCATATTACAATTTAGAATCGGGCAGGCTATGGTGACTGGAATAAAACTGCTTCGTTATTGGAAAGGCGGGAAGCCGCATTTCAAGTCGAGTAAATTAGCGAAGCTATCAGGTGATTCCAATAAACAATCGTTCTAGAGTGGAGGGAATTTAAATGTCAGATCATCCGATCCAAGGTTTAATGAAAGAAGCAATGGAAAATCTGAAAGAAATGGTCGATGTGAACACGATCATCGGAGATCCGGTGGAAACTCCGGATGGAAGTGTCATTTTAACCGTATCCAAAGTGGGATTTGGTTTTGCAGCCGGTGGCAGTGAATTTGTGATGGATGGAAACCATCAAGGACAGCAAGGTGGTTCCAAGCAGCCTTTTGGCGGCGGTAGCGGCGGCGGGGTTTCCATAACACCAATTGCCTTTTTGATTGTCGGTTCCCATGGGGTGAAAATGATCCATCTGGATGAAGGGACGCATCTTCTCGAAAAAATGATGGATTTAGCTCCTCAAGTCGTCGATAAGATTCAGTCCATGCTATCCAAGAAAGACAATAATCAAAAGCAGGGCAGTAATCAAAACCAAGGCGGCAGTCAACCAGCTGCAAAAAGGTACCAAGAACCTAAAATGGATATAGATTTCTAACTGCGACTCGGCATCCGCCGAGTTTTTATTTTTGCTGCAGTATATCATTACACATTCAAAAGCTTGGAAGTCATGTACAAGCGCCAATCACATTTCCCAATTCAATTAATTGCAAAATTCCGGCAAAACAAATATTATTATGCTTGTACATATAGCAGAAAAAGGAGGAATTTTTAATGGCTTCAGTTACATTTAAAAACAACCCGATCACTTTAGTGGGACCAGAACTAAAAGTTGGGGACAAAGCACCTGATTTTACAGTATTGGCTAATGACTTATCACCGGTTACTTTAAACGACTCCAAAGGTTCTGTCCGCATTATCAGCGTGGTGCCATCTGTGGATACAGGTGTTTGTGACGCACAGACACGTAAATTCAATGAAGAAGCGGCAAAATTGGATAATGTAAAAGTACTTACGATAAGTAACGATCTTCCTTTCGCGCAAAAACGCTGGTGTGCTGCAAGCGGCTTGGACAATGTTCAAGTTCTTTCCGATCACCGTGACCTTTCATTCGGTGAAGCATATGGTGTCGTCATGCAAGAACTTCGTCTATTGGCTCGCTCTGTATTCGTAGTGAACAGCTCTGATGAAATCACTTATGTAGAATATGTAAGTGAAGGTACCAGCCATCCTAATTACGAAGGTGCAATCGAAGCGGCTAAAGCGGCAAAATAAGATGCAAATTTTAAAAAACCGGGCTCAATGTGCCCGGTTTTTTGTTTTAATGTTGATTTTCTTGTTGATAAACACCTTGTCGTTGAAGTGGACAGGTCCTTTTTAGGCTCTAATATTCATTTAAGTTGTGCTTATTATTAATTTCTGAGGTCGATCGATACAGTTCGTTTCTTTTGACGAGTTTCATTTATTATATGCTGGATCAGTTAAGGCTCGAAAGTCGGACCATTTTGTGGTAAAACAACCTTGCCAGACCACTCTTGACCATTAGGTGTTCCAACTTTTATGTCAATTTCATTAGGCCACGACGGCATTTGTCTTGGTCCTGGGAAAAACCCCTGTTGTTGCCCTGCTCGAAATCCTTCTCGATACCCTTGTCGATACCCTTGTCGAAATCCTTGTCGAAACCCTTGTTGAAACCCCTGTTGTTGCCTGTTTAATTCATCTGCTGACTGAATATCATGTTGCTGATTTATCGGATTAACCTGCCCATGATAGTTTTGATATTGATTATCCATATATAATCACCACCTCATGCATGGTATTCTGTTGGGGCATTCATTGAGCCTATCCAAGTAATAAAAAATACAGGGCAACAACACAATCCGTATTTGAGTTTTTAGACAAAAGAGTTTCTATCTGAATTTCAAAACAAAGTTGCTTGGAACGTAAGGTACGAGACTCCTGCGGGAAAAGCGCGTCCAGGGGAGACCCCGCAGTCGCAAGCCGAGGGCAGACCGCCCGCGGAAAGCGAGTGCCTGGAATGGAAATCAAGTCCACCAAAACATTTCATGGTTCGGGGTGTGACCATTCCTAGCCACTTTTTTAGACAAAAGAGTTTCTATCTGAATTTCAAAACAAAGTTGCTTGGAACGTAAGGTACGAGACTCCTGCGGGAAAAGCGTGTCTAGGGAGACCCCGCAGGCGCAAGCCGAGGAGGCTCCCCGACCGCCCGCGGAAAGCGAGTGCCTGAAGTGGAAATCAACGTCCGAATTTTACACCTTGTATTTAATAATTTCAAAGCAGAAAACAGTACGTTAAACAGACGAAGAATGATGAGCAGGACGTACGGCTTGTATCTCTTTCTTCTTACCATTAAAATAGGGACAGAAGCAAACAGGAGGAATTAATAAGTGAAGTCTACCCCAGTTGAACAATTATTTTATGAATTTGATGAAACAGCCCAAATATTGCAAAGTGAACTATCATGTACGTATCTGGATGCCCTGGGTGAAACGGGCGAGAATTTCTTCGAAGGGAAAGTCCTGCAGGAGGAAATCAGTGAAGTATCGAAAAAAAGGTTAGTGAAGCATTATGCTTCATTTTCACCAGGGAAATATGAAAAAGAAGCAATCCGAAAAGCGTACCAGCTTGCCATTTTAAAAGGCATGCAGCAGAGCGTTCAGCCGAATCATCATATGACTCCTGATGCAGTCGGCATGTTCGTCAGTTATTTAGTAGGTAAATTCACAAAGGATCAAAAAGAGATAGTCATGCTCGATCCAGCCATCGGAACGGGGAACTTACTATTTGCGATCTTGAATCAACTTACTGATAAAAACATCGCTTCATATGGTGTCGAGATTGATGAAACCTTGATCAGGCTTGCTTATGCAGGTGCCAACCTGCAAGAACACCCGCTGCAATTTTTCAACCAGGACAGCCTGGAGCCGCTTTTCATCGATCCTTCAGATGTTGTGGTCAGTGATTTGCCGATTGGTTATTATCCGAATGATGTGCGTGCAGCTGAATATGAATTGAAGGCCGATAAGGGACATTCGTATGCCCACCATTTGTTTATTGAACAAGGTGTTAAACACGCGAAGGAAGGCGGACATCTATTCTTCATTGTCCCGAATAACCTGTTCGTCTCGGAGGAAGCGCCGAAACTCAATGATTTCCTGAAGAAGCATACACATATTCAAGGGATGGTGCAATTGCCGCTTTCCATGTTTAAGAGTGAAGCGGCTGCGAAAAGCATCCTGATTCTTCAAAAGAAAAAAGAGGGTATCGAAGCACCGAAGAAGGCATTGCTCGTACAGCTTCCGAAGTTGTCGGATTTCGAAGCGACCAGGTCTGTCATGCAACAGATGGACGATTGGTTTAAAGAGGAAAAATAGTCAATGAAAGCTGATGCCCCGGGCATTGGCTTTCATTTTTTTATTTGAGAGTGATTATTTGCAATTGTTCATTAATATTTGGTTGAACCTGCTTGTCATGATAAGATTGTTCAATACACTGCACGTTTCGTTGAGATAACATTGGAAGAACTAGCTTAGAGAAAAGGAGCAGGATGGATGTCAAAAATCATGGCTATTAATGCGGGCAGCTCTTCATTGAAGTTTCAGCTTTTTGAGATGCCTTGTGAAAAAGTAATTACAAAAGGTCTTGTAGAAAGAATCGGCTTGAAAAATTCCGCATTTACTTTAAGCGTCGAAGGCGACAAGGTTTCTGAAACGCTTGATATACCCAATCATGAAGTGGCTGTAGGGCTTTTATTGGAAAAGCTGATTGACCATCGCATCATTGACTCCTTTGAAGAGATAGATGGCGTAGGGCATCGGGTGGTGCATGGCGGTGAGGTATTCAGCGAATCGGTCTTGATTACGGAGGACGTAATAGAGGAAATCGAAAAGCTTTCCGAGTTGGCGCCCCTTCATAATCCCGCCAATATCACCGGGATCAAAGCCTTCAGGCAAGCACTGGATGATGTGCCAGCGGTTGCGGTATTCGACACTGCCTTCCATCAAACGATGGCAGAAGGTTCCTATTTGTACAGCTTGCCTCTTGAATATTATGAAAAATACGGAATAAGAAAGTATGGGTTTCATGGTACTTCACATAAATATGTATCACAGCGTGCTGCCGTAATGATTGGCCGCCCAATTGAACAGCTTCGATTGATATCGTGCCATTTAGGGAATGGTGCAAGCATCACGGCCATAAAGGGCGGCAAATCAATTGATACATCAATGGGATTTACACCATTGGCCGGTGTTACTATGGGAACGCGTTCAGGGAACATCGACCCTGCATTGATTCCTTATATCATGGAGAAGACGGGTAAAACAGTAGATGAAGTTCTGGATGTCCTGAATAAGAAAAGCGGCCTGCTGGCCCTTTCCGGTTTTTCCAGCGACCTGCGCGATATTCAAGTTGAAGCGGATGAAGGCAATGAGCGGGCTGAACTCGCACTTAAAGTATTCGCAGACCGAATTCACAAGTACATTGGCTCCTATTCAGCTAAAATGGGAGGTGTGGATGGCATCATTTTTACAGCGGGCATCGGTGAAAACAGTCAAACCATTAGGGGCCGAATCTTGGAGGGACTTGAATTCATGGGAGTTTATTGGGATAAGGATCTCAATCGCACCTCGGGTAAGGAAGCGTTCATCAATGCACCCTATTCCCCTGTAAAAGTCATGGTCATCCCCACTAATGAAGAAATCATGATTGTCAGGGATACGATGAAGATAGCCTTGAGCGAAACTTGGAAAACATGACTTCCTGTTTTTTTATAATGATCCCTTATTCCACTGGTAAGGGGTCTTTCCCATGAAATTCCCTCCTCAAAGTCCGACTCCTCATGGAGTTTATGTCCATGCAGCCCATCCCCATTCACACTGGATTCCTATCATCCGTTCTCTGAAAAGCTTCCCTCTATGGTATACTTAAGGGAGAATCCACCAATTCTGTACATAGGAGGCTTGATGCATGGAATTCACGAACCGGGAAATGAAAATTTGGAATGAAATTAGTGAATGGCAGGAAAAACTTTATCAATATGAGCCCACGGACCTTGCTGCACTGTATGATAAATGGTTGGAGCAGGGGTTTGCCCTGCTTCCTGAAAACGTCCAACAACAGTTTTTTGAAAAGCTGGATACCTGGCTTTTTCATTTACATGCCATGGTTCAGAGCTCACAAGTTCAAATAGATGCAAGAGAGCGGATTTTAGCATCTGCGCGCGTGTTTAATGAAGAAATCGAAACGTTGAGTGATTTGAATCACTTATCGATCGATCAGTTGAATTACATAGCCAATCAGCATATCGCTAAGCATCGCTTATATTCATTTGCACAGGGCGGGATGAGCGGATCAGGAGGCCTCCTTCTGCTAGGGAGCGATATTCCAGCCATGACGGTCATCAATGTCAGGATCGTACAGCTAATTGCGATGTCTTATGGTGTTGAGGTGAATACGCCGTTTGAAATGATGTTGGCCCTTAAGGTATTCAATGCAGGAGCGATGCCAAAGAGGCTCCAAGGAATAGCGTGGGAAGAATTGATCCGCGAGGTCCAGACCGCAGAAGATGACTATTTTTATTTAGGAATTGAAGAACTGACAAACCCTACCTGGATGGAACAGCCTCTGAAGCAGCTGTTGAAAGCATTATCCATTACTGTTTTTCGAAAAAAATTGGTTCGTGGCATACCGTTCATCAGTATGGCCATCGGGGCTGGATCCAATTATCAAATGACCCGGAGTGTCAGTGAATTTGCCCAGAAGTTCTATCAATATCGTTATTTACTGGATAAGAAGGCTGATGAAGAATGAGTGTCAAGAATCATAAAAAAGCCATCACGGAGGCAGTTCGCTGCATGGTGATAACCGTCAGTGATACACGTAATGAAGAAAGCGATAAAAGCGGAGCACTGATGATGGATTTGCTGAATTCGAATGGTCATGAAGTGAATGAATATGTAATCGTTAAAGATGAGCGGGAAGCGATTCAGGATGCGGTCACTTCTGGTAGCAAAAGCAGCAAGGTCGATGTCATATTAACAAATGGGGGCACTGGCATCGCCAATAGGGATGTAACGATCGAGGCGGTCAAAGAGTTGATGACCAAGGAAATTCCCGGTTTTGGCGAGATTTTTCGAATGCTTAGTTATCAAGAGGATATCGGGTCTGCCGCCATTTTATCCAGGGCGATTGCCGGAGTCGTGAACAATAAAGCCGTTTTTTCCACCCCAGGCTCATCAGGGGCGGTTCGGCTTGCGATGAATAAATTGATTCTTCCGGAATTGGGACATGTCGTTGGTGAACTTCGCAAGGATTTATAAGAGGATGCAAAAAAAGCCACAGTTTTAAACTGTGGCTTTTTTTTGCATGGAATAGGCCTTAATTATGCATCTTTTCACTTACGACTTGATTGGCACGATACCATAGCCATAAATCATTGATGATGGAAGCAAGTTCCGCAATTTCGGAATTGAGCTGGCATGATTTAGCGAAATTACTCTCATCGGAGAGCCGAAACTGCTTTCGGTTAATGGTGGATTCAAGTTCCTTGATGCGGTCCGGGATGCTTCCCCGGATATTCTCCCAGTGTACGAGTATTTGCTGTTGCTCGCCTTTTGTATATTCATCCCACTCCAGATTCAAATCGGGAATTGAGATGCCAAGCCGTTCATCAAAGGTAAATAGTTCTTTCATATGCCCTCCGCTTTTCGATTTATCATACTCCTAGTTTACTATATTCCCGCGGAAGCATCCAATGTGTAAATTCACTAAAATTATTAGCGGATTATTTAGCAAAATCTTTAAAATACCCCTTGTATTCCTTTAATAAAGATGATAAAGTACTAATCATAGATTGAATAAAAATAACAAACGATGAATTTTTATTCACATGAAAGGACGATGGAAATGGAAAATCAAAAAGTTGTTTTAGCATATTCCGGAGGTTTGGATACTTCCGTTGCAATTAAATGGTTACAAGATCAAGGATACGAAGTTGTGGCATGCTGTTTGGATGTCGGTGAAGGAAAAGATTTGGACTTCATTAAAGAAAAAGCGATCACTGTTGGTGCGGTAAGTTCCTATGTCATTGATGCGAAGGACGAATTCGCTGATGAATTCGCATTGATGGCTCTTCAGGCACATACTTTGTATGAAGGGAAATATCCATTGGTATCAGCTTTATCACGTCCGCTGATCGCAAAGAAATTAGTGGAAGTGGCTGAAGCGGAAAACGCGGTAGCTGTTGCGCACGGTTGTACGGGCAAAGGAAATGACCAAGTGCGTTTCGAAGTATCCATCTCCGCCTTGAACCCTAATTTGCAAGTTCTTGCACCTGTTCGTGACTGGAAATGGTCTCGTGAAGAGGAGATTGAATATGCAGCGAAAAATGGCATTCCCGTTCCGATTGGCATGGCGAGTCCGTTCTCGATTGACCAAAACCTTTGGGGAAGAAGTAACGAGTGTGGAATCCTGGAAGATCCTTGGGCTGCTCCGCCCGAAGAAGCATATGATTTGACTACAAGCCTTGAATGTACGCCAGATACTGCCGATATCATTGAAATTGGTTTTGAACAGGGTGTGCCGGTTACATTGAATGATAAAAACTATAAACTGGCTGACCTGATTGTCGAGTTGAATCAAATTGCCGGCAAACACGGAGTTGGGCGTATCGATCACGTTGAAAATAGATTAGTAGGAATCAAATCACGTGAAGTCTATGAAGCTCCCGGTGCGATGACATTGATAGCTGCACATAAAGAACTTGAAGATATCACGCTTGTAAAAGAATTGGCTCACTTCAAGCCAGTGATTGAGAAGAAAATGACTGAATTGATTTATGAAGGACTTTGGTTCTCTCCGCTTCAAAAGGCTTTGGCTGCATTCCTGAAAGAAACACAAGTGAATGTAACGGGTACGGTCCGTGTCAAACTATTCAAAGGTCATGCGATTGTTGAAGGAAGAAAATCCGAGTACTCCCTATATGACGAAAAATTGGCTACCTATACAAAAGCGGATGAATTCGATCATGATGCAGCAGTTGGATTCATTAAGTTATGGGGTCTTCCAACGAAAGTGAACAGCATGGTCAATAACAAGAAGGTGACAGTGTGAGCAGCAAGCTTTGGGGAGGAAGATTCACGAAATCTGCCGAAGAATGGGTAGATGAGTTTGGAGCTTCCATTTCCTTTGACCAGGAACTTGTCCTTGAAGATATTCAAGGCAGTTTAGCTCATGTAACCATGTTAAAGCAATGCAGCATTTTACCTGAGGAAGATGCGGATCAGATCATTGCAGGTCTGAAAAGTTTACAGGAAAAGGCTGAGAAGGGTGAATTGACTTTTAAGGTTGAGATGGAAGATATCCATCTTAACCTGGAAAGTATGCTAATAAGCGAAATCGGTCCAGTTGGCGGAAAGCTTCATACAGGAAGAAGCCGTAATGACCAAGTTGCAACCGACCTTCATCTATATATGCGGAACCAAACGAAAGTGATCCTGGAACTCATCAATGATTTGCAAGTAGCGATTTTGGGACAATCCAAGAAAAATGTGGAAACGTTAATTCCAGGTTATACACATTTACAGCGTGCACAGCCCATTTCATTTGCGCATCACTTAATGGCTTATTTTTGGATGCTTGAGCGTGATAAGCAGCGCTTCACCGAGAGTTTCAAAAGGATCAATATTTCTCCATTGGGTGCTGGGGCATTAGCTGGGACGACTTTCCCGATTGACCGTGCCCTCAGTGCGGAGCTATTGGGGTTTGAGGGGATTTACGAAAACAGCCTTGATGCGGTAAGTGATCGTGATTTTGCGATTGAATTCATGAGTAACAGTGCAACAATGATGATGCATTTATCCCGTTTCAGCGAAGAAATCATTCTCTGGTCAAGCCAGGAATTCCAATTCATTGAATTGGATGATGCGTTTTCCACGGGAAGCAGCATTATGCCGCAAAAGAAAAATCCTGATATGGCGGAATTGATCCGTGGTAAAACAGGACGGGTTTATGGGAACCTAACGGGGTTATTGACTGTTTTGAAAGGACTGCCGCTTGCTTATAACAAAGATATGCAAGAAGATAAAGAAGGCGTTTTTGATACGGTTAAGACCATTGTTGGTTCACTTAAAATATTTGCCGGCATGATTTCAACGATGAAAGTGAAAACGGACGTAATGGAAAAAGCAACAAAAAATGACTTCTCGAATGCGACGGAATTAGCTGATTACCTAGCTTCAAAGGGAATGCCTTTCCGTAAGGCGCACGAAGTGGTCGGGAAGCTTGTATTGTTCTGTGTCCAGAATGGCTGCTATTTAGTGGACCTAAGCATTGAACAATTCCAGGAAGCTTCCGATTTGTTTGAACATGATATTTATGATGCATTAAATCCTTATGAAGCCGTTAAACGCCGTAACAGTGCGGGCGGTACAGGTTTTGCCCAAGTCTTGCTGGCGATTGAAAAAGCGGAAAAACTGGTAAGTGAATAACAAGGAAAAGCTCGTTCACCAATTTGGCGAACGAGCTTTTTATCATTTTCTCTTATTAATTCGCACGCACGACCATAACATCACAGTTTGAATGGCGAACGATGCCTTCCGACACGCTGCCGATAAGGAAACGTTCGACTGCATTAAGGCCCGTTGCACCGCAAACAATTAAATCGATCGAATGCTTTTTCGCTAAATCCCTTGGAATTTGAACTTTAGGAGAACCATATGCAACTTCTGTTTGGACCTTTGTAATCCCAGAAGCAATGGCTTCCGTTTTATACTTGTCCAATAACTCATTGGCAAAGGTTTCAGAGTGATCACGGATAGTCATATCATAAGCTTCGACAGTAGGGAAATTCCTTGTATCCACGATGTGTGTGAGCACAAGGGTAGCGTCACTGAGTTTTGCTAAGTAGATTGCCTTTTTTAGAGCCCACTCTGCTTCTTCCGAGCCGTCCACTGCAACAAGAATATTTTTATAATCTATACTATTCAAGTGAATCTCCTCCTTCTATTTAAATCCTATTATACTATGATTTACCTAATGGATCTGATTTCAATTGTAACAAATTAGCGAATGTTTATGCCAATAATCTGGAAATTGAAAAATGGAACAATATGTTTCCAACTCTTATGATGTAAGGCAGGAACCCATTTGTTTATTTATGGTAATCTTTAATGTGAAAGGGGAGTTTTTTCTTTGAGTGTTTCAAAAATAGTAAACTATGCATTATATTCATTCGTGCTTTTGTATGCTTTGATCTATTTCATTTATATTTTTTTCATCAATGCTGCACATGCTTCTATCAGTTTAATGAGTATATCAGCACTGCTGCTTCCATTTATTCTATTACTATTTTTTCAATGGATTTCATGGAAATATACCGACCGGCATAATAAAAGGAAACTCAAAATTAGATTTATAGTCATTACATGCCTTGGCTTTGCCCTTCTATTTTTTTGTGTGGTTCTGTTGGGGGTGTATGAATATGAATCAAGCTTCACCGCTGAAAGATGGCTAAATGATGATGAAGGAAGAGTATACCTGGTAGAAGATTTAATGAATGAACACGAATTGATAGGCATGACAAAAGAAGAAGTGTTTACGCTTTTAGGGTCTCCAACAGAAACGGAATATTTTAAAGAGGAAGATAATGTTGTTTATTATCTCGGTGCCGAAAGGGGAATCATAAGAATTGATAGTGAATGGCTGGTCATTTGGTTTGACGGCAGTGATAAAGCAATGAAGTATGAACTGCGGACCGATTAGTTGAAATGTTGAATAAATACCCCCGTCTTAAATGAAGGCGGGGGTATCCGGTTTTTGTTATATTAATTGGTTAATGCATTATCATTTTATGATTTGCAGGCTCTTCGGGAATTTGGTCAAAACCTCACAGCCAGTATCCGTGATCAATAGATCATCTTCAATCCTTACGCCTGCAACATTTGGAACATATATGCCAGGTTCGATGGTATAAACCATTCCGGATTGAAGCTCGAGGGAATTCGTTTCAGTCAAGGATGGATACTCATGGACGCTGATCCCAAGCCCGTGGCCGAGTCTGTGCGGGAAGAATTCACCGTATCCCTTTTTGCTGATGATGTTTCTGGCCGTCAGGTCTATCTCGGAACAGGATACACCAGGTTTACTGGCTCTAACGGCAGCTTCTTGTGCTTTAAGTACAGTTTCATATATTTCTGCCTGTTTATCATTGATATCTCCGTAAGCGACCGTTCTAGTGATGTCAGAGCAGTACCCTTCATGAACGACGCCAAGGTCAAAGAGGACGAGGTCGCCGCGCTGAACCTTCGTATTCCCAGGTGTGCCATGTGGGGAAGCGCCATTTTTACCAGTCAGGACCATGGTGGAGAAAGACATTTGGCTGACTCCGGCTTTTTTCAATTCGTATTCTATCGCTGCAAGGATTTCCATTTCCGTTTTACCTTCATGAATTTCGCTGACACCCACTTCAATCGCAAAGTCGGCAAGACGGCATGCTTCACGGATTTTGACCATTTCATCTTCCGACTTGATCATTCGCATCCTTTGAAGTTTTTCTTCTGCGGAAACGAGCTTTGGGGCTCCGAAGTGTTGTTGGACCTTTTCATAACGTTCTACATTCATATGCTCTTTTTCAATAGCCATTTTATTAATGGATAACCCGCGATTCTCCACTGCTTGCTTAACTTTTTCCCATGGATCTTCAATGTCGGTGTAACCGATGATATCTCCAGCCCATCCAGCCTGTTTAGCATCCGGAACTTCCATCTTCGGGCAGACAAGGAATGGGTCGGCATTTGCAAAAATGGCAAGTGCCAGCAGTCTTTCGTGAGGATCACTAAAAAAACCGCTCAAATAGAAGATGCTCTCTGTAGATGTAAGTAAAGCGGCTTCAGTCTCATTGGCCTGTAGCCAATTTTGTAGTTCTGTCAAACGTTCATTCATGACGATACCTCCATTAATAAGATATAATTACCATAGCAATATTTAAAAGTATAGTAAATGGGAAAGGCCTAAGAAAGCTACTTAAAAAAATTAGTGGGTATGGGAAGGGAGCATCAAAAATGAAAGTATCTTTTCATGGACATGCAGTTGTAAAAGTCGAAACGAATGGTAAAACGATTTTAATCGATCCATTCATTACTGGAAACGAATTGACCGATTTGAAGGTAGAAGATGTGAAACCGGATGTGATCATCTTAACACATGGCCATAATGACCACGTCGGTGATACGGTTGAATTGGCCAAAAGGCATGATGCACTTGTCATCGGCATTGCAGAGATGGCCGACTACCTGGGTGCTCAAGGAGTTCGAACACACGGGATGAGCATCGGCGGAGCTTTCGAGTTCGACTTTGGAAAGGTGAAACTGACGCCAGCATTCCATGGAACGGGATTCAATAACGGGGATGGGCAAATCATTTATTTGGGAATGCCTGCTGGCATATTGCTTACGATAGAAGGGAAAACGATCTATCATGCAGGGGATACAGCGGTATTTTCCGATATGAAGCTGATCGGGGAGCGACATCCGATTGACTTGGCATTCCTGCCAATCGGCGACAATTACACCATGGGCCCGGAAGATGCCGCACTTGCAGCGAAATTCCTTCAATCCAAACAAGTCGTGCCGATTCATTACAATACTTTCCCTGTCATCAAACAGGATCCTAACAAATTCATTGATTTGCTTGAAGAGGGAAATGGACTGATCATGGAAGCCGGAGATGAAATCGAATTATAAAAGAAGCGGGAGCCTGCAGGGCTTCCGTTTTTTTATGTGTACGTGTGGGGATGACCAGCCGAAATGACGGGTTTTCCCAGCAACATTGCCTTTCATGCAGGGTCATTACAGCAATCGGAAAGTAAAGTCTCGTTTTGCAGCCAAGTCTTTTTTCCTTTCACAGGCATAAAATGAATAGATGAAAAAAAGGGGGGATTGGATGAAACAGAGGTTATTACTGTGTTTGCTACTATGCGGTGTGATGCTGTATTATGCCGTGCCGCGTTTATCGTTGGAAAGTGGTGGTCTGGAGGGTCTGTTCGCTGGATCTTGGCTGTTGTTTGCATTGTTGGCGGTAGCTGGAAACTTGACGGGCATACTATATTCTCCTAAGAAACAAAAGGTAAAACGACAGCCTGAATATAAAAGGTTGCGCCAATACTAGTAGTTGTTTGATAAACTAGGCTCTTTGACCTTATAATGGGGAATAGGAATACCGTGAAAAGGGTGAAGCGCTTGGCTACAAAGCATGAACAAATATTAAAACATATCGATGGGCTCCCTGTTGGCGAAAAGATTTCCGTCCGTCAAATAGCGAAAGCATTGAATGTTAGTGAAGGTACGGCATACCGGGCAATTAAAGAGGCGGAGAACCAGGGCTACGTGAGCTCGATTGAGCGGGTTGGCACGATTCGCATTGAGAAAAAGAAAAAAGAGAATATTGAAAAGCTCACTTTTGCAGAGGTAGTCAATATTGTTGACGGACAAGTTCTGGGTGGGAAAACGGGACTTCATAAGACATTAAATAAATTCGTCATCGGGGCGATGAAGCTGGATGCCATGATGAGATATACGGGTGCAGGAAACCTGCTGATCGTCGGGAACCGTACACAGGCCCACGAGCACGCGTTAAAAGCGGGTGCAGCGGTGCTGATCACCGGGGGATTCGATACGGAAGAGCCCGTTAAAAGGTTAGCCGATGAATTGGAGATGCCAGTCATCTCAACAAGTTACGATACGTTTACCGTCGCAACGATGATCAATCGGGCAATCTATGACCAATTGATCAAAAAGGAAATCTTGCTGGTGGAGGATATTTTGACACCCGTACAGGAGACGACCTTTTTAACGGTGGGTGACCGGGTTCAGACTTGGCATGAACTGAATCAGGAATCCGGGCATAGCCGTTTCCCTGTTGTCGATGACAATATGAAGGTTCAAGGAATGGTCACATCAAAAGATATCATCGGACAGGAAGAGCTGACGCTCATTGATAAGGTGATGACGAAAAACCCGATGACCGTAGGCGATAAAATGAGTGTGGCATCTTCTGCACATATGATGGTTTGGGAAGGGATTGAGTTAATCCCGGTCGTGAATGACAGTCATATCCTCAAGGGTATCGTGAGCAGGCAGGATGTCCTGAAGGCACTGCAAATGAGCCAAAGGCAGCCTCAGGTCGGCGAAACGATCGACGATACGATCACCAGCCAGCTTGTGATGACTTCGAATCGGGGCAAGGGCGAGGAAGTGTATAACTATGGAGTCACTCCGCAGATGACCAATTACCTTGGAACCATTTCAAGCGGTGTGTTCACGACATTGGTCACCGACTCAGCAAATCGTGCACTTCGAAGCTATAAGCGCGGTGACTTGGTCGTGGAAAACATGACGATTTATTTCATCAAGCCAGTCCAGATCGACAGTACGCTTGAAATCCATCCTCGTGTACTCGATGTAGGACGTAAATTCGGAAAAGTGGATGTTGAAGTGTTTAACCAAGGCAAACTTGTCGGCAAGGCGATGTTGACTTGCCAATTGCTCGACCGATCATGAAAAATAAAAAGGATAATCGAATTTCGATTATCCTTTTTGATTTGCAGCTTCTTCGATTGCATGCGGCAAATAAAATTTATACATTTTATAGCCGCCCCAAATACTGAATAGGCCAACGAAGATGAAAACGGCAGCAATGATATAAGTGATGGTCGTGTGGAATAGAAAAAGCTGATTGACTCCGAATAGTGCGACAAACGCACCTAGGGCAATGGAAGATTTCCCTGAAATCCACTTTTTCTCCATCGGCATTCTGGTTCGGACCGATTTGATTTTATAAAACAGATAGACCCCTAATGAAAGAACGATCAAGGTGACAAGAATAGGCATCGTTTGAAATTCCCCCAATTTAACATATGTACCTTTTTATTGTAGCGGGAAATGAAAGAGAATGCCACAGTAAACAAGATGAGTCTTCCTATTTCCGCAATTTTTTGATTAAATGAAATATATCATCTTTATTAGGCTCGATAATACATATGTTAAGGGGAGATCTATATGAAAGCTGAAATATTAGCAGATATAAAGCGTTATGACACTATCATTCTTCATCGTCATGTCCGTCCAGATCCGGACGCTTATGGTTCACAGGGGGGATTGGCGGAAATCCTGAAAGCATCTTTCCCCGAAAAGCGAATTTTTACGGTCGGGAAAGAAGAACCGTCATTGAATTACTTAAGAAGGCTTGATGTGATTTCGGATGAAACATATCAAGGTGCTCTGGTAATCGTTTGTGATACCGCAAATACGGACCGGATTTGTGATGCACGGTACACAACGGGGGATAAACTGATTAAAATCGATCATCATCCCAATGAAGATCCATATGGCGATATGCGCTGGGTCGATACATCGGCAAGTTCGACAAGTGAAATGATTTATGAGTTTTACCAGTTCGGGAAAGAGGAAGGCTTGAAGATGAGTGATGAAGCGGCACGCCTTCTATATGCAGGCATTGTTGGCGATACAGGTCGTTTCCTATTCCAAAGTACGACTGAAAAGACATTTGCCTATGCCAGTGAGTTGATTCACTACTCGTTCTCCCGCCCTCAGTTATATCAGGAAATGTATGACGTCGAGGAAAGCATAGTCCGGTTGAATGGCTATGTGCTGCAGCATTTTGAAATCCTTCCCTATGGCACAGGGAAAATGATCATCACAAAAGATATACTTGAAAAATTCCATGCTTCCACATCTGAGGCATCTCAGCTCGTTTCCTCACTCGGTTCTATTAAAAATGTTAAGTCTTGGGTCTTCTTCATTGAAGAGGATAAAGAAATCAGAGTCCGTTTCCGTTCTAAAGGACCAATCATCAATACGATTGCCCGGAAATATAACGGCGGAGGCCACCCGCTTGCAGCAGGGGCTTCGATTCATTCTTGGGATGAAGTGGATAATATCCTTGCCGACATGGAAGAGTTGAATAAAGCGTAATGAAAAAACTTAAAGACCAAATCGCATATGATTTGGTCTTTAAGTTTGGTAGAAATCAATTAAGCCAACATCTAAGAAGTAGTCCTTTTTAGTTTGATTTCAATATTCATTTTCGTATAAAACATGATCTCGACGACTTCAAGTTGATAGCGCTTTTTATTGATGGTCACGATCTTATTTTCTATCGATTTTTTCAAAAGCACCTTTCCTTCATAAACACTGGCGACATCTTTGGCGAGAAGAGAGGAAAGGTCGTCCTCAATCACATCCTCCGCTTCTGCAATACTGAGCCGATCCAGACTGTATTTTTCATTCGTGATGGTTACTTCCACTTCCTGAATCGTCAGGATTTCCTCGTTTTTCTCATTCAATTTTTTATAATCCTGCTCCCAAATTGCGATTTCCCCGTTTAAATCCTTGATTTCTTCTCTTTGTTCGTGAAGGATCCGGATCTGCTTCTCCTGCTGAACACCATGCATATAAAAGAAAATAACCCAGCTGATCAATCCGCCAAGTGCGGCTCCGGCAAAAAAACGCTGCCAGGTGGGAGACCTGTGATAGGGAGGAATTCTCATGGTGAAATATGCTCTTGCGTGAACCAGTTTATGATCAGTGCTCCTGTCTGTGCCCCTCCAAGTGCAGATAGAATCAATAGGACCTGTTTGACTATATCCTTCGTTTCTCCGTGGAAAATACCGCGTTCAAAATTATAGACCATATCAAAAGTACCCCCGATCGCAGCGACAATGGCCCAAATACGAAGGCTGTCCGACAGCCGGAATACAGTCGTCATCGGGGCTTGTCCAGTAAAAAAAGCCGCGAGGCCCCCGATTATAGAGCCGCCAAGCAATACGCCAAGCGATATGAAAAAGCTGTTGAGAAAGGCTGGAACAAAGGCTTCATTCATATATCATCATCCTTTTTTGCTTGATATTCTTCTATTCCATTTATATGGGAAGTTCAGAGGTAATATGATAGTCGCAGGAAATCAGGAAGTTAAATTGCATTGGTAATGAGAACATATTTTCTTTTTTATGAAATAAACACTATAATGAAAAGAAACATGCCTTACAAAGGTGGGAGAAAAAACGTGTATACTCATCTCCATATTCAGAGCGGATACAGCCTGCTGACAAGTACGGTGAAGATCACTGAACTTGTGGCCAAAGCGAAAGCGGATGGCTGTACAAGTCTTGCCTTAACCGATCGAAATGTTATGTACGGTTCGGTCTATTTTTATAAAGAATGCAAGAGACAAGGTATAAAGCCGATCATCGGCATACTTGCGGATGTCCTTGATGAACGGGAATCGCCACATGGACTTCTTTTATTGGCAAAAAGTCTACAAGGATATCAAAACCTGCTTAAAATAAGCAGTGCCATAAAAACGAAATCCCCGTCAGGCATTCCGATGAATTGGCTAAAAGCCTATTCCAGGGGTTTGATTGCAATCACACCGGGTGCGGAGGGGCAAATAGAAACGCTATTGAGAGAAGAAAATCCTGAAGAAGCCAAACAGGCAGCAGGGAGATTTCTGCAAATTTTTGGTCATGATAATTTTTATATATCCATACAGAGACTTTCGATTGCGGATGAGGAAAAAGGTAACGAAGCCATAAGTCAGTTGGCGAGAGATTTAGAGATAAAGATTGTCGCGACGAATCCGGTCTATTATTTGAATGAAAGCGATGCACTCGCACAAGAAGTCCTGTTGGCAATTGGAAATGGCGACAAGCTGGCGGATGAGACGCATACGGTACTTGAATCAGATCAATTTTATTTGAAAAGCCGGGCTCAGATGGCAGAACTATTCCATGACAGACCGGATGCACTCGAAAATACACTACATATTGCCGCGCAATGCAATCTGGAAATCCCATTTAATCGTTCACTGCTGCCTAAGTACCCTACTGATGATGGAGTAACAGCCGAGGAAATGCTCGAAGCCATCTGTTTCCAAGGGCTGAAGAAAAGATTGCCGGAGCCATCCATCCAATATGAAGAGCGCCTACGATATGAGCTGGATGTCATCACAAAGATGAAATTCAGCGATTACTTTTTAATCGTCTGGGATTTCATGAAATTCGCTAAGGACCATCAAATCCTTACTGGTCCTGGAAGGGGCTCTGCCGCCGGGTCGATGGTAGCTTATGTCCTGTCGATAACGGATGTCGATCCTATCGAACATTCCTTGCTGTTCGAGCGTTTCCTGAATCCGGAACGTGTCTCGATGCCGGATATCGACATTGACTTTCCGGATAACCGCCGCGAAGAAGTGATTGCCTATGTCGCGAAGAAGTACGGGGAACTTCATGTAGCACAAATCATTACATTCGGAACTTTGGCTGCCAAGGCTGCGTTAAGGGACACAGGACGTGTTTTCGGCTTGAATTCAAAGGAACAGGAAGCGGTATCGAAAATGATTCCAGGCCGTCTGGGCATCACGCTTCCCGAGGCTTTCAAGGAATCGAAAAGGCTCAGGGAATTCGTTAATGAGAGTGACCTGAATCAAAAACTTTTTCAAACCGCGTTATTGCTTGAAGGTCTGCCTCGCCATGCTTCGACTCATGCTGCCGGCGTCGTCATCAGCGACCAGGCACTGACCGAGCATATTCCGATTCAGGGAGGGCATGACGGAATCCATCTGACTCAATATCCAATGGACCTTCTCGAAGAACTGGGACTTCTTAAAATGGATTTTCTTGGACTTCGCAACTTAACGCTCATCGATAATATTCTAAATAACATTAAAAAGGGAACGGGGAAAAAGCTCGACTTGTCCCATATCCCTATGGATGACCCCGAGACGCTAGCCCTTTTAGGGAGAGGAGAAACAACCGGGGTGTTTCAATTCGAATCGGATGGCATCCGAAAGGTTTTGATAAAGCTGAAACCGAACCGATTCGAGGATATCGTCGCGGTCAATGCCCTATATCGTCCAGGTCCGATGGAAAATATACGGCTGTTCATCGAGAGAAAACATGGACTGGCTCAGATTGATTACCTTCACGAGGATTTGAAGGATATCCTCGAGCCTACTTACGGGGTCATCGTATATCAAGAACAAATCATGCAAATTGCCTCCCGCTTAGCCGGGTTTTCACTAGGGGAGGCTGACCTGCTGCGCCGTGCCGTTTCCAAGAAGAAGAAGGATGTTCTGGATCAAGAGCGGCAGCATTTCGTGAGCGGCTCATTGAAACAAGGATATTCCGAAAAAACGGCAGATGAGATTTATTCCTTGATTGTCCGCTTCGCTAACTACGGATTCAACCGAAGCCATGCGGTGGCGTATAGTTTCATCGCTTATCAGCTTGGTTACTTGAAAACTCACCATCCGGAATATTTCATGGCAGCACTCTTGACATCGGTCGTCGGGAATGATGAAAAGATTTCGCAATATATCCGTGAAGCAAAAAAGAAAGGGATATCGGTTCTGCCTCCCTCGATTAACCGGAGCGGATACCCGTTTTTACCCGAAAAGGAAGGGATCCGTTATAGCCTTGGAGCCATAAAAGGGATAGGCGGTACGGTCCTTAAAGAAATATTTGCTGCGAGGAGGCAGAAGAAGTTCGCTGATTTATTCGATTTCTGTTTGCGCGTTTCAGGGAAAATCGTAAATAGGAAAGTGTTGGAGGCGCTTGTGCATTCAGGTGCATTTGATGAATTCGGTGAAGACCGGGCAACATTGTTGGCGAGCTTGGACGTAGCGATCAATCATACGGAATTGGTTAATCCGGATGATGACCTATTCGATATGTTTTCGGATGGTGAGTTTTCACTCAAACCGAAATACAACCGGGTCGATCCCATCCCTATCGAGCACAAACTCTCATTGGAAAAAAGCGCATTGGGCCTTTATCTATCGAATCATCCGGTGACAAGCTACAGAGAACTTTTTCAGCACTTCGGCTGCTTGACCATAGATGAAGCTACCGATAAAAAGGAATCAAAAGTCTTACTTGGCGCATACATTACGTCGGTTAAAACAATAAGGACAAAAAAGGGCGATGTGATGGCTTTCTTGAGCGTTAGTGATGAAGAGGGGGATATTGAAGCGGTCGTTTTTCCAAATGTTTATAAAAGCCACTCTGCTGAATTGAATCATGGACAACTCGTTATGCTGCAAGGAACATTGGAAGAGCGGGATGGAAAAATACAGCTCCTGATCAGGAACGTTTACCCGCTTGAAAAAGTGAAGCAGATGAAAGAGGAACAAAACGGAACGATATTCCTGAAAATTGAGGCCGGCAAGCAAACGAAGGATACACTGCAAAAAATAAAAAAAATTTTAATGCAGCATAGCGGTGAAACCAAGGTCATGCTTTTTTACGAGAGGGAAAACCGCTATGTACAGCTATCTTATTGGGATTGGGTCAATCCTTCAGATAGTCTGATGCAGGCATTATTTGACTTGGTTGGAAAAGGGAATGTGGTTTACAAGAAAGAATAACTGTTTTACAACTTTAATAGTTATGTTATATTGAAAACAGGCCGCTGTGGTCTGACCACTAGATTTCAGCATATAAGATATGGGTTATCCAATTTGTTTTAGGAGTGAAACTATGACATTAAGAGAAGAAGCATTACATATGCACCGCTTGAATCAAGGGAAATTAGAAACAGTTTCGAAAGTACCGGTAAGGAATGCAGTAGATTTAAGCCTGGCTTATTCTCCTGGTGTCGCAGAACCGTGTAAAGATATTTACGATAAGCCGGAAACCGTCTATGACTATACAATGAAGGGGAATACTGTTGCCGTTATTTCTGATGGAACGGCTGTGTTGGGACTTGGAAACATCGGTCCGGAAGCTGCTATGCCGGTTATGGAAGGAAAAGCCGTTTTATTTAAAAGTTTCGCTGGAGTGGACGCTTTCCCAATCTGTTTAAAAACGACGGATGTGGACAAAATTGTAGAGACCGTTAAATTACTCGAACCGACTTTCGGTGGAGTGAACTTAGAGGACATAGCCGCACCAAATTGTTTTGAAATTGAAGAACGACTCAAGAAAGAAATGAATATCCCTGTTTTTCATGATGATCAGCACGGTACAGCCATTGTTACTGTTGCCGGTCTTGTGAACGCGTTACGACTTGTGAATAAATCAATGTCGGAAATTAAAGTGGTGGCGAATGGAGCAGGCGCTGCGGGCATTGCCATCATTAAATTGCTTTATAGCTATGGAGTTCGTGACATCATCATGTGTGATACGAAGGGTGCCATTTATGAGGGCCGTTCGACAGGTATGAATGATACAAAAGAACAAGTGGCGAAAGTCACCAATCGAAATAAGGTTTCAGGACCTTTGGAAACTGTCATTCAAAACGCTGATGTATTTATCGGTGTTTCTGCCGCAGGTGCTTTGACAAAAGAAATGGTTTCTTCGATGAATCGGGATGCGATCATTTTCGCGATGGCTAATCCAGATCCGGAAATCATGCCGGAAGATGCGAAAGCAGCAGGTGCCAAGGTTGTAGGAACGGGCCGTTCGGATTTCCCGAATCAGGTCAATAACGTCCTAGCTTTCCCAGGGATTTTCCGTGGTGCCTTAGATGTACGTGCAACACATATCAATGAAAAAATGAAGGTTGCAGCAGTACAAGCCATTGCCGGTTTAATACAGGAACATGAGTTAAACGAAGACTACGTTATCCCTGCTCCATTTGATGAGAGGGTAGCACCTGCCGTTGCGGCTGCTGTTGCCAAGGCAGCGATGGAAACGGGAGTGGCTAGAATTAATGTGGATCCTGAGGAAATTAAAGAAAAAACAAGGAAATTAGCGATCATTGGAAAAAGTGAGGAATAATTAATTTGGCAGGTCGTACATCTTCATCCAAAATTTATCTCGATGTAGTTGAGAGCCTACGTAGCATGATTGAAGCGGACAGCCTCCTGCCGGGAGATAAAATCCCATCAGAACGGGAGTTATCGGATCGTTTTAATGTAGGCCGTTCCTCTGTCCGTGAAGCATTGCGTGCCTTAGAGCTATTAGGATTAATAGAAACAAGGCGTGGTGAAGGGACGTTTATCAGGGATTTCCAGGAGCATAAGCTAGTCGAGCTTCTGGGAACCTTTTTTTTGCAAGATAAAAAAGTACAAGAAGATTTGTCTGAGACGAAAAGGCTGATTGAAATTGACTGTTTGCGGATCGTCGCCTTTTTCGCTACGGCTGAGGACATCAAAAGATTAATGGTCTGGGTCAAGGCGGATGAGTTTCATGATGATGATTTCTTCTTAAGGATTGCCATTTTGAATCGCAATCGATTGCTGGAAAGAATTTGGCGCATTGTCAACAGCTATGCTAGAACATCAGAGATGGTACAGGGTAATGTGAAAAAAGAAGATTATCTGTCACTTCTTACATATTTGCTCGAACGTGATGAAGAAAAAGCCATCGAAACGTATCTTATTAGAATTAGAAATATGTCGAAGGACGAGTGACACCTTTTTACACGATACTAATTTTATTTCTGATATAGTTTGTACCAAGTATCATAAAATAGATAATTGGTGGTAAAGGGAGGATTAAGCTTGCTTAAAGAGCTATTTGCGAAGTCTAAGAAGAAATATGCAACGGTTCCTTTAGATCGGGAGAAACAAGATGTACCAGAAGGAATCATGACAAAGTGCACCGGCTGTAAAAAAATCATGTATACAAAAGAATTGGTGAAAAACAAGAAAGTTTGTTTACATTGCGGGCACCACCATTCGATGTCTTCCCATGAGCGCATCGAATTTTTATTCGACGCCGGCAGTTTTAATGAATTTGATAAAGAAATGATTTCAGTTAACCCGCTTGAATTTCCGGATTATCTGGAAAAGTTGGAAAAAGATAGAAAGAAAGCCAAGATTAATGAGGCGGTTGTAACAGGAGTTGGAAGCATCAATGGGTACCAAGTTTCAACAGCCATAATGGATTCGAATTTCCGGATGGGGAGCATGGGATCCGTTGTTGGGGAAAAAATTACCCGTGCCATTGAACGTGCAGGTGAGTTGAAGATTCCGTTCATCATTTTTACCGCATCAGGCGGCGCTCGGATGCAGGAGGGTGTTTTAAGCTTGATGCAAATGGCAAAGACAAGTGCAGCACTCAAGATATTCAGCAATGAAGGTGGACTGATCATATCAATGATGACCCATCCTACCACAGGCGGGGTTTCGGCAAGTTTCGCGTCACTTGGCGATATTAATCTAGCCGAGCCTGGAGCCCTTATTGGTTTTGCGGGAAGAAGGATCATTGAACAGACGATCCATGAAGAGCTTCCTGAAGATTTCCAAACGGCTGAATTCTTGATGAAGCACGGCCAATTGGATGCGGTCGTCAAACGTACGGAAATGAAGGAAACTTTGACGACGATCCTTAAAATCCATGCCCCGGGCGGTGAATGGTTATGATTTACGAATTGGAGTTCGAGCGTCCCATTACGGACCTGAGAAATAAGATTAAAGAGCTAAAGTCAATTTCGAAGGATGCTGATGTAGATCTTACAGCTGAAATCGAAACATTGGAAAAGCGTTTAGAGAAGCTGGAAGTGGATATTTATAACAATCTTAAACCGTGGGATCGTGTTCAGATTGCCCGGCATCCAGCACGTCCGACTACGCTTGATTACATTCCGCTATTATTCAATGACTTCATCGAGTTTCATGGTGATCGTTATTATGGGGATGATGAAGCGATTGTCGCTGGAATCGCGGAATTTGATGGACTTGCCGTGACGGTCATCGGCCATCAACGAGGTAAGGATACTAAGGAAAACATCCGTCGTAACTTTGGCATGCCCCATCCTGAAGGCTACCGAAAAGCATTGCGTCTGATGAAACAGGCTGAAAAATTCAACCGGCCGATCATTTGTTTCATTGATACGAAGGGAGCTTTCCCTGGTAAAGCTGCTGAAGAGCGCGGGCAAAGTGAAGCCATTGCGAAAAACCTATTCGAAATGGCAGGGCTGAAGGTACCGGTAATCAGTATAGTCATCGGTGAAGGTGGAAGCGGAGGTGCATTGGCACTTGGCGTCGGAGACCGAATTTTCATGCTTGAGAACTCAACATATTCGGTAATTTCCCCAGAAGGGGCTGCAGCCTTGCTGTGGAAGGATGCCTCCCAGGCTAAGAGGGCTGCGGAATCGATGAAAATCACGGCTCCCGACTTAAATCGCTTAGGAGTCATTGATGAGATCATTCCTGAAGTGAGGGGCGGCGCCCATCGGGATTCGAATTTACAGGCTGAAGCCATCAAGGATATCCTGAAACGTTCATTCAAGGAACTTCTGCCATTGAACAGTGATGATCTTATCAACCGGCGTTATATGAAATTCAAGAAAATCGGTGAATATGAATTTGCAAAACAACCTGAGGGCGAACCTAAGGAAGTGGAACAGCATTCATAAACACATTTTGTAAATGGAAAAACGTGCTGCCTGGGGCAACACGTTTTTTCATCCTTTCATGGGCGCAAATGTATTCATTACCGAAACGAGTAAAGAATATGGTTTGTGTGTAGAATGTAAACTTTTACGCCATTTTACTTCAATTTCTGAAGAGAATCGGTTAGGCTTATAACATCATGTGAGCATAAGTGAAACAACTACTGCTTATTGAGGCATGAAAAAGGGTACAATGATATAATGGAGCTTGAAATTGATTAGTGCTGTAGAGAGGTGACATTTATGAAAAGAATAGGTGTATTGACAAGTGGAGGAGATTCTCCAGGAATGAATGCGGCAGTCCGAGCAGTTGTCCGGAAAGCAATTTTTCATGAAATAGAGGTCTTCGGGATTTATCATGGTTATCAGGGTCTAATAAATGGAAATATAAAGAAGCTAGAACTTGGGTCGGTCGGGGATATCATCCATCGAGGCGGAACGATGTTACATACGGCTCGCTGTCCGGAATTTAAGACAGAGGAAGGCCAGCTGAAAGCGATTGAACAATTGAATAAACTTGGTATCGAGGGCATTGTCATAATTGGTGGCGATGGTTCTTACCGCGGAGCGAAAGCTTTAACGGAAAGGGGCTTTCCTTGTATCGGAGTTCCTGGAACAATTGATAATGACATACCGGGTACGGACTTTACGATTGGTTTCGATACGGCCCTGAATACAGTCATCGATGCTATCGATAAAATTCGGGATACGGCTACTTCTCATGAAAGGACTTATGTAGTTGAAGTGATGGGAAGAGATGCCGGCGATATTGCGCTTTGGGCTGGATTGGCTGGCGGAGCTGAAACGATACTTTGTCCTGAATATGAATATGAAATAGATGATTTGATTGGAAAGCTGAACCGCGGACATGACCGAGGGAAAAAGCACAGTATCATCATAGTAGCTGAAGGTGTTGGAAGTGCCGTTGATATCTCCAGGAGTATTGAGGCGAAAGCAGGAATTGAAACCCGTGTAACTGTCCTGGGCCATGTTCAGCGCGGGGGATCTCCTTCGGCTAATGACCGGGTATTGGCAAGCCGCCTTGGAGCAAGAGCGGTTGAATTGCTTCTTGAAGGAAAAGGAGGCAGGGCTGTAGGGATAGAACAAAATCAACTTGTTGATTATGATATCATCGAAGCCCTTGCTAAACCGCATACAATTGACAAGAAGATGTATGATTTATCTGCAGAGCTATCGATTTAATCATTATTGATAGGAATTGCTTTTTAAAGAATTGGGTATTTAAATAGAGGACATAAAACACTGCGCCCCTGTCTTCAAAAGGTGGACAGGCGGCGAGTTTTCCTTAAAGGAGGATGACACATGCGTAAAACCAAGATTGTTTGTACGATTGGACCCGCGAGTGAAAGTATAGAAAAGCTGGTTCAATTAATAGAAGCAGGGATGAATGTGGCACGTCTTAACTTTTCTCATGGAAATCATGAAGAACATGCCGCTAGAATTCGCAATATAAGGGAAGCTAGCGAAAAAGCGGGTAAACAGGTTGCCATCCTGTTGGATACAAAAGGACCTGAAATACGAACAAATAATATGGAAAATGATTCTATAGAGCTTGTAGCCGGCAATGAAGTCATTATTTCCATGAATGAAGTCCTGGGAACACCTGAAAAATTCTCCATTACCTATGAAGGGCTTCTGCATGATGTCCACCCAGGATCTAAAATCCTTTTGGATGATGGATTGATCGGGCTTGAAGTGTTGAAGATAGATCAGGTAAGAAAAGAAATCCATACGAAGATCTTGAATAGCGGTACACTCAAGAACAAAAAAGGCGTGAATGTTCCTGGGGTTTCGGTAAACCTGCCTGGCATAACGGAGAAAGATGAACAGGATATCCTTTTTGGAATCGAACAGGGTATCGACTTCATTGCTGCCTCATTTGTACGCAGAGCTTCCGACGTGCTTGAAGTTAGTGAATTATTACAGCAAAATGGAGCGGAACATATTCAAATCATCCCAAAAATCGAAAATCAAGAGGGCGTAGACCGTCTTGATGAAATTTTGGAAGTTTCAGATGGCTTGATGGTAGCACGTGGAGACTTGGGAGTGGAAATTCCTGCAGAAGAAGTGCCATTAGTCCAAAAACAAATGATCAAAAAATGTAATAATGCTGGGAAACCAGTCATAACGGCTACACAAATGCTCGATTCGATGCAGCGTAACCCAAGGCCGACCCGTGCAGAAGCAAGTGACGTGGCCAATGCCATATTTGATGGAACGGATGCAATCATGCTTTCTGGCGAAACAGCTGCTGGAACCTATCCTGTCGAAGCGGTGCAAACGATGCATAACATTGCTTCACGTGCTGAAACTGCCCTTGATTATCGGGATATATTATCAGTCAGAAGCAAAGTGAACCGTCATAATGTCACTGATGCTATTGGCCAATCCGTTGCCCATACAGCGCTTAATCTTAATGCAGGGGCAATCATCACCCCTACGGAAAGCGGCCATACGGCAAGGATGATTTCCAAATACCGCCCTAAAGCACCGATCATTGCGGTTACATCCAATGATCATGTTACAAGAGGGCTTGCATTGGTTTGGGGAGTCTATCCGCAGATTGGTCCAAAAGCAACGACTACCGATGAAATGCTTCAAACCGCAATAGATGAAAGCTTGCATTCTGGCTTAGTTTCCCATGGGGATTTAGTCGTCATTACAGCCGGTGTACCTGTAGGTGAAACAGGTACGACTAACTTGATGAAAATTCATGTGTTAGGAGAGGTTCTTTTGAAGGCTCAAGGAATCGGCAGGAAATCAGCTAAAGGTGAAGTGGTTATCGCTAAGAATGCCAAGGAAGCTTTGGAAAAAGTGACGGAAGGCTCTGTATTGGTTACGATCGGTTCGGACCGCGAAATGATGCCGGCGATTGAAAAGTGTGCGGCATTGATTACTGAAGAAGGCGGTTTGACAAGCCATGCAGCTGTTGTAGGAGTCACATTGGGCATACCGGTCATCGTTGGGGCGGAGGACGCGACCAAGGTTTTCAAGGATGGTCAAAGAATAACAGTCGATGCAGGTCGCGGAGTCATTTATGATGGACATGCCAACGTACTGTAAAACGAAATTTTGGCTGATTCCGTGCCAATGAGGTAAGATGGATGTACCGCACCAGAAATGGGCTGTGCAGGAGGAATGTAGATGAAATATTTTTTAATGTTTATCATTGCGATGCCGGTCGTTGAAATTATTGTCCTTTTGCTGTCAGGCAATCTGATTGGTTTTTGGCCAACGCTGTTCCTGATTGTAGCCACAGGCTTGATCGGAGCCTATTTGGCTAAACGGCAAGGGATGGAAACATGGAAAAAGGCACAGGAACAGATTCGTTACGGTATGATGCCAGGAAATGAAATCATTGATGGAATCTGTATCTTTATCGGAGCTGCACTGTTGCTGTCCCCTGGGCTCATCTCGGATATCATGGGATTGATCCTTGTGTTTCCGCCAACCCGGAATCTCCTCAAACCGATTGTTATCCGATTTATCATGAACAGAATGAATAAAGGGAAAGTTACCATCATTCGGCATAAATAATATAAGGCTGTCTAAAGGCTCAAGCTTTTAGGCAGCCTTTTTGGTCTGGAAAAAAGGTCAAACAAAAGCATCCAAGTTTTTTATAGGGTGCTTTTTTGCTTTCATTAAAATGGGAGTTTCAATGTAAATGGATTTTCTCTGTTTCACCATAAAATGATGATTTCCATGAGAATGAAATGTGTATAATAACAGGATTTAAAAATTATTAACTCCTTGGAAACATTGGTAAAACAGGCTTTTCCATGCTAAAAAATCTTTTTTTAGATTTTTTAGAAAAAACTGGTGACAAATTTATACAACGTGTTATATAATACAAACAGGAAATAAAACAACTGTATTATAACATAGAAGAGTTGGAAAGGATGTGGAGAGGCAACATGATTACGGAAGCAAAAGGCTTACAAATTACAGGCAGCATTAAGCCAGGATATGAACAAATACTTACAACGGATGCTCTTCAATTCATTGGAAGAATTGAACGGCATTTCAGTGGAAGAAGGGCAGAACTTCTGGAACGGCGGAAAAGCGTTCAGGAAGAACTGAATCAAGGCAAGCTTCCTGATTTCCTTGAAGAAACGAAGCATATTCGTGAAAGTGATTGGACAATTGCGGCCCTTCCGAATGATTTGCAGGACCGCAGGGTTGAAATCACTGGACCTGTCGATCGTAAAATGATCATTAATGCCATGAACTCAGGTGCCAATGTATTCATGGCGGACTTTGAAGATGCCAATTCACCCACTTGGGAGAATTGCATTGATGGTCAATTGAATCTGCGCGATGCAATCCGCGGAACCATCTCATTTAAAAATCCAAATGGTAAAGTGTATGAATTAAATGAAAGAACAGCTGTCTTAAAAGTAAGGCCGCGCGGCTGGCATTTAGAGGAAAAACATGTCCTTTTGGATGGACAGCCTATATCAGCAAGCATTTTTGACTTTGGACTGTACTTTTACCACAATGCAAAAGCATTGATTGAAAAACAAAGCGGTCCATACTTTTACTTGCCAAAATTGGAAAGTCATCTCGAAGCAAGATTATGGAATGAAATATTCGTATATGCACAGAACGATTTGAGAATTCCGCAAGGAACCATCAAGGCAACGGTCTTGATAGAAACGATTCTTGCTGCATTCGAAATGGACGAAATTCTGTACGAGCTGAAAGAACATTCGGCAGGCCTGAACTGTGGCCGCTGGGACTATATCTTTAGTTTCCTGAAAAAATTCCGTCACTCGGATGATGTTATCTTCCCAGACAGGCAGCAGGTCACGATGACCGTCCCGAATATGAGGGCGTATTCCTTACTGGCAATCAAAACATGTCACACTCGTAATGCTCCTGCAATTGGCGGGATGGCCGCGCAAATTCCTGTTAAAAATGATCCGGTTAAGAACGATGAGGCTTTTGCGAAAGTAAGGGCAGATAAAGAACGCGAAGCAAGAGACGGTCATGATGGAACATGGGTTGCCCACCCAGGTATGGTAAGCACGGCAAAAGAGGTTTTTGACCTGCTCGTCCCAAAACCGAATCAAATTTTCCGAAAACGGGAAGATGTCCATGTAACAGCTCAAGAGCTACTTGCTGTACCGGAAGGAACGATTACAGAGGCAGGATTAAGGACGAATATTAACGTAGGCATCCAATATATCGCCTCTTGGCTAAGCGGCAGAGGTGCGGCACCCATCAATAACTTAATGGAAGATGCTGCAACCGCTGAAATTTCAAGGGCTCAAGTCTGGCAATGGATCCGTCATCCAAAAGGCATTCTCGAAGATGGCAGGAAAATAACCGAGGAATTATTCCATCAAATCAAAGAAGAAGAATTGGCGGTCATTAAATCGGAAGTAGGGGAAGAAACTTTCATATCAGGAAAGTTTGAAGAGTCTACTAAACTATTTGAACAATTGATTGAAGCGGATGACTTTGCAGATTTCTTAACCAACGCGGCATACGAAAAATTATCTTAATATTCAAAAAAATATAATATAAATTAGGAGGAAATAATGATGATGAATGAGAGAGCGCAAAAATTACAACAAAGCTGGGAAAATGACTCACGGTGGACTGGAATCAAGCGTCCTTATACGGCAGAAGAAGTTATTAAACTAAGGGGTTCCATCGATATTGAACAAACATTGGCACGCCGTGGTTCTGAAAAACTGTGGAATCTATTAAATACAGAGGATTTCATCAATGCATTAGGAGCATTGACTGGTAACCAAGCCATGCAGCAGGTGAAAGCTGGTTTAAAAGCAATCTACTTAAGCGGCTGGCAAGTGGCGGCAGATGCTAACATCGCAGGGCAAATGTACCCTGATCAAAGTTTATATCCAGCCAACTCCGTACCGCAAGTGGTTAAACGCATTAATCAGACACTTCAGCGTGCAGACCAAATCAGCTTTGCTGAAGGAAAAGATGATATCGATTGGTTTGCACCAATCGTGGCAGATGCTGAAGCAGGCTTTGGCGGTTCCCTTAACGTCTTCGAATTAATGAAAGGCATGATCGAAGCTGGAGCGGCAGGCGTTCACTTTGAAGACCAGCTTTCTTCCGAGAAAAAATGTGGTCACCTAGGCGGTAAAGTTCTTCTTCCAACCCAAACGGCAGTACGCAATTTAGTTTCTGCCCGATTGGCAGCCGATGTAATGGGTACACCGACTATTCTGATTGCCCGTACGGATGCTGATGCTGCAGATTTGATCACTGATGATATTGATCCGGTCGATGCACCATTCATCACGGGTGAAAGGACTCCGGAAGGATTCTACCGCACGAACGCAGGTCTTGACCAAGCAATTGCAAGAGGTCTTGCTTATGCTCCATATGCCGACCTTATCTGGTGTGAGACTTCTGAACCTAATCTAGCGGATGCTCGCCGCTTTGCCGAAGCGATCCATGCAGAGTTCCCGGGCAAACTGCTTGCTTACAATTGTTCACCATCATTTAACTGGAAAGCGAAATTAAGTGATGAAGAGATTGCCAATTATCAAGTGGAATTGGGTAAATTGGGTTACAAATTCCAATTCGTTACACTTGCAGGCTTCCATTCATTGAACCATAGCATGTTCAATCTTGCTCTTGGTTATAAAGACCGCGGCATGGCTGCATACTCAGAACTTCAACAAGCGGAGTTCGCTAGTGAGCCAGACGGCTATACAGCAACACGTCATCAGCGTGAAGTGGGAACTGGTTACTTTGATGAAGTGGCACAAGTCGTTTCTGGTGGAACATCATCCACAACAGCACTTGCAGGTTCCACTGAAACAGAACAATTTGAGACGTCAAAATAATTTTAGCGTAAAACCAAAGATCCGCCTTGTACCCGAGGCGGATTTTTAAATGGAAATCGGTGAATGCTAAGGATATTCTTGATCAACTTAAGTTGTTTTCTTTGTATCCCCGATGATGAAAGTCCATATGGCCTTGAAGACATTTGCACGCTGAAGTGTATTGAATATGACAAGCACTACAGGTCCTGCAATCAAACCTAGGAAACCGATCAATTTGAAGCCTATGAACAAGGCGATGAGAGTGGCAAGCGGATCCAAACCAATACTGGAAGAAAGTACTTTTGGTTCTATTAGCTGGCGTTGGACAACGACGATTATGTAAAGGACGGACAAACCGATTGCGAGACTTGTATTACCGGCGATGAATTCAAAGATGATCCATGGAATGAAAATCGTACCTGTCCCTAAATAGGGGATGATATCGACCAGCCCGCATATCAAGGCAATGGTAATTGAATAATTCACCCCTAAAATGAGAAATCCGATTAAAATCGTGACAGTCGTCAATGAAACAAGAGTGAATTGTGCCCGGATAAACCCGAACAAAGCCCTTTTTAAATCCTTGAATAAACGCTTTGCACCTGCAAAAATCTTATCAGGCAACACTTTTCCGGTCATTCGGCCAAAGGTATCCCAATCTTTGCTGATGAAGAAAGTGCCCAGCAGGGTAAAAAGGAGTGCTGTTGCTGTAGTTGGAAACCATCCGATGATTGTGGGGATGTTCTTCAAGAAAGCTTGAATGAAGCCGCTTACTCCGGTAGTGATGGACTCACCGATATTTTGGATGTTCTTGAGGACGGTGTCTTGCTGTTCGATATCCAAATTATTGAACATGGCAGCTATTTGATTATATAAAGGGATGATGGTGGACGCTATGTATGTTTCTATATAATCCACTATGGTTTCAATGTGTTTCGGGATGACTCCGGCAAGGTAATTGGTTCCTGAAATGATCTCGGCAACAAGTAAAGTGATAAGACCTGCAAATAAAAGGAAAATGAGTAACAGGGAAACGAATACAGCCAATCCTCGGGGCAGCCTCCCTTTCCTTTCGAAAAAAGTGACCAGGGGATTCATCAAGAAAGCGATTATCATGGCAATGATGAATGGATATGTATATTTAGATAAATAAAACACGGCAATCCCGCCTAAAATAACCCCTCCAACGACCAGTAAAGAGCGAATGAAACGATACATATATACCGGATTCAAGTCATATCCTCCTTCAATCATAAAGTTTGTATTATAATTGTAACGATGATGGAAAAGAAAGGAAAGATTCTTTCATCTTTCGGCTTAACTTTTTTCGCCGATACATCGTTCCATAAATCATTTTTCTCCTAGGAAACAAGGGAGTTTGTTATGTTAAAATAACAAAAAAGAAAGGAAGAAGGTGAAGGGATAATGATCAACGGTCCTGTCGTATTTTTAATTCTGCTTGCTGCAATAGGTTGGTTTGGGAAAAATACTTCACTGATCATGGCTGCGGGTTTTCTTTTAATCATGAAACTGATTGGCCTTGATGCCAAAGTGTTTCCATACCTGGAAGCGAAAGGAATCAACCTGGGCGTTACGATCATTACGATTTCCGTACTGATACCAATAGCAAACGGGGCGATAGGTTTCAAGGAACTAGGAGACGCGATAAAATCTCCTTATGCCTGGATTGCGCTTGCATCTGGAATAGCCGTTGCGCTCATAGCAAAAAATGGGATTACGCTCCTATCACATGATCCGCACATTACCACGGCTCTTGTTTTTGGGACGATTCTTGCGGTCGCATTATTCAAAGGTGTGGCTGTCGGTCCGTTAATCGGGGCGGGAATTGCTTATTTATGCATGCAGATATTCAATTTCTTTAAATGAAGCGAATGGCTAATGGCTTAAAAGTCCGTCAGTCCCGGTAATATAAATTTTCTATTTAATGTTTCATTTATTCTGCCTTGGGACAAATTTTCAAAAAAACCGTATTGAATCGCATTAAAATAAGCAAGAGAATATGTAGCTAATTTTTCTAATAAAATAATAATTTTTTCACATTTTAAGTGCTTTTCATTCCCAAAAAAGTGTTTATTGTTTATAATAATCATGTAACTGCTCTGATTTATTAAAATTGGGATTCGGAATATCATTGATATTTTTGAGGAATCTTAAAAAAAAGATGTAGTTATTGAGCAAGCGCTCACTAGGAATAGCTACAAGCATTATTTTTAGAATTTCGTATTAAAGATTATCGTACATTTTATATTGTTGGGGTCATATTCTGTGAACGCTTCCAATACAAGGTGTATGTCTTCTGCTAAAAAATAGATGGTTGTTTATAAAAGCTAATTTCTTGGAAGCGCTACATTTATACGCTAATAGCAAGGGCATAGGGGAATATCTAGGAAAAGGAGAGATTTAGTATGACAGCAACAAAAGGTCTTGAAGGTGTGGTAGCAACAACTTCATCAGTAAGCTCCATTATCGATGACACATTAACGTATGTAGGATATGACATCGATGATTTAGCTTCAAACGCAACATTCGAGGAAGTAATCTATCTTTTATGGCACGGAGCTCTTCCGAACAAAAGCCAACTAGAAGAATTAACTAAACAACTTGCTGAAAATGCTGAAATTCCAGCTGAAGTGGTTAATCACTTCAAAACATACCCAATTGATAAAGTACATCCAATGGGAGCTCTTCGCACTGCAGTATCTCTACTTGGTCTTTATGATGAAGAAGCAGATGTAATGAGTGAAGACGCTAACTATCGTAAAGCAATCCGCATCCAAGCAAAAATCCCTACATTGGTAACAACTTTCGCTCGCGTCCGTCAAGGGAAAGAAGCTGTTGCTCCACGTACAGATTTAAGCTTTGCTGCTAACTTCTTATATATGTTAAGCGGTAACGAACCAACGGCAATCGAAGAAGAAGCATTCAACAAAGCATTGGTTCTTCATGCTGACCATGAATTAAACGCTTCTACATTCACTGCACGCGTTTGTGTGGCTACATTAGCTGATATCTATTCTGGTGTAACTGCTGCGATCGGCGCTTTAAAAGGCCCTCTTCACGGCGGAGCTAACGAACAAGTCATGAAAATGCTTACAGAAATTGGTTCAGTTGATAACGTTGAGCCATATATCAACGAAAAATTAGCCAATAAAGAAAAAATCATGGGCTTTGGCCACCGTGTATACCGTAAAGGTGATCCTCGTGCTAAACACCTTAAAGAAATGTCACAAAAACTGACTGAACTTACTGGACAACCGCAATATTATGATATGTCCATCAAAATTCATGAAATCGTAACCGGTCAAAAGAACCTTCCGCCGAACGTGGATTTCTATTCTGCTTCTGTATACCATAGTTTAGGTATCGAGCATGACCTATTTACACCAATCTTTGCTGTAAGCCGTGCTTCAGGCTGGATCGCTCATATCCTTGAGCAATATTCAAACAACCGCCTTATCCGTCCGCGTGCAGAGTATGTTGGACCAGGTATGCAAAAATACGTACCGATTGAAAACCGCTAATTTAAATTTTTTCGAAAAATCATTTTTTATTTCATCGAATTTGTAGTAAATTAATAGATGTGAGTAAAAAAGGTTAGTGGTTCTGCCTTATTTAATGGCAGGCCATCTAACCTTTGAATTTGAATCGGAGGTAAGAGACATGACACAAAGCCAAAAAATCACAGTTACTAACGGTGCTCTTAACGTACCAAACAATCCAATCGTTCCTTATATTGAGGGAGACGGAATCGGTCCTGACATCTGGGCTGCAGCATCCCGCGTTTTAGACGCAGCAGTTGAAAAAGCTTACAATGGCGAAAAGAAAATCGAATGGAAAGAAGTTTTAGCTGGACAAAAAGCATTTGACCAAACGGGCGAATGGCTTCCACAAGAAACTCTTGATGTCATTAACGAATATCTAATTGCTATTAAAGGACCTCTTACAACTCCAATCGGCGGCGGTATCCGTTCATTGAACGTTGCATTGCGTCAAGTTTTGGACTTATTCGTATGTCTTCGTCCAGTACGTTACTTTGAAGGTGTACCTTCACCAGTTAAACGTCCAGAAGACACTGACATGGTCATCTTCCGTGAAAACACTGAAGACATCTATGCTGGTATCGAATATGCAAAAGGTTCTGACGAAGCTAAGAAATTGATCGATTTCCTGCAAAATGAATTCGGTGTTACAAACATCCGTTTCCCTGAAACTTCAGGTATCGGAATCAAACCGATTTCCGAGGAAGGAACAAAACGTCTTGTTCGCTCTGCACTTAACTATGCGATCAAAGAAGGCCGTAAGTCATTAACGCTTGTTCATAAAGGTAACATCATGAAATTCACGGAAGGTGCATTCAAAACTTGGGGTTATGAAGTTGCAGAACAAGAATTCGCCGATAAAGTGTTCACATGGAACCAATATGACAAAATTAAAGATGCTGAAGGCACTGAAGCTGCTAACAAAGCACAATCCGCTGCTGAAGCTGAAGGCAAAATCATCGTTAAGGATTCCATTGCTGATATCTTCTTACAACAAATCCTGACTCGTCCTAAAGAGTTTGATGTTGTTGCAACAATGAACTTGAACGGAGATTACATTTCTGATGCATTAGCTGCACAAGTTGGCGGAATCGGTATCGCTCCAGGAGCAAACATCAACTACGAAACTGGACATGCCATCTTCGAAGCAACTCACGGAACGGCTCCTAAATATGCTGGTCTTGATAAAGTTAACCCATCTTCAGTTCTTCTTTCAGGCGTTCTTTTACTTGAGCACCTTGGCTGGAACGAAGCTGCAAACAGCATCACGAAATCAGTGGAACAAACAATCGCTTCTAAAGTTGTTACATACGACTTTGCCCGCCTAATGGAAGGTGCAACAGAAGTTAAATGTTCTGAGTTCGCAGACGAGCTTATTAAAAACCTTAAATAATTCATTGTATGCTTTCTGGAAAAGTGCCTGAACGGGCTGCTTTTCCAGGAGGCTTATATATATTTTCAAGAGAATGTTAAAAGTATTCCAAAAGTATTTATATATTTTAAGGAGGAAATAACATGTCTAAACGTAAAAAAATCACAGTGGTAGGTGCCGGATTCACTGGCGCTACAGCAGCATTCCTGGCAGCTCAAAAAGAACTTGGTGATATCGTTTTGGTTGATATTCCGCAAGCTGAAAACCCTACAAAAGGTAAAGCCCTTGATATGGCGGAAGCAGGACCTGTTCTAGGTTTCGATGCTAATATCACCGGTACATCCGACTATGCAGAAACTGCTGATTCCGATGTAGTGATCATCACAGCCGGAATTGCCCGTAAGCCCGGCATGAGCCGTGACGACTTAGTTCAAACTAACCAAAAGGTCATGAAATCAGTAACAAAAGAAGTAGTTAAATATTCCCCTAATACAACAATCATCGTTTTGACTAACCCTGTAGATGCAATGACTTACACTGTATACAAAGAATCTGGTTTCCCTAAAGAACGCGTTATCGGTCAATCAGGTGTACTTGATACAGCTCGTTTCCGCACTTTCGTTGCTCAAGAATTAAACTTATCCGTTAAAGATGTAACTGGTTTCGTACTTGGCGGACACGGAGACGATATGGTACCTCTAGTGCGTTACTCTTATGCAGGCGGAATTCCTTTGGAAACATTGATCCCTCAAGATCGTTTAGAAGCAATAGTAGCTCGTACCCGCACTGGCGGCGGAGAAATCGTAAACCTTCTTGGAAACGGAAGCGCATATTATGCACCAGCTGCATCTCTTGTGGAAATGGCTGAAGCAATACTTAAAGACCAACGTCGCGTTCTTCCATCCATCGCTTATCTTGAAGGTGAATACGGCTTTGAAGGTATTTACCTAGGAGTGCCGACTGTACTTGGTGCAAACGGTATTGAACAAATCATCGAACTTGATTTGACTGAAGATGAAAAGGCTGCACTTTCGAAATCAGTCGAATCTGTTAAAGCTGTTATGCAAGTCCTTCAATAAGAGAGATCATATAGACTGCCCGGATATTGGAAGAACAGGCCAAGGCCTTTTTCCGACTCCGGGCAGTTTTTTAATCCGCTTCAAAAGAATCCTGGAACTAATAATCTCCCTGCTGAAGATAGGAATAACTTTATTTCAGTTTTTTTTATGTGTAATTTTCATATAATATTCTTTATAATGGAATTGGATGAGTAGACCAAGGAATTGGTCTTTTGGGTAATACATAATTCAGGAGGATCTAATGTCAAAGAAAATTCTCGTAGTGGATGATGAGCAATCAATAGTTACCTTACTTCAGTACAATTTAGAACAATCAGGCTATACGGTTATCACAGCTTTGGATGGAGAACAGGGGCTGGAGGCTGCCGTGGATATACGCCCCGATTTAGTGGTATTGGATTTGATGCTGCCTAAAATGGACGGGCTTGAAGTATGTAAGCAGCTTCGCCAGCAAAAAATCAATATACCGATCTTGATGCTGACAGCTAAGGACGATGAATTTGACAAGGTGCTGGGGCTGGAACTAGGTGCGGATGATTACTTGACCAAGCCATTTAGTCCCAGGGAGGTAGTGGCCCGGATTAAAGCCATTTTAAGAAGATCCCAGTTGCAATCGAACGGAAGTGAGTCAAGTCAGGATCAGGAAGATGGTCTCTTGAAATTAGGGGAATTGAAAGTGTTCCCAGAACGATACGAAGCATTCTTTGATGAACAGCAATTAGAATTGACTCCAAAGGAATTTGAATTACTTTTATACTTGGCGAAGAATAAAGGAAGAGTACTGACCAGGGATCAACTGCTCAGTGCGGTATGGAATTATGATTTCGCGGGAGACTCACGGATCGTCGATGTCCATATCAGCCATCTTCGTGAAAAAATAGAGAAAGATACAAAAAAACCTCTCTATATTAAAACGATAAGGGGCTTGGGGTATAAGCTTGAGGAGCCTAAAAAAGAATGACGACCTATCGTAAAAAGCTCTTATATACCCTCATCACATTGGTGATGGTCGTCCTGATGGCCGTGGGCTTTTTATTAGGACACTTGTTCAAAAGTTATTATATTAAAACGTTCAATGAGCGTATACAGAACGAAACATTTTTCATTTCTACATATATTCAGGAGCATGGCGGAATCGAGTCCTTTTTGGAAAAAGGGAAGACGGCAAAATTGACACCCCTTTTAGATTCGAATTTAACCATTCTCTCCAAGAGTGGGGAAATATTATACGATTCCACATCATCCAATGAAATACTTAAAAGCCACGCTAATGTCCTTCGCAAAATAACATTGGAAAAAGGGCTTAAGCATGGGGAAGGGTATGAAGTGGTCGAAGGGGAATCGGACCTCCATTATTATTGGAAGACGGTTGAAAAGGAC
The DNA here is from genome assembly GCF_044767165.1 of Peribacillus sp. NPDC101481. NCBI lineage: Bacteria > Bacillati > Bacillota > Bacilli > Caryophanales > Bacillaceae > Peribacillus > Peribacillus sp. NPDC101481. The sequence continues at coordinate 1,373,462 of NZ_JBIWNJ010000001.1, read as the reverse complement.
GGCGAAATTGAAGGCTTTGTCGTCCATAGCAATGAAATAGAGGCCATCCATCAAGTAAATAAACAAATGTGGCAAATATTGATCATTTGTTTAGGGGTTGCCTTGATCATCATTCTCATGCTTGCGAGCAAAATCACTTCATATTATACCCGTCCGATCGAAGAGGCGACGATGGCAGCCATTGAATTGGCAAAAGGGAATTACGGAACCCGGACATTCGGGCGGCATTCCGATGAAACGGGAATGCTGACAACTTCCTTGAACATATTGGCGAGGAACCTTCAGGAAACAGAGGTAGCGAGGGAAATGAATCAGGATCGTTTGGAAGCGCTTGTTGAAAATATCGGTAGTGGAGTCTTGCTGATAGACAGTAAAGGGTATACGACCTTAATCAACCGGGAATTCAAGAAAAGCTTCCATGTGAACGCCGCTACGTTTTTGTTCCAGGAATATTATTCGGTCATTAAAGATCAGGAAGTGATAGCCATCATCGAAGAGATCTTTCGAACGGAAAAAACGATAAAACGACAGGTGAAGATACCGCTTGCCATAGAACGTAAGCATTTTGAGATTTACGGGGCTCCCATTATCGGGAATCATGATGAATGGAAGGGGATCCTCCTCATTTTCCATGATATCACCGAATTGAAAAGGCTCGAGCAGATGCGAAAGGATTTCGTCGCTAATGTGTCCCATGAATTGAGGACTCCGATCACATCCATTAAAGGTTTTTCTGAAACATTGTTAGATGGCGCACTAAAAGACGAAAAGACCCTAAAGCACTTTTTATCGATTATCCTGAAAGAAAGTGACCGGCTGCAAGAACTCATTCAGGAGCTTCTGAATTTATCCAAAATGGAGCAACAGGAATTTGTTTTAAACGCAGGGGTCGTGGATATTACCAAAGTGCTTGGCGAAATACAAGAGATGCTTATAGGCAAGCTGAAGGAAAAAGAAGTATCCCTTGAAATTAAAACATCACCGGAACCAGTATTCATTGAAGGGGAATCTGACAGGATCAAACAGGTTTTCATCAATTTGATTACGAACGCATTGACCTATACACCAAATGGCGGCAGGGTCAGCGTTGATATCATTGAAAATGAACAGACGGTCGATATTGCAGTTCAAGACAGCGGGATCGGCATCGAAGAAAAAGAACTGCCAAGGATCTTTGAACGATTTTACCGAATTGATAAGGCGAGGAGCCGCGATTCTGGAGGAACGGGCATTGGACTGGCAATCGTCAAGCATATAATTGAAGTCCATAAAGGTAAAATCAACGTCGAAAGCATACCTGGAACAGGGACGACTTTTACAGTCACTTTAAATAAAAGCTTAAAAGGGAAAATGTAGCGGGTTTCTTATTTACAAGTCCTTTACAATTCCTTAAAACTGACTTCATAATGAAGGGGTACAATGGTTGTACAACCCCTCATCCAAGGAGTTAAACATTGACAGAGACATAGTCTCTGTTTGATTTTTTTTGTATAAGTTCAATCTAAATTTTAAAGCAAAGATGATCGGAACAGGTGAGCGAAACTCCTGTAGGAATAGCCCGTCCAAGGAGTCCCCTTAAGCGCAAAGGGCTGACCGGCCGCGGGAAAGCGAGTGCCCAACGTTCCAATTGTACAAAACCCTTAAAAACTTTAGACAGAGACATATTCTCTGTCTTTTAATTTTGGCTATATTCCCCGGGAACCATTCCTCTTTCCTATTTTTCTAGGAAAATATTTGATTTTCATGAAACTTTAGGCCCTTTCTTGCGTAAATAAGATATAACTGCAAAGAAGGGGTGATACATATCGTTAGCTTAAAAAGGATATATACGATCACAGGTCTTGTCTTTCTTATTTTAATTTTAGGTGTAGTTGCGATATCGACCTGGTACACGGTTGATGAATCCGATCAAGCTGTCATAATGACGTTTGGTAAAGTGGAGGAGACGATAACGGAACCAGGACTTCACTTTAAACTGCCTTGGCCCATTCAATCGGTTGAGAAATTATCTAAAGAAACATTCAGTCTTAAATTTGGATATAAAGAAGAGGATGGAGAGGTGACGAATTACCCGAGTGAAACCAAAATGATTACGGGTGATGAAAATATTGTGCTTGCCGACCTAGTGGTTCAGTGGAAAATCACCGACCCTCCAAAATATCTATACAATGCAGATGACCCGGAAAAAATTTTATATGATACGACTTCAGCTGCATTACGGAGCATTATCGGCAGCACGAAAATCGATGATGCCCTTACATCTGGAAAAGCGCAAATCGAAGCGGATGTACGCGATTTATTGTCACAGCTAATGGAGAAATATGATGTCGGGATTTCCATATCTGCGGTTAAACTCCAGGACGTGGAGTTACCGAATGAAGAAGTGCGGAAAGCATTTACCAATGTAACGGATGCCCGGGAAACGGCGAATACGAAAATCAACGAAGCGGATAAATATGAAAATAAGCGTATGAATGAAGCGGAAGGGGAAAAAGATGCCCTCATTTCTCAGGCTAATGGGGATAAAGCTGCCCGTACGGAAGCTGCCCGCGGGGATGTAGCGGTCTTTGAAAAATTACTCAGTGAGTATAAGGGCAATAAGGGGATTACGAAGGACCGCCTTATTATTGAGACCCTTGAGGAAGTATTGCCGAATGCAGAGATTTATATTATGAATGATGATGGAAACACAATGAAGTACTTGCCGCTTCGCTCGCTTGAAAAGGAGGAAACAAAAAAAACACCTGCCCCTGATGAAGCCGCTATACCTGAAGAAGAAACGAAAAAAGGGAATGGATCGGAAGAAAAAGCGACAGGGGAAGGGGGCGCTAAACAATGAGCGGAAAAATAGTAGATTTCTCTGAACTCAAAAAAGGGAATTTTCATTGGAGGGGCTATGTGAGATTCGGCATTTTCCTGATTATCATCATCGCTCTGCTGCTAATCATCTTCACCAATGTATATATCGTCAAAGAGGGAGAATATAAAGTCGTCCGCCAATTCGGTGAGGTTGTAAGGATCGATAAGACCCCGGGATTGAAAGCGAAGGTGCCATTTATTCAGAGTGTCGTGACATTGCCGAAGTATCAGATGAGTTCTGATGTTTCAGAAGCGGAAATCAATACGAAAGATAAAAAGCGGATGCTGATCGACAACTATGCCGTTTGGAGAATAGAAGATCCGAAGAAATTGATTACAAATGCAAGGACACTTGAGAATGCCGAAACGAAAATGGAAGAGTTCATCTATTCGGCAGTTCGTTCGGAGCTGGGCCAGCTGAATTATGATGAAATCATCAATGATGAGAAGTCATCCAGGGGAAGTTTAAACGACCGCATAACCGAAAAAGTCAACGATCTGCTGCAAAAGGACAGTTATGGCATAAGCTTGACGGATGTCCGGATAAAGCGGACTGACCTGCCCGCCGAAAACGAAGCGTCCGTCTTCAAGAGGATGATTTCAGAGCGGGAATCGAAAGCGCAAGAATACCTTTCCAAAGGTGATGCGAAGAAAAACCGGATCATTGCGGATACTGATAGGAAAGTGAAAGAATTGCTCTCTACTGCAGAGGCTGATGCAGAAGTGATCAGGGCTGAAGGAGAAGGGGAAGCAGCGAAAATCTATAATAAGTCGTTTTCCAAAGATCCCGAATTCTATAAACTATACCGGACTCTAGAATCCTACAAAAAAACGATCGGAGATCAAACTGTAATCGTTCTTCCTTCGGATTCCCCATATGCCAGCTTGTTAATGGGAAATACTAAATAACCTTGATGCCGTCATTTTTCTTTCCGCTTCTACTCATGGTAGAATAGAGAAGGAAAATGGACGGCTTTTTGCGTTTTTATATAGAAGCTATAACTACATAAACCTGTATGACTGGAGGAAGACGGATTTGGATAAAAAGCTAGTACTAATAGATGGAAATAGCATAGCATACCGTGCGTTTTTTGCGCTTCCGCTCTTGAATAATGATAAGGGGGTCCATACCAATTCCGTGTACGGATTCACCATGATGCTCAACCGCATTCTTGAAGAAGAAAAGCCAACGCACATACTTGTGGCATTCGATGCGGGTAAAACGACATTCAGACATGCATCATTTAAAGAATATAAGGGAGGGCGCCAAAAAACGCCGCCAGAATTATCGGAGCAATTCCCTTTCATTCGCGAGCTGCTTGATTGTTTTCAAATAAAAAGGTATGAACTGGAGAACTACGAAGCCGATGATATTATCGGTACGCTTTCTTTGCAAGCGGAAAAAGATGGTTTTGAAGTGAAGGTCATTTCCGGTGATAAGGATTTAACGCAATTATCCTCCCCTAGTACGACGGTTTCCATCACGAAAAAGGGGATTACTGAAATTGAGGAATACACTCCAAAGCATATACATGAAAAATACGGTCTTTCCCCTTTGCAAATCATTGATTTAAAAGGGCTGATGGGAGATGCCTCTGACAATATTCCCGGTATTCCGGGAGTTGGTGAAAAGACTGCCCTTAAATTATTGCATCAATTTGAAACAGTTGAAAACCTTTTGCAGTCGATTGATGAGGTAAGCGGACAGAAATTGAAAGAGAAAATAGAAGAACATAAAGACCTGGCCCTATTAAGCAAAGAGTTGGCTACAATAACGAGGGAAGCGCCGCTTGAAGTTTCCGTAAACGAGACTGAGTATACTGGCATGGATCAGGATCGAGTCATCTCATTCTATAAAGAGCTTGGCTTTTCGACTTTGCTTGATAAATTGGATGTAACGGAAAGTGCGCCGCTTGAACAGGAGAAGATTGAGGTTCACTCGGCTGAAATGACAGAAGGAATGTTTGCCGATGAGAGTGCTTTGTATGTTGAAATTTTAGAAGATAATTATCATCGTGCCGATATAATAGGAATCGCCATCAGTAATGAACAAGGTCATTTTTACTTCCATGGAGATGATGCCCTGAATTCCGGGGCCTTTAAATCCTGGGCAGAGGATGAAACAAAAAAGAAAACGGTTTTCGATGCGAAGCGTACGGTTGTGGCACTTCGCCATCGAGGAGTCGAAATAAAAGGCATCGATTTTGATGTGTTTTTGGCATCCTATATCCTGGATCCGGCAGAGTCAGTGGACGAAGTGGCTGAAATCACGAAAACTCAAGGTACTATCCGCCTTGAAACGGATGATGTTTTTTATGGAAAAGGTGCAAAACGCAAAATACCTGAGGAAGCGGAATTGAGGGAGCATATCGCCAGAAAAGCGAAGGCGATTTCGTCCCTGAAAGAACCGATGATCGATAAACTGCAAGAGTTCGAGCAATTTCACCTATTTACGGAACTGGAGCTGCCACTATCGATAATCCTGGCCAATATGGAATGGCAGGGAATCAAGGTGGATATAGGCCGACTGAAAAACATGGGACAGGAATTAGCCATTCGCTTAAGAAACATCGAGGCACGAATTTTTGATTTGGCTGGAGAGGCGTTCAATATCAATTCACCTAAACAGCTTGGGGCCATCCTGTTTGAAAAGTTGGAGCTTCCTGTCATGAAGAAAACCAAAACAGGTTATTCGACGTCAGCCGATGTGCTGGAAAAACTGGAGAGCAAGCATGATATCGTTAAGGAGATACTATTGTATCGCCAGCTTGGTAAGTTGCAATCCACTTATATTGAGGGGTTGCTTAAGGTGGTCAATGGCAAAACGGACAAGGTGCACACCCGGTTCAACCAAGCATTGACCCAGACCGGCCGGTTAAGCTCAACAGATCCCAATCTTCAGAATATCCCGATCAGACTGGAAGAAGGAAGGAAAATCAGGCAGGCCTTCATTCCTTCCGAAAAGGATTGGATCATTTTTGCTGCCGACTACTCCCAGATCGAATTGCGCGTTCTGGCGCATATCGCCAATGACAGCGGATTGGTGGAAGCATTCCAGGCCGGGATGGACATCCATACAAAGACAGCCATGGATGTGTTCCATGTATCGGGAGAGGAAGTCACTTCGAACATGAGGCGCCATGCCAAAGCGGTCAACTTCGGAATCGTTTATGGTATAAGTGATTACGGGCTATCGCAAAGTCTTGGCATCACAAGAAAAGAAGCTGGAGAGTTCATCGAGAAGTATTTAAGAAGCTTTCCTGGTGTTCAGGAATATATGGAAGAAAGCATACATGAGGCCCGTCAAAAAGGATATAGCACGACTCTGATGCAAAGAAGGCGCTATATACCTGAGATAACAAGCAGGAATTTCAACATAAGGAGCTTTGCCGAACGGACAGCAATGAACACGCCGATTCAGGGCAGCGCCGCGGATATCATCAAGCTTGCCATGATAAACATGAATAAGCGCCTGAAAAGTGAAGGGCTTAAAACGAGAATGCTTCTTCAGGTGCATGATGAATTGATTTTTGAAACCCCTCCTGAGGAACTGGAAATCCTTAAAGTGATCGTCCCGGAGGAAATGGAAAGTGCCATTGAATTGAACGTGCCCCTTAAAGTGGACTATGCTTTCGGGCCAACATGGTTTGATGCCAAATAATAAAAGATAGGTGATTGCAATGCCAGAACTTCCAGAAGTGGAAACAGTCAGAAGAACGTTAGAGCAGCTCGTACTCGGAAAAGAGATCAAGGAAGTGTCCGTCTTTTGGCCAAAGATCATTAAAGCGCCTGAACCTGTCGAACAGTTTCAGGATGCTTTAAGGGGACAGACGATAAGGGGAATAGGCCGTCGGGGCAAGTTCCTCATTTTCACCTTGGATGATTATTCGATGGTTTCGCATTTAAGAATGGAAGGGAAATACGGCGTGCATCCAAAAGAAGAGCCGTATGATAAGCATACCCATGTGATCTTCACATTCACTGATGGCAGTGAACTTCGGTACAGGGATGTCCGGAAATTCGGAACGATGCATCTATTTGCCAAAGGGGAAGAACTTGATCGGCTGCCCCTTTTGCATTTAGGGCCGGAACCTTTGTCTGAAGATTTTACTGTCGAGGGGCTAAGTAGGAAGCTGGCAAGAACCAACAGGAAAATCAAGCCCGTTCTCCTTGATCAAACGGTTGTCGTCGGGATTGGGAATATATATGTGGATGAGTCGTTATTCCGCTCCCGTATTCATCCAGAGAGAATCGCTTCTTCACTTTCATTGCAGGAAATCAAGACGTTGCATGGAGAAATCATTGCGACTTTAGGGGAAGCTGTGGAAAAAGGCGGAAGTACGATTCGTTCATACATTAATTCCCAAGGGCAAATCGGCATGTTTCAGTTGGAATTGAATGTTTATGGACGTAAGGGCGAGAACTGCAAAACATGCGGCACGCCCCTTGAGAAACTGGTTGTTGCAGGACGCGGTACACATATTTGCCCGTTATGCCAGCCGCTTAAATAGGTAATGTTTTTTCTAACACATCGGATGGGCTCCTTCCATATACTAGGGTAGCAACGAGTAGGGAAGGAGTAATATTCCGATGTGGCTACAAATTATTTTTCTTGCTTTTGCAGTTAGTATTGACGGATTTGGCGTAGGTTTGACATTCGGTATGCGGAAGATGAAAATCCCCTTAAGGTCAATAGCGGTCATCTCATTTTGCTCTGCATTGAGTTTAGGTATAGCGATGGTCATCGGACAATTCATCAGTCAGCTCATATCTATCGGGGCGGCTGAAAAAACGGGTGGCATCATCCTCATTTTTCTTGGTGCCTGGATGGTATACCAGTATTTTAAGCCTGAAAAAGAACTGAAAGATGATAGATATCATGAAAAGATCATCTTTAATTTTGAAATTAAATCACTTGGGGTAGTCATTAATATTTTACAAAAACCATTGAATGCCGATTTTGATAAATCAGGCACGATTACTGGAGTTGAAGCGCTTGTTCTCGGGTTTGCACTTTCGCTGGATGCTTTCGGGGCCGGAGTTGGAGCGGCTATGATCGGCATTTCACCGATTATTCTCGCAGGGTGCATCGCTGTTATGAGTTCGATTTTCATTTGGAGCGGAATTCAAAGCGGGAAATTACTTTCAAATAATAAAGTTGTCCAGCATTTGACCTTTCTTCCAGGTGTACTATTGATTATCATCGGTATATTCAAGTTATGATACATGGTTTAAAAGGGGGAGCTTATGGGACAAATCATCGGAATCACCGGAGGCATCGCCAGTGGGAAAAGCAGCGTCAGCCTCTATTTACAGGAACTCGGATTCACGATTGTAGATGCAGATCTGGCTTCCCGTGCTGTCGTTGAGCCAGGTGAAGAAGCCTACCATCAAATTGTGAAGGCGTTTGGTGAAGAGATATTATTGACGGATCGGAATATAGATCGCGTAAAGCTTGGGTCGATCATATTTCATGATCAAGAAAAGAGATTGCTATTGAATAGCATCGTGCATCCTGCCGTCAGGAGTTGGATGCTTCTCAAAACGGAAGCGGCACTATCATCAGGTGAAGAAACGGTGTTCATGGATATTCCGCTTCTATTTGAAAGCAAGCTGACATTCATGGTGGATAAGACGCTATTGGTCTATGTGGATGAGGAAGTTCAATTGCAGCGATTAATGAACAGGAATGGTCTTTCGGAGACTGATGCACTTGCCAGGATCAATTCGCAAATGCCCTTGGCCGATAAAAAGGCTTTAGCGGATGCCGTCATCGATAATAATGGGGACATTAATGAAACGAAGCGGCAAGTGAAGTCCATACTTAGCGAATGGTATGTCATATAATTATGATAAAAAGAAGAAACCGCCCGGTTTCTTCTTTTTATGTTGAAAAAATAAGAACAATCCGCATTTTTATTAGCACAATTCCTCTGAATTATGTTATACTAATTACATGTGAAAGGTAATAAGTATAACACTAATATTTTCTGGAGGGTCCGAACAATGAATTCAAGAATAGCGATTAACGGATTTGGGAGAATTGGAAGAATGGTTTTCCGAAAAGCCATATTAGATGAGAGTTTGGACATTGTTGCCATTAATGCAAGCTATCCAGCTGAAACTTTAGCACACTTACTAAAATATGATACGATACATGGTAAATTCGACGGTATCATTATAGCTGAAGATGATTCACTAATAGTGAATGGCCGCCGAGTAAAACTAATAAATAACCGCGATCCAAAGCTATTGCCTTGGAAAGAGATGAACATAGATATTGTAATTGAAGCCACTGGCAAATTCAATGATCGTTCTAAAGCAGCTCTTCATTTAGAAGCAGGAGCAAAAAGAGTTATATTATCAGCGCCGGGTAAAAATGAAGACGTTACCATTGTAATGGGAGTAAATGAGGAAGTGCTGGAAATTGACAAGCATTTCGTCATATCCAATGCATCTTGTACAACGAACTGCCTTGGACCGGTTGCAAAAGTGCTTGATGAAAAATTCGGCATAAACAACGGTTTAATGACAACGATACATTCTTATACTAATGATCAAAATAATATCGATAACCCGCACAAAGACTTGAGACGTGCCCGTGCCGCTGCGGAAAGCATGATTCCTACGACTACAGGAGCTGCAAAAGCCATCTCACTAGTGTTGCCGCAATTAAAAGGCAAGCTTCATGGAATGGCGATACGTGTACCGACACCTAACGTATCTTTAGTCGATCTTGTTGTGGATTTAAACCGTGATGTCACGATTGATGAAGTGAACCAAGCCTTCATCGATGCTTCAGAAAATGAACTCAAAGGTATCATGGAATTCACGATGGAACCTTTAGTTTCCAGTGATTTCAAAACGAATCCACACTCTGCAATCATCGATGGGTTGACGACGATGATGATCGGGGACAGGAAAGTGAAAGTCCTTGCATGGTATGATAATGAGTGGGGTTACTCCAACCGGGTAGTGGACCTAGTGAAATTGGTTGGCTCCGAGTTGAAAAAAACTTCCGAAGTCGAATTATCAGTAAAATAAAATGAAAAAAAACGAGCCTGCTAAATTTTTTTAGCGGGCTATTTTTGATTTTTTATCGGATTTGAAGCAGTTATAGAGAATGGTGACCTAACGCATACCATACTTTTCTTTTGCATCTGCTCCTGGTTTTCCAACTTTCTCAATCACTAGTTCAACCAGAAGCTCTAAGATATGATTATCATGCGTATTTCCGGGTGTTACTATCGTCCCTAACACAAATCCATTGCGTATGATGCCGAATGAAACGAATAGGCAAACTTATTTTGTTCGTTCATCATTCACATAATAGTAGCTACTCTCAGTATCAGTTGAACTGCCCTTAATCTCCTTGGTTTCTTCCTTAAATAGACTGTAGGTAAAAGAGTTCTATCTTACTGTTAAAACAAAGTTGATTGGAGCGGGTGTTCGAGACTCTTGCGGGGAAAGTGCGTCCAAGGGAGACCCACAGGCGCTATGGCGCCGAGGAGGCTCCCGGACCGCCCGCGGAAAGCGAGTGCCCTACGTTCCAATCAACGGCCTAATATACTGTAGACAAACTCAATTATTGAGTTTGTCTACAGTCAGAGCCTGCTGAATTTTTTTAGGGGGCTATTTTTCATGCAGTGATCCATGAATTCCCGGCTGTTTTATGGCGCTGAATAAACCGAAGACGGAATTTGCTCCACATTTGAACCTTCGCTATATCCCCATTACATATAAAGTTTATCTTTCCAAAAATTCAATTTGGAGTTGCAAAAAAAATTCAAACCATATATACTATGAATCGTGAACTTCTTCAATAGCGGTTTGCATGATGGCTACTTAAAGGGTTAGGACCTCTTTGGACTAACTTTCCCCCGTGGTAGTTATCAGAACTTATTTTTAAATCATGGTAAGGGGGAAGCTTAATATGGAAACAGCTTACACTATGGAAACTATGGGTAGACACGTCATTTCTGAACTTTGGGGTTGTGACTTTGAAAAACTGAACAATATCGATTTAATTGAAAAGATTTTTGTTGATGCTGCTTTGAAATCAGGTGCAGAGGTACGAGAAGTTGCCTTTCACAAATTTGCTCCACAAGGAGTCAGCGGGGTTGTCATCATTTCTGAATCACACTTAACGATTCACAGTTTTCCAGAACACGGCTATGCGAGCATTGATGTCTATACATGCGGTAACTTGGATCCGAATATTGCGGCAGATTATATTGCAGAAGCTTTGAATGCGCAAACACGTGAAAACATAGAATTACCACGTGGATTAGGTCCTGTACAAATGAAAAAAGCCAATATAAGTGCCCTATAAAAAACACGTATACACAGAGATGCCATGGGTGCATCTCTTTTTTAATGCAATCAATCGGCAGTCTGCTTCCCTTTATAGGGGAGGATGCCCTTGCAGCATAAAGACTTTGACAACGGTGCTTCAACGGCCGAACAAAAAGTGCCTGCTGCCGGAAGTTACACTTTTTACTTGTACTGGCCGTTCCATTTAATATAAGATTAAGATAGAGAAGTAATTCCTTGGGGAACATTTAGATAGGGGAGTCCTACATAAAATACGGAGCTGATAATGATGAAATGCCCATCATGTCAATATAACGGAACAAGAGTGCTCGATTCCAGGCCAGTCGATGAAAGTAAATCGATTCGACGACGCCGTGAATGTGAGGCATGTGGTTTTCGATTCACGACATTTGAAAAGGTGGAGGAAACACCGCTTATTGTAGTGAAAAAGGGCGGGACGCGGGAAGAGTTCAGTCGTGATAAAATCCTGCGTGGCTTAATCAGGGCTTGCGAAAAACGCCCGGTTCCCTTGAAAGAACTAGAGCAAATTACCAGTTATGTAGAAAAAGAACTACGCAACCAGGGCATATCGGAAGTGAAAAGCGACAATGTCGGCGAGATGGTGATGGACAAGCTGGCAGAAGTCGATGAGGTTGCCTATGTAAGGTTCGCATCCGTCTATCGACAATTTAAAGACATCAATGTCTTTATCGATGAATTGAAAGATTTGATAAATAAAGAAAGAAAGTAGAGCTGAAGATTCACTTTGGCTCTTTTTTCACTACATCTTTTGAAAGGTTTGAATGGAGATGTCAAAGCATTGGCAAGAATTGCTCCCAGCTGATTCATATTTGGTCTCATCTGCGGGGCTGCTTCATGACTATGATCGGAAAATACTTACCCGACTATATCAACCTCTTATTGGACCTATATGCATTAGCCTATATATGACGTTATGGAGTGAGTTGGAGGAGAACAGGCTATGGTCGGAAACCTCCTCACATTATCAATTAATGAATACCATCGGCCTTAAGTTAGCTGATATTTACGAAGCCCGGCTTTTACTTGAGGGAATCGGTCTGTTGAATGTATATAAGAAATCGAAAAATGAAACGAAGGAATTCATCTATGAGTTAAACCCGCCGCTTTCCCCCCAGCAGTTTTTCACGGATGGAATGCTGAATATTTACTTATACAAAAAAATCGGTAAAGCGCAATTCAACCGGTTAAAGAGATTCTTTTGTGATGACCATATCTTAACCGATCAATATGAAGGTGTGACTAAATCTTTTGCGGAAGTATTCTCATCAGATCATTTGGACTCTTTATATGTAACGGATGAAGCGAAAAATGAATGGCAGCCGATGCCTGAACAGCAATACATCGATCGGACGGAAGGCGTCGAGCCATCGGGGTTTGATGACTTATTTGATTTCGACCTTTTATTTGCCGGGATAAAATCCTCGATCGTACCGAAAAAGGCATTTACTCCGAAAATAAAAAATACGATTGCCAAACTTGCTTTTTTATATGGCATCGATCCGCTTGAAATGCAAAAACTAGTAATGGATGCCGTTTCATTGGATGATGAGATCGATGAGGAAGTGCTCAGAAAGGCGGCAAGGGACTGGTATCAAATTGAACGACAGGCCGATATGCCTTCCCTTGTCAATCGGGTGCAGCCGATTCGTGAACGGACGCAAAAAGAGGAACCGAAAACACAGGAACAAGAGTTAATCCGCCATTTGGAGACGATTTCCCCAAGGGAGCGGCTGATGCAATTGTCTGGCGGTGCAGAGCCATCAAGCGGTGATTTGAAAGTCGTTGAGGGCGTGATGATCAATCAAAAGCTGAATCCGGGTGTCGTCAATGTCTTGATTGAATATGTCATGCTCAAAACGGATATGAAGTTCACGAAGGGCTATGTCGAAAAGCTGGCAGGCCATTGGGCACGACTGAAGGTCTCCACGGTGGTCGAGGCGATGGAGCTGGCTAAAAATGAACATAGGAAATATCAGGACTGGGCTCAAGGAAGCAGGAATGCTGCGAAGGGCGGCCGGAAAAAGGCGATACGTGAAGAAGTGGTTCCGGAGTGGCTTGAGAAAAAAGAAGAAGCACAGCAGGAGCAGAATGCAGATCAGCCTGAATTGGATGCCCAGAAACGCGAGCTTCTGGAGAAATGGAAGCAGTGGAAAGCAGGAGGTGAAATGAACGATGGAAAAGATTAATAGGTCTCTTAATAAATTGGCGAATACAAATCAATTTCAACAGCGTTATGAAAAGCTGAAGCAGGAGATTTTTGAAAACGAACAAGTGCGGTTATTTATGAATGCCAACAGCTCGACGGTCACGAAGGAAATGATTGATAAAAACTTGGGGAAGCTTTATGAGTTCACTTCACAAAGCAATAAGTGTGATAAATGTCCGAGCTTGGATGGCTGCATCAATATGATGCAGGGGTATTATCCCAAATTGGTGGTTCAAGGGAAAGCCCTGAACCTGCATTATGAAGTCTGCCCGCGGAAATTGGCAGAGGATGAAAAGCGGAAACGGGAAAAGTTGATCCGCAGCCTGTATGTACCGAAGGATATTTTAAAGGCGAGCATTGAAGACTTTACCCAAACGGATAATGAAAACAAACGCTTGTCTGTCTTAAGTAAAGCGATGTCGTTCATTATGGAATATGAGCCAGGTAAAAGGCAAAAAGGCTTATATATTTATGGGAAATTCGGCGTTGGGAAAACGTACTTATTAGGTGCGATTGCCAATGAACTTGCAAAAAGGCAAATTTCCTCCCTTATTGTCTATGTACCTGACTACTTGAGGGAACTTAAGGGATCGATAGGTGATAATACGGTCAATGAAAAAATTGAAATGGTGAAAACGGCACCTGTCCTCATGCTTGATGATATTGGAGCGGAGTCCATGACGAGCTGGGGACGCGATGAGGTTTTTGGTCCGATTTTACAATTCAGGATGCTGGAAAACCTGCCAACGTTTTTCACTTCGAATTTTGACTTGAATGGCCTGGAGAACCACCTGACCTTTTCACAGCGTGGTGAGAAGGAAGAAGTGAAGGCGGCCAGGGTACTGGAAAGAATTCAATATTTAGCTGAGCCGGTCAAGCTTGATGGCATGAATCGGAGAAGATGAAGAAAAGTGGTCTCTTAATGGAGGTCACTTTTTTCATCATACAAGGCTCATCCTACTTCTAAACACGTCCCCATCCCCATATACATGAAAAAAGAAGCAAGGGGGAAGGGGGGATGTCGTAGTGCAAATTTCGTTTCAAAACGATTCAGAGGCATTGAAATTACTGAATTTCGTTTCTGTCCATCCACTGGGGGCAGAATTTCAAGCATATATTCGATTTCTTCCGCAACAAGGCATGTATGTGGATATGACGGAGTCTTCAGGTGATGAATGGCTAATTCTGCTTCGTGATGCATTTCATTCTTTTTTATTGGAAGAAAAGACGCTTCCTGTTCTGGAGCAAATAATAGTCGGTAAATTTTTTTATAGGGAACGGGAAGAAATTGAAGCCATCATTGAAATTGCATCATCAATCATCGAGGTGGAAAGAGCCAGGAGTCAAGATGAAGCATTCAGTATGGAGAAACGATTGATTGAGGAGGGACTTCAAAGCATCTTGGCTGGAAAGGTATCTTTTTCATTCGATTCTTTTACGACCTTCCGTTTGAAATCATTTCAGCACACGTTGGAAAAGTTTGTCGTCAAGGCGATTGATGAATACAAGCTGGAACAGGACTATCAAAATTTCATTGCTACGCTCCGTGATTGCCTTCAAGGGCAGGAGTCGAAATTAAGAAAGCTTCACCTGGTCAACCGGGATGGTTTTCATTTCTATGATCAGAAGTTCAGCAAGCTCGACCGCCCAAAAATCAATAGTATGATCGACAGGAGGCTTCTTGCCAAAAGTTCACTATTTCTCGATACGGTGATACTTGCCCCGCTTTTATCGATTGCTCCTGAAAACTTGTGTATCTATACCGATGACAAGGATGAGGGGCTGATCCAGACCATTTCAAGGATTTTCGAAGAACGGGCCACTATCCTGCCACTTTCGTCATTTTCTATGCATTTGAATGATCTTTCGTGGAAAAAAGAAAATTAACCTTGATTTTCACCGTATAACAAATTATAATTTCCTACATACTATTAAAAAACTAAAAGTTATGATGAGGACAAGGGTATTCTAGTCGCCGATTATCAGAGAGGGGAGCCAACAGGCTGTAAGCTTCCTATTCGCATGGAACACTTACCACCTTTAAACTTCGGCTCGGAAAGCAGGCATCCTGTGAATATGAGCTGACGGGAAGCTGCCGTTACCAAGTTACAAGTGCCATTTTGCCGTGAAAAGCAAGCTGGAACGAGGGTGGAACCGCGGGTTAATGATATTTATTACTAAGCTCGTCCCTGTTTTATACAGGGACGGGCTTTTTTGTGTTGTAATGGAATCAAATACCCGTAATTTGTTCGAACAATAAGAAGGAGTGAAACTCAATGTCAGAATTACTGAAAATATCTTTTCCTGACGGAGCGGTTAAGGAGTTTGCTAAAGGCACAACAACTGAAGACATCGCTGCATCCATCAGTCCTGGTTTAAGGAAAAAATCCATTGCCGGAAAATTCAATGGTGAATTATATGATTTGAAACGGCCGATTGAACAAGATGGTTCAATCGAAATCGTCACACAGGACACAGCGGATGCTCTTGAAGTATTGCGTCACAGTACAGCGCACTTGATGGCACAGGCGATCAAACGTTTGTACAAAAACGCTAAATTCGGCGTAGGTCCAGTCATCGAGGGCGGCTTTTACTATGATATGGATCTGGAGGAATCATTGACTCCCGAAGACCTTCCATTGATTGAAAAAGAAATGAAGAAAATCGTCAACGAGAACTTAGAAATTTCCCGCATCGAAGTAAGTCGTGATGAAGCGATTTCCCGTTTTAAAGAAATAGGCGACGAGTATAAATTGGAGTTGATCGATGCAATTCCTGCCGATCAGCAGGTAACGCTTTATGAGCAGGGTGAATTTTTTGACCTTTGTCGTGGAATTCATGTTCCATCAACTGGGAAAATCAAAGAATTCAAGCTATTGAGCATCGCTGGAGCATACTGGAGAGGCGATAGCAAAAACAAAATGCTGCAACGCATTTACGGTACGGCTTTCTATAAAAAAGAAGATTTGGCCGAACACCTGCGTTTCCTTGAAGAAGCAAAGGAACGTGACCATCGTAAAATCGGTAAAGAATTGAACTTGTTCATGAGCTCACAGAAAGTGGGGCAAGGGCTGCCGATGTGGTTGCCAAAAGGAGCGACCATCCGCCGGACAATCGAAAGGTATATCGTGGACAAGGAAGAACGGTTGGGTTATGACCATGTCTACACACCTGTAATGGGTAGCGTGGACCTTTATAAAACTTCTGGACACTGGGATCATTACCAGGACGGCATGTTCCCTGTCATGGAGATGGAAAACGAACAGCTTGTCCTGCGTCCGATGAACTGCCCGCATCACATGATGGTCTATAAAAACAGCATCCACAGCTACCGGGAACTGCCAATCCGGATTGCCGAGCTAGGCTTGATGCACCGCTATGAAATGTCAGGTGCCCTTTCAGGCCTTCAGCGTGTACGTGGGATGACATTGAATGATGCACACATTTTTGTCCGCCCCGACCAAATCAAAGAAGAGTTCAAGCGCGTTGTGAACCTGGTTCTGGAAGTATATAAAGATTTCGATATCAAGGATTATTCATTCCGTCTGTCATATCGCGATCCGCAGGATACAGAAAAATACTTCGATGATGATGATATGTGGGAAAAAGCGCAAAGCATGTTAAAAGGCGCGATGGATGAACTTGGTCTGGATTACTTTGAAGCGGAAGGTGAGGCGGCATTCTACGGTCCTAAGCTTGATGTTCAGGTACGTACTGCTTTAGGGAAAGATGAAACGCTTTCCACTGTTCAGCTTGATTTCTTGCTTCCTGAACGTTTTGATCTTAATTACGTCGGTGAGGACGGCAAGCAGCATCGTCCGGTTGTTATCCACCGCGGTGTCGTTTCCACAATGGAACGTTTTGTCGCTTATTTGATCGAAGAATACAAGGGGGCATTCCCGACTTGGCTTGCACCTATCCAAGCACAAGTGATCCCGGTCTCACCTGAGGTGCACTTGGATTATGCGAAAGAAGTACAGGAAAAACTTAAGGCGCAAGGCATTCGTGTCGATCTGGATACACGTGACGAGAAAATCGGTTACAAAATCCGTGAAGCGCAAATGCAAAAAATCCCGTACATGCTGGTTGTTGGAGACAACGAAGCCAAAGAAGGCAGCGTGAATGTACGTAAGTACGGTGAACAAAAATCCGAAACGATCGCTTTTGAAGATTTCGTTTCAGCGATTAAGGCTGAAGTAAGCCGTTAACATCAAAAAGAGGGGCACATATAGTTGTGTCCCTCTTTTTAATTATGGCATGATAAAATGAAACCATCATGTGAAAATATGTACAGCAATGAAAAGGAGGGGCAGCATGAAAAAGAAATTTACTTATCTATTCGGACCGACATTCCTTGTCATCATCATCTTATTGTTATTGGATGGTTATCGACAATATGCCATCGTCCCGGTCCTGTTATTTTGGATAGCCCTATTTTCTTGGGACGCCATTGAGAAAAAGAAAAAGGCGAAAGAAAACTCTTAACATTTGAAGGCTTCTGTCAGTATGGACTGTAACCAAAGGGGGAGTGGGGATAAATGGAGATTAGAAAGGCTTCAAGGGAAGACGCGGATAACTTGGCTGCTCTGTTCAATCATGTTGAAGATTCCGGGTATATGCTGTTCAACCCTGGAGAAAGAAAAGCGACAGCGAAACAAATGGAGAAGCAAATGGAGCAAATCGAAAAAAATCCCCTTTCCGTTTTCCTCGTTGCTGCTAGCGGCCATGAACTGTATGGTTACCTGATCTTATTGGGCAATCAAATGGGCCGAACGAGGCATTCAGCCAAAATCGTCATCGGCATCAATGAAACTGACCGGGGAAAAGGCATTGGTACGAAGCTATTTCAAAAAATGGAGGAGCATGCACGGACAAACGGAATCCGGCGCCTGGAATTGTCCGTGATTGCAAACAACGCCCCTGCGCTTTCCTTATATCGAAAGATGGGTTTTGAAAAGGAAGGAATAAAGCGGGAATCATTGTTTTTTGATGGGAAGTATCATGATGAATATTTTTTGTCCAAATTACTTTAAAAAACGTATTGTCAAATAACTGAATGTCTGATAATATTAATTTTGTTGTGAAAAACGAATAAATTAGCATTTGACAAGTCATCAGTGTTTATGATATATTTCTAAAGTGAATTGAATACGTGTTTGATGAAAAGAAGAAGCACCCGCTTCTCACCTGGTTGACGCAAACAATGCAGTTAACAGGTCATGATTTGATTATTTGGATCTTTCTGAATGAGTCTATCAGTGTGGGTGCAGCATGCATCCACACTTTTTTATTATGATTATATCCTGTAAGCGAGTTGTGAGCGTGACCGAATTTATTCAAATATTCGTATTCGCCAATATCTTTGGAGGTGGCTAACTATTAGTAAAGACGCGATGGTAAACGAGGGCATCCGAGCCCGTGAAGTTCGTCTTATTGACCAAAACGGAGAACAACTTGGAATTAAAACGAAATTCGAAGCATTGGAAATTGCCGCTCGTGTAAATCTTGATCTAGTTTTAGTTGCTGCAAATGCAAAGCCTCCGGTAGCCCGGATCATGGACTACGGAAAACACCGCTTCGAGCAGCAAAAGAAAGACAAGGAAGCACGTAAAAATCAAAAAGTCATCAGTCTGAAAGAGGTTCGTTTGAGCCCGACGATTGAAGAACACGATTTCAATACGAAGCTTCGCAACGGTATTAAATTCCTTGAAAAAGGCGATAAAGTAAAAGCTTCTATCCGATTCAAAGGACGTGCCATTACGCATAAGGAAATTGGTCAACGTGTACTCGTTCGTTTTTCTGAAGCATGTAAAGAAGTGGCTACAATCGAGCAACACCCAAAAATGGACGGGCGCAGCATGTTCATTATCTTAGCACCGAAAAACGAAAAGTAATTGTAAAGTAATTTGTAATGAGGAGGAATACCTTATGCCTAAAATGAAAACTCACCGCGGATCTGCTAAACGTTTCAAAAAGACTGGATCCGGCAAACTTAAGCGTTCTAACGCTTACACAAGCCATTTATTTGCTAACAAATCTACTAAGCAAAAGCGTAAGCTTCGCAAAGCTAGCCTTGTAAGCAAAGGTGACTTCAAACGTATTCGTCATATGCTAGACAACATTAAATAAGTTCGATTTATCGAGTTAAATAGGAGGGAAATAACATGCCACGTGTAAAAGGCGGTACTGTTACTCGCAAACGTCGTAAAAAGGTAATAAAATTAGCTAAAGGTTACTATGGCGCGAAACATATTCTTTTCAAAGTAGCTAACCAACAAGTAATGAAGTCAGGAAACTATGCTTTCCGTGACCGTCGTCAAAAGAAACGTGATTTCCGCAAACTTTGGATCACTCGTATCAACGCTGCAGCACGCATCAACGGTCTTTCTTACAGCCGTTTAATGCATGGTCTAAAGCTTGCTGGTATCGAAGTGAACCGCAAAATGCTTGCTGATCTTGCTGTTGCTGACGAACAAGCTTTTGCTCAATTAGCAACTGCTGCTAAACAACAATTAGACAAATAAGTCTGACTGATACAGCCACTCTCTTTTCAAGAGGGTGGCTTTTTACATATTTAAAGGAGGGAATAAGGATGCAAGGAGTATGGTTCATTGCTGCTTATATGATCATCACAAACATCATCGGGTTTGCCTTAATGGGAATCGACAAAAGGAAAGCGCGTAATGGGGAGTACCGGATCAGTGAAAAGACACTTTGGTTTTGGGCGGTCATAGGCGGAGGGACTGGGTCCTTTTTGGGGATGAAGCAATTCCGCCATAAGACGAAGCATGCCGCTTTTAAGTGGGGCCTGCCGATATTGATGATTCTTCAGATAGGCTTATTGATTAAGATATTCATTCAATTGTAATATGTAGCCGCTATAATGTATATGCTTGTAGAAGCAGCAAAGAGTAGCTGGAGGGAGAGCATGAATGATAAACTGACACTTGTGATGAGCTACGTTCAATCAGGAAGCGTGTTTGCACCGTTAATTTTTATCACTTTTCATTTATTAAGGCAATTTTTATTCATTCCCGTCATTGTGGTTTGCATGTCTGGAGGAGTATTATTCGGGGCAGCTTTTGGAACCATCTATTCGGTAATCGGTTTGACGTTGTCCAGTATGGCCTTTTATTTCGTGATAGGCAAATTTCCGAAAACAAAGGATAGGCTGCTGCGACTTAAGAATAAGCTTTTTGGAAACCGAAAGCTAAACAGCCGGCAAATTGCAGTACTGAGGCTAATACCATTCATTCACTTTTACTTGCTGTCGCTTTGCTTATTGGAATCCAATAAAGGGCTGAAAAATTATTTTTATCTATCCTTCATGACTAATCTCCCTGTAGCATTCGTATATACGGTTTTTGGCCACTATATTTCAGATTTCAGTCCAACCCTGATCGTCATCATTTTATTATCCTTAACCTTATTGCTCTATTTATTGAGAGAGAAGCAGACGGTCGTTCCCTGGAAGGAATTTTTTCGTTCAGATGATTAATATAGAGCCTTGAGTACATTTTTCTCAAGGCTCTTCATTACGTGTGATTTTTTTTCATTTTTGTAAAAATTCCTTAACAGGGCTTTTCCAATCAATAACGGCATCCGGATATTGTTTTTTTATGGCTTCCTCGATTTTTAAAAAGTCATTTCGCTTCAAGCCTTTTAGGCCGGCCACTTTCTTGGGCCATATGAAGATGGAGATGACCTCAAAGGAGCGTTCCGTCGTCCCTAGATACTTTTCCCCTTCAAACATCACCCCGTTGTACGTCAATAAAAAATTCTTTCGTATATTGGCTGTATCGTCGAGCAGAAAGAACTTTTTCTGTTCATGTGCCAGCTCTAATTTTCTTTTCGGATTAAATAGATATTTGATGACTGTATATATTAAGAAAATGATGAGAGCCAAAAGAATGAACCGCATGATCAATACCATGGAGCTACCTCCTTAAACAGAGTGATTCCCTTCATTTACGTATGGGTTTTTAATAAGTTTCATTTATTTGATATAATTTAGGGGAAGACAAGGAAAGAAGTGATGAAAATGAACATAGGTAAATTAATGGAAATGCAGGCAGCTTTGGATGAGCATATACAATCAAAGCATGAATTGGGTTCTGAAGACTTGGTGGAACGGAAGATACTTGCTCTTTTAGTGGAGCTTGGTGAGCTAGCCAATGAAACGAGATGTTTTAAATTCTGGAGTCTTAAAGGCCCCTCTGATAAAGAAACGATTTTGGCTGAATACGTGGATGGCATTCATTTCATTTTGTCACTCGGGATCGAACGGGGATTTGTACCGAAAGTTCCATCTGGCCCAACCATGCATCAGGAGGATTTGACTGTTCAATTTACTGCTATTTACGGCTACATCAGTGAATTTCGCACACAGTTGACAGAGTCATCTTTCCAAAGGGTATTTGCTGCGTATTTACATTTAGGGGAGTTGCTTGGATTTTCGGCAATGGATGTGGAAAAAGCGTATGTAAGCAAAAATGAAGTGAATTACGAAAGGCAAAAGCAAGGCTACTGATTGTTTATGTAATCGATTGTCTGTATAATTATTCTTGTAATGTAAGTTATAGGGAGGTAAAAGAATGGCTCAATTGGATGAAACGTTAAAGATGCTTCGGGACTTAACGGATGCTAAAGGCATTGCAGGAAATGAAAGTGAAGTAAGAAAAGTGATGACCGAATACATAACACCATTTGCGGATGAAATATCGACAGATGGCCTGGGGAGTTTGATTGCCAAGAAAACGGGAGATGAAAACGGACCGAAAATCGTCGTTACCGGGCATATGGACGAAGTCGGTTTCATGATCACCCAAATTGATGATAAAGGATTTTTGCGTTTTCAGCCGGTAGGGGGCTGGTGGTCACAGGTAATGCTGGCCCAGCGCGTGACGATCGTTACAGGTAAAGGTGATATAACTGGCATTATCGGTTCCAAGCCGCCACATATCCTGTCAGCCGATGCAAGGAAGAAGCCGATTGATATTAAAGATATGTTTATTGATATTGGTGCATCCAGCAAAAAAGAGGTTAAGGAATGGGGCGTCAAGCCAGGGGATATGGTTGTGCCATATTTTGAATTCACGGTCATGAATAATGAAAAGATGCTTCTCGCCAAAGCCTGGGACAATCGAATTGGCTGTGCAATCGCCATTGATGTGCTTAAACAGCTGAAAGAAAGCGACCATCCTAATGTAGTATATGGAATTGGCGCAGTGCAAGAAGAGGTCGGCCTGCGTGGCTCCAAAACATCCACATTCAAAATTCAGCCGGATATCGGCTTTGCCGTCGATGTCGGCATTGCTGGTGATACACCGGGGGTTTCCGAAAAAGAAGCGATGAGTAAGATGGGGGAAGGCCCGCAAATCGTCATCTATGATTCATCGATGGTGGCACATAAGGGATTGCGCGATTTCGTCACCGACACGGCTGATGAAATGAATATTCCTTATCAATATGAATCGATTCCAGGCGGCGGGACGGATGCCGGCTCCATCCATTTAACGGCAAATGGTGTTCCCGCTCTGGCGATCACGATTGCCACACGCTACATTCATTCACACGCAGCAATGCTTCACAGGGATGATTATGAGAATGCAGTTAAGCTCATTGTCGAAGTGATTAAACGCCTCGATCGCGAAGCGGTTGATCGGATCATTTACGAATAATATAGTGAAAGTTAAAAATGGAGAGGCCTAATTTAGGTCCTCTCCATTTTCTATTTCTTATTTCTACTTATCTTCGACGATTATATAGACCGCTTTGATGGGGCCATGGACTCCGACGACAAGGTCCATTTCGATATCAGCAGAGTTGCTCGGGCCTGTTATGAAATTGATGCAGGAAGGAACGACCTCGCCCCGTTTAACTTTTGAACGGATGGCCGCAGCAGCCTGGGTCATTCGCGGTACGATGGTGCTTTTTGGAATGATGGAAACATGGCAAGAAGGAAGGAAGCTGATGGAACGGCCGTGATCCTTGTCGCTGAACAAGACGACGGTCGCTGATTCTGCTAATGTCATCTCACTGAATGTGATTCCGATGTTAGCACTTTCGGCTTTTTCGATATTTTCTTTGCCGGCTTGGTGATCCCATATATGGACATCTTTTTCCTTTAAGATACCCTCTAACCCATAGTCGGAAAACCGATCGTCCTTAGGGATGATCAAGGGTCCGTTTCCAAGCTCCTCGATCACCTGTGTTAAACAATGCATCACTTTCTTGGAGTCGGTAACGTGAAATTGAGTATGCACCCGTTTACATTGCTCCTCCAATTCCGCGACAAGCTCATTTGGTGTCGCATGTATCAAAACTTCTTTTTGGGGGGCGTGCTTCCATTCCGGAACGGAGATGCCTTCCGTAATAGGACCCCTTCCCAGGTTTTTTGCTATATTGTTTAAAAATGTCCCTTCATTATGGATGGTTCCATTCATGATGGTTTCCCTCCTTTTTCCCGATTTTTGAACCAGTCCCGAAAGCTCTCTTTCCCTGGAGCAGGGAACTCGCGGCTTTCTGTCCAAGTTTTGAGCGGTCCCGGTCCTTTCGAGATGATATCCCCCGTTTTAAAAGGGGACATCGCTGATGGTGCGATTTTGGAGCCGAATTTATAAAGCATAGGCGATGCCGCACCAATTCCGAAGGCCTTCATGGCCATCTTTTCTGAAAACGGCGCCATTTTTTCCTTTTCAACGATGACTTCCCGATGCTTCCTCAGTAAATCATGGAGAGGAATCTTTACCGGACAGGCATCTGTACAGGCGGCACAAAGAGTGGAGGCATATGGAAGTTCCTTGAAATCATCATATCCTCCGAGTAAAGGTGAAAGCACAGCACCGATTGGTCCGGGGTATATTGAACCATATGAATGACCGCCAACCTGGCGATAGACAGGGCAGACATTTATACAGGCAGCACAGCGAATGCATTGAAGAACGGATTGAAACTCAGTTCCCAAGATGGAGGAGCGTCCATTATCCACGATCACAAGGTGAAACTCCTCGGGTCCGTCTACATCACCTTCATCACGCGGACCGGTAAGTGCGGTGATGTAACTGGTCAATCTTTGGCCGACAGCGCTTCTTGTCAATAAGCTGACAAGGACTTCGAATTCATCGAATGTAGGTACAAGCCGTTCCATTCCCATCACGGTGATTTGCGTTTTTGGGAGGGCGGTGACCAAATCTGCATTTCCTTCATTCGTCACCAGTCCGATCGAGCCCGTTTCCGCAATCGCGAAATTACAGCCGGTAATGCCCACATCGGCGCTTAAGAAATCTTTCCGCAGAATGCCCCGGACATGGGCGGTAAGCTCTTCCGGCTTTTCAGTTTGCGTATATGCAAGCTTTTCTTTAAAAACATCCCTAATCTGCTCCTTATTTTTATGGAGAGCAGGTGCGACGATATGGGAAGGGGGATCATGATCATCCACTTGTAAAATGTATTCACCAAGGTCCGTTTCAACGACATCGAGGCCAACTGCCTCAAGAGTGGCATTCAAATTGATCTCTTCCGTGACCATCGATTTGGATTTCACGACCTTTTTGGCATTCTTTTTTACAATAACATCCTTGATGTAACCGCTTGCTTCTTCAGCCGTTTGAGCGAAGAAGACATGACCGCCTCTTTTCGAAACATTTTCTGCGAGCTGGTGCAAATAGAAATCAAGGTTACTAAGCACATGCTGCCTGATTTCTTCCCCAAGGGAACGCCAATCCTCCCAGCTTCCCAATTCATCAACGGCAGTCAGCCGCCGTCCGTGTAATCGTTCTTGGGCACTCGATACGGCCAATCGCATAAAATCATTATGTATTCCTTCATCCACCCGGTCTTTAAACTTGGCAGAGCTGGTTTTCATAGCCATAATTTTTTCCCCTCCTCGCTTTCTTTAAATACTATTCAGGACTTCCGCAATATGAAGCACTTGCACCGGTTGCCCCTTCCTTTGGATCCGCCCGCCGATATTCATCAAACATCCTGCATCCCCGCCGATTAAAAAATCTGCCCCGGTATCTTCAATATTGCAGACTTTCTCCTCGACCATTTGCCCGGAAATGTCACCCATCTTGACCGAAAAGGTTCCCCCGAACCCGCAGCAGTTTTGGGCATCCGGAAGTGGTGTCATTTCCAGCCCCCTGACATGGCTTAACAAAATGGCAGGTGCTTCCTTGACCTTAAGCAGCCGTGTCATATGGCATGAAGTATGATAAGTGGCCTTTCCCTTAAGGGTCGCCCCGACGTCGGTCACTTTTAAGACATCCACGATGAATTGGGTCAATTCATATGTTTTAGCCGCTAATGATGCCGCTTTCTTTTCCCATTCGGCATCCCCTTTGAATAGGGCCGGATAT
Source organism: Peribacillus sp. NPDC101481 (assembly GCF_044767165.1). NCBI lineage: Bacteria > Bacillati > Bacillota > Bacilli > Caryophanales > Bacillaceae > Peribacillus > Peribacillus sp. NPDC101481. The sequence goes on along the minus strand of NZ_JBIWNJ010000001.1, from coordinate 1,347,683 downwards.
TCCTTGAACATCGCTGCACAGGAACCGGAAGGGGTTACGATGTATTCAGCATCCGCGAACGTTTTAATCATCTTTTTCATGGCTTCCTTCGATTCCTTCGTATACCCGCTATTATATGCCGGCTGTCCGCAGCATATCTGGGATTCCGGGAAATCGATCTCACAGCCTAATCTCTCGAGTAGCTCCACTGTCGCTTTGCCGACATTGGATTGAAACAAATCGACTAAACATGTTGCAAAGAGAGTAACTTTCAATCTGAACTCCTCCTATTTCAAATAAGTTAACAGGTCATCTGATGACTAGAAAATGGAAAAAGGAAATGGTTTAGAGAATATACCAATTTCCATGATTTTTTAAATGAGATAATCGTTTTCAAAATAATATATCAATTTTATCCTTTTTTGTATAGGGTATTTTTGAAATTAATGAAAGGTCAACTATGCTTTTACTGATTTTTTTGGATGACCCGGTCAAGTGATTCCTCGACACTTTGAAGGTGAAACAGCATGGCACTGCGGGCTCCGTCTTCATCCTGTGCCAAGATTGCATCATAAATCCTGACATGCTGCTGATAAAGCTGCTTAAGTGTCATCTCTTCGGAATAAAGCGCAATCCGACGGATATCACGCATCTTTTCCATCATTAATTCTGAAACATGGTTCATCAATGTAATCAGCAGCTCATTTTGTGATGCGTTTGCCACTGCAACATGGAAGGCGATATCCGCTTTATCACTGAGTTCTTCATCATCTGATACCTTTTCCATATTAAAAAGCCTGTCCTTGAGTTCGATAAGGTTTTCTTCCGTTCTTTTTTTCGCTGCCACTTCTGCCGTACCGGACTCAAGTATTTTCCGAACTTCCAGTAAATGCTTGATATTGTCTTGATCCATCAAAAGGGCGGCAGACAAGGGGTGGTTCATGATGGCGGGGTCGAAGGTTTTAACGAATGTTCCTTCACCTTGTTTTATTTCAATAAGACCCATTGAACTCAATGCACTTAATGCTTCACGGATGGCCGGGCGCCCGACTTGGAAATTTTCCGCAAGCTGCTGAATCGAATCCAATTGTTCACCTGGTTTCAGGCTGCCTGACCGAATCATTTCATAAAGTTCATCGCTGACTTCTTCATAAATTTTTTTCGGCTTTATTTTTTTATATACCAAGTAGTAGCACCTCTATTTTCTATGAGTTTCTCTGATTAATATTATATAACACAAATGCTATATGACACTTCCAGAAGGGTGAAAAATCAACAAAAAATAAAAAAAATCTTGATTTTATATTTTCAATCATTTAATTTTAATGAGTACTCATCAAGTCATCTGATGACTTTGAATATTTCGATATGTAAGGGGTTTCAATTAGCAATTGATTTCTGAATTTTTTAAAAAATCTATAGAAAATGGAGTCGAAATGAATGACATGGACACAAAACTTTACGCCGATCACCGATAATTTAGTTTTATCATCTCTTGCCGCACTCATTCCAATTCTTTACTTTTTCTGGGCACTTACCATCAAACGTATGAAAGGCTACATTGCAGGTATAACCACTTTGCTTGTAGCTCTTGCAGTGGCTGTATTGATATATGGAATGCCTGCAGGAAAAGCAGTGATGTCTGCTTCACAGGGAGCCGTATATGGGCTGCTCCCAATCGGATGGATAATCATCACTTCCGTATTTTTGTACAAAATGACTGTTAAAAGCGGACAATTCAATATCATTCGTTCTTCAGTGCTTTCGCTTACGGAAGACCGCCGTCTCCAGGCATTATTGGTGGCATTTTCTTTCGGGGCATTTTTAGAAGGTGCCGCGGGATTTGGAGCACCTGTCGCCATTTCGGCTGCGCTTTTGGTCGGTCTCGGATTTAACCCGCTATATGCAGCCGGAATTTGTTTGATCGCGAATACCGCTCCGGTAGCATTCGGGGCAGTTGGAATACCGATTATCGCCATGGAAGGCCCTACTGGCATAGCCGCCATGGAGATCTCAAAAATGGTCGGCCGCCAATTGCCATTCCTTTCGGCTTTCATTCCGCTTTATCTCATTTTAATAATGACTGGGTGGAAAAGGTCGCTTGAAGTCCTGCCGGCAATTTTGGTTTCCGGATTTTCCTTTGCCATCACACAGTACTTAAGTTCAAATTTTCTTGGGCCCGAACTACCGGACATCCTTTCCGCGTTAGTGTCACTATTTGCATTGGCAATCTTCCTTAAATTCTGGAAACCTAAAACGATCTTTCGCTTTGCCTCCGAGGAAACGGCAGCCACTGTCGAACCTTTATATACAGCCGAAGCGGAGACAAAATACACGAAATGGCAGATATTCCATGCTTGGTCACCATTCCTTCTGTTAACGCTTTTCATAACAATATGGGGGATGAACCCAATAAAGCCGGCTCTCTCCGGACATTATGAAGGCAACAATGTGCTGCTTGGCGCAATCAATGAAATCGGGAAGCTATTAACCTTCCAAATCGAAGTCCCAGGTCTGCATAATGAGATAATCGGAAGCAATGGATTGCCGATTGCGGCTTTCTATAAAATAGAACTGCTCGGGGCAGCCGGGACTGCCATTTTACTGGCTGCAATCGTAACGAAGTTCATCGCACACATGTCTGCAAAAGACTTTTATAGCACCTTTGTTGAAGCGATGAAAGAGTTGGCAAAGCCCATCTTGATGATTTCTACCGTGGTGGCCTTTGCCTACGTGACGAATTCTTCAGGAATGTCGACAACATTAGGGATGACCCTTGCAAAATCGGGTGATTTATTTCCGTTCTTCGCACCGGTTCTCGGCTGGCTAGGGGTGTTCATTACCGGATCGGATACATCAGCCAACCTCTTATTTGGCAGTCTGCAGAAAGTGACCGCTCTTAAAGTTGGAATGGAACCGGTGCTGGCACTGGCGGCGAACTCTTCCGGAGGGGTCACCGGAAAGATGATCTCACCACAATCGATAGCGATTGCATGTGCTGCCGTTGGCTTGGCGGGCAGGGAATCGGAATTATTGAGATTCACGCTCAAACATAGTCTTTTCTTATTGCTGCTTGTTTGTGTGATTACCTTCTTGCAAAATGGCGTCCTTTCCTGGATGATTCCATAAGTAGAATGAGGCTCCCTTTTCATAGGGGAGCCTCGAAATATTTTTCAAGCCCATACAAAAAAGGAGGACATATAATGCAATTGGCAGCTGTGGCAGGGAAATTGGTTCATGAGGTTCGGAAACTGATTGAAGAGGAAATCATCATTATTGATAATGCTGGCACAATTATCGCCAGCACCGACAGCAGCCGTATTGGATCTTATCATGAAGGAGCCATTCACGCTTTCAACAATCGTGAGAAATTGATCATCAACAAACAGGATGAACGTAGTTGGAAAGGAGTGAAGGCAGGTATAAACCTACCTATTTTCTTCAACCAGGAAGCCGTCTGTGTCATTGGAATTACAGGTGACCCCAAACATGTTTCCCCTTATGCGGAACTATTAAAAAAGATGACGGAGATGTTCATTCAGGAAAGCTATCATATCGAACAAGCAGAATCCCAATCACGTCTGATGGAATTCTTTGTATTTGAATGGCATCAGCTGCAGACGTTCAATGAACATTTCCTTCAGAAGGCCAAGTTGCTTGGGGTCGATGTTCATGCAGACCGAATCATCACTCTTGGGGAATTCAAGACTGAGGAAATCATTGAACCTCATGTATGGAGAACGCTTCAGATTTACATAAGCCAGCAGCATCCCAATGACATCGCAGTCCGTTGGGGGAGGAACCAATTCGTCATTCTTTCAATAGCCGATTTCATCGGTTCAAAAAACCAGCAATATAAGAAACTAAGTAAACTGCAAAAAAAGCTAGAGGAGAGTTCGGGTTATAAAGTGTGTGCAGGAGTAAGTTCGCGTGCATCAGGATCCGCTTTCAGGTCGGCGTTTTTTAAAGCGGAACGTTCCTTGAAAATCGCGTGTCCTTCATCAGGGATCATATTTGACGAGGACTTGAAGCTTGAGGTCCTGTTTGATGAAGTTACCGCTGAAACAAAACAGGAATATTTATCCAGGACAATTCAGGAGCTGCTTCCTAATGAGGAGCTGCTTAAAACCCTCTCCATGTATTTTGCATGTGATCTATCTTTGAAGGAAACAGCCGCAGCCCTGCACATCCATATCAATACCCTTCATTACAGGCTTAAGCGCATAGAAGATTTGACCCGACTGAACCCTAGGAAGCTAGCCGATTTAGTCACTATGTATCTAGCGGTAAGAGTATTGGATAAACATACAAAATAATTCTCTGGAAAGCACTAAATTCTATATATTCATACATAGAAGGCCAAGTGTTTTTTTCTTATACTTACAACATATAAAAAATCTCGAAATTTCCTATGTTTATGAGGAGGATGTACATGTTAACAAAACAGGTTAAGCAGCTACTTCTTACCATCGTCGGTCAGGAGAATTACGATGACTCGAAAGTGGAATGTCTAGTCTATTCATATGATGCAACGCCAGGCTTTCAAGCGATGCCGGATGCTGTCATTAAACCGGGCAGCACAGCTGAAGTCGCAGCCATCGTCAAAGTTTGTAACGAATATAATGTTCCGATCGTTCCACGCGGGTCTGGGACGAATTTGAGCGGGGGCACCTGCCCGACAGAGGGTGGGCTTGTCCTTTTATTCAATCGAATGAATTCATTACTTGAAATAGATGAGGAGAACTTAACGGCTACCGTACAGCCTGGGCTCATCACATTGGACTTGATTTCAGCAGTTGAAGAGAAGGGATTGTTTTATCCGCCGGATCCGAGTTCGATGAAAATCTCCACGATTGGCGGCAACATTAATGAGAACTCTGGCGGACTGCGAGGATTAAAGTACGGAGTCACCCGTGATTATGTCATCGGGCTTGAAGTCGTCCTTCCGAACGGGGACATCATTCGAACAGGGGGCAAGCTTGCCAAAGACGTAGCCGGATATGATTTAACGAAACTATTTGTCGGATCGGAAGGGACCTTGGGAATCGTTACGGAAGCGATCCTAAAGCTGATCCCCATGCCGGAAACGACAAAGACGATGCTTGCCTTATATCAAGATCTGGATGCTGCAGCCCAGTCAGTGGCAAAGATCATTTCAAATAAAATCATTCCTGTTACATTGGAATTTCTGGATCGGCCGACTTTGATAGTTGTTGAAGACTTCGCGAAAATCGGTTTGCCCACCAATGTGGAAGCGGTCCTGCTGATTGAACAGGATGGGCCGCCTGAAGTGGTGGAACGTGATATGAAAAGGATGGCCGATATCTGTCTAGAGGAGAAGGCGGTTTCAGTGGAAATTGCCGAAACGGAATCTGACGCTGTCGCCTTGAAAACAGCAAGACGGACAGCCCTTTCCGCACTGGCACGCCTAAAGCCGACAACCATTTTGGAAGATGCCACCGTTCCCCGCTCGGAAATTGCCAAAATGGTTAAAGCAATTAATGAAATCGCAGACAAGCATGACGTGGATATTTGCACTTTTGGTCATGCTGGGGATGGGAACCTGCATCCAACGTGCATTACCGACGCTCGTGATCATGAGGAAATGGAGAGGGTGGAGCTCGCTTTTGCCGACATTTTTGCCGCGGCTATCGACCTTGGCGGGACGATTACCGGTGAACATGGTGTAGGAGCGATGAAGGCCCCGTATCTTGAATGGAAGCTGAAGAAAGAAGGGATTGACGCAATGAGGGCGATTAAACAAGCTTTCGATCCCAATAACATCATGAATCCCGGCAAAGTATTTGCCAAGGAAACCAGGAAAAGAGTGGTGGTTACTTCATGACGACAGTTCAGGAAAGGAAAACTATTGCCATTCAATTCGCGGAAAAAATGAATGAAGATGAATTGTTGAATTGTATGCGCTGCGGCTTTTGCTTACCCCATTGCCCGACATACATAGAATCGGGGCTAAAGGAATCCCATTCACCAAGGGGCCGGATCGCACTTATGAAAGCGGTGGCGGATGGTGTGATTGAGCCTGATGAGGATGTAGAACGTTCGTTGAGTCTTTGCCTCGGCTGCAGGGCTTGTGAGCCTGTGTGTCCTTCAGGTGTCAAATATGGACATCTTCTTGAAGAAGCAAGGGATATCATCCATCAGAATAAAAAACACAGTTACCCTGTAAAAACGATTCGCAAGGCCGTCTTTAGTGGGTTATTCCCACACCAGGAGCGAATGCAGGCCATGACGAGTTTGCTTGGCTTCTATCAGAAATCAGGACTGCAATACATTGCCCGTAAAACGGGAGTCCTCAGCCTGCTTCCGGAAAATTTGGCAACCATGGAAAAAGTGCTGCCGAAAGTCCCGAAAAAATCAGAAATGAAAAATAGGCCGACCAAGCTGCCTGCAACCGGAACGCCGCTCAAAAAGGTGGCTTTCTTTTCCGGCTGCTTGATGGATACGATGTTTTTGGAAACGAACAAGGCCACATTAAAGCTTCTTCAACTGGCCGGATGTGATATCGTGATTCCGAAATCCCAGGCATGTTGCGGGGCGCTGCACGGGCATAGTGGCGAAAAAGAAGGTGCTAAGCAACTGGCCAAGCGTAATATAGAAGCTTTTGAAGCAGAGGAAGTTGATTATATTATTACGAATGCCGGCGGCTGTGGAGCTTTTCTCATAGATTATGACCATCTGCTCCAAGCTGAACCAGAATGGCACGACCGTGCAATCGCATTTAAAAATAAGTTGAAAGATATCAGCGAGATACTTGTTGATTTGCGTTTCCAGGAAAAGGTTCGCTTGAAATTGCCGGCTCAATCGGTAACTTTTCAGGATTCCTGTCACTTACGGAATGTGATGAACACCTCATTGGCTCCGCGAGTTCTCCTTCAATCGATAGAAGGAATCGACTTCAGGGAAATGAAGGATGCGGATCGGTGCTGCGGCTCCGCAGGGATTTATAATATTGTTGAATCAGAGATGTCCATGAATATTCTTGACTCTAAAATGGAGAACACGAAATCGACACACGCCGATATTGTTGTAACGGCAAACCCTGGCTGTTTGTTACAAATGCAATTGGGGATCGAGAGGGAAAACTTGGGGGATTGTACGAAAGCAGTGCATATTGCAGACCTGCTAATAAAGGCTGTGGCTTTATAATAGAAGAAAAAAGAATGTAAATAGAAAACAAATGTAATTATTTGGTTAAACATTACATTTTTATAAATGAGGAATCCCTTGCAAAGTCTGGGTTTTAGAAAAAATGCGTTCTTTGCTGAGAACGAATTGTAAATGTTATAACAAAAAAGAAATATTGATTCCTCGTTTACTTAGGACCATGGCGGGTAGTGTTTATATATAGCATCCACTAAACGAAACAACAAAACCTAAGGAGGAATGTAAAATGAATAAAACAGTATATGGAGTTTATGAATCAAACGCAGAAGTGATCCAAGCAATTAATGCACTTAAGGCAAAGGGTTTTGAAGGGGACGATATTACTGTCGTCGCGGACAAGGAAGAAACATTGGATTTCACGAACCACAAACGCGAAACGGATGTTCATACAATGACCAATGTTCCTAACGACGAATCGTTTATGGACAAGGTGGCACGTTTCTTCATGCCGGAAGATACGGCAGATCTTTCAACAAGATTGGCGAATGCAGGCCTTTCGAATAATGAAGCGGCTGAACATGTCTTTGATGTAGAGAACGGAAAAGTCCTGGTTCTGGTTGAAGAAGGTGAAGGCCATCTTGGAACGGCAAAAGATAAATTCACGACCGGAACAATGGACACTGCCGGTACAAGGCTTGATACAAACTCCACCAACCAACTATTTAACGGCACTGAAAAAACCGATGCATTAAATAAAGAAGATGTATATGGAGTCAACGGACACGGCCGTGAATTGCCAGAGGATGAAAGGACGCTTACACTACGCGAAGAACAGCTGAACATCGATAAAGAAAAAGTTCAGACAGGTGAAGTCGTCATTAACAAAGAAGTCAATGAACAGCATAAAACGATAAATGTCCCTGTTGAACACGAAGAAGTGACAGTCGAGCATAGATCAGTTTCAGGACGTGAAGCGAATCTGGAAACCGGGAGCATTGAAGATGGGGAAACAATCAGGATCCCTGTTGTTGAAGAAAAATTGGAAGTTTCGAAAAAACCGGTCGTCACTGATGAAATTGTCATCAAGAAACATGCTGTACAAGAAACGGAACAAGTTCAGGATACTCTTAAAAAGGAAGATATTCAGCTTGATAGTACAGATGATTCGATCGTGAATGAGAAAAAGGCAACTGAACATAGAACCGACCGCTTCTAAGCTTGGAGGAAAAAGCCTGCAGTTTTAATACTGCAGGCTTCTTTTTGATTTTAGAGACTTATTAAAGGTTCTAGCTTAGGGAAGGCAAACCTTTTTGTTTAATTAGCACCCATCAGGGTATAAATACACATAAGAAGAAATATCGGAATAATAGGAGGAGGAAGAAGCATGGGAAAAACATTATATGGTGTTTTTAATACGGAAAGAGAACTAATCCAGGCTATACAATCCCTCAAGGGAAAGGGGGTCCATGAAGGAGAAATAACGGTAATGGCTGATAGGAAAGAAGATTTGGATTTCGTCAAAGAAAAGCGTGATCCGGATGTCGAAGTCGTTACTAACTTAAATGAGGATTCCTTCATTGATAAGATGCAACATTTTTTCCTGAACGAGGGTTCTGAAGATATAAGGAACCGACTAGGTGAGTTAGGGCTTGCCGATAGTGAAGCCACTGCTTATATAAATGAAGTGGAGGCTGGAAAATTCCTGATTCTTTTAGATGAATCGAAAACCGTATCAGCACGAGAGAACATAACTTCCGACCGCATCGAGGATACGGACGAACCTGCAGAGAATCCGCTTAAAACAGGAGTGGTGAACAATCCGGACCCTAACCTTTTTCCTGAAACAACAGCGAATGCCTATCAATCAGGAGAAGTGGAAGCACAGCCAGGAAGAAGGGAAGAGCTTCACGGGAATTCGGCTAACATCTTTGAAAATGAAGAACTGGGTACGAAGCGAGCTCAAGAAAGGGAAATCTGGGGGAACTCCACGGAAAAATTCAAGAAGCAAAAACCAGGTAATCATGAAGGAACACTGGCAAGCGACCCTCATGCAGACCCGTTTTCTGCCGATACTGACAAAGCCCTCCATGCCCAAGGATCACTGGATCAGACTCTGAGCCCGAATGCGAGCGGACAGCAAGAGGAAGGCTTGCAAGAAGAATACATCAAAAATCGAATCAATACCGACAATCTGTAATACGCAAAAAGAACAGCCTGCACAAGGCTGTTCTTCAGTTTGTGGATAAAGAGGGTTTCGGAAAATATATCTTTATCTTATGTTCCCGAAAAATCTGACCCAAAGCAACATCTTATATCCTCCGATTTGATATAGTTGATTGGAGCGAGCGGGTGCCTGGAATGGAAATCAACGTCCAAGTTGTACAAGCCATAAAGAAATTGCAGGCAAACTCGATTCTTCATCTAGTTTGTCTACAGGCTGTTTTTTAAAAATCCTTTAGGCAAAGGGTTTTCCCGTTAATTAGTTGCGAATTTCCGCTATACTATTTGCTTGTTTAAAGTTAAAGCCGCAAGGTATAATGACTAAGGAATTTTATTTTTAGTAGAGTAACAAGGAGAGGGAGAAACATGGAAAAAAACGTATATGGTGTTTTTGACTCTAATCCGGAAATACTTGCTGCAATTCAAGACTTAAAAGCTAAAGGCATATCTGGCACCCAAATGACAGTGGCAGCTGATATAAAAAATCACGTGCAGCTTGGAAATGAACATACGGATATACTGATCATTGCCAATCAGGATAAGGAGGACACTCTTTTCTTGAAAATTTTCCATTACTTCACAGATGAAGGATCTGGAGATTTACGCAGCTTTTTCACGAAATATGGCTACTCTTTTGCTGAGACAAAAGCGATGCTTGAAGAAGTGAGCTCAAAAAAACTCATCTTGCTGCTTGATGAAGAAGTCTCCATCGAAAAACTTAAGGCTGGCGAAGCGAAATCAAAAAAATAACAGCCTGCTAAGGCTGTTATTTTTTTAATCCTGCTTCGAGGGCAGTGATCATTTCCTGTTTTTCCTGCTCGGATGAATTTTGCCAGATGACCTCGAATAATACTCCCAATCCAGGAAGCATTTTTTCCTCGCCATTTTGTATGGCATCGACAATCGTGTCTTCCAGCTGCTCTTGCGAATTTCCAGATACATTTTGGATGATCGCATTACGTAAGTTTAAATTCATAATTATTCCTCCTCTAACACATAATGACTGACATTAATAGCATTTCACAAACTCGCATGCAATATGTATGCGAATTGCGTTATAATAGGAAAATCAGTGTGAAGTTAAAGGAGCGTTTACCCTTGAAATATATCGAATCCGTAAAAAACCCGCAAGTTAAGCATTGGAAAAAACTTTTGACAAAAAAAGAACGCGAAAAAACAGGTAAATATTTAATCGAGGGTTTTCACTTAGTTGAAGAAGCCTTAAAAGAAGAAATCGTCTTGGAAGTGATCATAAATGAAGAAACTGAAATGCCTGCCCATTTTAAGGTGGAAGGCACAGAACTCATTTATGTGAAAAATGATATTATGAAGGCGATATGCGATACCGAAGCCCCGCAGGGAATTGCCGCGGTTTGTGAACAGAAATCAACGAGCATGGCGTCCATCAATCCGGATAAGCTATTGTTGATCGATGCCGTTCAAGATCCGGGTAATATTGGAACGATGATCAGGACAGCGGATGCTGCTGGAATCGATGCGGTCATACTTGGCGAAGGGTGTGCCGACTTGTATAATCCCAAAGTGGTCCGTTCGACGCAAGGAAGCCTCTTTCATATGCCTGTCATTAAAGGGAACCTTTCCGAAATCATCGATGAGCTGAAGCAAGGCGGCACACCGGTTTATGGCACGGCATTAGAAGGCGCATCGCCATTTGAGGAAGTGGAAAAGTCTTCCCGATTTGCCCTCCTGGTCGGTAATGAAGGCCAAGGGGTATCGAAGGAATTATTGGTGAAAACGACTAAAAACCTTTATATTCCCATCTACGGAAAAAGCGAATCATTGAATGTGGGTATCGCTGCCGGGATTTTAATGTACCATTTACGAAAATCGATTTGAAACGGCCGAAGAATTATAATATAATAAAACAGAATTTTATAATGAAACGACGATGACAAAGACTAGTAGCTTTAGTTAACCATATCCAGGGAGAAAATGCCTTGACTGAAAGCATTTTTATGGCACTGCTTAAGTGAATTCACCTTTCGAGTTGGCATTGGGAAGACAGGATGTCTGAAAAATGTTCCGGTGAAGAGCCGTTATTTTTAATGAAGTGAGTGCAGAAGTTTTTTTGTTTTGTGCACTAATAAGGGTGGTACCGCGATACATAAACCTCGTCCCTTTAGGGATCGGGGTTTTTTTGTGTTCATTTTTACAAAAGGAAAATAAAGGAGGAAGACATGATGCAGGAACGTTTACTAGAACTGCAGGAAGAAGCGTTGCAAAAAGTTGCCGCCGCTTCCGAATTAAAAGAACTGAATGAAGTCCGTGTTGCTTATTTAGGGAAAAAAGGGCCAATCACTGAGGTATTGCGCGGCATGGGTAAATTATCTGCCGAAGAACGCCCGAAAATCGGGGCACTTGCCAATGATGTACGGGAAGCGATCGCAACAAAGATCGAGGAGAAACAAAAAGCACTTGAAACTGCGGCAGTCAATGCAAAGCTAGCAACTGAAACGATTGACGTCACACTTCCAGGACGTCCGGTAAACAAGGGGAACCTTCATCCATTAACACGTGTCGTGGAAGAAATCGAAGACTTATTCATCGGTATGGGTTATACCGTCGCGGAAGGTCCTGAAGTTGAAAGCGACTATTACAACTTCGAGGCACTTAACTTGCCAAAAAGCCATCCGGCACGTGATATGCAGGATTCCTTCTACATCACGGATGAAATCCTGATGCGTACGCATACGTCACCTGTTCAAGCAAGAACGATGGAAAAACATAAAGGTCAAGGTCCTGTTAAAATCATTTGCCCAGGAAAAGTATACCGCCGTGATAACGATGATGCGACACACTCCCATCAATTCCAGCAAATTGAGGGCTTGGTCATCGATGAGAACATCAGCATGAGCGATCTGAAAGGAACACTAGACGTATTTGCGAAAAAAGTATTCGGGCAAGACCGTGAAATCCGTCTTCGTCCTAGTTTCTTCCCATTTACCGAGCCTTCCGTCGAAGTCGATATTTCTTGTAAAATCTGCGGCGGTAAAGGCTGCAGCGTTTGTAAACAAACAGGCTGGATCGAAGTGCTTGGCGGTGGAATCGTTCATCCGAACGTCCTTGAAATGGCTGGCTTCGATTCCAAGAAATACTCTGGCTTCGCATTTGGAATCGGTGTGGAACGGATTGCCATGTTGAAGTACGGCGTGGACGATATCCGTCATTTCTATACGAATGATGTCCGATTCTTAAAACAATTCAACCATCACGAAGCATAAATTTTTTATTTTAAAAAGGAGGACCTACCATGTTTGTGTCATATAAATGGTTACAAGATTATGTTGACCTTTCAGGCATCAATGCGACGGAGCTAGCTGACAAAATCACGAAAAGCGGCATTGAGGTTGAAGGGGTAGAAAAGAAAAGTGAAGGGCTAAAAGGGGTCGTCATCGGGCATGTCCTAGAACGTGAACAGCATCCAAATGCGGATAAATTGAATAAATGCCAAGTTGATATCGGGGCTGAAAATCCCGTTCAGATCATCTGTGGAGCACCGAATGTCGATAAAGGTCAAAAAGTCGCAGTCGCTACTGTTGGCGCGGTCCTTCCAGGTAACTTCAAAATCAAGAAAGCGAAACTTCGCGGAGAGGAATCGCACGGGATGATTTGCTCGCTTCAGGAATTGGGCTTCGAATCCAAGCTCGTTTCCAAGGATTATGCTACAGGTATCTTCGTCTTCCCGAATGATGTGGAAGTAGGGAAAGATGCATTGGGGGAACTTGGTTTAAGTGATGAAGTGCTGGAACTTGGGCTGACTCCAAACCGTTCCGACGCTTTGAGCATGCTTGGTGTTGCATACGAAGTGGGAGCGATTCTAGGCCGGGAAGTGAAATGGCCGGTTGTCGAGAAAGAAGAGGCAGCTGAAAAAGCAACTGATTATATCAGTGTCAAAGTGGAAGCGAAAGAAGATAACCCGATATACATGGCTAAAATCATCAAGGATGTTAAGGTCGGCCCTTCACCGCTTTGGATGCAGACTAGGTTGATGTCTGCAGGTATCCGACCTCATAATAATGTCGTGGATATCACGAACTACATTTTACTTGAATACGGCCAACCGCTCCATGCCTTTGATTATGACCGCTTTGGTTCAAAGGAGATCGTCATCCGCAGAGCGAAGGATGCTGAAAAAATCGTAACATTGGATGAAACTGAACGCACTTTGACACCTGACCATTTAGTGATCACAAATGGCAGCGAGCCTGTTGCGATAGCTGGTGTGATGGGCGGAGCTGATTCCGAAGTTAAAAATGATACGACGAACATCATTATTGAAAGTGCATATTTTGCAGGTACAGTAGTTCGTAAAGCATCAAAGGACCATGGATTACGCAGTGAAGCCAGTGCCCGCTTTGAAAAAGGCGTCGACCCAGCACGTGTACGTGAAGCTGGAGAACGTGCTGCACAATTGATTGCGCAATATGCAGGCGGAACAGTCTTACAAGGAGCAGCAGAAGTTGACGAATTGACAATGGAACCTGCAGTCATTAGCATCACTCTTGAAAAAATCAACACACTTCTTGGCACAAGCATGACCGTATCAGTTGTGGAATCAATCTTCAAACGTCTGCAATTCGGCGTTGAACTTGACAATGAAACATTCACAATCACAGTCCCGACGCGCCGTGGTGATATTACGATTGAAGCTGATTTAGTCGAAGAGGCTGCACGTTTATATGGATATGATAACATTCCCGCTACACTTCCAATCGGCTCTGCTACCTCAGGCCAATTGACTGACTATCAAATTAAACGGAGGAAGGCACGCCGTACACTTGAAGGCGCAGGCCTTTATCAAGCGGTGACCTATTCACTGACAAGCCAGGAAAAAGCGTCCCAATTTGCATTGGAAGCAAGAGAATCCATACGATTAGCAATGCCAATGAGTGAAGAACGGAGCCAGCTGCGTTTAAGCATCGTGCCTCAATTGCTGGAAGTCGTGAAATATAACAATGCCCGCCAAATTGATTCACTGGCACTGTATGAAATCGGTTCGGTATTCTTTAAGCGTGACGAACAAGAGCTGCCTGAAGAAAAAGAACATATTGCTGGAGCAATCACAGGCCTATGGGAGTCACATCTATGGCAAGGTGAAAAGAAACCAGTGGATTTCTTTGTAGCCAAAGGCGTGATCGAAGCATTATTCGACACACTTGGATTAGCTGATCAAATCAGTTATCGCCAAGCGGAAATCAACGACATGCATCCAGGACGGACAGCGGAAGTACTATTGAATGGTGAAGTGATTGGCTTTATCGGCCAAGTGCACCCAACTGTCCAAAAAGACTTGGATATTAAAGAAACATACATTTTCGAACTTTCCTTAAAAGCATTGGCAGAAGCCGAAGTCGCGCCGATTGCTTACCAAACCATTCCGCGCTATCCATCAACCACACGCGATATCGCGCTCGTTGTGGATCAAGCTACGAAAGCCGGGGACATTCAGGAAATTATTGAAGAAGCCGGTGGCAAATTGCTGAAAGAAGTAAGCATCTTCGACTTATACGAAGGTGAAAGAATGGAGGAAGGCAAGAAATCCATTGCCTACTCACTGAAATACTTCGACCCGGAACGTACTCTAACGGACGAGGACATTACAAAAGCACATGATAAAGTGCTTGAAGCCGTTAAAGAAAAAGCTGGCGCAGAGCTAAGAGGATAAAACCAAAAAGACAGCTCCCTGAATCTTGGGGAGCTGTCTTTTAGGATTTTACGAGTAAATAGTGCAAATTCACGAGTAAATTGCGATAATTCACGAGTAAATGGAGCGAACTCACGAGTAAATGACGTGAATTCACGAACGAGTAAATGACGTGAATTCACGAGTAAATAGCGTAAACTCACGAGTAAATGGTGCAAACTCACGAGTAAATAGCGTAAATTCCCGAGTAAATGGCGCGAACTCACAAGTAAAACGCAAATTCACGAGTAAATAGCGCAAACTCAAGAGTAAATGGCGCAAATTCACGAGTAAATGCTCGAACTCACAAGTAAATGATGCAAACTCACGAGTAAAACGCAAATTAACGAGTAAATAGCGCAAACTCACGAGTAAAAAGCGTAAATTCACGAGTAAAAGGCGCGAACTCACAAATAAATGGCGCAAACTCACGAGTAAAACGCAAATTCACGAGTAAAAAGCGCAAACTCACGAGTAAAAGGCGAGAATTCACGAGTAAATAATGCGAACTCACGAGTAAAACGCAAATTCACGAGTAAATAGCGCAAACTCAAGAGTAAAAAGCGCAAACTCACGAGTAAATGGTGCAAATTCACGAGTAAAAAGTGGAAACTCACGAGTAAAACGCAAATTCACGAGTAAATAGCGTAAATTCACGAGAAAAAGGCGGCTTTTCCAAAAGATCAGCCGCTTTCTTCTATTTATGATATTTCTGTTGATATAGTCGCTTCGCTTTTTCTGTATTGGCGAAGTGGGTTTTCGTGAATTCGTTTAATGAATCGATTCCTTTTTCATGAATCAATCTTGCGGCCGCTTCATCGACTGCAAATCCGGCTCCTTTAGGGATTTTGAATCCGGCCTTTTCACTCAGCAAGTCAAAGCGTTTCACGAATGCATATCGGGCCAGGATGGATGCGGCTGCTACTCCAAGGTGTATGCCTTCCGCTTTTGTGCATAGATAGGTGGCGTTGGCTTGAAATAGTTCTTGCCCTTTAAGGTAATTGAAAAATACCTCTGGTTGGGCGAATTGATCAATAAGGACCGCTTCCGCTTGTTCCGGGTGGATTTTTTGCATGAGATTCTTGATTGCTTGGTTATGGAGGAGTGCCTTCATTTTTCCTTGTGACATTCCCTTTGCCTGGAGCGCATTATATTTCGGGTTGTCGCATGTGAGCAGGCTGAATGGCACTACATCCTTAATCTGTTTGGCGATTTCGATGATCTGTGGATCTTTGAGATTTTTGGAATCCTGGACACCAAGCTCCTTTAATAGGGCTAGTTGTTCCTTTTTTGCATATACGGCTACGACGGTGATCGGGCCGAAATAGTCTCCTGTTCCGACCTCATCGGATCCAATCACAGACATGGTTCCGATATTTGCAGGCGGCGAATATCGATGGACATTGACTGATGCAGAGGATGTCGTTTTTTTCTTTGGAGCAGCAGCAGTGGTGCCATTTTGCCATTTTACTGCTTCTAGCTCGGCATTTTTACCCTGAAAAAGCACCTTTCCAGATTTATAGGCGGTCACCGTACATAAATGCGGTTTGGCAGAAAAGATGCTCCCGGGCGGCAGCTTGGCGGCCAAGGATGAAGAATAGTGGGACTTCATAGCCTTTATTTGTTCAGGGCTGATAAGTAAAACAACATGGGACATAATGGGTAAGCTCCTAACTTCATTTTGTTTATTAGGTAATCCTCTTCCTAAAATTCGTTTTCGTTTGACAAATTATTGAAATTTTTATGCGAGAAATGACGATGTACTCTCTTTCATGACGAAAAACTTCGTGATATGATAGAATTAGGATTGTTTAGATTGGGGGCATCATTTTGTCAGACGATAAACGAAATAAAACAACAGTTGATATATACGGACAACCATATACAATCGTCGGCACAGAAAGCGCAAGTCATATGCGCCTGGTCGCTTCGATGGTTGACGAAAAAATGAGAGAGATCAGGATGAAAAATCCATACTTGGATACAAGTAAGCTAGCGGTGCTAACGGCCGTGAATACCATCCACGAATATATTAAATTAAAAGATGAATTAGACCAGCTTCAACTGGAATTAAAGAGAGAGAAGGACTGAGTACATGCTTGATTTAGCAATTCTGGCCATTCTTTTAATCGGTTTATTAATCGGTTTAAAGCGTGGCTTCATTTTACAAACGGTTCATATGACAGGGTTCATAGTAGCCTTCATCGTCGCCTATGTATTTTACGGAGATCTTGCTCCCAATTTGAAATTGTGGATTCCTTTTCCAACGATGGGAGATTCCTCGACCCTTAATATGTTTTTCGATACAGTCGGGCTTGATACGGCGTATTACAATGCAATTGCCTTTGCAATCATTTTCTTTGCTGCCAAGATTCTTTGGCAAATGATAGGATCCATGCTCAACTTCATTACCCATCTTCCGATATTAAAGCAGCTGAATCGCTGGGGTGGAGGGATATTGGGCTTTCTCGAAGTCTATCTTATCATGTTTATTATATTATATATAGCTGCCATGCTGCCAATGGATTCAATCCAGAAACCATTAACGGGCTCGTTTCTGGCAGAATCGATCGTGAAACATACGCCGTTCCTATCCGAGCAGGTGAAGGAACTTTGGTTTCATGATCTAAAACAATCTTAATGTCAGTATAAGTGGGCCTGCCTCCCCCGTTCAAAGTCCTGGATTCCTATACTTTGAACGGGGGAGGCCCCTTTTTATGTAGCAGCATGTAATTCCCCCTAAGTTAAGAATCGGACAGCTTGTACTTTACCTCCAAGAAAGGTATCTTTAAGAAAGTGAACATGGGAGACCCTACTAATTTTTCCGGCGGTGAATTAAATGACAATTAATAAAAAAGATATCATTAAATTATTAGAAAAAATTGCAATATATATGGAATTAAAAGGAGAGAACCCGTTCAAGGTTTCAGCTTTCCGAAAGGCAGCAGGCGCCTTGGAAACGGATGACCGGAGCCTGTCGGAGATCGAAGATTTTACCGCTTTAAATGGAATCGGGAAAGGAACGGCATCCGTCATCGAAGAGTATATAAATGAGGGGAAATCGACTGTACTTGAAGAGCTTCAGGAGCAGGTGCCAAAAGGATTGATTCCGCTCTTGCAGCTTCAAGGTTTGGGAGGGAAGAAAATTGCCAAGCTTCATAAAGAGCTGCATGTCAAAGATGTGAATGATCTTAAAATCGCCTGTGAAGAAGGCAGGGTCGCGGCGCTTGCCGGTTTCGGCAAAAAAACGGAAGAGAAGATCCTGTCTGCAATTGCCGAGGCGGGTTCAAGGCCCGATCGACTCCCCCTTGCCTTCATGAGGCCGATTGCGGCTGATATTGAAACGGCCCTTGCTAACATGGAATACATCATCCGTTCTTCCAGGGCCGGCAGCATCCGGCGCATGAGGGAAACGATCAAGGACCTAGATTTCATCATTTCGACAGATCATCCCGAAGAGGTTAAAAATCAACTGCTAGCAATAAAAGGGATAAAGCAGGTAATTGCGGCCGGTGATACAAAAGTATCGGTCGTGCTTGATTATGAATATGATATTTCTGTTGATTTCCGAATCGTTAAGGATAAGGAATTCATCACGACACTCCATCATTTTACAGGTTCGAAGGATCACAATGTGCGGATGCGCCAGCTTGCTAAAGATCGCGGAGAGAAAATCAGCGAATATGGGGTGGAAGTGACTGAAACCGGTGATGTATTGACGTTTGAAACGGAAGAACAATTTTATAACCATTTTGGCCTTCCTTTCATTCCGCCAGAAATACGTGAAGATGGAACGGAAGTCGAGCATTATGATGCTAATGAACCTCTCATATCTTTAGAGGCCATTAAAGGTGATCTGCATATGCATACCACATGGAGTGATGGGGCTCATACGATTGAAGAAATGATTGAAGCATGCCGTGCAAAAGGGTATCGATATATGGCCATCACCGATCATTCGCAATATCTGAAAGTGGCGAACGGCTTGACCGCGGAACGTTTACGAGAACAAAAACGAATCATCCATGAACTTAATGAAAAATACGCTGACTTTACCGTTCTTTCAGGGATTGAAATGGATATACTTCCTGATGGGACACTTGATTATGACGATGAGCTGCTTGCAGAGATGGATTTGGTGATCGCATCGATTCACTCAAGCTTTTCACAGCCGCGGGAAACGATCATGGAGCGCTTAAAAACGGCTCTGAATAATCCTCATGTAGATATCATCGCCCATCCAACGGGAAGGATCATTGGCAGACGCGCCGGATATGATGTGGATATAGAGATGCTGATCGAACTGGCTCGTGAAACGAATACCGCCTTGGAATTGAATGCGAATCCGAACCGATTGGATTTGGCACCTCCCCATCTGCGCAAGGCGCAAGAAGCGGGAGTTCCTATCATAATCAATACGGATGCCCACAGCATCGACATGCTTGAACATATGCCTGTTGGGGTCTCGTCAGCCAAAAAGGGCTGGATTAAAGAATCAACGGTTCTTAATGCAAGGGATACGGATGGATTATTGGCGTTTTTAAAGAGAAATGATTAACTATTTGCCCATAAATAAGGAGGAGCTTTAACTCCATGCATAAAAAAGCTTTAAAGACATTGGAATTTCATAAAATAAAAGAACAATTAATCTCACACGCATCCTCATCCATAGGAAAAGAGAAGGCAGAGCAATTAATGCCTTCCACGGATTTTGAAGAAGTGTCGAGATGGCAGGAAGAAACAGATGAGTCAGCCAAAATCGTCCGGTTGAAAGGTAACTTGCCATTGGGCGGGATTTTCGATATCCGTCCACATGCAAAAAGGGCACAGATTGGCGGAATGCTCTCACCGATGGAACTGATGGAACTTGCGAGTACGATTCGTGCCGGCAGGATCCTCAGCCGTTTTTTCGAAGAACTCGCAGAGCAGGAAATTGATGTTCCGCTATTAGCTGAATATATCGATTCCCTTCATCCGTTGATTGATTTGCAACAGGAAATTACGTTTGCAGTAAGCGAACATGGCGAAGTGATGGATTCTGCCAGCGACAAGCTTCGTACCCTAAGAAACCAAATTCGGACGAACGAAAGCCGCGTCAGGGAAAAACTAGAAAGTATGATCCGTTCTTCAAATGCATCAAAAATGTTATCCGATGCCATCATCACCATCCGGAATGATCGATTCGTCATCCCGGTAAAACAGGAATACCGCAGTGTATATGGCGGAATCATTCATGATCAATCATCATCAGGGCAGACGTTGTTCATTGAACCGCAAGCAATTGTTCAACTGAATAATGTCCTGCAGGAAACCCGGGTGAAGGAAACGCAGGAAATAGAACGGATATTGGTTGAACTATCGGAAAAAGTCGGTGCGTTCACCCCTGAATTGCTTCATAATGTCAAAGTGCTTGCACAAATCGATTTCCTTGTTGCCAAGGCAAAATATGCAAAAGCGATAAAAGGATCCAAGCCGATTCTGAATAATGAGGGACGCGTGAAATTATTCAAAGCGAAACATCCGCTCATTCCGAGTGATGTTGTCGTAGCCAATGATATTTTTCTTGGTGATGAATTTACGACAATCGTCATCACCGGTCCGAATACAGGAGGGAAGACGGTTACCCTGAAAACGATAGGCCTCTGTACGTTAATGGCCCAGTCGGGTCTGCAAATCCCTGCGCTGGATGGTTCCGAAACGGCTGTGTTTTCTTCTGTTTATGCCGATATTGGCGATGAACAGTCGATTGAACAAAGCTTAAGTACATTCTCTTCCCATATGGTCAACATTGTCGATATCCTTAAGCATGTCGATTATGACAGCCTTGTTTTATTCGATGAGCTTGGAGCGGGAACAGATCCACAGGAAGGTGCCGCTTTGGCCATTTCCATTTTGGATGAAGTGTATAAGCGCGGAGCACGTGTAATTGCAACGACACATTACCCGGAATTAAAAGCGTATGGATATGATCGGGAAGGCGTCATTAATGCAAGCGTCGAATTTAATGTGGAAACCTTGAGTCCCACCTACAAACTTTTGATCGGTGTACCAGGGCGGAGTAATGCTTTTGAAATTTCCAAGCGTCTTGGTTTGGAAGAAAGCGTGATAAGCAGCGCCCGCAGTCATATTGGTGAGGACACGAATAAAGTTGAAAATATGATAGCATCCCTTGAGGACAGCCGCAAGAAGGCTGAAGAAGAGGAGCTGGAAGCCAAGAATCACCTGAAAGAGGCGGAAATTCTTCATAAAGACCTTCAAAGGCAAATTGATGAGTACTATGAAGAACGGGATGCGATGGTCGAAAAGGCAGCAAAACAGGCAGCAGCAATCGTTGAAAATGCACAAAAGGAAGCGGAAGCGATCATTGCCGATTTACGTAAACTGCGACTGGAAAAGCATGCCGATGTTAAAGAGCATGAACTGATCGATGCCAAAAAGCGGCTTGAAGAAGCAGCGCCTAAAGTGAAAAAAACGTCAAATAAAGCTGCTAAGCCGCTGGATAAAAGCTTGAAACCTGGAGATGAAGTTAAGGTAGTAAGCTTTGGTCAAAAAGGTCACTTGATTGAGAAGGTCTCAAATAATGAATGGCAGGTTCAGATCGGCATCATGAAGATGAAGGTGAAGGAGTCTGACCTGGAATTCATCAAGAGCACAAAAGTAAAAGAAACAAAGCCGCTTACCACAATCAAAGGCCGCGATTATCATGTTAGCGTGGAACTTGACCTCCGTGGAGAACGCTTTGAAAATGCAATTTCAAGAGTGGAAAAGTACATTGATGATGCTCTTTTGGCCGGTTATTCGAGTGTTTCCATCATTCATGGTAAAGGAACGGGCGCTCTTCGGTCCGGAGTCCAGGAATACTTGAAAAATCACCGCTCTGTTAAAAGGATTCGCTTCGGGGAAGCCGGTGAAGGCGGAACAGGTGTTACGGTGGTGGAATTTAAATAAAGGAAAGCGGTCACTCCGGCTATTTAGCCAAGCCGGGTGGCTAGTTACCATTCGGGAGTTGGACCATGGAGAACATGTGGGAAAATGAATATGTATATATAGCTGCTCGTTACAGTGTCGTTATTTTGTGCATGATTGTTTTTTTAGCCATTTTTGAACTTGTCACAAAGTACAAGAACTGGGAGGAAATCAAACAGGGAAACCTTTCTGTCGCATTGGCAACAGGTGGTAAAATATTTGGGATCGCCTATGTATTCCAACAGTCCATTCTCCATCAGAATTCGCTTCTTACCATGATTGGCTGGGGCGTATACGGATTTGTCCTGCTGTTAATCGGGTATTTCATTTTTGAATTTATGACTCCTGGATTTAAAATAGATGAAGAAATACAAAAAGATAATCGGGCAGTTGGATTCCTATCGATGATCATATCTATCGCATTATCTTTTGTCATCGGCGCCGGAATTTCTTAATGCCCTTCATGAGAGGGAGTAAGCTGTGGAGAAACTTGCAAAAGTATTAATTGTTTGTTGCGGTATCTTTTTTCTGTTTGGAATCATTTATATGACATTCTTCAATTGAAGCGGCCATTGTGCCGCTTCTTTTATTTGAACTCTTACAAAAGTTAGAAATAACATTGGTCAAATAGACTTTACGGCAAAGGAAGAGAAATATGGCTCACTCCAAATTGATACAAAAGATTGAAGCATTATCACTTAATGCTTTACCGTGCATGCAAACTTATATGAGATGAAACCTTCACTAGAATTGAAGGTAAACTGGTTCTACCCTAATTTGTCTACAGTCTGTAAGGAGTGGATCCACTCCTTTTTTTTCTCTCTTTTAATGTATTTCGTTCCCTGTGGTTGGCATAGGATATATACTGGTCTGCTTCTCATCATAAGGTCTTTATACTCTGAAATTCGGCAATTGTAAGAAAATCCCGATTGTATTATAATGATTAAGAGTATTGAGAATATTCAGAAGGAGGGGGCAAATGAGCAATAAGCCATGGCAAGCTATTTATCCGGAACAGATACCCGCTGTTTTGTCGTACGAAGATAAACCTCTATATTCTTTTTTGAAGGAATCAGCTGAAGAATTCCCTGATAAAGTATCGATTCATTTCCAGGGAAAAGAATTAACTTTCCGGGAAGTGCATGAATCGGCTTTAAAGTTTGCAGCCTATTTAAAAAGTATCGGTCTTCAAAAAGGTGAACGCGTTGCCGTCATGCTTCCAAACTGCCCTCAGGGTGTCATAAGCTTTTTTGGGATTTTGATGGCCGGCGGAGTCGTGGTTCAAACGAATCCAACCTATACGGAACGTGAATTAGAATATCAAATGAAAGATTCCGGAGCGAAAATAATTTTAGCGATGGATATTTTATTTCCCCGTGTCACAGCAGTGGCATCAAGAACGGATATAGAACATATAATTGTAACCGCTATCAAGGAATATTTACCATTCCCGAAAAATCTTATCTATCCTTTTATCCAAAAAAAGCAATACGGCATTGTCATCAATGTGGAGCATGATGGGAATCATCATTTATTTTCCGAAATCATGAAACGAAAGATCACTGAAGAAGTCACAGTGCCAATCGATGTGGATAATGACCTTGCGCTTTTGCAATATACAGGTGGGACAACAGGCTTTCCCAAAGGGGTCATGCTTACCCATAAGAACATGCTGGCAAATACGAAAATGTGCAATGCATGGCTTTATAAAAATAAGCGCGGTGAGGAAAGGATCCTTGCGATTCTGCCTTTCTTCCATGTATACGGTATGACTACAGTTTTGGTTTTATCCGTCATGGAAGGGAACACCATGATCATCATGCCAAAATTTGATGTCGAAGCGACGCTTAAAACCATTCAAAAACAGAAACCGACCATGTTTCCAGGAGCACCCACGATGTATATTGGCCTCTTGAACCATCCGGATATCGCCAAATATGACCTTTCTTCCATCAATGCCTGTATAAGCGGTTCTGCATCATTGCCCTTAGAGGTCCAGGAGCAGTTTGAGAAAATTACCGGCGGAAAGCTTGTTGAAGGCTATGGGCTTTCAGAAACCTCACCGGTGACACATGCTAATTTCATTTGGGATCAGCCGCGTGTAAAAGGAAGCGTTGGACTGCCTTGGCCAGATACCGACTCGGTGATTCTGTCCCTGGAAAACTTTGAAGAGCTTCCTCCGAATGAAATTGGAGAGATTGCAATAAAAGGACCACAGGTGATGCAAGGATATTGGAATCGTCCGGATGAAACGGAAAAAACCTTTAAAAATGGCTGGCTGCTTACTGGCGATCTGGGTTACATGGATGAGCAGGGGTTCTTTTATGTCGTCGAGAGGAAAAAGGATACAATCATTGCAGGCGGTTTCAATATATATCCACGTGAGGTGGAAGAGGTGCTATACGAGCATGAGGCCATACAGGAAGTGGTTGTGGCAGGTATCCCTGACCCATATCGCGGGGAAACCGTCAAGGCCTATGTCGTACTGAAAAAAAATGCGAGGGTCACAGAAGAGGAATTGAATGAATTTGCCAGAAAGAACCTGGCTTCCTATAAGGTGCCGCGCAGCTATGAATTCAGGAATGAACTTCCAAAAACGACGATAGGAAAGATCCTGAGAAGGGTCCTAATCGAGGAGGAAAAGAAAAAAATATCCGAGGAAAGAAAAGAAGCTTAAACATGCACCCCCCTTTTAACGGAGCAGCGGAAGAGAGCTCCGTGTTTTGCAAAACGGCTGGACAACCTATGGATGGGGACTGTACAATGAACAGAAGTGAATGTCAGGCCCCTTAGAAGTTTTGCTTGACAGTAAAGGGTCATCATTTTATGATAGAAATATGAATGATGATTCATTCATTTTCTGAAAGGGGACATCCAGTGAAAAGCAACAGACCTAAGTATAATCAAATTATTGATGCGGCCGTTATCGTCATTGCCCAAAACGGTTACTATCAAGCCCAAGTATCCAAAATCGCCAAGCAGGCAGGGGTAGCGGATGGCACCATATATCTTTATTTTAAAAATAAAGAAGATATCCTAATATCATTATTCCATGAAAAGATGGGCTATTTTGTGGAACAGATCGAAGAAGAGCTAAAAGGAAAGACCACTGCTTCGGATAAACTGCATGTGCTCATCCAAAAACATTTTAAAAACCTTTCAGAAGACGTGAATTTAGCAATTGTCACTCAGTTGGAATTAAGACAGTCGAATAAAGAATTGCGCCTAAGAATTAATGATGTGTTAAGAGGGTATTTAAATTTAATCGATCAAATCATTATAGAAGGAAAAGAAAACGGCGAATTCCTGCCTGATTTAAATAATTTACTTGCCAGGCAGATGATTTTTGGAACGATTGACGAAACAGTGACGACCTGGGTCATGAATGAGCAAAAGTATTCGCTCCCAGACCTTGCACCAGATGTTCACCGCCTTCTGATTGGCGGCTGTGGCCTGAAAAGTTAACGATTTAAATAGAGGATGGCGAGCCATCCTCGAAAGAATCGGTTAATTCTGCTTCCAGTTTTATCGGGAAGTGATACATATTAAATTTTCGAAAAAGTTCGACTAGTATGCCTGGAGGGATTGAAATGGAATATCTTAAGCTTTCTGTCGAAAATCATGTGGCTTTTATAACTATTGATCATGCACCTGCAAATGCACTTTCTTCGGCTATCATCGGAGAGCTGTCACAGGCCTTCGACCAAATTGAGAATGATGAGGCCGTACGGGTTGTCCTTCTTCATGGTGAAGGAAGATTCTTCTCTGCAGGAGCAGACATTAAGGAGTTTACGGAAGTGAAAGACGGGAAAGCTTTCGAGAAGCTGACCAAGAACGGGCAATCTGTTTTTGAGAAAATCGAATCTTTCCCAAAACCGGTCATTGCAGCCATCCATGGAGCGGCCCTTGGCGGAGGATTGGAGCTGGCCATGGCCTGTCACATCCGTTTGGTAACCGAAAGGGCTAAACTGGGTTTGCCTGAGCTGCAGTTGGGCTTAATCCCTGGATTTGCTGGGACCCAACGTCTTCCTCGTTATGTGGGCATGGCAAAGGCAGCTGAAATGCTGTTTACAAGTGAACCGATTTCAGGTACCCAAGCTGTACAATGCGGATTGGCGAATCATGCCTTCACGGATGAAGAATTGATTCCGAAAGCTAAAGAACTAGCCAATAAAATTGCCAAGAAAAGCCCGCTTGCTTTAAAGTCGGCCATAGAGTTATTAAATTATTCCAAGCATGATGCCTACCATAAAGGTGTGGAAAGGGAAGCCGCCCTCTTTGGCCAAGCTTTCGATACTGCTGATGCACAAGAAGGAATCGGCGCTTTCATTGAAAAAAGGGAAGCTGTATTCACAGGGAAATGATGATTCGAGTATAAATAACTATTTTTATATATCATGCAGGATTTTGATGAAATCTGTAGAATACAATACTATATATCAATAAAATTCATAATCTTCAAAACTCAAATCATTCGGGAGGTATTATCGTGAACATTTATGTACTGCTGAAAAGAACATTTGATACAGAAGAAAAAATTACTCTATCCAACGGGAAAATTAATGAGGATGGAGCAGAATTCATCATTAATCCATACGATGAGTATGCAGTTGAAGAAGCAATCCAGGTGCGTGATGCACAAGGCGGCGAAGTAACGGTTATTTCCGTCGGAACCGAAGAGGCTGAAAAGCAATTACGTACGGCGCTGGCAATGGGTGCTGACAAAGCCGTATTGATAAATATAGAAGACGATATTGAAAATGGCGACCAATTCACGACTGCCAAAATTATAGGCGAATACTTAAAAGATAAAAATGCCGATTTAATCATTGCAGGGAACGTTGCAATTGATGGCGGTTCTGGTCAAGTGGGACCACGCGTGGCCGAAATTTTAGAAATTCCCTATATTACTACCATTACTAAGCTGGACATCGAAAATGGAAATGTAAGCGTTATCCGTGATGTCGAAGGGGACTCTGAAACGATCGAAGCATCCCTTCCGTTGTTGGTGACGGCTCAGCAAGGGCTAAACGAACCACGTTATCCATCATTGCCGGGAATCATGAAAGCGAAGAAAAAACCGCTTGAAGAATTGGAATTGGATGACCTGGATTTGGAAGAAGAAGATGTTGAGGCAAAAACAAAAACGATTGAAATTTACCTTCCTGCTAAAAAAGAAGCTGGAAAAGTATTAAACGGCGAAATCGGTGATCAAGTAAGCGAACTTGTTCAATTATTACGAAGCGAAGCAAAAGTGATTTAATCGAAACGGTACTTTTTCAAAATAACAACACACGACAAAAAGATAAAATAGTGCACAGGAGGTTTTTATAAATGGCTAGAAAGTTTCTTGTATTGGGCGAAGTTCGTGACGGTTCACTGAGAAATGTATCATTTGAAGCTATCGGTGCGGCTAAACTTGCTGCAGATGGCGGGGAAATAGTAGGTGTCTTGGTTGGTGACAGTGTTCAAAATTTCGGAAATGAATTGATCCAGTATGGGGCAGACCGGGTTGTTGCAGTCGAAAATGATCAATTGAAACAATATACTTCAGATGGTTATGCGCAAAGCTTGCTTGCCGTCATCGAACAGGAAAAACCAGAAGGGATATTCTTTGGACATACGGCCCTAGGAAAAGACCTTGCACCAAAATTGGCTGGAAAGCTTGAATCAGGATTGATCTCCGACGTTACAACCATTGAAGAAGAAGGCGGAAATATCGTTTTCACCCGTCCGATCTATTCCGGTAAGGCATTTGAAAAGAAAATTGTAACAGATGGCGTGATATTCGCGACAATCCGTCCGAACAATATCGAACCATTAGCGAAAGATGAGTCCCGCTCTGGTGATGTTTCTACATTAAGTGTGGATATCAAGGATTTACGTACAATCATTAAAGATGTTGTAAGAAAAGCCAGTGAAGGGGTCGACCTTTCAGAAGCGAAAGTAATCATCGCTGGTGGCCGCGGCGTGAAAAGTGAAGATGGTTTTGAACCATTAAAGGAACTGGCACAAGTTCTTGGCGGAGCGGTAGGAGCTTCCCGCGGAGCATGTGATGCGGATTATTGCGATTACTCTTTGCAAATCGGGCAAACGGGTAAAGTCGTAACACCTGACCTTTATATCGCCTGCGGAATTTCCGGTGCGATCCAGCATTTAGCTGGGATGTCCAACTCGAAGGTTATCGTTGCGATCAATAAAGACCCGGAAGCTAACATATTCAATGTGGCGGATTATGGAATTGTCGGAGACCTTTTCGAAGTCGTTCCGTTACTAACGGAAGAATTCAAAAAACTTAAAGTTAACGCGTAATAGAAATAATACAGATGAGGGGCAAGACATTTGGCATAAGCCGATACATGTCTTGCCCCTTTATTTGGCCTGCATATTTACTCTTTCTTTGGACATCCTACCACTGAAGCAAAATATTAGCATCGATTCGAGCAACAATGATATACTGTTTTTAGTTATTTGAGTAAATTTGAGGAGGAAATATATATGGCAATTATAAATGCAACTGACCAAACGTTCACAACAGATACTAGCGAAGGTGTCGTTCTTGTAGATTTTTGGGCTCCATGGTGCGGACCTTGTAAAATGATCGCTCCTGTTCTTCAAGAGCTTGATACTGAAATTGGCGATACAGCAAAAATCGTAAAAGTGGATGTGGATGAAAACCAAGAAACAGCTGGAAAATTTGGTGTGATGAGCATCCCTACATTAATCGTGCTTAAAGACGGTGAAGTGGTTGATAAGGTTGTTGGTTTCCAACCTAAAGAAGCACTTGCTGAACTTATTTCAAAACACGCGTAATAGTAGGTTAGCTAAAAAAAGCTTCAAGTCTGCGGACTTGAAGCTTTTTTCGCTATCTTGATATATAATAATTGTAAAAAAGGGAGAACAGGAGGCTGAATGCGTGAATCAACAAATAAAGAATAAACTTGCCCTTCTTCCCGATCAACCTGGTTGTTATTTAATGAAAGATCGTCAGGGAACGATCATCTATGTAGGCAAAGCGAAAGTGTTGAAAAATCGTGTCCGTTCTTATTTCACGGGATCTCATGACGGAAAAACATTCCGGCTCGTGAATGAAATTGAGGATTTTGAATATATTGTCACCTCTTCCAATATCGAGGCTCTTATTTTAGAGTTGAACTTAATCAAAAAACATGACCCAAAATATAATGTCATGCTAAAGGATGATAAGACGTATCCCTTCATAAAGCTGACTGCGGAACGCCACCCACGTCTAATCATTACGCGAAAAGTCAAAAAAGACAAAGGTAAATATTTCGGTCCTTATCCGAATGCATTTGCAGCTAACGAAACGAAAAAATTGCTCGACCGCATCTATCCCCTTAGAAAATGCAATACTTTACCTGATCGCGTTTGTCTCTACTATCACCTTGGCCAGTGCCTGGCCCCATGTGTATATGATGTAGAGGAACAGGAATATAAAAAAATGGTGGATGATATCAACAGGTTCTTGAACGGCGGGCATACTGAAATAAAAAAAGAACTGACTGAAAAAATGCTGGAGGCATCGGAAGATCTCGATTTCGAGAGGGCCAAGGAGTTCCGTGACAAAATTGCCCATATCGATATTACGATGGAGAAGCAGAAAATGATGACGACAGATTTCATCGACAGGGATGTATTTGGTTTTGCCTATGATAAAGGCTGGATGTGCGTTCAGGTATTTTTTGTCCGGCAGGGTAAATTAATAGAAAGGGATGTTTCACTTTTTCCGGTCTACGATGAACCCGAACAGGAACTTCTTACATTCCTCGGTCAGTTTTACGAGATTACGAACCACTTTAAACCAAAGGAAATCTTGCTGCCTGAATCAGTGGATGCCGAAATGGCCGAAGGGCTGCTTGGTGTCAAAACGATTCACCCGAAACGGGGAGCGAAAAAAGACATGCTTAAATTGGCGAATAAAAATGCCTCCATCGCGCTTCAGGAAAAATTCTCTTTGATTGAAAGGGATGAAGAAAGAACGATCAATGCGGTGGAAAACCTCGGGAAGCAACTGGGTATCTACACCCCGCATCGAATTGAAGCTTTCGATAACTCCAACATCCAGGGAAGTGACCCAGTTTCCGCTTTAGTCGTGTTCATTGATGGAAAGCCGGAAAAAAGGGAGTACCGCAAATATAAGATCAAGACGGTCCAAGGGCCTGATGATTATGAATCGATGCGTGAAGTGGTCAGAAGAAGGTATTCACGGGTATTGAAAGAAGGGCTGCCGCTTCCGGACTTGATCATCATTGATGGCGGAAAGGGACATGTTGAAGCCGTACGGGATATTCTGGAAAATGAATTGGGCCTTGATATTCCACTTTCAGGCCTCATTAAGGATGAAAAGCATAGGACCTCGCAATTGATGATCGGAAATCCGCTTGAAATCGTACCTCTTGATTCACGGAGCCAGGAATTTTACCTATTGCAAAGAATTCAGGATGAAGTGCATCGGTTCGCGATTACATTCCATCGTCAGCTACGCGGGAAAAATGCAGTTCACTCCCAGCTTGATGATATTCCAGGAGTCGGGGAAAAGCGAAGGAAGCAATTATTAAGGCATTTTGGATCATTGAAGAAAATCAAAGAGGCAACCGCCGAGGAAATCATGGAAGCTGGCATGCCAAAAGGGGTAGCAGAGGGAATCGTTAGAAAATTACAAGAATAATCTTGCTACCGATAAATCTCTATGCTATGATTAAAAAGAATTTTTAACTAGACAACTTAAAAGTGCTGATAGAGGTGCGGAATTCAAGAGTAAAAACCTGGAGAAGTATGAGCTTCCATGAAAGGTTTTGAAAGGGGATGACGCCGAAGGAAGACAAGACTCATACCTTGTTTTCCTGGTCCGACATTTAATAAATGGCGGATTGTCAGGGTTTATACCCTGGAGAGCTATCTCACTGTGTTTACAGTATTTAGATATGTGATCACAGCAATGAGATATTTCTCATTGCTTTTTTTATTGCCTAAAAAGGTAGAGAGGGTGCATGAGGATGGCATTAATCGTTCAAAAATTTGGCGGAACATCCGTCGGAAGCGTAGAAAAAATCAAAAATGTTGCCAATCGGGTAATCGAGGAAGCGCAGAATGGAAATGAGGTAGTCGTCGTTGTTTCAGCCATGGGGAAAACCACGGATCAATTGGTTTCCATGGCCCGGGATATTTCCGGAACCCCGAGCAAGAGGGAAATGGATATGCTATTGACTACGGGGGAACAGGTAACGATTTCCCTGTTAACGATGGCATTGATTGAAGAAGGACATGAAGCCATTTCGTATACTGGCTGGCAGGCTGGCATGCAAACGGAATCCGTTCATGGGAATGCCCGGATTTTAAACATCGATGCCACGAGGATCCAAGCTCAGCTTCAGGAGAAGAAAATAGTGGTCGTGGCTGGTTTCCAGGGGAACGATGCAAATGGGGAAATCACTACCTTAGGGCGAGGCGGTTCCGATACGACAGCGGTTGCCATCGCTGCAGCGCTGAATGCGGATAGATGCGATATTTATACGGATGTAACGGGTGTTTTCACAACGGACCCTCGCTACATAAAAGGCGCACGAAAACTCCAATCGATTTCTTATGATGAAATGCTGGAACTTGCCAACTTGGGGGCGGGCGTCCTTCATCCAAGGGCTGTCGAATATGCAAAAAATTATCAAATACCGCTTGAAGTCCGTTCAAGCATGGAGAGAGAATCAGGAACGATCATTGAGGAGGAAGCAACTATGGAAGAAAACTTAATTGTACGCGGGATTGCTTTTGAAGACAGTATTACGAGGGTCACAATATATGGTTTGCCCCAATCACTTGGTGCATTATCCACAATCTTCACAACACTTGCGAAAAACCGGATTAATGTGGACATCATCATTCAAAGCATGACTGCCGAGGATACGACCAATCTATCTTTTTCCACAAAAAGTGAAGATACGGAAGCGGCCTTGATCGTGCTGGAAAATAATAAAGAACAATTGGGATTCGACCGAGTCGAAACGGAGAGCGGATTGGCAAAAGTGTCCATCGTCGGTTCTGGTATGGTATCCAATCCGGGAGTGGCTGCCGAGATGTTTGAAGTGATGGCCAATACAGGCATCCAGGTGAAAATGGTCAGCACATCGGAAATTAAAGTTTCGACTGTCGTCAATGAAAAGGAAATGGTGAAGGCGGTCGAATCTCTTCATGAAGCATTTAAACTAGGTCAGCATGCAAATGTGCTAGCTTAAGTGTCAGGAGTCCAATAAAAAACAGACTTCCGGTAAAAAGGGTAAGTCTGTTTTAAGGGCTCATTAGATTGGATCTCTGGGATCCCATTGGATGGTGAATATCACTTTTTTTGCGCGGCGTTTAATTTCTTCCGTTGATTCGCTGAGGAATTTTTTTTGCAGTGTAAACTGCTCGGCAAGGAAACCGGCTTCAAGTTGGAAGTGACAATCAGGGTGTAAATCCAGGCGGCGGCTGATTATTTCACCCGTCAGGGATAATTCCATCTCGTGTTTTGTATACTTCAAGATTTCTAGATTGCCCCATCCAGCGCTTTGGAAAAATTCAATCACTTCCTGATCGCCATTCAATGGGAATTTTCTTGCTAATTGTTTACCTGCCCAATAGAGGATTTGATTAGAGTCTTTTCCGAGAATATCGTTCAATAGAACTTCTCTGATTAATTCGTATCCGAAAGCTGGAACCAGGAATTCTTCAGTTTGAATTTCTTCAGTTTGAATCTCTTCTTCTATCGCAGCAGCAATATTTTTTTTCATAATTTATCGCCTCTTTCTGTAAATCTATTATAAACGTATTTCTTTTGCAAATTATACTGTTTTTTATTTATTTAAATATCAATTGGAAAAAAATGAGAAATTATATCGAGATATTAATAGTTAAATTAGAAATTTATTTAAAATATCATCTTGACATACAAAAAATAGCTAATTTAATCCAATAAAATCTATTCTGAAAAAGAGATTTCTTGTATCCGTTTTCTTGACGCATATAGAAGTCAGGAGTAAAATGGACATGTCACATAATTGTAAAGGAAGTATAGAGGAGTTTTTTTGACTCTATACTGTATTTTCACGCGGAGATAAAAGGTAGCCACCAGTTTATCTTTGCATGATTTTTCACAAATTAAGGGGGGGCACTTAGTGGCAAAAAATCGTGAGTTTGGGAATCGCAGGCTTCATTCACTTCTAGGAGTAATTCCAATTGGTCTATTCCTAATTTTTCATTTATCGGTAAACTTTATGGCAACAAAAGGAGAAGAGACTTTTAATGGGGCAGTTCATTTAATTGAGTATACGCCCGTGAAGATTCTGGTAGAATGGGTCGTCATCTATCTACCGCTCATTTTCCATGCTGTGTACGGAATTTATATTGCCTTTACAGCAAAAAACAATTTAGGCAGATTTAGTTTCTTCCGTAACTGGATGTTCATGCTACAACGTCTAACTGGAATCATAACGTTGATTTTCCTTGTTTGGCATATATGGGCAACTAGAATTCAAGCAGCTATGGGTGCTGAAGTTAACTTTGACATGATGGCTGAAATTTTCTCTAGTCCATTTATGATTGTGTTCTATATTGTTGGTATTATCTCGGCAATCTTCCACTTTGCTAATGGATTATGGTCATTTGCAGTCAGCTGGGGTCTTACAGTTTCACCAAGATCGCAAAGAATCATGACTTACTTTACATTGATCGTTTTCGTTCTTCTTTCTTATATCGGAATCAGCGCAATTTTCGCTTTCGTATAAGAAGATAGAGTTCATTTATAAGAATTAGGAAAAACATAGCTTGGCTAATGGAAATAAGGGAGTGACAGAATTGGGTAAAGGTAAAATAGTTATCGTTGGTGGAGGTCTAGCTGGATTAATGGCTACGATCAAAGCAGCAGAGCTGGGACAACAGGTTGATTTATTTTCTTTAGTGCCTGTTAAACGCTCTCACTCAGTTTGTGCCCAAGGCGGAATCAACGGGGCAGTAAATACAAAAGGTGAAGGGGATTCTCCATATATCCACTTCGACGATACAGTTTATGGCGGAGATTTCTTGGCTAACCAACCGCCGGTTAAAGCGATGTGCGAAGCAGCACCATCGATCATCCATATGTTTGACCGTATGGGTGTTATGTTCAACCGTACTCCGGAAGGTCTTCTTGATTTCCGTCGTTTCGGTGGTACTCAACATAGCCGTACAGCATTCGCTGGTGCAACAACTGGTCAGCAATTACTT
Organism: Peribacillus sp. NPDC101481; assembly: GCF_044767165.1. Lineage (NCBI taxonomy): Bacteria > Bacillati > Bacillota > Bacilli > Caryophanales > Bacillaceae > Peribacillus > Peribacillus sp. NPDC101481. Next base: position 1,313,434 of record NZ_JBIWNJ010000001.1, on the reverse strand, counting down.
TACGCATTGGACGAGCAGGTTCGCCGTTATGAAGTTGAAGGCCTTGTAACGAAATATGAAGGCTGGGAATTCCTTGGAGCTGTAATCGATGATGAGCAAACAGCACGCGGTATCGTAGCTCAAAACCTGACTTCAATGGAAATCAAATCATTCCCTGGAGACGCAGTCATCATGGCGAGCGGCGGCCCTGGAATCATTTTCGGTAAATCAACTAACTCAATGATCAATACAGGTTCAGCAGCTTCCATCGTTTATCAACAAGGTGTAAATTATGCAAATGGTGAGTTCATTCAAATTCACCCGACAGCAATCCCTGGAGATGACAAACTTCGTCTAATGAGTGAATCCGCTCGTGGTGAAGGTGGACGTATCTGGACATATAAAGACGGAAAACCTTGGTATTTCCTTGAAGAAAAATACCCTGCTTATGGTAATCTAGTACCTCGTGATATCGCGACTCGTGAAATCTTCGACGTCTGCATGAACATGAAGCTTGGCATTAATGGAGAAAACATGGTTTACCTGGATCTATCACATAAAGATCCGAAATTACTTGATATTAAACTTGGCGGAATCATTGAAATCTACGAGAAATTCATGGGTGAAGATCCTCGTAAAGTTCCAATGAAAATTTTCCCTGCGGTTCACTATTCTATGGGCGGACTTTGGGTGGATTATGACCAAATGACTAACATCAAAGGTTTATTCGCTGCAGGTGAGTGTGATTACTCACAACATGGCGGTAACCGTCTTGGTGCTAACTCACTTCTTTCTGCAATCTATGGTGGTTCAGTCGCTGGACCGAACGCCGTTAAATATATTGAAGGCCTTGATAAAACTTCAGAATCCATTCCTTCTTCATTGTATGAAGGGTACGAAAAACAAGAACAAGAGAAATGGAATGAAGTCATGTCTCTTGATGGTAACGAAAATGCGTACGTCCTTCACAAAGAACTTGGTGAGTGGATGACACAGCATGTTACTGTAGTTCGTTACAATGACAAGCTGAAAGAAACGGATAACAAGATACTTGAACTAATGGAACGTTACAAGAAAATTAACATCAATGACACGGCTAAATGGAGTAACCAAGGAGCTGCATTCACTAGACAGCTGCAAAACATGATGCAATTGGCTCGTGTAATCACAATTGGTGCGTTAAACCGTGACGAAAGCCGCGGAGCGCATTACAAACCTGATTTCCCAGAACGTAATGATGAGGAATTCATGAAAACTACTATGGCAACATTCAAAGGCTTGGATCAAGCACCAGAATTCCATTATGAAGATATTGATGTATCACTGATCGCACCGCGTAAACGTGACTACACTACGAAACACTAAAGAGGGGGAGCAAAAAAATGGTTGAAACTAAATCTGAGACTAAAACAGTCCGTTTTATAATCACTCGTCAAGATACACCGGATTCAGCTCCTTATGATGAGGAATTCGAATTAGCATACCGCCCGAATATGAACGTAATTTCGGCTCTTATGGAAATTCGTCGTAATCCGGTAACTGTACAAGGCAAGCACACTACAGCAATCGCATGGGACATGAACTGTCTTGAAGAGGTATGTGGTGCTTGTTCAATGGTTATCAATGGTAAACCAAGACAATCATGTACAGCTCTTATCGATCAATTGGAGCAGCCAGTTCGTCTAGCTCCAATGCGTACATTCCCTGTTGTTCGTGACCTGCAAGTCGATCGCAGCCGTATGTTCGACTCATTGAAAAAGGTAAAAGCATGGATTCCAATCGATGGAACGTACAATCTTGGACCGGGACCGCGTATGCCAGAAAAGAAACGTCAATGGGCTTACGAGTTATCTAAATGTATGACTTGCGGTGTTTGTTTGGAAGCTTGTCCGAACGTAAACAGCAATTCAGACTTCATGGGGCCACAACCATTATCACAAGTTCGGTTGTTCAACGCACATCCAACAGGTGCAATGAACAAAGCTGAACGTTTAAATACAATCATGGGTGATGGAGGACTTGCAAACTGCGGTAACTCACAAAACTGTGTGCAGTCTTGCCCTAAAGGCATTCCATTAACTACTTCGATTGCAGCGTTGAACCGTGATACTACGATCCAACAATTCCGTAACTTCTTCGGCAGCGATGAAGTTTAATAATGAACATGAAAGAACCTATATCTTATGATATGGGTTCTTTTTTTATCGATTGATAGCTTGGATTGATGTGTAAAATGATTTGTGGCACCCGCAAATGCTGAATGACTAAATTAATGAAGTGAGAATGATAAAATTAAACATCTTCCAATATAAAATACTTTTCATTATGGCTTTTTTCTTATAAAATGAGTGAATAGTCATTCATTTCAGAAAGGGTGTGCACAAGTTGGGCAAAATATCATATATTGATAATATAACGGAGTGGATCAATGATTTTTCCTTTAAACATGAGATTAAGGTCCGCTTTTCAGAAACTGATATGTTTGGGCACATGAATAACACGATTCCTTTTACTTATTTTGAGGAAGCACGGATTGAGTATTTCAATAGCATGGGATTCATGTCGGATTGGACCTCTGCTGAATGCGGTGAGATGCCGGTTGTTGCTAACTTACAGTGTGATTACCTGAAGCAGGTTTTTTTCAATGATCGATTGACGATCCATGTGAAAGCTGACCATATCGGAAATTCTTCAGTGGACATACATTATATGGGGACCAAACAGGATGGATCAATTTGTTTAACGGGCAGGGGGACGATTGTACAAGTCTCCAAGGCCACCGGAAAGCCGATACCTTGGACGGAAGAGATGAAGCACTCGATGTGGCAAACTGTGCTGGAACATTCCTAAAAATATTTCCATTTAGACAAGTAAAATAGTCACTCCATTGCCCCAGCCGACATACTATATCTTGACTAAATAGACACCCACTCCGGGTTTTATGCTGGTGAAGGCAAGGAGGGTAACATTACTTGAAGGAGAACGAATTCACTCATAAGCCACTACTCACCAAAAGAGAAAAAGAAGTATTTGAGTTACTAGTACAAGACAAAACAACAAAAGAAATCGCAGGTGAATTGTTTATTAGCGAAAAAACAGTTCGAAACCATATTTCGAATGCGATGCAGAAGCTTGGAGTTAAAGGACGTTCGCAGGCAGTCATAGAACTCCTTCGTATGGGAGAACTTAAGCTTTAATGTGTTAACTCTTAATACGTAAGCCTAATAAATATTTTCTCTCCCGTTCATTGGCAGCATATAAGGAAGGGCAAAACAATTTGGTTGTTTTGACTTCTTTGGATGCTGCTTATTTTTATGAGAGCGTTTCATTATGATTCCAGGTAATCAATCTTGAAAATCATTTCACTTTCATCCAAAATGGTAGTATGATAAGTTTCATGAAGTGGGGAGCTGTGTGTATGGATGAAGAGAAGCAGGCGGCATATGTAGCCGATATCGAGAGGGAATTGCGCTATGTATCGTCATGGCTTAAACAAAGGGGGAGAGAAATTCTCCATGATTATAAAATTACCATTCCTCAATTCGTGGCTTTGCAATGGCTTTTTGAATCAGGTGACATGACGATTGGCGAATTGTCCACGAAGATGTTTCTCGCCTTCAGCACAACGACGGATCTGATTGACCGCATGGAGAAACATCAGCTTGTCCAGCGTGTCAGGGATGAAAAGGACCGGCGTGTGGTTCGAATTCACCTTCTTGAAGAAGGTGAACGGATAATCGAAGAAGTGATTAATAAACGGCAGCAGTACTTGAGTGGCGTGTTAGTCAATTTTAACGAATCTGACATCATGTCCCTCAAAGGGATTCTAGTAAAACTACATCAAGAAATGAAAGAAAAATGAGGCGAGTTTTTTGAAACAACCGATAGGCATCATTGATTCAGGGGTAGGCGGTTTGACAGTAGCTAAAGAAGTCATGCGTCAGCTTCCAAATGAAAATATAATTTACTTAGGTGATACAGCAAGATGCCCTTATGGGCCAAGGACCAAAAAAGATGTCCAAACCTTTACATGGCAAATGACGAGGTTTTTGATGAAGAAGGAAATAAAAATGCTGATCATCGCCTGCAATACAGCGACTGCAGCTGTACTGGATGAAATCAGGGCAACACTTCCGATTCCGGTGTTGGGTGTCATCCATCCAGGGGCAAGGGCGGCATTGAAAGTTTCTGATTCCTTGCATATTGGCGTGATTGGTACGGAAGGCACGGTGAAAAGCAAAGCATATGACGACGCGCTTGCCTCCATCAATTCCGATGTGAAAGTAGATAGTTTAGCATGCCCGAAATTTGTCCCAATCGTAGAAAGCGGGGAGTTTGAAGGGGGTATCGTCAATAGGGTCGTGGCACAAACCTTGAACCCGTTGAAGAAAACGAAGATCGATACATTGATCCTTGGATGTACCCATTATCCACTGCTGGGGCCTGTAATCTCTTCCTATATGGGGGATGAAGTACAAGTCATTTCCTCTGGGGAAGAAACCGCCCGTGAGGCAAGTGTCATTTTGGATTACTATAAATTAATCAATAAAAGCAAGCTCCGCCCAGTTCATCGCTTTTATACAACCGGTTCCAGAGATATGTTTGGTTCCATCGCGTCGAGCTGGCTCGGTATTCATGTCAATACCATTGAAACAATTAAAATCGATCACTTATAAGACTTCCATTTGGAAGTCTTTTTTTCTTGTCTTGAACAGACGGTGTTAGTATCGATACGGTGATTATGAGACATATGACAGATTCATATTTTGGAACAAGAATTTCCCTATCAACATAAAGCCTGCTTTCAAGAAGTGCGAAAGGGTTATGGACGAAGATGTAGATGATTTCATCGGAAGACAGAAAGAAGGTTCAAGGATCTGGCTTGTCGGCAGTGCAGAATTAGTGGGTGATTTCATAAGGGAAACGCAGGTGGATGAAATGATTCTGTCCATCATTCCGGTTATATTGGGGAATCGGATTCGATTGTTCCATTCAGGTAGTCCCGAAATCCCAGTGAAGCTGACAAACGGGTAAATTGCCCAGCCCCATTATCAAAGAGAAAAATAATTGGTCTATTTTCCCCTAGGGCTCGTATAAATAGGAGTACAAACTGTCCTAGGAGTGATTTTATGTCCAATAAATCAAAAGTAACAATGGCTGTGACCATTCTGGCATCTTCTTTTTGGCTTTCAGGCTGTGGATTATTTGGCGGTGAAGAGAAAAAGGAAATAGATCCGCCGAAGGATGTTTCATTAGTCGAGGATGAATCTTCATTAAAAGAAACAGAAATGAATGGTGAGGAAAAGCCCGCGACTGATGGAGAAGAGGGCGCTGTTGAAACGAAAACAGTGAAGACGGAGTTATATTTAATTGATAAAAGCGGGTATGTGGTTCCACAAACATTGGAACTTCCTAAATCGGAAGCTGTCGCCAAACAGGCTCTTGATTACCTTGTCACTAACGGACCTGTCACGGATAAACTTCCGAATGGATTCAGGGCCGTCATTCCTGCCGATACCCAAATAAGCGTGAACATTAAAGACGGAGTGGCTGTGGCGGACTTTTCGCCGGAGTTCAAAAATTATCAGAAAGAGGATGAACTTAAAATCCTCCAAGCCATTACATGGACACTGACACAATTCGACTCGGTCGAGAAAATCCAAATGAGAATTAATGGGGAAGATATATCCGAAATGCCTGTCAATGGCACACCGATAGATGAGAATGTCTCAAGGTCGTCAGGAATCAATATCGATACGAGTGACGTAGTCGACATTTCCAATACCAAATCACTGACCGTTTATTATGTAGGCGGTGACGAGGAGTACACCTATTATGTTCCGGTGACACGCAGGATCAGCGAAACGGTGTCTGATAATGTAACAGCGGTCATTCAGGAATTAACGAAGAGTCCTTCAGGTTCAAGCCTGCAAACAGGGTTCATGAGTGATGTAGCTTTACTTGACGAGCCTAAAGTCGCAGAAGGTAAGGTCAGCCTCAATTTTAATGAAAATATCCTTGGAAGCTTTAAAGAGAAAAAGGTATCACAAGAAGTCCTTGATGCCTTGGTCCTTTCCTTAACGGAACAGAAAGGAATTGAAAGCGTTGAAGTGCAAGTGCAGGGCAGCGCAGATGTTCTTAATGAAGAAGGCAAGAAATTATCCGAACCAGTGGTCCGTCCAGAGAAAGTCAACACAGGTAGTTTTTAAAGAGCAATTTATATCTGGAAATCACAATGAGGCAGCCTGCAGCTGCCTCTATTTTTTATTCCACAATTGTTACCACGCTATTATTGCACCTGTTGTATACATTGTTTTTAGTTGAATACTAATACCGCCGCCAAGCATTTCTAGTATCAAGAGAAAGTTTTTACATAAATAAATTTTTAAAAGGGGAAATTACTTTTAATCGTGTAATTAATGGGGGGATATTATGGATCAAAAGATCATTCAGGCTTTACACATCTATGTTTTAATCATCATGAATACAGGATTCATGGTACATGTCCTACTCCTTCCTAATATATTGACCGCATCACAACGCGACGCATGGATAAGTGTCATAATAAGTGTTGTTCCATGTATCGTTTGGACCCTATTTATTTTTTATATTTATAAAAAACTAGATAAAGAAGATATAATCGCTTTTCTAAAAAAATGGTCTACACCTTTTGTTACATATATTTTCACTATAGCATTTGGGTTGTACTTTATATTTAACGCCTTCATTACCGTCAAGTTTACAGTGATTTGGGCAAAAGCTAATTATACTCATGACATACCGAACATTGTAGTCGTTAGCCTATTCACTTTTATTTGTATTTTTGCAACTTATAAAGGAATACGCACCATAAGTACTTTGGCTCTCCTGTTTCTTCCGTTCGTCACTTTTTTTGGGATATTTGTGGGGCTGGGGAATACGAGTAATAAGAATTACGAATTATTGTTCCCGATATTTGAAAGCGGGTATCGCAATACTCTAAATGGTATTTTGTATACGAGTGCAGGATATTTAGAAATTATCGTTTTTTTATTTTTGACTCCTTACCTGAAAGGTAAGCTAAAAGCCAAGTGGCTTTTATTAGTTAGTGTAATTTTAATCATGCTTACGTTAGGACCCCTGATTGGGGCGATTGCAGAATTTGGTTCCGTGGAAGCAGTTAAAATGAGGAATCCAGCTTATGAACAGTGGAAGCTGTTAAGGTTTGGCTATTATATTACTCGACTCGATTTCCTGTCCATTTTCCAATGGCTTTCAGGTGCCATGATTCGAATAAGTTTATGTTTATTTATAGGATATAAATTAATCTCAAATTCAAAACATCAGAAGTGGATACTGCTCTCACTATATTCATTAATTGTTATTGGAACGCTAATCCATTGGGATGCCACTTCATTTTTTTATTTTATATACAAATATTTCTTTCCGATCAGTAGTCTGTTTCTCTTGAGTGCTGCAATTATACTGTTATTCCTTATTATAAAAAAGGGAAAAGGAAAAGGTGAAACATTATGAGGAAGGGAAAATTGAATGGAACTCCTTCTTGCATTGACCAAATCCAAAAATGGTTCGAACATTCCTCTGATGTTGTTTTAAGAAAAAAAACATTTGATCCTGAAGGTCGTTATTTGTTGGGGTTTTTATATGCGCCAAACTTAGTCGATATGCAATTTATCAATGAAGTGATACTGCCTACAATATCAAAAGCGGTTCAAGAAAATGGGGAATTAACAATTGATCAATTAAGCAATATTATGGAGATCAGTACGCTAAAAAAAGACGCCGATTTAAAAGAGGAAGTAGAAAGCATTCTATTTTCAGGAGACCTAATCATTATTAATGAATCTTCTAATGAAATTTACTATACTCCATTAGCTAATTCCCCTAAGCGTAGTCCGGAAGAGTCCAATATAGAATCTTCCATTCGCGGACCTAGAGATGGATTTATTGAGAATATTTCGGATAACATGTCTTTAATTCGCCAAAGGTTAAAAACGTCAACACTTAAATGCATTGAATATACAATCGGGAAAAGAAGTAAAACCAAAATATTGCTACTTTATATAGATGACATTATTAATCCTTCGATTCTTTTGGATATTAAAAAACGATTGGATTCATTAAATGTTGATATCATAGTCAGCAGTTACCAAGTTGAAGAACTCCTATATGATACTCAACTTTCCATCTTCCCATTAATGGATTATATCGGTCGACCGGACTATGTTGTTGAATCCTTAAATCAAGGACGCTTTGCCATCCTGGTGGACGGGAATCCCACATGCTTGATCGGACCGACCAGTATTAATCAGTTACTTTATTCTGCTGATGACGCACATGCAAGCTTTTTTTACATTAGTTTTATGCGCATCATTCGTGTAGTCGCCTTATTTGTAACGGTTGCGTTACCGGGTTTTTTTATAGCGTTAGTTTCCTATCAATTCGACCAAATTCCCTTTTCGCTTCTTGCGACGATTTCAATCACGAGACAAGGATTACCGATACCTGCTTCTTTAGAGGCATTCATGATGATCATATTGTTTGAACTATTTAAAGAAGCTGGTCTTCGCCTGCCAAAAGCTGTAGGTCCGACGGTTTCTGTGTTGGGTGGATTGATTATAGGTGATGCAGCGATTCGGGCAGGGCTGACTTCACCCTCCATGTTAGTAGTAATAGCTGTTACTGTTCTCTCAAGCTATACCTTAATCAATCAGAATATTGCTGGAAATATCGTTCTTATAAGGTTATTCATATTTGCTTGTTCAGCGTTTTTAGGCTTGTTTGGATTCTTCATGGGAATATTCCTTATCTTGATTGTTGTGGTTTCCTTGGAAAGTTTCGGACAGCCTTTTGTGAATCCATTTTCCAAACCAAATAAATCGGATATGTTAAAAGTCTTATTCAAGCTTCCGTATGGGATGTTAAGGCAGCGGAATCAAGCTATACAGTCCAGTGATAATGAACCGCAAAAGGAGTCGAACAAATGAGAAAGCTAATTGCAGTCATGGTTATTGGCTGTCAACTTTTATTGACGACAGGATGCTGGGGAATGAAGGAAATTCAAGCTCAAACATATGGATCCGCTCTAGGGATCGATTATAAAGAGGGTGAATTCATCTTATACTTTCAAGCGTTGAATTTTGCGGATATAGCAAAACAAGAGGGGGCCACTGCATTACAAGAAAGATCTACTGTTGTCATTGGGGAAGGTAAAGGGGAAAGTATCGAGGAAGCATTTACCGAATTAGAACAACATGCCGCATTACCGCTTTATATCGGGCATATTAACTCCTTCATTTTAAGTGAGAATGTAATCAAGAATAAAATGAAGGATTTCATTGAATATGTAGGAAAAGAGCCCTTATTGCGATACAATTCATGGCTGTTCGTTACGAACAAGGATATTAAAAAGGTGTTTGACAGTGATAGTTTCTTTAATCTACCTAACTTATTCACGATCATTCAAAGGCCAGAGACCGTTATTAACGAGAACTATTTCATTTCCCCGTTAAAATTCAGTGAACTGGTTTCGAAGTTTTATCAACCGGTTGGTTCCATTTTAATTCCCTCTTTGGTCATAAATGAGCATCATTACTCAGAGGGCGGGAAAGAAAAGAAGATACCAACGTTGAATGGCGGCTATGTTTTATCAAAACAACAATATAAAGGGTACGTAAGTAAACAAGATTTGATAGGTTTAAAATGGGTTGAAAACAAGGCGACAGTAATGTTTTTTTCCCTGAACAAACAAAAGGTAAGTGTTGAAATCATGGACCCTAAAACAAACATCATAGTATTGGAACAACAAAAGAAACCCTTATATGACTTAGAGGTTAGAGCAAATGGAATATTGAAACAAAATATAGCTAACTTGGATATGGAAAAAATCGAAAAAAAGGTAGAAACAAAAGTTAAGCATGATATTTTGAAGACATTGGAGACGGGGGAGAAAATCAATACAGACCTATTTAACATAAGTGAAAAGGCATACAGATACCATGTCAATAAGTGGGATAACAGAATTATTAATTCCTTTGATAAGACTTCAATAAATAACATAAAAGTTAATATCCATATTGAACATAGTGAAAATTACAAACGTTAGTTTATAAGTTTCAGGTTATTTCAGATGAGGGAGTTGTGTTAGACTTAACTTATCTGGAAAATTCAGCAGCCGTTATTGATCATGAAAGGCAGCGTTGAATTCGTCCGTTTGGCACTGGAGAATAAGCGGCTTAACATATAATGAGTACAGCAAATTCTTTCTTAGACCGAAAAGAGCTCACATGCCGATAAAATGAAAAAGGGTGAAATGAAAAATGAAGACAGTAATAATTGCAACGAAAAATAAAGGGAAAGCAAAGGAGTTCGAAAGCTTATTCTCTGCTAAAGGATATGAAGTCAAAACACTTCTTGATGTACCGGATGCTCCGGATGTTGAGGAAACAGGGACGACATTTGAAGAAAATGCAATCCTGAAGGCAGAGGCCATTGCCCATCAGCTAGGCCGTTTTGTCATTGCTGATGATTCCGGATTGATTGTAGATGCATTGGAGGGCCGTCCAGGCGTATATTCTGCGCGCTATGCTGGAGAGTCCAAGAGTGATGAAGCGAACACGGAAAAAGTCCTCCGGGAACTGGAAGGCGTGCCAAAAGAGGATAGAACGGCGAGGTTTTATTGCGCATTGGCACTAGCGTCACCCAACCAGGAAACGATTACGGTATCGGGAACGATGGAAGGCTTGATTACAGAACGGCCTTCAGGAGCGAATGGATTTGGTTATGATCCCATCTTTTTTGTTGAGGAACAGGGTAAAACAAACGCAGAATTGACAAAAGAGGAAAAAAACAAAATCAGCCACCGTGCCAATGCATTGAGGGCTCTAGATGAAAAACTTGATCTATTTCTAAAAAGGGAAGAAGGAATGTGACGATGAAAGTGCTAATAATGAGTGACAGTCATGGCTTAACTCATGAAATCAGCATGATTACCGACCGTCATAAACAAGAGGTTGCAGCCATGATCCATTGCGGTGATTCAGAGTTGGAAAGAAATGACCCTCACATGTCGGGGTTCTTAGCCGTACGCGGGAATTGTGACTATGATTCGGCATATCCGAATGACATTGTGGAGAACATCGCAGGCAAGCGTTTCTTCCTTACACATGGACACCTCTATAACATAAATATGACCTTGATGAACCTATCTTATAAAAGTGAAGAGACAGGGGCGGATATTGTTTGCTTTGGTCATTCCCACGCTGCAGGCTCTGAATTGATTGACGGCAAGCTCTTCATCAACCCGGGAAGCATACGTCAGCCGCGTGGACGAAAAGAAAAAACCTATGCCATTTTGGAAATCGGAAATGACCAACTTGAAATCATCTATTATGACCTTGAAGGAAAAATCGTTGAAGAACTAAGAAATGCTTATCAAATGGAATGACTTCATGTATAATGAACAGGAAGCGTTTTTCCCCGCTTCCTGGTTATTAAAAAAAGAAAAAACTTTTTTTGAAAAAGCGTTGACTTTCTTTTGATATCCTACTATAATAAGAAGTGTCCTAAGGGAACAGTTAAGGTAATACATAAGTTTTACCGCAACTTATATCATAAACGTCTCAGTAGCTCAGCTGGATAGAGCAACGCCCTTCTAAGGCGTCGGTCGGGAGTTCGAATCTCTCCTGGGACACTACTAAAAAAAGCCAAAACCTTCAAAGGTTTTGGCTTTTTTACTTTTGGCTTAAGACAACGAGGGTAATTTAAATTTGCTATCCTTTTAACTGTTAAAGTTCGTATGACGACAAGAAGTTTTTTATTTCATATTTATCGCAGGTGGATGACCTTTTATGTCGAACTTGTTATAAATAAGGAGATGTTTAAATGAATAAAGATAGATTATTCAAGTTCATTCAAACTTCCACTCGGGGCAATTTCTTCTCAGTCGAAATAACCGAAGATGGAACAGAAGTGGTCCAATTAGCCAAGGAGTTAGAAAAAGAAGGAAGAATCAAGTTGAGGGAATGCACACGAAAAGAGCAAGGTGTTTATCTGGAAGGGATACTTAAGTTTGTGCCTAGCTAATACTTAAAGAGCTCAACGAAGGACTTATATTAGGAATTTCATATGTTCCACAAACTCAGGCATCCATGATTGGATGCCTGAGTTTGTATCTGAATTTTAAAGCAAAGTTGATTGGAGCCGGTGTGCGAGACTCCTGCGGGGAAAGCGCGTCCAAGGGAGACTCCGCAGGCGCAAAGGGCGCCGAGGAGGCTCCCGGACCGCGGAAAGCGAGTGCCTCGAGTGGAAATCAACGTTCGGATAACAAAAACCAATTATTATCGAGTTTGTCTACAAATTCAGGCATCCATAATCGGATGCCTTTTTTCTATATCAAATTCTATTTAATGTTTGGAGATTTTTTTTAATGATTTCACGGTTTTTGATTATTGCCGTATTCAATTCTTCGACGGGGGAACTTTTATCATCTCCTAAACTAAGCTGCATCCCACTTGATTGGTTTTGTATAAGTAATTCAATCGTATCGCGTAATTCTGGCAGTGATACCTTGAATTGTTCAGATAAATGTTGTATTGCCTTGTGTAAATCGGTGTTATGGATTGATGGAACAATTGCATTGTTTTCATCTTTCAATATATATCCTCCTCTAAAGCTTATTCACGCTTATATAGCATATTATTGGGGAAATTAAGCTTATTATTCAATGTGCTATACGGCATTAGTGTCATGGGGATCGTTTCGTTTAATGGATGGTGTATCGCCTGTCAGCTGTATTGTATGTTATGAAGCCCTCTGGCCATCAAGTTCATCTTTGGATAATTTGCTGGAGTTAAATTAGAAAAAACATTGACATAATTCAAACGAATTAATATTATGTTTATTATATTATAAACTTTATAGGGAAGTGTTTGTTTTATGAAGAACGCTGAAATGTTTTGGAGCGCATCTCAGGATGAGCTTAAACAAGGGTATATAGAAGGTGAGAACCAATATGTTTGTTTGCTGTGCGGAAATGCAGTTGAAAAGGGGGTGGTATACCCGAAAGATGGGGTTCTTTATGAAGCAAAGAGGTATATGCGGATTCATATTGAACATGCACACAACTCCGTTTTTGAATACTTGATCGATCTCGATAAAAAACTTACAGGTCTCACGGACCATCAAAACCGCCTTCTTCGCCTATTTTACCAAGGGAAGAATGATGCTGAGGTTCAGGAGGAAATGGGGATAGGCAGTCCGTCCACCATTCGGAACCATCGTTTTGTGTTGAAAGAAAAAGAGCGTCAGGCTAAGTTGTTTTTAGCCCTGATGGAACTTTTGAAAGATAAAGATGAACATGCGCCGGCATTTATCCCGCTTCATCAAAAAGCGACGATGGTTGATGATCGTTATAACGTTACCGAGGATGAAAAGGTGACTGTACTGAAAAAGTACTTCCCTAAAGGCAGTCAGGATGCATTAAAGTCTTTCCCGCCAAAGGAAAAACAAAGGCTGATCATTCTTCAAGAAATTATGAACCGATTTGAAAATGAGCGGAAATACGAAGAAAAAGAAATCAATCAAATTTTGGGTGCCGTTTATCATGATCACGTTCTTTTGAGAAGGTATTTAATAGAATATGGATTTTTGGATAGAAAGCCTGATGGGAGCCAATATTGGCTGAAGAAATGATGACTGGAGGCAAGAAAGATGGATCGTAAAAAAGAATTGAAGCAATTACATAAAGAAACGAAAGTTGAAGCAGGTGTATACCAAATCAGAAATACGGTAAATAATAAAGTTTTTATCGGAAGCACGAGGAATTTAAAGACGTTGAAGGGGAAACAATTTGAATTGGAAGTCGGAACAAACACCAATAAAGTGCTGCAAGGTGAGTGGAACCAATATGGGAAAGATGCTTTTTCTTTTGAGGTGCTGGAAGTATTGAAGCCGAAAGAAACAGGATTTTTTGATGTTAAACGGGAATTGAAAAAACTTGAAGAAATGTGGATGGAAAAAATACAGCCATACGAAGAACGGGGATACAATAGAATGAAATCCACTGACTTGTAAGTGGCCTTTAAAACAGGGAGTCATTTGTGGCTCTTTTTTTGTGGGAAAAAAATCAGAGGATCTCACTTGTTGTAAGTTTTTAAATGGTTTAAGCTAATAATGAGGGTCCTGTTTATGAAATAGGGGGAAACCAGTGGAGACCTTCACTAAATAATTTATTTTAGGAGTTGCGAATGAAAAAAATAGGATGGACCATAACGGGGATAGGAGCAATCATAGCGCTGGGGGCCTTACTTTATCCTTTGAATGTTATTGATAAAACTCTATGTATATATTTATTGCTCGGCGGTGCAGGGCTTATGTTTGTCGGGTCTATGTTCAGGGCCTTTTCACTCCTGAAAAGATGACTGATTTTATTAAGGTGATGACATGGAGAAAAACCAATTGAAATATGTCCAGCAGCAGCTGGCTAATGAACGTACCTTTTAGCCTGGGTAAGAACGGTGATTGCGATAGTGGGGGTTGGTTTTCTTGCGACTAGCATACATTTTACGTTTGGTGTGCATCGGGATCCCCGGATTGACCTGATTAGTATCGTGCTGGGGATGTTTACATGTGCATTGGGCCTTGTGATTACAGTGCTGGCGAAGTTCGGTTATCTTCAGAAGAAGCGGCAAATCTATGAAGGGACATTCCGGCCCTCGAGTTCGACGTTATTCTAATCGCTGTTTTTATGTTCATATTGTTATCGATGATCATTTTATATTTTGTTTTCATAAAAGTGTAAAACTGTCCTAACATTTAAAGGGCAGTTTTTTTCAATTTCTACTATTATATACTTATTCTTACATCATTACGGGAAGATTTCTTCCATTGATTAAATGCAATCAAAAAACGAAAGCTTGAAAAACACTGTATTTCAGGTTATGAAGAATTATTCAGACTGTAGAAAATTCGAAGAAAACCTGTTGCCTGCAGTAATTTTATGGTGTTTACAATTTGGACGTTGATTTCCGATCCAGGCACTCGCTTTCCGCGGGCGGCCCGGGAGCCTCCTCGGCTGATCTCCTCTAGACGCGCTTTTCCCGCAGGAGTCTCGCACCTTCCTCTACAATCAACTTCGTAATAAAATTCAGATGGAAATCATACTTAAGGTTTGAAGGTATGGCTACTTTGTGTCCGTTGATTCGGGAGCATCATTTGATGAAAGATAAATTTTCTGAACCCTATTGTCGACAAACTGGAATAATTAAAACCTTTTTATTACATTAAATACAGTGTTGTGCACGTAGCCATGGTGAAATTTGAAGTACCGGAAGGGCATATAAGCGGTAAGGAAAAATCGGTCAAGTTTTGCCTTTCTTGAAAAAATATATATTAGCCACCATCAGTTTGTGAATAAACTTCACATGGGCAATGCTATCATTAAAACTTTTGAAAGTACTTTACTTTATTCAATTTCAATCGCATTTTAAATATTTGTTTAATTTCCATTTTGTGAGATATGATAAAGAGGAACTAAAAGGAGGTCATTAACATGGTTGATATTAGAAAAGGTGAAAGTTCTTTTTTTGTCGAAGAATCTGGTGAGAAATTAGCGGAAATCACATTCTTTAAATCAGGTGATGATGAAATCACGGTCGATCATACCGTTGTTTCTGACAAGCTGCGCGGACAAAAGGTAGGAAATGCCCTTGTTGAAAAGGTAATAGGATTCGCAAGGGAGGAAAAACTGAAAATTGTTCCGGTATGTTCGTTCGTTCAAAAACAATTTGAAAAAAATGAAGAATACGAGGATGTATTGGCTAAATGAACTAGAGGGCTGGACCAGGGGATGATTAATATCACCTGTGTTCAGCCCATTGTCATTTTTTTAGATAATCTTCACTCCATCAATTCCCCAAGAAAAAAATATAAAAATGCCTTTCCGCCTACAGTGTTGTTCGCATTTAATATAGGGGAGGTGCTAGGATGGCCATCAAATTACAAACCCTATTGAATCGCGCAAAGGAAAATATGGGAGGCGGTATGGACCCGGTCGTGAACGAGACGATACTCGAAGTAGTTAAATTAGCTTATGAAGCGGGGATATTTGTTCAAATAACAGCTGGTTATCGAAGTTTCCCAGAACAAAATGAATTGTATGAACGGGGCAGAACGAATAAATCAATGCCTATCGTGACTTATGCCAGAGCTGGCCAGTCCTTGCATAACTATGGACTTGCTGTAGATTTTGTCATTGTTAGTGATGACGGCAAGCGGACATTGTGGACAGAGGGCGAAAAGTGGACAAGGGTAGCGGCCATAGCAAAATCCCTGGGATTTGTTTGGGGAGGGGATTTTGAATTGTTCCGTGATTTTCCTCATCTTGGAATGTCAGGCGGTTTATCCACTAGAGATCTTCAAAAGGGATTGAGACCGAATCTTATATCAAGAGTGGCGTCAGCGAACAGTGAAAGGGAAAATGGATGATCCGCTGTTTGAGAACACTAATACTAGTGACTGGCATCATGTGCGTAGTGCGAGGATATTTCAGTGGAGAAGTTTTGTTATCACTTTAATAATTTTAATGGGATATCTGACGTTTTTAAAAATTAAATATTGAAAAAACTTTTTTTATAGAATGTGGCCATGATAGGTATGTAAGCGGATACAACAAATCTTTCAATTTAGAATTATCAAAAAATTTCAAAAAACCTGTTGACTACTACCTGAAATACACGTAAGATAATCACAAATACAAGACATCAAACATAAGCGTTTCAAAAAATATGAATAATGCGAAAAGCATTGAAGAGGATAAGTAGTCTTTTAAAAAGGCAGTCACAGAGAGCCGGGTAGCTGAGAGCCGGTATTGTCCCGAAAGATGAACTCACCTTGGAGTTTCAGCTTGAACGTCAGACTAGTAGGGCTGAACGGGTGCGTACCAGTACCCGTTACCAAAACAGAGAATAGTGTAGGCTATTCAAAGTGCGCATGGAGTTTCATGCGAAAAAGGGTGGTACCGTGGAGTGGCTCATCAAGCCTTTTCACCCCTTTAACTTGCCGAGTGCAAGTACATTTGGGGTGAAAAGGCTTTTTTGTATGCATAAAAAGCTGAAAATTCTGAATGTTAAGAAATATTCAATAGAAAAGCGAAGGAGGTTTTTTACGAAATGACACAAAAGTCAGTTGTTGCTGATCGGAAAAGTGGAAAGAAACATTATACTGGTGCTGAATTTCTGCTGAATGCATTGAAAAAGGAAAATGTTGAAGTCATCTTTGGTTATCCGGGAGGTTCTGTATTGCCGATTTATGACAAGCTTTACAGTTCAGAACTTTTTCATATTTTGACAAGGCACGAACAAGGTGCGATTCATGCAGCGGAAGGATACGCCAGGATTACCGGCAAGCCGGGAGTGGTCATAGTTACATCCGGTCCAGGGGCAACGAACATTGTCACCGGTTTGGCCGATGCAATGATTGATTCTTTACCGCTTGTGGTAATTTCGGGTCAGGTAGCTACCAGTGTAATTGGCTCGGATGCTTTCCAGGAGGCTGATGTACTGGGGATTACTACCCCGATCACAAAACATAACTATCAGGTAAGGAGGCCGGAAGACCTTCCGCGCATTATAAAAGAAGCTTTTTATATCGCTTCAAGCGGACGGCCCGGTCCAGTATTAATCGATATACCTAAGGACATGGCCATTATAGAAGGTGTATCGACTGAAGAGGAGCCAGAGATGAATCTCCCGGGCTATCAGCCGACGACCAAGCCGAATTACTTACAGATCAGAAAGCTTGTTGAAGCCGTAAGCGGGGCGAAAAGACCGGTCATTCTTGCAGGGGCAGGTGTCCTGCATGCAAAGGCCTCCCATCTATTAAAGGAATATGTCGAGCAGCAAGGCATTCCCGTCGTCCACACTTTATTGGGTCTTGGGGGCTTTCCGGCGGAACATCCTCTCTTTATCGGTATGGGTGGTATGCATGGCTGCTATGCAGCAAACATGGCGTTAGCGAAATGTGATCTATTAATCAATATCGGCGCCAGGTTCGATGATCGATTGACTGGGAACCTAGCGAAATTCGCACAGCATGCAACGGTGGCCCATATCGATATTGATCCAGCGGAAATCGGTAAAAATGTGCCGACAAAAATTCCGGTCGTCGGAAGTGCCAAGGAAGCACTGGCAGAGTTGATTGCGCAAAATGGCAAGAAACCGGAAATTGATGAATGGACAACACAGCTTACTGCATGGAATGAAGAGTTCCCATTGCGTTATACCCATGAAGAAGGCGTATTGAAACCTCAGCGGGTCATCCAGATGCTTCACGAAAAAACGAATGGGGAAGCCATCGTTACGACGGATGTTGGACAGCATCAAATGTGGGCAGCGCAATACTATCCATTTAACAAACCGAATTCATGGGTCACTTCCGGTGGATTGGGGACGATGGGCTTTGGCTTACCATCGGCTCTCGGAGCGCAACTGGCGAATCCGAAAGCGACGGTGCTTTCCATATCTGGGGATGGTGGATTCCAGATGTGCCTGCAGGAACTTTCAGTCATTGCCGAAATGAATCTGCCAATCAAAATCATCATCGTCAACAACGGGGCACTAGGTATGGTAAGACAGTGGCAGGAACTATTTCATGAAAAACGTTTCTCGCACAGTATTTTTCAATCGCATCCGGACTTCGTGAAATTGGCTGATGCTTATGGAATTCCGGGGTACAAAGTGACGACGGAGGAAGAAGCAAGCAACTGCCTGGATGTAGCGTTAAAGACTGATGGTCCAGTGTTGATTGATTTCCGGGTAAAACAAAATGAAAATGTCTTTCCGATGGTAGCACAAGGAAAAGGGCTTGATGAAATGGAAGGAGTTTAATCAATGAAGGGAATTCTTAGCCTCACAGTGAACAACAGGCCAGGCGTCCTGAATCGGATTACGAACCTGTTCACGAAAAGAAATTATAACATTGAAGGCATGACTGTCGGACCTTCCGAACAGGATGGCATTTCAAGGATGACCTTCGTGGTCGATGTTGATGACGAAGCTGTCATTGAACAGATCACCAAGCAATTGAATAAGCAGATCGATGTTTTGAAAGTATATGATATTACGAATCAATCGATTGTGGCGAGGGAACTTGCACTCATTAAAATATTGGTGACTACACAAACCCGAGCCGAGATTTATTCAGTCATCGAACCCTTCCGAGCTTCAGTTATTGATGTCAGTAAAGATAGCCTGACAGTTCAAATCACAGGGGAATCGGATAAAATCGAAGCCTTCATTGAACTGATCAAGCCATATGGCATCAAGGAATTGGCAAGGACAGGGACAGCCGCCATCCCGCGTGGAATGCAAATTGCACACGCTAAGAGTGCGACAATCGTATAAAAATAAAAATAAAAACCAAAACAAACCAAAACAAAAAACAATGATGAAAAGGGAGATGTAATTATTATGGCAAAAGTATATTATAACGCAGAAGCAAACGAGAATTTCTTCAACAATAAAAAGGTAGCGGTAATCGGATATGGTTCACAAGGACACGCACATGCACAAAACCTACGTGACAGCGGTGTAGATGTAATCATCGGAATCAGGAAAGGTAAATCCTTCGATAAAGCGGTGGAAGACGGCTTCAATGTTTACACGGTGAAAGAGGCAGCTGAACAGGCAGACGTGATCATGAACCTATTACCGGATGAAACTCAGCCGAAAGTATACCAAGAAGAAATCAAGCCGGTATTGCGCGCAGGTCAAGCGTTAATGTTCGCACACGGATTCAACGTCCATTTCAATCAAATCGTTCCTCCGGCAGACGTAGATGTATTATTAGTCGCTCCAAAAGGTCCGGGACATCTTGTTCGCCGTACATATGAACAAGGCGCAGGGGTGCCGGCATTATTCGCCATCTATCAGAATGTTACGGGTGAAGCAAAAGATTTGGCCCTTGCGTACGCTCGGGGAATCGGCTCTTTAAGAGCTGGCGGTTTGGAAACTACATTCCAAGAAGAAACGGAAACGGATCTATTTGGAGAACAGGCCGTACTTTGCGGCGGATTGACTGCCCTTGTGAAAGCTGGATTCGAAACATTGACAGAAGCTGGATACCAACCGGAAGTAGCATATTTCGAGTGTTTGCATGAACTTAAATTAATCATCGACCTTATGTATGAAGGCGGTATGGAAAACATGCGCTATTCCATTTCTGACACAGCTCAATGGGGAGATTTCGTTTCTGGACCACGCGTTGTGACGGAAACTACGAAAGAGGCAATGAAAGCGATCTTGAAAGACATCCAAGACGGTGAGTTCGCTAAAGGATGGATCTTGGAAAACCAAGCGAATCGTCCAGTCTTCAATGCTATCAATAATCGTGAAAACCAACATCAAATCGAAGTGGTTGGCCGTGAATTAAGAAAAATGATGCCATTCGTAAAACCTCAACAAAAAGAGAAAGAAGTGGTAGCCGTTGCGAAAAATTAATATATTTGAAACTACACTTCGAGATGGGGAGCAATCAGCCGGTGTAAATTTGAATTTTACCGAAAAACTTGAAATTGCTTATCAGCTTGAAAGATTGGGTGTTGATATTATCGAAGCCGGTTTTCCGGCAGCATCCAAAGGGGATTTCAACTCCGTACAGGAAATCGCGCGCAAAATCAAAAACAGCTCTGTCACAGGGCTGGCGCGCGCTGTAAAAGGCGATATCGATGCAGCTTGGGATTCATTAAGGGGCGGGGAAGAACCAAGGTTGCATACTTTCATCGCCACTTCGCCCATTCATCGTGAATATAAGTTGAAAATGACGAAGCAGCAAGTGATTGAAAAGGCAGTTGATATGGTCAAGTACGGGGCAGCGCGTTTTCCGATCGTACAATGGTCTGCAGAAGATGCAAGCCGTACAGAACTTGACTATTTGGCTGAAATCGTTGAAGCGGTCATTCAGGCTGGTGCCAAGGTCATTAACATCCCGGATACTGTTGGATATGCAGCTCCAATCGAGTACGGAAACATTTTCAGATACCTTCGTGAACATGTTCCTTCTATTGATAAAGTTAGTTTATCCGCACACTGCCATGACGATCTTGGAATGGCGACGGCCAATTCATTGGCTGCCATCGAAGGCGGAGCTACGCAAGTCGAAGGCACAATCAACGGAATTGGGGAACGTGCCGGAAACGTGGCCCTTGAAGAAGTGGCCATGGCACTCTACATCCGTAAAGATTTCTATCAAGCGGAAACGGGTCTTGTATTGAATGAAATAAAAAGGACCAGTGATTTGGTCAGCCGCCTTACGGGAATGCAAGTACCTGCTAATAAAGCCATTATTGGTGCCAATGCATACGCACATGAATCTGGCATTCACCAGGATGGCGTGTTAAAAGAAAAAACGACATACGAAATCATTTCACCAGAACTTGTCGGGGTTTCGTCCAATTCGTTAGTTTTAGGAAAGCATTCAGGACGCCATGCTTTCAAAGAAAGATTACAAGAGTTGAATTTTACGGTAACGGATGAGGAAATGAACTCATTATTCATTCAGTTCAAGGAATTGGCCGATAATAAAAAGAACATGACGGATGAAGATATCGTTGCGCTAGTGCTTGAAGAGAAAGCGACGGATATCAGTTTTTATGACATGATTTCCTTGCAGATTTCCCATGGTACCCATCAGACGGCGACAGCAACGGTCACGCTGAAAAAAGGCGATAATGAAGAGATTCAGGAAGCGGCTACAGGTGCAGGAAGTGTAGAAGCCTTATATAACACGCTTGAAAGATGTTTGGGCAGCGAGATCAGCTTGCTGGACTATCGAATTCAATCGGTGGGCGGCGGAATGGATGCCCTTGCTCAGGTTTTTGTAAAAATTGATTATAACGGTGTGGAAACAAGCGGCAGGGGTCTTGATCAGGACGTCTTGGAAGCATCCGCCAAAGCGTATTTGAACGCTGTGAACCGTGTGATCATCATGAAGGAACTGGAAGAAAAAGCAGTATTACAATAGGAAGGGGAGATTTCGATGAAAAGGAATATTGCGGTGCTTCAAGGAGATGGCATCGGGAAAGAAGTAACAAGAGGCGCTGTAGAAATCCTCGAAGCCGTTGCCCAAAGATATGGACACGATTTTGAATTTCAATATGGTGAGATTGGCGGCGGGGCCATCGATAACACAGGTGCACCCCTGCCGGATGAAACAGTGGAGATTTGTAAAAACAGCGATGCGGTATTATTAGGGGCCGTTGGAGGACCTAAGTGGGATGACCAGCCTGCGCACCTAAGACCAGAACGAGGTTTGTTGAAAATCCGCAAAGATTTGAATCTTTATGCTAACATCCGTCCAATCAGCTATTATTCCAGCTTGTCGGAATCTTCTCCTCTTAAAAAGGAATTCATTGAAGATGTGGATTTCGTGATTGTCAGGGAACTGACAGGCGGCCTTTATTTCGGAAAGCCAAGTGAGCGCGTGGAAAAAGAAGGGCAAGAGGCGGTCGTCGATACACTTTTCTATCAGAAAAGCGAAATGAAGCGCATCATTGAACTTGCTTTTGCATTAGCATCGGATCGCAAGAAAAAAGTAACATCCGTGGATAAAGCGAATGTTCTTGAATCAAGCAGGATGTGGCGTGAGACGGCTGAAGAAATTGCCAAGGACTATCCGGATGTAATCCTTGAACATATGCTTGTTGATAATGCGGCCATGCAATTGATCAAAAACCCGAAACAATTTGATATTATCGTGACGGAGAATATGTTCGGTGATATTTTAAGCGATGAAGCGTCGGTATTGACTGGCTCGCTTGGAATGCTTCCTTCCGCCTCCATATCAACAAATGGGCCTAATCTATATGAACCGATTCATGGCTCCGCCCCGGATATCGCAGGCAAAAACCTGGCTAATCCGATTGGGACGATTTTATCAGCGGCTTCCATGCTTCGTCTATCCTTTGGTTTGGAAGATGAGGCGAAAGCCGTTGAGCAAGCTGTGGAAACGGTCCTTGAATATGGCTTAAGAACAGGCGACATCGCAAATGGCCAACCAAATATTACATCCACTTCAGAGATGATCGCAGAAATAAAAGCAAATCTTTTAGACCAGGAAGCCATTTCCAATATCATGGGAGCTTACGCATAAACTTCTTTCACGGCCTAACAATAGGCCGTGTTTTTTAAAAAAACACAAGATTGATCGAGGTGGGATAGTGATGGGAAAGTCGATAATAGAGAAAATATGGGATCGCCATATTGTAAATGAAGAGGAGAATAAACCGGATTTAATTTATATAGACCTTCAATATATTCATGAAGTGACCTCTCCGCAAGCATTTGAAGGATTGAGATTAAAAGGACGCACAGTCAGAAGACCAGACCGTACTTTCGCGACAATGGATCATAATGTGCCAACCGTTAACCGCTATTTCATCGAGGATGATATTGCAAGGAAACAACTAGAGGCGCTTGAGCAAAACTGTAAGGAGTTCGGCATCCGCCTTGCTGATTTAGACAGCCCGGATCAAGGTATCGTTCACGTTATCGGGCCGGAATTAGGGCTTACACAGCCAGGAATGACGATTGTCTGCGGAGACAGTCATACTTCCACACATGGTGCGTTTGGCTCGATTGCGTTTGGAATCGGTACGAGTGAGGTCGAGCATGTTTTGGCTACACAAACCCTATGGCAAACTAAACCGAAAACATTAAAGCTTGAGGTTAATGGCAAGCTTGGTCATGGTGTGATGGCGAAAGATGTCATTTTATATGTGATTTCTAAATTCGGCGTCAATTTCGGTACTGGACATATCATTGAGTATTGTGGGGAAGTTTTCCGGGATATGTCGATGGAAGAGAGAATGACGGTTTGCAATATGTCGATCGAAGGCGGGGCAAGAGCGGGGCTGGTAGCTCCCGATGAAACCACTTTCTCTTATTTGAAAGGTCGTAAATATTTGCCGAAAGGAGAAGAGTTCGAGCGATGTGTTCAGGACTGGAAGTCACTTTCCAGTGATGAGGATGCAGTTTATGACCAAGAAATCATTCTTGATGGCAGTTTGATTCCACCGATGGTGAGCTGGGGGACGAATCCTGGAATGGCTAGTGGCGTGGACGGTAAAGTGCCTACCTTCGCGGAAGATATCATGGATCCCAAGGAACTGAATCGAGCCATTGAGTATATGGGTCTTAAGGAAGGTATGCCGATCACGGAAATTCCCGTACAACATGTTTTCATAGGATCGTGTACCAATTCGCGCATTGAGGACTTACGGCAAGCTGCAGAAATGATCGAAGGCCAAACTGTTCAAAAAGGAGTTCGGGCGATGGTCGTTCCCGGTTCACAAAGCGTCAAAAGGCAAGCGGAAGATGAAGGGTTGGATGAAATCTTCAAATCTGCGGGCTTCGAATGGCGTGAATCGGGCTGCAGCATGTGCCTGAGCATGAATCCTGACGTGGTTCCGTCCGGTGAGCATTGTGCCTCCACAAGTAATCGGAACTTCGAAGGCAGGCAAGGCGCTGGAGCAAGAACGCACCTGGTTAGTCCGGCTATGGCTGCCGCGGCCGCCATTCATGGGAAATTTGTCGATATTAGGAATTTGAAAAGAACTGAACAAGTCCATTAAGAATACGAATTAACCGGAGGTGCATAGAATGGAACCCATTACTATATATAAAGGAAGAGCGGCGGCACTTGACCGTAAAAACGTGGATACGGACCAAATCATTCCAAAGCAATTTTTAAAACGGATTGAGCGAAGCGGATTTGGCGAATTTTTATTCTATAACTGGCGTTTTGATGAAAATGGACAGAAGCGTCCTGATTTTGAATTGAATCAGCCTCATAATCAAAACACGTCCATTTTAATAGCAGGAGAAAATTTTGGCTGCGGTTCTTCGCGTGAGCATGCCCCTTGGTCATTGAAAGATTATGGATTCGATATCATCATCGCTCCGTCTTATGCTGATATCTTTAAAAGTAATTGCATGAAGAATGGCATGGTCCCCATCGCTTTAACCCAGGCTGAAGTAAACTATTTAATGGAGAGAGTGTCGGCACCTGACTATGAGTTGACGATCGACCTCCCCAATCAGACATTGAATGATGGTCAAGGGTTTGAAGCAAGCTTTGAAATTCATCCATATTGGAAGGAAATGCTCATCAAAGGCTGGGATGAAATTTCGATAACGCTTCAATATGATAAAGAGATTTCTGCCTATGAATCTCAAAAAAAGGCTGTTTCGAGCATTTAATATTAATAGAAGAAGGTCATATCCCGTTCTCCTTTCTAGATTTAGAAAGGATGCGGGATTTTTTTATCTGGGAAAGAGAGAAAGGTGTTCATCCGCCCCATATAAATTTTGTGTTTCCTACTATTACATGCTAAACTGTTTCTCAAAAAGCGAACGGTGAGGCGGAAAATAGGATGGATAATGAGAATAACCAAAAGAAGGCCGAAGAAACCAAGATTATCGCCTTTCCAAATCTCGGTGATAGGCTGATAGCAAAGGGACTGGATGAGCTTGGAAACAGAAACTTTAAAGCGGCTGCACAGCTTTTCAGCCAAGCCAGGGAGTATGAGCCCGAGAATGATGAAGTTTGCATGGGACTAGTGGTCTCACTAGTCGAACTTGAGCATTACAAGGAGTCAAAAGAGTTGTGTATAGAGATGCTGAATAAAGGCATCGGTGACTATTTTCAACTGATCAATATTTATTTGATGGTACTGCTGCAATTAGGCGAGCATCAGGAAATGGTCACGACGATCGAACTGCTATTTGAAGAAAGCCAAATTCCTTTTGATAAAGAGGAACATTTCGAAAAGATGCTTCAGTTCAGTAAAAGGGCCCTTGAGGATAAAAAAGAGGAGAAGGAAAGGCAAAATCAGCAGCTTTCAGAGGAATTGCAGGAGGATGAACTTTTTGAAGGGAAAACGGATAATGAAATGCTAATGGTCATTTCAAAACTAACGAATATCAATATTCGACCATTTATCCCTCAAATCGAAAAATTTCTACAAAAAGAAGAGGGACACCCTTTCTTTAAAACGATGCTCCTTAACATTCTTATCGACCAGGAATATAACGAGGAAGTGACGTTGAGGAAATTCAATCAATCGAAGTCGGTTATACCAAGGGAATTGAAAAGTTTGAAGGAGACAGACTTCTATAAGAAGGTAACCGGACTGACCGAAGAGGAAATCAGTCAGGATAATCCGAGCTTATTTGAAATGGTCCATAGTTTGATTGAACGTCATTCTTTTTTATTGTTCCCTTTTGAACCCGGACCTGAAAGCTTTCCTGCATGGGCAGCTGCCTATCATGCCTTGGCGGAAGAATACATGACCGGGGAAGTTTTCGGTAGGGACTTAGCGGACCTGTACCAGGCTGATGAGGAAAGCATTGCGGATATTCTTTCCTATATAAAAGAAATTGAAGAAATTTCTTATCCCATTATTTAAGCTATTGCTGTTGTAACAGATTAATCCTGTGGTATAATGTAGTGGTTGTAATGTATATTCGTCTAATTTTGACGATTTCCCCAATATTTTTTGGGTATATTTGAAGGATGACTTGTTAACACTTGCAAAGCATATTCATCCAATGCTTATTATTGAAGTATATAGATTTTTTGGAGGGAAACACATGTCTGTAAAATGGGAAAAACAAGAAGGTAATCAAGGCGTACTAACAATTGAAGTTGACGCTGCAAAAGTAAACGAAGGTTTAGACGCAGCTTTCAAAAAAGTAGTGAAACAAGTAAATGTACCTGGCTTCCGTAAAGGTAAAATGCCACGTCAAATGTTCGAAAAAAAATTCGGCGTAGAATCACTTTACCAAGATGCGCTTGATATCATTCTTCCAGATGCTTATGCAAATGCTGTCGAAGAAGCTGGAATTCAGCCTGTAGATCGTCCTGAAATCGACATCGAGAAAATGGAAAAAGGCGAAAACCTGATCTTCACTGCAACTGTAACAGTTAAGCCTGAAGTTAAATTGGGAGATTACAAAGGTGTTGAAGTTGAAAAATTCAATACTGAAGTAACTGACGAAGATGTTGAAAACGAATTGAAAACTTTACAAGAGCGTCAAGCTGAGCTTGTCGTTAAAGAAGAAGGACAAGTTGCTGAAGGCGATACAGTTGTTCTTGACTTTGAAGGATTCGTTGATGGTGAAGCATTCGAAGGCGGAGCTTCAGAAAACCATTCATTGGAAATCGGTTCAAACTCTTTCATTCCAGGATTTGAAGAGCAACTTGTCGGTCTTGAAACTGGCGCTGAAAAAGATATCGAAGTTACATTCCCTGAAGAATACCATGCTGCTGAACTTGCAGGTAAACCAGCAGTATTCAAAGTGAAAATTCACGAAATCAAAACAAAACAACTTCCTGAGTTGGATGATGAGTTCGCGAAAGATGTCGACGACGAAGTGGAAACTTTGGCTGAACTTAAAGAAAAAACAAAACATAAATTAGAGCATGACAAAAAGCACGAAGAAGAAAACTTCATTCAAAACACTGTAATTGGTAAAGCTGTTGAAGGCGCAGAAATGGACGTTCCTGAAGCGATGATTTCAAATGAAGTTGACCGCATGATGAATGAGTTCTCTCAACGCATTCAATCTCAAGGTCTGAATTTGGAGCTTTACTACCAATTCTCAGGTCAAGACGAAGAAGCTTTAAAAGCGCAAATGAAAGAAGAAGCTGAAGGACAAGTTCGTACGAGCCTAACTCTTGAAGCAATCGCTGAAGTTGAAAAACTTGAAGCGACTGACGAAGACGTAGAAGCTGAACTTGCACAAATGGCTACTATGTACAATATGGAAGTTGATGCGATCAAACAAGCTCTTGGAAACTTAGAAGGAATCAAAGGCGATCTTAAAATTAAGAAAGCAATTGACTTCTTGGTAGAAAACAGCAAAACAGTTGACGCAAAATAATTTTTATAAATAAGTAGATTTAAATATTTCCTTTAAAAAACAAGGCGCGAGTAATCGTGCCTTGTTTTATACATATTGAGAATTAGTGTAAATTTCAAATATCGGTTATTTCCTGATTGATTTTTTTTGGATTTCAGTGTAGATTAGTTCTAATACCGCATATACATATTTATACAGCAAATCCTGCTTTTAAAAATCCAAAGTTTTGGGCATACTGGTAAAGGGCAAATACATATTGATTGATTATTGTACTTATTTAACAACTCGGACGCGTGAGCATTTTTGTTACTAAACTTCCAAGAACATGATAAAATGCAAAACATACTAGGGATTTTGGAATGTTTAAGTAGATGTGTGCCTCGTTTTTTTTCATTACGATTGGGTACCGCTATGTAATAGAGTTGGAAGAGTATTTAAAGGGGTGAACGTACATGTTTAAATTTAATGATGAAAAAGGACAGTTAAAATGTTCTTTTTGCGGTAAAACACAAGAACAAGTCCGTAAACTGGTTGCTGGTCCAGGTGTCTATATTTGTGACGAGTGTATAGAACTTTGTACGGAGATCGTCGAAGAAGAGCTGGGCACTGATGAAGAAGTAGAATTCAGGGATGTTCCTAAACCTATGGAAATCCGTGAAATTCTTGACGAATATGTTATTGGACAAGAACAGGCAAAGAAATCTTTGGCTGTCGCTGTTTACAACCATTATAAACGTATCAATTCCAATAGCAAAGTCGACGATGTGGAGCTTTCTAAAAGTAACATCGCCCTGATCGGACCGACGGGAAGCGGGAAAACCCTTCTTGCGCAAACATTGGCGCGCTTACTGAATGTTCCATTTGCGATTGCTGATGCCACTTCATTGACAGAAGCTGGATATGTTGGGGAAGATGTCGAAAACATCCTTCTAAAGCTGATCCAAGCCGCTGATTATGATGTGGAAAAAGCGGAAAAAGGCATCATTTATATTGATGAAATCGATAAAGTTGCCCGTAAATCGGAAAATCCTTCTATTACACGTGATGTGTCTGGTGAGGGTGTGCAACAAGCATTATTGAAAATCCTTGAAGGAACGGTTGCAAGCGTTCCGCCACAAGGTGGACGTAAACATCCACATCAGGAATTCATCCAAATCGATACGACCAATATTTTGTTCATCTGCGGCGGTGCCTTTGATGGCATCGAACCGATCATCAAACGCCGTCTTGGTCAAAAAGTCATTGGATTTGGCTCTGACGTGAAAAAGGATGATGTTGCAGAAAAAGAATTGCTTTCAAAAGTCCTTCCTGAAGACTTGCTTCGTTTCGGATTAATTCCGGAATTCATCGGTCGTCTTCCGGTAATTGCGACTCTTGAGCAATTGGATGAAGCTGCGTTGATTGAAATCCTGACAAAACCGAAAAATGCCCTTGTTAAACAATATCAAAAGTTGCTTGAACTAGACGATGTTGAATTGGAATTCGAACAGGAAGCGCTAAGTGAAATTGCTAAAAAGGCAATTGAACGTAAAACTGGTGCACGTGGTCTGCGGTCCATCATCGAAGGCATCATTCTTGAAGTGATGTTCGATCTGCCTTCACGTGATGATGTAGCAAAATGTGTAATCACAGGCAGCACGATTTCGAAAAATGAATCTCCAAAGCTCGTCCTTAAAGACGGTACAACCATCAAAGGACAAGAAAAGAAAACATCTGCTTGATAATATGGAAAAGAAAGGCTGCCAGTTAATGCTGGCAGTCTTTTTGTTTATAGACCAAAGTTGATTGTAACGTAAGGTACGAGACTCCTGCGGGAATACGCGTCCAAGGGAGACCCCGCAGGGGCAGAGCGCCGAGGAGGCTCCCGGACCGCCCGCGGAAAGCGAGTGCCTGTAGTGGAAATCAACGTTAAAACCTCAAAACAGTAGGTAAAACCAGTTAATTTCGAGTTGTTTACAGTCTGAGACTGCCGGTTCATCCTGGCAGTCTTTTCCTTTGTCTTTTTTTCAATTTGTTGATACTTAGGATAAAAACGCCAAAATTTTCAACACGAATTTCTTGGATAATATCGCCCTTCCAAAGGAGATACTAACAGAAATGACAAACTAGGAGAGTGCAGGAGGGAATACGATGAATTGGACAGGATTGGCGTTGTTTATCCAGCTGTTTTTTGGGATTATTATTGGATTGTATTTTTTGAACTTATTGAAAGGCCAGCGGACACAAAAAGTTTCCATTGACCGTGATTCACGTAAGGAGATGGACCAATTACGGAAAATGAGATCGATTTCGTTAACAGAGCCATTGGCAGAGAAAGTCAGACCAAGCACATTTAATGAAATCATCGGTCAAGAAGATGGGATTAAATCTTTAAAAGCTGCTTTATGCGGGCCTAATCCCCAGCATGTGATAATTTACGGTCCTCCAGGGGTAGGGAAAACGGCAGCTGCCAGACTTGTTTTGGAAGAGGCGAAGAAAAATGGCAAGTCCCCTTTTAAGAATTCAGCCGTTTTCGTTGAATTGGACGCCACCACAGCCAGGTTCGATGAACGGGGGATTGCCGATCCGCTCATTGGTTCTGTGCACGATCCAATCTATCAAGGAGCCGGGGCAATGGGACAGGCAGGCATTCCGCAGCCAAAGCAGGGTGCAGTCAGCAATGCTCATGGAGGCGTACTGTTCATAGATGAAATAGGGGAGCTTCATCCAATACAGATGAATAAACTGTTAAAGGTATTGGAGGATCGTAAGGTCTTTCTTGAAAGTGCTTATTATCAAGAGGAAAATCAAAATATTCCCACTCACATCCATGATATTTTTAAAAATGGACTGCCGGCTGACTTTCGATTGATTGGGGCCACAACAAGAACACCGAATGAAATCGCGCCTGCGATACGCTCAAGATGCATAGAAGTGTTTTTCCGTGAACTTGACCGTGAGGAAATAATCACCGTGGCTAAGAATGCCTCAGATAAAGTGGGAATCACCATCAGTGAAAAAGGCTTGCAGTCGATCTCGGATTATGCCCGAAATGGCAGGGAAGCTGTCAACATGATTCAGACCCTTGCTGGTATATCAATTAATGAAAACAGGACTTTTATCAGAGAAGAAGATATAGATTGGATGGCCCATAGCAGTCAGCTGACACAAAGAATGGATAGAAAAATAGAAGCGAATTCTAAAATAGGTCTTGTCAACGGTCTTGCAGTTTATGGTCCCAACAGCGGGGCATTGCTGGAAATCGAGGTTACGGTCATGGCCGCTACTGATGAAAAAGGATCGATAAATATTACTGGTATCGTTGAAGAGGAAAGTATCGGCGGTGGAAGCGGCAAATCGGTTCGCCGCAAGAGCATGGCAAAAGGTTCAATTGAAAATGTCATTACGGTTTTACGGTCGATGGGAGTGCCTGCCGGTCAATTTGATATCCATGTGAACTTTCCAGGCGGAAGTCCAGTAGATGGCCCTTCTGCAGGAATTGCAATGGCCACGGGCATATACTCGGCCATTTATAAAATCCCTGTTGATCACACAGTGGCAATGACTGGAGAAATAAGCATTCATGGCGGCGTTAAACCGATCGGCGGTGTCATTCCGAAAATCAAGGCAGCAAAACTGGCCGGGGCAAAGAAAGTAATCATCCCAGCTGAAAACATGCAGCCACTTCTATCTGAAATCAAGGATATAGAAATCATTCCCGTTTCAAATGTGAAAGAAGTGCTGGATCAGGCATTGAAAAAAGAATTGATGTCGGAACAAATCCTCACAACCTTGGACCTATCAAAAAAAGAAAGTGTATAAAGGAGATGCCCCGGGAAAAACAAGAACCGGGGCATTTTAAGGACCATATTGGCGTTCCGGACAAACCTGAAGTATAAAATAAACACGCATTGAGACGTGCTTTTTTATCTAATATTGGAGATAATAATAGCAGTCGAAACGTGTTAAGGTAAACGAATAGACACTTCTATATAAATAGGATAGAATTGTTAAAAGGTTGAGAACCATGGGTAAATAGTTTACAACGACGATACTAATTAGATGGAGGTGTCAGGAAATGACTGATAAAGAAATCATCGTCCCCCTCCTGCCGCTTAGAGGACTGCTTGTATATCCAACGATGGTACTTCATTTAGATGTAGGCCGAGATAAATCGGTACAAGCCCTTGAGAAAGCAATGGTGGAAGACCATCTTATATTTTTGACGACACAACAAGATGTTTCGTTGGACGAACCAGGTGAAGAAGATTTATTTACAATGGGAACTTTAACAAAGGTAAAACAGATGCTGAAGCTTCCGAATGGTACAATCCGGGTGTTGGTGGAAGGGTTGAACCGCGCAGAAGTCATGGAATTTTACGATTATGAGACACATTATGGTGCCAAGATTAAAATATATGAAGACAGTGATGAAAAGGATGCTGAACATCAAGCATTAATGCGCACACTACTGGATTATTTTGAACAATACATAAAAATGTCCAAGAAAATAACCGGTGAAACGTTTTCGTCCACTTCGGATATTGAAGAGCCTGGGCGATTAGCGGATATAATCGCTTCCCATTTGCCTTTGAAATTGAAGGAGAAGCAAGAAGTGCTTGAGACCATTGATATGAAAGAGCGTTTAAGCCGTGTAATCGAGATCATCAATAACGAGAAAGAAGTTCTTTTTCTCGAGAAAAAGATCGGCCAGCGTGTTAAGCGTTCGATGGAACGGACTCAAAAGGAATATTATTTACGAGAACAAATGAAAGCGATCCAAAAGGAATTGGGAGATAAGGAAGGAAAAACAGGGGAAATTGAGGTTCTCAACGAAAAGATAGAGGAAGCGGAAATGCCTGAGCATATCAAAGAAACGGCACTAAAGGAATTGGACCGTTATGAAAAGGTTCCTTCCAGCTCGGCCGAAAGCTCTGTCATCCGCAATTATATCGAATGGTTGATCTCGCTTCCTTGGACCAAAGCGACCAAAGATGACTTGAATATTCATAAAGCCGAAAAAATCCTGAACAGGGACCATCATGGTTTGGAAAAGGTGAAGGAGCGGGTACTTGAGTATCTGGCCGTCCAGCAATTGACCAATTCATTGAAGGGACCGATCCTTTGCTTGGTGGGACCTCCAGGGGTCGGGAAAACCAGCTTGGCTAAATCGATCGCTTCATCGCTGAATAGGAATTTCGTCCGTATATCTTTAGGTGGGGTGCGCGATGAATCAGAAATCCGCGGACATCGCCGTACATATGTAGGGGCGATGCCAGGAAGGATCATTCAAGGCATGAAAAAAGCTGGAACGATCAATCCAGTCTTTTTACTGGACGAAGTGGATAAGATGTCCAATGACTTTAGGGGAGATCCATCTGCAGCGATGCTGGAGGTGCTCGATCCAGAGCAAAATCATAATTTCAGTGATCATTATATTGAAGAAACTTACGATCTTTCCAAAGTCATGTTCGTGGCGACGGCGAATAATTTGGGATCGATTCCTGGCCCGCTTCGTGATCGTATGGAAATCATTTCGATTGCAGGTTATACTGAGATAGAGAAACTTCATATAGCCAAGGATCACTTGCTGCCTAGACAGCTGGAAAACCATGGTTTAACGAAGACACAACTGCAAATCCGTGAGGAAGCTCTTACAAAAATCATCCGTTATTATACTCGGGAAGCCGGTGTTCGAAGTTTGGAGCGACAGCTTGCAGGCATCTGTCGGAAGACTGCGAAAATCATCGTGTCCGGAGATAAAAAGCGGGTCGTCATATCAGAAAAGAATGTCGAGGAGTTTTTAGGGAAAACCATGTTCCATTATGGACAGGCTGAGGTCGAGAACCAAGTCGGTGTAGCTAATGGATTGGCATACACATCGGTAGGCGGCGATACGCTGCAAATCGAGGTTTCCTTATCACCAGGTAAAGGCAAGCTGATCCTGACAGGAAAGCTTGGCGATGTAATGAAAGAGTCAGCCCAGGCTGCTTTCAGTTATGTCCGTTCAAAAACCGAGAAACTTCAGATTGATTCGAACTTCCATGAAAAATATGATATTCATATTCATGTCCCTGAAGGTGCGGTCCCAAAAGATGGTCCTTCTGCAGGCATCACGATTGCAACAGCGTTAATATCGGCCCTTACAAATAGGCCGATCAGAAAAGAGGTAGGCATGACAGGCGAAATTACATTACGCGGACGGGTTCTTCCGATCGGCGGGCTTAAAGAAAAATCTTTAGCGGCCCATCGCGCAGGACTTACGAAAATCATCATCCCGCAAAATAACGAAAAGGATATTGATGATATCCCGGAAAGTGTCCGTAAAGCATTAACATTTGTTCCAGTTTCACACGTCGATGAAGTCCTTGAGCATGCATTGGTAGGTGTGAACGAATGAAAGTGACAAGTTCAGATATTGTCATCAGTGCTGTGAAGCCTGAACAATATCCCAATACTCCAATACCGGAATTTGCCTTGGCAGGCCGTTCCAACGTTGGAAAATCCAGTTTCATCAACAAAATGATCAATCGAAAAAACTTGGCGCGCACATCCTCTAAACCGGGTAAGACGCAGACCTTGAATTTTTATATCATAAATGAAGCACTCCATTTTGTGGATGTACCGGGTTATGGCTATGCAAAAGTATCCAAGACGGAACGTGATGCTTGGGGAAGAATGATCGAAACGTATTTCACTTCCAGAGACCAGCTCCGCGCTGCGCTTCTGATTGTGGATTTGCGTCATCCGCCTACAAAGGATGATATCGCGATGTATGAATTCCTGAAGCATTATGATCTGCCCCGGATTGTCATTGCAACCAAAGCGGATAAGATTCCAAAAGGCAAATGGCAGAAACACTTGAAAATCACGCGCCAAACGCTAAATATGGAAAAAGAAGATGAATTGCTTCTATTCTCTGGTGAAACAGGCGAAGGCAAGGAACAAGCCTGGGGCGTCCTTAAGAAATATATGTAAACGAAAAGGGTATTCCGCATCTGGAATACCCTTTTTCATCATGGAATTTGCAAAAATGCGAATCGGCAATTCTCACTTTTTTCGAACCAAAAAATAAATGCCGATTGCCATCAAAGCAAATGGCCAAAACCTTTCGATGTTCGCAGTGCTTGTTTCAACAAGCCCAAAAGAAGAAGTGATTTGATCATAGAATAAGAAAGTGATCGAGATGAGAAGTATTACCATCCCGTGAAACATTCCAGAATTTGTTTTACGTGCCCGGAGAATAAATCCGAGCGAGATGATTAAAATAAAGATACCTATATTATCCGGCCAGATATCCAGATTCTCGACGATATGGAAGTGAGCCCCGAAACCCAGTAGGATGACGCCTGGCAGGATGGACTCATATTCATTACCGCTATATGCCTGAATCAGGAAGGCTGCACCAACTATACATAATAAAGTGGGCCAGCTGAAAAAGCCTGGAAAGATTTCGATTTGGGAATGTTCAAGAAAAAAATAGAGCCCGAAACCGATTAATACGATTCCTGGGAAAATACGCTGCGTTTTCATTTTATCCTCCTATGCAATTCGATTACTTGAAGTTTTTTGCCATTTTTGATATGGTACTTTTGTACACAATGTCGAAATATGTATGTAACTTACCAATCCTGCTAAGACACCTTTTGTAGCATTACGGGCGTTTTGGCTGTCTTTTCATGGTAGCATACGTTATTCATAAACTGTTCATATTATTTGCGTAAAACCATTTTAGTACATGGTATAATAAATTTACATGAAAAATTTTGGGGGTGCAAAACAAAAGGATGCATATTCTAGCGGTTGGTATAAATTACAAAACTGCCCCTGTAGAAATTCGGGAAAAACTATCGTTTAACGAAGCCGAACTTGCCGAGGCAATGAAAGCTCTTAAAAATAAAAAAAGCATCTTGGAAAATATTATTATTTCAACATGTAACAGGACGGAAATATATGCGGTCGGTGACCAGCTTCATACAAGCAGGTATTATATAAAGGAATTTCTTTCGGAATGGTTTAATATCGATAAAGAAGAATTTTCTAAATATCTGTTCATTTATGAAGGCGATGGGGCTGTTGAGCATTTATTTTCAGTTACCTGCGGCTTGAATTCCATGATACTGGGCGAAACTCAGATTTTGGGACAAGTACGTTCAAGCTATCTGTTAGGGCAGAAGGAAGATACGATCGGTACCGTTTTTAACCATCTCTTCAAGCAAGCCCTTACATTGGCTAAAAAAGCTCATTCGGAAACCGAAATCAATACAAATGCCGTTTCCGTCAGCTATGCGGCAGTCGAGCTTGCCAAGAAAATCTTTGGAGGCCTGAACGGCAAGAATGTCTTGATTCTTGGGGCCGGTAAGATGGGTGAGCTGGCCATTCAAAATCTGCATAGCAATGGTGCCGACAGCATTACAGTCATTAACCGCACCTTCCAGAAAGCGGTCGACCTGGCGGAAAGATTCAATGGTACGGCGAAACAGCTTCAAGAGCTGCAATGCGCTTTAGTGGAAGCTGATATCCTGATTACTTCCACCGGATCAAAAGATCTCCTTGTAACAAAAGAAATGATGTCATTCATCAATAAGCTTCGTAAAGGCCGTCCTATTTTCATGGTCGATATCGCAGTGCCGCGTGACCTCGATCCAACATTGGCTGAGCTGGAAAATGTCTTCTTGTATGATATTGACGATCTTGAAGGGATCGTGCAAGCCAATATCGAAGAACGTAAAAAAGCTGCCGAGAAAATAGAATTGATGATCGAATCAGAAATCGTTGATTTCAATCAATGGATTAATTTACTTGGTGTGGTTCCCGTCATTTCTTCTTTACGGGAAAAATCCCTATCGATACAAAAGGAAACGATGGAAAGCATCGAAAGAAAGCTACCGCATTTGAGCGAACGTGACAAAAAAGTTTTGAATAAGCATACGAAAAGCATCATCAACCAAATGCTGAAAGATCCGATTCTTTATGCAAAAGAGCTGGCAGATGAGCCGAATGCAAAAGAGCAATTAAATAATTTTGTGAAAATCTTCCATTTAGAGGAATTGATTGAAGACCAGCTGGTTACGGATGAAAAAGAACGGAACAGCTCCAAGTCATCCCTATTGAATCCAGTTCCTGTCCAGTAATGAGGTAGATATGGAATTACTAATGACAAGATTGCATGAAGCCACTGTATTGTTGTATGCCATCAGTATGCTTTTATATTTTATCGATTTCCTCAATAATAACCAGAAGGCGAACAGGGTCGCCTTCTGGTTGCTTTCTATTGTTTGGGTACTGCAAACAATTTTTTTATTTCTGTATGTGTTGAAAACGGGAAGGTTCCCGGTATTGACGATTTTTGAAGGATTATATTTTTATGCATGGGTCCTCATATCGTTATCTTTAATCATTAACCGATTGCTAAGAGTCGATTTTACGGTCTTTTTTACGAATGTATTAGGTTTCATGGTTATGGCCATCCATACGTTTGCACCTGTTCAGATAGAATCTCAAGTGCTTGCACAGCGCCTGGTTTCAGAGCTACTGCTCATACATATCACTTTTGCCATCCTATCATATGGGGCATTCACGCTTTCTTTCGTTTTTTCACTTTTATACTTAATCCAATATGATTTACTGAAACGGAAGAAATGGGGAAAACGCCTGCTTCGACTCGGCGATCTAACAAAGCTCGAGCAAATGTCTTATGTCCTCGCAGTAATAGGTGTTCCATTATTAGTGGTTTCCCTTATCCTGGGGATTCAATGGGCATATATAAAAGTGCCTGGGGTATCCTGGCTGGACATGAAGATCATCGGCTCATTTATTTTGCTTATCGCTTACAGTGTGTTTTTATACTTGAAAATTCGGAAACAAATGTATGGAAGGACGCTAGCCTTTCTGAATATTGGATCTTTCATGATTGTGTTAATAAACTTTTTCCTTTTCGGAAGCCTTTCAACATTCCACTTTTGGAATACATAGGAGGAAACTATGAGAAAAATAATTGTCGGTTCTAGACGTAGTAAATTAGCGATCACCCAAACTAACTGGGTTATCGATCAACTTAAAGAGCTTGGGGTCCCATACGATTTCGAGGTGAAGGAAATTGTCACAAAGGGTGAC
Source organism: Peribacillus sp. NPDC101481 (assembly GCF_044767165.1). NCBI lineage: Bacteria > Bacillati > Bacillota > Bacilli > Caryophanales > Bacillaceae > Peribacillus > Peribacillus sp. NPDC101481. Next base: position 1,275,443 of record NZ_JBIWNJ010000001.1, on the reverse strand, counting down.
CAAATCCTTGATGTAACACTTTCCAAGGTAGGCGGAAAGGGCTTATTCGTTAAAGAAATCGAACAAGCGATGCTGGATAAAGAAATTGATATGGCTGTACATAGTATGAAAGATATGCCAGCAGTGCTGCCTCCAGGCTTGACGATTGGCTGCATACCACCGAGGGAGGACCATCGGGATGCCTTGATTTCAAAAAATCATGAAAATCTTTCCGAACTGAAGCCGGGTTCCATCATAGGTACAAGCAGCTTGCGCCGTGGCGCGCAAATATTGGCTAGAAGGCCGGACCTTGAAATTAAATGGATTCGCGGTAATATCGATACCCGTCTGAATAAGCTGAAAACGGAAGATTATGATGCTATCATTTTAGCTGCTGCCGGACTGTCAAGAATGGGTTGGGAGAAGGACATCGTAACGGAATTTTTAGATGAAGATATTTGCATTCCGGCAGTTGGACAAGGAGCACTTTCCATTGAGTGCCGTGAAGACGACAAAGAGCTGCTGGCGGAACTTGCAAAATTGACCTGTGAAAAAACTAAAAGAACGGTTGAAGCGGAACGTGCCTTTTTGGATAAAATGGAAGGCGGATGCCAGGTACCGATTGCCGGATTTGCGGTGGCAAAAGATAATGGATCCGTTTCCTTGACGGCTTTGGTCGCTGCCCCGGATGGAAAGGTGATTTATAAAGAAATGGTTGAGGGAACCGATCCCGAGGCGGTTGGGCATGCTGCTGCCAAACAGATTAGTGAAATGGGCGGTAAAGAATTGATCGATCGCGTAAAAGAAGAGCTTGATCAGTAATGAATCCCTTTCAACCTCTTAAGGATTATCAGGTATTAATCACCAGAGGGAAAGGACAGGCAGATGGTTTAAAAGAGTCGATCGAAAAAAATGGCGGAACGCCGCTTCTTGTGCCATTGCTTGAGTTCACTCTTCCTGATCATTTGGAAGATGTACAACAGCGGTTAGATGAGTTACTTACATATGACTGGATCATTTTGACCAGTCAAAATGGGGTGGATTTCTTCTTTAAGCTTCTTGGTAACCAGCCTTTAAAGCTTCCGAAAATAGCCGTAATCGGCTCCAAAACAGAAGCAGCCCTGAAACGGCTTGGATATAAGGCGGATTTCGTTCCAACTCAGTTTGTTGCCGAAGGGTTCGTGGCGGAGTTCAATGCCCTGCTTGATAAAGGGGCCCGCGTGTTGCTGGCAAAAGGAAATCTCGCAAGGGCGGTTATTGCGGAGGCAATCAATGAAGCTGGTGCATCCTGTGATGAAGTGATTATTTATCATACCGTGCTTCCTCGAAGCAGTGAAAAAAAACTGGTGCAGCTTATAAGGAACGACGATATCGACATCATAACCTTTACGAGTTCATCGACGGTCAATCATTTTTTACAGATCATGAAACGCCATGAATTGGATACATACATAGACCGGATCATCATCGCCTGCATCGGGCCGATTGCCGCTAAAACGGCTGAAAAACATGGGCTATCCGTCGATGTCTGTCCAGAAGTTTATACGACGGATGCCATGGTTGCTGAGTTAATACGCTTCATTTTGAAAAGAAGTAAAAAGGAGGAACTTTAAAATGAAAAACATTCCATTCAATCGCCACCGTCGCTTGCGTGCAAGTGCCGGCATGAGGGCTTTAGTCCGTGAAACACAATTACATAAAGAGGATTTGATCTATCCGATCTTCGTCATCGACGGAGAAAATGTGAAAAATGAGATCAACTCCATGCCAGGTATCTATCAGCTATCCATGGATAATCTGGGGGCCGAAATGGATGAAGTCGTGAGTCTGGGCATTAAATCAGTCATTTTATTCGGTGTCCCTTTTGATCATGATAAAGACGAACAGGGTACAGGGGCATTTCACCATAACGGACTTGTGCAAGAAGCAACCCGTTTTATTAAAAAACAATATCCCGATGTTATTGTCATAGCGGATACCTGCCTATGTGAGTATACAAGCCATGGCCATTGCGGGGTCGTAGAAGGGGAAAAAATCCTCAATGACGCTTCACTTGACCTTCTTGCCAAAACGGCAATCAGCCAGGCAGAGGCCGGCGCCGATATCATTGCACCTTCCAACATGATGGACGGTTTTGTTGCGGCCATCCGTGCAGGTCTGGATGAAGCGGGTTATGAAGATATCCCAATCATGTCCTATGCGGTGAAATATTCTTCGGCTTTTTACGGCCCATTCCGTGATGCCGCAAATGGTGCGCCGCAATTCGGCGACAGGAAAACTTACCAAATGGATCCCGCCAATCGCCTTGAAGCATTCCGTGAAGCTGAATCCGATGTTGCTGAAGGTGCGGACTTCCTAATCGTGAAACCGGCCCTTTCCTACATGGACATCATCAGGGACGTTAAAAATAACTTTAATCTTCCGATCGTTTCCTATAATGTCAGCGGTGAATATTCAATGGTTAAGGCAGCTGCCCAAAATGGCTGGATTGATGAAAAAGCGATAGTGATGGAAATGCTGACAGGCTTGAAACGCGCAGGTTCCGACTTGATCATTACGTATTTTTCAAAAGAGGTAGCACGCTGGATAAACGAAGAAAATCAATGATATAAAAATATAACCTGTAATGGAAAAAGGGGATTGAATCATGCGGTCATATGAAAAATCGAAAAAAGCGTTTGCTGAAGCAAAAAATTTGATGCCAGGCGGCGTGAACAGCCCGGTGCGTGCCTTCAAATCTGTGGACATGGATCCCATTTTCATGGAGCGCGGAAAAGGCTCAAAAATGTATGATATCGATGGAAATGAATATATCGACTATGTTCTTTCATGGGGACCGCTTATCCTGGGTCACACGAATGACCGTGTCGTGGAATCATTGAAAAAGGTAGCGGAATCAGGTACAAGCTTTGGGACCTCGACACTGATTGAGAATGAACTGGCCAAGCTGGTCATTGAACGGGTGCCTTCGATTGAAATGATCCGTATGGTATCTTCAGGCACGGAAGCGACGATGAGTGCACTAAGGTTGGCACGAGGCATTACAGGCCGTGATAAAATCCTGAAATTCGAAGGCTCCTATCATGGACATGGCGATTCCTTGCTGATCAAGGCGGGTTCAGGCGTTGCGACATTAGGCTTACCGGATAGCCCGGGAGTACCGGAAGGCATTGCAAAAAATACGATTACCGTAGCATATAATGATCTAGCTGCGACCAAATACGCATTTGAACAATTTGGCGAAGACATTGCCTGTATCATCGTAGAACCTGTTGCAGGGAACATGGGTGTGGTTCCGCCACAACCTGGTTTCCTCGAAGGCTTACGTGAAGTGACCACCCAATACGGGGCTCTATTGATCTTTGACGAAGTTATGACAGGGTTCCGTGTCGGCTATAATTGTGCACAAGGCTATTTTGGCATCGTACCTGATTTGACTTGCCTTGGGAAAGTTATTGGCGGCGGCTTGCCTGTAGGTGCATTCGGAGGCAAGCGAGAATTCATGGAACAAATTGCCCCGAGTGGGACGATCTATCAAGCGGGAACATTGTCGGGTAACCCCCTTGCCATGACGGCCGGTCTTGAAACGCTGAGCCAATTGACTCCAGAATCTTATGATGAGTTCACCCGAAAAGGGGATATGCTCGAAAAAGGTATTGGGGAAGCAGCGAAAAAGTACGGAGTCCCGTATACATTCAACCGTGCCGGTTCCATGATTGGACTTTTCTTTACGAATGAAGAAGTGGTAAACTATGATACAGCAAAAACATCCGATTTAGAGTTCTTTGCTTCTTACTATAGGGAAATGGCGAATCAAGGCATCTACTTGCCGCCGTCACAGTTTGAAGGTTTATTCCTTTCCACTGCACATAGTGATGAAGATATCGAAAAGACCATTACAGCGGCAGAACAGGCTTTTGCAAAATTAAAAAAATGATGCAAGGCTTCACGAACTACCGATATATTGAATAATGATAACTTTGAACTGGCTGCCATTTTCCAAGAACTTTTGGAGAAGGGTAGCCAGTTTTTTTGAATTCAATCAGTACGTGGAAAGTCGAATTAATGGTTTCATTCAGGATTTTCATGCCTATTGTTACAATCCCACATGATTTTAGCCTGAAATATTTGAATCCCTTCTTTTTAAAAGGTTCAGGAAATAAAAGGTCTCGAGTGCGGCGTATGAAATTAAGGAATAATCGGCTTCCTTCATTCATAGATTGATATTGGTATAGGTACCGTTTCCTGAAGCTGAAAGGAGGAGTTGTTTTTGTCGCAAGAAAATGAATCGTATTTACGATTTTCTTTAGAGGAATCCGTTTGGTTCCAGAAGGGACAGGAAGTGGCTGAGCTATATTCCATTTCGCTTGATCCAAATGTGACGATTCAAGAAAGTGACCAATATGTTTTTATACGAGGCTCGTTGGATTTAAGCGGTGAATATAAAGACTCGCAAAATGGTGAAGAAGAGGAGTTTTCGCAGACCTTTTTGCCAAAAGCGGTTCAAAAGGTCGAGAGGCATCCCAATGGACTAAATGAGTTCACACACCGTTTTCCGGTTGACATAACGATTCCGAATAATCGGATTGCCTCATTGGATGAGGTCGATGTCTCGATTCAAAGCTTTGATTATGCCCTGCCAGAGCATAACTGTTTGAAATTGCAGGCGGATCTTTTGATAACCGGAATCTATAATGATTCATATGTGGAAGAACGGTTCGATACGGAGCAGGAAGTTGGGGAAACAGAGGAACAAGAAGAAACGGATGGGGAAAATGAGTCGTATATTCCTTATGCGGCTGCAGTGCCGCCGATTCCGGACTTTCAGCCTGTTTTCCGTGATGAGGAGGAAGAAGAGTTATACGCGCCCTTTTCTGCAGAGTCAAAACGAGTTTCTGAAGCAAATGAAGAAGAGGAAGAGGAGCCGATTTATTTAAGCGATCAGCATAGTGCCCCAGTTTTTGAAATTCCCGTTTCACCATATCCTGAAGAGGAGGAGTGGGAAACGGAAGTGCATAGACAGGAAGAAGCTGAAGCTGTAGAGGAAGAAGTTATTGGAGATCCGTCTGACCCAACGGATAAGGTACCTTCCATGGAAGAGGGGAAACTGGAGGAAGAACCAAGCAGGCAGGATCCAGTGGAGAAGATAGAGATTCCTAGAGTGACATTGAAAGAAGAAGTAGAAGAAGTAGAAGAAGAAGTAGTAGAAGAGCCAAGTCAAGCAGCCATCCATCAAAATAGCCCTGTTTCCAATTTAGAAACCGAGGAGGTCATACGGCAGGAGGAGGATGGCGTTGCAGCGGGTCCTATTCTAAATGAACATGTAAAGGTGGAGCAGGAAGAGGAATCTCATTCGTCCTTAAGCGATCTATTCAAAAAGAGGGAAAGACCTGCGCCACCGGCTAAGGAGGTTAAGAATTTCAAAGGCAGGAAACAAGCCGCGGAACGTGATGATAAAGAAACGGCCGATCATGGTGAGAAGCAGCCTTCCATCATGGATTTATTCGGACGGAAACAGGAAGAAGAACTGGTAAGGATGAAAGTTTGTATTGTTCAGCAAGGGGAAACGCTTGATGACTTGGCTCAACGATATGATGTTACGGTTCAATCGATACTTTTCAGCAATGAATTGGAGTCGAATCAAAACGTTCATGAAGGGCAAGTCATCTATATACCGAAGGCGGTTGCATATAAGAATTGATCGGGACAGAGAGCAGAGCATATGGTCTGCTCCTGTTTTTTAGGTGCTGGAGAATCTTTAGTTTTTTAGAGAAAGTGAGTGAGTCTCGTGAGGGAAAACGAGAATCAGCAGCCTGCCAATCTGAATCGGGACACGGAAACCGTATTGAAGGAATATGCCATGTATGTACAATATATCGAGGACTTCGGGCGTGTGAAAAAAGTGTACAGTGATCGCGGTACATTTGCCTTGAAATCGATGTTACCGCAGAACGGCATTGATTTTATCAAAAATGTTCAAAAACTGTACCATCGCGGCTATAATCGGATCGTTCCGATTTATCAAACGATGGATCAGCGTTACGCCGTTCTTCATAATGGCCGTTTGTATTACCTGATGCCCTGGCTCAATAATCAGGGGGACGGGGAGCGCGATGAAAAACATAAGCAAATGTTCAGGGAGCTTGCTCGGATGCATACACTTTCCGTTAAGGAAATACAAGTGGATATTGAGGAAAGGGAAGCCCATTATGAGCGGACGCTTGATGCCTGGAATAACGAGAAGGACTTTATGGATGAGTATATTGTCAGCTGTGAAAAGAAGTGGTATATGTCTCCATTCGAAATGACGGTTTGCTCTTTCTACACTGATATTTCACAGGCGCTGAAGTACTCGATCAAGAAGTTTGAAACCTGGTATGAAAAAACGAAGGATAGTGAAAAGGTGCGAACCGTGGTCACGCACGGAAAGGTTTCTTTGAAGCATTTCGTTTATGATGAGCGGGGGTATGGCTACTTCATCAATTTTGAGAATTCGAATACGGCTCCGCCGCATTTCGATTTACTGCCATTTCTCGTTAAATCGGCCAGGACCTATCCTGTCCAATGCGATGACTGCGTTGACTGGCTATATAACTATTTTCGTTATTTTCCGTTGAAGGAAGAAGAATTGCTGCTCATGCAAAGTTATCTGGCATTCCCTGGATCAGCTTTGGAATTAGTGAAGAGTTATTCCGATGGCAGGATCCATCGTTCAGAGCTTGAGAATGTTACTCAACTGCAGCGGCAATTTTGGCTTCTGAAAAATATTGAATATATGGTGATGAAAATCGAAGAGATCGAACAGCAGAAAAAGGCTGCTGCCGACGCTGCCAAAGAAGAACAATCACCTCCAAGCTAAATATACATGATTGGATTATCTCCAGTCATGTATATTTTTTTGCTGTAAGGGAATAATTATATCCATTCGAAATATAAAGACATGGCCAGGAAAATAAATGCGATTAGCAGGAGCATATCGAAGAAAGTCGGAAAAATCAACGTGCGTAATCCTTGGAATACGATAAAGGGGACGATGAACTGCTGGCAGACACCGCGGAATTTTTTCATCCAAGGCGGTAAAGTATAGGGAGTATATCTTCGCTTCATATTATTACCTTCCTTTTTAGGACTTCTAATATTCTATGGGTGGGCAGTGGAAAAGGTGATAAAGCCGTCACATTCACTGTTCTTGGAGGATAAAATAAAGAAAACGACCTTGAATGTATCAAATGGGATGATTCCTGGGAAAGTAAGCGAAAAGATGATTGACTGGAGCCCCATATTTTTTGTACTATATACTATATGCATTCAATGAATTTACATATGAATATAAATCAATGCAAAGACCGGAAATAGTAAGATGATATGCACTTTTCAGAGAGGAAACCAAATTGGTGCGAGGTTTCCAGGAAGCAGCATCCGAAGTCGTCCGCGAGCAGTCTTCGTGAACCTCTTTAGTAGCGAAGGCCGGTGAAGAGCCGTTATCCGATTTGAGAGCCGAAAGAGTTTTTTTCTTTTTCGGAAAAAAGGTGGCACCGCGAACAACTTCCTTCGTCCTTTTGTGATGATGGAAGTTTTTTTATGCCTAAAAAGGAGGAAATGATATGGAAGAGAACCAAATTTCTATGCCGACTAAATATGATCCGCAGACGATAGAGAAAGGCCGCTACAAATGGTGGCTTGATGGAAAGTTTTTCGAAACGACGGGTGACGATAAAAAAGAACCATACACGATTGTCATCCCGCCGCCTAACGTGACAGGTAAGCTTCATCTTGGTCACGCTTGGGATACGACACTTCAAGATATTTTGACACGCATGAAAAGAATGCAGGGCTATGATGTTTTATGGTTGCCGGGCATGGACCATGCCGGTATCGCCACTCAAGCGAAAGTAGAACAGAAACTTCGTGCGGAAGGCGTGAGCCGTTATGACCTTGGACGTGAAAAATTCGTAGAAGAGACATGGAAGTGGAAAGAGGAATATGCGAGCCATATCCGTGAACAATGGTCAAAGCTGGGTCTTGGACTTGATTATACACGTGAACGCTTCACTCTTGATGAGGGGCTTTCAAAAGCTGTGCGCGAAGTGTTCGTTTCGCTTTATAACAAGGGCTTGATTTATCGCGGCGAATACATCATCAACTGGGATCCATCGACGAAAACGGCTTTATCCGATATCGAGGTTATTTACAAAGATGTACAGGGCGCATTTTACCATATGAAATATCCGTTGGTTGACGGATCAGGTGAAATCGAAATTGCCACCACCCGTCCAGAAACGATGCTTGGTGATACTGCTGTTGCTGTACATCCTGAAGATGACCGTTATAAACACTTGATCGGCAAAATGGTCCGATTGCCAATTACAGGCCGGGAAATTCCGATTGTCGGTGATGATTATGTCGATATGGAATTCGGTTCAGGCGCGGTCAAAATTACTCCGGCTCATGACCCGAATGATTTCGAAATCGGGAACCGTCACGATTTGGAGCGCATCCTTGTCATGCATGAAGATGGCTCGATGAATGAAAAGGCTGGTAAATATGAAGGCATGGATCGGTTTGAATGCCGTAAACAAATCGTCAAAGACCTTCAGGAAGAAGGAGTACTCTTCAAAATCGAAGATCACCTTCACTCAGTCGGACATTCAGAGAGAAGCGGTGCTGTTGTTGAACCATATCTTTCGACGCAATGGTTCGTTAAAATGCAGCCGCTGGCTGATGCATCCGTTGAGCTTCAAAAAGGATCCGATGAGGAAAAAGTTCATTTCGTACCGGACCGTTTCGAAAAAACGTACCTGCATTGGATGGAAAATATCCGTGACTGGTGCATTTCCCGTCAGCTTTGGTGGGGTCACCGCATTCCAGCCTGGTACCATAAAGAAACAGGTGAAGTGTATGTAGGTCACGAAGAGCCTGCGGACGCTGAAAACTGGGAACAAGATACGGATGTTCTGGATACATGGTTCAGCTCGGCATTATGGCCGTTCTCGACTATGGGCTGGCCTGACAAGGACAGTATCGATTTCCAACGTTACTATCCAACCGGGGCACTTGTGACAGGCTATGATATCATATTCTTCTGGGTATCACGGATGATTTTCCAAGCTCTTGAGTTCACGGGTGAACGACCATTTGAAGATGTGCTGATCCACGGACTCGTTCGTGACGAACAGGGGCGCAAGATGAGTAAATCGCTTGGCAATGGTGTCGATCCGATGGATGTCATCGATCAATACGGTGCCGATTCACTGCGTTACTTCTTGTCTACTGGCAGCTCGCCAGGACAGGATCTTCGTTACAGCACGGAAAAAGTGGAAGCGGTCTGGAACTTCTCCAATAAGATTTGGAACGCATCCCGTTTTGCTTTGATGAACATGAATGGCATGACTTATGACGAAATCGATTTAAGCGGTGAGAAGTCTGTAGCCGATAAATGGATCTTGACGCGCTTGAATGAAACGATTTCCAACGTAACCAGACTTGCGGACCGTTATGAGTTTGGTGAAGTGGGCCGTGTGCTATACAACTTCATTTGGGATGACTTCTGTGACTGGTATATTGAAATGGCGAAGCTTCCGCTATATGGCGAAGACGAAGCAGCGAAGAAAACGACGCGCTCGATCTTGGCTTATGTACTGGATAACACGATGAGATTGTTACACCCGTTCATGCCTTTCATTACCGAAGAGATCTGGCAGAACCTTCCTCATCAAGGTGAGTCCATCACTGTTGCCGCTTGGCCGGAAGTGAATGAAGGATTGACAGATACAGCTGCAGCCGAGGAAATGAAGCTGCTTGTTGAAATCATCCGCTCCGTACGTAATATCCGTGCTGAGGTGAACACACCGCTTAGCAAAAAAATCAATTTGATTTTAAAAGCGAAAGATGAGTCAATCTTAGAGACGTTACAGAAAAACAGCAGCTATATCGAGCGTTTCTGTAATCCTGAACAATTGACGATCGGAATTGAAGTCGAGGAACCTGCTCAAGCCATGACAGCTGTCGTAACTGGCGTAGAACTGATCCTTCCGCTGACAGGACTGATCAATATTGACGAAGAAGTGAAACGTCTTGAAAAAGAACTCGACAAACTTAATAAAGAAGTTGAGCGTGTACAGAAAAAACTAGGCAACGAGGGCTTCGTCAAAAAGGCGCCGGCAAGCGTCATCGAAGAAGAACGTGCCAAGGAAAAAGACTATAGCGAAAAACGCGACTCTGTAATCCACAGGATCAGCGAACTGAAACAACTGTAAAACAAAAGGATGAACCAGCTTTATGCCGGTTCATCCTTTTTGTGCTTCGTTAGGAGGATATTCTTTCTTTTATGAATGTAAGGTACTCCGATACGATATTCATATCACTTAATGCACTTAATGTCCGGCTGCCGACGACATCCTCGATTTCGTTGAGCATGGGGCTGCCATCTTCGGCAAATATGAAATCGATTCCGACCAGGCCGAAATCAAACGACTTCATTACTTTTTCGACAAGGCCTAATTCAGCTGCAGATAGCTCATATAGTGAAGCCGATCCGCCCAGCGTATAATTTGCCTTGAAACTTGAAGCGGACTCCCTAAGTACAGCAGCCTTCACTTTTTTTCCAATTACAAAAACGCGGATATCTTTACCGAATAAGCCGGGTTTTTGGACTATCCAATTTCCATCTTTCAGTATGGCAAGATCATCGGCATGTTCTATTAGATATACTTGTTTCCCGCCGCGTCCACTTGTTTCTTTAGCAATGAAAGGAAACTCCATGTCATCGGCACTCGGTCTTCCGTTACAATATACGGTATCGGCCATTGGAATCCCAAGCGAGGACATATATTGGTGCGTCTTTGCTTTGTCATTCGCGATTTCCGATACGAAGGAGGAGTTAAAGCAAGCAATCCCCAGTTGCTCAAGCTGCTTTGTAAAAAAAGGATCGATGGTCCGGACGATAGCGAAGTCCGGCAATGAAATTGGCTGCGTCTCATGTTCCACGTACAACTCGTTGAAACGATGACCGATCCTAAGGTCTTCCCGAAAGTGAAAGTGTAAATCAAGATCAAGCTTACTGGCTTCGTCAAGCATCCAATCTATGTATCCTTTGTTTTTCAAGGCATCCTCACGGTTATAAATCAACCAGCCTGCTTGTTTTTTCATCAGATGCACTTCCTTTTCCTAATTCTTTCAAGATATAATCGAACATGCTTTCAGCGATGTTGATGCCTGTACATTCATAAATATTCAGTAAATGCGAATTCGAATTCACTTCGCACAAAAGCGGACCTTCTTCACCGAACAACAAATCGACGCCAGCGAAGTCGGCACCCAGAATTTGCGCACATCGGATGGCAAGTTGTGCTTCTTCATTGGTGGGTATATATGGTGCAGCCTGCCCTCCGACAGTCATATTAGCTCGGAAGTCTTGCTCCGAATGGCGTTGCATCGCTGCTATGACTTGATTGCCCACGACATTCACACGAATATCCCGACCTTTACTGTGCTCGATGAATTCCTGGATTATAAATGGTTTGTGGCCAAGATTACGGATCGTCTTTAGTAACTCATCCTCTGTTTGGATCAAATATACTTGTTCCCCAAAAGAACCGTATGCTTCCTTAACGATAAGCGGATACCCAAGCTCATTGCCGATTTGTATGAAAGCATCCATATTGACCCTTTCAATCCCTTCGTACGTAAAAGGGGGAAATAAGGTTTTCGGCATTGGTATGCCATGCCCGGTCAATGCTTGATGTGTTTTTGCTTTACTGTCGCAAATATCGATCGCTTTACTGCTGTTATAAACGGGGATGCCGAGCAATTCCAAATGGCGTGCCAAATGAATGTCTTTATCCATGAACAGAACAAAATCAGGAAGCTTATCAAAAGCTCCTTTAAGCAGTGGCACTCCTTTTTCGATTATCGGAATGAGATCTGAATTACGGATAAGAGTTGCCATGATATCTTTCCTTTCAGCCGCCTCTTTAATGAACAAAGCTAAACTGGAAAACTTATCATGCTGTAAATAGCCGTTAACGACAATCCAACAGTGGTAATCTGAAGGTTTCATTATAAAACACTACCTTTCATCTAGGTTAATCGTTCATATATTGATAAAATAATCTTAACGCATAAGAGCGGTATAAAGAAAGAGGAGGCACAACGATAATGGTAACGACCATGAAAGAAATCAATCATTTTTTTGAACGGCGCCAAGTTCAATTGGGCATGAATTTTGGACTATCACGGATGGAAGCATTGTTAACTGAATTAGGAGACCCGCATAAGGCGCTACAGTATATTCATATTGCAGGATCTAACGGGAAAGGATCAACACTGCAATATATTAAAGAGATCCTACTTGCCCAAGGGATTCGGGTCGCTTCCTTCACATCACCTTATTTAATACGGATGAATGAACAGCTCAAGATTAATGAAGATGAAATCAGTGATAAGGATTTTATCGCTGTCTTCCGTGAGCTTTGGCCGATTATACAAGAGATGGACAGTAAAGGGGACGGTCCCACTCAGTTCGAAATTTTGACTGCGGTGGCATTTTCTTATTTTAGCAAAAAGGAAGTGGATTTGGTTTTGATGGAAACCGGTTTGGGAGGCAGGCTCGATACAACGAATGTCATCCAGCCGTTTCTTTCGATCATTACCTCGATTTCTTTGGAACATACGAGCATCCTGGGTAACACACTTGGGGAAATTGCTTTTGAGAAGGCTGGCATCATTAAAAGCGGGGCGCCGATCATCAGCGGAGTCACAGCCGGGGAACCAGCAAAAGTAATTGAAGAAAAAGCGTCATCATTAGGGGTACCTTATTACCAATTAGGTAAAGACTTTCATATAGGCAATATAAAGCAAAGTGAACGAGGGCAAAGTTTCTCATTTTCGCTTGCCGACAGGTCCATCGAAAATGTGGAAATGCGGATGCTAGGACGTCATCAAATGGAGAATGCGGCACTGGCCATTGCTGCTGTCACATTAGGAATGGAAAATATCGATAAAAGAAGCATCCTTAAAGGAATAGGCGAAGCGAAATGGGATGGCCGCTTTGAAAAAATATCGGATGAGCCGTTGGTGATCATCGATGGTGCACATAATCCTGCCGGCATCGACGTGCTGAAGGAAACGCTAAAAGTGCATTACCCCGATTATAAGTACCGATTCGTATTCAGTTCATTTAAAGATAAAAATTATTCCGAGATGCTTCATGGACTGGAAACTGAAGCGATGGAAATCATCATTACCGAATTCGACCATGAACGGGCGGCGGATGCGAAAACGCTATATGAAAAATGCAGTCATCCCAATAAACGGATAAACAAGGATTGGCAGGAGGCGATAACGGAAGGCAGCAGGAAAACAGGGGAAAAAGAGATTCTTGTCATCACAGGGTCGCTCCATTTCCTTTCACTTGTGAGGGAGTTCCTAATCAGAGAAGATGCCTAAAGGGATGTGCCTTTACCGGTGGACTAATTATTTTTCCCGATTGTCGAGAAATGAGGCGCTTTATCATGGAAACCAAAGCCTAAGAACCAACGGTAAGCCATATTTGTTTCAACTTCTTCAATTGCTTTATGCATTGAACGAATACCGAGGGTAAATCGAATGAAAGTCAGTTTGGCTAATATAACTGGATCAATACTTGGGCTTCCTATCTCTGAATATATATCTTTCAAATCATAAATGAAAGTGAAGTCAATGGCAGCCTCAATTTTACGAACCAAATGATTCGCCGGCACCAGTTGATCTAAAGTAATCATTTCAAGTTGGTCTCGCTGAATAGAATAATGTTTCAAAAGCATCCTCATCACCTCAGGTTTTAATAGTTCTATTTTAAAACAAAAAAGACTATAGGCAAAAGGTTCCATCTGAAATTTTAAACATAGTTGATTGGAACGGAAGGTGCGAGACTCCTGCGGGAATAGCGAGTCCAAGGGAGACCCCACAGTCGCAAGTGCGCCGAGGAGGCTCCCGGACCGCCCGCGGAAAGCGAGTGCCTGAAGTGGAAATCAACGTCCAAATTTGTACAAACCAAAAAAAACTGTAGACAAACTCGATTTTCAGGTCCTTTTCCCTTGTTAACAGAGCTGTTTGAAAAGAAAAAACTCTAATAGGGTGATTGATAACAAATCACCAAGTATTTTTGTTAAAATATGTTTATATATTGATTCTACATGATTGATGAATAGTAGGATCTACTTAATGAAATGACGGGAGGAATGAATGATCATGAAGAGCCCCAGTGACGATTACATAGCGGAAGGGACTTTTTTATTAGGGTTTCATAGAAAAGCAATCGAATCCTCATGCACTTTGTATAAATGATGGCTATCCATATCTATCTCTTCGTCTTCGGCTTAATTTTAGGCTCATTCTTTAACGTTGTCGGTTTAAGTGTTCCAGCTGGTCAGACATTTGCAAATCGTCGCTCCGCCTGCCCTTCTTGCGGGCGTACATTGACATTCTTCGAGTTGATGCCGGTTATTTCCTATATGTTGCAAGACGGAAAATGCCGGGGATGTAAAGCAAGGATTTCCCCACTTTATCCGATAGTGGAAATGCTGACCGGTGTTTTGTTTGCCTCTGCTCCCATATTCCTTGGCTGGTCGAGCGAACTCTTGGTTGGCTTGACATTGATTTCATTATTTATGATCATCTTCGTGACTGATGTCGCCTATATGCTCATACCTGATAAAATACTGCTTTTCTTTACGGTGATTTTTATCGTTTTAAGAGTCTCATTTCCGCTGTCGCCCTGGTGGGATTCAATTGTCGGGGCAGTGGTGGGCTTTAGCCTGCTGTTATTAATCGCAGTCGTGAGTCAGGGTGGCATGGGTGGCGGTGATATCAAGCTATTTGCAGTGATTGGCTTTGTACTGGGACTGAAGATGGTGCTGTTATCGTTTCTTTTTGCGTGCTTTTATGGGGCATTCCTGGGTTTCATCGGATTGCTGAGCGGAATCCTAAAAAAGAAAACACTTATTCCTTTCGGTCCGTATATCGTTTTTGGGACATTGACTGCTTATTTTTGGGGCGATTCCCTTCTGCGTTGGTATGTAACTTTTTTAAGATGAGCTTAAAGAACCAACCTGATCCAAGAGGAATTTGTCAAAAATCACCTGAACAATAGCTCAGTAGGGAACTATCCCCAATTGGCTGCAAGTGAAGCTGATTTAAAGAGTGATGTATGTAATTGGTGAGAGGCGATATTGAATGGTTTGTGAACCAGAAGTACCAGTACCTGGAATTCTATTTTCGTCACCCATATATGAATAGGGAAATTTGACGAAACCTATTAATGACAAGACGACAAAAGTCTTGTTATTTTTTTTTACCTCTATGTTAGGATGAAAAAAATGATCTGGAGGGGAGGAAAAAAATTGGGCAAGCCGGAACAAAGCAAGGGTGTAACGATTAAAATAAATGGGGAAGAAAAAGTATTTGCCGATAAAAAGGCTGAAAGTCAAGAGGCGGCGAGTAAGGAACAGGGACAAACAGACGAGAGTTTCGAATGGATACTCCCTGAGGATTCAAACGAAAACAAAATCGTATTGGTACCCTCACCGCCAAAGAAAAAAATGCCGAAACTCATCGGTTTTGGTACCAGTTCGCTGAAAAGTTCTGATAAAAGACCGATCAAGACATTCATGATCGCTGTCATTTGTGCTGTTTTTTTTGGGTCGATTCTTGGCTTGATCGCCGTTAAAACGATTACAAAGGAAAAAGCCGAAGTATCTTCGGTCGAGACCCCGGTTCCAACGAAAGCCACTGTTGAGGATAAAAAAGCGGCAGTGACTGAACCAGGAAACCAGCTGAAGACATTCCTTGTACAGGGAGGAGTATTCAGCAGCGAGGATGCGGCAAGGCAAATACAAAAGAAAATCATTGAAAAGCAGGTTCCTGCTGAAATTTTCAAATTGGAAGACAGCTATTATCTATTCTTGGGGTCGGCAGAGAGTCTAGCTTCAAGTAAGGAGCTGGCCTTATTCTTAAAGTCCTATGATGTGGACGTATATTGGAAGGAAATCAATTTTGAAGCGGCTGGGACAAGCCAGGAAGATGAGAAAACCCTCGACAAGATGAAGGAAGTATATACTTCCTTGGCAGAAACATCCGCAACCAAGCTTCGCGGAAAGGAAGGGACGGTAAACAAAGAAACCCTGAAAAAAAACTTGGATGAACTGAAGGCGGGGAAATTATCGCCGGAGTTTTCGAATATGAACGATGACCTGACCTCTGCCGCAAAGTCGATTGATGAATATGAGACTACCAAAAACGAAGAAAAGCTATTCCAGGCTCAAGAAAGTCTTCTTGATTTTTTATTGAATTACCAAAACAAATCGAGTTAAGTAAATAAAAGAAGGGGGGCTGCCAAATGGACAAGCTCCCCAATATGAAACCATCTGTGACACCTTTTTTATTTTCCGGGAAATACTTACAGGCATTTGTCGATTCCTAGTAAACAATAATTGTGGATTGCGCCATAATTTGATAGGATAGGTATGTATCTCCCTATGTAAAGAAAGGTGACTTTTATATTATGCAGCCATTGATTTTAGCTTCTTCATCACCACGTCGTAAAGAACTTCTACAATTTCTTCAAATCCCCTTTGAAAGCATGAATTCCAATGTCGATGAAAGTATTGATGAAAACATGTGTCCTGATGCAGCGGTGAAAGAACTGGCATCCCGTAAGGCGGAAGCCATCGCAGCAAAATTTCAGGAAAGCTGGGTAATCGGCTCGGATACCGTTGTTGTCCTTGATGGAGAGATATTGGGTAAGCCGACAAGCCGTGCGGATGGAAAAAGAATGCTGGAAATGTTATCGGGACGGACACATGAGGTATACACAGGTGTCGCCATTCTATTCGGCAAGCATCGCAGAGTATTCGCAGAAAAAACGGAAGTGACATTTTGGGAGCTGCCAGAAGCTGAAATCGAACGTTATCTGGATAGCGGGGAACCTTTTGACAAAGCCGGCGGCTATGGGATTCAAGGATACGGATCTCTTCTTGTCGAACGAATCAAAGGGGACTATTTCTCAGTCGTCGGGCTTCCGGTCTCAAGACTGGCCCGGGAACTTAAAGCGATGCAGCAAGAGTTAGAATGATCGATTTCCTCTGGCATCTTCCCTTTTCTAAGGAAGGGTTGATTTTTTGAGCGAAAAAATGTTAATACGGGATTACCCGAAAGAGGAGAGGCCGCGCGAAAGGTTTCTGCAAGACGGACCGCAGGGTCTCTCCAATCAGGAATTGCTCGCTCTGCTATTGAGGACGGGATCAAGGGAAGAATCCGTCCTGCAGCTATCCGGCAGGCTCATCAATTCCTTCAAGGGCCTTCGCCTGCTAAAAGAAGCCTCAGTGGAAGAACTGACCGTGATTAAAGGGATTGGTGAAGCGAAAGCGATTCAAATCCTGGCCTCTGTCGAACTTGGCAGGAGAATTAACAATTTGAATGATCAAGACCGTTATGTGATTAGATCTCCAGAAGATGGAGCCAATTATTGCATGGAAGAAATGCGGTTTTTATCACAGGAACATTTCGTCTGTCTTTATTTAAATACGAAAAATCAGGTGCTTCAAAAAACTACGGTATTCATCGGCAGCCTCAATGCCTCGATCGTGCATCCGCGCGAGGTCTTCAAAGAGGCTTTCAAAAGGTCCGCTGCCTCTATCATCTGTCTTCATAACCACCCCTCCGGAGACCCCTCTCCCAGCAGAGAAGATATTGAAGTGACGAAAAGGTTAGTAGAATGTGGTAAAATAATCGGGATTGAAGTATTGGACCATATCATCATCGGGGAGCATAAATATGTTAGTTTGAAGGAAAAAGGTTATTTATGACACTATCAAAATTTTTGACGATGCGATATAATATTGTTTATGATTTTTAAAAGAGGAAACTTTTTCAAAACTCTTATTGTCAAAAAACGACAAATTATTATTTGAACTTATAAAAAGGCATTTTTGTTTACGAAAGGGAGATACCATAATGTTTGGAATTGGCGCTAGAGATATAGGGATTGATTTAGGAACGGCGAATACGCTTGTCTATGTGAAAGGAAAAGGCATCGCAGTACGTGAACCATCGGTTGTAGCTGTGCAAACAGATACAAAGCAAATCGTTGCAGTCGGAAACGACGCGAAAAACATGATCGGCCGTACACCTGGTAACGTGGTTGCCCTCCGCCCGATGAAGGATGGAGTAATTGCCGATTATGAAACGACGGCTACCATGATGAAGTACTATATGAAGGAAGCTCAAAAGAAGGGCGTATTTGGCAACAAGCCATATGTCATGATTTGTGTGCCTTCTGGGATTACTGCAGTTGAGCAGCGTGCAGTCATCGATGCAGCAAGACAAGCTGGAGCCCGTGACGCATATCCAATCGAAGAACCGTTTGCAGCAGCGATCGGTGCGGACCTTCCTGTTTGGGAGCCTACAGGAAGCATGGTCGTTGATATCGGCGGAGGAACGACGGAAGTGGCAATCATTTCCCTTGGCGGAATCGTTACAAGCCAATCGATCCGTATCGCAGGTGACGAAATGGACGATGCCATTATCGTTTACATCCGTAAGAACTACAATTTGATGATCGGTGAGCGTACTGCTGAAGCGATCAAAATGGAAATTGGTTCTGCTGGGGATACGGAAGGCGTAGAAAACATGGAAATTCGCGGCCGTGACCTATTGACTGGATTACCAAAAACGATCGAAATTACAGCTGAGGAAATATCCAAAGCATTAAGCGACACAGTTTCTGCAATTGTGGATTCCGTGAAAAACACTTTAGAGAAAACACCACCTGAATTAGCGGCTGACATCATGGACAGAGGCATTGTGCTGACAGGCGGGGGCGCTTTGCTGCGCAATTTGGATAAGGTCATCAGTGAAGAAACGCAAATGCCGGTGATCATCGCTGAAAACCCGCTGGATTGTGTTGCAATCGGAACGGGAAAAGCGCTGGACCACATTCACTTATTCAAGACTAAATCAAGAGATTCGCGATAAGCATTACTTCTCAAATAGGGCCGGCTCAACAAAAGGTGCAATTTTGAGCCGGTTTTCTTATGTTTTGCTGTTTAATTAAATCCATAGTGTATTTTTAAGAAATTTTAGATAGAGGTGTAATCACCATGCCACAGTTTTTTAATAAAAAGCTCCTTCTCTTGCTCGTTAGTATTATCGTTCTCGTGGCATTGATCGGTTTTTCATTAAGGGAGAGAGAAGAGTTGACTTGGCCGGAGCAATTCCTGAAAGATACGACAGGCTGGGTCGGAAATGTGTTTAATAAGCCAGTATCGGGTATAACAGGTTTTGTAGGGGGCTTAAAAGACCTACAACATACATACGATGAAAACAAAAAATTGAAAGCCCGCTTGGATGAATATGTATTATTGAAAACGCAAGTCCAAGATTTAAAGGAAGAAAATGAAGAACTTCGCGATAACCTCAAAAAAGAAGATGACCTGCGCAAGTATTCGCCCACTCAGGCGACGGTCATTGGACGCAATCCCGACCGCTGGCATGAAATGCTGACGATTAATAAAGGGAAGCGCAATGGGGTAGAAAAAAATATGGCTGTCATCACGTCCAATGGGTTAGTCGGTAAGGTGAAATCAGCGACGGATTTCACGGCCTCGGTTCAACTTTTAAGCTCGATCGATAAAGCCAATCGTGTCTCATCGATCGTCCAAGGTGATGATAAAGCATATGGCTTGATTGAAGGATTCGATGATAAGAAGAACCTTTTGCTGATGAAACGGATCCCATATGATAAAAAGATCAAGAAAAATTCATTGGTCATCACATCCGGTTATGGAGGGATCTTTCCGAAAGGTCTGCTGATCGGGAAAGTTGTCGATGTTAAAGTGGATCAATATGGATTGAACCAGACTGCATATATTGAACCTTCGACGGATTTTTATGATATTAATAATGTCATGGTCGTTCAGCGCGAAGTGGACGGTGTACCGAAAGAAAGTGAAGGGGAGGATGAAGCTGAGTGAGATATTTCATCCTTTCTTTTATAGCCTTGGTTTTTTTTGTTTTTGAAAGCATCTTCGCCCAGATGTTCGCTGGAGATGCATTCGGGGCCGATAAAATCCTCGTGCCCCATTTCATGATCGTTTTCGTTTTTTTCCTGACCATGTTCGGCTCAAGGAAAATGGGTATGCTTTATGGTGCGATTCTTGGGTTGACTTATGATGTCGTATATACGGAAATCCTTGGGACTTACATGTTCCTGCTGCCTTTTCTTGCCTATTTGATATCGAAATGCATGAAAATCCTGCAAAATAATATATTGATTGCCTGTCTTACTGCGCTTTTATTCACGGCAGTTTTAGAGGTTGTCATCTTTCAGATGAATATCATACTCTCTTTTGCAGATATGGGGTTTGCTGAATTTGCGGAACGGAGATTGATTCCTACATTATTATTGAATCTCGCATTCATTATTATTAGCTGCTACCCTTTAAAGAGAATGATTGAAAAGCTTGATTTGCAAGGAGAAACGGAATAACGTTCCTGTGTCTTAAGAAGCAGGTGGGAAATGTATTTTCTCATTTCCGTGTACGTAGAAAAAGGAAATTTGTTTTCCTATGTCGAATTATATTTCATTGAGGTGAAACAAACGTCATGAATAAAAGAATTCAGCAAAATGTCATGATTAAGGGAACAAAAGACGGGTTTATGCTTCATCTCGATGATTCTTGCTCATTTTCCGAATTATTGAAAGAGTTAGAAGTGAAGCTTTCGGCAAACTATCAGTTTCAAGAAAATGACCCGTCCATTTCCGTAAAAGTACATACAGGGAACCGCTATCTTGATGAACAACAAGAAGAACAGATTAAAGAGGTCATCCATAAAAAGAAGAAGCTTTTCGTGGATGAGATGATTTCGAATGTCCTGACGAAGGATGAAGCGAAACGATGGAAAGATGAAAACCAAGTGACGACCGTGACCAAGGTGATAAGGTCGGGACAGGTTTTTGAAGTTCCCGGGGACTTACTGCTGATAGGGGATGTCAATCCCGACGGAACGGTTCGTGCGGGTGGCAACATATATATCATGGGACAGTTAAAGGGAATAGCCCATGCCGGATATAAAGGGAATAACGAGGCCATTATAGCTGCCTCTGTCATGAAGCCTGCCCAACTGCGTATTGCCGGAAAAGTGAATTTATCTCCTGACCAATATACGAAATGGGGACATGACTTGGAATGTGCCTTCATGGATGAAGAACAAAATATCATAATAGAAAAATTGCAAGTCTTAAAGAAATATAGACCTAATTTAAATAGATTAGAAGGGGGTCTCTAATCGTGGGAGAGGCAATAGTTATAACATCCGGTAAGGGTGGTGTCGGGAAAACGACCACCTCCGCCAATTTAGGAACATCTTTAGCTCTTCTAGGCAAAAAGGTTTGCTTGATTGATACGGATATTGGTCTTCGGAATTTGGATGTGATCATGGGATTGGAGAATCGCATCATCTATGATTTGGTCGATGTGGTCGAAGGGCGCTGTAAGATACACCAGGCGCTTATCAAAGATAAACATTTCGAGGATTTGCTTTATCTGCTTCCCGCTCCGCAAAATAGTGATAAAACAGTGGTGAATGAAGAGCAGATGAGGAAACTCATCAGCGATATGAAGCCTGACTATGATTATGTCATCATTGATTGCCCTGCAGGCATTGAACAGGGCTTCAGGAATGCCATAGCTGGGGCAGACAAGGCTATCATCGTTACGACTGCAGAGAGACCGGCTGTCAGGGATGCTGACCGTATTATTGGCCTGCTTGAAAAAGAAGAGCATATTGAACCGCCCCAATTGATCATCAACCGGATCCGCGGCCATTTGCTTCATGAGGATGAAGAAATGGATATCGATGGAGTTGCCGATTTTCTTAAGATTGATTTGATCGGCGTCATTCCTGATGATGACCAGGTCATTGTGGCAGCGAATAAAAAGGAACCCATTGCCTATAATCCGGATAATAGAGTTTCGCTTGCCTATCGGAACATTGCCAGAAGGATCCTTGGTGAATCTGTGCCCTTGACTCCAATTGGCAGCGAACCAAAGGGCTTCATGTTCAAATTGAAAAAATTCTTCAGCGTGCGGTAAATCTATATTCTTTTGTCAAGAAGCGGGGAGCATTTGATGCCCTCGCTTTTTTTTTATGCTTCTTGTGAAATAAAAAAGGCAAGCCATATACTGGCTTGCCTGATCTATATGCTAAAAATGCAGCGGGTTATCCGCGTCTTCCGCCTCTTCCGCCGCGTTTTGATTCGGTGCTGCGTTTAAGTGTCGATAAATTTTCTTCACTAGTCTTTAAAAAGCGCACCATTTTATCTTCGAAATTTTCCTTTGGTTGGAAATTACCTTTTGAACGAAAATCTTTAGAACGGCTATCCCCTTGGCGTGGTGGGCGTTTGGTATAAGAAGAGGTTTGCCCTTCGGGTCTATCTATAGCCTTTTTGATGGACAAGGCAGTTTTTCCGTCTTTCTCACTAATCACTTTTACTTCAATTTGGTCGCCTACTTTAAGATGGTCATTTACGTCTTTTACATAGCTATCTGCTACCTCACTGATATGCACAAGACCTGTTGAGCCTCCTGGTAATTCTACGAATGCTCCAAAATTAGTGATACCTGTTACTTTACCTTGTACTTTGCTGCCTATTTCGATTGACATAAAAAAATGTTCCCCCTCAATAATGTTAAAACCACTTTATTATAACAAATTCCGGGGAACAATATCAATCTCAATTATTCGATTTTCTGAATCGATTGCCCGAACCACCTTGGAAATTCATAAGTTTCAGTGAATTTTTCATCGGAAAAAATTTTTTAAGGGAAGTGCAGAATAGTCTGGACAAGTTGCTCATACGTTGTAATATAGCGCTTTGACATGAGCAGGGGGGGAAGTCTGGAATGGATGATCGCAGGAAAGATATCCGCAATCGTATCGCCAAGAGACGCAAGTTTAATGATAAACCTGCAGGAAGCAGTAGTTGGACGGAGATCAACAATGAGGAACCATATGGGATTGATTCATATAACGGGTATTCCGAAAAAGACCATCCGCTCTTCAAGAAAGAATATTTTTTCTTTAAAATCCTTGCCAGTGTATGCCTGTTCCTGATTGTCGCGGTGATGTTCAAACACCCTTCTGTGCGGCTTGACCCTGCCAGGAGTTTTGTCACGGAGAACATGAGCAAGGAATTTCAGTTCGCTTCAATCTCCAATTGGTACGAAAGTGCGTTTGGTAAACCAATCGCTTTTTTACCGAATGAAGCCAATACGGAAACTGTTGATTCGAATGAAGAATATGCAATGCCAGCTTCTGCGAAGATTACCCAAAACTTCGAGACGAACGGTGAGGGAATCATATTGGAAACGAGCAAAGGCTCAAAGGTCGAGGCCGTTAATGAAGGGGTAGTCATTTTTGCCGGTGAAAAGGAGGGGATCGGAAAGACGGTAGTCATTCAGCATGCCAATAAAACTGAATCTTGGTATGGGCAGCTGAAAGAAATTGATGTGAAATTGTATGAGTTCGTTAAAAAGGGCAATGAAGTCGGACAGGTTACACTAAGTGAAGATGGATCCATGGGCAGGTTTTATTTAGCGATAAAGGAAAATGATGCTTTCGTCGATCCTAAAAAGGTGATTTCCTTTGAGTGAATATGGGAAGTTACTGTTTAAAATCAGGGTGCATCCGACATTGTGGTTTGTCATTGGCATCGCCATCCTCACAGCCCATTTCGTTGAAGTGATGATGCTG
Source organism: Peribacillus sp. NPDC101481 (assembly GCF_044767165.1). NCBI lineage: Bacteria > Bacillati > Bacillota > Bacilli > Caryophanales > Bacillaceae > Peribacillus > Peribacillus sp. NPDC101481. The sequence goes on along the minus strand of NZ_JBIWNJ010000001.1, from coordinate 1,251,674 downwards.
TTGCTCATCGTCTTCATACATGAGATGGGGCATGCCGTCTGTGCGCAGCACTTCAAATGGCGGATAAAGTCAATCCAGCTTCTTCCTTTTGGCGGGGCTGTCGAGACTGAGGAATATGGAAACAAGAGTTTGAAGGAGGATTTGGCGGTGGTGCTTGCCGGTCCGCTTCAACACGTTTGGCTCATTGGCGCAGCTTTTCTGCTCTATTTCTTTACCATTATCCCATATGAGCTGTACCAGCCATTTTTGTATATGAATCTTATGCTGCTGATTTTTAATCTGCTGCCAATTTGGCCCCTGGACGGGGGAAGGCTGCTATTCATCGGTGTTTCCCTATACTGCACCTTTCTGGAAGCGCAGAAGCATACACTTCACTTTTCTGCAGTATTCGCTTTCCTTGCTTTTTTGACCTGGCTCATTCTGGATCCGCTCAATTTGAACATCTGGCTCATCATCTTTTTCATAAGTCTGTCACTCGTCATGGAATGGCGGCAGAGGTATTATGCGTTCATCCGCTTTCTTCTGCAGCGCCATTACGGGCATACGAATGATTTGGCGAAACTGAAGCCGATCTCGGTGGATTCACAAGAACCGATTTATAAAGTGCTGGAAATGTTTCAACGCGGCTGTAAACACCCCGTGATCATCATGAAAAACGGGAAAGAGAGCGGCTCGTTGGATGAAACGGAAATCCTTCATGCCTATTTTTCCGAGAAAATGACAAACGGGAAAATCGGCGACCTATTATATTCTTATTAAATATGTTATCCTTTCTTCAAATTGAGGAGAGGATTTTTTTTGATGAAAAAAATGATCGCGAACCTGGCTTCACGCGAAAAAAGAGTGGCTGTACTTGAGAATGGTGTTTTACGTAAACTTGAAATCATTCCGCCTCAAAAGCGCAGTACGGTCGGTAATATTTATCTTGGGAAGGTGACGAAGGTGTTACCGGGCATGGATGCCGTCTTCATTGATTATGGAGCAGAGAAAAATGGTTTTTTACACCGTGACGAGATACCCTCTTTCCAGCTGATAAAAAAAAGTGATGGGAAAGCATCGATCGGTCAATTTGTCCGTCAGGGAGAAAAGCTGCTAGTTCAGGTGACGCGGGATGAAACGGGCACCAAAGGAGCTAAATTGACTGGGCTGATCGAGTTTTCGACAGATTCCCTCGTATACATACATGGAATAGATTATGTTGGTGTTTCAAAGAAATTCAAAAACAATGATCTTCAGAAGCAATGGCGGGAAACTGCCTTGCAGCATAAAAAGCCTGATGAGGGATTGATTGTCCGCACCTCGATGGAGAACGAAAGTGAAACGGTCTTCCTTGACAGGTTAAATGGATTGCGGGAGCTCTTTAAAGGGCTTGAACTTAAGGCTGCGTCCCTCAAGGCCCCTTCCCTTCTCTATGAGAGGGATGAATACCTTGATATGATCATTTCCGAAATGTCGGGAACGGCGACCGGGGAACTTGCCATCGATGACTTCGAGGCCTATCGCGAGTTGAAAAAATGGATACAGGAAAACCGTAAGGAGTGGGAAATATCCCATGTATCTAGTACAAAGAATATTTTTTCCGAGTGGAATGTGGAAGCGCAAGTTGAGAAAATGGCCAAGAAAATCGTTTGGCTTGAGAATGGCGGATATTTAATTTTTGAAGAAACGGAAGCTTTCACCGTAATCGATGTCAATTCAGGTAAGTTCACCGGCAAGGTGGCGAAGGAAGCAACATTGTTTGCGGTTAATCAGGCTGCGGCGAAAGAGGTCGCCCGTCAACTGAGATTGAGGAATATCAGCGGAATCATCCTGATAGATTTCATCAATATGGAGCAGTCCCGGCATAAGCAGGAAATCATCGAAATCGTTAAAAAGGAAGCGGTGAGGGATGAGAAGCGAACCCAGGTCATCGGTTTTACGGAACTGGGCATTTTACAAATGACGAGAAAGCGAACCTCCCCGTCTTTAAGTGAGATGACGACGGTGCCTTGCCCAGTGTGCAGTGGAATCGGTAAAATCGAGAGCCCTGAAACGGTTGCCTTCCGGTTGGAACGTGAACTTCTGGAACACAGGAAGACAGATGATGAAGCGGTCTGGGTGGAGGCCAGTAAAGCGGTGGCGGACGTGCTGCTTGGTGAAAAGGAATCATATCGGCCGACATTGGAGGAATTGATCGGTAAAAAGGTATTCCTGTCTTTTATCCCAGGTTCGAGGAATGCTTACTCCATCAAGCGCTTCGGGAGCATTCAGGAAATCGGGAAGGCTTTCGAATGAAGGGCGGGAATTGTTATAAATATATTGACAGCCTTTCCTGTTTCATGTTAGGATTTTAATGTTATGTTTGTAGCACCCGTGCTACAACCGCTCAACATCAGGTTTTAAGCTTTTGCCTTTCTGGTAAAACGCCTGTGATTGGCGAGTCTGAGACATTTAAGGAGGTGCAAGTATGTACGCAATTATCGAAACTGGCGGTAAACAAATTAAAGTAGCAGCTGGCGAAGCGGTTTACATTGAAAAATTAAACGCAGAAGCAGGCGAAACTGTTACATTTGACAAAGTTTTATTCGTAGGTGGCGAAGACGTGAAAGTCGGTGCTCCATTAGTTGAAGGCGCTACTGTAACAGGTACTGTCGAAAAACAAGGTAAGCAAAAGAAAATCACTGTTTTCAAATACAAAGCGAAGAAAAACAATCGTAAAAAACAAGGTCATCGTCAACCATACACTAAAGTTGTTATCGAAGCAATCAACGCGTAAGGGCTGATTCTAGATGATCAAAGTTGTATTTGATGCTCCGCAGGAACGGATTGCTTCGTTCACCTTAAGCGGACATGCTAATTTTGCTAAAAAAGGTTCTGATATCGTTTGTGCAGGTGTATCGGCTGTTTCCTTCGGGGCAGTCAATGCAATCATGTCCTTAACGGACGTAGAGCCTGAGATTGAGCAAGGGAGAGAAGGCGGCTATCTTCGCTGCGTCATTCCGGGGAATCTTTCGCCGGAATCGGAAGAGAAGGTTCAGCTGCTTTTGAACGGCATGCTCATATCGCTGCAAACCATCGAACGTGATTATGGTAAATACATGAAAATTATCCTCAACCAGTAGGAGGTGGAACAAATGTTAAGATTAGATCTTCAGTTCTTCGCTTCGAAAAAAGGAGTAGGTTCTACAAAGAACGGACGTGACTCAATCTCCAAGCGCCTTGGTGCTAAACGTGCAGATGGTCAATTCGTATCTGGTGGTTCTATCCTTTACCGTCAACGCGGAACAAAAATCTATCCTGGTGAGAACGTAGGCCGTGGTGGAGACGATACTCTATACGCTAAAGTAGACGGTGTTGTTAAATTCGAACGTTTCGGACGTGACCGTAAAAAAGTAAGCGTATATCCAGTTGCACAAGAAGCATAATTGGCATCTTTGAACAGAGGCTGACTCAAAAGGGTCTGATTCCTTCTACAAGACACTATATACCGCGTCATTTTTAATAATGGTATGCTATATAGTGATGAAGGGGTCCGGCCCTTTATTTATACTATAGGAAATGAACCAGCAGTTTGCAGGAGACTTTAGTCATTAGTATAAGGAAAACAACCTCTGACTTACAAAAGGCTCGCCAATCGGCGGGCTTTCTTAAACTTTCAGGGGGGAAATCCAAGATTACTCATCCATCCGATTTGGTTTAAACCAAATAGACACTCCAATTCAACTATAATATCTCCAATTGGTGCATAAAAGGCCCATTCTCTTTTTTAGTTCAAATGGCTCTACCATCGTCCAAAGAACTCAGGGTGTGCGGCTGTATTTTTTGGACGGGGGCTTTCATGTGAAGGCATGTGAATCGAGCTTCATTTCCTGTTTGTTGTTTTTTTGATATACTGTACAAATGGAAGTATTCAACATGATAGAGCTGAAAAAAAAGTTTCTTTATCATAATTGAAGGTGTTAATAATGGACAAAAATTGGACGACTATTGAAACTCTGCGTCAAACCAGGCATGACTGGCTGAATAAAATTCAAATCATCAAAGGGAATCTGGAGTTGAACAGAATTGATCGTGTCAAGGGCATCATTGATGAAATTATTGTTGAAACCCAGAATGAAGCACGCCTCTCCAGTTTGAACTTACCTAAGTTCACCGAGATGTTGTTGACGTCGAATTGGAATAATGGATCATTTTATTGCGAATATGAAATCATTGATGTTTTTGAAGGCTCAACTGAGATGGACGGGCTGATGTATCGCTGGACAAATGATTTCTTTAAAATTCTCGATAAGAATCTCGATCCGTTTTTTGAAAATATACTGGCTGTTTCCATGTGTAAAAAAGAAGTGAGCGATATGCGCTGTTCATTTCATATGCAAGGCAGGTTCATTGATCAATCCCCAGTGATCGAGTTTTTGGAAAGTTCATTGACGGCCGAGCAATCAATTGAAATTCTTGAATGTAATGAGGATGAAATATTTTTTAAGATGGATATTAACTTTTAGAGAAGTATACAGCAAGAAATGACTTGCAGAAAACAAGGAAGTGATAGCATGTTTGTCGATCAAACGAAAGTCTATGTAAAAGGCGGAGACGGTGGTAACGGGATAGTTGCTTATCGTCGTGAGAAATTCATACCTAAAGGCGGACCTGCCGGCGGAGATGGCGGAAATGGGGCCAATGTCGTTTTTGAAGTGGAAGAGGGCTTGCGTACATTAATGGATTTCCGTTACCAACGTCACTTTAAGGCACCTCGCGGAGAACATGGCATGTCCAAAAACATGCACGGTGCGGCTGCAAAGGATATGGTCATCAAGGTTCCACCAGGCACCGTTGTCATTGATGATAAGACAAAGGAAGTCATTGCTGATTTAGTTGAGCACGGACAACGCGCCATTATTGCCAAAGGTGGCCGCGGAGGCCGGGGAAATTCCCGTTTCGCCACACCTGCCAATCCTGCACCTGAAATCGCGGAGAACGGCGAACCGGGCCAAGAACGTGATATAGTCATGGAATTGAAACTGTTGGCTGATGTCGGTTTGGTTGGTTTCCCAAGTGTAGGGAAATCCACTTTGCTTTCCGTCGTATCCGCAGCAAGACCTAAAATTGCCGAATACCATTTTACGACGATCGTCCCGAACCTCGGAATGGTGGAAACGGAAGATCACCGCAGCTTCGTCATGGCCGATTTACCTGGTCTGATCGAAGGCGCTTCAGAAGGTGTGGGCCTTGGACATCAATTCCTGCGCCATATTGAAAGAACGAGGGTAATCGTTCATGTAATCGATATGTCGGGTCTTGAAGGTCGGGATCCATATGAAGACTACCAAACAATCAATAAAGAGTTGGAAGAGTATAACCTGCGCTTGACTGAACGTCCGCAAATCATTGTAGCAAGTAAAATGGATATGCCGGACTCAGAAGATAACTTAGCGGCTTTCAAAGAAAAGCTGGAAGAAGACTACCCTGTCTTCCCGATTTCTGCCGTGACGCGTGAAGGGATCCGTGAGCTTCTTTATGCTATTGCTGATAAAATCGAAGAGACCCCAGAGTTCCCTCTTGAACATGAAGAAGAGAATACTGGAATCCACCGGGTTCTATATAAACATACATCACAGTCGGATGAATTTAACATTGAACGCGAACCCGATGGCAGCTTTGCTGTATCAGGATTCAAGATCGAGCGTTTATTCAAAATGACTGACTTCACCCGTGAAGAGTCCATACGTCGTTTCGCCAGACAGCTTCGTTCGTTCGGAGTCGACGAAGGCCTTCGCCAAAAAGGTGCGACAAATGGCGATATCGTCCGTATCCTTGAATATGAATTTGAATTTGTTGATTGATTGGAGACCATGATGGCAGGCAAAAGGAGGCGTGCGGAGTTTGAATAAGTCCGATCAGAAATTTTTCCTCGTTCGAGAGGATGTCCTTCCCGAAGCGATGAAAAAAACGCTGGATGCAAAAGAAATGATTGAACGGGGAAAAGCGGAATCAGTTTGGGAAGCGGTACAGCGAGTGGACCTAAGCAGGAGTGCTTTTTACAAATACCGTGACACGGTTTTTCCGTTTCATACAGTTGTTAAGGAAAAGCTGATTACACTGTTCTTCTATCTCGAAGATCGTTCTGGTACTCTATCGGAGCTTTTACGGCTCGTCGCCTCATCCGGTTGCAACATCATGACCATCCACCAAACGATTCCTTTGCAGGGACGTGCAAATGTCACCCTATCCCTGAATACGGGTGGGATGACGATGGATATTAATGAACTGCTTACTAAACTGCGTAAAATGGAGTTCGTCGAAAAAGTCGAAATCATTGGTAACGGCGCATGAAAACAGCCTGTACATTTCACATGTACAGGCTGTCAGTTTGTAGACAAAAGGTTTCGAATTGGTCTCATTAAGAAACCTTTTCCAACTGATCATTAGAGTGTCTACTATGTAAAGATGAACGAACAAAACAGTTTGCCTATTCGTTTCATGCGGCGCAGACCGTGATGGATGTATGTTGGCGAGGATAGTAGCTCCGAGAAAATCAAACAGGTCAGTATCTTTAAAGTGTGGCTCATAATTTTGGCCGAGCGTAGAGAAGTGAGGCATTTATCATGGAAACCGTAACCTAAAGACCAACTGACTCTAGTAATCATGTCAAATTGAACTCGTTGATTGGAACTTAAGTTACAGACTCCTGCGGGAAAAGCGCGTCCAAGGGAGATCCCGCAGGCGCGATGGCGCCGAGGAGGCTCCCGGTCCGCCCGCGGAAAGCGAGTGCCCTCCGTTCCAATCAACAGTCAAAGTTTAAAAACCTAACAGCCTGAAGGCAAACTCATTTATTATCGGGTTAGTCTTCAGGCTGTTTTCATTTGAAAGAGGAAATTAACGATTAACTATTGTAAAAAATCAGAAAATGGCATAACATAAACAATAGATTTTCCGTGAAAAGGAGTTTATAATATGACATCAAAAATTGCATTTCTTGGACCAAAAGCAACGTTCACGGATTTAGCTGTATCGCGACTATTTCCTAATGATATAAAAATACCGATGAACACGATTCCGGACTGCCTAGATGCTGTTCGGGACGGGGAAGTGAATCACGCGCTCGTGCCGATCGAGAATGCTTTGGAGGGTTCGGTAAATATAACGATGGATTACTTAGTCCATGAAGTCACATTGCCTATGAAAGGTGAAGTGACGATTCCAATCCAACAGCATTATATGGTGCATCCTGACCATGCATATCCTGGTTTCAAACCTGACATGGTATATTCGCATTCCCATGCCATCGCTCAATGCCGCAAATTTCTACATAATGAGCTAAGGGGCATTCCGTATGAGTATGTCACATCCACAGCTGCCGCTGCGAAGATGGTGATGGAGAATCCCGATATCAATATTGCAGCGATTGCAAATGATATGGCTGCAGAGGAATACGGTTTGACGATTGCAAAACAAAATATTCACGATTACGAACATAATCACACCAAGTTTATTGTCGTATCCAACAGTGAAGTCGACTATGAAGGTCATTTGACCGTTGAAGGCGACAAGAAAACGACCTTGATGATTCAGCTGCCTGCCGACCACTCAGGACAGCTGCACCAAGTCCTTTCCGCTTTTTCCTGGAGGAAACTTAACCTTTCCAAGATTGAATCAAGACCTATGAAAACTGGATTGGGCAATTACTTTTTCATCATCGACATCGAAATGCCCCTTGACGATGTCCTTATCCCAGGAGCGATTTCCGAGCTTGAGGCCTTAGGATGTACGGTATCGATCATGGGAAGCTATTCATGCTTTAAAGTCCAAACAGGTGTACCGCAGCGCTGATTTTTCTTTTGTGAAAATTTTTTTCTGAAATGATAAATGGTACAACCTCAGCTGAGTTTTATCCAATGAATATGTAAGTGCCCCGGGGTTTTCCCGGGGCATTTTTTTGCGAAGGTTTTGTATTCCCTTGGCGTGCATTTTATGAAATATATAAAAGTAGGCAGCATGATTTTGGATGAAAAACAAACACCGATTGTGATGAAAGCAAATACAATAAGTAAATCCCGGTAGGCCACATGTGGAAATAGGAGCAGTAATACATACCTTGATGACTGATTCAGTGGATGCACCTTTTTAATCAAAAATGCAGAGAGAGGGTGGTGGTCAGCAGAGATGGATAGTCAATTCAAAGAAACTTTCGGTTCTTGGACTCAAGCGATAGGAACCGTCATTTCTGCTGTTGCTGGTACACCATCCAAAGTCTTGGACGAAGAATTTCGTACGAACTTGGATTTGATTGGAAATGAACTTCAAGCAACAGGTAATGCCTTATTGGCTGATGCGGAAGAAACCTGGTCACTGGATAAATTCGGTAATATAATACAGGCAATCGGGAATTCGACCGTTATCTTAGGCCTAGTCATTGATTTTGATGAAATAACGAAACAGGAATTAATCATCAAAGGTAATCTGATTCAAGCGTTGGGCGGAGGCACCGCTTTGGCGGGGGCATACGAAAATCCGGATGAACCGGAGCAGGCCTTCAATGCTACGGGAAATTTGTTGCAGGCGATTGGGAATTCGATGCAAGCGATAGGTGGAATTGCCGAACTTAAAAATAGCATTCTAGAAAAAGACCAAGATAAGGATCAAGAGCAAGAAGAACAAGATAAGGAGCAGGAACTGCAAAAATATCAATATCCTTATTTGGAAGAGAAGCCATCTGATGCTGAATCAATCCAAGTGATGGGAGGCTGGGTACAGGCGGTCGGTTCCGTCATTAGTCTTATCGGGCAGTTAAGAAGTAACGAAGATGAAAACTCCGGGGATGGCAGCTCAAATGAAAGCAATTCCAATGATGAGTGAACATAAGGCCCATAAAAAAAACCTCAAAAGATATGGCTTTTGAGGTTTTTTCGTTCATTCAATCGACTAAAATGCCGGCATCCCTCAAAGCACACTCCGCTTCGTCGAGCAGTTCTTCAGATGATGCGCTCAGTGTATGGAGATGGATGCCGCTCGTTAGCTCCGATAAAAAAGATGCATTCGTTGCCGTCACCCTTGAAAGGAATTGCTGGACTTCCTTACGGCTGCTGACCATGATGGAAGCAGTTAGGTCACCGTATACGGGGTGCTCGATTTTGACATCTTTCACCGTGATGCCGATATCCACGAGTAAATATAGCTCTTCTTGGGTCCGGGAAGGATCATGTTGGCAAGCAATGATCCGTTCCGGCTTTTGCGTGCTCCCCGTTTGTAAGTACAGATAGCCTTGGCTCGTCGCAATGATAGGCTCATTCCGCGCTTTCAGGAGGGTTATGTCACCAACGATAACCTGCCGGCTTACATTCGTTATCTGCGAAAGCTCGCTGCCTGTTACAGGCTCCGCGCTTGTTTGCAATAAATGTAAGAGTTTCGTCCGTCTTTCTTCCCCGAGTAATTTCTTTCTTTCCATAAACATTCACCTCTTTAATTACAAACATTCTAACACAGATTGGAGGATTTTATCGAATGGCAGCTATTCCTTTGATGCAGTCCGCCAACTTGTGAATGTCGTCGGCCGTCGTGTATTTGCCAAAGGAAAAGCGGACGAATTGATGGGCTTCATCTTCGCTTTTCCCAATGGCCATCATCGTTTTTGAAGGATCCTGTTTACCGATTTGACAGGCGCTTCCCGTCGAAACGGCGAATCCTTTCTGGTTTAATTCCAGCATGATGTACTGTCCTTGCAATCCAGCGAAGGTCAGCGCCAGAATGTGAGGCAATTGCTCGTTTTTTGCTTCGATGATTTGAAAATCGATTTTCAAATCCGTTAGCCGTTGGATCAATTGCATCCTAAGTGTGGAAATCCGTTTTCGTTCATCTTCCATGATATCCCCCAATTTCTTAGCAGCGGTTACAAAGGAAGCTATTCCGGGGACGTCCACTGTTCCTGGTCGGAAACCATATTCATGAGTGATATTCGGGACCGAAGCCTTCAACTGATGGATGGCCGGGAAAATGACGGCCCCAGTCCCTTTTGGACCATAAATCTTATGACTGGAAACGGATAGTCCATCACATGAGGCAGCTATCTTGCCAAGCGGTAATTTAGCAAATGATTGGACACAATCCACATGAAAAAAGGCCTGGTGTTTACGAACGATTTCACTTATTTGCTCAATGGGTTGAATGACCCCGATTTCCGAATTCACATGCTGGACAATGACCAAGCATGTTTTCTCCGACATACATTCCTGGAGATGTTCAATATCAACACGGCCATCTTCCAAATGCCGTAAATAAGTAACCTCGAAGCCATCTTGTTCAAGCTTTGTCACGAAGTTGGCAAGAGATGCATGTTCAGTTCGGCTTACGATCAAGTGGTTCTGCCAGGATGGTTTCGAAGCGATGAATGTATCTATGGCAAGCATGTTGCTTTCTGATCCGCCGCTCGTAAAGATGATTCCTTCCTTTTTTATGTTCAGCATTTCTGCGAGTTGCTGTCGTGACATATCCAATAAACGTGCCGCCTCAGAGCCAATATCATGCAAACTGCTCGCATTCCCGAAAAACTTCCGGGATGCTTGGCTGAATACGTCGAGAGCCTCCTCATCAATCGGAGTTGTAGCGGCATAATCCAAATAAATCAAGAAATCACTTCCATCCTTTAATCTTAAAAAACTTCTTGATAATAGTTTAATAGTATGTAAATATAGTTGTCAAGACACCTGTCATAAACAGGAGGAATGAAATAATGGTAAAAGCGGAAATCATCGTGATAGGCAGCGGTATTGCTGCCTTGAAAACGGCATTGGAAGCAAGTGAACATAAGCATGTGATACTCATCACAAAATCAAATATCCGTCATGGCAATTCTTATTTAGCTCAGGGCGGGATTGCTGCTGCAATATCTGATCGTGACAGAGTATCCTTACATAAAAAAGATACGCTGGCGGCTGGTCAGCGATATAACAAGGTGAAGGCAGTGGAAAAACTCGTCGAAGAGGCACCTTCGGTAATAGCTGATCTTATTGAATCGGGTATGCGATTTGACCATGATCATGACGGAACACTATTGCTTGGCATGGAGGGCGCCCACAGTGAACGAAGAATCCTCCATAGTCACGGAGATGCTACCGGGAAGTACATGATGGAACATCTTATAGGGTGCTTGAAAAAATCATCGATTACTGTGCTGGAGAATGTTGCTGCAGTGGAGTTGATCATCGGGAAAGATGATTCCTGCATAGGGGTCAAAACACTTGATAAGGCAGGTGATCTTGCTGCCTATCATGCTGAACAGACGGTTTTGGCTACAGGCGGCTGTGGTTCCCTATACCATTTCACTTCAAATTCACAAACGGTATCAGGTGATGGAATTGCACTTGCATTCAAGGCTGGGGCAAAAGTTCGTGACATGGAATTCATTCAGTTTCATCCGACCCTGCTTTTTGTAAATGGCAAAGCGCAAGGGCTGGTTTCAGAAGCGGTCCGCGGGGATGGTGCGAGATTAGTGACGGAAATGGGAAGGCCGATCATGGAGGATGTCCATAGCTTGAAGGATCTAGCTCCAAGGCATATTGTGGCACAAACGATTTTTTCCTATTTGCAGCGCGGTGAAAAGGTATTTTTGGATATTTCGATGATTAAGGATTTTAAGATTCGTTTTCCGACAGTGAGCTCATTATGTGAAAAAAGCGGGCTGGACCTTCAATCGGGGAAAATCCCCGTTGCACCTGGAAACCATTTTCTAATGGGAGGAATTGAAGTGGATGAATTCGGGCAGACCTCAGTTCCTTCTTTGTTTGCTGTTGGTGAAGTAGCGTGCACGGGTGTACATGGTGCAAACCGATTGGCAAGCAATTCACTTCTCGAAGGGCTGGTTTTTGGAAATACACTTGGCCGTTTCCTTGCTAAAGTGCCGGCAAGGACGATACCGGAAGAAAAAGAGCAGTCCAAGAGTTCAAGTCCAGTTACCTTTTTACCTGATCTCACGACATTGCAGGAAAAATTAATGAACGAAGCGGGAATCGTTCGAGATGAAGCGGGATTAACTCGACTGAAGGATTATCTTGAGACATTTGATATCGAAAAATTGCTGCATTTGGAAGTAACGGAATTAAAGATAGAAGAAATAACGAAAATAAATGCCATGATAGTGGCGTGGCTGATTGCCGAATCCGCATTGACCAGAACGGAAAGCAGGGGCGGTCATTTCCGCAGTGACTATCCAAGCGAAGATGACGCCAAATGGCTTGAAAATTCGGTTATCCTTGCTTGCACAGATGTGAAAAACCGAGTGAAAGGGAGACGACTATATGAATATATTGAAGCTTAAGCAGATGCTGCAACAATTTTTATTGGAAGATATAGGGGAATGCGATGTAACGAGTGATACGATTTTCGATCAAGGTGAACAAGGGACTTTGACATTCATCGCAAAAGAAGGCGGGGTCTTTAGTGGAGGGGACGTCATCAAGACGGGATTTGCATTATTGGATGAGCAAATCGAGGTTTTCCTTTTTGTTCAAGATGGCGAAGTCTTTGAAGAAGGACAGCAGCTTGCAAGAATGACCGGCGATATGGCATCTCTTTTAAAAGGGGAACGGGTCGTTTTGAATTTGGTGCAGCGTATGTCCGGCATTGCTACACAGGCTAATAAAGCTGCCATGATTTTAGCGGGGACGAAGACGAGAGCTTGTGATACGAGGAAAACTACACCTGGTCTGCGGATGCTTGAAAAGTATGCGGTCCGTTCCGGCGGGGCATACAATCACAGAAATGGTCTGTATGATGCAGTCATGATAAAGGACAACCATATTTCTTTCGCTGGGTCCATAACGAAAGCGGTTCAAACGGTAAAATCCAAACTGGGACATACCACTAAAGTGGAAGTGGAAACGGAATCACCACAACAGGTGCTTGAAGCAGTGGAAGCCGGTGCAGATATCATCATGTTCGATAATCGAAGCCCAGAAGAAATCAAGCAACTGATTAAATTGGTTCCCGCCCACGTCATAACTGAAGCTTCTGGAGGGATCAATTTAGACAATCTAGCCTCATATCGGGAAACAGGGGTAGATTATATTTCGTTGGGCAGCTTGACCCACAGTGTAAGGGCACTTGATATTAGCGCAAAGGTCAAAGAATGTGAGGGGATATTGAAATGAACATATTGGAAATGGCTAAAACAGCAGGAAATGCATTGCCTGAAACGTATAAAACGATGACAAAGGAAGAGATGGAGAATCGGGTCCGGGACATTAAGGAACGACTGGGGAACCGCCTTTATATCCCAGGTCATCATTATCAACGGGAGGAAGTCATTCAATTTTCGGATTCAACGGGAGATTCACTTCAATTGGCTCAGCTTTCAGCGCAAAATCGCGAAGCGGATTATATCGTGTTTTGCGGTGTGCATTTCATGGCTGAAACAGCTGATATTTTGACGGAAGAAGGGCAGACGGTTATCCTTCCTGACATGCGTGCAGGCTGCTCCATGGCGGATATGGCGGATATTGAACAAACGGAACGGGCTTGGACAAAGCTTCAGGATTTATTTGGCGATACGATCCTTCCGCTAACTTATGTTAATTCCACCGCGGCCATCAAAGCATTTGTAGGTAAAAATGGCGGGGCGACAGTGACTTCTTCCAATGCACAAGGGATGGTCTCGTGGGCACTTTCGCAAAAGGAAAGGATCCTTTTTCTTCCCGATCAGCATCTTGGTAGGAATACAGCCTTTGACCTTGGCATCTCATTGACTGAAATGGCTGTCTGGGATCCGCATAAGGATGAATTGATTTATGAAGGGGAGCTCGAAGATCTGAAGGTACTTCTTTGGAAAGGACATTGTTCAGTCCATGAAAATTTCACCACAACTAATATTGAAACGCTTCGAGCGGAGCAGCCTGAAATGAATATCATCGTTCATCCCGAATGCCGCCGTGAGGTAGTCGCCCTTTCAGATTATGCGGGTTCGACATCGTACATCATCAATATGATCGAAAGAGCCGAACCAGGCAGTTCCTGGGCAATCGGAACGGAAATGAACCTTGTCAAGCGACTTATCGCCAATAATCCTGACAAGAACATCATCTCGTTAAATCCGAATATGTGTCCATGTCTTACGATGAACCGAATTGATCTGCCTCACCTGCTGTGGGCGCTTGAATCCATTGAAGAAGGTATAATCATCAATCCGATCAAAGTGGAGAAGAACATTGCGGATAATGCAATCCTGGCTTTAAACAGAATGCTGGAACGCGTTTGAGTCAGTGCTTACTAAAAAGACTTTGGATCATAAGAAAAAGAGGGGCAATACCCCTTTGAGTTTGTCCGCTTGAGGTGGATTGGAATGGTCTTATCCCGTATCCCTATTACAATCTTATCAAAGAATTATTGCCATGACTTTAAAACAAGACCGAGTAATCCATGTATTTTTACTGTTTTAGCTGAACCTCACAGGATTGAAGAAATTTGCGACACTCCTGCCGAATAACTGACTAGCCTAGACCCTACAGACGCTTGGCAGACAGTCGGCGGAAAGGGAGCGGATTTCTGAAATCAACTGCAATTTTTAACATAAAAAAGTAGACAAACTCGCTTTTCTTCGAATTTGTCTACAATCTGAAGGGGGGATAAGCCCCCCTTTTTCTTTTAATCTAAACAGGTAAGAACTTTTAAAGGTTACTCGCTTTAAAAGTATTGCCTTCATTCATATCCCCGGATTTAAAACCTTTATTGAACCACCGTTTTCTCTGTTCGGATGTACCGTGCGTGAAGCTGTCCGGAACCGCATACCCCTGCGCCTTTTCTTGGATACGGTCATCCCCCACACCACTTGCTGCATTCAAGGCCTCCTCAAGATCGCCTTTTTCAAGCAAATTCTCTCCTTGGACATGATGTGCCCAAACTCCAGCCAAATAATCGGCCTGTAGTTCAAGACGGACAGAATACCTATTATATTCAGTCTCGCTGACCTGTGAACGATCGGGCATTTCCTTTTCCGTTGTCCCTAAAAGTGTCTGAACGTGATGTCCGACTTCGTGGGCAATAACATAGGCCATGGCGAAATCACCAGGTGCCTGGAACTCTTGCTTCAACTCTTGATAAAAGCTGAGATCAATATATAGTTTCATGTCACCCGGACAATAAAATGGCCCTACGGAAGAAGCTGCCATTCCGCATGCCGATTCGACACTGCCTGAATACAGGACAAGGTTCGGTTTCTTATATTCCAGTCCATTTTTTCGGAATTCTTCTGTCCAGACCTGCTCCGTTTCTGCAAGGACGACAGATACGAACTGCGCAAGTTCCTTCTCTTCATCAGTCTCGACATAAGTGCTGCCATTGTTCGATTCAGTAGAATTCAAACTGCCTAGCAATTCGCTAGGATTACCGCCAAGGAGCGTCACGATCAAGACAATTACCAATCCGATTCCTCCGCCGATTCCGGCCATGCCTTTTCCGCTCATGCCTCTTCTGTCCTCGACGTTCGAGCTGCCCTGTCTACCTTTCCATTTCATTATTATTCCCCCCAGGGATGTAAGATAAGTACCTGAAGACAAAGCCTTAGGTCATTTACTTTCTTATACCCTGATTTCCCTGAGTTTAGACAGAAGTTTGAAAGAAGCGTTTCATAACATGATGGCTTCAAACCTAAAAGCCATTGCCTCCTTTTTTTAGAATGAAGGCAATGGTCCCAATTAAATTTCCATTTTGAAGATGTCATATCATTTAGTTCCTCTCCAAAAAAGTACCTTCCATTTCCCTAAATCATTGATCCAATCATAAATGTCATTTTTCAAGCATAAGTTTTCATGATAAAAATAATAGCAATTCACCCACTGCTTCATAGAATATATGGACATATGCACAGGAGGGGTTAACAGCGTGAAAATTCATATAGTCCAAAAAGGCGATACACTTTGGAAACTCGCCAAAAAATACGGCGTCAGTTTTGAAGAACTTAAAAAAGTTAACGCGCAATTGAGCAACCCGGATATGATGATGCCCGGAATGAAAATTAAAATACCAGGGACATCCGGAGCTGTAATAAAAGAAACGGCTAAACCAAACGTGAATATTCAACCGGGAATTAAAGAATCCCAAATTCAACCGTACCAGGCTCAGCCAGCGCCTATAAAAGAGCAGCCAATTATGCAAAAACCGGCTGTTAAAGAACAGCCGATGTTTCAACAGCCGGTAAAAGAACAGCCGAAATTTCAGCAGCCGATAAAAGAACAGCCGAAATTTCAACAGCCGGTAAAAGAGCAGCCGAAATTTCAGCAGCCGGTAAAAGAACAGCCGAAATATCAGCAGCCGGTAAAAGAACAGCCGAAATATCAACAGCCGATAAAAGAGCAACCAATCGTTCAACAACCAGTGAAGGAACAACCTGTCAAGAAAGAGCAGCAGATCGTTCAGCCAAAGCCAATCATTAAAGAAAAGCAAAAAATCGTTCCAAAAGAAGTTCCGGTGCCCATGCCGGTGATTCCGGAAATCGATATCAATAATTATTATATGGTCAACATGACCAATATGAGTGTGCAAAAGCCTCCTGCACCACCACCTTTACCAAAGAAAAAAGAAGAGCCGGCAGTCACTAAAAAGAAGAAGAAAAAGCCAGCTGTACAGCCAGCACAGGAATACAGTGAGCCGGTGGATGATTGTATTCCAGTAACACCAATTTTGCCCGGAAGTGGTTATTGCATTCAGCCGCCACCGTGGGCGCAGATGCATATGCAAGCCCCATATCAAGGAGTTCCAGGGTATCAGGCGGCTCCGGAAGTACATGGTTATCAAATGATGGAAGAGAGCTCTGATGTTTGGGGAGAATCTTCTGACATGTACATGATGGATCAAGGATTCGTCCAAGGGGCGAGCATGAATATACCAAGCCAGCAACAATATCCATATCAAGCCTCCGCACCGGTTCCGCACCATTACTATGGAGGGATGAATCAACAAGCTCAAGTAGCAGGTTCATATATGCAGCAAGATTATGAGTCACCAGGCGAATCGCCATCTTCATACAACAACAATAACTATAACTTACCTCAGCAGTATAACCAGGCTGCAGGTGAGGAAGAGGAAGATTGCGGCTGTAATAAGGGGTTACTTGGAACTTATGGGCCGGATGTGAAAGGGCAGTATCAAGGAAACCAAAAAATGGATGCCAATGCACATCACAATCCAGATTATCACCAATATCAATCCGTTCAGTCACAGCAGCAACAGGCCCCATACCAAGGGATGTCACCTAAAGAGTCTCAAATGGAGAAAGAGATGCAACAATATGAAGAAGAGTCAGTAGAATCGGCTCAATATGAAGGATTCATGATGATGGGCGGCCAAAACGGAGGCCAGCCAGACATGATGATGGGCGGTCAAAACGGAGGCCAGCCGGACATGATGATTGGCGGTCAAAACGGAGGCCAGCCGGACATGATGATGGGCGGTCAAAACGGAGGCCAGCCGGACATGATGATGGGCGGCGAAAACGGAGGCCAGCCAGGCATGATGATGGGCGATCAAAACGGAGGCCAGCCAGACATGATGATGGGCGGCCAAAACGGAGGCCAGCCAGACATGATGATGGGCGGTCAAAACGGAGACCAGCCAGACATGATGATGGGCGGTCAAAACGGAGGCCAGCCGGACATGATGATGGGCGGTCAAAACGGAGGCCAGCCAGACATGATGATGGGCGGTCAAAACGGAAGCCAGCCAGGCATGATGATGGGCGGCCAAAACGGAGGCCAGCCAGGCATGGGTGGTCAAAACGGAGGTCAGCCAGGCATAAAAGAGATTCAAATAGGAGGTCCTCCATTCATGATGGGCGGTCAAAATGGAGGCCAGCCAGGTATGATGATGGGCGGTCAAAATGGAGGCCAGCCAGGTATGATGATGGGCGGTCAAAATGGAGGCCTACCCGGCATGATGATGGGCGGTCAAAACGGAGGCCAGCCAGGCATGATGATGGGCGGTCAAAATGGAGGCCTACCCGGCATGATGATGGGCGGTCAAAACGGAGGCCAGCCCGGCATGATGATGGGCAGCCAAAACGGTGGTCAGCCAGACATGATGATGGGCGGTCAAAATGGAGGCCTACCCGGCATGATGATGGGCGGTCAAAATGGAGGCCAGCCAGGTATGATGGGCGGTCAAAATGGAGGCCAGCCAGGTATGATGGGCGGTCAAAACGGAGGCCAGCCGGGCATGATGGGCGGTCAAAACGGAGGCCTACCCGGCATGATGATGGGCGGTCAAAACGGAGGCCAGCCGGGCATGATGATGGGCGGCCAAAACGGAGGCCAGCCGGGGATGATGATGGGCGGTCAAAATGGAGGCCAGCCAGGCATGATGATGGGCGGTCAAAATGGAGGCCAGCCAGGCATGATGATGGGCGGCCAAAACGGAGGCCAGCCAGGTATGATGATGGGCGGTCAAACCGGAGGTCCGCCGTGGATGGGCCGTCAAAATGGAAGTCAGCCGTGGATGATGGGCGATCAAAACGGAGGCCAGCCGGGAATGATGCCTAGACAATTTGGTGGTCAGCCGGACATGATGCGCGGTCAGCTAGGGGGGCAACCTGAAGCTATGTTACCTGGACAAATGGGTGGCCAGCCAGGCCAATTCGGGGGCGTTCGTGCGCCTGAAACATTTGGGATACCGACATATGTAGATGAAAGCGATGACTACTAATTATCAAGGAGACAGTGTTTTTAACACTCGTCTCTTCTCTTATTTAAATCGTAAGCCAAAGAATGTCCACCATATTCAAAGCAGTGTCTATTTAATAACTTTTGAAAAGGGTTATTCAATGATCCTTAAAGGATTTGACAGCTTTGAAAAGTGGGATCGTCAAAGAGAATTGACTTCATTGTTAAAACAAAAGGGTTTTCATCAAACGTATTATATTCATCAGAATTTAATGCCCTTTGAATTTAAAGGAAAATGGTATGGGACTATGGACTATTTTCCGCCGAGTAAGAAAAAATTCAGATATTCCAACCATAAGGACCGTTTAGAGGGAATTAAGTTACTGGAAAGCTTCCATGATGTGTCGGAACATCTCTCCATTAACGCGCCTGTGTTCAATCAATCAAAAAAGTGGAAAGAACGTTTATCACTTTTTAAAAAGAACTTTTCTTATGTTCGCCAATATGTTTCCGAAGATATTATCAAGGAATGGATTAGATGGGGTGAGTGGGCGCTAGAGGGGTTTGATAAAAATCAGTCTTCATGGAATAAGGAAAAGAAAGTAATCATTCATGGTGATTGTGCCCACCATAATTTCTTACGGAGAGCGGACGGCACTTTGACTTTAATCGATTTTGACTTAATGGCAAATGCCCCGAGGTGCATTGATTATTTACAGTATGCAAATCGAATATCGCATCATTTGGAAGATGCGGCCACCGATCTGTGGGAAGTGCCGCAATTGCAAAGGTATCAGTCAGACCCGGCCTTTTTATATGCTTTAACTTATCCTACCGATATTTTCCGTGAATGGAATCGCCTTAATAAAAGTTCTTCCCAGCTTCATTCGGTCTGGAAAATGTCCGTGGAAGGTTTTTCGGAGCGGATGGCGATGAATGAAAAATTGGCAAAAAGGATTTCTTCCCTTAATAGGAATTAAAACGGTTTTTTGGCCGTATCTTACAGAGTACATTTCCCGTTCGACACCCATGCTAATTATGAGCGGAATATAGCTCATTCAATTGCAATGGGAGGGTTATTGGTGCAGAAAATAAAATGGGCACAGCCGCTTTGTACGGTATTGGCCGCCGTCAGTTTGGTTGGATGTGCTAATAATGATACAGCGGAAAATGAAAATATCACGAATGATACAGGATACCATGAAAAAGATGCATTGGTACGCAACATCAATTATGAGAATATGGTGCAAGGTTTATACAATAAAGATGATGCGTACAGTAAGAGTGACCGTAACTACCATGGACATGAGAGTAAACCGCTTAAGGCGCGATCATCTTATTATAATTCTTATGAAGGCGCTTTAGCCGACAAAGTCAATGGTGTCGCCAATAAAGTGGAGCCGGTCATCGATACCAGGACGATCATAATGAAAGACGAAATGCTGGTAGCCTTGCTGCTTGATGACTACAGCCAAGCAAAAGATGTTAAAGAAAGAATCAAGAAGGAAATCGGACCGCTTACCAATGGCCGTACCCTATATGTCACCACAGATGAAGGTGTCTATTTCAGGACGATGACACTTGATAACAATCTTCGGGATGGCGACACGAGGGAAATGATCATTTTAGATGCCAATGACATGTTCGATAACCTTAACATTCACGAAAATCACTTGAAATAATTAGTGAGCTGACCCGATATGGAGTCAGCTCTTTTTGATTTTTTTCTGGTTAATAATCCTTATTTGGGTCAAACTACATAAAAAGTAAACGCCTTAAGAGGTGAGTATATTGATTAATCAACTCAGAATCCAATTTTTCATGACGCTTTTCATATTGCCATTTTGCTTAACCGTTTTTGCCGAAGAAACCGTTCAAAAGGAAAATGATCCAATTGAGAGGAAGGTCATTCTTCAGCGTATGTATCTGGATGGCGAGTTAAGTGAAGAGAAATTGACAGAAACCATTTGGTCGATGGAGGACTTTTGGTCAAAATATGAAGGATGGAAAGTAGTCGATCAAAATGAAGAGCAGATTGTCATGAAGAAAATTGAAAATGACATATCTCCGCTCTTAAAAGCGAACGGTTACCTTGGTATGAGGGAAGATGGTACGTTATCCATTTTTATCGGAAGGCCTGAGCATGCCAAGATCATTCATACTTTCTACCAAATAGACGTTGGTAAACTAGAAGCATACAAGCAGGAGGAACTGCAAAAAGGGATTCCGATCATGAATAAAGACCAATATAAACAGCTTATTAAAGAATATGAGCCATATTCGGTAAACTAGGGTGGGATGATATCCGATCCTTCAGACTGTAGATAAACTCGATAATAATGGAGTTTGTCTACAGTTTTTTATATTTACAATTTAACTGTTGATTTCGACTGCAGGCACTCGCTTTTCTGCGGGCGGTCCGTCCTCGGAGCCTTTCTGCCTGTGGGGTCTCGCTTGGACGCGTATTTCCGGCAGGAGTCTCGCATACCCATTCCAATTAACATTGTTTTATGGATGATAATGACACCGGAAGTAATGTGAAAGGACTTTGCAGACTATGAAATAACTTTTAATGAACAACACCCCCTTTTTATGATAAAATGAGAGGTACAGCAAAATCAGGGAGAGAATTAATTTGTATGATTATATAAAAGGCAAGGTCGATTATATTGGGCCTGAATACATAGTTGTGGAAAATGGGGGGATCGGATATCAAGTGATGACGCCGAATCCTTTTATTTTTTCCGCTCAATACCAGAAAGAAATTCAAGTTTACCTATATCATTATGTTCGTGAGGATATGGCAGCATTATATGGATTCCAGACTCGTCAAGAAAAGGCGTTATTCACAAAATTATTGAATGTAACCGGAATCGGGCCGAAGGGTGCTCTAGCCATATTGGCATCAGGCCAGGTTGATCAGGTGGTGCAGGCAATCGAAAATGAAGATGAATCGTTTTTGGTGAAATTCCCGGGAGTCGGAAAGAAAACGGCAAGGCAAATGATCCTCGATTTAAAAGGGAAACTTGAGAATATAATTCCGGATGCGTTTCCAAGCTTGTTTAACGAAGGCGTCACGGCTGCACTAAGTCCAAATGGTTATACAGAGGAATTGGATGAAGCCGTTCTTGCATTGAAGGCTCTTGGTTATTCTGAAAAGGAAGTCCAAAAGGTTGCCAAGAAATTGCAGGCTGAAGATATGACGACCGAGCAATATATTAAGAAAGCATTGCAAATGATGTTAAGATAAGGAGTGGCGCAATGGAGGAGAGAATATTCAATCAGGAAGCCGATTTGAACGAACTGTCCTTTGAACAAAGCCTGCGGCCGCAAAACTTAAAGCAATATATCGGACAGGATAAAGTGAAAGCGAATTTAAGTGTATATATCGAAGCGGCAAGGATGCGTGAAGAAACGCTCGATCATGTACTTTTATATGGACCGCCTGGCCTTGGAAAGACGACGCTTGCCGTCATCATCGCCAATGAAATGGGTGTGAATATCCGCACGACTTCCGGTCCCGCCATTGAGCGGCCGGGAGATCTGGCGGCCATTTTGAGTGCACTTGAACCGGGTGATGTATTGTTCATTGATGAGATTCACCGTCTTCCCCGTGTCGTTGAAGAAGTGCTATACCCGGCTATGGAGGACTTCTGTCTGGATATTGTAGTCGGTAAGGGGCCGGAAGCCCGTTCCATCAGGATCGACTTGCCGCCGTTTACCCTCGTAGGGGCCACGACACGTGCAGGCTCACTGTCTGCACCGCTCAGGGACCGTTTTGGCGTTTTGAGCCGTCTTGAATATTATACGGAAAACCATTTGACTGATATCATCATCCGTACTGCAAGAATCATGGATACGGAAATGGATGATCAAGCAGCGGCAGAGCTTGCAAGAAGATCAAGGGGCACACCAAGAATAGCCAATCGGCTTTTACGGAGGGTCAGGGATTTCGCCCAGGTACGCGGTGATGGTACGATAACGGCCGAGCTTGCCGATTATGCGCTTGAATTAATGCAGGTCGACCGTTTAGGACTCGATCATATTGACCATAAATTACTTAAAGGGATTATTGAAAAATTCCGTGGCGGGCCCGTGGGTCTGGAAACGATTGCTGCAACGATTGGCGAAGAGGCGCATACGATCGAAGATGTGTATGAACCATATCTGTTACAAGTCGGTTTTCTTCAGCGTACCCCAAGAGGCCGGATGGCAACACAGCTTGTTTATGAGCATTTCGGAATGGAGATGCCTGAATGATGAATATACCAAAGATGGTTATGATTCTGGGTGTGATAATATTCGTGATTGGTTTTGCGATGAAATATATCAGTCTCGGCAGGCTGCCGGGAGATATTTTTCTGAAAAAGGGGAATACGACGTTTTACTTTCCCATCGTTACATCAATCATCGTCAGTGTTGTATTGTCCGCGATTTTTTATTTGATCGGCCGTTTTAAATAATGATTACAGCTTGATAGACACGTAAGGAAGTGGAACAGATGAAATTGGATATGTTTGATTTTCATTTACCGGAGGAACTGATTGCCCAAGTTCCTTTGGAGGATAGGGAAGCAAGTAGATTGATGGTGCTGGACAAAGAAACCGGCAAGCTTCAGCATGATGTATTCAGCCATATCACGGAATATATCAAACCGGGAGATTGCCTGGTGTTGAATGATACGAAGGTGCTTCCGGCCCGGCTTTACGGCAGTAAAGAAGGAACGGGTGCAAAAATAGAAGTCTTGCTGCTTAAGCAAGAGCATGATGATGTATGGGAAACGCTTGTGAAGCCGGCCAAACGGATTAAAGAAGGCTCGACAATCGTTTTTGGCGATGGTAAGCTGAGTGCCGTTTGTACAGGTGTACTTGAACATGGCGGCCGAATCCTTGAATTTAAATATGAAGGCATATTTTATGAAATACTGGAGAAGCTTGGCGAAATGCCGTTACCTCCATACATCAAGGAACAACTCGACGACCAGGACCGCTATCAAACGGTTTATGCGCGTGAACGGGGATCTGCAGCCGCACCTACCGCTGGCCTGCATTTTACGGAGGATTTGCTCGGGAAACTTAAAGAGATGGGTGTCCACATCGCATTCATCACGCTGCATGTCGGGCTTGGTACATTCCGTCCAGTAAGTGTCGACGATATTGATAGCCACGAAATGCATTCCGAATTTTATCAAATGACGGAAGGCACTGCCAGATTACTGAATGATGTGAAAGGAAAAGGCGGGAAAATCATTACGGTCGGCACTACGTCCACAAGGACATTGGAAACGATTGCGTCCCGCAATGATGGGGTTTTCAAGGAAGAGAATGGCTGGACGAGCATCTTCATTTATCCTGGTTATGAGTTCAAAGGAATCGATGCGATGATAACGAACTTCCATTTGCCCAAATCGACTTTAATCATGCTGATTTCTGCACTTGCGGGCAGGGAGCATGTCCTTCATGCCTATGAAACGGCTGTGGAAGAAAAATACAGGTTCTTTAGTTTTGGAGATGCAATGTTAATTAAGTAATATAAGAGTGAGAAGCTCTTGAAGGGAGTTATTGCGTTGACTGCAATACGATATGAGTTAATCAAAACATGTAAACAGACAGGGGCACGGCTAGGCCGGGTCCATACGCCGCATGGTTCATTCGAAACGCCGGCATTTATGCCGGTTGGAACGATGGCTACTGTCAAAACGATGTCCCCGGAAGATTTGAAACAAATGGGGGCTGGCATCATCCTGAGCAATACGTACCACTTATGGCTGCGTCCGGGGCATGAAATCATCAAGGAAGCTGGCGGATTGCATAAGTTCATGAACTGGGATCGGGCGATTTTGACCGATTCAGGAGGCTTTCAAGTCTTCAGTTTGAGCGAGTTTCGCAAAATTGAAGAAGAGGGCGTGCATTTCAGGAACCATCTGAATGGCGATAAATTATTCTTATCCCCGGAAAAAGCGATGGAAATACAAAATGCGCTTGGCTCAGATATTATGATGGCATTTGATGAATGTCCGCCATTTCCGGCGACTGAAGAGTATATGAAGAAGTCGGTTGAACGGACATCGCGCTGGGCGGAACGCTGTTTGAATGCACATGAGCGTCCTAATGACCAAGGGCTGTTTGGTATAGTTCAAGGCGGGGAGTTTGAAAACCTTCGCAAACAAAGTGCAAAAGACCTTGTCTCCCTTGACTTCCCGGGTTATGCTATTGGAGGGTTATCCGTTGGGGAACCGAAGGATATCATGAACCGCGTCCTTGAGTTTACAAGTCCGCTGCTGCCAAGTAACAAACCTCGTTACCTGATGGGAGTCGGTTCGCCTGACTCATTGATTGATGGTGCACTCCGCGGTATCGATATGTTTGACTGTGTACTGCCGACGCGAATTGCGCGTAATGGTACGCTC
Source organism: Peribacillus sp. NPDC101481 (assembly GCF_044767165.1). NCBI lineage: Bacteria > Bacillati > Bacillota > Bacilli > Caryophanales > Bacillaceae > Peribacillus > Peribacillus sp. NPDC101481. Next base: position 1,226,648 of record NZ_JBIWNJ010000001.1, on the reverse strand, counting down.
ATGACGAGCAATGGGCGGCTGGTTGTGAAAAATGCGAAGTATGCACGCGATTTCGGTCCAATCGATGAAAATTGCGATTGCCATGTTTGCAAGAATTATAGCCGGGCATATATCCGCCATTTGATTAAGTGTGAAGAAACCTTTGGGATTCGTCTTACGACTTACCATAATCTTCATTTTCTGTTAAACTTGATGGAACAGGTCAGACAAGCTATTCGAGAAGATCGTCTTGGAGACTTTAGGGAAGAGTTTTTTGAGCAGTATGGTTTCAATGAACCAAATGCGAGAAACTTCTAATTCCATAAATATTTTAATGAGCGAAAGGAGTGAATATACAGAATGGGTTCTTTAACACAAATACTTCCGTTGATTTTAATGTTCGTATTGTTCTATTTCTTATTGATCCGCCCGCAGCAAAAACGCCAAAAGGCTACGCAAAGCATGCAAAGCAGTCTGAAAAAAGGTGATAAAGTTGCTACTATCGGCGGTATGCACGGAACAATCGATGCAATTGATGACCTGAAAATCGTCATTAAATCACCAGACGGCACAAAACTGACTTTTGACCGTGCAGCAATCCGTGAAATAACGGAAAGCGCACCGAATAAGGAAGTATCCGTATAAGACAAACGAAAACCGGGCCATGTGCCCGGTTTTTTTTGCTGTTTTTTTAATCGGTGCGGGAGTCGGAACTCATGTTGACCCCAAGCACGCCGCCCATCATGGCCGTAATCACGAAACAGCCATAGTATATCCATTGCTTGATGGTGAAAAGTGCATCGTGACCTAAATATTGAAAAAGGAACACGACCAACAGATAAAGCAGCCCAGTGCTCCCGCCCAAGAATAGTCCTTGCTTTTTCCCTTTGCCTCCTGAAATGAATCCACCAATGAACAGCGATAAAAAGGACACGATCATGATCACGTATGTCAGGGATGATTCAGTCAGTGAAGTAAAACGAAGAAGGATGGAAACGATTAAACTAGCAATCATCGCTATGGCAAAGATGGAGCCTACGCCATAAATTACGGCGACACTCATTTTTTTAGTTTCGATGGGTATTCCTCCTTTTTGAAAGGCTGATACGTATAGCCTGTTTATGTGTTTGTACAAGCATATTCCCGATATCGAACCTTTAGACCAGGTTTAGGAAGCTTCCCGCAAAATTAGAAAAGAATATAGAGTAATTTTTCAGTTCCCAAGCCATGCTATGGATGAAGGATGTGGTATTGAAGTGGATATCCTGGCTATTATTTTTAGAACAACAGTGATCTATCTAGTCATCTTAATCCTTTTTCGAATGATGGGTAAGCGGGAAGTTGGGGAATTGAGCATTCTTGATTTAGTGGTATCCATCATGATCGGGGACATTGCCGTCCTTTCCTTTGAAGATTTGGATAGACCATTTTTCAGGCAAATCATTCCGATGTTCGTTCTTGCTTTCATCCAAATAATATTGGCTTTCATTTCATTGAAAAGCATTAGATTTCGAAACATCGTGGACGGTACGCCCCAGATCATCATCAATCAAGGGAAAATAGATGAAAAAGCGATGCGTAAGCAACGATATACTTTCGATGATTTATTGACCCAGCTGCGAGAACAGGGAATTAGTGATTTAAATGAGGTGCAATTCGCAATCCTCGAATCTACCGGGAAGCTTTCGATCATCAAGAATACCAAAGATAAAAGGTCTAAAACCAAGGAAACACCTTATCCCCTTATAATCGACGGGGAGATACAGGAGAGGAATCTCGATAGAATTGGCAAAAATCATTTTTGGCTCCGGCACCAGTTGAAAAAGCTGGGAGAAACGAAGATTAAAGAGATTTCGATTTGTGGGTACATAGATGGCCAATTTTATATCGATAAAAATGAAACGAAGAAATGACCGAAGCCTTTTAATGCTTCGGTTCATTTTATTTCCAAGCGAATTTTGATAAAAAGCCGCCCACTACAGGAATCCTGATCAGATCCGCCTTTTTTATGCTGCCGGTCATGAGCAGGAAAAATGTGAACAGCAGGATGACGACGGTCACGGAAAGCAAAAGCCGTATGCCAAGTGGCTGTGAGGAGAGCGGGAATTGATAAAGATAATAACCGCCCCACCCGGAAATTAAGGCAAGGACCAAAGCTGACATATAGCTGCGGAAATGAAGCGTGAAAGGGACGACCTTCAGCACAGTAGAAAAATGCAGGAAGGTAACGAGCATCGTACCGACTGCTATCCCGATTGCGGCACCCATGATCCCGAAACTTTCCTTTGACGCCAGCAGCCAGATCACACCGATTTTAAGGATGTTACCAGCCAGGCTGTTGAACATTGCGGCCTTTGCAAGATCCAGTGCTTGCAGCATGGATTGCAGCGGATATTGAAAGTAATAAAGTATGAAAAAGGGTGCCAGGAATTTAATGAAAACGGCAGCATGCGAAGAGCCGTACATGACTTGTAAAATCGGTTCGGCAAAGATGAACAGAATGACGATAGCTAAACAGCCTGTGATAAAGGTGATTTTCAGTGCCTGCTGAAGCCTGTGTTCAACGAGTGAAAAGTTTCCGGTCGTACGGGCTTCGCTCACTGCCGGGACAAGTGCCGTCGCCAATGATGACGTAACGAAGGAAGGTAGCATGAGTAAAGGCAGGGCGTACCCTGTCAGCTCCCCGTATTGACTTGTGGCTGCGGCCGCGGTGACTCCGGCGAGTGCCAAACTCTGGGCGACCACTATCGGTTCGAAAAACCATGAAACCGATCCAATCATCCTGCTTCCGGTAGAAGGAAGGGCAATTCCCATCAATTCGGTGAACGTTCCTTTTCCGGATTTGACATTCTTGAAGAAACCCTTTCTGAACTTAAAATGTTTCTTTAATTTAAAGCTGGTCAATAAGTAGATGAGAGATACAAGCTCACCGATAATCGATGCGAACATCGCCCCGGCTGCAGCATATTCGATTCCATATGGCAAAAAGGCCTTTGTCAGGACGGCTATGAAAGTGATTCGGGCCACCTGTTCGATAACTTGTGAGAAAGCGAATGGCTTCATATTTTGCTTGCCTTGGAAATAACCGCGCAGTACGGAAGATATGGCGATGATCGGTACTATAGGGGCAATCGCCATGAGCGGCCATACCGTCCGTTTATCAGTGAATAGGTATTCTGAGAGAGCCGGTGCGAAAAGCAGCATCGCAGGAGTGAAAATCATCGATAGAGTAAAGGTGCAAGCCAAAGAGACGACAAGGATTTTCTTGATTTTCCGTTCATCACCTCTGGCATTGGCCTCAGCCACGTATTTCGAAATGGCGATTGGCAGGCCTAACTGGGTTATGTTCACGACGAGAAAGAGGGTCGGTAAAGCCATCATATATAAACCAACGCCTTCTTCGCCGATGAAGCGGGCGATGACAATGCGGTTAATGAAACCAAGAACCCGTGTAATCAGGCTTGCGATTAATAAAATCAGCGTCCCTTTTAAAAATTTGGACATTGAACTCCCTCCCTGCCTTCTCAAAAAAGCGGTTATGCTATACAATTATCTATATGCTTGTACTTGGACAAAGCATGACAAAAGTGTTTGTTTGCGTTCTAACAAATGATAAGAAACCCTTCTAAGAAAATGCGCATTCATTTGAGAATCATTTTTACTGGAGGCAAAGTGATGGCAAAAAAGAATCATCCCTATCAAAGGTATTATCTAAAGGTGCGTCCATTTTTAAAGAGCAAGCGTGAGGAATTCCAAATGGTCGGATTGAATGCCGTAACGGAGGAAGACATATGGGGAACCTTAACCAAAAATAAATGGAAGCGTCCTCAGGAAAACATTCACATACATGAACTTGTCGCAGATATCGTGACATTTTCGAGCAACCAGTTCATGACCTTCCAAATGGTCGAAGCTTATAAATCACCAAACCTATTTGAGCCGCTTTCTGAAGATGAACTGAAGGAACTTTTGAAAGAATGACGCAAAGATATACTTAAATTGACAGCTGTTTGTATTTGACTCATAATAGATATGGTCATGCTTTTTTTGGAAAAGCATGGAAAGCTGTGTCTTTTTTCTCAAGAAGAAAAGGGAATGCAGTTATCATATGAACAAAAAATGACAGTTTTTTTAACTTCAGGAACAGGCGTATTATAGAAAGGGGCCTACTACATAATGGTAAAAAGAAGCAGGATCGTTGCGTTTTTTCTAATCGCACTTTTGATTTTCGCAGCGATGGGGACGACTTCAAAAGGAATCCTAAAGGATATCAAGCTGGGTCTTGATCTTCAAGGCGGTTTTGAAGTGTTATATGAAGTAAAACCGCTGTCTGGGGAGAAAATCACCCCGGATGTTTTACGGGCTACAGTAAGCTCGCTTGAGCGGCGTGTCAATGTTTTGGGTGTTAGCGAGCCTAACATTCAAATCGAAGGGAAAGACCGGATCCGCGTTCAATTGGCTGGGGTCAAAGACCAGAACAACGCTCGGGAAATCCTTTCGACACAAGCTAAATTATCCTTCCGTGATTACAACGATAAGGAAATGATGACCGGGGCTGACCTGAAAGAAGGCGGCGCGAAACAAACGTTCCAAGATAATCAACCGGTTGTTGAAGTCACATTGAAAGATGTGGATAAATTTAAGGACATCACTCAAAAAATATCCACGATGGAAAGTCCGACTAATGTACTTGCAATCTGGCTGGATTTTGAGGAAGGAAAAGATTCCATCAAAGATACCTCTTCACAGGACAATATGATTTCAGCTCCAGCTGTCAGTGAAGTTTTTAATACGAAGAAGGTGTATATTACCGGTCAATTCACGGTTGAAGAAGCGAAAGAGCTTGCAGCCCTTCTGAATGCAGGTGCCCTTCCTGTGGATTTAACAGAAAAGTACTCCACTTCTGTAGGTGCCCAATTCGGTGCAGGTGCACTGAATGATACTATTTTTGCAGGAATCATCGGGATTGCACTTGTTTTTATCTTCATGCTTGTGTATTACCGCTTCCCGGGATTCATTGCAGTCGTTACTTTAAGCATATACATTTTCTTGACTCTATTAGTGTTTGATTGGATGAATGCGGTCCTTACGCTGCCTGGTATTGCGGCATTGGTACTCGGGGTCGGGATGGCTGTCGATGCCAATATCATAACCTATGAGCGAATCAGGGATGAATTGAAACTTGGTAGATCCGTTAAGGCGGCTTATAAAGAAGGTACTAAGAATTCACTTGCTACAATCACGGATGCGAATTTAACGACCCTGCTGGCTGCGGCCGTACTGTTCTATTATGGAACAAGCTCGGTTAAAGGGTTTGCCACCACTTTGATCATTTCGATTTTAATGAGTTTCATTACAGCCGTTTATGGTACACGCCTCTTCATGAGCCTGTGGGTGAATAGCGGGTTCCTCGACAAACGTACAGGATGGTTTGGCGTGAAGAAGAAGCACATTCACGATTTATCCGAGAAGATGGATTTAATGTCATTGCCAACACGCTTTGATAAAATCGATTTCGTCAAACATCGGAAAGTTTTTTATGGCATTTCAATCGGTGTCACCATTATCGGGATCATATTCCTGCTCGTCTTTAGATTGAATCTCGGGATTGATTTCACGAGCGGCACCCGAATCGAGATTGCTTCCAAAGACGTCTTGACGACACAGCAAGTCAAAACCGAAATGGAAAAGGTTGGTATCGACGAAGGGGATATCAAGGATGTCAGGCTCGCTGGACAAGACAATAAGAATGCTGTCGTTCGGACAGTCGGTGTCCTCGATAAACAAGAGATTGCTGAATTGAAGGACCATTTCAAGAAGGATTACGGAGCAGAACCGAATGTCAGCACCGTATCACCGACTGTAGGGAAAGAGCTTGCGAAAAATGCCATGTTTGCGTTAGCGATTGCATCAATCGGAATCATATTGTATGTATCGATACGATTTGAATGGCGAATGGCTGTTCCTGCCGTTGTCGCGCTAATACATGATGCTTTCTTCATCATCACGATTTTTAGCTTACTCCGGCTCGAAGTGGATATCACCTTCATTGCTGCGGTTCTGACGATCGTCGGTTATTCGATCAATGATACGATCGTTACCTTTGACCGTATTCGTGAAAACCTACGCTTCAGCCGTAAAATCAAAACCGCCGAAGAGCTTGAGAACATTGTTAACATCAGTATCAGGCAAACTTTGACGAGATCCATTAACACGGTTTTGACCGTTCTCATTACGGTCATCGCATTGATGATCTTCGGTAGTGAAGCTATCCGAAACTTCTCCATTGCCTTGTTCATCGGTTTGATATGCGGCGTTTATTCATCGCTATTGATCGCTTCCCAATTCTGGCTTGATTTAAAAATCAGGGAATTGAAGAAGAAGGGTCCGCTGAATACCGCAAAAGAAAAGAAACAAAGTCTTGAAGGACAAGTTTAATAGGTGAGAGGGGGCTGGCATGATGCCAGCCTTCTTTTTGTTAAACTAAGTTTATTGGATAGGGAATTACAGCCATTTATGAGTTTAAAATAAAATTGAAACTGGTATATTCGTTTTGTATAATGAGTAGGTTGAGGGGTGAATAAATGTTAAAGCCAAAAACACGGTGGAACTTGCAATCTGCCGATGAAAACAAAGTTGCTGTACTAGCTGAAGAGCTTCATATCACACCTTTGGTTGCAGCCCTGCTTGTGAATCGAGGCCTGGATACAATTGAAAGTGCCCGATCGTTTTTATTTGTAAAAAATCAAACTTTTCATGATCCATTTTTATTGAAGGATATGGATAAAGCAGTATATAGAATAAGAGAAGCCATTCAAAATGGGGAAAAAATACGTATATTCGGTGATTATGATGCGGATGGCGTGACATCGACCACAGTGATGATGACTGCGCTGATGAAATTGGGGGCCAATGTTGATTTTTATATCCCGAATCGGTTTACAGAGGGGTATGGTCCGAATCCGATGGCGTTCCGCCTTGCAGCTGAGCAAGGGGTGAAGGTATTAATAACCGTCGATACCGGAATTTCTGCAATCGATGAAGCGAAACTTGCCAGCGAGCTTGGCATGGATTATATATTGACCGACCACCACGAACCGGGACCGGAACTGCCTGAGGCATTGGCAATCATCCATCCTAAACTTGAGAACAGTTCCTATCCATTTAAAGACCTTGCCGGAGTAGGGGTCGCATTTAAGCTTGCACACGCCCTGCTTGGGGAATTGCCTGAGGATCTCCTTGAAATAGCGGCAATCGGCACGATAGCGGATTTAGTGCCATTGCAAGGGGAAAACCGCCTCATTGCTGCGAAAGGCATCGAGCAGTTACGTTTGACTCGCCGCCCGGGACTTGTTGCGTTAATGAAAGTGGCGAATGTTCAGCAGGAAGCATTGAATGAAGAATCAATCGGCTTTGCGATGGCACCGAGGATCAATGCTGTCGGGCGCCTTGGAGATGCCGATCCCGCTGTCGATTTATTGATGTCACAAAGCCTGGAAGAAGCGGTGGAACTTGCGAATGAAATTAATGATATCAATAAAGAGCGGCAGGAAATGGTTGCAGCAATGGCGGCGGAAGCGATTGCTGAGGTCGAGGAAAACTTCCCGCCGGAGTCCAATGGCGTGCTCATCATCGGAAGGGAAGGCTGGAACGCAGGAGTCGTGGGGATCGTTGCCTCTAAACTTGTTGAACGCTTTTACCGGCCCACGATTGTATTGAGCTATGACCGGGAAAAGGGATACGCGAAAGGTTCTGCTCGGAGCATTGCCGGTTTCGATCTTTTTCAAAGTCTTTCCGCCTGCCGTGAACTGCTGCCTCATTTCGGTGGGCACCCGATGGCTGCTGGAATGACATTGAAAATTGAAGATGTCCAGGAGCTCAGGGACCGCATGAATTTGATTGCGAAGGAACAACTGAACGAAGAGGACTTCACACCGATTACAAACTTGGACGGTACTACGACTTTAGCTGACGTATCCATTCAAACGATTCAGGAAATGAGCTTGCTGGCGCCATTTGGGGTAACGAATCCCAAGCCGAAGATATTGATAGATTCCGTACAGCTTTCAAGTGTCCGCAAAATAGGTGCTAACCAAAATCACCTGAAGGTCCAGCTGGAAGATGGTGAAAATCACAAACTTGACGGTGTGGGCTTCGGTCTTGGTCATTTTGTCGATGAAATAGCTCCACACGCTGAGGTCTCGGTTATTGGTGAGCTTTCCATCAATGAGTGGAATAATATGAAAAAGCCCCAGATCTTTGTCCAGGATGTCTCGGTGAACCATTGGCAGTTATTCGATTACCGCGGCAAGGGACAGGCAGAGAAGTGGCTTGCCGACATTCCTGCACAAAATCGGAAGATCGTCATATTCTCGGAAGATATTTATAACAGATATCCATTTTTACAAAATCATCCGGATCTCGTTATTATCAAGAATGAACTGGATGCAGAGCAGCTCGACTGCTTCGAAGGACATTTGGCATTCATGGACATGCCGCCGTCAAGGGAATATTTGAAACGGGTGGTTGCCGATAAGCACCCTTCGCGTATCTACGCTCACTTTTCCCATGAACAGGACCATTTCCTAAGTACGATGCCAACAAGGGATCATTTCAAATGGTTTTATGCCTTCCTTGCCAAAAAGGGACCGCTCGATGTGAAAAGATATGGTGATGACCTAGCCAAATATCGCGGCTGGTCAAGAGATACTGTGGATTTCATTTCTAAGGTGTTTTTTGAGCTTGATTTTGTTACAATAGAGAATGGATTAATTATGCTCACAACCAATGCGAAAAAACGCGATCTCAGTGAATCTGAATCGTATACAAGAAAGAAAGAGCAATTTGAGCTTGAACAAGAGCTTGTTTATTCTTCCTATCAGCAATTATTCGATTGGTTCAATCATTATTTAGTTCATGAGGCAACAGACCTTGAGGAGGAAACAAAGCAATGGATTTAAAGCAATATGTAACAATTGTGCAAGACTGGCCAAAACCGGGTATTGTCTTCAAAGATATTACAACATTAATGGATAACGGTGCAGCTTATAAATACGCAACAGACCAAATCGTCGAGTACGCTCGCGATAAGAATATCGACTTGGTGGTCGGGCCGGAAGCGCGCGGATTCATTATCGGATGTCCAGTCGCATACTCATTGGAAGTGGGCTTTGCTCCAGTGAGAAAAGAAGGAAAACTTCCACGTGAAACGATAAAAGTCGAATATGGATTAGAATATGGCAAGGATGTATTGACAATCCATAAAGATGCCATTAAACCGGGACAGCGTGTATTGATTACGGACGATTTACTTGCTACCGGGGGAACAATCGAAGCGACGATCAAATTGGTTGAACAGCTTGGCGGAATTGTAGCCGGGATTGCATTCCTCATTGAATTGACTGACTTGGATGGTAAAGATAAATTAGACGGCTATGATGTCTTGACATTAATGAGCTTTTAATAAAGAAGAGCACTCTGACCAGGGTGCTCTTTCTGTTTTTACCCGTTTTTTCTGGATTTTGTCGAATTTCCAGTGAAAAAAAGCAGTATTCTTTATAAAATACACGTTTATCTCTTTACATCCTTGCCTTTTTTTTCGATAATAGTAATAATAAAGAGTTTTTCTGCTAATAAGTTTATTTGCACTTTTATCCGTTTAAGCGGATTTATTTTTTTTCGCAAAAATTGTCACGTTTTGCAGAATAAAGGGAAGTGCTACCAATCATACTCAATCCGGATCATATCCGGTGGCAGTTAAAGTGGGGTAAAGGTGATTAAATGGCTAATGATCAAATATTGACTGCCGAGCAGGTTGTAGAACGGGCCAGCTTATATCTTCAGCCGGAAGAAGCTGAATTTATTCATAGAGCGTTTAAGTATGCAGAATATGCTCACCGAGAACAATTTCGTAAATCGGGAGAGCCTTATATTATTCATCCGATTCAAGTGGCGGGCATTCTGGCTGAACTTGAAATGGACCCTGCAACCATTGCGGCAGGTTTTTTACATGATGTTGTTGAAGACACGGAGATCACTCTGAAGGATATTGAAGAAAATTTCAGTCCTGAAGTCGCCATGCTTGTGGATGGCGTGACAAAGTTAGGGAAAATCAAGTATAAATCACAGCAGGAGCAACAGGCGGAAAACCATCGGAAAATGTTCGTGGCGATGGCCCAGGATATACGGGTCATCCTGATCAAGCTTGCGGACAGACTTCATAATATGCGGACATTGAAGCATCTGCCGCAGGAAAAGCAGAGAAGGATATCGAACGAGACGTTGGAAATTTTCGCACCGCTTGCTCATCGTCTTGGTATCAGTACAATTAAATGGGAACTTGAAGATACTGCCCTAAGGTATTTGAATCCTCAGCAGTATTACCGAATCGTCAACCTGATGAAGAAAAAGCGTGCAGAACGTGAACAGTATCTGGAAGAAGTCATTGATGAAGTGCGTAAAAACGTTGAGGAAGTCAATATTAAGGCTGACCTTTCCGGGAGACCGAAACATATATACAGCATTTATCGTAAAATGGCCTTGCAGAATAAGCAGTTCAGCGAAATTTATGATTTGCTTGCCGTTCGTATCGTCGTCAATAGCATAAAGGATTGCTATGCCGTTTTAGGGATCATCCATACATGCTGGAAGCCGATGCCAGGCCGATTCAAAGATTATATTGCGATGCCGAAGCCGAATATGTATCAATCGCTCCATACGACGGTGATCGGACCGAAAGGCGACCCGCTGGAAGTGCAGATCCGTACTTCCGATATGCATCGCATTGCCGAGTTTGGGGTTGCCGCGCACTGGGCTTATAAAGAAGGAAAAGATGTCGGTGAACAGCCTTCACTGGAAGAAAAATTGACATGGTTCCGGGAAATTCTTGAATTCCAGGATGATGCGACTAATGCAGAGGAATTCATGGAATCCCTTAAAATAGATCTTTTTTCTGATATGGTATTCATTTTTACACCAAAAGGCGATGTCATCGAACTGCCATCAGGATCCAACCCGATAGATTTCGCTTACCGGATTCACTCGGAAATCGGAAACAAAACGATTGGTGCCAAGGTGAATGGGAAAATGGTGCCGCTGGATTATAAACTGAAAACTGGCGACATCATAGAAATCTTAACTTCTAAGCATTCATATGGTCCAAGTCAGGATTGGCTTAAACTAACGCAAACATCTCAGGCGAAAAACAAGATCCGCCAATTTTTCAAGAAGCAGCGCCGGGAAGAAAATATCGAAAAAGGCAAAGAGCTTGTTGAAAAGGAAATCAAGGATATGGAGTTCGACCTGAAGGAAATCCTGACGGCCGAGAATATCAGGCGTGTTGCAGATAAATTTAACTTCCTGAATGAAGAAGATATGTATGCAGCAGTCGGATATAACGGAATCACTGCCCTTCAGGTAGCTAACCGCCTTACCGAAAAATGGCGTAAGCAGAAAATGGTCGAGCAAGAAGCGGATATTTCTGAAGCTGTAGCCGACCTGAAAACCTTCTCCAATACATCGAAAAAACGTGACTCAGGTGTACAGGTACCGGGGATTGATAACCTGCTTATCCGTTTATCGCGCTGTTGCAACCCAGTGCCAGGGGACGAAATCGTTGGTTATATAACCAAAGGCCGTGGAGTTTCAGTTCACAGACAGGACTGCCCGAACCTGGATAGCGGGGATTCCGACCATCGCCTTGTACCTGTTGAATGGGAAAGTACGATTAATGAACGCAAGGAATACATCGTTGAGATTGAAATCAGCGGCTATGACCGTCGCGGCTTATTAAACGAAGTGCTGCAGGCCGTCAATGAAACCAAGACCAACATTTCGGCGGTCTCGGGTAAATCGGACAGGAATAAGGTGGCGACCATTCACATGTCGATCTATATCCATAACATTGCCCATTTACAAAAGGTCGTCGACCGTATCAAACAAATTTCAGATGTTTATTCCGTTAGAAGGATAATGAACTAAGGAGTTTTTATTGCCATGCGTGTTGTTTTACAACGTTCCAAAGCGGCAAAAGTCGTTGTCGCAGACCAAGTCATCGGGCAAATCGACAGCGGGCTCGTCCTGTTGGTTGGTGTCACCCATGGGGATACCATCGATGACGCCGCCTATTTGGCCGATAAGATTGTAAATCTCAGAATATTTGAAGATGAAAATGAAAAGATGAACCATTCACTCTTGGATGTGGGAGGTTCGATTTTATCAGTTTCACAATTCACCTTATACGGCGATAGCCGCAAAGGCCGTCGACCGAACTTCATGGACGCCGCCCGTCCTGAAGAGGCGAATGAAATATATGAAGCATTTAACGAGGAACTCCGCAAGAAAGGCGTCCATACTGAAACCGGTCAATTTGGTGCCATGATGGATGTTCAGCTTACTAATGACGGTCCCGTTACACTAATACTTGAAAGCAAAAAATAACCTGCTGCGGCAGGTTATTTTTGTAGAAAAGCCAGCTTCGATTCGAAGCTGGCTTTTCTAATTCTTATTTAAAATACCTCGCCAATCCATTATAGATGGCAGATGTGATTTTTTCTTGATACTCATTCGATGTTAACGTCAATTCTTCCACTGGATTGCTTAAATAACCTAGTTCAATAAGTGTAGCTACCCGTTTATTTTCGCGGGTAACATGAAAATTCCCGTAACGTGATCCGCGATTGGGCACCTGCATGGTTGAACCGAGTGAATTGGCCAGAGTAGCCGCCAATGCATGCTGGTAGTCATGATAGTAGTATGTGGTTATCCCGCTGGTGATCTGGTCCTTGGTGCTATCATAATGGAGGCTGATGAAAGCATCCGCGTTATGTATATGAGAAGTGCTGACCCGGGAAGGGAGTGGAACATAGGTATTTCCGCTTCTGGTCAGGATCACTTTAGCTCCTGCCGCCTGAAGTTTGTCCCGCAGCAGCTCTGCCGTACGAATCGTCAGGTTTTTCTCGAGTGTTCCACCGACGCCTATCGTACCGCTATCCCTGCCGCCATGGCCGGGATCGATCACAATGGTTTTATCCTTTAAGTACTTTTCAACGCCAGGTCGTTGGATCTGCTCCGAATTCCCTTCGATCGTCACGATCCATCCGGCCACATAAGCCGTTTTTCCGCTCTTCAGTTTAATGGAGTACCAGTCGCCTTCCATACCTGATGCGGAGAACGTTTCACCTGCATTGGCCTGCTCGACAATCTTCGAGTTGCCATCAGGCTCGCTTCTAAGAATCGTACCATCATGAATGATGGTAATCTCGTTTCCTTTTACATCAACCTTTTTTTCCTTAGCCGTTTGTTCAACATTCTCTTTTTCCAGGTACCAACTCACGACCCAGCCCTTTTTTGAACCGGAGAGCTTGATCTGTGTCATATTTCCCTTTGTTTGCAGTACGGCGTACGTCTCATCCTTGTTCACCGAACCGATGACCTTGCTGGAGAGAGAGGCTTCTTTCCTGACATTTAAACCCGCAGCGGTCACCCTTGCAGTGGCGCCTGCCGTTTCATTTTTCATGTCTTCTTTACCTTCGCTTACTTGTATGTAAGGTTCAGCTACCCAACCGCGGACTCCTTGGAAATCTATTTCAGCCCATTCATTTTCAACCCTGTAAACGGTCACTGACGTATTTTTATTCAGCTTTCCTAGCGAGGCACTGCTTGTCGATGGTTCCGAACGGACATTGAGCCGGTCCACCAAAGTTACTCCGGTTTTTACGGATTGATTCGTTTCTTTTTTCTTAGTTGAATCTTTCTTCGCTGAATTTCCTGATGCGGCGGGGAGATTAAGGTAGTCAGAAGAGACCCAACCTTCGATATCCGCCGTTTTGATCTTTATCCAATTTTCATTTTTTTCAATGATGTCAACAGCTGTACCTTTACTCAAGGACCCAACCGTTTGAAATGTAGTGCCTGGACCTGTACGGACACGGACCGAGCTGCCTGATATCACGCCTTGTCCGGATTCCTTTTTGACCTGATTGGTTTCAGACCCAGTTTGTTTCTCCACTAACCAATTGGCAACCCATCCCGTTTTGCCGGCGCCAATCCGGATTTCGATCCAGTCGCCATCCTCATTCAGAATGGGATACGAGTCCCCTTTTTCCAGTTTTTTCACGATAGGGAAACTGAGGCCTGCACCTTCACGGACATTGACCACTTGGTTCGTCACGATATTTTCCCCTTCATCTTTTCCAAAAGCGTGATTGACGGGGAAAATCGCTGAGAATATCAGCATCAGTGTCAGGCCAAATAAACCCGATTTCTTCTTCATAAGTTGTCTCTCCCTTTTAATGTCTATATGTATGTATTCTCGTTCAATGAAAATTTCCCTCTTTCCTTGTGCAAAAAACATTTTTTTTAGGAAAGAATAGAGCTTATATAACTCTAGGAGGGAAACCACATGAAATTCAGCGAAAAAGATCAAACGAGCTTAAGCGGAGGCAATCAAGTATTGGGTGTCGATTTTCACGATTTCATCCAAAAGGAACAAAGCGCAAACCTTGTTGAATTGGCTTCTGAATTCGGAGTCAATGTCCGGACAATCAAAAATCTGAAAAAACGTTTGAACCAATAAAATGCGACAAAATCCTCAGTCTGCCTTGACATTTGATGTTAACGTCCGTATGATTATAAAATATCAGACTTATTACTGCAATAACCAATGATGGAGAAGAGTAATTAAGAAACACATGAAAAGAGAGGAAATGCCGAGGCTGAAAGCATTCCACATGATGACTTAATGAAAGAACCCTCCGTAGGCTTCACTCCGAACGGATTTACTTAATAGGAGATGAACGTAAAACAGGCGTTAACTGTTTTTGAGCGGGGGCACTTTTTTTGTGCTTCAACTAGGGTGGCACCACGGGATATCCAAACTCTCGTCCCTTGTAACATATAAGTTACAAGGGGCGGGAGTTTTTTGTTTGGAAAAAATCAGTATAGCGCGTCGTATCAGAAAGGGCGCCTTGCTTTAAAGGAGGAAACACACATGTCTATTCAGATTCCTAGAGGTACCCAGGATTTATTGCCTGGCCAAACGGAAATTTGGCAGTATATCGAAAACATGGCGCGTGAGATTTGTCACCGTTATCAATATAAAGAAATCCGCACTCCAATTTTTGAGCACACGGAATTATTTTTACGTGGTGTAGGGGATACAACCGATATCGTTCAAAAAGAGATGTATTCATTTCAAGATCGCGGTGAAAGGAACTTAACCCTTCGTCCGGAAGGCACCGCATCTGTTGTACGGTCATATATCGAGAACAAAATGTTCGGGTGGGCCAATCAACCGGTCAAGCTTTATTATATCGGGCCGATGTTCCGCTACGAACGTCCGCAAGCAGGCCGATTCCGCCAGTTCGTTCAATTCGGCATCGAAGCTTTAGGAAGTAAGGATCCAGGAATCGATGCAGAGGTTCTGTCACTTGCGATGAACCTGTACAAGGAACTTGGTTTGAAAAAGCTGAAACTTGTGATCAACAGCCTTGGTGATAAGGAAAGCCGGACAGCGCATCGCAATGCGTTAATCAAACATTTCGAACCCCGCATCGGAGAGTTTTGCGGCGATTGTCAAAACCGTCTGGAAAAGAATCCTTTGCGTATCCTGGATTGCAAAAAGGATCACGGTCACGAATTGATGAACACGGCTCCATCCATCATTGAATATTTAAATGATGAATCCCGTATTTATTTCGAAAAGGTGAAACAGCATTTAACCGATTTGGAAATCGATTTCGTAGAAGATCCGACTCTAGTGCGCGGCTTGGATTACTATAATCATACCGCCTTTGAAATCATGAGTGATGCAGAAGGCTTTGGCGCCATCACTACACTTTGCGGAGGCGGCCGTTATAACGGGCTGTCTGAAGAACTTGGCGGACCGGAAACACCAGGAATCGGCTTTGCACTTAGCATTGAACGCCTGATTGCAGCCCTCCAAGCAGAAAACATCGAGCTTCCGATCAAAAAGGGAATTGACTGCTATCTTGTTTCATTAGGTGAAACAGCCAAGGATTATACCGTCAAACTTGCCCATCAATTGCGGAATGCCGGTTTTACCGTCGAAAAAGACTATCAAGACCGTAAAGTGAAAGCACAATTCAAATCAGCCGACCGCCTTGAAGCAAGATATGTGGCGACACTCGGGGATGATGAATTGGCAAATAATAAAATCAATGTGAAGTTCATGGAAACCGGTGAACAAGTCCAGATGGATCTTGCTACATTCGTTGAACAATTTAAAAAGCTACAGGCTTAAGGGGGAAATACCATGTTTGGCAGAACATACTTCAATGGTGAAGTGACAGAAGCAGCAATTGGTGAAAAAGTAACATTAAAAGGATGGGTACAAAAACGCCGGGATTTGGGCGGTGTCATCTTTATCGACCTACGTGACAGAAGCGGAGTCGTCCAAGTCGTTTTCAATCCGGACATTTCGGCAGACGCGCTGGCTACAGCCGAAAAAATCCGTAATGAATACGTCCTTGATATCCAAGGGACAGTCATCAAACGTGATGAAGCCAACTTCAATCCGAACGTAACAACAGGGACAGTCGAAGTTCAAGCCGAAAACGTTACAATTTTAAACGAAGCAAAGACCCCTCCATTCATCATTGATGAAAGAACGGATGTATCAGAAGACATCCGCTTGAAATATCGTTATTTGGACCTGCGCCGTCCAGCGATGTTCGAAACGCTGAAAATGCGTAACCAAACAACAAAAGCGATCCGTGATTACTTGGATGGTGAAGGCTTCCTTGATATCGAAACACCTATCTTAACAAAAAGTACACCTGAAGGAGCACGTGACTATTTAGTGCCTAGCCGTGTGCACGAAGGGGAGTTCTATGCACTTCCGCAGTCACCGCAAATCTTCAAGCAGCTATTGATGGTATCAGGTTTCGAACGTTATTATCAAATTGCCCGCTGTTTCCGTGATGAAGATTTACGTGCTGACAGACAGCCTGAATTCACGCAAATCGATATCGAAACAAGCTTCATGAGCCAAGAAGATATCATCAAGACCGCAGAAAACATGATGGCTAAAGTGATGAAAGACGTAAAAGGATTGGACGTAACACTGCCATTCCCTAGAATGACCTACAATGAAGCGATGAGCCGTTACGGATCCGACAAACCGGATACACGCTTCGGAATGGAACTTAAAGATGTTTCCGAAATCGTCAAAGACAGTGATTTCAAAGTGTTCACCGGCGCTGTTGCAAGCGGCGGACAAGTAAAGGCGATCGTCGTTAAAGACGGAAATGCGGATTATTCCCGTAAAGACATTGATGGATTGGCTGAATTTGCAGCGATTTACGGTGCAAAAGGCCTTGCATGGCTGAAAGTTGAAGAAGACGGCGTAAAAGGGCCGATCGCCAAATTCTTCGCTGAAGATCAAGAGCAATTAGTATCTGTATTGGAAGCCGAGGTGGGCGATTTAATCCTATTCGTGGCGGATAAGAAAGGCATAGTCGCTGATTCACTTGGAGCACTACGCATCAAGCTTGGTAAAGAAAGAGGCTTGATCGATCAAAGCAAATTCAACTTCCTATGGGTGACCGACTGGCCATTATTTGAATATGACGAAGAAGAAGGACGCTACTATGCAGCACACCATCCATTCACAATGCCATTCCGTGAAGACATGGACAAATTGGAATCAGACCCAGCAAGCGTCCGTGCCCAAGCATATGACCTTGTACTGAACGGCTACGAACTTGGCGGTGGATCACTGCGGATATTCGAACGTCACGTTCAGGAAAAAATGTTCAAAGTACTTGGATTCTCCGAAGAAGAAGCAAACGCACAATTCGGCTTCCTAATGGATGCATTCGAATACGGAACGCCTCCACACGGCGGAATCGCCCTTGGATTGGACCGCATGGTCATGCTGCTCGCAGGCCGCACGAACCTTCGCGACACCATCGCGTTCCCGAAAACAGCAAGCGCAAGCGACCTGCTCGTTGACGCACCGAGTACTGTAAGTGACAAGCAATTGGCTGAACTTAACCTAAGACTTGCTGCACTTAAAAAATAATTCATTTGGGAAAAATATGAAAAAATACCTAGGTGTTTTTTCTTGAAACTGAGCTAAGCATTATGATATGATATTTCCAATAAGTAAGAGTCCTGATGTGTTCGTTCTTTAACCTATAAGTTTTGACCGAACACTTATAGTTACCGGGAGCACTAGTTTCCTGGCCGCGTAAAAGCCTCCCTCGAAGAGGACTTACAAACGCGAGGAACCGAGCACCCACCTGCGGAGAGCGGGTTCAAAACAAAGGCGTAAACGGCACAATTGGGACTCTTACACCTTACAAAGCAACTCATGTTACATAACATGGGTTTTTTTGTGCGTAAAAATAGTCAATTTACAGGAGAATGTGTATATTTACGAGTAAATGGAGGAAACTCACGAGTAAATGGAGGGAACTCACAAGTAAATGGCGTAAATTCACGAGTAAATAGTGCGAACTCACGAGTAAATGACGTAAACTCACGAGTAAAAGGCGTGAATTCACGAGTAAAACGTATATTTACGAGTAAATGGAGGGAACTCACGAGTAAATGGAGGGAACTCACAAGTAAATGGCGTAAATTCACGAGTAAATAGTGCGAACTCACGAGTAAATGGCGTAAACTCACGAGTAAAAGGCGATAACGTCCGACTGAGCTATAAATCTCAAGAATTAAACCGAGCAAACTCACGGTAAAACGCCTGATTTCAGTATTTTGGCAGGAATAATGGGCATTAACAAAGAAGCTAAAGGAGAAGGAGTTGATATATGGATGCTAAAACCGTGTGAAAGGCCTATGAAAATGCTCAAACTGGAGGCATTAAGCAGGAGGCTATCAGCAAATCATCCAAAACAGGAAAGAATAAGGAACGAACTCCGGAAAATCCGTACAGGATTTAACGGGGAGTGGAGTATCGGAAAAGAACTGAAGAATCTTCCGAAAGAATATCGAGTATTTCATGATTTGAGGTTAGGCTACGACGGGAGCCGTTATTTTCAAATGGATTTCCTAATAATCACCTGGAATTACGGCATCATCATTGAAGTGAAAAACTTTGCTGGAACGCTCTATTTTGACCGCACCTATCCCCAATTGATTCGGACAAAAGATGGACAGGAACAAGCTTATCTAGATCCGCTGATCCAGGTTGAAGTGCAAAAATCCCGATTTAATGATTGGCTTACTTTTCACAAATTCCCCTCGCTGCCGATTGAAACGCTCATTGCCAATGCAAACTCGAATACCATCATCAGGACTACCCCAGGTTTTACCCCCATTTTCAAAAAAATCACGGGAAAAGAAACCCTGATCTCCAAAATTCATACTCTCGATGAAAAGTATTCTTCTAAGCCATTAACCCAAAGACAGAGCAATAGACTTTCGAACACGATTCTGCAAAAAAACACTCCGCATAATCCTGATATACTCGATTTGTATCAGATCGATGAGCAAGATCTGCTAAAAAGCGTTCAATGTCCTGAATGCTCTGCTCTCCATATGCAATATCACTGGGGCAAATGGTCTTGCAGTCACTGTTCTTACGCCTCCAAAGATGCCCACATTAAAACTCTTCGTGATTTTGCTCTCCTCATAAAACCCAATATTACGAATAAACAAGCTCGTCTCTTTTTACAAATAGATTCAATTGATATCATGCAACGGATGCTGTCTGCACTGGAATTGCCTTATTCGGGGCAATTTAAAAATAGAGCTTATAGACTTGATGGATTAATTCACGAGTAAATGGCGCAAACTCACGAGTAAACGAGCCAAATTCACGAGTAAATGGCGCAAACTCACGAGTAAACGAGCCAAATTCACAAGTAAATGGCGCAAACTCACGAGTAAACGAGCCAAATTCACGAGTAAACACCCCAATCTAACGAATAAAACCCAAAAACCCTCGAATATACTTCAAATCTTCCCATTTAAGTAACATTCGGCAATATAGATTCGTAAATTATAGTAAGGTTGAGCAATATTCAGCCAAGGATAGAAAGTAGTGAGGGCTTTGAAAGATTTATTATATGCAAAGAGGAAGGAAATGCTTCAATTAGTGGAGCGGCTAGTGAATATAGATAGTGGTTCTCATACGAAAAAGGGTATTGATGAAATTGGTTCGATTTTAAAAACGAAATTTGAAAGTCTGGATTTTATTGTAAATACCGTTGAGCAACAGAATTATGGCAATCAGCTGGTCATCCAGCATCGTGAGGCGAATCAACCGCATATTTTGATCGTTGCCCATATGGATACGGTGTTTCCGGAGGGGACAGCGCAAAAACGTCCTTTTAAGGTGAAAGGAAATCGGGCATACGGTCCTGGTGTGGCGGATATGAAGTCTAGCTTGGTTGAGTTATTTTATGCGATCCATTGCTTGAAACAGACGGGGCAGACAGGCTATAAGCATATCCAAATCATTCTTAATAGTGATGAGGAGATCGGGTCTCCGTCGTCCGCTTCACTCATCTCGGAAAAGGCGGCAGGTAAGAAGTTTGCGTTAATTCTTGAACCGGCAAGGACGGACGGTTCGCTTGTCACGGCAAGAAGGGGCTGCGGTCAGTTTAAAGTCGATATTATGGGAGTTGCTGCCCATTCGGGGATCGAACCGGAAAAGGGACGTAGTGCAATTGAAGAATTGGCCCATAAAATCATCGCCCTACACCTATTGAATGATCAAAAGAAAGGAATCAGCGTTAATGTCGGCAAAATTGAAGGAGGCTCCGCTGTCAATATGATCGCTTCCCATGCGGCTGCCTTCGTCGATGTGCGGATTTCGGAAAAAAAGCAGGAAGGCACCGTTCTCAAGCAGCTGAAAAAAATCTGTGCAGAAACCTATATTCCCGGAACGAAAACGACATTAAGCGGAAAAATGGACCGGTCCCCCATGGAAAAAAATGAGAAATCGAACTTGCTTTTAGAGACGATCCGTCAGGCTGGGAAGGAAATCGGCATCGAAATCACGGAAACGGCCACGGGTGGAGGCTCGGATGCTTCCATCACTTCTGAATTGGGAATCGCTACAGTGGATGGACTTGGGCCCATTGGAGGAAATGCACATAGTGAAGAGGAGTATTTGGAAATTCCGAGCCTGACGGAAAGGACGCTCCTTTTGGCTACCGTCCTTCAAAAATTATCAAAAATGACCTAGTGCACTAATTCCGATTAGACTGCTCATATTTCGCTTGTCATAAATGATGTTTATGATATATTGTTTATTGGGAAGCTAAATAAGAACAGAATTTATTGGAGTTGAATATATATGCTGCATCAGTTTTCACGAAATGAATTGGCAATTGGCAAGGAAGGAATCGATATTCTGAAAAACACGACCGTTGCTGTCCTGGGTGTAGGAGGCGTTGGTTCCTTTTCAGCCGAAGCTTTGGCACGTACGGGGGTAGGCCGTATTATTCTTGTGGATAAAGACGATGTCGACATCACAAATGTAAACAGGCAGATCCATGCTCTATTATCAACAGTCGGTCAACCGAAAGCGGAATTGATGAAAAACCGCATTCAAGACATCAATCCCGACTGCGAAGTGATCGCTCTTAAAATGTTCTATACAGAAGAAACGTTTGAGGAATTCTTCAGTTATGGCCTGGACTATGTCATTGATGCATCGGATACGGTCATTTATAAGATTCATGTGATGAAGGAATGCCTGAAACGGAATATCAAGGTGATTTCAAGCATGGGTGCCGCTAATAAGATGGACCCGACTCGTTTTCAAATTGCTGATATCTCCAAAACGCATACAGATCCGCTTGCCAAGGTCATTCGCACTAGATTGCGTAAAGAGGGCATAACAAAGGGAATCCCGGTTGTCTTTTCCGACGAGAGCCCTATTGTCATTCGTGAGGATGTCCGAAAAGAAGTCGGCAATGATGAGGCAAAAATCCGTAAAGCGCAAATGCCGCCATCTTCAAATGCTTTCGTACCATCCGTAGCGGGCTTGATTGCAGCTAGCTGGGTGATCAATGATATTTTAAAAGACATTGAAGTTCGCCGGGTAAACGATTGATAAGAAAGTTAACTGACTCTATAAAGGGTCAGTTTTTTTGTGTCGAATAGTAGATATTCCCTTTTAATAACTTTTTTATCCATATCATATAGACGGGGTCGAAAGAATGAGATAAACTTGTTTTCAGAATATTATTTTTATTCAGATATTCTATTTGTTTAAAAGAACATACAAAACAAGGGGGTTTCAAATGAAGAAGAAAAAGCTAGCAGGAGTGTTTCTATCACTTTCATTGGTTGCAGGGGCGCTGGCAGGTTGTAGTGGCGGCGACTCGAAAACTAGCAGTTCAGGCGGGGGTTCATCAAACTCGGGTGACACGATCAAAATTGGGGCCAACCTTGAATTGTCCGGAGGCACGGCATCATTCGGCCAATCGGCTGCCGATGGTTTGCAACTGGCCATCGATGAGATTAATAAAGAGGGCATCGACGGTAAAAAACTGGAAATCGTTAAGGTTGATAATAAATCAGATGCTGCAGAAGCTACAAGCGGTTCGATCAAGCTGGTCAGCCAGGACAAGGTTGTGGCTGTAGTCGGATCTGCGACAAGCACTAATACATTGGCACAGGTACAAGTCGCACAAGATAATCAAGTTCCTCTACTTACACCAACTGCAACAAATCCCGACATCACCAACAAAGCTGGAAAATTAAATGA
Organism: Peribacillus sp. NPDC101481; assembly: GCF_044767165.1. Lineage (NCBI taxonomy): Bacteria > Bacillati > Bacillota > Bacilli > Caryophanales > Bacillaceae > Peribacillus > Peribacillus sp. NPDC101481. Next base: position 1,203,964 of record NZ_JBIWNJ010000001.1, on the reverse strand, counting down.
TTATGTGTTCAGGACGTGCTTTATCGATCCATTCCAAGGGACGGTGGCAGCCAATTTCGCAACTGACGAAATAGGGGCAAAGACGGCTGCGATCTATGTGGATAGCGCAAGTGATTATTCCAAAGGATTGGCCGCAGCTTTTAAAGAAGCGTTTACTGCCAAGGGCGGTAAAATCGTGGCGGAAGAAGCTTATGTAACTAAAGATACTGATTTCCGCTCTACATTGACACGTATTAAATCCGCAAAACCGGAGTTCGTTTTCCTTCCTGGTTATTATGAGGAAGTCGGATTGATCTTAAAACAGGCTCGTGAAGACGGCATAGACCTTCCATTCATGGGCGGGGACGGCTGGGATTCCCCGAAGGTCGTTGAAATTGCCGGAGCTGAGGCTTTGAAAAATACCTATATCACGAATCACTATTCTCCGGAAGATGAAGATGCAAAGATCCAGGATTTCGTTGCAGCCTTCAAAAAGGAATACAATAAAACACCGGATGCCTTTGCCGCACTTGGCTATGACACTGGCTACTACCTGGCTGATGCCATCAAGAGATCTGGTGATGCTTCTCCCGAAAAAATCAGACAAGCGTTGGAAGATGTCAAAGATCTTCAATTAGTTTCCGGAACGCTGAACCTCGATGAAAACCATGATCCGATCAAATCGGCGACCATCTTGGAATATGTGGATGGCAAACAAACATTCAAAACAAAAATCAATCCATAATACCGTACGTGGATAGGGGGCAAGTCCCCCCTATTCTATATTCACTTAAAAAACACCTTAACGGGGAGAGTGCAATATGGAACTGATTCAGCAATTGGTAAATGGCATTTCACTCGGAAGCATTTATGCTTTGATCGCTCTAGGTTATACGATGGTATATGGAATCGTCAAGCTCATAAACTTCGCCCATGGAGACGTATTCATGGTCGGTTCATTTGTAGGGTTTTACGCCATTACCGTAATGGACTTATCCTTCATCCCAGCTTTATTGATTTCGATGGTCTCATGTGCCATCTTTGGCGTTTTAATTGAACGCATTGCTTATAAACCCCTTCGTAATGCAACACGGATCGCGGCCTTGATAACGGCCATCGGTGTTTCCCTTCTGATAGAAAACGGGCTGATTTACATCCGGGGCGCCCAGCCGGAAGCCTATCCAAATAACGTCCTTCCGATGGATAAACTCGATATATTGGGAGTTTCCATCAGCAGTCAATCGATATTGATCTTATCTGTTTCCATCATATTAATGATCATCCTACAATTCGTTGTCCATAAAACCAAAATCGGCAAAGCGATGCGTGCCGTTTCATTCGATTCCGAAGCGGCTAAGCTGATGGGAATCAATGTGAATAATACGATTTCAGCTACATTCGCCATAGGTTCGGCCCTTGCAGGGGCGGCTGGTGTCATTTTTGGAATCTACTATATTAAAATCGAGCCGTTGATGGGTGTCCTTCCTGGCCTTAAAGCATTTGTTGCAGCAGTCTTGGGCGGCATCGGCATCATTCCTGGCGCGATGGTCGGCGGTCTGCTGCTTGGAGTGATCGAGGCTTTGGTCAGTGCTGCCGGTTATTCATTATGGCGCGATGGTGTGGCTTTCGTCGTACTTATCTTGATTTTGATTTTCTTGCCGCAGGGTCTGTTCGGTAAAAATAAAAGAGAAAAAGTATAGGGGAGACATGGCGATGACTACTTTAAAGAATTCAAAGGGTTTTTGGCTCTCGATCGTGCTCGCACTTATTTTTTTCGGAATCATGCAGTACACCATTTCAAGCGGTATGCTCAACCCATTTTATATCAACACGCTCATGTTCATCGGCATCAATATCATGCTGGCGACGAGCCTGCATTTAATCATTGGAATAACCGGACAGTTCTCGATCGGGCATGCAGGTTTTTTAGCGGTAGGGGCCTATGCTTCGGCAGTCATGACAATGAAGCTGGAACTTCCATTCATCATAGCTGTATTGGCTGGGGGCGTAATAGCAGCTGTTGCGGGCATGGTGATCGGGGTACCGAGCTTGCGCCTGAAGGGGGATTACCTGGCGATAGCTACGCTTGGATTTGGGGAAATCGTCCGGATCGTCCTTTTGAATATTGATTATGTAGGCGGGGCAAGCGGGATGCAGGTATCCCACCTGACTACTTGGCCATGGGTTTTTGCCTGTGTGATGATCACCGTCTTAGTCATCCGGAATTTCACCAATTCGACTCACGGAAGGGCATGCATATCCGTAAGGGAAGATGAAACGGCCGCTGATGCGATGGGAATCAATACGACCTATTATAAAGTGGCGGCTTTCGTCATCGGAGCTTTTTTTGCCGGAATCGCCGGATCGCTTTATGCCCATAATTTCTATATTATCCAGCCATCGAATTTCGGTTTCCTAAAATCCTTCGATATTCTGATTTTCGTCGTACTTGGCGGTCTTGGAAGTCTTTCAGGTTCGGTTTTGGCCGCAATTTTACTGACGATCGTGACGACATTCCTTCAGGATTATCCGGAAACGAGAATGATCATCTACAGCCTTGTCCTGATCCTGATGATGATTTTCCGCCCGCAGGGTTTAATGGGAACAAGAGAAATCACGGCATTGTTCACAAATAAAAAAACGAAAGGGGGCCCAAAGGATGGAAGCCACAATACCGTTGCTTAAAGTAGATTCGGTGGGTATCCGTTTTGGCGGTTTGAAAGCTGTGTCCGATGTGAATGTGGAATTATTTCCAGGGGAACTTGTAGGCCTGATCGGGCCGAATGGAGCTGGGAAAACGACCTTCTTCAATTTATTGACGGGTGTGTATGTACCAACAGAAGGAACGATTGCCTTGAACGGGGAAAATCTAAATAAGCAGCCGCCTTATAAAATTACCCGAAAAGGGATCTCGAGGACCTTTCAGAACATTCGCCTTTTCAGTGAGTTATCCGTGATCGATAACGTGAAGGTTGCTTACCACTCGCTTGCCAAGCATGGAATTCCAAGCTCCATATTCCGGCTGACGGGACATTTTTCCGGGGAAAAGGAAATGGATGAAAAGGCGCTGGAATTCCTGAGAATTTTCAATCTTGACCATTTTAAGGATGAAAAAGCGAAGAATCTTCCATACGGACAGCAAAGGCGGCTGGAAATCGCCCGTGCCCTTGCCGCCAATCCGAAACTTCTTTTACTGGACGAACCCGCAGCAGGGATGAACCCGCACGAAACGAAAGAATTAATGAATCTCATTGCTTTTATCCGGAAGGAATTCAACCTTACCGTTTTGCTCATCGAGCATGATATGTCACTTGTCATGGGGGTATGCGAACGGATTTACGTTCTTGATCATGGACAGCTTATCGCTCACGGAAAGCCGGAACAAATCCGCAACGATCCAAAGGTTATCGAGGCATATCTAGGGGAGGAGGTTTCCTGATGCTGAAAATAGAGGACATCAATGTTTTTTATGGCAATATCCAAGCGTTAAAAGGGGTTTCCATGGAGATTAACGAGGGCGAGATCGTGACCTTGATCGGGGCGAACGGAGCGGGAAAAAGCACGCTGCTCAAAACGATTTCCGGTCTGTTAAAACCGAAGCAAGGAAAAGTTCTGTTCGAAGGCGAGCCGATTGGAGGAAAAGCTGCACAGTCCATCGTGAAAATGGGCATATCCCATGTACCTGAAGGACGACGTGTCTTTGCCAACATGACAGTAGCCGAAAACCTGGAGCTAGGGGCTTATTTGCGGAAAGACAAAGATGGCATCCATAAGGATATGGAAAAGGTATACGAGCTATTTCCGAGGCTGCTGGAGAGAATCAAACAGCAGGCTGGCACGCTTTCAGGCGGTGAACAGCAAATGCTTGCAATGGGCCGGGCCTTAATGGCCAAACCACGGTTATTACTGCTCGATGAACCTTCGATGGGCCTTGCACCGCTTCTGGTGAAGCAAATATTCAACATCATCCAGGAAATCAGTGAGACCGGAACAACGATCCTTTTGGTCGAGCAAAACGCCAACCTTGCATTATCGATTGCAGATCGGGCTTATGTAGTTGAAACGGGCCGAATCGTCCTGTCGGGCAATGCCGAGGAACTCACTTCAAGTGAAGAAATAAAAATGGCCTATTTAGGAGGACATTGAACCTCCGTTTCATAAATCAACTCCTGCGGGAAAAGTGCAACCGATGGAGACACCACAGGCAAGGGCGCCGAGGAGGCTCCCGGACCGCCAGCGGAAAGCGAGTGCCTGCAGTGGATATCAAAGGTCGAATTATACAAAAATCAAATATTATCGAGTTTGTCTAGAGTCATGAACCGCCGTTTGGCGGTTTTTTGTTTGATGATCGGGTTATGCAAAATATACAGAAAGATAAAAAAGCAGAGGAGCTTCATGCATGATTTTATACATCCAGTATAGTATTATTCAATTTTGATATAGGAATTAAGACTAAAAAAGAACAAAGAAAATGGGTTTAATTCCCTATCAATATACTTCTATTTTGGTAAAAATGTAATTAAAAGGATGAAAAAAATAAGGATATGAATAAATTTTTTTGAGCAGTAAATAAGGGATTTGCAATATTAATATAATTAAATTATCAGTTTTTTCTGATTATACCGCCTATTTTCACAATATTTAAAATATATAAAGATAAAAATGATATAGCACTTCCTGTGAAAAATATCCTATTTGGCGCAATCTTCTCACAATTATTATATAGACGGAATGAAAATTATGCGGTAAACTATTTTTCGAAATATTAATTTAATTTCAAAGATTTCATCTAATCAACTTTTTCTGAGGCATCTTGAATAAATATTCATGCATCAGAGCGATGATTACAAAACGGGGGGATTATTTATGAAAAAGAAAAAACTAGCAGGTGCATTCCTTTCTCTAACACTTGCTGCAGGAGTGCTAGCCGGTTGTTCCAGCTCTGGTTCATCAGAAAAATCAGGCGGAGATGGAGATACGATAAAAATCGGTGTCAACCTTGAATTATCAGGCGGTGTTGCTTCATATGGCCAATCGATTGCAGAAGGTCTGGAGCTTGCGACTGCAGAAATAAATAAAGAAGGCATTGACGGTAAAAAAATCAAACTTATTAAAGTCGATAATAAATCAGAAGCGTCAGAAGCGACTAGCGGAGCGATCAAGCTGACATCACAAGATCAGGTTGCAGCAATCGTAGGTGCGGCGACAAGCACGAACTCGATTGCACAAGTACAGATTGCCCAAGATAATAAAGTGCCGGTCATCTCACCTTCCGGTACAAGCCCTGAAATCACTTTCAGCAAGGATAAATTGAACGATTACGTTTTCAGGACAAGCTTCATCGATCCGTTCCAAGGGACGGTAGCTGCGAACTTTGCCTCTAAAGAAATCAAAGCGAAAAGTGCAGCCATCTATATTGACAGCGCAAGTGATTATTCAAAAGGATTAGCGGCAGCCTTTAAAGAACAATTCGAAAAAAATGGCGGAAAAATCGTTGCTGAGGAAGCTTACATCGCGAAGGATACTGATTTCCGTTCTACATTGACTCGTTTGAAATCGGCAAAACCTGATTTCATTTTCCTTCCTGGTTACTATGAGGAAGCTGGTCTTATCGTGAAGCAGGCACGTGAAACTGGACTTGACGTTCCATTCATGGGCGGCGACGGCTGGGATTCTCCTAAGCTAGTTGAAATTGCCGGTGCAAAAGCTCTAAATAATACGTTCATCACGAACCATTATTCTTCAGGCGACCCTGATGAGAAAATTCAGAATTTTGTGTCTGCATTTAAAGCGAAGTACAAAGATAAATCCCCGGATGCATTTAACGCTCTAGGATATGACACAGGATACTTCCTTGCAGACGCGATTAAACGTGCTGGATCAGCGGATTCGGAAAAAATCAAAGAAGCGCTGGAAAAAACGGCTGACCTTGAGCTTGTAACGGGTACATTCACATTGGATGAAAAACATAATCCAATCAAATCTGCTACCATCCTTGAGTTTAAAGAGGGAAAACAAGTATTCAACACGAAAATCAATCCTTAATTTCGGAGAACAACTCCAATCCTTTCGCCGGCCCTTCGTAAATAAGAAGGTGCTGGCGAATTCTCATTTTTCAAGCATGCCAGGTCGCTGATCTTCCCCTTAGCGGAATGAAAAGAGTCTGGACCAACCAATCATAAAATTAGATTTTCAAGGAGAGTCGAACATGGAATTGATACAACAGTTAATAAACGGGGTTTCACTAGGAAGTATTTATGCCCTTATCGCTCTCGGATATACGATGGTTTACGGGATTGTTAAATTGATAAACTTCGCACATGGCGATGTATTCATGGTCGGCTCATTCGTTGGGTTTTACTCGATAACGGTCCTGGATCTGTCATTCGTGCCCGCCCTATTAATCTCGATGACGGTTTGTGCGCTGTTTGGTGTATTGATCGAGCGTATCGCGTACAAGCCATTGCGTAACGCAACACGTATTGCGGCACTTATCACTGCCATCGGTGTTTCCCTTTTGATCGAATACGGATTCATCTACGTCCGCGGTGCACAGCCGGAAGCTTATCCGAATGATGTATTGCCGGCAGACAAGTTCAATATTTTTGGAGTTTCCATCAATAGCCAATCGGTATTGATTTTTGGAGTGGCTGTAGTTCTAATGATCATCCTTCAAATCATCGTTCATAAATCAAAAATAGGAAAAGCGATGCGAGCCGTTTCCTTTGACGCGGATGCAGCCAAACTGATGGGGATAAATGTCGATAACACGATTTCTGCCACCTTTGCAATCGGTTCCGCATTGGCTGGGGCAGCGGGCGTCATTTTCGGTATTTACTATATCAAGATCGAGCCGCTAATGGGTGTGCTTCCGGGATTGAAGGCATTCGTTGCCGCCGTTCTTGGAGGTATCGGGATTATTCCTGGCGCGATGGTCGGTGGCCTATTGCTAGGTGTCATCGAAGCTTTGGTCAGTGCCGCCGGTTACTCATTATGGCGTGATGCTGTAGCCTTCGTCGTACTGATTCTTATCTTGATTTTCATGCCACAAGGCTTATTCGGTAAAAACAAAAAAGAAAAAGTATAGGGGAGACAAAGCAATGACTACAATTAAGCGAGCAAAAGGTTTTTGGCTCTCGATTTCACTATCATTGATCTTTTTCGCCGCAGTTCAGGTGTTAATCGGCGGCGGATCGCTAAATCCTTTTTATCAAAATACGCTCATGTTCATCGGGATCAATATCATTCTGGCAGCGAGCCTGCACTTGATCATCGGGATAACCGGGCAGTTCTCCATCGGACATGCCGGATTCCTGGCAGTCGGTGCCTATGCTTCAGCCGTTATGACGATGAAGCTGGAAATGCCATTTTATGCGGCATTGATAGTCGGCGGTTTGGCGTCAGCTCTGGCAGGCTTGATCATCGGTATTCCAAGCTTACGCTTAAAAGGTGACTACCTGGCGATTGCAACCCTTGGTTTTGGTGAAATCGTCCGGATCATGCTGTTGAATATCGATTATGTCGGCGGGGCTAGCGGCATGCAGGTTTCCCATTTGACCACTTGGCCGTGGGTATTCGCTTCCGTTATCGTAACAATCATCGTCATCCGAAACTTTACTAGCTCGACCCACGGCAGGGCCTGCATATCGATCCGCGAGGACGAAACGGCTGCCGATTCGATGGGAATCAACACGACGTATTACAAAGTTGTCGCGTTTGCGATCGGTGCTTTTTTTGCCGGTATTGCCGGAGGACTTTACGCTCATAACTTCTATATCATCCAGCCATCGAACTTCGGATTCCTGAAATCATTTGATATTTTGATCCTAGTCGTGCTTGGCGGTCTTGGAAGTCTTTCCGGTGCCGTATTGGCCGCGATATTATTGACGGTTGTCACGACTTTCCTGCAGGATTATCCGGAAACACGAATGATCATCTACAGCCTTGTGCTAATCGTGATGATGCTCTATCGTCCACAAGGCTTAATGGGGACAAAAGAAATAACATCCATGTTCAAACGTAAAGGAGGAAGCAGCCATGAAAAAAATAAAAACACCGCTGCTTAAAGTCGATTCAGTCGGCATCCAGTTCGGGGGTCTTAAAGCCGTTTCTGATGTTAACGTCGAGTTATATCCAGGAGAACTGATTGGCTTGATCGGGCCGAACGGCGCTGGAAAAACGACTTTCTTTAACTTGCTGACAGGAGTTTACGTCCCGACGGAGGGCATGATTTCTTTGGAAGGTGAGAACTTAAGAAAACTGCCTCCATATAAAATCACGCAAAAAGGTATCAGCCGGACATTCCAGAACATTCGTTTATTCAGTGAACTATCCGTGATCGATAATGTAAAAGTTGCCTATCATTCGCTTTCGAAACATAATATCATAAGTTCGATCTTCCGCATGCCGATCCATTTTAAAGGTGAAAAGGAAATGGATGAAAAGGCGATTGAGTTCCTGAAGATTTTCAACCTCGATCAATATAAGGATGAAAAGGCGAAGAACCTGCCATATGGTAAACAAAGACGTTTGGAAATCGCCCGTGCACTTGCAGCCAACCCGAAACTGCTTTTGTTGGATGAACCAGCTGCGGGGATGAACCCTCAGGAAACGCATGAGCTCATGAACCTGATTGCCCTCATCCGTGAGAAATTTGATTTGACCGTATTATTGATAGAACATGATATGCCGCTCGTCATGGGTGTTTGCGAACGCATATATGTACTCGATCACGGACAACTGATCGCTCAAGGAAAGCCAGAGGAAATCCGTAACAATCCAAAAGTCATCGAGGCCTATCTGGGCGAGGAGGTTTCATAATGTTAAAAATCGAGGACATCAACGTCTATTACGGAAACATTCAAGCCTTGAAAGGAATCTCGCTTTCTATTAACGAAGGCGAAATCGTAACCCTGATCGGGGCGAACGGAGCCGGGAAAAGCACGCTGCTGAAAAGCATTTCCGGCCTATTAAAACCAAAACAAGGGAAGATCGTATACGAAGGGCAATCCATCGGTGGAAAAGCAGCGCAATCCATCGTGAAAATGGGCATTTCCCATGTCCCTGAAGGCCGGCGGGTATTTGCTAACATGACCGTCGAAGAAAACCTTCAGCTTGGTGCTTATTTACGTAAGGATAAGGCAGGCATCAAGCAGGATATGGAGAAAGTCTATGAATTATTCCCGCGTTTGCTAGAGCGCCTGAAACAGCAATCCGGAACACTTTCCGGCGGGGAACAGCAAATGCTCGCAATGGGCAGGGCACTCATGGCCAAGCCCCGGCTTCTGTTATTGGACGAGCCATCCATGGGACTCGCGCCATTATTGGTGAAGCAAATCTTTAATATCATCGAAGAAATCAACAAAACGGGTACAACGATTCTGCTGGTCGAACAAAATGCCAACTTAGCACTATCCATCGCGGACAGAGCCTATGTTGTCGAAACCGGCCGAATTGTCCTATCAGGCAAATCAGAGGAACTGACCGCAAGCGAAGAAATCAAGAATGCCTATTTAGGCGGACATTAAACCGCTTTATAGCGGTTACAAACTGCAGACGAACTCGAGGAAAAGCGAGTTTACCTGCAGTTTTTTATTGAAAAAAGTACCAGTTGATTTCAGAAATCCGCTCCCTTTCCGCCGACTGCCTGCCAAGCCTCCTCGCCTAGCGGCTGCGGTGTCTCGGCTAGCCAGTAATTCGGCAGGAGTGTCGCAAATTTCTTCCATCTATTAAGGATTACAGTAAAAAAACATGAAGAATAATTTAGTCTTGTTTTAAAATCATAGTTTAGGATTAGACCAATCGGAACTTCCTTTATTAGACAAAAGGGCTTCTGTTTGAATTTTTCAAACGAAGTTGATTGGAACGGAAGGCACGAGACTTCTGCGGGAAAAGCGAGTCCAGGGGAGACACCACAGGCGCAGAAAGCGCCGAGTAGGCTCCCGGACCGCCCGCGGAAAGCGAGTGCCTGGAGTGGAAATCAAAGTGCAAATTTTACAGTAAAATTATTACCTACAGTCAACCGCTTTGTTTTAAGATTTAGGTAGACCCCATTTTGTCGACAAACTGAAGCCGCTTTATAGCGGTTTTTTTGTTGTGCAAATAAGTTAATCTAACTAGATAAAAGGTTAGTAAATCCAAATCAGACGGTATACAATCTAGTTAGGAATAATAGTAGAATTGGTTCATGATCAAACCGCATCAAAAGCTATTCTTAATCATATTTTTTGGAGTGATTGTATGCACAAATTTATTCAGGACATATTGCCGGTATTATTACTGTTTATGATTCTGCCAATCTACCAGCCAGATTTTGCTTCTGCAGAAGAAACGCCGCAATCTGATGGCGTCATCGTCAAGTATAAAGAGGAAAACGATGAGCCGATCAACGAGTTGATAGAAAAGGTGGAGGTTCCTAAAGGGGAAACAACCGACAACCTGATCGAGGAACTTGAAGAACAGAAGAATGTGGAATATGCAGAACCAAACTATCTTTTCAAGAAGATGGATAGTCCGAACGATCCAGCCTACATAGACCAGTGGCATCATAAAAGGCTTGGTACGAGTGCTGCGTGGACAAAATCAATGGGCTCGAAGGAATTGATCGTGGCCATCATTGACGACGGAATCGATCGCAACCACGAAGATTTAAAAGGGAGGATCGTCAATGCCTATGATACGATACGCAATCGGAAGCATATCGTTCCAAAAGGGGCGCATGGAACTCATATCGCAGGCATCATTGCCGGTTCTGCGAACAATGGCATAGGCGGAACGGGTGTTGCCCCGAACGTTAATCTAATGCCGATCAATGTCTTTGATGGGGAGTATGCCGATACGGCCGATATCATTGAAGCGATACATTATGCCGTTCAGCAAAAGGCAAACATCATCAATATGAGTTTGGGAGACACCAGTTATTCGGAGGCCTTGAACAAGGCTGTCCAGGAAGCCTATAAAAAAGGCGTCCTGATTGTTGCGGCTGCCGGGAATGAAGGGGATATGGGGAAAAATGTACAGCGTGTGTACCCAGCCGCATTCAGCCATGTCATTTCCGTTGCTGCCACTAACTCAAGTGACAAGCGTCCCAGTTATTCCAACTACCATTCAACAGTCGATATCGCGGCCCCAGGAGATGATATCCTTTCGACCCTGCCTTATGGTAAATATGGCTGGATGAGCGGAACATCGATGGCCACGCCGATGGTGGCGGGTGTAGCGGCACTGATTTGGTCCCATGAGCCCAAACTCAACACAAAGGAGGTCGAATACCGCCTCTATGATTCAGCCGTGGACCTAGGTGCAAAAGGGAAAGACATCTACTATGGAAACGGGCGGGTAAATGCCAAAAAAGCACTGGAAATGAAGACGCTGACCAAACCGGCCGTGACACCAATATCCGATAAGGACACCAAGATAAATGGGAAAATCCCGACCGATTTCAAAACGGGGACCGTCTCCATTTATACCGGTAATAAACAACTCGCCACAGTGAAGATCAACGGCGAAAAAACGTTTACAGCGACTATCGCAAAACAAACAGCCGGAACGACCATCTCTACTAGGGTCATCGATAAATCGGGAAATAAAAGTATACCAGTTTCATTTAAAGTGGCAGATAAAACGGCTCCAGCAAGACCATCGGTAAATACGGTAGGTGACAATACCGTCAAAGTGACCGGCAAAGCGGAAGCGAGCTCTTCCGTCACCGTCAAAACTGGCAGTACGGTTCTAGGCAAAGCAAATTCGAACAGCGCAGGGAATTTCACCGTAACGATGGCAAAAAAACAAAAAGCCGGAAAAGTCCTATCCGTTACAGCAACCGATAAAGCAGGCAATATAAGCTCGATCAAAACCGTGACCGTTGCAGACAAAACAGCACCAAGTAAACCGACGGTCAACATTGTAACGACAAAAACGACAATAGTAACCGGCAAAGCAGAGGCCAACTCCACAGTGTCCATCAAAGCATCAAAAAAAGTGATCGGCTCTGCCACTGCAACGACTAAAGGCACATTCTCGGTTAGAATTCCTAAGCAAAAAGCCGGGCAGAACCTTTATACCTATGCCAAAGACAAAGCGAAAAACGTAAGCGAATCAAGAAAAGTAACGGTTAAAAAGTAAACAAGAACAGCCCCCAATAATAAATTGGGGGCTGATCTTATATCAATCTTTATTTCCATACATCAATTCCGTGCTTCGGCTGTAAAGCTCAATGATATTGCCGAAAGGATCCTCACAATAGATTAAATAATAGGGCTTGTTCTCCCAGGTATTCCATATATCGCTTCGCCTTCTTCCGCCAGAAGCAGCAATATCATCAGCCAGCTTTTCGATATCATCCGATACTATGCAAATATGAAAAAAGCCTTCATAACCGCGACTCCCACCTTTAGGCATTCTCGGCTCCTCAAACTCAAAAAGCTCAATCCCCACTCCATTGTCCGATATCAAATGAGCATTACGCATCTTTTTAACTTCATCACCAAGAAGATCATTCGTCATATTATGTTCATTCTCTTCACTCGCATCAAACGAATAGGGACCCGCCAATAATTTGAATCCCAACACCTGCTCATACCACTTAATCGCCGCATCCAAATCAGGTACAGCCAATCCAACATGAGTAATTGCTGTCATATGTATCCCCCCTGATCATTAAAATACCCTTTAAAGGGGAGGGGCAAACGATACCGTTTTTGAACAAAAAAAAGAAGCAATAGCCAATACTGCTTCTTTGATTACATATATCGACTCATGAAATTCATTAAATCTCACCCTCTTCAAGCCTCCTATTATACTCAACTTTACTTATTAACCCTTTTGCATTACAGGTAAGACAATCCGTATAAATATCGTAGGCACCTGTACCTGCACAAACATGGCATTTAACATGAGTTTCCGGTATATCCTTATGCATGAATGAAAAAACTTTTCCAATATACTGCAGAATAATCATTCCCAAAACTCCTTTTTTTTCTATCATACAACGAAAAAGAGAGAAGGAAACTGGAAATACAATAACATTACTTAAATCAAATAAAACCATAACATAGTTTACATGGGGTTAAAAATTTAATGAGGATTCATGTCTATTATTAGGATAGTTTTTCATGCTCGCAGAGTTAGTCTCGACCAAAGCAAAATAAAAAGAGCCCTAAGGCTCTAAAATAAACTATTAATAATCAATTTTATCCACCCAATAAAAGAAATCCATAACGGTATGCTCAAGGATGTACCAAACAAAAGTCCTTTTAAGAAATTCCCTTCATTTTTACCTACCATTTTGAACACACCTCTCGGCTTGGTTTTCTTGTGATAATTATAAATGAAAGCGCTTTCTTGGTATATGAGACATTTGAAGCAATTACTTTACAATTTAATCCTTAAGAGTAAGAAGACAAGTTGTAATCTTAAGGATTTCTCATGAAAACAATATAATCATAAATATAGCTTACCTGATTCTGATATGAAGCTGGATTTAATAGCTTTTTTCGAAGTACGACCAACTTGTGCCATCTCAACATCTGCTCATACCACTTAATCCAGTATCCAAACAGGTAGAGCTATCCAATGTATGTAATTGCTCCTCTGATAATAAAATACCCCTTAAAAGGCGAAGAGGGTATCATTACAATGTCGAGTTATGTCGGAATAAATTGGAAGAATATTCTTTATTGCGAAAAATTTGATAGTTATAATTAATGAGAGAAAAATAACCAAAAAAAGTGAAATAGAGTCTAGGCAACGTACTCAAATAACTCAAATAAGAGTTTGCTCTATTTTATAAGACTTCCATGTCAGTCATTAATGTTTAAATATGGGAGGTAAAGATGAGGAAATATGGTTTAATCATTATTGTGGAATTTGCTTAGCAGTACTGGCTTTTGGCCAACTGCATTGAAAAAACATAAGCCAGACAGCAGGGGTAGAGGCTAGGGAAGCTGCAGCAAAAGTAAAAGAAAAGGAAAAAGAAGAAAGGGAAGCTTTGATACAAAGTTTAAAACCAGAAAATAATAAGCAGCAGCCGTTAATAGATTACCTGCATTATAAGTCGCTTACGCAAGAAAGGGTTATTGTTTCCCTGTTGGGAAGTAACGGTACCTCAGGAACAGGGGCAAGTAAGACTTCCAATAGTTGGGCTGGACGCTTAGAGAAGAGTCTGCGAGCAAATCGTAATGATTTAGAAACACTAAGTTTCATTAATCATGGACATGAGGGGTATTCAACAGAGGATTTGATAAAAGGAAAGAAAATTGAAGCTGTCATACAAGATGATCCCGATCTGATTATTTTTGAAAATTCGCTGATAAATAATCATTATCAATCATTAAGTTTGGAACAGACGGAAAAAGATTTGGAAAGCATCATGACAAAGTTACAGAAAGAGCTGCCAAATGCAAAGACTCTAATACTTTCACCTAACCCAGTAGCAAATGGGAAAACGGAGAATAGTTTAGGGTTGAATTATTTAGAATATATTAAAGCTTCCGAGCAGGTAATCAAAACGAATAAATGGTCTTATTTGAATAGCAAAGAAGAGATAGAAAAGAAACTAAGTAAAAAGAATATGAGATTGGCTGATATCCCTGACTAATGATAACATCCATCTCAATGACCAAGGGCATTACATATGGTTCGTAGTTTTGCAGGAATATATTATGTTGATGAAGAAGTAGTAAAAGGGGAAAAATGGCTAACCACTTTTCCCCTTTTTTTGGCTTCTTCTAAAAGAAAGCGTTATCAAAGTTTCTCAATCTTTAAAGACATCACTTTCTATCTTGAATAAATTCGCGCATTTCCTCTTTCGATATTCCAGATCCCATAACATCCTGCATAATTTCAAGCCACTCTTCATCCATGACCTTGTCTGCTTGTTCATTCAACAACAGAGCATCCACTTTAATAGAAAGGATTCTAGCGATTTTTTCCAAAACTAAAATAGTAGGGTTTGTTTGAAGGTTTCTTTCCAGTGAGCTTATATAGGATTTGGCAACGCCGGATTTTGCGGAGAGTTCACTTATTGACATTTTCCTTTCTTCCCTAAGCGACTTAACTCGGTAACCTATCATATAGACCACACCTAACCATTAATATGAAAATAATATACTAATTTAAACTATTACTTTCAGTTTACACATTTTCCTTTCATTTTTAATGATAACTAGGCACTAAAATACTTGACATTATTATATGTATAAACGGATTTTTCTGTTTTGGTAGGCATTTAGATAGGTTATTTTAAAGAAAATATTGTGATTATGATAAAGCATATAAGAAAGATTGGGATTTAGTGTATACTTAGATTTATTGAAATTTAAGTCACAAATATTCTGGGAAATGGGTTATATATATGTGATTAATGCAATAATTAAAAAATTAGAAATTATTTCCTTTGTATTACCATTGTCTTTTTTGTAAAATTACTTAGGCATTTGAAAAGAATTCTTTCATTGTAAGTTTCATGTAAATTTCCTTGAAAATACATAATAATAGGTAATATTATGGTATAATGCAATAGGTCATTTTTAACATATCAGGAGGATGAAATGGAAGAAACTATTAGTATTAAAGATATTTTTAAAACATTAAAGAAACGTTGGAAGCTAATCATGCTGCTGACATTAATTGCCGCTTTGATTAGTGGATCAATTTCTTATTTCTTATTAACACCCGTTTACGAATCGTCAACACAGATTCTTGTTAATCAGAAAAAATCGGAGAACCAATTGGATTATAATCAAATACAGTCTAATATCGACATGATCAACACATACAGTGTGATCATAAAAAGCCCTGCCATTTTGGAGAAGGTCATTGATGAGCTTGAATTAGAAGAAAGCGTTGAACAACTTAGCGAAAAAATCACAATTAACAGTCAAGAAAATTCGCAAGTCTTCTCTTTAACGGTTCAAGATAGTAAACCGTCTCAGGCAGTTGAAATAGCAAATGCTGTTTCCGTAATTTTCCAAAAGGAAATCAAGGAAATCATGAACGTCGATAATGTTAGTGTTCTTGCTAAGGCAGAAATCAAGGAGAATCCTACACCTGTAAAACCTAATCCACTATTGAATATTGCAATTGCAGTCGTAGTTGGATTGATGGCTGGAATAGGCTTGGCATTCCTACTGGAGTATATGGATAATACGATCAAGGACGAGGATGATATTGAGAGACTCCTAGAATTACCTATACTTGGATCGATTCAAAAGATTACACAGGTACATAATAAAGGATAATCCGGATAAGAAGCAGTATGAAAGGAAGCGGGATTTTTGAGAAGTAAAGATAAAAAACAGGTGAACTTGATTGCACAGACAAATCCTAAGTCACCTATCACTGAACAATATCGATTAATTAGAACGAATATTCAATTTTCCTCAGTGGATAAAGAAATACAAACAATTGTGGTTACTTCATCGGAACCTAATGACGGGAAATCGACCACAGCTGCAAACCTCGCAATTGTGCTAGCGCAGGAGGAGAAAAAAGTTGTGCTTGTGGATGCAGACTTAAGGAAACCATCCGTTCATTACGCCTTTAGTCTTAGTAATATAGAGGGGCTTACGAGTGTACTAACCAAGAAAATGAGCATAGGAAAAGCACTTATGAAAACGAATGTGCCTAATCTGGAAATTCTGACAAGTGGACCGATACCGCCTAACCCTTCGGAATTATTAAATTCAAAAGCGATAGAAACAGCCATTGATGAACTTAAAGAAATGTATGACTATATCATTTTTGATACACCGCCTGTGTTGGTAGTTCCTGATTCCCAGATTGTAGCCAATAAATGTGATGGCGTGATCATGGTAGTGGCGAGTGGCAAGACAAACAAACAAAGTGCATTAAAAGCAAAGGAGCTTTTAATGAAAGCTAACACATCCTTGCTTGGAGTCGTTTTGAATGGTGTTGAAACGGATAACAGCAATTATTATTACTATCAAACTTAAAGAAAATAAAACAAAATTCGACAAAATAACACCCTGTTTAATGGCAGTTTTATATGCTACTATTAATCAGGGTAATAATTCCTATTTTTTAAGGAATAGGCCTTTTTTCCTATTTATTTTATAAAGGAGATGTATGAAATTTGATCGACATACATTGTCACATTCTCCCGGGGGTTGATGATGGATCTGCGGACATGAAGGAAAGTTTGAATATGGCAAGAAAAGCGGTAGAAGCAGGAATTACCCATATTTTTGCCACGCCACATCACTTAAATGAGAAATATGTAAATGTTAAAAGTAACATCATTGACCGTGTAGGGAGGTTAAATGAAAGTTTTCAACTAGAAAATATTCCTCTTACCATTCATTTCGGTCAAGAAGTAAGAATACACCGAGACATATTTACATCACTTGAAAAGGAAGAAATCCTAACACTGGACGATAACGGTACGTATTTACTGTTAGAGCTCCCGTCGGGTAGGGTTCCTACATACACACAAGAAGTGATATATGAGCTGCTGCTTAAAGGAATAACACCGATTATCGTACATCCGGAGAGAAATAAGGAATTGATTGAAAATCATAAACTATTATTTGAATTGGTCCAGGAGGGCGCGATAACTCAAATTACCTCTGGCAGTATCATCGGGAACTTCGGTAAAAGTATTCAATCATTTTCAAAAAAGATAATCGAACATAATCTGGCTCATTTTATTGCAACAGATGCACATAATATAGGCTCTAGAGGGTTCACGTTACAACAAGCCTATGAAACAATTACAAAAGTATATGGGATAGAACGTACATTTCATTTCAAAGAAAACGCTGAACAACTATTAAAGGGTCACAGCCCTTCTATTGAAAAACCTATACCGTTTAAAAAGAAAATCTTAGGAATCTTCTAGAAATATAGATAGGAAATGTCCACATCATTATAATATAATTTTTGCTTATGAAAAACTATATATTGTTTTTTTTTTGAATAAAAGAGCTAGAAAGGGCTGATATCAAATGAAAAAAGTACGTAAAGCGATAATACCAGCAGCAGGGTTAGGAACAAGATTTTTACCAGCTACTAAAGCCATGCCAAAGGAAATGCTCCCTATAGTAGATAAACCCACGATTCAATATATTATTGAAGAGGCTGTAGCATCTGGAATTGAGGACATTATTATTGTTACCGGAAAAGGAAAACGAGCTATTGAAGATCACTTTGATAACGCGTTTGAGCTTGAAAACAATTTAATGGAGAAAAATAAATTTGAATTGTTGGAGAAAGTCCAAGCACCTTCCAAAGTGGACATTCATTACATAAGACAAAAGGAACCAAAAGGTTTAGGTCACGCAGTTTGGTGTGCAAGAAAATTTATAGGAAATGAACCATTTGCCGTATTGTTAGGTGATGATATCGTCGAAGCAGAAACACCTTGCTTAAAACAGTTAATGAATGAATATGATAAAACCTTATCTTCTGTCATAGGTGTACAGACAGTACCTAAAGAAGAAACTCATCGTTATGGAATAGTCGATCCAAGTAACCAAAATGGACGACGCTATGAAGTCAATAACTTTGTCGAAAAGCCTGCAAAGGGTACAGCCCCATCCAACTTGGCAATCATGGGCAGATACATTTTTACACCTGAAATATTTATGTTCTTGGAAAAACAAGAATTAGGAGCAGGCGGAGAAATTCAACTAACAGATGCCATTCAAAAACTAAACGAAATTCAACGAGTTTTTGCTTATGATTTTGAAGGGAAACGATTTGACGTTGGAGAGAAATTAGGATTTATTCAGACAACCATTGAGTTTGCTTTGAAAGATAAAATACTTAAAGATGATATTTTAGAGTTTATAGAGAACATTCTAGAAAAACAAAAGATATAAGAATAATAAGAGTAAGGGAGGAGACAATTTGAAAGCAGTAGCAGCTGAGCAGAGAGTGGCGTCATCTGACCATTTATTAACAGAAGATCAAGCAAATTCTAATTTGGGTTATTTAAGAATGAAAAGGTTAATAGATATTTTTGGATCAATTATTGGTCTTATCTTACTATCACCAGTCTTTTTGATGGTAGCTATTTTAATCAAAATAGAAGACCCTAAAGGACCCATATTTTTTAAGCAACTTCGTGTAGGGAAAAACGAAACGCAATTTCAAATGTATAAATTCAGATCAATGGTCTCTAATGCAGAAGAGCAATTAAAAGATTTACTAGCTTTAAATGAAGTATCGGGCGCTATGTTTAAAATGAAGAATGATCCTAGGATTACGAAGATTGGGAAATTTATTCGGAGAACAAGTATTGATGAGCTACCACAATTGTTAAACGTATTAAAGGGAGAAATGAGCTTAGTTGGACCTAGGCCACCGTTACGTCGCGAAGTAGATGAATACTCTCTATTTGATAAACAGAGATTACTAGTAACACCTGGATGTACAGGATTATGGCAAGTAAATGGTAGAAATAGCTTAGGATTTGAAGAAATGGTTAAATTGGACATATTTTATATTGATAATCGAAATTTGTTTTTTGATATTAAAATAATCCTTAAAACTGTGAAATGCATGATTAATTCAGATGAGGCTTACTAAATTGGAGATGATTATATTGGATAAAAAAGTTTGTATAGTTGGTTTGGGTTATATTGGGTTACCAACAGCAGCTGTATTAGCAGATAAAGGGTTTTCGGTTCATGGGGTAGATGTAAATAAAAAGGCTGTTAATTTAATAAATAATGGACAGGTACATATATATGAACCAGATTTGGAGAATGTTGTGAAAAAAGTAGTAGCAGCAGGAAAATTGAGTGCCGATATCGAGCCTATAAAGGCAGATGTTTATATTCTAGCCGTTCCAACACCTTTTAAAGAAAATCATAAGCCAGATCTGACTTATGTGGAATCAGCAACTAAATCAATCATTCCCTATATTGAACCTGGAAATTTAATAATACTAGAATCTACTAGTCCAATTGGTACAACTGAAAAAATTGTTGAGTGGATATTAAATGAAAGAACTGATTTAAGTGTAGATGAAAAAAAGTCGAATCGAATTTATGTATCACATTGTCCAGAACGTGTACTGCCTGGAAAAATATTAAAGGAATTAATTGAAAACGATCGAATTGTTGGTGGTATTAACGAGTTATCTACAAATGAAACAGCACAATTTTATGAAACATTTGTTGAGGGTAAAGTACTACAAACGAATGCAAGAACTGCTGAATTATCAAAGTTAACTGAAAATGCATTTCGAGATGTGAATATTGCTTTTGCGAATGAACTCTCGATGATTTGTGATGATTTAAATATTGAAGTATGGGAGTTAATAAATTTAGCCAATCACCATCCACGTGTTAATATTTTACAGCCAGGGCCCGGAGTAGGAGGCCATTGTATTGCAGTGGACCCATGGTTTATCGTCGATGCCGCACCAGAGAAATCACAGCTTATTCATACGGCACGAAAAGTCAATGACTCGAAACCTCACTATATAGTAAAAAAAGTAAAAGAAGTTTCACAGAATATTTCAAACCCAACTATTGCTTGTTTAGGTTTGTCATTTAAAGCGAATATTGATGATTTAAGAGAAAGTCCAGCAGTTGAAATTGTGAAAGAATTAACATCTATTTTTAATCAAACAATTTTAGTAGCTGAACCACATATTGAGGAACTTCCGTATAGTTTAAAAGATTATAAAATTGAACTGACTAAAACGGAAGATGCTATTAACAAAGCGGATGTAGTGATATTGTTAGTGGATCATGATTATTTTAAAGCTATGGATGAAGAAATTTTTCTAAATAAAATTGTTATTGATACAAGGGGAATTTTAAAATTAGGGGAAAAAGTGGTATCTAATGTAATTTAGGAGGAAAAATGTTAGATTTAAAACAAAAGTTCAAAAATTTAAAAAAAATGCCATTGAATAAAGCCGTAAAAAAGATTATTACAAAATCTTGTGAAGTGCCTTATAAACAGATGAGGAAGCAACTAATCAAAAGTCGTCCAATAAATATGAAAGACTCATATTTTTATGAAATAAAACCAAACTGTAAATATTTCATTGATATAGAAGATAAGGATACAATAGTTCAACGAATTAATGAGCTAACTATTATAGATGATATTATCAGAGATGCTGATAAAATTTGTTCTCATACATTTAACTTACTAGGTTCTGGTGATGTTAAACTTGGAAAATATCTTCCGTGGAATAAAGATTTTAAAACTAACTTTGTATGGGAAAACAAGTTTAATAAGGACATAAAGATTGTAGATTTTTCTAACAAAGCTGATGTTAAAGTTCCATGGGAATTATCTCGTTTTCAACATTTGTTTACGTTAGGTAAGGCCTATTGGGTAACTGGCGATGAAAAATATGCGGTAGAATTTAAAGATGAAATAGAGGATTGGATAGAAATGAATCCAGTTGAAATGTCAGTCAATTGGACTTGTACGATGGATGTGGGAATTAGAGCAGTTAATTGGATTGCTGCTTCTTTCTTTTTTAAAAAGTCGAGATCAATTGACAAGAATTTTTGGTTGGAATTTAATAAATCATTGTATTTGCATGGGAGATTTATAACAAAAAATCTAGAAAATAAAAGTGTCCATACCGGAAATCACTATTTATCAAACATAGTAGGACTTGTTTGGCTTGGGCTTTATTTTGATTCATTCACAGTTAATGATGTGAATAGGAAAAATAATCCTAAAAAATGGCTTGAATTTGGACTTTCAGAATTGGAAAAGGAAATGTTTGTTCAAAATAATCCAGATGGAACAAACTATGAAGCTTCGACTTCCTATCATCGACTTGTAACTGAGTTGTTTTTATTAACAACTATCCTTTGTAATAAGAACAATATTCATTTCTCAAAGGATTATATGATTCGATTAGAAAAAATGTGCGATTTTATTATGAATATTACAAAACCAAACGGATTATCTCCAATTATCGGTGATGCAGATGATGGACGATTATTGATATTATCAAACTACAGTAATTGGATTAGAAATGATTTTCGCCATTTATTAGGAATAGCAGGAGAGCTATTTGAGCGTGATGATTTTCGATATTATGGCAAAGAATATAGAGAAGATACTTTATGGATTCATAAGAATTTCAAGAAAGATGTTGAAATACCAAAGCCTTTAACATCTATTGAATATAGAGATGGAGGCTATTTTATATTACGTAATAAACGGGTCTATTGCTGTATTAGATGTGGCGAACTTTCCTTTAGAGGAGAGGGTGTTCATAGCCATAATGATCAATTAAGTTTTGAACTAAACGTTGATGGAGAAGATTTCATTGTTGATCCAGGGACTTATATTTATACAGCCGATTATAAAATGCGAAATCTTTTCCGTAGTACCTCAATGCATAACACTGTTCAAATCGAAGATTTTGAACAAAATGATTTTGAGGAAAAGAATTTGTTTAATATGGCAGAGCAGACTAATTCTCGACTTGTTTCTTTCGACCAAAATCATTTTTGTGGAGAACATTTTGGATTTTATGTTAAAAATGGGGGAATTCATGAAAGGACAGTTTGTATTAAATCGGATGTAATTAAAATAGAAGATAATATAAAAAATAGTAAATATAATAATAAGTTTAAGCAATGTTTCAATATACCAAAAGAAATTAAAATAAAAAAAGTTGAAATTAATAAATATCTTTTAACTTCAAATAAATCTACATTAGAAGTAGAGTTTAGTACAGGTTTGATAAGTCTACAACAAAGTTATATTTCAAATCAGTATGGCTTAAAAAGCATATCAAATCAACTATTAGGCTATGCAGATGGAAATAAAACCCAAACAATATCTTTTAGAATAATGAGGGATTAGATTGTTAGAAAAATACCCAAAATTCAAGTTTACTCTGAAACTTTTAGCTTCACTCTTACCAGACACTTTATTAGAAAAAAGAGAATATAAAGATTACCGTTCCTTTTTAGAAGGCACGAAAAACTGGGGTAATAACGAGGTTCTTGAATTCCAAAATTTACAATTAAGATTAGTTTTACAACACAGTATGGAAAATGTACCATATTATCAAGAAGTTTGGAATAACTATGGAATAAAAATAAAACAGATTCAAAATGTATCAGATCTAAAAGAACTCCCATTAATAGATAAAGAAATTGTGAAACTTAATAGAGAAAAATTCATTGCGGGAAACATCAATAAAAATCATTTGATACCTATAAATACTGGTGGCACAACATCTTCACCTTTGCATTTCTTTAACACAAAAACAACTAATAACAGAGAATGGGCATTTTATAAGATGATATGGTCAGAATTTGGTTATAATAATGAGTTAGTGCTGTTTTTAAGAGGTAGATTTGGGAAATTTGAGGGGTTATTTGAATATAACCCTTATCGGAAATATTTAATAATTAATACCGAAAATTTTAGTGAAAAAAAGATGCTTGAGACACTTAATTTAATATATGAAAAAAAACCAAAATTTATACAAGCTTATCCTTCTATGATATTTTTGTTATCAAAATTCATTAATGAAAATAAATATCATAGCCAAGTAACGAGTATTAAAGGTATATTTTGTGCTTCTGAAAAAATGTTTGACTTCCAAAAAGAAGAGATAAGTAAAGCGTTTAATTGTCCAGTTATAGACTACTATGGCCATAATGAGCGTCTTGTCTTAATGGTTAGACAGGGGATTGAAAAATATGAAATACTACCTGAGTATGGAATAGCTGAGTTTTTAAATAATGAGAATATGAATGTGAATGAGGAAGGACAGCAAGCAGAAATAGTAGGCACAGGATTTAATAATTATGCATTCCCTTTAATAAGATATAAAACGGGAGACATAGCAACTTTAGGTCCAATAAAAAAATATAAAAATCGTCCAATAGAAATGAGGACGATTAGTGAGATTGATGGCAGAAGTGGAGATTTCTTAAAAACAGCTGATGGTAAATACTATTCTCCAACAATGCTGGAGTTTGCCATTAGATATATATCAAATTTTAAGGATTTACAACTAGTACAAACAGATATTGAAAATTTAATTGTATACATTGTTCCAACTGAAAATTATAGTAGTGCAGAAGGAGAAAAATTCAAACAAGCATTAGCAGAACGTATTGCATACTCAATTAAAATAAATATTAAAATAGTAACTTCAATTAATAGACCTGATAATCTAAAGCATAGATTTTTAGTGTCAAAATTATAGAAATGGGGCTTAATAAATGAGAACTGTAGGCTTTCCTGTTAGTTTAAAAGAGAATGAATTCCGAAGAGCACTTGTTTTAAAAGACATATTGGAATTCCCATATAAATCACAATTATATTTTGAATCAGGATATGGAGATGTATTGGGTATAACTGATGATGATATGATAACTATTGGTGTCAATGTTGTTAATAGGAATGAAGTTTTAAAACAAAATATTATCTGTGATCCAAAAGCAGGAGATGCAGATTACCTTGAACAACTTTCATTTGGCCAAATTGTTTTTGGTTGGATTCATGCTGTTCAAAACAAAGATATTACAGATCGATTCATAAACAAAAATATGACAGCAATAGCTTGGGAAGACATGTTTGAAGATGGAAGACATGTTTTTTGGAGAAACAATGAATTAGCTGGTGAAGCTGCTATACTTCATGCATATATGCTTTTTGGTAAAATGCCTTATGAAACTAAAGTAGCCATCTTAGGTAAAGGGAATATAGCAAGAGGAGCACAAAAAGCACTTCAAGGGTTAGGAGCGGAAATAACCATATATGATCGTAAAACTGAAAATTTACTTCGTAAAGAAATAGAACAATATGACGTATTTGTAAATGCGATTTTATGGGATACCAATCGTAGTGATCATATTCTTTATAAAGAAGACATTAAAAGAATGAAGAAAAATTCGATGATTATTGATATTAGTTGTGATGAAGGTAAAGGAATAGAGACTAGTAAAGCAACTACTATTGCTAATCCATTTTATTATGTAGATGGTGTTATGCATTATGTAGTTGATCATACGCCTAGTATTTTCTATAAAACAGCTTCAAATTCAATTAGTATGGAAGTTAAAAAGTATTTACCTATTATTATGGAAAATAATGAAGAGAATACTAAAGTATTAAATAAATCCATAATTATTAAAGAAGGAAAAGTTCTGGATGATAAGATATTGATTTTCCAGAATAGGATTGAATCGCTAGTATGAATATAATTCAAATGGAAGATATCCCCCTTTACTTTTCGGGGGATATCTGTTCGTGCCAAAGGATAAGTAAGGTTTTTAAAGAGAAAAGTCAGGTATACCTTCTATTAACCTATTAACATTTTAATAATTAACATAGAAATCTTATCTGACTATTATAATTCAGAGATATTGTGAAGTGAACAGAAGATATTAAATATGGTGTTACTATTCTATTGAAAAGTAAAGGAACTTTCCATTAAAGATTTTACTTCATTAATTTTATACATGTCATAATGAATTTACCCTAACAAAGTAGTAGTTGGAAGGAATATATTTAAGTGAAGAAAATAAAGAAAACTTTTGCTGATTTATATCAGCTAGCTAATAAGGTTGGTTTTTTACATTTATTATCTGCTAATCTTTTAATACAAATATCCGCATTTGGGGGGCAAATTTTTCTCACAAGGATATTAAGCGTAGAAGATATTGGAACTATAAAAGTTTTACAATCCTATTTGAACATTTTAATATTAGTAGCTTCATTGGGATTAAACACATCTGTTTTGAAGCTTTGCTCAGAGGATATCAGTAAGAAAAAGCAAAAAAGCATCTTTAATATTAGTTTTTTAATCACCATTGTGTCATCATTTATAATAATGTTGATTGTCATTAATCTGGTTAATGTTTCAATAATTAATGTAGACAACCTAATAAAAATATATATTTTTTTAATTCCTATTTTAAGTCTCACTAACCTAATAATTGTATATCTTCAATCACAACAGAAAATAAAAACTATGTCTATAATTCAATCATATACTAAAATTTTTATAGTTATTTTTAGTACTCTTTTTGCTTATTGGTTAGGCTTAGAAGGTTATATTTATTCTTTAGTAATTTTAAACTTTATTTCATTTATAGTTATACTTCTATTTATAAGAAGAGAAATGAATTTTAAATATATATTTAACATCACAATACCAAAACTTAAAAACATTTTTAATAATGGTCTTTTTGCATTTGGATCCAACTTATTAGGGACATTAATGTCAAATGTAAATATCATAATGGCCACCTTTCTAACTATTAATTCAAAAGAAATAGGATATTACAGTATAGCACAATTAATTATTTCAGCTATGATGATGTTTCCTGCTACTCTAGGACAAATAATGATACCTAAAATTTCTAGAGTTTCTCATAATGTAGAAGATGTAAAGATATTATTAAAAAAATACCAAATCAGAAATACGATAATTTCTATTTCAGTTGCTTTAATTGCAGGTATATTTGCACCGTTTATACTTCCTTTAGTATTTGGTGAAAAATATTCTAATTCGGTATTCTATCTTGAAATTTTATTAATAGGATTTATTTTTTGGAGTATATATTCTCCAAAAGGTATTACGCTAATGAGTGTAGGGAGATCGGATATAAATTTATATATAAACACGATTGCAACAATACTAAATATAACAATAAACTATTTTTTCATTAGTAGGTATGGAATGTATGGTGCTGCAATAGCAAATACAATAACGTATTTATTAACTATATTTATAAATGGTTATTTCTTCAATAAAATTTATTTAAGAAATAATTAAGGAAGGTAATATAATCAGTCTTAGCAAAATTTTTTATACTGCGAGATAAATATAATTTTCAATAGGAAACATTTTAAATGCATTGAAAAGAATGGGGTAAAATAATGGAAAGAATTCTTTATATTACAATCTTACCAAAAGAATATGGAGGTGAAATGGATGGAGGTGTTGCAACTCATTCCGTACAGTTAATATTAAAAGCTAAAAAAGAATATAAAGTAAGTTTATACTCAAATATAAATGAAATTAAAAATATAGATGGAGTCACTTTATATAAAGAAGATAATAAGTTTATTAAAATTCTTAAGAGCTTATATGGATATTTATTAGTTGATAAAGAGAAACTAAAAAAAATTAAGTTTTTAAAGTTTAAAGAGAAATTAAGAGTTCTATACCACTTTTGTAAATTAAAAAATCTTGTATCAATGTATAATGTAGTCCACATCCATTCTTTGCATAATGATTGTATAACTGCTTTATCCTTAATAGAAAATAAGCCCAAGGTAGTTGTTACTGATCATGGTTTTTGGCAAGGAGACATTGAAAAAAGTATTGAAAAGGTTAGATATAATTCTTTTAATACAAATAGAGTGATATATATTTCTGAATACGCCAAGGTAAAGCATGTAGAATACAAATTAAATACGTCAAATTTGATAAAAATATATAATCCATATTTAGAGAAGGAGTTAAAAACAAAAAACAAAAATGAAATTAAAAAAACGTTGAATATTGACGAAAAAAAGAAAATTATTTTTTTCTCAGGGGTTTCAGAACCTGTCAAAAGAAAAGGATTAGGAATTCTTTTAGATAGTATATCTAATGATAGTTACTTAAGAAATAATACAGTTATAATAATTGTAACAAATGAAGAAGGTTTGAATTTCATAAAAAAATATAATGGTTTGAAAAATATTGTTGCTTTGAAACCTATGTCTTATAGTAAAATCATAGACTACTATAGTATTAGTGATGTTTTTGTTTTACCAAGTAATAGTGAAAGTTTTGGGCTAGTATATATAGAATCATTATCGTATGGAACCCCAGTAATAGGTTTTGATAAAGTTATTAAGGAATTCCAAAGTATATACAGACCATTATATATAGGAGAGCCTTTTAACCCAAGAGAAGAAAATAATTTAGAACTAGCCTTAAAAATAAAGTCTGTTCTCTTAGAAGAGATTGATGAAACTAAGTTAATTGATAAAACTCTTGATTTGTTTTCTTGGGATAATTTATTTGCTGAATTTAAAAAGATTTATAGCGATTCAGCAAAAAACAAATGTTCTAATGAATAATATGAAAACAGACCGGGAGTGTTCTGTTTTCATATTATTTTCCCCTTATAAATTAAGTAATCAGAGGAATTACTCTCGGACTTTTTAATTTCTAATGGAGTTAGTATAGTTTCATGGACACATTTTAGTTAAGCCCTTACAATGATTTTTGAGAGGATGTGTCCGTCTTGGAACGTAAGAATACAGGTAAAAAATATAATAATGAATTCAAAAAGACTATTATAGATCTTTATCACTCGGGTAATTCGGTCAAAGAATTAAGCGGCGAATATGGCGTATCAGAAGTTACCATTTATATTTACTCCTATCGGTTTAGGGGAAGAGTCCATGACTCCAAAGGAATTAGCCGCCATTCAGAAGGAAAACCTTCGGTTAAAGCAAGAAGTTAAAATCTTAAAAAAGGCTATGGCCATATTCGCGAAAAAGTAACCGAGACAGACCTTACGAATTTATTGAGGAACACAAGAAACAATATCCCGTACAGAAGATGTGTGAAATACTAGAAATCCAAAGAAGCAGCCATTATCAATCCCTTCAAATAGTCGTATCAAATTGCGAACAGGAAAACATAGAACTAACGAAGGAAATTCATCTTATTTACCTGGAAAGCAAAGGACGATATGGGGCTCCAAAGATTCATGAAAGCTTATTAACCAAAGGGTTTTCCCTAAGTCTAAAGCGTGTTCAACGTTTAATGAGCAAGGCGAGAATTCGTTCTATTACTAAGAAAAGGTATCGTCCCTATCCATCTAAAGAAAAGGTTATCAATTGGATAATTTGCTAAAACGAGACTTCACTACTCAAACCATTAATGAGAAATGGGTAGCAGATATTACGTATATCCACACGTTAAAAGACGGATGGTGTTATTTAGCTTCGGTATTGGACCTTCATTCTAAGAAAATAGTAGGGTATTCATTTTCTCGTTCAATGACGACAGAACTGGTCATAAAAGCTTTCAATAACGCACACTTATCACAAAAGCCCTCGGAGGGCTTAGTTCTTCATACGGATCTTGGCTCGCAATATACAAGCAGTGAGTTTACTCAACATATCCAAAACCATCATATTAAGCAATCTTTTAGTCAGAAAGGTTGCCCGTACGATAATGCCTGTATTGAATCCTTTCATGCCCTATTAAAAAAGGAAGAAGTCAACCACGTACAATATCTAGACTATCAAACAGCTAAATTAGCGATGTACCAATTTATTGAAGGTTGGTATAACCGAAAAAGAATTCACAGCAGCTTGGGCTATCAAACCCCACAAGCCATTGAAGATCGAATTAGGAATACAGCTTAAGATTTAACTTTTTAGTGTCCAAAATATTGACTCAAATCCACTAATTTATTAGGAGATTGAAGTTGAATGAAAATTAATAATGGATAACTTTCTGACTAATTATATAAAAGTAAATCGGAAATTACAGTTTGAACAAACAATTATTTATTACATTTGATGATAACCTTTAATTTTACTAATAATAATATAGAATAAGTAAAAAATAAATAAAACTTATTAAATTAGCATTTCAATTATGGTTCACTTTTCGGATTCATGTAGGGGTTTTAGCACATGTTATTATTCCCTTCGTTTTCGGTGAACAATGTCAAAACGCAGTTATTAATTAGAGCTTTTACTAGTAAGGTTTTATTAAATGAAAAATTATTCTCCTAAAGATCTGACATTAATGAATTAAGGTAAATCATGAGAAATTATGCTCATTTATATTAAACCTAATTTTAAATTACGTACTCGGTGGAGCAAATTATGTGGTATTTATTAACCTAATATATTTTTGCACTCCTATTTAAAGTAAAGGAATAAAATTTAGAATTAAAAAAAATATAAAGGTGTGGTTTAAATGTAATTTAATTTCAAAAAAAGTTTTCCAAGATTGGAGTAGATTATGAAATTATTTTTATTACTACCGTTGTTAGCGATTTTCTATATATTTATAATTTCTTTATATTCAAGAAAAAAGTTTTCGTTTTTAAATGGGGTTATAGTTTTTGTGGTTTTTTTGGCATTTAGTTCAAATATTCAATTTAATATCGTGATTTTTAATCAATCAATCTACTTGTCCTTGCTAACTTTCATCAATCTAACAATTATCTGGGCATTTATCACAGTTTCCGTCCTTATAAAGCAGAAAAATATTAAATTGAGTAATAATTTTTTTGTATATAATAGTAAAAAAATGAAATTTATTACTTTTTTGTTTTTTCTAATGATATTAGTTTTAATTGTACAATTATTTTTTATAGATATTTATGATTACAATTTATATTTAAATCAATTCAATTTATTGGTAAACCTTTTTTTGTTAGGAATGGTTATATATATATTAAGTGCGAATGGATTGAAATTCAAACAAATTTTAATATCTATTGTAGTATTCTCCCTATTTAATTCAGTATTAGGATTTATACAGTATATATTTAATTCATCTTTTTTACCATTTTCGGATGCAGCGGATATTTTTTATACAGAAGGTAGAAGTGTAATCAAAAGAGCCATAGGAATAGTAGGGGCAAGTAATGGAGCAGGTAATCTAGCGGCTATATTAATGCCCATTCTTATTTTGTATTTTTTAAAGTACAATAAAAAAATTGGGTTTATAGCTATTCTAACTAATTTAATTTTTTGTGTTTTAACCTTTACAAGGTTGGGATACTTAGCGATTTTTATTGAGTTGATTCTTTGTTTCCTACTTATAAGGTCAAAAGATAAGTTAAATGTTGCATTTAAAATCTTTTTAGCATTGTTTTTAATGGGTATTTTTGGTTTAGTGATATTTTTCTTTTTTGATGATATTTACAAAACTTTAATCGTTGATAGGGGAGATACCCAATCATCACGCTTTATTCAGTTTGAGTATATAAAATTAATTCTTGCAGATTTGCCTATATTAGGTATAGGGGCTGGTCAGTATACTTATTATTTGAGTATGAATTATTATATTATTGATATAGCAATCCACTCTCAGTTATTGAATATATTGGTGGAACAAGGAATAATTAATTTCATCTTATTTATTACTCTATTAATTTATCTTATATTCAAGGGCTATAAAAACTTCAGTAATAACAAATGGTTTCTTCCGACTTTAATTAGCGGGTACATTATAGTTTCAAATTTTAATCCAAATCAATATTATGCAATACCTAATTATATCTTATTCATAATGTTATTTAGTTTAGTGTTCATAGATGAAAAAACATTTTTCGGAAAAATGAATAAAAAGGGAAAATATGAAAATGTTTAGTTAATAGGATCTAATTTTATTGAATGTAATACGTTGTTCCAATAGTTGGTATACTGAATTATTGAATATAATTTCGAAGATAATTTAATTTAGAGTTGTTAATAATAATGTTTATTAAACAAATACGAGCATATGCTTTAAGAAATCGACGCTGAAAACTAAAATAATCTTCAAATTTGATAAAGTTATTCAAGAATTCCAAAGTATATACAGTCAAAAAAATATGGTGGAAAAACCTATAGTGAACTTAAATTAATAAATAAAACTATTGATTCGTTTTCATGGGGAAATTTATTTCCTGAATTTAAAAATATTAATGGAGAGTTTAACAGAAAAAATGTACTAATATAAATTTAAACACGAGCTCTGGAGTGTTTGTTAAGCGTTTAGATATAGTATATTTTTAAAAAAAACAATATGTGTAATTTTTCCAGTGTTATAGTAAAAATTATACAATTAATAAGGGGTATAAGAATGAATGTTTTAATGTGTGAGTATTTAGATGTTAACACAGTATTCCAGGTGGGAAGTCATTATTATGCAAAGAACTTTCAACAAGATAAATATGATGTAAATTGGATTAATCAGCCAACTCCATATTTATTTAAGAGAAATATAGAGTTTGAAGAAGTTTCTTCGGGTTACAAAGTTTTCAATCCAAAGGTAATTATGCCATTTTGTAAGTATCCCCCTTTTAATACTAAATTTTGGGCAAATAACTATTTAAACGAATTTTCTAGAACATTTAATAAAAGATTAGACGTTAACCAAACTGATATTTTATGGATGACAAATGTTAAAATGTTGAAATTGGCAGATACAATTAAACACAATTTTATGATTCATAGAATGGCTGATGATTTTTCAGGTTTTTCAGGTGCGTATAAAAATATGATTTATTTGCAAAATGAAGTAATAAAAAAATCAGATTTAGTATTAGTTAGTGCAAAAAATTTGATTGATAAGGCAAATAAATTCAATAAAAATGTAATTTATTTACCTAATGGGGTAGATACATCAAGGTTTGAAAATATTGAGTATTCACTTCCAAAAGAGTATTCAAATATAAATGGGCCTAAAGTAATTTATGTTGGCGCATTGGAAGATTGGTTTGATTATTCACTAATTCTAAATTCAGCAATAACATTAAAAGAAGTATCTTTTATCCTAATTGGGAATGTAAGTGAGACAGCAAAAAACATGTTTAAAGAACAAGAAAACATTTTTTTGTTAGGTAAAAAAGCTCATGATGAATTACCTAATTATCTTTATTATGCGGATATTGGAATTATGCCTTTCATCGAAAATAAATTAACACACAGCATTCACCCCTTAAAGGTATATGAATATTTCGCAGCTGGATTACCTGTTGTTTCTAGAGAATTAGAAGAAGTAAAAGAAATGAATTCTCCCGCACTGTTATATAAAAATGAAGAAGAATTTGTATCACTAATAAAAGAATTATTAGTCACTTCAAAACGAACAGAAGTATATAAAGAGTATGCTTCGAATAATACATGGGAAAAACGTTATATCCAATTAAAAGAATATATGTCGGAGATAAGGTGATTTAATGAAAATTCTATTAATAAATAAGTACTTTTATGTTAAAGGTGGCAGTGAGACTTACTTTTTTGGACTAAAGAAGATGTTAGAAAATCGTGGGCATGAAACAATAGATTTTAGCATGAGTGATGACAGAAATTACCAATCAAACTATCGAAAATATTTTGTATCAAATGTAGATTATGAAAAAGGTAACAAAATTACAAAAATAAAGAATGGTCTGAAATTAATTAATTCTAATGAAGCATATAAAAATCTTTGTAAGTTGATTGAGGATTCACAACCGGATATTGCCCATGTTAACTTGATTTATCATCAATTAACCCCATCTATTTTTCATGCATTAAAAAAATATAATATACCTATAGTATTTACATCTCACGATTATAAAATGGTTTGTCCAAACTATAAATTATATTCTGGTGAAGAAATTTGCACAAAATGTTTAAATGGAAATTTTGTTAATTGTGCAATTAACAAATGTCATAAAGATTCTATTTTATTTAGTGCACTATTAAGTATAGAGGCGTATTATCATAAATTTAAGAAATCATACGACATGGTAGATAAAATTATTTGTCCTAGCTTATTTATGAAGAATCAATTGATTAAAGGTGGATATGAAGAAGAGAAACTTATTCATATCCCGAATTTTTTAACATCTGATTTCGATGATAAAGTAGTAAAAAAAGGGCATAAGGAAAATAAAACTTTATTATATTATGGTCGATTATCTCAAGAAAAGGGGCTAGATCTTTTACTAGATGCTATAAAAGAAATTAATGAGGATTATATCCTTAAAATTATTGGAACAGGTTCAGAAGAAGAGAGACTAAAAAACCGTGTCTCAAAAGAAAATATAAAAAATGTGAGATTTTTAGGTTTTAAAAGTGGGGACGAACTACACAATGAAATAAGTTCTAGTAAGGCTACTATAATTCCTTCAACATGGCATGAGGTATTTGGGTTAACTATAATTGAGTCATACAGTGCAGGGACTCCGGTAATTGGAAGTAACCTTGGTGGGATACCAGAAAATATTAAAGATAACAAAACAGGTTTTGTTTTCGAAAATGGTAATGTTGAAAGTTTAAAAAATGCTCTAAATAAAATATTAAGTATGGATAAGTCTTCTATAGAATATCAAAATATGGTAAATGAATCTTTGGTATTTAAAGAGGAATTTACAATGGATAAATATTATAGTGAATTAATAAAATTATATGAGCAGCTAATGTTTAAGAAAAGAGCGTGTTGAGTTTGTATATGAGAAATATATTTATCATAGGTTCTAAAGGTATTCCGGCTAAGTACGGTGGATTTGAAACGTTTGTAGAGTATTTAACAGCACGTAAGGTAAATAATAGTATCATGTATCATGTATCATGTTTAGGTGAAGATAATAGTGAATTCTATCATAATAAAGCCCGCTGTTTTAATGTGAAGGTACCTAATGTTGGGAGTGCTAGGGCAGTTTTATATGATATTTTAAGTTTAAAAGAAAGTATTCGTTATATTAAGGAGAATCAGCTAAAGAACTGTATTGTATATATTTTAGCTTGTCGAATTGGTCCTTTCTTTTCATATTATAAAAAGCAGTTAGAGAAACTCGGGGCACAAGTATTTGTGAATCCTGATGGTCATGAATGGAAACGAAGTAAATGGAATTACTGGGTTAAGCGCTATTGGAAGATATCTGAGAAATTAATGGTGAAAAATGCAGATTTATTAATCTGTGACTCTATCGGGATTGAGAATTATATACAAACCGATTACTCAGCATTTGAACCTAAAACAACATTTATTGCTTACGGTGCTGATATTACTCCGTCTATTTTGAGTAATGAGGATAAAAAGCTTATCGATTGGTATGAAAAGCAGCAAATTCAGTCTAAAGAGTATTATTTAGTTGTTGGACGATTTGTTCCTGAAAACAACTATGAATTAATGATAAAAGAGTTTATGAATTCTTCATCAACAAAAGATTTTATTCTTATCGCAAATGTTGAGGAAAATGCATTTTATGAACAATTGAAACAAACAACCAATTTTGAAAAGGATCAGCGTATTAAGTTTGTGGGAACAGTTTATGATCAAGAATTACTTAAAAGAATAAGAGAAAATGCGTATGGTTACTTTCATGGACATGAAGTAGGGGGGACAAATCCCTCACTTTTAGAAGCACTAGCTTCGACAAATATAAATTTACTCTTGGACGTCGTTTTCAATAAAGAAGTTGGTAAAGATGGAGCTGTTTATTTTTCTAAAGAAACAAATTCACTTACCAATTTAATTAAAGAAGTAGAGAATTATACTCCAAGTCAGATTGAGAACCTAGGTAAAGCGGCTAAGGAAAGAATAAGAAAAGAATATTCATGGGATAAAATTGTTAATGAATATGAAACTTTATTTTCAAAAAATTAACCTTGCTTGTAAAAGGAAAGGTTTTTATTGGGGTGTGAACTATGCTAAATAAAAAACTTAAGGTAATGACTGTATTTGGTACAAGACCAGAAGCTATAAAAATGGCTCCTCTAGTATTAGAATTAGATAAATATAAGGAACAAATAGAATCAATAGTAGTTGTTACAGCACAACATAGGGAAATGTTAGATCAGGTATTAGATATATTTAAGATACAGCCTCATTACGATTTAAATATCATGAAAGCTAACCAAACCCTAGTTGATATTACAACAAGGGGATTAGACGGATTGAATAAAGTCATACAAGAAGTCAAGCCAGATTTAGTATTGGTTCATGGAGATACTACGACAACGTTTATTGCTAGTTTGGCTGCATTTTATAATCAAATAGCTATTGGGCACGTAGAAGCAGGATTACGGACAGGGAATAAGTTATCTCCTTATCCGGAAGAAGCGAATCGTCAATTAACAGGTGTTTTAGCTGATTTACATTTTGCACCAACTAAAAAAGCTGCTTCGAATCTTATAAAAGAAAATAAGAAAGAGAAAAATGTCTATGTGACTGGTAATACGGCTATCGATGCTCTCCAAACTACTATCTTAGATAACTATAGTCATCATATCTTGGATTCTATCGGAGACAAAAGGTTAATCTTAGTTACTGCTCATCGCAGAGAAAATTTAGGTGAACCGATGAGAAATATCTTCAAATCTATAAAGAGATTAGTTGATTGCCATGAAGATACAATAGTGGTATATCCTGTTCATATGAATCCTATAGTTCAAAAAATTGCAAATGAAATACTTGGGGAACATCCTCGTATTCATTTGATAGATCCGCTAGATGTAATTGATTTTCATAATTTTGCATCCAAAGCATACTTAATTATGACTGATTCGGGTGGTGTTCAAGAAGAAGCTCCCTCTTTAGGTGTACCTGTGCTTGTTCTTAGAGATACAACTGAAAGACCAGAAGGTATAGAAGCGGGAACATTAAAATTAGCTGGAACAGATGAAAATGTGATATTCAATTTAGCTAATAAGTTGTTAATAGACAAAGTCGCATATGATAAGATGGCTCAATCATCAAATCCATATGGAGATGGTGAGGCATCAAGTAGAATAGTAGAAGGGATTCTACATCACTTTGGTCTAAATGATAAAAAACCATTAGATTTTCATACAAATGAGGCGGTAAAAATATGAAAGGAATTATATTAGCAGGTGGAAGTGGCACACGCCTTTATCCTATAACTAAGTCGATATCAAAACAATTAATTCCGGTTTACGATAAACCAATGATTTATTATCCGTTATCAGTATTAATGCTTGCAGGTATTCGGGATATATTAATCATATCAACGCCAGAAGATACGCCTAGATTTGAGCAACTGTTGGGTGATGGAAAAGAATTGGGAATTGAATTAAGTTATGCTATCCAACCTTCACCAGATGGTTTAGCACAGGCATTTATCATTGGAGAAGATTTCATTGGTGACGAATCGGTTGCTCTGGTTTTAGGTGATAATATTTTCTATGGGCACGGTTTTACGAAAGTATTGGAACGAGTAGCCAGTCAAAAAAATGGAGCGACTGTATTTGGCTACAATGTTAAAGATCCAGAGCGCTTTGGAGTTGTTGAATTTGATGAAAGTGGGAAGGCGGTTTCTATTGAAGAAAAACCGCAAACTCCAAAATCAACCTATGCAGTAACAGGTCTATATTTTTATGATAACGATGTAGTTGAAATAGCGAAATCTATTAAACCTTCTGAACGAGGAGAATTGGAAATTACAGCAGTGAATGAGGAATACTTACGGAGAGGAAAGCTTCAAGTAGAGTTAATGGGCCGTGGTTTTGCATGGTTAGATACAGGGACTCATGAATCTCTATTAGAAGCTTCTACTTTCATAGAAACGATAGAAAAACGGCAAAGTTTAAAAGTTGCTTGTTTAGAAGAGATTGCTTATCGAAAAGGATATATTTCAAGAGATCAACTCATAAAGCTAGCTGAACCTTTAAAGAAAAATGAATATGGGAAATATATGCTGCGCTTAGCTGAGCAAGTATTAATCGATAAAAATTTAGTGGGTGCAAAATCATGAATATTACTAAAACCAAATTAAATGGTGTAATGGTGATTGAACCAAAAATTTTTGGTGATCACCGTGGGTGGTTTACTGAAACTTATAATGAAGAGAGCTTTAAAAAGGCTGGTATAGACACAGTTTTTATACAAGATAATCATTCATTTTCTGCCACAAAAGGAACGCTACGAGGATTACATTATCAAAAGGATCCAAAAGCACAAACAAAGCTTGTCCGTTGCACAAAAGGTTCAATCTTTGATGTAGCAATTGATATTCGAAAAGAAAGCCCTACCTATGGTGAATGGTATGGAGTAGAGCTTAGTGAAGAAAATAAAAAGCAATTATTAGTTCCAAAAGGGTTTGCTCATGGTTTTATGACGCTAACAGATGATGTTGAGGTTCAGTATAAAGTGGATGAGTTGTATTCACCTGAGCATGATCGAGGAATTACTTGGAATGACCCAGAAATAGGTATTGAATGGCCAATTAATATTCAGCCAGTTTTGTCTGCTAAAGATGAAAATGCACCACTATTAAAAGATGCAGATAATAACTTTAAACTAGAGGTTAAATGAGATGAAGATATTAGTGACTGGTGTAAGTGGGCAATTAGGATTTGATGTTGTCCGAGAGGGTAATAAATATGGATTCGAAATGTATGGTACTGGATCAAAGGAATTGGATATTACAAATAAAGAAAATGTTTGTGAATATATAAACAAAGTAAAGCCAGATGTAATTGTGCACTGTGCAGCATATACTGCTGTAGATAAGGCAGAAGATTACAAAGAGGACTGTTATGATGTAAATACTAATGGTACAAAATATTTAGCAGAAGCTGCCAAACAAATTGATGCAAAATTTATTTACATTAGTACAGATTATGTATTTGATGGACTTGGTGATGCTCCTTTTAATGAAGCAGATATTCCTAATCCTATTGGACAGTATGGAATAACCAAGTTTGAAGGAGAAATGGTAGTCAGGTCTATATTGGAAAAGTATTTTATTGTAAGAATTTCTTGGGTATTTGGCTTAAATGGAAACAACTTTATTAAAACCATGCTGAGGTTATCAGAAACTCGAGATGAATTGAACATTGTAGGTGATCAATTTGGTTCACCAACATACACAGTTGATTTATCCCACTTATTATTGCAAATGGCACAAACAGAAAAGTATGGAATTTACCATGCTTCAAATGAAGGTTTTTGCAGCTGGGCAGAGTTTTCTCAAGAAATATTTAACCAAGCTAATAAAACGGTAAAAGTCCATTCAATAACTACTGAAGAATATCCAACTAGAGCTATACGGCCAAAAAACTCTCGATTGTC
Organism: Peribacillus sp. NPDC101481; assembly: GCF_044767165.1. Classification (NCBI taxonomy): domain Bacteria; kingdom Bacillati; phylum Bacillota; class Bacilli; order Caryophanales; family Bacillaceae; genus Peribacillus; species Peribacillus sp. NPDC101481. The sequence continues at coordinate 1,165,251 of NZ_JBIWNJ010000001.1, read as the reverse complement.
AAAACAGAAATTAGTGGATGCTGGTTTTAACCAGTTGCCTACTTGGGAAAATGCATTATCCCGCTATCTAGTTGAGTTAGAAAAAGAGGTGAAATAGTATGGAAAATAAAAAAGTTTTAGTTACAGGTGGAGCAGGATTCATTGGAGGCAATTTTGTCCAATACATGGTAGATAAGTACCCAGATTATGATATTTATAACCTAGATTTATTAACATATGCTGGTGATTTAACCAAACATAGTAGTATCGAAAAGAAAGAAAATTATCACTTTATTAAAGCGGATATAGCAGATAGAAAAGTTATAATGGAACTTTTCGAGAAAGAAAAATTCGATTTTGTAGCCCACTTTGCAGCTGAAAGTCATGTAGACCGTTCGATAACGAATCCTGAGGTATTTGTTGTCACAAATGTATTGGGGACGCAAGTCTTATTGGATGCTGCTAAAGAACATAAAATAACAAAATTTGTTCATATATCTACTGATGAGGTGTATGGAGAGTTAGATTTTGATCCTGAAACCTTCTTTACAGAAGAAACCCCATTACAGCCAAACAGTCCTTATAGTGCTAGTAAGGCTTCATCTGATATGTTAGTGCGTGCCTATTATGAAACTTATAAATTGCCGATTAATATTACTCGTTGCTCGAATAACTATGGTCCTTATCATTTTCCAGAAAAACTGATTCCTTTATCAATTTCAAGAGTTGTAAATAATCAAAAGGTCCCCGTATATGGGGATGGAAAGAATATTCGAGATTGGTTGCATGTAATTGATCATTGTGCTGCCATTGATTTGGTCCTTCATAAAGGTGAGTTGGGTGAAGTTTATAATGTTGGTGGTCATAATGAGCAAACCAATTTAGAAGTGGTTAAAACTATTATTAGTACTCTCGGAAAATCGGAAGACTTAATAGAATTTGTAGAGGACCGTCTAGGACATGATAAGCGATATGCAATTGATCCTACAAAATTGGAACAATTAGGTTGGAAACCAACTTACAATTTTGAGACAGGCATTGCACATACCATTCAATGGTATCTGGATAATAAAGAATGGTGGAAACAAATCATTGATGGTGAATATCAATATTATTTTGAAAAGCAATATAAGGGACAATAAATAATTTTACCAGCCTACTACTTAAATAAGTGGTAGGCTATTTTTTTATGAATACAGAAATGTTTATAAGGTGTTTAATATGCTAGGAAAGAGTAGGTGAAAAAATCTTTCGATAATAAATTAATTGAAGGTAAGTTCTAGTGGAAAGTAGAGTTTGAAACCGTTGGTATGCTTAGCAAGTATGGTAATATTAAAGTATGATATTCTATATAACGAACATTTAGGAATATTAATTATTCCTTGAAAATTTCAAATCAAATCTTATTTGAAAAAGAAGGCATACTTTAATTTTCACTTTTACTGGAATAATGACTGTATTAAATATTTGCAAATCATAGTGTTATCCATTTAAATGGTTTACTAATATTGACGATATTAAATAATAATTCAACATGGTGACCTTTTCCCCATATAAGAAAATGAATACAGTGATAATACCTTCAGCAATACAAATAGAAAAAAATAAAGAAAAAAGGATGTGTTTCATGAAAAAAATGATTGGTTTTTCCTTCTGTTTTTTGCTGATTGTTTTCTTCATTTTTCAGCAAAAACATTCTATATCTAATCACAAAGAAAAGATATACGTTGAAGATTTTAAAGGGGCTAATGATTCTGCGAAGATTCAGGCTGCCATTGATCATGCAAAGGCCAATAAGTTAAAAACGGTAATGCTGGATGATAGGGAGTATACGATTTCATCACCGATCAAAGTTAGGAAAGGTGTTAAGCTGCTATTCGGATACGGAACGAAGTTCATTGTTGAGGGGAACTTCAGGGTGCTTGAGCTTGAGCAGAATGCTTCTATTGAGGGTGCTTATGTAGTGATAATTGATGCTGAATTTAATTCAGAGGTCATTTACTTAGATGGTAAGTATAAATATTATAATACCTGGAATAAAACGCAAGTGAAGGATGTAAATATCATTAATTGGTCTGAGAGTAATCAGGGTACAGGGATATCTTTATATGCTGGCGGTAAGGAACATGAGATTTCTTTCGTGAACTTTGAAAATGTCAAGGTTGCAGGAATGGAGACTGGAGTTAAGCTAATAGCTGAAAAACCGTCTTCTGGTAAGGCCTGGATCAATGCTAATCGTTTTTTGAATCTATCATTGGAAGATTGTGTGAATATGATTTACATAGATAGTCATTCTACCGTACCGAACGAAGTTAGTGGTAATCAATTTACCAACTTACAGATACAGCCTTCAGGCAAAACAAAGAGCATTTTGAAGGTAAATGGGCAATACAATAAGTTTGAGGGAATGGCTTGGGATTTGGACAAAATCACCCTTCAAAACGATGTTATTGAACTTAAAGATAATAGCATGGGCACTATCATTGAGATCCCGTCTCTGCCTATGAGCCGAATCGCTGATAGAGGTCAAGCCAATAGCTTGAATCAATAATAAAAGTGAAAAGGGTGATTAGCTAATAGATAGGCTCACACCCTGTAATATAATTTGGAGATAACATTTATGACCATTAATTAACTGGTACTATTGATCTTTATCCATGGGGAATATTCCTTTCCTCTTTGGTTAAAGAGTATATATGCCGGTTTTTTTTATATTTAATAGTCATAGTTTTGTAGTGATAATTTGGCCTTGATCATTAATAGTCACTTTCCACTTTGTTCCGTTTGGAGAAGCCATTGTCACAGCTTTCCCTTTTTGAAGTTCTAAATCTCCATATAGTGTTCCGCCTGTAGTCGGTAACCAAGCTGCACCTTGCTGTAACGATGATCTTGCGAAGATCCGATTAATTCGGAATCGTTTGTGCTCTTGTGTATACCCGCTTAACGTCAGTCTAATTTTATACAGTGTTTCTGCTCTTGCTTCTGAGATAACAGTGTTACCGGCATTAAATGGGAGATTCTTAGCTGCGATCCATGGTCCATTTAAGCTTTGTTGATATTCAATTAATACTCGGCTGGGACTTTCATTCCATCCAAAATAAATACCAAAGCAATTTAGCATTTTAATAGGCTGTTTGGTAAAATCCAATTCAATCACAACCGGCTGGGAACTAGGGACATCGAGGTAATTTACACTTTGCTCATCGAGTAAATTGAAGCAGTTATTGATATTTCCTCCATAAGGAGCCTTTCCAGAAAGCTGACGTACAGCGTAGCGGACGTTTGCATTTACTAGGACATCGTCTTGATTTCCGACTAGTTGGGCTTTTCCTAGGGCAAGAGGTGGATATACTTGGAGCGATTCTTCATGAGGAGATGTGCATCGATTATATTGGCCGCGATCAAGGATGGATGTGGATACCTGATTCGAGCTTAAGTAGTTGTGATGGGAAACGGAGGAGAATTCAATGACGAGCGGGGGATCATCCATACGGTAGGTATCCCATATGATGCCTTCAAATATATTATAAGCACCCGAGCATCGAATGACTTTTTTCGTTTGTTTTCGGCTTTGAACTTGAATTCCAGTAAAGGTGTTGCCGGAAATTTCGTAAGGTAGATCACTGCTTCCCACAATCTCGATACCGTACTGGCAGCCGTCTATAAAAATGGACTCGAAGGAGTTGGCATTAATCCAGCATGGGGTATCTACATTTGATAGTTTTTCAGTTTTTAAATAGAGTGCTGTATGGAAGTTTGTGATTTGGAGGGAGCTTGCCTTAAAGAAGCTGATGAAATCCCATGCTTTGTTGCAGTATAGGTGGATGGCTATACCTTGATATGTTGTTGTACGGTTAATTATATTGATATTGGATATAGCTGTATGATTATGGATTTCTATTTGCTGCGCCCCGGAAAGGAAAATGACGGATGAATTGAAGCTAGTATCGACTACTTCAATCGTCCCGCCGGAGAGGGAAGCATCCTTTTGTAGCTCAAAAACCTGGAAATTACCTTTAACTATTAATGTTATCGTCGGATCAATTTCTAGATGGACATTTCGCTTAATGATAATGGGGGAGGAGAGGGTATATTGTTTCTTCCCTGTAATGACAACTTTAGAGTAGTTATTATCTACACAATAATCAATCGCTGCTTGAATGGCTGGAGAATTATCCGCTAGATTGGGATCGGCGCCAAAACAATCAATATTAGCAATATCTCTGTTCTGGCAATCCTCAGGGAGGTTGAGTGGGTCTGCCATATATAACACTCCTTTTATGGTGATGTTATATAGCATATGCTTGTCCAAAAAGTATGTATAGGTATAAAAAACAAAAACAAACGAGGTCATCGTTTGTTTTTTGTTCATTGATAGGTTTTCAGTGTAGAATGAATCATATTTGAGAGGGAGAAGGATTCTTCTACTTTTTGTCTTGCTTTGCTTCCCAAGCGTTGCCTTAAATCCACATTATCTTGAAGCGTTTTAATTTGTTTGGCAAATTCCTGTTCTGAATGTTGTGAGATGAGAATCCCTGTTTCATGGTCCACAACCGCCTCTTTAATGCCGCCTACATCGACTGACATAATTGGAGTTCCTGCGGCCATCGCTTCCAGGACGACCATTGGAAAAACTTCTCTAAGTGACGTTAAAAGAAGTAAGTCCATATTGCATATAAATTCATACGGATTGGAGGCATTGCCTAGTAGCATCACTTTATGGCGTAACTTTAAGTTTTTAATCATTTTTTCTACAAATTCCCGCTCCGGTCCATCTCCAGCAATATAAAACATCACATTAGGTACGTCTTTTAACTCATTAACGATTTTCAAGAAAAGTTCATGATTTTTCTCTTTTGATAAGCGGGCTAAAATTCCCACATTGAAGGTTTCTTTAGGCTGTAATTGTTTAAAAGAAAAGTGTTCCACATCCACGCCATTGTAAATCGTCCGAATAAGCTCATTCCTTACACCCAGTTGAAGTAAGTTATCTTTTTCAAAATTACTGACCGCAATGATTTGCTCAACATGCTTATTCAGCACCCTTTTAAATAGAAAGGGCACCTTTTTTTCTAGAATGGTTACATTATGCTTGGTATAGACTAGCTTGATATTTTTTCTGGTCAGTTTCTTGATGGCGATTGAATATAGCAGCATTCGTAAACTATTGGCATGAATGACATCGATGTTTTTTATTCTAACTTGTTTAGTCAGTATTTTAAGATTGGCGAGGTGATTCTTTAAGCTTAAAGGGATGAATTGTTGTTTGTTATGAATTTGCTTGTACAATTCCCCTGTCGCAGCAGCAGAGTAAAACGTCATGTTTTCATCCTGGAGATGGTTTTCCAATTTGCAAAAATACATCTCAGCTCCGCCAATTATGAGTTTATCTGTAAGTAAAAGTACATTGTTCATATACTCTATTTCCCTCCATTTAGTAAAGAGGCAGGCTGTGAACCTCTGTTTTTGTTGTATGCGTTATAGGCGTATTTGCTAAAATAGAAGTTAGCTTTTACAAAGTTTAATTTTTCCTGGCTTCGTAACAGCTTCCAATATCGGTAAGCAGCCTTAAATTTATTTCTTGAAGTGGAGTTACTTACAATCCGATATTTGGATAACATTTTTGGTAAGCCATGCGCTTTATATCCTTGTCGTAACAGTAACAGCCATAATGCAGTATCCTCAGGCTGAATATCAGGCATTTCGATATGTTTGATTTGCAGCCTATCCAGCATCACGGTTAAACAGCCAATTGTTGTATTTCCAATCAGATGCTTATAATCCACCTCTTTAGGTGCCTTTACTTCAACATCAAGAGACTTACCTTCTTCATTTATTAAAGAATAGGAGGTGAAAGAGAAAGCGAGATTTCCCTTTTGCATGAATGCGACTTGTTCTTCCAATTTAGTTGGGAGCCATAAATCATCACTATCAAGAAACGCGATATATTTTCCGTTGGCTTCTTTAATGGCTATATTTCTTGCGCGGGCAGCTCCGACATTCTTGGATAAGGGAATAAGTCTGATCCGTGAATCGTGCTCTGCATAGGATTTAATGATAGAAACAGAATCATCCTTTGATTTATCATCTACAATGATCATTTCCCAGTTAAAATAGGTTTGATCTTGCACAGTTTTTATCGTTTCACGGATAAAAGACGAGCAGTTATACGAGGGAGTTATCACGGAAACTAAAGGTCTGTCATCCTTTTTGCTGTAGGTCATTACATTCCACCTCTTTTTTCTCATATACCGAAATATATTTTAAAGTTAGTGCTAAAAAGGAAAAAAATGCTTCATTAATCATGAGTGAAAGGGACATCATCTGTATTAAGAAAGCAAAAAGAGTAAGCACAATGAAGGGTTTTTCTTTATGTAATTTAGTCTTGAATAAAGTGATGATAAGCATTAATAAAAAGGAAAGGTAAAAAAGAAAACCAATGATTCCTGACTCTACTAAAACCTCAAGATACGTATTGTGAACATATAGCTTTTCATTATGCTCAAAAGCGTAATAATCGGAAAAATTAAAAGCGCCAATGCCAAAAAGGGGATTTGACATAAAGTAGTTAATCGCCTGTCCCCATAATTCAAACCTTCCGCTGCCCCCGTCAGTTGAAAAGTCAGAAATGCGGCTCATGACGATTTCATTGAGATCTATATTGATAAGAGATCCAGCAACATATATTACCGCTAAAAATAATAAGGAAACAGCTAACATTTTGATTTTTTTTGAGAAATTAGCTAACAGCATGTACAAAAAGACCACCAGTACAAGCGCTAAAACACCGCCTCTTGAAAAAGTAAGAAGGGAAGTAATCATACATAGGAGGAATCCTATCGAATGCTTCAATCCCTTTAAATTGGTTAAATAATAGGAAAAAAAGATTGTGTTAAAAAAAATGAAGATGTTGGGGTCATCCAGCAAACCGATTAATCTTGGATAATCCCGGTCCAATAATAATCCATATGAAGTAATCTCAACACCTGTCGGAAATCTTCCAGTCACCTGTATTCCTATGATGTATAATAATAGGCTGCTAACGTTAAAGATGATTCCGACATTTGCAATCGATTTCTCAATCGCACTTAACGAAGTTAGCTCCAATACATATCTCATGATGAAATAACAGCCAAGTACGAGTATCACTCCTAGAATGACACGAATGCTCGATTCAGGATACTGAGAAAAAGCGCCGCTCAGACAATAGGTGAAATAAAATAAGAGCAAAAGGATTTCATAATGATAAAGGGTATGGAAATAAAAATCCCGAAAATGAATGCAAAAGAAAATGGCTAGAAATATCATATAAATTTTTAAAGAAAAACCGATGGAGATATTATATTTACTGAGCGTAATAAAAAATAACAAGAGAAAGACTGACCATATAGAGGTGGTGTTTTTATTAATTAGCAATTTTTCCATTCTCTTTTTGTCTCCCATCTTGTAAATGTTCGGTAGCAGGTTTCTTTTTAATAAAGCCAACGATTAATTGCTTGATGCTCTTATCGAGCTGCAAAATTAGAGCAGTGACGAAAATGATGGTAGAAATCATGGCTATAAAAGGATACTTGGATAATAAGTTTTGCATCAGGATGAAACTAATGAAAAAGAAGGTACCATACGGCAGGATGACCTTGAAAAGTACCGCTCTTTTTTCTGGATTTGCAGCGACATAGCCAATGAATGAGACGATTTCCATGGTAAGGACGGCAAAAGCTGAGCCAGCCACTGCATAGTTAACGCTCATAAAATAGAAGGAAACCAAACCAACGGTGATGGTTATGAACTGGACAATTGTACGCCGGTTCTGTAATCCCCTTGTTGTGAGACCGTCAGCAATGGCAATGTTAAAGCCTTGCAGAACGATTATAAAAGCCAATATTTTTAAAGGCTGAACCGCAGATCCCCACTCGGGTCCAAATAAAATGGTGACGAGATAAGTGGCCAAGTAGAATAAGGTTATAGTCATGCACATGCCGATATAGGACATGATTTTCATTTGCAGGATATTCAATCTTGTATGTTCTGCAAGCTCACCTTGGTTGTATCGCTTAAATAAAAGCGGAAAAAAGGCTCCTGCAATGACTCCTGGTATTTGGTATAAAGCAGAAGGAATCCGATAGGCTACTGCAAAGAGACCGACAAGCGCTAAAGGCAGTGTTTTTTCCAGCACCAATGGACCCAATTGTGGGGTTAGCATAATAAATAACCCACTGATTAAAAACGGACTAAGATTCGTTAATAATTGTTTTTCAAAAGGAGACTTCCATTGTATTTCCGCTTTTTTCAGCAGTAAATAAAGGCTGTAAAATCCACCGGCTAAATAAGAGAATCCATATAAAAAGGCTGCCAGATGAACATCAACTTTCAAGCCCATACTTACCGTGGTTGAAAGTATCAACGCAAAAGAAGAGAAGATTTTTATCGACGCGATGAATTGCATCCTTTCAGTTAATTGAAAGTAGGTTATTCCAATACTTTGCATCGCCAGGCCAATGACCATCGGGATCATTAGGCTATAGATCATATAAAGAATTTGTTGTTCTTGATAAAGAATGTGGATGCCGGCAAAAAAAACAAAAAAGGTCAAAAGGGAGCAAACAATCCGAATCTTAATATAGGAAGAAAACGTTCTTCCTAAGTTTTCCTTTTTTGATCCTTCTCTTAGAAAAGTATTACTTGTCCCGAGGTCCGTAAGAAAATTCATGACCATGGCAAGAGCCAATGCCACACTGAAAATCCCGTAGTTCTTTGAGTTAAAATAATTTGCTAATAGAATGAGCGTGGCCGCATTAAGAACATTGGATAGAATGGTACTGTAAAATAAGTGGACAATATTTTTTAAAATAGAGTTTTTCTTTGTATTCACTTTATTCGCTCCCGATTTTATGACGATAAAGTCGTTGGGTTGAGTAGTGGTGCAGGTGATTGAATTGTCTTTCTGGTTAAAGAAGGCTGAGTTTGGTTTAAATAATATTCATATGTGCTCGCAAGACCCTGTTCAAGTGAATGAGCGGGATGCCAACCCAATTTTTGAAGTGTCGTTTTATTACAGAGTAAGCTGTCTTTGATATCCCCATTTTTAGCTGGCTGATAAATAGGAGATAAATCATGGCTGCCAAAGGATTGAATAATCGAGAATAATTGATTGATGCTTGTACTGGTGGTTGATGAGACATTGAAGGTGCCGCTTTCTTCATATTCCAACGCCTTCAGATTGGCATCGGCTACATCCTTTACATAGATGAAATCCCTTGTTTGAGTGCCGTCTCCATAAATGACGGGCCGCTCATTTTTTATGACAAGATTAGTGAAGATCGATATAACACCGCCTTCGCCGCTAGCTGTCTGTCTTGGCCCATATACATTGCTGTATCGAAGATTCACATAATTTAAATCGTATAATTCTTTAGCAAGCTTTAGATAATCCTCTGCCGTTTTTTTTGATGCACCATAGGGTGATAATGGAGAGGTAAGATGTGATAATGTGATTGGCATGACATCAGCATCTCCATATACAGCCGCAGATGAAGCAAACACGATTTTTTTTACGGCATACTTATGAGAAAGCTTAGCGATGTTTATCGTTCCCATGATATTGATTCGTGCATCATTCGTAATATCCGAAATGGATTGTTGGACACTTACTTGTGCAGCTTGATGAATGACATAGTCAGGCCTAAATGTCTCCATCGCATTTTCAAGCAGGACCTCATCTTCAACATTTCCAAAGAAGGGAGTGACTTTGGCCTGGACATTTCCGATAGATCCGGTAGAGAGGTTATCATATATAGCCACTTCATAATTATTACGGATTAATGTATCAACAATATGAGAACCAATAAATCCAAAGCCCCCAGTTACTAGTACTTTTTTCATTTTTCACTACCCCTTTTTTGATTATCTAGCTCCATTACCAGTAAAGACTATGGTCAAAGTTCGAAACAAAATCTTGATTTCCATAGCAAATGTGCGGTGTTGAATATAATATAGGTCGTAATGCAGCTTTTCTTTTGGTGATAAATCATAACCCCCATTTACTTGTGCCCATCCAGTAATTCCAGGTTTTACATATAAACGGTTTTTAAAGCCAGGCAAAAACTTTTCAAATTCTTTATAGAAATATTCCCTTTCAGGTCTTGGCCCGATGAGCGACATATCTCCTTTTAAAACATTAATAAGCTGAGGGATTTCATCAATCCGTGTTTTTCGTATAAAGGCTCCTATTCTAGTCACCCTGGAATCATTTGCACTTGCCCACTTAGGCCCATTTTTTTCGGCATCGATGCCCATGGAACGCAGTTTAATCATATTGAAGGGCTTCCCATCCAGACCTAGTCTTTGCTGATAAAAAAAAGGGGAGCCAGTTGAATCAATAGGGATAAGAATGCAGAATAAAAGTAAAATAGGTGCTGTAAGTATCAGCATAAAAAATGAGATGATTAAATCCATAGTGCGCTTTATATTAAAATTAGATGATGTCGATAGTGGCTTTGTCAGGTTTGCTTCCTGTCTATCGACTCTGACTTTCGAATCCACTGGTTATCCTCCCTGAATTAAGAAATGATCATTGATCCTGAAATTTCAAGATTTGCCCTTTCGAATTGCATTTTCACACCGGCAATTTTCTCTAACTTGTCTCTGCCTTCTTGTATCGCTAATATTATGCCATCACAATATTTAGCAACGATATTTGCATCAGGTTTATTTAAACTGTCTGATGTATGAAATAAAATGATGTCAAAATCCTTCTTCCACTCCTCAATCAGAGTTGGAAGGGTTTCTAATGTTAATAAAGTTGCTGGCTCATAAATGGCTTCGCTTGTAGGTATACAAAATAGATGACCCTTTATATGTATAGCATGTTCGTTAATATTGGGCTTCTCGTTTAAAAGCAAGTTGGTCAAACCGAATGAATTATCGATATTAAACACTTGATGCAGCGAAGGCTGGCGCAGATTAGCATCCACTACAAGGACTCGTTTACGCTGCTCAGAAAAGGCAAGTGCTAAGTACGCTGATGCATTTACAATATTCTGTGATTGTGAAAGAGATGTAATCATTAATATTGAATCGTCTTTATGAAGGTTGGACTCGATATTGTTACATATCGAATAAAATTGCTCTTTATTGATTTCATTTAGGTAAAAGGATTGTTTCCTTGTGAATTTAATACTCACTATATTCACCCCGTTTTGTGGAAGGTAAGGTTTTATATGTTGTTTTACGTTTTCTGTTTATTCTTTTGGTATTCAAATCCAGCCTCCCTAATAATGGAATTCCAAGAAGTTCAAGCTCCCTATCGGAGTAGGTTGAATCATCAAAGTGCTCTCTAAGAAGTGCTAAGCCTATTCCAGCAAAAAAGCCTATTACGATCGAAATGGCTATGATGAATTTCGGCTTTGGGAAAAGCAGTTCTGCTTGTCCCATTTCATTATCATTGAGAATACTAATCTGTTTAACGTTTGTAATGTCTTTAAAATTAGATATCGAATGCCTCGCGACAGTTTGGGCGATGTCCTTAGCGGATTCAGGATTTGAATCCTTGACGGTAATCGTGATGATTTGTGAATTATCTCGATTAGTAATGGAAACTTGCTTAAGTAAGTCATAGCTAGAAGTCTTAAGATTCAATTCCTCTTTAACTACTATCATGATCTGCGGACTTTTAATGATGTCCATATATGAAAGGGCAAGCTGTCTGTTCTCTTGAACCTTGTTTATCGAGGCTTCCTTTTCATCCATGCTTAAAGATCCTGCCAGAACTTGAGTGGAATACTGATAGGTTGGTTTCATAAGGTACATGGACGAAAAAATAATAAAACCAGTAATACAAAGGGTAGATAGAATAATGATAAATATTCGCTTTTTTAAGATTCGTATAAAATCTTTAATTTTTACTTTTTCATTCATCGATTTCACCACTTTTTTAGAGATAGTAAGAATACGTTCACAACTTGCAAAGAATTTTTATATAATAGTAGGAATTATCCTATTTTGCGTTTTAAAGCTATGTGGTCTTTGGAAATTACTTTTTCTTGTTTGTTTTTTGTGAAGTACGATCCGAGCCTCATGCATGGTTTTTCCACGAGTAGATAGGACGCTGAAGAGAGTAAAAAAGATAATAAAAAGGAAAATATCAATATTAAACCGGTAGGCAGCTTGTTATAGAATAGGTACATCAAAGAGAATAAGGATATAAGATGGTACAAATACAAACTATATGAAATCTTCCCGAGAAGAGTTAGCAATCTAGACCTTAAGACCGCCGAAATTTTTTGGGAACATACGCTCATGATGATAAAAATGCAAACACCGAATGAGACAACGTAATCCCTAAAAATATAATTGTTTAAAAAATCCACTTCGCCAATGATGCCTTCGTACATAAAACAGGTAATTGCCCCCAACAACAATGCAATTTTTACAGGTTTTTTCTTTTTCAAGGTATAGGAAAAAAGTCCGTGTCGATATTTAGCTATTATTGCTCCCATCAAAAAAAGCGTACTGTAGTGGAAACTTAGAAGAATGCTGGTTATATCGCCACCAGAACCAAACAAAAACAAAAAAATAGTCGAAGAAAAAATTAAAACAAAAAGCCATAATAAAGAGTATTTAAGCTTTTTTCGAACAAATAAAAAAATCAGAACAGGAAATATAATCGAAATTCTCATTTCGTGGACAAGGGACCATATAACATTGTTATAGGCGTCTGTATTGTACTGCCCTATAAACAAAAGATGTTCTATTAATAAGGAAGGAGTATCCGGGCCTGTCCAAGATTTATTAAACCAGTCAGAGATATAGGGCAAATCAATTTGGCTTAAAAGCATTTTAGCCAATATAGCCATGCCTATTGCTACTAGATATGGTATATAAATTCGAAACACTCGTTTTATTAAGTATGTAGAATAGTGGAATTTAGCACTATTAACTGATAAATACAAAACAAAACCACTTAATACAAAGAATAGAATGACAGACTCATTTCCACTGCTGAAAAAAAGGCGTAAAGGAGTTTCCTTAAACAAATAAATTATGTAGGAGCTGCTTGAACCATACTGATAATCAGCATATGAAGGGTAAACCATCAAATAATGCCCGATTAACACAATGAGAGCGGCTAAACCCCTTAATGAGTCGAATTCCTCATATCTAGTCATATCCTCCTCCATATGAACCGTTTTTTTTATAATATAGCACTTGTTCTTAATAAAGTATAGTTAGTTCTCTAAAACAGACAAAAATAGACAAAAAAATATAAAGTTAACCAACATATCTTAATTTTTAGGCTCAATTATGAAATGTTTAATGGGCGAATAAAAATAAGGGATTCCGGGTCATTGGATAAATCCAGATCCTATCACCTAAATATAAATAAGGTATGCAGTTTGGGAATAGGCCAGCAAGTTTAGAGAGGAAAAGTAGAAGATGAGGGAAACAAAATGCTAGTATAGATTAATAATGAAACTAATTGACATAATAATGTAAAGATGGTAAGTTCAATTTAATTATTCTTTATAAAGAACGGTTTGTTCGTTAAATGTTAGTGTTACACTGTTATTTCTATCAAAGGATAAAAAATTAGAAAAAATGTAAAATAATAGATTTTACTATTTAATATATACCTGCCATTAGCTCAATTAATAATCTATAGAAGAAAGGATGATTTTTAATGCCTTTATACCAAATGAGAGAAATATGGACACCTTTAAAATTAGTTGGAGTTAAGTTTTTTAAAACAGAAGAAGGAAGTATTTTTATGAAAGTATTTAATAAACGTCGAAGAAAGTTAAAGTAATGCATTATTTAATTTAATTGCGCGTTAAGCTTGTTTTTAAAATTTCCAATACCTAGTTGTTTTTTTAAGAATATTGTAGAATGATGGCGGAAAATAACGAAAAGTATTTTAGTTAATTATCAGATTTATTAAGTATAATTAACATGAATATATGGGTATGTCGACTTCAAAAAAGTTAGACATACATATTTTGCGCATGAAATTTAATTGGAAAATCATCATAATGTTAAATATTCTTGAGAAAAGCAAACCTATTGAAAAATAGGGACGCAAAATTACAGGTCTAAGGCTTTGCTAAGACGGCTGTGTTACCACAAGTAGGCGGAATTTGTCATGGAAGCAAACAATGAATTTGAAGAATGGATTTATTTAATGTTAGAAGCGAAAAATTCAGGCTTGTCCATTAAAGATGTGAATGATTTTATCGTAGAAAATGGATCAAGAGAAAAATCTTACATCATGGGATAAGCTATATGTACCTTAGGGAAGGCTGTTATACAGTCTTTTTTTTTTTATTTTCATTACCGGAAATTACCGTAAAAGGTATCCAGAATAAGGAACATGGCGATGATAATAAAAATGCGACCTAATTGAGGGGGATTTTTATTATGGATGTACCTATTGCCTTTTTGAAGGGTTTAATGTGGGGAACTTTATTCAGTGTACCGCTATGGTTATCATTTTGCGGTTGGATAAAAATAATATTGAATGTTTTAGAATAAAACCCTTATTAAATCAGATTATTAAATGAATACAGAAGGATTTAGTATATTGATAATGGAATTTAACTTATATACATAATGTGTTTTAAGTTGTCTTACCCTTCTCCAGATATACGAAATATAGCAAAAAAATAGTTAATAATACTTAAATATTTTTCGTTATGTGCCGATACTACATATAGAGATCAAGCAAAGGGACTTCGCAAAGGCGATGTCAGATAGCTGCCATCAAAATAGAAGGAGATTATTTGATGACAAAAAACAAGTTCATTACGTTCGAGGAAGTTTATGAAAAGAAACAGAGAAGCAAGAAAATTTTTATTGGGACTTATATTACCATTACATTAGTTTTGATTTCATTAATGACATATTTTATGGGACAAGCATAATATGGGGTTATCGAAGGGGCTGAGCAATCGGTCCTTTTTTGTTTTTTTATATCCACACTATTTGCCTAAACCTTACTAGTATTCATTCCTAAGGGATATTTCAGAAATGTTAAAATTGGGTAAATTTTTGGTTTTTAAACTAGTTTCTGCTTGCCAATTCCCGCTTTATATGTGATTATCAAATAAATGAGCTATATTCCTTATTTTTGAAAAAAGGATTAGGACAACAGTATGAAATGGTGGCTCAATTATATATTGGAGTGGAAATTTCGCATGGATTTTTTTGATATTTTAAAAGACACTTTTGCCAAGGGTGAGTCTGGACAAGATGTTTCTGTAAATGAACTTGTGGAAGAGATTAAGGAGAAATTAAGCGGGATCATTGAACATCCTGAAAGTATATGATTCGTAGATACATATTCCCTATTTTGCTCATATTATGGGCGATGGTCATCTTCTTTTTTTCCTCGCAGACGTATGAGGAGCAAAGCATTACCCCTTTTTTAACGCAGTTCAATACTCCATATTGGTATGATAAGCTAAGTGGTATTTCATTCATGTATGGAGGGGTTGAGGTGAGTGCCCAAATAGCTGGAGTAAATGGCTTTCTGGAGTTCTTCCTTCGGAAGGGTGCCCATCTTTTTATCTTTTTTGTGTTTGGATTATTGACGTATCGTGTTTGGGGCCGCTTTGTGAAGAATCCTGTTCTTTCGTTTTCAGGCGCTCTATTATGTGTCCTTTTTTATGCGAGTGCAGACGAACTGCATCAAAAACTAACCGGTGGCCGAACTCCCTTGTTGCAAGATGTCATGCTGGACACGTTTGGAGGTTTGCTGGGAATCTTCTTTTCTCTTTTCTGGTATCGAAGAAGAAAGCGTCAATGAATTTAAGAAATCATTTCAGTTGCATATACTAAAGGAGCATGTTTAAAACATGCTTCTTTTTTATCGTTTTCATTTATATATAAATGAATGATAACCTGTGAGGGTGATGAGTATGAGGAGAATTGACGACTATTCTCGGGGTGTTAGCTGCAGGAGTTTGTATCATTTTTTTTTCGATCGGTTCAAAAAGCGAGTGATGAAAGTGAGGCGGAGTTCGGGAAGTCCTGGGATTTGTTAAGTTTAAAATAAAGCTTCGATTTCCGAATCGTGCAGATTATGTGCAAAATCGGTCACATGTATTTTTACAGCATATGAATGTGAAGTCCTTTCAATATGATTTGCAGACCGATACTTAAGAATGTGAAGAACTGGATTCTGGATAAGGTTGGAGGGCAGCATAAAACGGCCTATGAAATTCCAGTTACACAGGTCTTCAATTCTCGCATTGTGATGTTTATCTTGAACAAGATAGCTATGTTATCAAAGAAAAAGGCGAATGCTGTTTGTTATGGGATTATCGGTTTAAATAGATTCCTCTCCTTTTTCAGGCTCGAGTTCGTTTTATTGAAAAGGGAGAGGCATGCTCTCATGTAATTGCCGAAAAGAGCTACTTCTCATGAAACATATTTCATTCTTGATCGATCACTGATGGCTTTCAGAATAAACATTTTGTCCTGTTTGCTTAGCATAGCCCAGCTGCCTGCTTTGATTTTCATACAAATCCACTCCTTTGGTTTAGGATTATTTATTATAGTTGATGAATGACGGTTGATGGAATTCCGGGTCCAGTGAATGATAGCGTCAATTGATAATAGGGGCAAGGGGAAGATGGAACTGTCAGCTCATATTAGATTATACCGTCTTTTAGTGCCTAATAAACAACAAAAATTCCAACAAATCTCTACAATTGGTGTTCGTTTTTTGTCAGATTATTGGACGGGGAAAATGAAAAAGCTGTCGGGATGCGGGTCCGGACAGCTCTTTCATTTTTTCTTATTTGATGGATAATTGTTCTTTTAATTCGGATTGAACCTTTTCTTTTTCTTCATCCGACACGATATTATAGTAGACTCCGTCGATCTTCGTTCCATCTCCTGGAATGGTTGCTTGCGTTATGCTTTTGCTTGCGTCCCTGTAGTTCTTTTGGATGTCCATCATGTCATCAAACGTCAAATTCGTCTGGATATTTTTACTTAATGCATCGAATACATCATCGTATTTCGTAAGTGATGAAAGGCTAGCGCCTTCCTTGATGACAGCCTCGATGATGGAACGTTGTCTGGATTGACGGCCATAATCACCATTCGGATCATCATATCTCATTCGCGAATATTTAAGTGCATCTTCTCCATTTAGATTAATGCTCCCTTTTGCGAAATGGACACCTTCATAAGTGAAATCCAGATCGTTTTGTACTGTCACGCCGCCGACTGCGTCAACGATATCCTTAAAGCCTTCCATATTGATTTTCATATAATAGTCGATTGGGATATCAAGGAAGTTTTCAACGGTATCCATGGACATTTTTGCGCCGCCGAAGGCAAATGCATGGTTGATTTTATCCTGTGTTCCATGACCGACGATTTCGGTCCGTGTATCACGCGGAATGCTTAGCATTTTGACCGATTTCTTTTGTGGATTGACTGTCAAGACGATCATTGTATCTGAGCGGCCTTTGTCGCCATCACGTTCATCGACACCGAGCATGAGCATCGAAAATGGCTCCTGATCTGATAGTGCAAGGTCCTTAGTTCGTTTATCGGTGGTACGGTCTATTGGTGTATGCATCGTGTCAACGGTTTTTGTCAGTGAATTCCATACGGAATAGGCAAAGGCTCCCCCAGCCAATATGAATAGTAGGACAATTACCCCGACTACCTTCAGCCATGTCCGTTTCTTTTTCTTCTTTTTTTCATGTCTCATATTTTACTTCCTTCCTCTTTTTGTAACCACTTCATCTATTATATTTAATTTCATAATAAAAGAATAGTATATTTTGCTACTTTATAATACCTTTGACATATTTGGAAGCCAATAAAAGGTTTTTGTTATGACTTGAAAGTTTAATAGTTTTTTATAATTAGTTTGAATTTTTTTGAATTGAATGCTGATATAGCAGGGATTTAAAGCTATGACATTGTAGCAGCACGGCTATATAAAAGTCTGGATTTCATCTAGGTAAATAGTCGTGGAATTTATGAAGGGTAGGCTGTTTTGAAAACGGTGAGTTCCAGCTACCTTTTCAATTCCCGGTAGGGGAAGGACGGTATCCGCCGCTGATCGAGGCAGCTCCGCAAAATGTTTCAGCTGAGCAGTATGTGGAGCTATATACAGAATCAGAAAAAAATCACCAGTTATTCTGTGATGTAAACGAAGTTATAGTTTGGCAAGCTGCATGAACCGTGACAAAATCCAGGCAAAAGAAAGCTCCTGTGTAGCCATTTCATTCTATATAGAAATATGTGATGTAACTCCGGAAAAAATTCCCGAGTTTTTTTATTAAAAAGTAAGGCCCTTTATTAAAAGTTGAATAGAATGGAAAAAGTGATTTTTCAAAAGGGAATTTCTAGGCGTACGACGATTTCCCACAAAATGGGTGATAAGCAGAGTCCGTATTGGAAAGCAGGCGCATATATATGCAGTACGGATATCATTAAAGTATAAATAACTATTGGAGGCTAAAGGAAAAATGGCAGAGACTGTTGGTTTACCGTACCTTGATGCTTTAACAGGAAAATCGGTGAGGGTGTTTAAAGGCGGGCCTGATTCTAGAGAAGGCAGGCTTATAGGAGTATTTAGCGATTATATCGTTTTACAAACAGGGAAAGATGAACAAACTCAACTTGTGTATTACGCAAGGGATCATTTGAAAATAGTTGTCGCGAATGCGAAAAAGTCACAAGTCGATTTATTGGCCGAGGAAGAAGAAACAGTATTTCCGACCAGTTTTTTAGGAGTGCTGTCAACACTTCAAACTAGCTGCATTCAAGTGAATGGCGGCGGTCCGGGATCTAAAGTTGGCCGGGTTGTAGATGTGAAAGATGAATTTTTAGTTTTATCCACGGAGAAGGATGGGCTTGTTTTATACCCGATTTCCCATATTAAAAGTGTAACAGTGATCGAAGAATCAGACGAACAATTATTGCCTGAATTTGTTTATAACGGAACCGATACACTTAATGGCCTTCTGACTCGCTTAGTCCACAACTGGGTATCCGTTTTCGCTGGTGGACCTGAGAGGGTTGAGGGCATCCTGATGAAAGTGGCTGATACGTACCTTATCGTTGTGCATAAAGAAGAATTATTTTATGTGCCAACTGATCATGTCCAATTCGTTGCCTTAACTGTGAAGGTAGAGGAAGAAGCTGAAGAGGAGACAGATGAAAATTCCGAAGATGGAGGTTCGTCGGACGGAGGTGCATCAAACGCGAATTCAGCAAATGGAAATTCAGCAAACGGAAGTAGAAAGGATGAAAGCAGTTCATTAGAAGAGAGCAGTTCTTCATATGAAAGCTCTTCAAGCTCAAGCTCATATGAAAGCTCTTCAAGCTCAAGCTCAAGCTCAGATGAAAGATCAGGAAGACGCAGAAGTCCTCGTGCAAATGCATTCAAGCAAATTTGGATTGAGAACTTAATCAAAGCTTCAAATCAAAATATCCGGTAAAGAAATACCAAACAGGTACAGCAACCAAAATCGAGTTGTTGTGCCTTCTTATGGAAGGTGGACATGCCGTTATTGCCTAAGATGGATTCATTGGGATTCAATACACCTTTGATTTATTTTTTCATTTGCAAAAGTTTATGTTCAAATGCTTTTAAAATGGCCAAGCAACCATTTTGTTTGGTTGATCTTAATATAAAGGGGGAAGCGTCGCTTGTTAGCAAAACATATAGGCCAGTATATGGAACTGGAGCTCTCAGGGAATATACATGAAGCGGGGATTTTAATTGAAGTAAGTTCTGACATCATCGTTTTGTATACTGGAAAAGCCTACCGTTACGTTCCATTCCGGCACATTAAGAATTTTTCCTTTCCTATAATCGATGAGGAGATTGGTTCGGGAGGAGAGCCGGAGATTGACGAGACCTCGTTCCGAAAATTACTGATGAATGCGAAGGGGATGTTTGTTGAAATCCTGCTCACGAAAAAAAACTCGGTTCATGGTTATATCGTGGGCATCATGAATAACTATTTCGTCTTTTATTCGCCAGTATTTAAAACGATGTTCATTTCGATGGATCATTTAAAGTGGCTTTCGGTTTGTAATGATGAAAAGGGTCCATACGGTTTGAATAAAGGGGAACAATTGGCACAGGTTTCATCTTTAAGCTGGGCCAGGACATTGGAGGAACAGGTAAAAAAGTTAACCAATAAACTGGTGGTGCTCGACTTGGGGATGCATCCGCAGAATATCGGGATGATCAGTGCAGTGAAAGATGGCATCATTGAGATGGTGAATGCTCAAGGGGAGGCGATTTTTGTTAACATGAGGCATGTTAAAAGTTTTCATTTCCCACAATAAAGAAACTCCGGGTCTGAAGTGATCCGGAGTTATTTCTTTTTCTCGATATTTTCATAGACCGAGGCAAGGGCTTGTTCGAATTTCCCGCTCTTTTTCGGTTTGTAGTATTTTTTTCTGCGCAGTTTGTCGGGTAAGTATTGCTGCTTCACCCAGCCATTCTCGTAGTCATGCGGATAAAGGTAGCCGATGCCGCGTCCGAGTTCAGTGGCCCCTTTGTAATGGGCATCCTTAAGATGATCCGGTACATCTCCACTATGGCCGCTGCGAATATCGGAAAGAGCCGCATCAATTGCGGTAATGGCGGTATTCGATTTAGGTGATAGGCATAACTCGATCACGGAGTTGGCAAGTGGAATCCGGGCTTCGGGAAACCCGAGCCGTTCAGCGGCTTCGACTGCAGCGAGGGCCCTGGGACCAGCCTGCGGATTGGCGAGACCAATGTCTTCGTAGGCAATGACCACCATGCGGCGGGCAATGCTGACAAGATCGCCGGCTTCGACTAAGCGCCCCAAATAATGAAGGGCTGCATTCACGTCACTGCCGCGAATAGATTTTTGGAAAGCCGACAGAACATCATAATGGGCATCTCCATCCTTGTCATGTGAGAAGCTTTTTTTCTGCATGCATTCCTCGGCAATTTGCAGATCTATATGTATCGTTCCGGACTCATCGGGTTCGGTGGAAATGACGGCGAGCTCAAGAGCGTTAAGCGCACTGCGGACATCTCCGTTCGAAGCCGTCGCGAAATGGGTAAGGGCATCAAGGCTGACATCCGTTATATACGCACCAAGCCCGCGCTCTTCATCATGAAGTGCCCGTTCCAGAGCTTTGGTAATATCATTGGTTTCCAATGATTTGAGCTCGAAAATCTGGCACCGGCTTCGGATGGCCGGATTGATTGCATGATAGGGATTGCTGGTCGTTGCACCGATCAAGGTGATCATCCCGTTTTCAAGATAAGGCAATAGGAAATCCTGCTTCGCCTTATCGAGCCGGTGAACCTCATCAAGCAGCAGAATCACTTTTCCGGACATCTTAGCCTCGGCAGCCACGATTTCCATATCCTTTTTATTATTGGTCACCGCGTTCAGTGTCCTGAAAGCAAACTTCGTGCTTCCGGCAATCGCACTTGCAATCGAAGTCTTGCCAATTCCCGGCGGACCATACAATATCATGGAAGAAAGCTGCTTGGCTTTCACCATCCTTGCGATAATTTTCCCTTCACCGACCAGATGCTCCTGCCCGATGATCTCATCAATCGAACGAGGCCGCATCCGGAAAGCAAGCGGTTTAATATTCATTGCGCACCTCTCCTTTTTATATAAGGTATCACAACTGATGGGGGAAATGCGCTGATTATGCTGTAAAAGAGGGTGAATTCCTATTATAGTAGTCTGTTTCGGGATTTAATTTATGCTGTGAGATCGATAATTCGATCTAGCAGTGGACGAATTCGACCTACCAGCGGAAAAATCCGACCTAGCAGGGGATTAATTCGACCTATCAGCGGAAAAATCCGACCTATCGGTTGACGAATTCGACCTACCGGCGGGAAAATCCGACCTAGCAGGTGACTAAATCGACCTACCAGCGGAAAAATCCGACCTAGCAGAGGACGAATTCGACCTACCAGAGGAAAAATCCGACCTAGCGGGGGATTAATTCGACCTATCAGAGGAAAAATCCGACCTAGCGGAGGATTAATTCGACCTACCGGCGGAAAAATCCGACCTAGCAGGTGACTAAATCGACCTATCAGAGGAAAAATCCGACCTAGCGGGGGATTAATTCGACCTATCAGAGGAAAAATCCGACCTAGCGGGGGATTAATTCGACCTACCGACGTAATAATCCGACCTCTCCTTCTATGAGAGAATTTAATAGATAAACTCTGCCTCTAGTATGGCCGGAATGATTCAGTTTTAGTGAAAGTAATAGTTTTTTTGCACTGGATGGGGATTGGAGTTGTAGGAAGTTTCGAAATTCCCTGTTGGTAATGGTAGGTTTGACGAGGTATAGATAATCATATAGTGCTGAAATGTGTGCATCGAGGGAAATATCCAAACAGGTACGGCAAATCCACTTTCTTGATTTCCGCTCCATCGAAAATGCATGACACTTATCGCAGAATACTCCGGTTTGGAGGGCGGTAATCGGAATTCTATAATTCTCGAGCGGTTTAGGAAAATAAGGGATGTGACTATCAAGCAATAAATTCGATAATCGTTTCATTGCTCTAGTAGAAAGGACCGCTTCGTTATACTTGTTTTTTAATTCCTCAATTTTAAGTAGAATCCGATCCTTACGTGTCACTATTCTATTAATATCCGTATTCCCGGCCCGAATGATAGTTGAAGAATTGGCACTGACTACGAGAGTTTCAACTGGAAGGTTGTTCGTTCTTTTTGTTTTTAACCAGTCTAACAAGTGCTGGCGCTGCCGGCTCACTTGCAATATGGGATCATCAAAAGCTTCGGTTTTTCCATCTGGATTTGTACGGATAAGTTGATTGAATGTATTATCGAAAAAGATTTCACCAGCCATGTTTTTGACTTCAAGGATTAAAAGGAAAGAGGATGTGAGAATGAGGATGTCCATTTGGAAGGGGAAAGGTGATCCAATAAGTCGGAGGTCATGAAAGAGTAGATACTCTTTTTCAGGAAGGGATTTAAGAGATTGAAAGACTCTGTTTTCACCGTTGTATCCAGCCTTGATTTTTTTAATATCTTCAATAATTGCCGGGTGCTTCGCATGCCCAGGAGGTAAGCGTCTCATCAGAGCTTCGAGCATGTCTATTTTTAAAGGCCTCTTGCAGTTTTTAATGATCATGATAACCACTCCTTATAGATTTAAGTGAAGTATTCTCGGTTAATAAAGAGATTTCCTGTATTTTAGTGAAATTAAATGTGGCATGGATGAACTTTTGTATTAATTCGACCTATCCCCGCAAAAATCCGACCGTCCGGGCGAAAGATCCGACCTATCTCTGCAATAATCCGACCGTCCGGGCGAAAGATTCGACCTATCCCCGCAGTAATCCGACCGTTCGAGCAAAAATTCCGTCCTAACCCAACCTTTTTCTATCTTTTCCTACCTCTCCAATTAGGATAATTTGACAAATGAAGGGCGGGTGAATGCATTTCCGGCGGGAATATGCTATAATTTCAAAAGAATTTAGAAACGGATAAATAATTTGAGGTGTATATGTATGAAGATATCTACTAAAGGCCGTTATGGTTTGACGATTATGATCGAGCTTGCTAAACATTATGGAGAAGGCCCGAAGAGTTTGAAATCGATTGCCCAGACGCATAATTTGTCGGAGCATTATTTGGAGCAGTTGATTGCGCCGCTTCGTAATGCGGGATTGGTGAAGAGTGTGCGCGGTGCGTATGGCGGGTATGTCTTGTCTAAGGATCCTCAGGAGATTACTTCGGGTGATGTGATTCGTGTATTGGAAGGGCCGATTACGCCTGTTGAAGGAATTGAGGATGAGGAGCCGGTGAAGCGCCAGCTTTGGATCCGGATTCGCGATGCTGTGAAGGATGTATTGGATAATACGACGCTTATGGATTTGGCGAGCTACAAGGATACGGGTGAAATCGATTCTTATATGTATTATATTTAAGTGATTAGCAATGCGCCTATTATGTAGGCGCTTGCGTTTTTTAATGGAGGCGACAAAAAAGTGGACAGAATATATTTAGATCATGCTGCGACATCACCGATGCATCCGAATGTGATCGATAGGATGATGACGGTCATGAGCAATGACTTCGGGAATCCGTCGAGCATTCATGCGTTCGGGCGGGAGGCGCGCCATGTTTTGGATGAGGCGCGTTCGAGTATTGCAGCGAGCATCGGTGCGGGGCGGAATGAAATCATTTTCACGAGCGGCGGAACCGAGGCGGATAATACGGCGATCATTGGTGTTGCGAATGCTTATAAAGAACAAGGAAAGCACATCATTACTACGGAGATTGAGCATCATGCGGTTTTGCATACATGCCAATACCTTGAGAAGTCTGGCTTTGAGGTCACATATTTACCTGTGAATGAAGCGGGGCTTATTTCAATTGCCGATTTAAAGGCCGCATTGCGGGATGACACGATTTTGGTTTCGGTCATGTTCGGCAATAATGAGGTTGGAACGGTCCAGCCGATTGCTGAAATTGGGCAGCTGCTCAGGGGGCATCAAGCCATTTTCCATACGGATGCGGTTCAGGCATATGGTTTGATCTCTATCGACGTCCGTGAGCTGGGTGTGGATTTACTTAGCGTATCCGCACATAAAATCAACGGTCCAAAAGGAATCGGCTTTCTTTATATACGTGAAGGCTTGAAGCTGAATCCACATTTATATGGCGGGGAACAAGAACGCAAGCGCCGTGCTGGTACGGAGAGCGTGCCTGCAATTGCCGGTTTTGCAGAAGCTGTTTTAATTGCACAAAGCACGATGGAAAAGAAAAAGGAGCAATACAAGCGTTTTAAAGACGTATTGCTTGCCGTCTTTGATGAGGCGGATGTACAATATGAAATTAACGGATCTATGGAACAGTCGCTGCCGCATTTGCTGAATGTTAGTTTTCCTGGTACGAATGTGGAATCGATGCTCGTTAATATGGACTTGGCAGGTGTTGCTGTATCGAGCGGATCTGCTTGTACTGCTGGGTCAATCGATCCGTCGCATGTGCTTGTGGCGATGTTCGGGAAAGATTCGGAGCGGACGAAGAATTCCATTCGTTACAGCTTCGGTCTGAACAACACGGAAGAGGAAGTAAGGCAGGCGGCTGAAACTACCGTTAAAATCGTTAATAGATTAGTGAGAAGATAATTCTCACTTTAAATAAATGAGGTGACAGAATGAGAAAAGCACCACAGGACACCCGCGTCGTCGTGGGTATGTCAGGAGGCGTCGATTCTTCTGTGTCAGCCCTGCTATTGAAGAATCAAGGCTATGATGTGGTCGGGATTTTCATGAAGAACTGGGATGATACAGATGAAAACGGAGTCTGTACGGCAACGGAAGATTACAATGATGTAATTGCCGTTTGTAATCAAATCGGCATCCCTTATTATGCGGTCAATTTTGAAAAGCAGTATTGGGATAAAGTTTTCACATATTTCTTGGATGAGTATAAAGCGGGCCGTACCCCGAATCCGGATGTAATGTGCAATAAGGAAATCAAGTTCAAGGCATTTCTTGAACATGCCGTAAGCCTTGGTGCCGATTATGTGGCCACAGGTCATTACGCACAGGTTGAATACCGGGATGGCGAATACAAAATGCTTCGCGGTGTCGATAATAATAAAGATCAAACGTACTTCTTGAACCAGCTTACTCAAGAACAGTTGGAAAAAGTCATGTTTCCGCTTGGACACATTGATAAGAAGGAAGTCCGTGAAATTGCAAAAGAAGCGGGTCTTGCCACGGCAACGAAAAAAGATTCTACAGGCATCTGTTTTATCGGTGAACGCAATTTCAAAGAGTTTTTAAGCAATTACCTCCCAGCTCAGCCCGGTGATATGGTCACGATGGATGGCAAGGTCATGGGCAAGCATGACGGATTGATGTATTACACCATCGGTCAGCGTCACGGTCTAGGGATCGGCGGCAGCGGCGAACCTTGGTTTGTTGCGGGAAAAGACTTGAAGCGCAATGTTTTATATGTGTGTCAAGGCTTTGATAATGATGTACTGTATTCCAATTCCCTTCGTGCAGTGAATGTCAGCTGGGTAGCGGAACATATACCTGCGGGTGAATTTACATGTACGGCAAAGTTCAGGTACCGTCAAGAGGATAGCGGTGTTAAGGTGAAGGTCTTGGACAATGGTGACGTCGAAGTCATCTTTGACGAGCCAGTCCGCGCGATCACACCTGGACAAGCAGTCGTATTCTATGAAGGTGAAGTATGCCTTGGCGGCGGTACGATTGATGAAGTATTTAAAAAAGGTGAAAAACTGACTTACGTAGGGTAAAATAAGCATGTCCCCAGCTGTGTTTGCGGTTGGGGACTTCTTTTGGATTGCGGGTATACCGCCTGAATTCGGCCACTGGCTTATGCTATACTTTTTAATATAAAAATGGAGTGTGAATGGATATGGATAAGAATCAACAAGGAATTGAATTTATGCAGCAAGGGAAATACGAAGAAGCGGCGAAGGTTTTTAATGAGGCGATCGAGGAAAATCCGAATGAGCCTGTTGCCTACATAAACTTTGGGAATGTATTGACTGCCGTTGGTGAAACGGATAAAGCGGTCAAGTTTTACAAAAAGGCGATCAAGCTGGATGAAAATGCGGCAGCGGCTTACTATTCATTAGGAAACTTATATTATGAATCAGATTCTAAACTAGTTGAAGCGAAGGATATGTTCGAAAAGGCAATCCGATTGGGACTGGATAACAGCGATGCTTACTTCATGCTTGGATTGACATTGATGGCATTGGATCAGCCGAAATTGGCGATGCCTTATTTACAGAGAACGGTGGAGCTGAGCCCAGAGGACGTTGATGCAAGATTCCAATATGCGTTATGTCTTGCTAATGCGGAATTATATGATGAATTGATCAACCAGCTGAATTTAGTTGTTGAACAGGATCCGGGACATGCGGATGCTTATTATAATTTAGGTGTTGCGTTTGCAGGGTATCGTGAGGATGCGCAAGCAGCGATGGCTTATTTTGACAAGGCTTTGGAAGCACAGCCTGATCATATGCTTGCTGCACACGGTAAGAAACTGTTGGAAGAAATGAATGCAGAGTAAATAAAAAGCATATGCATGGAAAGGTGGGGAGAAGCGTTGAGCCAGCAAGACTCGTTGGATTTGTTTTCAGAAGAGAAGATGTTCATGAAGGGAAGTCATTTAGTGACAATCTTTCATAATGAAGAAAATATGTACTCGGTTGTAAGAATTCGTGTGCATGAAACGAATCTGAATTATGAAGAGAAGGAAGCGGTCGTAACTGGTTATTTTCCAAGGATGCATGAGGATGAGATCTATATTTTTTATGGGGCCATGAAGGAACATCCGCGTTTTGGCCTTCAATTTCATGTAGAGCATTTTCGCAAGGATTTGCCTCAATCCAAGGAAGGCATCGTCAGTTATTTATCAGGTGACCTTTTCAAGGGCATTGGGAAGAAAACAGCTGAAAGCATTGTTGAGACACTGGGTGAAAAGGCAATTTCAAAAATTCTGGCTCAGCCCTCGCTGCTTGATGATATCCCGAAGCTATCCGGTGAAAAGGCAAAGGGCCTCTATGATACATTGGTCGAGCATCAAGGTCTGGAGCAGGTGATGATCGCCCTGAATCAATATGGCTTCGGTCCGCAGTTGTCGATGAAGATATATCAAATGTATAAACAGGATACGATCACGATGGTTCAGGGGAATCCGTATAAGCTCGTAGAGGATATTGAAGGGATTGGTTTTGGACGGGCGGATGAGCTTGGGCATCAGCTGGGCATTTCCGGCAGCCATCCCGACCGAATCAAGGCTGCATGCTTATATACGCTTGAATCACAATGCCTGCAGGACGGAAATATCTACATAGAAGCCGAGCAGCTTTTGGAAGCAGTCAAACGGCTGTTGGAGGAAAATAAGCGGGATCGCATTGAATTCACGAACATTTCCTCGGAAATAATCGAATTGACGCAAGAGGGGAAAATAGTTGTCGAGGATCAACGAATTTATCCGCCTTCGCTATTCTATTCGGAAAAGGGAATCGTAATGAACATCAAGCGACTGCTTGCTCAAACCGAGTATGAGGACCAGTTCCCCGAATCGGAGTTCTTGCTTGCACTTGGGGAGCTGGAAGAGCGTCTGGATGTTTCCTATGCCCCGGCCCAAAAGGAAGCGATCCAAACGGCCCTGCAATCACCCATGTTAATCTTGACGGGCGGACCGGGTACCGGTAAGACGACAGTCATCAAAGGAATCGTTGAGCTATATGCAGAGCTGCATGGCGTATCCATGGACATTAACGATTATAAAAAAGAAGGAAGCGATCCATTTCCATTCGTACTTGCGGCTCCTACTGGCCGTGCAGCGAAACGCATGGCAGAATCGACTGGGCTTCCCGCTGTTACGATCCACCGTTTGCTCGGGTGGAACGGGAGTGAAGGCTTTTCCCATGATGAGGATAATCAGCTGGATGGCCGTATTGTAATCATCGATGAGGTTTCCATGGTGGATACGTGGCTGGCCCATCAATTGTTTAAAGCTCTGCCGGAAAATGTCCAAGTGAT
The DNA here is from genome assembly GCF_044767165.1 of Peribacillus sp. NPDC101481. Classification (NCBI taxonomy): domain Bacteria; kingdom Bacillati; phylum Bacillota; class Bacilli; order Caryophanales; family Bacillaceae; genus Peribacillus; species Peribacillus sp. NPDC101481. The sequence goes on along the minus strand of NZ_JBIWNJ010000001.1, from coordinate 1,136,702 downwards.
ATTGGTTGGTGATGAAGATCAGCTGCCATCTGTTGGCCCTGGGCAGGTTTTAAAGGATTTGCTTGCATCGAATTGTGTACCGACTGTCAGTCTGGAACATATTTATCGTCAAGCCGATGGCTCGTCGATCATTGAATTGGCCCATGAAATCAAAAAGGGAAGGCTTCCGGCTGATGTCACGAAACAGCAAGAAGACCGATCGTTCATTCGCTGCCAAACCGGTCAAATCGCCCAAGTAATCGAGAAAGTCGTTGCCAATGCCAGGACGAAAGGCTTCACGGCCAAGGATATACAGGTGCTGGCTCCCATGTATAGAGGGCCTGCCGGGATTGATGCACTGAATAAAATGCTTCAGGAAGTGTTCAATAGCAATGCGGATGAAAAGCGGCGGGAAATAAAATTCGGAGACGTAATATACAGAACGGGAGATAAGGTGCTTCAACTGGTGAACCAGCCAGAGGAGGGAGTCTTTAATGGTGATATGGGAGAAATCGTGTCCATATTGTTCGCTAAAGAAAATACCGATTCTGTCGATAAAGTAATCATATCGTTCGAAGGCATCGAAGTGACATACACGAAGCAGGACTTGAACCAGATCACACATGCATATTGCTGCTCCATCCATAAGTCGCAGGGAAGCGAATTCCCCATTGTCATTTTACCTGTAGTGAAAAGCTATTATCGGATGCTCCGACGTAATTTATTGTATACGGCGATTACGCGCAGTAAAAATTTCTTGATCCTTTGTGGTGAAGAAGATGCATTCCGTTTAGGGATCGAGCGTAATGATGAGATGCGCCGCAAAACGACTTTGCGTGAAAAGCTGCGGGAAATTTTGAGCGAAGAAGAAATGCCGGCGGAAAAGGGAGAAGTACCTCAACAATCGAGTTATCTTGATATTCTCATGCATGCTGACCCGATGATCGGGATGGAGAATGTCACGCCTTATGATTTTATGTAGCGGGTTCTTTTGGATGCATTTTGTTTAAAATTCATAGTTTTGGTGGAATTATAACTAATATGTGAAAGAGTAGGGGGGATTTGATGAAAAAAGGTTGGATAATAGGAATAGTCATTGTCGTTTTACTTGTCATTTATGGGGCATCTTCATACAACGGCCTTGTAAGTGCCAGTGAAGACGTCGACAATAAATGGTCGCAAGTGGATAATCAATTAAAACGAAGAGCGGATTTGATTCCAAATCTTGTCGAAACGGTGAAGGGTTATGCTTCGCATGAAACGGAAGCCATTAAAGCGGTGAGTGATGCACGCTCGAAGCTGGCCGGTGCCAATTCCACTGAAGATGCGATTGATGCCGATCAAGAATTGAGTGGGGCCTTGAGCCGACTTTTGGTGGTTGTCGAAAACTATCCGGATTTAAAGGCCAATGAGAACTTTAAGGGTCTCATGGATAGTTTGGAAGGAACGGAAAATCGGCTGACGGTAGCACGAAAAGACTATAATGATGAAGTTACCAACTATAATAAAATGATTAAACGCTTTCCGAAGAATATGATGGCAGGAGTGTTCGGGTTCGATGCCAAACCATATTTTGAAGTGACCGATCAAGAAAAAGAAACGCCAAAGGTTGATTTCGGGAGCGATAAATAATGAAAAGACTCGCTGTGTTTGCGCTATTCTTCATTCTCACGTTCGGTTTAGCAAACGTAGCCGCAGCACAACCTAACATCCCTGAACCAGTTGGGGATATATATGTTCAGGACTTTGCTGGAGTCCTGGATGATCAGGAAAAATCCGAACTCATCGAACTTGGGAAACGATTGGATGATGCCACAAAAGCACAAATTTCCGTTTTGACGGTTGATTCGATGGAAGGATCCGAAATCGAGGAGTACTCGGTCGAGGCATTAAGATCATTCAAGCTTGGTGATGCCGAGCTGAACAATGGAGTCCTCATTGTGCTGGCCATGGAAGAACAGAAAATCCGCATTGAAGTGGGATACGGTTTGGAAGGGGCCATTACCGATATAAGATCTGGACAGATTTTGGATGATGTGGCTATCCCTGCGCTGAAAGAGGGTAAATATGATGTTGCCCTGACGGAGACCTATAAGGCTGTATATAACGATGTCACGAAAGAATACGACCTAGGTGACGAATTTTATCAAGATCTCTCCGTTCAGCCAGAGTCAGAAACCTTTCAGCCATCAGGTTTACAGATTTTCCTCATTATCATCGTAGTCATCATCGTAGTCATCCTCGATGCCAAGTTCTTTAAAGGATTTTTCCTTCAAACGCTAATCAATATTCTCTTGATAATCATCAGTCGCGGAGGTGGCGGCGGCCGTGGAGGCGGCAGCGGCGGTCCACGGGGCGGCGGCGGAGGAAGTTCCGGTGGCGGAGGTGCCAGCAGAGGATGGTAAAGTAAGTGTATTAGACCGGGAAACCGGTCTTTTTTTATGCCTGGTTTCTGTTTTACCAGAAGAGGGACCAACAATGGAAAACCTTTCAGCACATCTATTTACAATAGTAAAGAGATAATAAAAATGTTCGGAAAGGCGGGATGACCTTGCGGACGTTTTCTTTATTGAAAGGGATGCCGGTTTTTACAATCAAAGGAGAAAGAATCGGTACGGTCCACGATTTATCAATTTCTGAAATGGGTCAGGTAACAGGCTTGGTCGTTCATCAACATGCATTGTTCAAAAGAGCTTTTCATTTGAAACTCGACGATATTTCTTCATTCGGTCCAGATGGGATCGTCATCATGCAACAGGATTCAACCTTAAGGAAGGTGCCTGCGGATTCCATTTGCCTTTCGAAGGACGAATTATTGGGACGCATGCTTTTTTCAGAAATGGGCGAAGAGCTTGGTTTACTGCAGGATGTATATTTCAAGGAGAAAATGGGCACGATTATAGCGTATGAAACAACGGATGGGTTTTTCTCGGAGTCGACAGTGATAGAATCAAAACAGCCGCCTGCATTAGGGAAGGATACCATCATTGTTTCAGTTTATGAACAGTGAGGTGTCCATTTTGGAAATTAAATGTCCGAATTGCCGCAGTAAAGATGTTGGGAAGATTGGCGTAAATCAATATTATTGTTGGAATTGCTTTATTGAAATGACTCTATCCGAAGGGCTCATAAATACGCACCAAGTCGAGGAAGATGGAAGTTTAAGCTCATTGGACGATTTGTTTGAGGAAAATGACCGCCGCTTCGGTATGTAAATAACGGAAGAGGTGTTTGCAATGGCTAGACGTTCACGCAATACTCTAATGAATATGGGTTCGGACTTGATGAACTCGAAGATGTTTAAACGGAACATGAAGAAAATACGCAAAAGATTAAAATCATTATTATAGCAGGAATGGGTGTCCTGATAATGAGGGCACTCTTTTTTATGTATGAAAACCTCCCGCCTTTCGAAGAATAAATGAGCGGGAGGTGTTTATTGTGAGTATTCGTCTAAAGTGGTTTTATCGCCTGGGTTTTTTATTGCTCTTATTTTTCGTTATCTATATTTTTATGAAACTTAAGCCCATGTGGGGACCTGTCGTTGCTGTATGTGTGACGGTACTGCTGCCTTTTTTGATTGGTGCGTTCATCAGTTACTTGCTCCACCCAGTAGTGGAATATTTAAATGAGAAGGGGATGCGTCGCTGGCTTTCGATTACGATCATCTATTTATTGTTTTTCGGAGGGATCGGCTTTGCTGTTTATAAAGGTATCCCAGTGATGGTCAGCCAGGTCCGCGAGCTGTCGGAAAGCGTGCCGGAACTGGTTGAACAGTACCGGGGCAGCATCGATAAACTCAATCATCAAACGGCTGCCTGGCCGTTCGGAATTCATGAAAGGTTCGAAGAAGGTGTCACCCTTTTCGAAGATTGGCTGAAGCGTATACCTGAAAAGGCGATGGAGTATGCAATGAAGATGATTGATTTCATCGTCCTGATTGCATTGATTCCATTCATCGCATTTTATATCCTGAAAGATTTCACTGTTTTAAAAAAAATGGCATGGTATATGACGCCGAAAAAATGGCGCAAGCAGGGACGGGCATTCATTCGTGATGTGGATGCATCGCTTGGCGGCTATATCCGCGGACAAATCATCGTCTGTGTCGTGATCGGTTTGATTTCCTCGCTGCTCTTCTGGATAGTCGGAATGCAATATCCGCTTCTATTGGGGGCGATAATCGGGATAACGAATGTCATTCCGTATTTCGGACCGATTATTGGGGCGATTCCTGCACTGGTCATCGCCGCGACAATGTCAGTTAAGATGGTGTTGATCATCGCGGTCATCGTGCTTGTACTTCAATTTCTTGAGGGAAATATCCTTTCGCCGCTTATAGTCGGTAAAAGCCTCCATATGCATCCGCTGTTCATCATGCTCGCATTATTGGCCGGGGGGGAAATAGGAGGTATCATGGGCATGGTCCTTTCAATTCCCATATTGGCAGTATTGAAAGTTTTTGTACTTCATGCCCGCGTTCACTTTAGAAAGAAGCCGCCCCTTATTGACAAATAAAAGTCTTGTGAATATAATCCATTACATAAGATAATTCGTTGAAGGATGAAGTATGCTGAAGTCCATCTAAAAGAGAGTGGTCCCCCAGGCTGAAAGGGGCTGCAAGGTGAAGAGCAGCAGAAAGCTAGTCCTGAGAGCAGCTAATACCTGCCGTCATGCCGCGTTAAGGCTTTTATGAAGGTGATGGGCCTAGGATGAATTCCTGCGTCCATAATCAGGGTGGTACCGCGAGTCAACTCTCGTCCCTGTTTTTGGGATGGGGGTTTTTTGTGTGCTCAAAATTACATAATTTTTAAAGGAGGATATATATATGAAGTATTTAACTGGTGCTCAAATCCGCCAAATGTATTTAGATTTTTTTAGTGAAAAAGGCCATAACATCGAACCAAGTGCGTCATTGGTTCCTCATGAAGATCCATCATTGCTTTGGATCAATTCCGGGGTGGCGACGTTAAAGAAATATTTTGATGGACGGGTGATTCCTGAAAATCCAAGGATTACAAATGCTCAAAAGGCCATCCGTACAAACGATATTGAAAACGTGGGGAAAACGGCACGTCATCATACGTTCTTCGAAATGCTCGGAAACTTCTCCATTGGTGAATACTTCAAAGAAGAAGCCATCACATGGGCATGGGAATTTTTGACCGATGAAAAATGGATTGGGTTCGACAAGGACAAATTGGCTGTGACGATTCATCCTGAAGATGATGAAGCATTCGAACTCTGGAATAAGAAAATCGGTGTTCCTGCAGAAAGGATCATTCGCCTGGAGGAGAACTTCTGGGATATCGGTGAAGGTCCAAGCGGCCCGAACACAGAGATTTTCTATGACCGCGGACCAGCATATGGCGATGATCCGAATGATCCGGAATTATATCCAGGCGGGGAAAATGAACGGCATCTAGAAGTCTGGAATCTTGTGTTTTCCCAATTCAACCATAATCCGGACGGTTCTTACACACCGCTTCCAAAGAAAAATATCGATACAGGCATGGGCCTTGAACGTATGGCTTCCGTGGTTCAAGATGTGGCGACGAACTATGATACAGATTTATTCATGCCGATCATCCGGGCAGTCGAAGAGATTTCCGATGTGAAGTATGGTGTTGATTCAGAAAAAGATGTTGCATTCAAGGTCATTGCAGACCATATTCGTACGGTAGCCTTTGCAGTAGGTGACGGGGCTCTTCCATCCAACGAAGGCCGCGGTTATGTATTGCGCCGTTTACTCCGCAGAGCGGTTCGGTATGCTAAGCAAATCAACATCAATCGACCATTCATGTTCGAGCTTGTGACGGTCGTCGGCGAAATCATGAAAGACTTCTACCCTGAAGTCCTTAAGAATAAAGAGTTCATTGCAAAAGTAATCAAGAATGAAGAGGAACGCTTCCATGAAACTCTAAATGATGGACTCGCTATCCTTTCTGAAGTCATTAAAAAGGAAAAGGAAAAAGGCGGTACAACCATTCCTGGCAGTGACGCATTCCGTTTATATGACACATATGGCTTCCCGATTGAGTTAACGGAAGAATATGCAGAAGAAGAAGGCATGACGGTCGATCATGCTGGATTTGAAAAGGAAATGGATGCACAGCGTGAACGTGCCCGTTCAGCGCGTCAAGATGTGGATTCCATGCAAATCCAAGGCGGGGTATTGGGAGATATTAAAGTTGAAAGTGAATTTGTCGGCTATGATCAAGTCGCTGTCGAAGCCAGAGTTGCTGCCATAGTAAAAAATGGCGAGCTTGTAACGGAGGCACAAGAAGGTGAAGAAGTTCAAGTGATACTGAACAAAACTCCTTTCTATGCGGAAAGCGGCGGACAAATAGCCGATATAGGAACGATGGCCAGTGAATCAGTGAAGGTTGATGTCCATGACGTCCAAAAGGCTCCTAATGGCCAAAATCTGCACCGTGTAACAGTTACTGCCGGCACTTTAACAGCAGATTCCGATATCGTTGCTACGGTAAATCAAGAAAATCGGATCCATATCACGAAAAATCATACAGCGACGCATCTTCTGCATCAGGCGTTGAAAGATGTCCTTGGTACACATGTCAATCAAGCAGGTTCACTCGTACAGGCTGAACGCCTTCGCTTCGACTTCTCTCATTTTGGCCAGATAACGGCGGAAGAGATTGAACAAATCGAAACGATTGTAAATGAAAAGATTTGGCAAAGCTTACAAGTGAATACGGACTATAAAAACATCGAGGAAGCTAAGGCTATGGGCGCAATGGCGTTGTTCGGCGAAAAATACGGCAAGATTGTCCGTGTCGTTCAAATCGGCGATTACAGCCTTGAGCTTTGCGGAGGTGTCCACGTTCCGAATACAGCGGTAATCGGCTTGTTCAAAATCGTATCTGAAACCGGCATCGGTGCAGGTACTCGCCGTATTGAAGCGGTAACGGGTGCAGGGGCATACAAATTGATGACTGATCAAATCGGTGTCTTGAAAGACGCGGCTGCCAAATTGAAAACGAACTTGAAAGATGTACCTTCAAGAATTGAAACGGTACTAGCTGAAGTGAAGGAACTTCATCGTGAGAATGAAAGCCTTACTGCAAAATTAAGTAATATTGAAGCAAGCAGCCTTATTTCTAACGTAAAAGACGTTAATGGCGTTCAAGTATTGGTGGCGAAGGTTCAAGCTACCGATATGAATAATCTGCGTGCCATGGCGGATGATTTGAAACAAAAGCTCGATTCTGTCATTATCGTATTAGGTTCGGCCCAAGGTGATAAAGTCAATTTGATTGCCGGGGTGACCAAGGATTACATCGACCGCGGCTTCCATGCTGGTAAATTGGTCAAAGAAGTTGCTTCCCGTTGCGGCGGCGGCGGTGGCGGACGTCCAGATATGGCCCAAGCCGGCGGAAAAGACCCTGAAAAATTGGATGCAGCGCTTAATTTTGTTGAAGAATGGGTCTTATCGATTTCATAATCAATGGAAAGTGTTGTACAATGTAGGTAATAGTGGATTCTGGACGCTGAGGAGAGGTGCATGTTTATGAGTTCCTTTGATAAAACGATGAAATTTAATTTTCCCGAAGAACCATTCGAAAGAGATGTACAAGAAGTATTGTCTCAAGTTTATGTTGCACTTCAGGAAAAAGGTTATAACCCGATAAACCAGATTGTCGGTTATCTATTATCTGGTGACCCGGCCTACATCCCGCGCCATATGGATGCTCGAAACATTATTCGTAAGCTAGAACGCGATGAAATCATCGAAGAATTGGTTAAGTCGTATCTTAAGAACCATCGAGAGGAATACTAATGCGCACAATGGGACTTGATTTAGGTTCAAAGACCATCGGCGTTGCCCTGAGTGACGCGATGGGTTGGACTGCACAAGGATTGGAAACGATCAAAATTAACGAAGCTGGAAATGACTTCGGCTTTAAACGCCTCAATGAAATCATAAAAGAGCATGATGTTTCTAAAATTGTCCTCGGATTACCTAAAAACATGAATGGTACCGTTGGACCGCGAGGCGAAATCAGCCAAGATTTCGCTAAACGATTAGAAAACAAATTCAAGCTGCCGGTGTTTCTCTGGGATGAACGGTTGACAACTATGGCGGCTGAACGTGTCCTTCTTGAGGCGGACGTGAGTCGAAGCAAACGCAAGAAAGTCATTGATAAAATGGCGGCTGTCATGATTCTGCAAGGATTCTTGGACAGACAAACAAATTCAATATGAGGTGAATACAAATGGAACACGGCGAAAACAACATTACAGTAGTAGATGAAAACGGAAACGAGCAGCTTTGCGAAATCCTTTTCACATTCGACTCAGATAAATTCAACAAATCTTATGTACTTTACTATCCGATGTCTGCAGAAGATGATGAGGAAGAAATCGAAATCCACGCTTCATCATTCGTACCAAGCGAAGATAATAAAGATGGTGAACTTACACCGATCGAAACAGAAGAAGAGTGGGATCTTGTCGAGGAAATGTTAAATACATTCCTTGACCAAGAAGAAGCGGAAGAAGAATAAGAGAAAAAACCGGCCCTTAAAGGTCGGTTTTTTTTTTGAAAAGAGGAAGATTTGGAACGGAAGGTGCGAGACTCCTGCGGGAAAAGCGTGTCTAAGGAGACCCCGCAGGCGGAAGCCGAGGAGGCTCCCGAGACGCCCGCGGAAAGCGAGTACATGGAGTGGAAATTTAAGTCCACCACCAAATAACATTTCATGGTTCGGTTGTGACCATTCTGAGCCATTTTTTTAGGCAAAAGGGTTTCAATCTGAATTTTTAATACAAAGTCGATTGGAACGGAAGGTGCGAGACTCCTGCGGGAAAAGCGTGTCTAAGGAGACCCCGCAGGCGGAAGCCGAGGAGGCTCCCGAGACGCCCTCGGAAAGCGAGTACCTGGAGTGGAAATTTAAGTCCACCACCAAATAACATTTCATGGTTCGGTTGTGACCATTCCGAGCCATTTTTTTAGGCAAAAGGGTTTCAAGGTTTCAATCTGAATTTTTAATACAAAGTCGATTGGAACGGAAGGTGCGAGACTCCTGCGGGAAAAGCGTGTCTAAGGAGACCCCGCAGGCGGAAG